>JAUIAB010000001.1 GCA_030425505.1 Bacteroidia bacterium | reverse complement strand
AATAGTGCTTAGAAATAAACTTAGGATTAAAATCTTCTTCATTATAGATTAAATTTTATTGCTTCAAAATGTGGAAATAGAGAAGTTGAGAAACAAAGTAAGGGATAGGCTCAAAGCGTGGAATATTTATGATTATGCTTTGAACAACTACCCGTACTTGTTATTTCTTAAGCTTATACCAACTAAGTAGTTGATAAGTCATAGTTAACTTCTTCTATTGGATACTACATTTGAAATGGTACCTACTCTATGAAAGGCTTTTCGGTTTCCTCCTTAATTATTGCAGCAATAAGTTGATGACAAATCAATGGTAGAGGCAGAGGGAATCAAAACGGAGTTAGTTGAAATTTATAAATATCAACTTTGTATTTATAAATTTCAACTACTAAACAGAACGGTTAACTTTCTTATATACAATTATTTACACTGGTTTTTACATCTAAAGAGCAAGAAATACGCTCTATGGCAAACAGGTCACCCAGATTATCAGATGGAGGAGTAAAAGCTCGGGGTAGCACTAAACCTGTTAGGTTTCAAACCTAACAGGTCTATAAGTAAAGTAGTTTTGCAGCAAGTTTTTATAGAACATATTTAATAGCCCAAGCTCAGGTATATGGTATTTTCTCTAATTTAGCAATAACCTGAAACCTATAGTAAAAGTATGAAATCGGATAGTTACAGCACTCCAGAGGAGTTTTTTAGAGTTTTGAGAATTGTTTTTTTTGCTTTTGTGAGTGTCCCGCTGCTGTTTTTTCTGATCCTATTTTATCTATCTAAAAACCAAGCGTTTGCTGGTATTGATGGACTCAGAGAGTTTGGTTTAGCGCTTTTATTTGTTTCGCCAGCCCCCTTATTTCTGGCTTTTTTCTTTTACTATAAAAAGTTAAAAGAAGCGAAACAAAAGGTTAGCATCAGAGAAAAGCTGCAAGAATATAAAAGTGCTTGTATTTTGAAGTATTCACTTTTAGAGTTTAGCAGCATTTTGTGCCTTATTAGCTATTACTTTACGGCACATGTTGCAGGATCGGGTGTGTTTATTGGTATACTCATTGTGTTTGCCTCCCAAAACCCAACTGTTGATAGAATTATTCGTTCTTTAAAATTAGACCGAAGTGAAGCAGAGGTCATACGCTCCAACAAATCCGTGGAGTAGTTTATTTATTAGTTTGGTTTTCACTACTTTAGAGTTAAAATAGGCTAGGTTCTTAAATTAGTGGTTACCTTGATCTGCATTTTTGAGTAGAAGATTAAAGTTGGGATGTAGTGAAAAGGAGGGGTATTGGTAGGTTTTGCACCCTTGGCTAGGAGGCGCTGGGCGAGACCGAAGTGGATTTAGTAGGATTGGCAGGCTCGACCCGCCGGAAGAGCTTGTGGGAGGGTGCCCAAGTTTATTGATTAAATTTTCAAATATTTAAATAAATATGGCAAAAAAAGATTTTTCGTCAGGATTGGATGCGCTTTTGGGAGGAAGCAAAAGTAGTAGTAGCTCGAAGCCTTCTGTCAATACCAAAAGAAAGGCAACTAAAGAGGACAGTGGCTTTGGCATAAAGTCGGAGTTTATGGAGAAATTGGAGGATATGGCGTATTGGGATAAACGATCGATAGAGGATATAGTGAATGAGGCAGTGAAGTTTTATCTCGAGTTTCAGGTAGATTTGAAGCCTAGGCCAAAAGATAAAGAGTAACTTTTCGGAAAGAAGGGGTATCTTAAGTGGGATAGTTTTTAATTTTAAATAAAATATTCTTCAATGAAATTACAGTATAACTCTCCTGTGGTTTTAACCTATGCTTTGGCATCAAGCCTTGTGCTTATTGTATCTGGTGGAATCGTAAATATTATGCCTTATTTTACGGTATTTCCGGAAATGAGCCTGACAAATCCCATTGATTATTTTAGGCTTTTTTCTCATGCATTCGGACATGCAAATTGGCAACATTTGTTAGGGAATTTTACTTTGATTTTGCTTCTAGGACCTATTTTGGAAGAAAAGTATGGGTCAAAAGCATTGCTTTTAATGATGTTGGTGACAGCTCTGATAACTGGAGTAATCAATGTAGTCTTTTTCCCTCGACCTCTTCTTGGTGCAAGCGGAGTTGCTTTTATGCTTATTGTATTGAGTTCTGTGACCAATCTTAAAAAGGGAAATATTCCTATCACCTTTTTGCTGATTGTCTTTCTTTTTATTGGGCAAGAGGTTTTTAATTCCCTTAAGGAAGATAATGTGGCTCAGTTTGCACATATAATAGGAGGGGCGGTTGGTTCTGCCTTTGGGTTTCTTTATTCGGTTAATTCCTCTTCAAGTTCTTCTTCTGGATCTGGTAGGGTTAAAAGAGAGAGAAAGAAAGAGGAAGGCACTTTTTCAGGCTTTGATTCTTGGGAAGACAATCCTATGTAGTTTGTTTTTTTAAATATTCCCCTAAACGAATACACGCATTTTTTATCTCTTCAGCCATGTAATCGTCATTTGTTGACGTTTTGAGGCTTTGTGCCAAGCCACCAATTATGTCGAGGTAAAACCTTTTCATTTCAGCAACTGTCATATCTTTCGTCCAAAGGTCGAGCTTTAAGGTTTCTTTGGCATCATTATCCCATATAGAAAGGCTAACTGCTTTTGTTTCTTGCAGTCCTTGATTTGCTTTATCCGTAGCTTCCCACACAATTTTTTCTGGAATATGTTCATTATCTAATTCTACCTTAAATCTTATTTCGGAAGTTTTCATAATTATATTATCGTCTTTATCTATTTCTTTATTGAGCTATTGATAGTACTTTTCTATTTCCTGTATTTATCGTTTAGACCGATACCGTTAAGAATTAGCGGCTTTATTTTATTTAACCTGGTTTGTTTTGTTTCTTCTTTTTTTGCTACGTCTATATATTTAGCAAACTCTCTCTTTTTTGTCAAAGATAGGTCATCGAATTTTTTATGCAACAGAGTATCACTATTCAGTAAATCTTGTAGTTCTTTAGGGATTGATAATGGCTTACTTTTATCAGGCTTTATTTTGATGCCTTTCTCTTGATTATGAATAGCTTCTTGTACATATTTTTCAATTATGCTTTTCTGCTGCATTATCTCTTCTGTACTCATAAACCTCCACTGTCTCATTGCCTTAGTTTTTCCTTCCTGTGCATTCATTAATACATTACTTTCATCTTTTAACAACACTCCTTGAAAAAACCAAATACCTACATAAGATTTAAAAGCAGCGAGTCCTACAATATTTTCATTTTGAAATGTATAGACAGGACTTCCCCATTTTATTGTTTCTTTTAAGTTTTGAGAAAGCACTATTTTTCTTAATTCTATTAATGCACTTTCCCAGGTACTATGCTTTCTGATATATTCTTCTACCGTTTTTAAACTCATATAACCTGATGATAATTATAAAACTCAGCGCAGAAGTAATCAAAGACACCTAATAGCCTATTCCCATACCAAGAAAAAAACTCTCCATTAACTAGTTTTATTTTTGATATAGGAAAATGGTCTTTCAATTCTTCTACATGCTTTCCCTTGAAAGGATATGGCTCTGAAGAAAGTAAAATATAGTCAATATCAAGGGTTTTCAAGTCACTAAGTTTTACCTCAGGATATCTTTCTTGTTCGATAACATTTTCAAACCCCGCTACTTCTAGCATAGTGTTTATAAATGTGTCTTTCCCAGCTACCATCCAAGGTTTTTTCCATATAAAATAGACTGCTTTACCAAGAGTTTTTCTTTTTAAACTACTTTTCTTTTTCTTGATCTTATCGGTTAACTCTAAAGCTTTATTTTTCCTACCAGTTAACTCTCCGAGGCTTTCTATCATCTGAAAAGCATCAGGCAAACTTTTGACATCACTTACCCATACAGGGTACTTCTTTTCCAAAAAAGCAATATCTTCTTTTCTGTTTTCTTCTTTATTGGCTATTATAAGATCAGGCGATAGGTTTTCTATTGCAGAAAGTTTGATGTTTTTTGTTCCTCCAATTTTTTGAATACTTGCCACTTTTTCTCTCGGGTGTACACAAAACTTAGTAACTCCAACCACTTCACAATCAAGCCCTAAATAAAAAAGAAGCTCTGTTTGCGACGGAACAAGAGATATGATTCTTTTTGGCTTTTTTGATAAGGTAATTAGCCTTCCCAGCTGATCTTTAAACTGATTCAAAAGGTAAGGTAAAAGGTTATTTGAGTTCCTTGTAAATCATACTAGTTTGAATTCCCTGGTTGTCATAGTACTTTCCTCCTTTGTATTTATCGTATTCTCCTTTTATTTCAAAAAAATAAATTTGACAGATATCAATAAACGGATAAATTCTGACGGGCTGAACACAGCAAATTTCCAAGGTCCAAAAGCCACTAGCTCCTACATGACCTAAGCCTGCAGTAATATGAATAAATATTCCTAATCGAGCAATAGAAGATCTACCTTCCAGCTTTGGAGCATAAAAATCCGAGTGTGTTTTTTCAACAGTTCTTCCTAAATAAAGCTTTCCTGGCTCTAAGACAAAACCATCTTCTGGGATTTTGATAATACTAGATGTATTATCTTTTTTCATATCCAGAACCTCTTCATTATATACAATTAGTTCATTGTGCAAACTCAAATTGTAACTATTAGGGTTTAACCTTTTTTCTAAAAAAGGATCGATGAAGATTTTATTTCCTAACTGATTTTTTATTTCTCTTCCAGATAATATCATTTTCTAATGATTTTAAAAGCATTTCTTACTGTGGAAGCTTATTAACGAGCAATTTTTAGTTTTGTTTTTGTAGTATTATTCTACAAGATGCCTTTCCAGGTTATCATCTATATTATTGTCACCTTCTAATTTGTTTACTACCATTCTATCAAAAACTGCATAGATAATACAAACAGAGGCAGGAGCTGTAAATAGTATACCAACAAAAAGAGCAAGTACACCAGCAATATTAAGAAGCATTATTACTACTAATAGTCCTAAAAAAGAAAAAAAGTGTTTATTTGTGAATCTTCTACTAGCTTTTATTGCTTCCCAAGCTTCCATCTTACCAAATATTACAAAATGTGGAGCATACATAAGCGAAATACCAATGTATACCATAGGAATTATTAAAATTCCAAAGGCAATAAAAATTGTTGGGAAGTAATCTTGTATAAAATTTGAAAGCCAGTAAGGGTCACTAAAATCAGAGGACGTAAATAAATCAAAAGAAAATGTTGTAAAGAAAATAGGCACTACAATTATTGCAGCTAAAACACCTATAATTAGAAGTGTAAGCAAACTTATAATAACAAACTGAGCTGGGTTATTTTTAAAGCCATCAAAAAAGTTAGAAAACTCAACAGGTTTATCATAAGTAACCTTATAAGCGACAAAAATATAACCAGCAGATAGTATTGGTGATATTATTATTTGGGCTATAGGGCCTAAAAGAGGTATGAATGCAAGCACTTGACCAATGATCGTAGATAAAACAAAAAAGCCTATAAAAAGACCCATTTGTTTTTTAAAAATATCAAAGCCATGAGAGAATACATCGCCAATACTGAAACCATCTGTTTCTACTATAATTTGAGATACTTCTTCTTTCATCCAATTAAAATTTAGGTTTAATTTGTTGCTATTTTAACTATTTTCTTAAAAATATCGCCTCTTTCTCATTTGCATTTGAAATAAATTAGGCTGTTCACCAAACCGAAGTCTAAAACCTGGTAGTTTGGCTTCCTCTTCTTCTATCTGGTGTGGGGGTATAAACTTAGAATCGGGGTTTCCTTCAAATTCCATTTTTTCTAATTTATTTTTTTCTAAAAAGGTCATTTTTATTTTACCACAAGTAATTTTATTTACGCCCTCTAAAGCTCCTGTTTTGCTTATTGGAAAGTAAATTGTTTGCCCATTTCCAGTAACATCAACTTTTTTCAATGCACCATCATCAAAATAGGAGATGATTTCCTTTCCTTTTATTTGGTTATAGTTTTTTAGACTGTCTTGTGAAATGATAAAAGCATCATCAGTTAGGGTTAATTTTTCCATGCCTCCGTTTTTCAAAGTTGCTTGAATTTTCTTTCCTGTAAGTTGGCTTTCCGAACCCCATAAGACTGGATCTTTGTAAAAGTTAATTAGCGAATCATTGTATTGATACACCAGCGAGTCACATTTGCCTCTCATCTGAGCAGAAAATAGCCTTACTTCAGGGTACGCAAAAAGGGTAAGCTTAGTGGTATCCACCTTATCAGATTGAGACAAAAGTGTATCAGCGCTAAGATAAAACATATCTTTCTCACCAAGTGGTTTTGTCATAATCGGTTTTCCATATGCTTTTGTATTTTTGCCTTCCGAAGAATATTGCATTTCCTCAGCCATAATGGTTACGCCATCCTTTTTGCTAAGTAGCTTTGCTTTTCCCTTTGCTATAGAATAACCCCATGATTTTTGGGTTTGAATTTCATCACAGGTTAAGTTGTAGTCTTCATTTTTAAGCTCTGCATTCCCAAAAAATTTAGCAAAGCCCGTATCGGTGTTATACTCTCCGTTATCTGCAAAAAGTACTCCTTTTGCATCTACAACCTTAGCACCTTGGGGAAAAAATGCTGTGTTTTTAGTTATATCGAAGAAAAGCGTATCTGCTTCTATTTCAAGATTGCTTGCAGTGTCTCTTAAAAACACTTTTAACTTAAACCCTAATGTCTGAGCTGTATTATTAAGGTAGCCTCGTTGGCTTTTCAATATGGTTTCTTTACTGTAAATAGTGCCTCCATTGGTATATATTGCTAGTTTGTTGTTGAAATTGTAATACAGCCGATCTGTGATAAGCGTAGTGCTATCTTTCAGCATTTTCACCTCTTTTCCAGTAATTATTACATTTCCTCTTGATTTACTGTAGTTGATTTTATCTCCATAAATTTTGACATTATCTTCCGTTTTAACTATCACATTTCCTGATCCATCAAAGTCTTCCGTTTTTACATTTTGTTTGGCATAATTGCAGTATACCGTTGTTCCGTCTTGGGTAAAAGTCACTCTTTTACCAGGTATGCTATTTAAAATTCTATAAGAAACCCCGTTTATTGTTTTTCCTTTAATGGACCCTGCGCTAAAGGTTACTTTTCCTTTTTGCGCTTGAGTAAAGTAAAAGATAAAAAGAAAAAATACTGTTAGTAAGATTCTATAATTACTTCTTTTCATGTGTTTAGAGTTTGTGACCTGCCTGGTTTGTTTGACACTCATCTTAATCATCCCTCTGTGAGTCTCAATTTTAAATCAGACACGGTCTGTTTCATGCAATAGAAAGTTAGTTTTCTATAGTAAAACAGTTTTAAGTTAACACGGTAATTTCTATAAAAAATTTGAAAACCACTGTAGAAAACTATGAATCTTAACAAGATTTAAGGTTTGTCTAAATAATGGAATGGGTCTATTTTAAAAAAGGGTAAAAAAAAACCGCTAATTAAAGCGGTTTTAAATTCTTATAAAAAAATAGCTCTTCTATTGATATTGTTCAGATATAAGCTTTTGCTTATAAGCTGACTTAAGTCTAGCTTCTCTATTTGCAATAGTTGGTTTCTTATAATAAGCTTTTGCTCTGATTTTTCTGAGCATCTTTGTTCTTTCAAATTTCTTTTTGAACCTTCTTAAAGCTTTGTCTATAGATTCGTTTTCTTTTACGTTTATTATAAGCATGTGTCTCAAAAATTGGATTGCAAAGGAATAAAATTCCTTTAATAAAAGCAACTATATTTATGGGTTTTTAATACTATTTCCTGCTTTTTTCCTCATATTCTTTTGTGAAAACACTGTCAACAGGTTCCCAAAGCTCTATTTTATTGCCTTCGTCGTCTAAAATATGAGCAAATTTTCCATACTCAAAAGACTCTATTTCTCCTACAACTTTGATTCCTTTTTCCTTTAGTCCTTCTAGCAACTCTTCTATGTTTTCAACTCTGTAGTTGATCATAAAGTCCTGATTAGAAGGGGCAAAGTATTTGGTGTCTTCATTAAAAGGACTCCACTGTAAGTATCCTTTGTTAAAAGGCTCTTTTGATTCTCTAAACTCAAAGAGAGAACCATACTCATTAGTTACCAGACCCAGGTTTTCTTTATACCACTCTTTTAGTTTTTCAGGGTCTTTACTTTTAAAGAATATTCCTCCTATTCCCGTGACTTTTCCTTGTTTTTTAGTCATTTTAATAGTTATATCCCAGCTTTAGTTTTGATCATATTCAGGGCTGAACCCGCCTTAAACCATTCGATTTGTGCTTCATTATAAGTATGGTTTACTTCAAACTCATATGAAGTTCCATCTGCATGGTTTAACCTTATTTTTAAAGGTTTTCCTGGAGAAAAAGATGTTAAGCCTATTACATCAATAGTATCGTCTTCTAAAACCTTTTCATAATCAGATTTATCAGCAAAAGTTAAAGCTAATATTCCTTGCTTTTTAAGATTAGTTTCGTGTATCCGTGCAAATGATTTAACAATAACAGCTCTTACTTCTAGAAATCTTGGTTCCATAGCAGCATGTTCCCTAGAAGACCCTTCCCCATAATTTTCATCTCCAAACACTACAGATCCTAATCCTGCTGCTTTATATGCTCTAGCTGTAGCAGGAACTTCTCCATACTCACCTGTTAGTTGGTTTTTGATAGTATTTGTTTCTTTATTGTAGGCATTAATTGCTCCGATAAAGCAGTTGTTAGAAATATTGTCTAGGTGACCTCTGTATTTTAACCAAGGACCAGCCATTGAAATATGATCCGTGGTACATTTTCCAAAAGCTTTTAGTAGAAGTTTAAGTCCTATTAAGTCCGTTCCTCCCCAAGCAGAAAATGGTTCTAGTAACTGCAACCTATCGGAGTTAGGGTCTACTTTTACTTCTACACCAGAACCATCTTTTGCAGGTTCTTGATATCCTCTATCTTCTACATCATACCCTTTTGGAGGCTCCTGAAGTCCTTTAGGTTCTTCTAACTGTACCTCTTCTCCATTTTCATTTGTTAGTTTATCTTTTAACGGGTTGAAGGTTAGATCTCCAGCTATTGCCATTGCTGTTACTATTTCTGGAGATGCTACAAATGCCCTTGTAGCTGGGTTACCATCATTTCTTTTTGCAAAGTTTCTATTAAATGAAGTAATGATAGAGTTAGCTTTTTCTGGGTCATTAGTGTGTCTAGCCCATTGACCTATGCATGGGCCACAAGCGTTAGCAAGAACTACTCCACCCATTTTTTCAAATGTATCTAAGATCCCATCTCTTTCAGCAGTATACCGCACTGTTTCTGAACCAGGTGTTATTGTAAACTCTGCCTTTACTTTAAGGTTTTTATCTATTGCTTGCTGTGCTATAGACGCAGCTCTGGTTAGATCTTCATACGACGAGTTTGTACAAGAACCTATAAGGCCTACTTCTAGTTTCTGAGGATAGTTATTTTCTTTTACTGCCTCAGCAAACTTAGAGATAGGCCAAGCTAAATCTGGTGTATATGGACCGTTGATATGAGGCTCTAATTCTGTTAAGTTTATTTCAATTACCTGATCGTAGTATTTTTCTGGGCTTTGATATACTTCGTCATCAGGTCTTAAATTACTTTTATATTTTTCAGCAAGTTCAGCTACATCTTGTCTATCTGTAGATACTAGATAGTCTCTCATTTTCTCATCGTAAGCAAAAATAGAAGTAGTGGCTCCAATTTCGGCACCCATATTACAAATTGTTCCTTTCCCTGTTGCAGAAAGAGCATCTGCACCTTCACCGAAATATTCTACAATACAACCTGTTCCTCCTTTTACAGTCAAAATTCCTGCAACTTTAAGTATAACATCTTTAGCAGAAACCCATCCATTAAGCTTACCTGTAAGTTTCACACCTATGAGTTTAGGAAATTTTAGTTCCCAAGGCATTCCCGCCATCACGTCTACAGCATCTGCACCTCCAACTCCTATCGCTATCATTCCTAGACCACCAGCATTTGGCGTATGAGAGTCTGTACCGATCATCATTCCTCCTGGGAAAGCATAGTTTTCTAATACAACCTGATGAATAATTCCTGCACCAGGCTTCCAAAACCCGATTCCATATTTATTAGAAACAGAACTTAAAAAATCATATACTTCTTTATTCTTATTTTGAGCTGAATCGAGATCTTCTTTTGCGCCTTTTTCCGCTAGTATTAAGTGGTCACAGTGTACTGTACTTGGAACAGCAGTAGACTGTTTACCTGCTTGCATAAACTGTAGTAATGCCATTTGCGCTGTTGCATCTTGCATAGCTACCCTATCTGGAGCAAAGTCTACATAAGACTCTCCTCTTTTGTAAGCCACCTTTAAACCTGTATTGTATAAGTGGCTATAAAGAATTTTTTCTGTTAGGGTTAAGGGTTTACCTATTGCTTTTCTTGCTTCTTCTATTCTGGAATGCATCCTTTGGTAAACCGCTTGAATCATTTCTATATCAAATGCCATTGTTTTTTACAATTTATTTTGATGCAAAGTTATGAATTGCCTGGAATCTATTTTTATAAAAATGGAATAGATAAGTTGTGGTTGGTTCAGGTTTAATATAATTGATTGTAGAGGTTTATCGTTATATAATTTATATCTTTGATTATTAGCATTTTATCTCATAATGCAGTTGGGTAAATTTTTTTCACTAATCATTGCTTTCTGCCTTTTAGGTAGTTCTATGGTATTGTTTGCACAAGAGAAAGAAAAGAAAAGAAAAAAAGAGACTGCAAAAAAAACATCTTTTGATGATTTTTTTACTAAGAAATTCACAGCAAATGACTCTATCTCTGTATTGAAACTTCCTAAGCTTTCCTTTAAGAATATTAATAAGATTCACTACTATCACGACCCTGTAAAACTTACAAAAATCAAAGAACTAAGAGAAAATAAGGAGTGGGAATTGAAGTTTAAAGCTCTTTATGAATATGTTTCGAATTTTGGTATTCGAAACTTTTTAAATGAGAGTGATATTGATTTGGTATGGCAATTAGCAAGGCTTGCTGAGTACCACGACATGATGGGATTAACCAAAGATCTTTATCGGCTAATTATCAAACATTACCGAGGTAATCTGCAAGATGCTATTGTTCACTACGATTCTCTTATGGAGTTTGAAAAAGACCTTTGGGTAGATATTGAAGATTACTTTCGGTTAGTAGAAAGAAGAAAAGCTATTGATACATTGCGACCTCCAGAAGATATTTTAATCAGGATGGGAGATGAGATTAATTCTTATCATGAGGATTATGGCCCTTCGATCAATGAGAGTAATGACCTTCTTCTTTTTACCTCTAAAAGAACACATCAACTTAATACTAATAACTTCTCTTTATTTGATAATCAGATTAATGAAGATATTTACTTTTCTCAAAGAGCAGATTCCGATTACTGGTCTGAAGCTAAAAAGCTGCAAAATATTAATTCGAAATACAATGAAGGATCCCCTTGCTTATCCAAAAATGGAAAGGAATTGTATTTTGCCCGATGCAATAGTGTAGATGGATACGGTGATTGTGATTTATATGTTTCTCATAAAGAGGAAAATGGAGAGTGGGGAATTCCAAAAAACTTAGGAGAAGAGATAAATAGTTATGCATGGGATTCACACCCAGCTTTATCTATCACGGAAGATACTTTGTATTTTGCTTCTTCGAGAAAAAATGGCTTTGGGGGAACAGATATTTATTATTCTATAAAAAAAACTGATGGAAGCTTTGGCAAACCTTTGAATATTGGACCTTTCATTAATACAAAAAACAGTGAGGTTAGTCCTTTTCTTCACCCTATAAACAATGTCCTTTACTTTAGCTCTAATGGGCAAATGGTAAACTTTGGAAGGTTTGATATTTATAAGTCTTTTAAGATAAATGATGAGTGGACGGAGCCTAAGAATGTGGGACCTCTTGTTAATGGTGAGGGAAATGAGTTTTACTTTACCATTGATAAAAATGCGCAATGGCTTTTTTATGCTAAATCTGAAAAAAAGGGAGATATAGGTTTAGATATTCACTCTTTTCCATTACCCATGGAAGCAAAGCCTAATAGTGTTGTGCGGTTTTCAGGAAGAGTTGTTGAGCCAAAGACAGGCGAAGTCTTCGAAGGTGTTGTCTCTATTATAGATATGGAAGATAGAGTTGAAGTTGCCCCTAAGAGATTACGATCAGATGGTACTTTTGAGTTTGACCTGATTAATCACAAAGATTATTTGCTAATCGTAGAAGGAGACAACTTTTTCAACTTTAAAGAGATTTTTTACTTAGATGGTAATAGAAGTGTAGAAATTCCAGCGATAGGTATTCACACAAAAGTTACTTTCAACTCTATAGATTTTAATACAGGAAGTAGTGAGATAAAACCGTCTATGGAAAACGACTTACATTTGGTAATTGATTTTTTAAGTTCTCACCCGAAGTTTAACTTGAAAATCATCGGTCATACTGATTCTGATGGCAGTAGAAAAGCCAACTTAGATCTATCGCAAAAAAGAGCAGATGCAATAAAAAATTATATCGCTAAATATGGAGGGTTTAATAGCAATAGAATTGAGGCTATTGGTGTAGGGAACTCTCAGCCTGTTGTTGAAAATGAGAAAACAGCAGAAGATAAAAGGTTAAATAGGAGAGTGGAGTTTAAGGTGTATGATGATGAAGATGAGAAGTAAATAAGCTGCTTTTCATTAATAGTGTTTTAAAATATTTTAATGTAATAATTAAAGGAATATGAGAATAGGAGTTTTATTGTCTGGTTGTGGTGTTTATGATGGTGCAGAAATTCATGAGGCTGTATTGAGTTTGCTTGCAATTGATCAGGCAGGAGCTGAAGCTTTTTGCTTTGCTCCAAATATAGATCAGCATCATGTGGTTAATCACCTAGATGGTAGTGAAATGGATGAAAAGCGCAATGTGTTGGTGGAAGCTGCTCGTATTGCCAGAGGAGAGATAAAGGATATTGAGAAAGTTAGTTCTAGTGATTTTGATGCGTTGATGATACCAGGGGGCTTTGGTGTTGCCAAAAATTTATCTAAATGGGCTTTTTCAGGGTCAGAAGGCGATATTCTCTCTTCTGTTAAGGAACTGATTCAGGAAATATTCTCCAATAAAAAACCAATTGGAGCTATTTGTATGGGTCCTACTCTAGTTGCAAAAGCTCTTAAAGGAATGGGTAATGATATTCATTTAACTATTGGTACGACAGAAGAATCTTCGCCTTATAACATTAAAGAAATTGGAGACGAAATAGAGAAGCTTGGTGCAAAAGCAATAAATAAAAATGTGGAAGAAATTTTGATAGATGAGAAGAATAAAATTGTCTCTTCTCCCTGCTATGTGATGGATGCTTCTATCTCTCAGATATCGAAGGGTATAACTAAGGTGGTAAATGAGTTAGTGAAGATGAGCAAATAGTTTGTTATATATTGATGGTTTAGTAACTATTTTACCTTCCAGCATGTACAATAAGATAGATGTAACAGACCGCGTCTGATTTAAAGTTGAAACACAAAAAAAACAATGTTTAGCATGTGTACCAAACAAGCTAGGTAGGTCACAAACTTTAAACATATGAAGGAGACTGATTTTATAGAAAAAAACAAGCACAAGTGGGAAGAGCTTGAAGGTCTTTTGAAAGGAAAAAAGAAAGATCCCGATCTCTTGAGCAGGTTGTTTATTCAGGTAACTGATGACCTTTCTTTTTCCAGAACGTATTATAAAAACAGGTCTATTCGTGTGTACTTGAACGATATTGCCAGAAAGATCTTTAACTCGCTTCATAAAAAGTCTTTTTCTGGGGTTAAGGAGAAGTTTGTTTCTTTTTGCAAAGTTGATCTGCCAATAATTCTATACCAATCTAGAAAAGACTTACTAGTTTCTTTTTTGGTATTTACTGCGGCTGTTCTGGTCGGTGTTTTTTCTACGATTTACTCCCCAGATTTTACTGCTTCTATTTTGGGAGAGGGTTATGTAGCTATGACTAAAGCAAATATCGCTTCTGGTGACCCTATGGCAGTGTATAAAGGAAGGGGTGCTACGGATATGTTTTCTTCTATCGCTTTTAATAACCTTCGGGTTGCTGCTCTGACTTTTGCTAGCGGCGGGCTATTGCTTATAGGAACGCTATATGTTTTAGTTTACAATGGTATCATGGTTGGTACATTTCAGTACTTCTTTGTTCAAGAAGGCTTGTTCAAAGAGTCTGCTCTAACTATTTGGATGCATGGTACACTTGAAATTTCTGCTATTATTATTGCTGGTGCAGCAGGGATTACCTTAGGTAAGGGGATTGTTTTTCCGGGTACTTTACCAAGAATTTATTCTATACAAAAATCTGCAAAAAGAGGCGTTAAAATAATGTTAGGAATCTCTCCAATTATTGTATTAGCAGCTTTAATTGAAGGGTTTATTACTAGGCTTACAGAAGCACCTGATATTTTGAGATTATTTTTTATTTTGCTTTGCCTTGCTTATGTGATATTCTACTTTGTCATCTATCCAATCAGAGTTGCTAGATCAAACCCAGAAAAACTAAAGAAAGATGAAAAGCTTATTAAATTACCTCAAAGTAAGGTTAATATCTCAACAGATATTCCTAAAAAGCCGCCCGTAATATTATCAGAAACAATTCAAGGACTAAAGGTTTACTTTAAGCCAATTTTATTTTTTACCCTTTTACTTTCTGTTTTTCAGGCTTTTTCCTCTACCTATATTGTGACTTATGGGTTTGGTAGTGATTGGAGTATGTTTTATTATGATGATATCAACGGGTTTCTTTCTACTTTGCTTGACTTTGCTTCATACCCAATGCTAATTATTCCTAATTTTCTTGTTTTAGTACTAATCATATCTTTTTGGTTTTATCTTTTTAAACGATTATGTGACCCTAAATCAGAAGAAACTACCTTTAAGCTTTCTGAAAGTATTTCTGTTTTTAAGAAAAATCTATTTTCTATAGTTATTGGTGCTTTGGTAGTTTGTTCTGCCTTCTTTTTGCCAATTTCTTTTGCAATTGTAGTATTCTTTTTAAGTATAGCTGCTTTTGTATATCATTTGCTCAATTCTCAAAATAAGAATATTAAGAACTCATTATCCTACTCTATACGACTTGTTTTTTATCAGTTTTCCAGTTACGCTATTGTAACATTTTTCGTAGGGGTTGTTTTAATCTTAGCATATTCATTTTGTAACGGTTTGCTTGGTCAGTTTCTTATTCAGCCTATTAGGGCTAGTATTTGGGTTTCAGAAGCTTATGAAGCTTTTTTAGATATTGGAATACTATTTTTTATTTATTCAGTTTTAGTTAATTTCTCTTTATTCTTCTTGTTAATAGCATATGGAATTAATTACTACAGTTTGCAAGAAATAGAATCTGCTAATGGTCTGAGAAAAAAGGTTAATTCGATAGGTTATCACTAATTTTGGAGCTTATAATCTTATGGATTTAGTATCTGAAGATAATGGAGTTTGATTCTAAGTTAATTAACGATGCTGTCGCTTCTTTTTCTAAACTACCAAGTATAGGAAAAAAGACTGCGTTAAGGTTGGTTTTGCACATTTTAAAGCAAGAAAACTCGTTAGCAGAGGATCTAGCTTCTTCTTTGGTTAAATTAAAGGAAGGAGTTAAGTATTGTACTACCTGTCATATGGCTGGGGATTCTGAGGACTGCTTTTGCAAGTCATCTTATCTAGACCCTTCCATTATTTGTGTAGTTGAAGATATTCAAGACGTAATTGCTATTAAAAATACAGGGCATTACTCTGGATTTTTTCATGTACTTGGTGGAATTATATCTCCTATTAATGGTATTGGACCTGATGATCTTAAAATCTCTTCTCTTCTCCGGAGGGTAAAAGAAAGTGGTTCTGAGATTAAAGAGGTTATTATGGCTCTTCCTGCTACTATGGAAGGAGATACTACTACTTTCTATATAGCAAAGAAGCTACAAGGCGTTGATGTTAAGGTTTCCAGTATTGCCAGAGGCGTACCTGTAGGTAGTGAACTTGAATATACGGATGAGATAACCTTAGGTAGAAGTATTATGAATAGGGTAAATTATAGTGTTCAATAGTAGTTTTCTAACACTGATATATCTAGTTTTGCTAGTCATTGTACCATAAGCGAGTTGTTGTAGTTGTACATTTCTGAATGAAAAAATTTGCACCATATTACATTTTAAGTTTTCTTATCATTCTTATTGATCAATCTTCAAAGCTTTTGGTGCATTATTATATGGATTTGGGAGAGGAATACCATGTGATTGGAAAATGGTTTAGGCTTCATTATCTCCTAAATCCTGGGATGGCATTTGGTATTGAATTTAAAGCTACATATGGAAAGTTTATTTTAACTGGCTTTAGGATTTTAGCAAGCGCAGCTATTAGCTATGCTATATATCGCTTTATAGTCTCTAAAAAGCATCCATTGTTTATTGCTTGCCTGTGTTTGATTTTGGGAGGTGCTGTTGGTAATGTGATTGATAGTGTTTTTTATGGCGTTTTCTTAGAGCAGAATGTAATTCCAGGATCTATTACTCCTTGGTTTCATGGTCAGGTTATAGATATGTTGTATTTCCCCATTTTCAGAGGTTTTTTTCCTGACTGGTTGCCTTTTTGGGGAGGGCAATATTTTGTTTTTTTTAGCCCAGTATTCAATATTGCTGACTCTGCGATTTTTGTAGGTGTAGTTTTAATTCTGATATTCCAAGGAAGGTTTTCAAGGTATAATCAAAAAAGTAGTACTGACACACCATTACTAGAGTCTAGTGCTAATGATATAGTAAGGGAAGAAATAAGCCATGAAGAAAGCCTAAGCCTGAATGACGATGAGGAAATAGATGACTCCGATGCTTCTAAAAACAATCGATGAAACAGACCATGTCTGATTTAAAATTGAGATGCTCAGGGGAGGTGGTTAAAAAAATGCCATTGATTTTCAGTTAATTAGTAAATTTTAATACGTGAAAATATAAACAATAGCTTCTTAGAATTCGATGATAGTGATGACGACGATTAGTTTTCAAACTGCTTTACAATCCAATTATTAATTGCTGGGAAAAGCCGAGGAGAATAGCCTGTTATCTCTGAAAACTGAAAGTCACCTCTTTTTTCCCCTAAATAAAAGAAGTGATTTGCTCCTTCTAGTATATGAACTTCTGATGACTCCAAGTTATTTTCCAAAATTACTTTTTCCAAAATAGGTTGGTTTAAAGAAGGAGGAAATAGTAAGTCGTTTTCCCCATAAACCGCAAGTATAGGTACATTAATATTTTGAAGGCTTTTTTTAGGATTGTAATGATGGTTTTTCTCCCACCAATTCATGTAGGGCTTATTAGAAAACAAGGTGACATATTTTGACCAAGGTTTGTTATTAGCTCGATCAGATATTTGACGAAACTCTACTGTATCAATTTTCCCCTCTAAGTATTTGAACATTTTTTGTTGATATTCAAGAGCTTCCTGGGTTTGATCTTTAGTAAACCCATCTGCTTCCAACCGTTGCTTTGTAGCATGGTATTCTTGCTCTTTTAGGCTTATTAGAGAGCCTGCTAAGAAGCTAACGAATTTTAGGTTTTCGATCTTTTTAGCTGCTAGTGGCATTACGAAACTCGCCTGATCAAAGCCGAGGAGACCTGTTTTTTGGGAGTCTATTCTTTCATTTTTACTTGCAACTTCAATTAGTTTAACCAAATCTTCAGCATGATCGTCAAAGCTGCTCTTTAGTCTATCTCCTGTAGATTCTCCGCACCCTCTTTTATCATAGATTAAAGTTGCTATTCCAAGATACGGCAAAATATCAATGTAGTCATCAAACAAGTTTCCTCTAAACTGTTCACCACCTCCAGGTACATAAACAACTAATGGAAATGGAGCCTCAGTATCAGGAAATGTTATTGTTCCAAATAGCTCAACATCTCCATTTTTTGCTGAAATGTTTTCACGATCGAGTAAATCAGGAAGGCTATATCCTTTTTCTAGTGAAAACCCTAATGAAAGATCTTTGTAGTTTAAAAGAAAACTGTTGTCAGTACTACTTTTTTCTTCTAGTAATATTTCTGTTGGATAGGTAGTTAGCATTCGAGGTCCTGCAAAATACTTTTTCTCATTTTCAGGAAATAGTATTCGTGTTTTTCCTGAAGAATAGTCTAGTATGCTAAGTGCTGTAATGGAGGCATCTAACACATAGGGCTCTATTTTTATTATCCTTTTATCTTCAAACTGATAATATCCTATGTATTCAGAAATTGCTTCTAGCGAAGAGCTCCCTATTTTTGAAAGGTTGCATTCGTAACTCTTTTCTTTTGTTAATAAACTTCCTTTAATTGTACTTTTTGTCAATTTCCCACTAAATAATCCTTTAAAATTTTTGTGATCGATTGAAACACGTATTCTATTTTTTTTAATTTCAAGGTTTTTAGGGTTTTCAACATAGACGTTATGGTAGAATAGCTTTACTTCTGATAAGGTATCATTTCTGAGATATACAAGTTCTGGGTATGGGTCTACTTCAGCTGTTCCAATCCATTGACCACTAAAAGTTTGTGTTTGTTTAAATACAGTGCACTGGCTAAAAAGTAAGGCTAAGTAAAAGCCAATTATTACTTTAAAAAAGGCATATGATTGTTTATTCATTATTTATTTCTTCTAAGAATCTATAATTATCATGAAAATTATTATTTTAATATGTGAATATAGAGTTTATTTGAAAGGACTCTTTTGACATTACATAAAAAGATTTTTAGCTATTCTATTAAAAGGTTTTAGATAGTAATTTTTTGTGTAATTTAAGAACTCAACTTTATAATTAACCCGCATAGTTTTATCTATGCTTATTTTTAAGTGTCATATTTGAGGATTAAGTTAAATATTCATTTTACCTTTTTGTGGATAGCTATTTTTCTGTTTTGTAGCTGTTTATGTGTTGGTAATGCTCAAAAAAGAAAAAAGAAAAAGTTTTATTTAAAAGAAGGAAAGAAGAAAGCAGTTATTCCTTTTGATCTGATCCATAATCTTATCGTTATTAAGGTTCAGTTAAATGAAAGTGATACGTTAAAGTTTATTTTGGATACTGGCGTGAGCCATACTTTAGTGACTGATCTTTCTGTTTTTGGTCACCTTGATTTTGATCAAGCGAAAAAGGTTTATCTTTTTGGGCTTGGTGGAGAAGATTCTATCAGTGCAGTTCGGTCATTTAATAATAAAATTAGGATAGGTAGAAGAGTTTTTAGTGATAATGTTACAGCTATAATTCCACTGGAAAATGTTTATAAAATCTCTACTTCTATGGGCACAAAAATTCACGGAATTTTAGGGTATGATTTCTTTGATAGTTTTATTGTAAAAATGAATTTTTCTAGTGAGGAATTAACAGTGTATGATGCTGAAAAATTCTCTGAGAAAAAGCTGAAAAGGTTTTCGAAAATTCCTATAACAGTTGAAAGTAAAAAGCCTTATATAAAAACCACTATTGCTCTTGACAAAAGCTCCAAAAAAGTAGAGGCAAAATTGTTAATAGATTCTGGTGCAAGCCACTCTCTTTCTCTATACAGCTCTGGTGATGATCAAATTGAAGTTCCAGATAAGTCTATTCCCTCTATTCTAGGTTATGGGCTAAGTGGTGCAATCTATGGCAGACTAGGAAGGGTTTCTTCTCTAGAGATAAATGACTTTTCGTTGAAAAATCCTGTTAGTTTTTTCCCTGACAGTTCCTCTATTAGTCTAGCTTTAGATGTTGCGAATAGAAAAGGAAGTTTAGGCTCTGAGGTTTTGAAAAGGTTTCATGTGTGTTTTGATTACTCTCAGTGGAATCTTTACCTTAAACCTAACTCATCGTATTCTAAACCGTTTAATTACAACTTGAGTGGAATTGAAGTAGTTACTCCTTATCCTGGGTTACCTATCTATGAAATTTCTGATATTCATAAAAACTCACCTAGCGAAAAAGCTGGTTTGTTGAAAGGAGATCAGATTTTGTCGATAAATTTTAAGAATGCTGCAAAGTACAAGCTTAATGATATCATAGAGCTGTTTAATAGCAAACCTGGAAGAAAAATTAATATTATTATTGTACGAGAAGGAGAAAAGTTAACTAAAAAGTTCACTCTTTCTAAGCCTATATGAGGATGTTTTGTACTAATGATTTAGTATATTTAGTATGAAGAACAGTGTTTTACCCATCTATTTAGGTAAATTACTTTTCCTTAAAATAAGTTTTTAACTAAAAACTAAGTGTTAGATAAAATAGATAAAAAACTAGTTTTTGGCTGTATAAAAGGAAAGAAAAGAAGCCAGGAGAAGCTTTATAAGCTTTTTTATAGCTATGCTTTATCTGTTTGTCTTGCTTACTCTAAAGATAGAAATGAGGCGTGTGAAATTTTGAATGAGGGTTTTTTTAAAGTATTTACCAAAATCAAATCGTATGATAGTAAGAGTTCTTTCAAAACTTGGCTGAGAAGAATAATGGTTAATACTGCTATTGATTATTATAGGTCTAATCAAAAATATACTTTCAACACCAGTGTCGAAAAAGCAGAGTTTGAAGTCTACGATTTTGATGTTGTAGATCAACTTACTGTTGACGAAATTTTGTCTATGCTCAGGAGACTCCCTGACCATCACCGAGTTGCTTTTAATCTCTATGAAATAGAAGGGTATTCTCATAGTGAGATTAGCGAAATGCTAAATATTCCTATTGGAACATGCAGGTCAAACTTGGCCAGAGCAAAGCAGTCATTGAGGAAAATGGTAATGGAGAATTACAGTATTTCTTATGAAAAAGCAGTTTGATGAATATTTAAATAGCAAGATAAGATCTGAGCTAAGCAATCTTAGACCAAGGTATAGTTTCCTGGATTGGATTTCGTTAGAGTGGAAGCTTAGAAGGTTTAATGCCCTAACCCAAATTAATTTTTACAGTCGTCTATTTTTTTCCTGGGTTCTCTCTGTGGGTTTTTTGATGTCGCCTATGGCGATTTATGAAAGTTCTATAGAAAAAAACTTTCCATTGAAAAGCGAGCAGTTAGTACAAATAAAAGGTGAAAGTGAGCCAATAAATTCAATCATTTCTTCTGAAGAAAAGGCAATAAGTGTACAAGAAACAGTTCAGGCTTCTATCTCAGAAAAAGAGAAAATAAATACTCAAAGAGTTTACTATGAAATAGTCCCTCTTAATGTAAGTAATGAGCTTAACCATATTGAAGTTGTTACTTCTGTGTACGATAACTCTAATTTCAATTTAGTAGCATTTAGAAGTGAAAAACGAAAGTTCAAAAAGAAGTTAGGGGTTAGTTTAATATCTTCATTAACAGCTAGCTATAATACACTTACTCCTTTGAAAAAATCTAACTTTGGAGCAGGATTAACTTTTGATTACAGTATTGGAAGAAACATAGAAATTTTTTCAGGGTTTTTATATCAAAGACAAAATGGATCATCTTCTATTAATAGCGAAGAAAAAACGTATTCTTACGTCAGAAGTGCTATAAACAAGTACTCACCTGAACCTGTTTACGCTGACTTACACATTCTTGATATTCCAATCGGTGTAAATGTGTTTTTTAACCAAAAGAAAAAGGGAATGTATTTTTCCACTTCTCTTTCTAATTATGTTTATGTTAGCGAAGACTACAACCACACTATTCAATCTCAGAATGGTGATCAAAACAGAAGCTTCACTTTTACAGAGAGTTTCGGTGTTTTCCACAGGTCAGATTGGGCTTCCGCTTTAAACTTTTCTTTAGGTTTCAGAAAAAATACTTCTTTGACAACAGCTTTAGGAATAGAGCCATTTGTCAAACTTCCTTTGAAAGGTTTAGGAACGCATAAGTTAAAACTACAAGGAGCTGGGGTATCTCTAAAGCTTAGCTTTTTAGGAAGGTAGTTGGTAATACCTATGTAAAGTCTACGTCTAATACGATATCAAACTTCTTTTGTCGCCTTACTTTTTCCAGTGTATTTATTCTTTTTTTTAGCTCTTCCTTTACCCATGAAGGGTTGTCTCTTCCTTTTTCAAGCTTGAGGTAAATGTGTTTAATGTATTTGTTCCTTATACGATCAATAGAAGGGTACTCTGGCCCAAGCGTTTTTTTTTCTCCTAAAATAGGTTTTATTTCTGTGTACAATAACTGAGCAGCACTATCTACAACCTCTCTCCTTTCTGATCTTATGGCAATTCGTATCATTCTTGAGAAAGGAGGGTAATTATATGATTTTCTTTCTGCTATTTCTTGATTATAAAACCCAATATAATCTTGATTTACGATGTTTTGCAAGGTAGGGTGCTTTGGGTTTTGGGTTTGTATTATTACCAAGCCTTGTTTTTCTCTTCTTCCAGCTCTTCCACTCACTTGTGTGATAAGCTGAAATACCCTTTCATTAGCTCTAAAGTCGGGATAGTATAGCATCTGATCAATACCTATTACTCCTACTAGCGTTACTTTTCCAAAGTCTAAACCTTTACTTAGCATTTGTGTGCCGACAAGTATATCTATTTCTTGGTTTTCAAATTTTTGTATTAGACTTTCATAGGATTTTCTACTTTTCATGGTGTCAGAGTCCATTCGTTCTACTTTTGCATGAGGAAAAAGAAGCTTTATTTCATCTTCTACTTTTTCTGTTCCCAAACCTATATTTTTAATATTTGTAGAACCACAACTGGTACAAACAGAGATATTTTTTTCTGTATACCCACAGTAGTGGCATTTGAGCATTTGAGCATATTGATGGTAAGTGAGGCTTACAGAGCAGTTAGCACAAACAGGCGTCCACTTGCAAACATCACAAAGCAAGTAATGCGCAAAACCTCTTTTATTTAGAAATAGTATTGTTTGTTCTCCTACATTTAGCCTTTCTTTTATTTGATTAATTAATTCATCAGAAAAGATAGTTGTATCACTAGTTTTATTTAGATGGATGAGTTTTATTTCTGGCAGAGGTGTCTCTCCATATCTTGTATTAAGTTCTGTTAGATTAAACTTTTGGTTTTGAGCATGAAAGTACGTTTCTAAAGAAGGTGTAGCAGAGCCGAGAATAACCTTAGCATCATGTGCTTGTGCTAAATATAAAGCTACATCTCTTGCTTGATACCTTGGCGCTGGATCATGTTGCTTGAAAGAAGGTTCATGTTCTTCATCCACCACTATTAAACCCAGGTTTGTAAACGGAAGAAAAATGGAAGACCGTACTCCTATAATTATTTTAAAATCTCCTTTTAATACCCCTAACCATGTTTCTACCCTTTCATTGTCAGAGTATTTTGAGTGATAAACTCCTAATTGCTTACCGAAAATATGCTTGAACTTCTTTATTATCTGAACAGTAATAGCAATTTCTGGAAGCATTAATAGAGCTTGCTTACCTCTTGCAATTACTTCTGAAATAACATTGATATAAACTTCTGTTTTTCCACTTCCTGTAATACCATGTAAGAGTGTTGTATTATTAGCTTTTAAACCCTCCTTAATTTCCAGAAATGCATTTTTCTGAATTTCACTTAATTCATTTTGATGCGCTTTTCTTTGAAACGATAAGTTATCAAACCTGGAAACATTTTTATCCCAGATCTCTATGATCTTTTTCTTTTTGAGAGTATTGATAGATGATCTGCTTTTATCTTTCAGAGTACTTAAAGGAATCCCATTTTCATTTGATTCTTCATTGTCATAGTTTGGGTTTTCTTTTAGGTAAGCTAAAATAATCTCTTGTTGTTTGGGTGTTTTTTCTAATGCGTTTAAAAGCTCTTCCAGCTTATTATCAGATAAAAATCGAGGGTTTATTCTAAAGTATTTTTCCCTTTTGGGGATATACTTTTCTTTATAATCCTGAATGAGGATAATAGCCTTTTTCGCAAGTAGTTTATTGATAAGTTGATATGATTTTGTGCCTCCAATCCACTCTCCAACCTTTTCATAAGGGATGGCTATTGTGCTTTCTAAAGTATCCAATACTGTTTTTTCATCTTGACTTAAGCCTTCTTCTATTTCTTCTTTAATGAACTGAAAATCAGGACTTAGTTGTATTTTAGATTGATTAGAAAGCTTAAACCCAGAGGGTAAAGCTGCATTCATCACTTCTCCAATAGTTGCTACATAATAGTTAGAAATCCACTCCCACAGTTTTATTTGAGTGGTAGTTACTGTTGGTGTATCACCGAGCACTTCTAAAACGTACTTAGCTTGATATTCTTTAGGAGGAGTTTCTGTAATTGACTTTACTATTGCAGTCAAGATGCGTCTTTTACCAAATTCTACTACTACTCTGCTACCAATATTTACTTTAGATACTTGATACTCTTGAAGACGATAAATGAACGTTTTGTGAAGAGGTACAGGTAGTATTACTTCAATAAATAGTGTTTGTGTTGAGGTTTCTTTTTTCTCAGAGTTTAACAAGCTATAAGTTTTTACGATAGATAATTAAATGCATAACTTTTTAACCAAACCTTCTTTCCTTTCTCTGTTAAAACATAATCTTCAAAGTTCAAATTTACATGATCAACTTTGTGTAACCCTGGTCTTTTATGAGGGGTTATTATTACTAATGTTTTTGTTTTTTGAAATAAGTTAAAAATAAGAGGATAAAGCTCTTTTTGTGGGCAAAGGTGCATAGCAAAACTACAAATAATAGAAGTGTAATTGCCTATTATTCCACCTTCAATAACATCTTTAAAAGACCATTTGTAGCATTCATTTCCCGTCTTTTGAGTATATAATTCATGTGTATATG
Organism: Bacteroidia bacterium; assembly: GCA_030425505.1. Taxonomy (GTDB): domain Bacteria; phylum Bacteroidota; class Bacteroidia; order Cytophagales; family Flammeovirgaceae; genus JAUIAB01. Next base: position 338,491 of record JAUIAB010000001.1, on the reverse strand, counting down.
GGTCTGAGCCTATCATAGTGTCATAACGTATCTTCTTAAGAGCTAATGTTACCTCTCCAGACCCAGCACAAAAGTCTAAAACTCTTTTATAGTCTATTTTAGAAGCATTTTTTTCTATTAGCTCTTCTATTTGCTTTTCATGAGGGTTAGTATATGTTTTAGAAAATTCCTTGTAAAATTTTTCTACTCCTAGGTTTTCATAATAATTACGTATGGCATCATTAGGTTTCATCTGTTCAAAGTTTGTGATCTGCCTAATTTGTTTGGATTATTGCTTTGTGTATGCCTAAATTTTAAATCAGACATGGTCTGTTTCATTTCAAAATGGTTTCATCAGCATTCAGCTACATTAACAGGTATATTAACAGCAAGCCCGCCTTCAGAGGTTTCTTTATATTTTTCACTCATATCCCTAGCGGTTTCTTTCATTGTTTTTATTATTCCGTCTAAACTAACTTTAGCATAGGAAGGGTTTCCAGATAATGCTAAGTGAGCTGCAGTTATTGCCTTCATAGCACCCATTACATTTCTCTCTATGCATGGAATTTGTACTAAACCTTTTATCGGGTCACAGGTAAGTCCTAAATGATGTTCCATAGCTATTTCTGCTGCCATTAGCACTTGCAGAGGAGTACCTCCTAAGCATTCTGTAAGACCTGCAGCTGCCATAGATGAAGAAACTCCAATTTCTGCCTGGCATCCACCCATTGCAGCTGAAATTGTAGACCCTTGTTTGAAAACAGCTCCTATTTGACTGGCTGTCAGCAAGAACTTAATTATATCATTATCTCCTTGGTTTTTGCAAAAACATAGAAGGTACATGATTACAGCAGGAATAACCCCAGCCGCTCCATTGGTTGGGGCAGTTACTACTCTTCCAAAAGAGGCATTTTCTTCATTTACAGCAAGTGCAAAACAACTCACCCAACGTGTAACTATGTCGAAGGAACTTGAAGATTCTTTTATTTTATCCAGCCACTCAGAAATACTATTCTGCTTTTGATTTTTCAGTAAGTTTTGATTGATTTCAAAAGCTCTTCTTTGAACACTAAGTCCCCCTGGTAGTATTCCAGTGGTATGGCATCCTTTATGCGTACATTCTAGCATAATATTCCAAATAGCTAGAATATTATCTTTTAAAGTGGTTTCATTTGAGTTTAAGGAAAGTTCGTTTTTTAATACAACTTCTGAGATAGATAATCCAGTTTTATTTAGCCAAAACTTTAAACTTTCTTCATTATGTATAGGATAAGGAAATGTTATTTCTTTATTTTCTGACTCACTTTCTGTTTCACTTTCTGAAAGAACAAACCCACCTCCTATGGAGTAGTAAGTTTCTTTAATTTCTTTTTTCTCTTTTGTTTTAGCAACAAATGTAAGGGCATTAGGATGATAAGGAAGGTTTTCACGAAGAAAATGTATATTCTGGCTAAGGTCAAACTCTATTTTTTGTGCTTTATTAAGTTTTAACTTCTTTTCTTCCTTAATTTTTTGGATATATTCATTTATTTTTTCTGTTGCAATTTCTTTAGGGTTATATCCCTCTAACCCTAGCATTATAGCTATATCAGTTCCGTGCCCTTTTCCTGTTTTACTTAGAGACCCATATAGATTTATTTCTATAAACTCAATATCTAAACCCTTGACTTTATTTAAAAACCTAAGTGCTGAAACCCAAGGTCCCATTGTATGAGAACTGGATGGACCTACACCTATTTTGAATATATCGAAAACGCTTATTTGCTCCACAAAAAGTTTATTAAAGAGTAATTATGTAATTGAAAGATATTATCGTTGTTTGAAAATAAGCAAAAGTTAGTTTGTTTTCTTTCAATTACATAAAATCTGTGATATAATTTCACAAGAAATTACAGTAAGTACTTGGTGATAGAAAATACACTATATGCTTTTGTGAAACTAATTAACAGACTTTATGAAATTTGATTTGGATTAGTTTTTTTCTTTTTAGGTTTTTTCAAAAAAAGCCTATTATCCTGATCTTCCACTCAAGGCTAAATGAACAGCGATGAAGAGTACATTTTAATTTATAAATAAGTTGAGAGCTATTAAATTAAATGCAATAGATTTCAAACTTATCAAGGTTTAGGCTAATCTTTTAAGAAAAAAACTAATTCAAAAACTCATAAATTCCTGCAACACCTTGCCCACCTCCGACACAAGCAGTGACCATACCGTATTTCTGTTTTCTTCTTCTCATTTCATTGAAAAGTTGCACAGAAAGTTTAGCTCCTGTACAACCTAAAGGATGCCCCAAGGCTACGGCTCCACCATTAACATTGACAATCTCAGGGTTAAGTTTAGCAGCTTCCATTACAGCAAGAGACTGAGCAGCAAAAGCTTCATTTAATTCTATCTGCTCTATATCTGATAGCTGTAAACCCGCTTTTTTTAGTGCCTTTGGAATTGCTTCCACAGGACCTATTCCCATAATGCTTGGGTGTACACCAGCTGCCTGGTATGACATCATCCTTGCTACAGGTTTAAGGTTAAGTTCATTTACCATTTTTTCAGACATAACCATCACAAAAGCAGCTCCATCCGATGTTTGAGAAGAGTTTCCTGCAGTTACATTGCCAGTAGCTGAAAAAGCAGGTCTGAGTTTCGCCAATACCTCCATGGAAGTATCTGCACGTGGCCCTTCGTCAGTATCTACTGTAAACTCTTTTTCTGCTTTTTTTCCCTCTTTGTTTATGTAAACCTCTTTTACTTTCACTGGCACTATTTCTTCCTTGAATTTCCCTTCTTGTATTGCTTTTGCCGCCTTTAGATGGGAGTTGTATGAAAACTCATCTGATTTTTCTCTGGTAATTTCATATTTATTTGCCAGTTTTTCTGCAGTGAGTCCCATAGTCAGATAGTAGTCGGGGTTTTCACTGGCTATATTCCAGTTAAGTGCTGTTTTATAGCCCATCATTGGCACCATAGACATGGATTCTGTGCCTCCTGCTATAATGCAATCAGCCATTCCTGAGGAAATTTTTGCGGAAGCAATTGCTATAGCTTCTAAACCGGAACCACAATATCTATTGACAATCATTCCAGGGACTTCCATGGGTAAAGAAAGAAGGGAGATCATTCTTCCCATTTGCATTCCCTGCTCTGCTTCAGGTACTGCATTTCCTACAATAAGGTCATCTATGATCTTAGTATCAAGCCCTGGTACAGCTTTTACAAGGTGTTTTATTACTTCAGCTGCTAAATCATCTGGTCTGGTGAACCGAAACCCTCCTTTTTTGGCTTTTCCAACTGCTGTTCTATATCCTGCTACAATATATGCGTTCATGATTTTTAAATATTTTTAGTTTTAACTTTTATCATTGGGTATTTTAGTTTCTTAGCGGTTTCCCTTTAAACAAAATACTTTGCATCCTTTCTAGAGTCTTTTGCTCCCCCATCAGGCTCACAAAAGCTTCTCTCTCTAAGTCTATCAAGTATTGCTCAGAAACTAATGAAGGTTGAGTAAGGTCTCCACCATTGATAACGTAAGAAAGCTTTCGAGCAATTTTGGCATCATGTTCTGTTATATAATTCCCATATAACATTTGTGTAATTCCAGCTTCAAATAGTGCCATTCCTGACCTTCCTTGCACTTTTATGTCTTTTCTTTCTACAGGTTGGGTATACCCTTCGTTATAAAGCTCTAATACTCTCGCCTTTGCATCAGCTATTAGCCTGGCTCTATTCATAGTAATTCTACCTGCTTCATTGATATAATCCATTTCCATAGCCTCATGTGCTGAAGTAGCCACTTTGGCAGTTGCTATATTCATAAAGTAAGATTGTAGCCTATTTAACTCAGGGTCACCCTCTTTAAGTTTATCAGAACACCGAAGTGCTAGCTCTTTTGTTCCACAACCTGCAGGGATTACTCCAACCCCAACCTCGACAAGACCGATATAGGATTCGCAATGTGCCTGTATTGCATCGCAGTGCATAGAAAGCTCACAACCTCCTCCAATTGCCATTCCAGCTGTTGCAGCAACAACTGGTACATTGGAAAACCGCATCTTCATTACCGTTTTTTGAAATTGGCTTACCATCATTTCCACTTCATCAAATTCCTGATCACAAGCCGCCATGAATAGCATTGCCAGATTTGCTCCGGCAGAGAAATTAGCTCCTTCATTTCCAATTACTAACCCTTTGTACCCTTCTTCAGCCTTAGCGATACTTGTATTTACTCCTTCGATTACTCCAGCACCTAAAGAGTTCATTTTAGAATGAAACTCTAGCCCAAGCACATCATCACCCAGGTCAAACAACGTAGCTTCAGCATTCTCCCAAACTACATTTGTTTTTCGAAGTGTATCAAGCAGTATTAGACCTTCAGATCCAGGTACAACTTTGTAAGATTTTGTAGCAATATCGTAGTATTTTCTTTTACCTGCTTCTTCTTTATAGAATGAGCTGAACCCAGTATCAATCATTTCGGTAACCCAATTAGCGACAGGATACCCCGCCTCTTTCATTTTGGTAATGGTATCCGATACACCAAGAGCATCCCAAGTTGCAAAAGGACCTAGTTCCCAACCAAAACCAGCGCAAACTGCTTTATCTAACTTATACAGTTCATCTGCTATTTCTGGTATTCTAAAAGAGCAGTATTTGAATAAATCATAGAAACTTGCTCTATAGAATTCTCCTGCTTTTCCCTCATCAGAAAGAACCATTTTTATTCTTTCTTTTAGGTTTTCATTGTCTTTAACCTTTCCGAGAACTTCAAAGTTGACCTTACTTTTTTCTTGATACTCAAAAGTTTCAAGGTTGAGTTCTAAGATTTGTTTTATACCCTTTTCATCTTTGGTTTTTTTGTAAAACCCTTGTTTGGTTTTATCTCCCCACCATTTATTGTCATAGGCTTTTTTTACAATACCTGGGAGCTGGAACTTCTCTTTTGACTCATCTTTTTGTAAAGCCTGGCTAAGGTTTCCTGCAACCTTCACCATAGTATCCAAACCAACCACATCTAATGTTCTAAATGTAGCAGACTTGGGTCTTCCTATTACTGGTCCTGTCAACTTGTCAACTTCTCCTACGGTTAGTCCCATTTTCACCACAGCATGAAGACCAGACATAATAGCGTATATTCCTACTCTATTAGCAATGAATGCTGGAGTGTCTTTGCAGAGTACAGTTTCTTTTCCAAGGAATAAATCTCCATAATGCATTAAGAAATCAATGACTTCAGGTGAGGTAGAAGGCGCAGGGATAATCTCTAAAAGTCTCAGGTATCTTGGTGGGTTAAAAAAGTGCGTTCCACAGAAGTTTTTCTGAAAGTCTTCACTTCTTCCATCAACCAAGAACTGCATAGGAATACCTGATGTGTTAGAAGTAATGAGAGTACCTGGTGTTCTATATTTTTCTACTTTTTCATAAAGGCTTTTCTTTATTTCCAGATTTTCGACTACTACCTCTATTACCCAGTCACAATCCTTAATCTTTGATAGGTCATCATCAAAATTCCCTGTTTTAATCAACTTTGCTACACTCTTTTTGAAGATAGGTGATGGCTTAGATTTTATTGCCATTTCCAAAGAGTCATTTACTATTCTATTCTTTACCTGATTCAGGTCAACACCTTTCGCTTTCTCAGTATCAGTGAGTTCTTTAGGAGCTATATCTAGCAGAAGTACCTCTACTCCAATATTGGCAAAATGACAGGCTATTCGCGAGCCCATTATTCCAGAGCCTAAAACAGCAACTTTGTTGATATTTCTTTTATTGTTTATCGACATAAATTAAAATTTCTTTACAACAGAATAATTTAAAAGCGCTTATAAGATTTTTTTAGAGAAAATAGGATCGTCCTATATTTTTCTCATAATTAGAATAATACTTGTATTGGTACAGTAACATAGAGTTGTTTGTATAAGTAAATTTAGTATGCATGCATACTAAATTACATTTTTTATTTTTAAATACATAGTCCTTTTTGAAGATTCATTAAAGTGCAAAAAACCCTATTTCATCTTTTTAAAATTTGAGACCTGTCTAGTTTGTTTAATACAAACCTTAACTCATTGCTTCGTGTGTGCCTCAACTTTAAACCAGACATGGTCTGTTTCATTTTTATGAAGTTAAATTTTTAGATTTAGAATAAAAAGCCAATATAGAATCTTTAACTCAGAGATTAAGAAACAGACTGATCTTTAGGATAAACTCCTATTTCGGCCATTTGCTTTTGCACTTCCTCGAGAATTTTTTCTGTAGAATGATCAATTGTTTTTTGAATTGAATTAATGACTTCAAAAAAGCTTCTAAGCTTATCCTCTGGAATATTTTTTTCTAATGTCTTATGAAAAGCTTTGACAGTTTGTCTGGACATTTCTCTTTTTATTTTCCCAGCATCTGTCAACTGAATGATTACTTTTCTTCTATCTTTTTTATCAGAATTTCTCTTAATTAAACCTTGCTCTTCCAAATTTTTAAGCATCCGTGTCAAACTTCGGGCTTCCATCCCAAGTAATGGAGCAATTTTAGTAGCTGGTGTCCCTTTTTCCCTATCAATATTAAGCAAAACAAAACCAGAAGAATGTGTTACCCCATAGTCAGCACCCAATGTGTTATACATCTTAGAAATAGCCAGCCATGTTGCCTTTATACTAAAGTCAATTGAATTCCTTTTTTTATCTTCGTTCTTTTCCACCCTTATCCTTATTGACTTTCAAAGATACATGTTATTGACAATCTGTTTCTAAATAATCATGCAGAACCAAATTGTTGATATTATTAACTATTAGGAATAAAACGCAAACAGGTTTTACTAATAAGCAAGCAACTTTCTTTATAAACCACTTTTCTCTACAAGTAGTCTCTCACATACTGTCTGGCTAAGTATTTCAGAAATATGTTTGTTATAGTCCAGTTTCATACTTCCATCAAAAGACTCTTTTGATAATATAGAAACTTTAGTGCCTAATAACAGATCTTTCTTGTTGAGAAATTTTAAAAAATCTGATGAAGAGTCTGTTAGCGCTTTTAATTTAACCTTATCTCCAGGCTTGCAATCACTCAACTTTTTGTATTCTTTATGGTGAATTTGTCCATTTTTATCAGGTATTGGAGAGCCGTGAGGATCAATAGTAGGGTGTCCCATAATTTTATCCATTCTTTCAAAGAATATGGGCGACTTAATATGCTCTATCTGCTCAGCAATCTCATGAACTTCTTCCCACCCAAAACCCATTTTTTCTACAAGGTACATTTCTGTAAGGCGATGTTTTCGAATAATTAATGCAGCATGATGTTTCCCTTTTTCAGTTAAGGTTATAGGTTTATATTTTTCATAATTAACTAAAGCTTTCTCACTCAGCTTTTTGATCATACTATTCGCTGTAGGTGTGCTAACATTTAGCTTATGGCTTAATTCTGAAAGGGTTATTTTTTCATTTTCTAGAGCAATTGAAAATAATGCTTTTAGATAGTTTTCTTCCGTCTGAGATGCCATTTTTAACTTTTCAATATCCCAAAATTAGTATTTATGCTGGCCATAACAATTTTTCATTATGATTAAGCACCTCTAAGAAAGGTTTATATACATTTATGAAATATCATATAATGTGCTTCCATAGCCTTAAAATGCCTAAATAGCATATAACTGAAACTAATAATAAAGTGATTCCTGTCAATAATTCTCCATAGATTACTTTTCCTGTCCCCAATAATAATAGATAGACCATTGTAGACCCTAAAAGCATACAAAGTAATCCTGTAGGTATTTTTTTTCTAATAAGATTTTTGTCTTTTCCAATGAGTTGATTAAACTTTTCTAAATGATTTTTTTCTGTAGGTTTTGTTAAAAGAGCAACTAAAACCCAGCTAATTGTTGTTATCCCTATGCCAAAAAGTAGTTGCTGCCAATTTTCTAGAATAGGAAGATTAACCTTCGAGTGAATGGTTTTAAAGTATACTGCTACAAAGAAACTTACTAGCATCGCTGTAATCTCCGAAGCAGCATTAATTCTCACCCAAAACCATCGAAGAATAAATATCAGCCCAGTTCCAGCTCCAATTTGTAATAATATTTGAAAAGCATCTAAAGCATTTTCAAGCAATAGGGCAAATATCATGGCAAGTATCATAAGAAATACCGTGGTAAAACGGCTTACCAGCATTAGTTCTTTTTCATTACTTGAAGGTTTTACAAACCTCTTGTAGAAATCGTTAACTATATATGATGCCCCCCAGTTGAGGTGAGTAGATATAGTTGACATATAGGCTGCAATTAATGAAGTGATAACTAACCCCAATAAACCTGTAGGTATAAAACTCAACATTGCAGGGTAAGCCATGTCATGATTTATAACTGCTTCAGCATGAGGGAATGCCTGTTTTAGGCTTTTTAATGTAGGAAAAATGACTAAAGAAGATAAAGCCACAATTATCCATGGCCAGGGTCTAATTGCGTAGTGTGCTATATTAAAAAAAAATACTGCTTTTATGGCGTTTTTCTCATCTTTTGCTGCAATCATCCTTTGGGCAATATACCCACCACCACCTGGTTCAGCTCCAGGATACCAAGTACTCCACCACTGTACTAGTAATGGAATAATAAAAATGGTAATTAGTATTTCAGGGTTAGAAATTGAAGGTATTAAAGATAGCTTATCCTCTACATTTTCATGAGTTAGAAGATTAGAGAGGCTTTTTACCTTAGGATGACTAAGTGCATAATAAGCAGCAATTAATGCCCCTGCTATAGCTAGAAAAAACTGAATAAAGTCTGTAATTAAAACGCTTTTAAGCCCTCCCAGAGAGCTATAAATAACAGTAATAATACCTGCTATAAGTACTGTTTGTATAGGACTCAATCCTAATAGAGCAGAGCCAATTTTAATAGCAGCAAGTGAGACAGAAGCCATAATCATCACATTGAAGACTAAACCGAGATAGATTGCTCTGAAACCTCTTAAAAACTTTGCTGCTTTTCCACTGTAACGCAACTCATAAAATTCTACATCTGTAACTACTCCTATCTTTTTCCAAAGTCGTGCGTAGATAAATACGGTTAACATCCCTGTGAGGAGCATTGCCCACCAAATCCAGTTTCCTGATACTCCATTTCTTCTAACTATGTCTGTTACTAAGTTGGGAGTATCTGTAGAAAAGGTAGTTGCTACCATAGATACACCAAGAACCCACCATGGCATTTTACCATTAGCAGTAAAGTAATCTTCTGTGTTATTATTACCTTTTCTAGCTACCCAAAAGCCTATTAATAAGGAGACTATGAAATAGGAAAATATTAAAACCCAGTCAATGGTTTGCAGAATCATTTTTTCATATTATTTCTGACTGGAAATTTACAAGCATTATATGAAATTATTATTTTGGAAAGAAAATAATGAGAGCTTGTTTATTTTGCACAGGTGAACTCTACTAAAAAGGTTAGATATTATTGAAAAAGAAAGATTTTGAATAAAATAGCGAGAAATTTTAAGGATGCTTTGCAATTATTAAGCTTTGGTCTGGAGTTTTATTTTTTTTAATAGGGCTACAGTTCAGATCTAACATTATTGGCAAGTGATCGCTAAACCCACCAATATAAGTAGGACCTCTAAAAGTTCTAAAAGTTATTCTTCCACCAGCAGCATTTTCTGTTAATAACCATGGAGCATCAAATATTCGAGTACTGTTTTTAATAACTTTAGTTGGTGAGTTTTCATTTAAAAGAGAAGATGAAACTATTAGATGATCTAGTATTCCCCAGTGTCCTTGAAAAGAATGTGTACCAGACTTCCACAACATAGGATACATCAGGTTTACTAAGTCATTATTATCAGCATTAGCTAAAGACTCTTCTTTGGCTAGTAAAACACTAGCAACACTTTTATCTTCAGGTTCATCGTTAAAATCTCCTGTGATAATAATTTTCGACTGCTTATTTATTGCTAATAATGAATCTATTTTGCCCCTTAAAATTTTAGCTACATGAACTCTTTTTGGTTCTGATGCTTGTTGCCCCCCCCATCTGGATGGCCAGTGATTTACAAAAAAGTGAAGTGTATCTTTATTCGGAAGTAGCCCTTTAACATACAGCAACTCTCTGGTCTTAGTACTTTTACTAAATGGAAACTCTACTTTGGTATAATCATACTTTATAACCTCAAACTTGTCTTTTTGATAAAGAACTGCAACATCTATTCCCCTTCTGTCAGGAGAGTCTTTATGAATAATATCATAATCAAATTTTTGAAGAGCTGTTTTCTGAGTTAAGTCCTCCAATACTTTCCTGTTCTCTACTTCACATAACCCTATCAGCTCAGGGGGGTTCCATCCACCAGTAGCAAGCAGTGTTTTTCCAGTATTATGAAGTTTTTTATAGTATTTTTTGTAGTTCCAGTACTTCTCTCCTCTAGGTGTAAACTCATCATCTTTTGTGTCTGGATTATCGTACGTATCAAATAAGTTCTCTACATTATAAAAGACTACTTTTAAGTCAGAACTTGTTTGACTTTCACTTGCTGTATTATTAGACTGCGAAAAGGCATTGGAGGTAGCAATACCTATGATTAAAAGTATGTAGGATGATATTTGATAGGTTGAAATTTTCAAAATCTAAATTCGCAAAGTACGCATGATTGAAAACTAGTCTTCTAATATTTAAATTTTGATTAATATAAAATAAATTTTGATAATATCCAAATACTGAGATATGTCGTTTAATTGTTGTATGAAGCCTTTAAAATCTTATTATAAAATACAGATCTGTATCTCAACAGATTAGAGTTATATTTACAAAATTGTAGAAAAAGTATTGCAGTGAAATTATTATTTACCAGTTTATTATTGTTTGCAAGTCCTTTTTTTATTTATTCACAAAAAGACATAGAAAAAGGAAGTGCTAGAAAAGCAGAAGTTTTGCTGAGTCAAAATAAAGTATATGAAGCCAAAGAGGAAATTGAAAAAGTGCTAAACTGGGAGTTAGAAAAAGTTTCTAAACAGGAAAAGAAGGAAGTAAAAGCCAGAACCTTATTTATTCATGCAAAAATATACCATAGTATTGGAACTAAAGAAAAGCCAACATCTCAAACTAAGGATAACATAAGAAAAGCGGTTAATTCTTACAGAGAAGTAGCTCAAAAAGATGAAAAGCTTTTTTCTACTTTTTCAGTACAAAGACTTGAGTTGTTATTCAATCAACTTTATAACTCTGGTGTACAAAGCTTTCAAATCAAGGAGTTGCGAGATGCAATTATTTGGTTTGAGGCTGCAGATTTAGTGATGCCAAATAATATCACCATCTTAACAAACCTTTTATATTGCTCTTATTATCAAAAAGAGGATAAAAAAGCAGAAGAATATATAGTTAAATTGATTGAGCTGGGATATCAAAAGTCTTACTTGTATAGAATTTTGACAAAAAATGCCATTAAAAATGAAGATTTTAATAATGCTTTAAAATTTGTAAACAAAGGTCTTGAGCTAAACCCACAAGCAAAAAACTTGAAAATTTTAAAAGCTAATATTTATATTCTCAAAAGTGATCATATAAACGCTGTGCCTGTTTTAAAGGAAATCATTGCAACGGATAGTAGTGATTTAGAAGCACATTATAATCTAGCTCTTACTTATACACAACTAAAGCAGGGAGAGAGTGCGATATCTACTTACAATAAGATTATTGAAAAAGATTCTTCTTTTGTTGGTGCTTATAGAGGTATAGGAGCTATTTACTATAATCAGGCACAAAGAATTTCGCATCAGTTAGATTCTGTTGAAAATTTGCCCAGAAAACAATTAAATGCATCTAAAGAACAGAAAAAGCTAAGAAAATCTTTGGAAGAAACTTTAAACCGTGCTATTCCATTTTTTGAAAAATCATTTTCTCTAGATAGCTCTTGTAAGGATTGCTTGTTAATCTTATTAAAGGCGTATCAATTAACTGGACAAAAGAAAGATTTTACTAGAGTTAAAAACCTTCTAGAAAATCATTTTCAATAAAAAACAATTATTTAAATCAGCTCTATTGTGAAAGTAGGTCTTTTTTTTGGTTCTTTTAACCCAATCCATATTGGTCATCTGATTATTGCAAATACTATAGTCGAAAGTGCTGCTGTTGATAAAGTTTGGTTTGTAGTTTCACCACAAAGCCCTTTTAAGAAAAAAGAAGATTTAGCTCATGAGTTTGACAGGTTAGATATGGTAAGGCTTGCTATTGCTGAAAATCCAAACTTTAATGTCACTGATATTGAGTTTAGTATGCCCAAACCTAGTTTTACAGTGGATACGCTAACCTATCTAAGAGAAAAGTACCCCAAAAACAAGTTTTATTTAATAATTGGAGAAGATAATTTGAGAACATTTCATAAATGGAAAAACCATGAAGAAATTCTCAAGCATCATTCTTTGATCGTTTATCCGAGACCTTCGGGTAAAGACTCTAACTTTGAAAAGCCTGAAGGAACTATAGAAGTAAAAGCACCATTATTAGATGTTTCTGCAACATTTATACGGAAGAGCATCAATCAGGGGAAATCTGTAAAATACCTTCTTCAGGAAGATGTGATTACATACGTCAGAAGAAAAAAATTATATCAGTCTTAAGGTTGGCTTTTAGGTTTGACCCAAAAGTAAACGGGTAATAATAGACTTAATATGATACCTATCAAAACATAATATCTAATGGTATAATCTGGCTGAATGCTTTCAAGTTTATTATCTTCCTTTTCTATTAAGTCATAAACTCCCCCAAAAGAACTAGAGGCGATAAAGTCATTTTTCTTGCTTTCGCCTGTAATGTTTAAAGAAACATTCGAGAATAAAGTGTCGTATTTTTCCTTTGCAGTATTAAAGTAAACCCATTTAAAATAATCTTTAAGATTAAACTCTCCAGGTTCTTGCGGCTCTACAAAAAACTCAAAGTTTTTACTGCCCACTATACTACCATTGGCTCTGGTGATATTTTGTTGAATATTTGGAGGGTAAACAACAAAGTCATCAATTTCACTGACAAAAGGTTCTTTAATAGCAGAAATATTTCCCTTTCCTTTTATTTTATAATTAAGTGTAAAGCTTTTACCTGTTTGAAACTTTCTTTCATTTACATTTTCTTCTAATTGATATACTCCAACATTTACCTGTTCCTTCAAAGGGTGATCTGGTAACTCTTTAACCTGTATGTTTTTTCTTTTTGTATAGAACGTTTTAAAGTCTTCTTGCTTATTTCTACCAAAGAAAACAGGGTTCTTTGCAACTTTGTATTTGATCATTTTAAGACCAACAGAAGGGAATATTATTTCTTCTGTATTCAATGGAAAGTATACCGCTTCATAAAGTTTGTATTGGCGATACTGCTTTCCCTGAATAGTAACTATTACTGGCTTTATTGACTCTATTTCAAAGTTTTCTTCCCAGCAGTTTGCTGGTTTTATTGTTTTTAATATTTCTGTTAGCTGATCGCTTACTTCGTAAAACTCCATAGAAGCTTTGTTGCTTAAGGCAACATAAAAAGCAAGATTTAGGTTGATTCCTTCGCCGACATAAACCTCATCTTTATTAGTGCTCAGGGCAAAAAAAGCATCTTCTTTTACATTCAAGTACTCTTGGGTCTGATCTTGCTTTCCAAAGCCCCAAAAGTCAGCAAATGGATCCCACTTTTTTCTTTGTACTGTTTCTCCTACTGTAATTTTTGTACCGTTAGACTTCGCTTCCTTACCATTGATTTTAATTTGGAAAGGCTTTAAAGTAAATTCTCCTTTTTGTAATGGCTGATAGTTTTGTGTAATACTTTGAGAAGAAGAAACACGACCGTTTATTATACTTGTACTCGAAGAAGAGGATGTTCCAAGTTTTCTAAATCCATTTATCTCTGGGAAGCCACTATACTCTTTTATTCTTTCATTTTGAATAGTAGCAGTAATGCTAAATGTTTGATTAACTCCTATTTCTGTAGTCCCTATTTCGATAGTTACACTTTGTGAAAAAGCCTGAAAGATTAATAGGCAAGCAAATGTGCTAAAAAAAAACTGTCTAAGCATAATCTAAAGAATCCGTTTATGGCTTAAGAAAGCTATAATTATAATACAACATTAAAAGATCGGAATTCTAACATTTATTATTGCTTTTTTTGTGAATTTTAACGCTGTGTGATTTTATTCTTTTAATCAAAAAATTCCTTCATTCTATCGAAAAATGTTTTTGAAGCTTTCCCTGGTTTGGGTTGAAAGTTAGAGGACTCTTTAAGTTGCTCTAACGTTTTCTTTTCTTCTTCTGAAAGCCTTTGTGGAGTCCATATATTAACATGTATTAATTGATCACCAGATCTATACCCATCTAGCTCTTTGATCCCTTTGCCTCTCAACCTAAGTATTTTGCCACTTTGCGTACCTTTTTCTATTGGTATCTTGGCTTTACCGTTTATTGTTGGCACCTCTACAGTTGTACCCAAGGCTGCATCTATAAAGCTTATATGAAGATCATAATGGATGTCAAAATCTTTTCTTTTAAGCTGATCGTCTTCTATTTCTTCAATTAGAATAATCAAATCTCCTGGAACACCACCTTTTTTTGGGACATTTCCTTTTCCCCTCATAGAAAGCTGAATACCTTGAGATACACCAGCGGGAATTTTGACTGGAATAACTTCTTCAAAGTATATTCTACCATCTCCTTTACACTTATCGCATTTATCTTGGATGCTTCTACCTTCACCATGGCAGGAAGGGCACGTGTTAGCATATACCATTTGGCCAAGCATGGTATTTACCACTTTTTTTGTTTGCCCAGAGCCACCACAGGTAGAGCAAACGGTTAAAGATGTGCCATTTTTAGCTCCATTTCCACCGCAGGAATCACAAGAAATATATCGCTTTACTTTGATGCTTTTTTCAACACCATTGGCTACCTCTTGTAAAGTCAATTTTAGTTTTATTCTAAGATCAGACCCTCTTCTTCTACCCATACCTCCTTGACGGCTGGCTCCACCGCCAAAAACATCACCAAATCCACCACCACCAAAGATATCTTCAAACCTAGAGAAGATATCATCCATGTTCATTCCTCCACCGCCAAATCCACCGCCATCCATTCCCTGATGACCAAATTGATCGTATCTTTGTCTTTTACTATCATCGCTTAGCACATCATAAGCCTCGGCAGCTTCTTTAAACTTTTGCTCCGCTTCTTTGTTGTCAGGATTTTTGTCAGGGTGATATTTTATAGCGATTTTTCTATACGCCTTTTTTATTTCATCTTTAGAAGCATTTTTCTCTACACCTAATACTTCATAATAGTCTCTTTTTGCCATCTAAACTCAAATTTATGTTTATGCTCCTGTTACTACCTTAGCGTATCTAATTACTTTGTCAGCAAGAGTATATCCTTTTTCAATTACGTCAATTACTTTTCCTTTTAATTTATTTTCTGGCGCTGGTATTTGAGTAATTGCTTCATGAAGCTCAGAGTCAAACTCTTTTCCAATAGGGTTTTCCATCTCTTTTACTCCTCTGCTTTGCAGGGTTTTTATGAGCTTTTGGTGCACTAATTGAACCCCATCACTGAAGCTTTTGAGGGATTCATTTTCTGTTACAGAAGACTCTATGGACTTTTGCGACCTTTCAAAATCATCTAATACTGGAAGTAAGTCTACTATCAGATCTCTGCTAGCAGTTTCTTTAAGCTCTATTCTTTCTTTGGCTGCTCTTCTTTTGAAAGTATCAAACTCAGCATATAATCGTAAATATTTATTTTTTGCTTCTTCCAGCTCTTCTTTCAGGGCATTTGTTTGATCTTCTAAACTAGAAGCTTCGCTTTCTTCTTGATCAATGTTAGCTTCCTTAGAGTTAGCCTTATTTTCCGCTTTTTCACTTTCAGTGGCTAAAACCTCTTCTTTTTCTACGCTTTTTTCTTCCTTATTTTTTTCTTCCTTATTTTTTGCCATTGATTTCGTCAGTTTTGGTGATGGGATTACAATTTTTCTGCCATTGAAAGATATATGACATTTTGACGGGAAAGATAATCGCTTACAGGAACTTTGTTGATAAGCTGAGGATTCATGACCTACTAATAAGGTTTCAAAAAGCATATACTATTCTGAGAACCCAATGCTTTATCATTTAAGTATTTTATTAGGGTCATGCAAAATTCCTTACCAAGATCTTGGAATACATTTTTGTTACAAGTATTTTTGCCGAAATTTTAATTTTATAAATAAAAATTAAATGGCAAATATTGGTAAAATCACTCAGGTAATTGGTCCGGTTGTAGATGTTAGTTTTGGTGATGAAGGTTCAACCCTGCCTAGTATTCTAAATGCATTAGTTGTAGAGCGAAAAGGTGCGGATGATTTGGTTCTTGAAGTGCAACAGCACTTGGGTGAAAATCAAATTAGAGCCATAGCAATGGATGCTACCGAGGGACTTTATCGAGGAATGAAAGTTATTGATAAAGAAGTTCCAATTTCAATGCCTGTGGGCGAAGAGATAAAAGGAAGACTTTTCAATGTAGTGGGTAATGCCATTGATGGAATGAAGCAACCAGAAACCTCTAAACGACTACCTATACATAGAAGTGCTCCAAAGTTCGAGGATTTATCTACTTCTACTGAAGTTTTATATACTGGCATTAAGGTGATTGATTTATTAGAACCATATGCAAAAGGAGGAAAGATTGGTCTTTTTGGAGGTGCTGGTGTTGGAAAAACTGTTTTGATTCAAGAGTTGATTAATAATATTGCAAAGGCTTATTCAGGGTTGTCTGTTTTTGCTGGTGTTGGAGAGAGAACTCGTGAAGGAAATGATCTTTTAAGAGAAATGGTAGAAGCAGGTATTGTGAACTATGGAGATGAGTTTAAAGAAGAGTTAGAAAAAACAGGTGGTTGGCCTTTAGATAAAGTAGATGAGACGAAGTTAAAAGACTCCAAAGCAACTTTTGTTTTTGGTCAGATGAATGAACCTCCTGGAGCTAGAGCTAGAGTTGCTCTTTCTGGTTTAACAACTGCTGAATACTTTAGAGATGGTGATGAATCAGGGCAAGGAAAGGACATTCTATTCTTTATTGATAATATCTTCCGATTTACACAAGCAGGATCTGAGGTATCTGCACTATTAGGAAGAATGCCATCTGCTGTTGGATATCAGCCAACACTTGCCACTGAGATGGGAGCTATGCAAGAAAGAATTACTTCTACGAAGAGAGGCTCTATTACTTCTGTACAAGCAGTTTACGTTCCTGCTGATGACTTAACAGACCCTGCGCCAGCTACTACTTTCGCACACCTTGATGCAACTACTGTACTTTCAAGAAAGATTGCTGAGTTGGGAATCTATCCTGCTGTTGACCCATTGGATTCTACTTCAAGAATTCTTTCTGCTGAGGTATTAGGAGATGAGCATTACAATACAGCTCAAAGAGTAAAAGTAACATTACAGAGGTACAAAGAACTTCAAGATATTATAGCTATTCTTGGAATGGATGAGCTTTCTGAAGAAGACAAGTTAGTAGTGAGCAGAGCTAGAAGAGTACAACGTTTCTTATCTCAACCTTTCCATGTTGCAGAACAGTTTACAGGGTTGAAAGGTGAGTTTGTTGATATTAAAGATACCATCAAAGGGTTTAATGAAATAATGGATGGTAAATACGATCATTTGCCTGAAGCTGCTTTCAACTTAGTTGGGACAATAGAACAAGCTGTTGAAAAAGGTGAAAAACTATTAGCGCAAGCAAGTAATTAATTTATAATGCCTATTTGTTTATTTAGGCTATTAGCGTATATTTGCAATCCTTTTTAAGTGCTCCGTTCGTCTAGGGGTTAGGACGCCAGGTTTTCATCCTGGTAACACGGGTTCGATTCCCGTACGGAGTACCACTTTTATTCCCCTCTTTTTTCTTTTTTATCCACACATACCTAAATCACGGTGTGTTTTTCTTACTTTGGATTAAAATCCCCCAAAATAAAAAGGATCACTTTTCGAGTAAAGAAGTGAAAAGTATACTACTTTAGTAGATATACTTTTTTTTTCCTTAAAGCTTTTATTTTAAGATGAAATACCAACGTATACTTTTAAAACTAAGTGGGGAGGCATTAATGGGTGAGCAAGGCTATGGAATTGACTCTGGCAGATTACAGCAATATGCTGAAGAGGTAAAAAAAGTAGTTGATGCTGGTATTCAAGTTGCTATTGTAATTGGAGGAGGAAATATTTTCAGAGGGATGCAAGCAGAAGATACTGGTATTGATAGAGTCCAAGGAGATTATATGGGTATGATGGCTACACTTATTAATGGTATGGCCATTCAAAGTGCTCTAGAAAAAATTGGAATTTATACTAGACTTATGTCTGGCATTAAAGTAGATCAGGTTTGCGAGCTTTTTATAAGACGACGAGCAATTAGGCATCTTGAAAAGAATAGAGTTATAATTTTTGGGGCAGGTATAGGCAGTCCTTATTTTACAACAGATTCTGCAGCAAGCTTAAGAGCAGTGGAAATAGAAGCTAATGTAGTTTTGAAGGGCACAAGAGTAGATGGGGTGTATTCTGCAGACCCAGAAAAAGACCCTAGTGCATCTAGGTTTACAGATCTAACTTTTGAAGAAGTGTTAAAGAAGGGGCTAAACGTGATGGATATGACTGCTTTTACCTTATGTAAAGAGAATCATTTACCTATTATCGTTTTTGATATGAATAAACCTGGTAATTTGTTCCGACTTGTAAGTGGAGATAAAATAGGAACTCTTATTTATTAAGGAAACATAATCTATCAAAATAAAGACTAAAAAAGACTTGCTTAAAGAGTATTTTAAGATAATTTTGAGATAAAATTTTTATGAGTAAATTTTCTTAATCACTATTGTAAAAAAACCCCAATGGAAGAAGAAATTAAAAAAGTATTGGATAAGGCTAAGGATATGATGCACAAATCAGTGGATCATACGTCTAGTGAGCTTTCAAAAATCCGAGCTGGAAAAGCTATGCCTTCAATGTTGGACGGAATTAGTGTAGAATATTATGGAATCCCTACTCCCCTTAGTCAGGTTGCATCGATTAATACTCCTGATGCAAAAACAATAGCGATTAAGCCTTGGGAAAAAAATATTCTTGTTGAAATTGAAAAAGCTATTCAAAATAGTGATTTAGGCTTGAACCCAGTAAATGATGGGGACTTTATACGCCTTAATATTCCTGCACTAACTGAGGAAAGAAGAAAAGACTTAGTAAAGAAAGCTAAATCTGAAGTTGAAAACGGTAAAGTTAGTATTAGAAATGTGAGAAAAGATATTAATGACGCTCTTAAAAAACTTCAAAAAGAAGGTGCTTCAGAAGACTCAATAAAATCAGCAGAAGAAGATGTTCAAAAAATCACAGACTCTTTTATCAGTAAACTCGACAAAATATTTGAAGAGAAAGAAAAAGACATAATGACTGTTTAAATATTTAAATAGTCTAAAACGTACTATTTTTCCTTAAATAAGATTAATTATTAGTAACTCCTGAAAGCAGGTAAGTACCAAAACTTCTACACCTTAATATAAGATTGGATCTAATTTTCCACATCAACTTAATCTTTTAAAATAAGAGTAGGGTTTTCTTAAATCGTTTTAATTTATTGTTTTTCAGTAGCTTAAGTTATTTAAATAACTTAAGCTTATCCACTCTTATTTTTTAAGACCCATTTTTGATATTCTATAAAGTAGATTTTTATACTTTAAATTTTAATAACTATGGAATCACTTGAAGGAAAATGCGTAGCAATATTAGCAGATAATGGTTTTGAATATTCAGAACTATCATCACCAAAAGAGTCTCTTGAAAAAGCTGGTGCTAAAGTGGAAATAGTATCAACGGGTGAAGGAGAAATTAGAGGGTGGAGTAACGATGAATGGAAAGGTTCTTATAATGTTGATCGGACCATTGGAAATGTTAGTCATGAAAAATATGATGCATTAATTATACCTGGAGGAGTAATGAGTCCAGACGCTCTTAGAAAAAATACTAGAGCTGTTGAATTTGTAAGATCTTTTTTTAGTAGTCACAAACCAGTAGCTGCAATCTGCCATGGGTCACAATTATTAATTGATGCAGAAGTATTGGAAGGAAGAGAGATAACATCGTATCCTTCTATACAAAAAGACCTGGAAAATGCAGGAGCTAAATGGGTAAATCAAGAGGTAGTTGTTGATCAAGCATTAGTAACAAGCAGAACACCTTCTGACCTAGAAGCCTTTAACAAAAAGGTAATTGAAGAAATTAATGAAGGAAAACATGCAAAACAAACTGTATAAAAGTATATTTTTTTTAACAATTAAACTTAAAATCATAAAATTATGAGTAGTACAACAGATAAAATTCGTGGAAACTGGAATGTTTTAAAAGGTAAAGTAAAGCAAAATTATGCTGAATTAACCGATGATGATTTGAAATACGAAGAAGGACAGGAAGATGAGCTTCTCGGTAGAATCCAGAAAAAGACTGGAAAAACAAAAGAACAAGTGAAAGAGTTTATAGATCAATTATAACCTGTTTCTATTAAGAACCAAGATAGTAAAGACTACTCGTAACATTTACGGGTAGTCTTTATGTTTTTTTAATTCTAATGTAATTTTATATAAAAAGCCCTCCTCAAAAACTTTAGGGAGGGCTAAATTGTATTTATATCATTTTTGAATTACCAACTTAGTAATATTACTTTCACCATTATCTGAAGTGATATGCACAAAATAAATTCCATTTGGATATCCTTTTGTGTCAATATCCATTTCGTTTTCAGTAATTCTACTTTTAGAAAAAACCACATCTCCAGATATATTGATAATTCTAAGAGATGCATTTTTCACATAGCTATCCAAATTAATTTTAAAAGAGTTTTCTGCTGGATTAGGGTAAATTTTAATTTTCTTAGCAGTTAGATCTTCTTTTAAATTAGTAAGGTAACTAGTCTCTGAGGCTAATCTATTTGCTTCATTAAAGTTAGCAACTCCAGGGACACAAGATTCCAGATAAGCTCTAAATTGAGCATTACTACTTACGCTAAATCCATCTTCTAATAATACCAGACTATTGGCTTTCATAGTGATATTAGAGCCAGGTTCTATGACTGAACTGGTAATAACCCTTTGCCCAGAAGCGAATATTTCCTCTCCATTTAGTGGATCTCTTAGAACGATTTCACCCTCACAGTTTTGCCCTAAGAGATACTGATAAGCTGCAAAAACGTCAATTAGCCCCATGCCATACGTATTATCTTCCCCTGGCACACCAAGGTCACTAGCAGTATAGTAGAGAGCGAGCTTAAGCTGCTCACCTGTAAGATGAGGGAAAGCTTCTTTCAGCAAAGCAATGGCTCCTGAAACATGTGGTGCAGCCATAGATGTACCTGAGAGAAGACCATATTGACCTTGCTGAATGCATGATCTAACTCTTGTTCCTGGAGCTGACACTTCTGGTTTTATCAATAGTGAGCCTTCACCCCCACAAACGGATGGACCTCTACTTGATCTCGCTGCAATAGGGTTAAAGTTACCATTGAGAAATAAATTTCCCTGAATATTGGCAACACAAAAAGTATTAACTAAACTAGTATTTATATTTTTAGGTACAGTAATAGAACTTGCACCATTAAGCCCACTATTTCCAGCAGAAAACACGATAGCAATACCAGCTGTTTCAACATTAATAAATAATGTTTGAAAAAGTTGATTGCAGCTAGAAGCACGATCAAACCAACTATTATTTATGACATCTGGCATATCGTTAACTGTGTTTGGGTTACCATCTGGGTTCATTGCCCATTGAAAAACTCTAGTGTGCCTCGAGATACCATTTCCTGCGCCTCCACAAATGCTTTTTGCAGCAATCCATTGAGCGTCGAAAGCCACTCCTATTGTATCATTATTTGCAGGGTCTAAACCACACATAATCCCTGTAACATGAGTACCATGAGATATTTGTGGAACATCACAGTCGTTTGGTACTTGTGATGGATTGTTACTAACATCAATCCAAGCTTCATTAACTGGCACGTTATTTCCTCTCCAGCTTCTACTTAAAGCAGGGTGCGTCATATCAGCACCTGTGTCAGAAGTCATTACAATACTGCCTTCACCAGTAAAACCAAGTTCCCACATCCTATGTGCGTTAATAATCCTTAAGCCAGGTTCTGGAGCTCCTACAGCTTCAATGTCTGCTGGATTTTCTTCAACTATTGGTTCATCTAAATCTAGCTCTACATCCAAGTCTAAGAATGAAAACTCAGAATTGTTTAGAATGATTCCTTCCAAGTAGCTTTTTTTAGCCTGAACCATAAACATGTTTACAACCCAGAAGGCTTCGTAACTTGAAACGTCACCTAATTTTTTGCCATAGTCTAATAGTTCAATTATTGATTGATGTGTTTTTCCAGCTTTTTCTTGTAATCTGTTGATAGTAGCTCTGGCTTTATCATCAACGTGCATTTTAGACTCGTAAATATCATCCAAATTAGCCTGATCGTCAAGTAAGGCTACAATTTGTATAATGTCATTATCTGATTTACTTCTCAACTCTTCATATAATCTCAATGAAACCTGCTGTGCGCTAATATTAGTCAAGCATAGTCCTATGAAGAAGAGGCTCAAAAAAATTCTTTTCTTCATGGTTATTGTTTGTTTTCAAGTGTATTTAGTCTGCTTTCAAATTTTTCTATCAACTTTTGCTGTTGAATCGTGTAGAGTGTTAGTTCCTCTATTTTTTTAAGAAGCTTAGCATTCATTTCTCCCAGATTCTGTCCATTTTTTTCTACTTCAGCAGCAGAAGGAATTTCAGAAAGGTGCTTCTCTTTTTTTAGAAACTGTTCTACTTCTTTTAGATCAGGCAAGTTGTAATCTTCTTCAAAGACATAATCTGGCCAGGGATTAGCACTGGTAACATGTACTTCTCTAGCTCCTATAGACCCTTCTACTGCTAAAGTGAAAGAACCTACTTGTGTTGTACCAATCCCAACTTTTCTTGCTTGGAAATCACCATAAATAAGAGTGTTATTGCTAGAGTTAGCAATATAAAGTTTATTAGAACCTCTTTCACGGTAACCAGCATGATTGCCGAGAAATACATTATTGCTTCCTGCAGTATTATCGTTTCCTGCTCTATCTCCTAAAAAAACATTTCTACTACCTGTAGTATTATTTTCTCCTGCACTAGCGCCAACGAAAATATTTCTTTCCCCTGTTGTATTATCGTAACCAGCATAGTTACCAACAAATACATTTGCATCACCAGTAGTATTATTAGAGCCTGAACCGTAACCTATAAATGTACCCCAATGTGCATTAGTATTAGCATCACCAGCACCCTTCCCTATAAAAGTATTGTGATTTCCAGTAGTATTTCTATACCCTGCAGATCGACCTACAAATGTATTATTCTCTCCTGTTGTATTTCTCCCGCCAGAGTAAGAACCAATAAAGGTATTACTTCTCCCTTCTGTATTACTACTTCCAGCATCTCTTCCTACAAAAGCATTATTTGTTCCAGTAGTGTTAGAGTGTCCTGACAAGCGTCCTACAAATGTATTATCCCATCCTGTAGTATTAGAACTTCCTGATAACATTCCTACAAATGTATTATGGTTTCCTGAGGTATTATTCGAACCAGCTCCTTGACCAATAAACGTATTATATGTTCCACTGGTATTATTCGCACCAGCTGCATGACCTACAAATGTGTTACGATGCCCATTGGTATTATCGAAACCCGCAATTAATCCAAGAAAAGTATTAAAGCTTCCAGAGTTGTTTCTTGGTCTATTTGGTTCAAAATAATTATTACTTTGAGCCCAAGAAGTGTTTGAGAATGTTAATAACAGTGAAAATAAAATTAAATGTTTCATAAAATAATTGAGTTATAAGTTAAAAAAACTGTTATTCGTTTTTAACTGCTGCAGCATAAAAAGGACAGAGTGATAAGTAACTAGGTTAAATTGATAAGTGCTTCTAGCAACTTATCCAATCCTTTTAAAATCAAAAACAAAATAACATTACACTTTTATATGTATATATTATGTTATTTTGTAACCACTTCTTTTTATTAAAAAGAGATTTATTTGATTTATCTGATGTTATTATCATAGAAAATGAGCAGGAATAGCAAAACCTAATTAGCAAAAAAAGTAGTGTTACACTTTCTACTAAATTTATATGTACTCCATGAGATTCTTTAACAAAGAATATAAATAAGTATTTGATTATCAGAAGTGGAACGTATGTATTAATAAATTACCTCCTTCTCTTTTTAACTACAATAGATACTAGAAGTAGTACCAGAGTAATTCCACCTAACCACCACCAAGGATTAATTTCTCTGCTTAATGAAATAGGTTTCTCATCTCCATGCAATATGAAGGATGCCCAGTAGTAAGGATGGGAGGTAAAAGCATCTACTTTTTGTAAATATTGCTTCTTGGCTTTTTGTAGTGCTTCGCCTTTAGCTAATCCCTCTGACAAAGCTTTGTAAAAATAATCCATCAAATTGGAGGTATGCTCATCCGATACCTGCCAAAGTGAAAGCACTATACTTGGTGCTCCTGCGTACATAAAACCTCTCGATAAACTCATTACTCCCTCACCTTTTACATATTTCCCCAAACCAGTGGAACAACCACTCAGTACCACCAGGTCTGCATTCAATTTCATATTGTACAACTCATAAGTATGTAAAGTATCATCTTCTATTGAGTCGTTAGTATTAGTAAAGTAGATTTTAGAATAAAGTGGATCTTTATCTTCTACTTCTGCATGAGTAGCCAGGTGAATGATGGAATAGTTAGTAGCTTCTCTTTTAAAGTTGGCTTCACTGGCTTCTGCATCAAAAAGGAATTTACCATCGGCATACTTACTAATGTTTTGAGCTTCTTTCTTAGCTCCGGGGAGAAGCTTTAGCTCTTCATTTCTAAGAAGCTCAAAGCTTCCTCTTGTAGCAAAAGTGGCACTTTCTTTTCCATAGGTAGGAGCAAAGGCAAGGCATTCACTCCTAATACCTTTATCTCTTTTATGAATTCTAACGGACTCTTTCTTGTTTTGTCGAAGCAGTGTTGCGGAATAGGTATAGCTTATTTGATAATCGTTTAGAAGGTAGGGAAGTTCTGCATAGTTAATTTCTCTTTCACTTTTTACTAAAGGAGCTTCTTTGTATAATAATAGCTCAAAGGGAAGATAGCTTACAGCCCCATCAGAGGCAATGATGATTTTTTTTGGTTTTATTTTTAAAGAATCTACTATAGGCGCTAAAAGCTTTTGATATAGTAGGTGAGTGGGTTCTGTAAACTGTTCGTAGGCTTTAAGGCTAAGCTCTGGATAATAAAACTTGAACATACTTTGAAGTTCCTGAGCAGCCTCTTGAATTTTACCAAGATCTTTAATGGAATGAAATTGTATCTTTTCTTTAGTAATGGCAAATACATATAAAGCGCTATCACCTGCAAAGTACTCAACAAAAGCGGAATGACCATCTAAGAGATTCTCTCGAATATATTCTACAGAGGCTACTTTAGTTTCGTATTTGATTTGATAATATTCAGGATAGTTTTTTTCTAGTGCTGCCACTAGTTTTTCATATTCTCTTTTCAAATCAAAGAGGTTGTTTTGGTAGTTCTTTACTTTGAGAGTATCTATTTCTTTTCCAATACTAGGATGTTGAGCGTTAAAAAGAGATTTTTCATAAAAGGAAATTTTAATTTTTAGATCTTTCTCACTCTCTAGCAAGGAGTCAGCAATACCAGCAAATTGTTTAGCTTTAGATTCGTTGAGTGCTTGTCTGAGTAGATAGGCTTTGCTTCTTTCTGATATTGTAAAAGCTTGATAGAGGTAGTTAGAATCTTTAGTGATATTATAAAGCTCATAGGCAGTAGAAATAGCACCTTCATAAACATTATAAATATTCTTTTCGGTAAGTTTTTGTTTAGATTGAATAGATAAGTAGTCGTTCCGCATGGTATCTAGAAGACTGGCGGCTAGTTGATACGTTTCAAAAGAAAGCTGGAGGTCTTTAAGCTGGAGGGACTTTTTGTAGTAAAAGTTTTTTAATATGGCTGACTTGCTTATAAGTGCTCTTAACATCTCAGGTTTTGAGATAATTTGATCCAAAATAGGGTTTATGTAAATACTTGTATCCTTAAAGTTTTTTCCTAAGGCAATTAGTTCTTTTTGATAACAAAATAAAGCTTTTTGATAGAAACCTTGATTTTGATAAGTTAATCCCATGTTATTATAAGTAAGTGCTACTTTAGAGTGCTTTTTACCTAAAATCTTTAATTGAATATGAATAGCTTTTTCATAATAAAAAAAAGCTTTTTCATAAAAACCTTGATCTGCATAAACTAAACCCAAATTCATATAAGTAGTTGTTATATCAGGGTGCTCTCTACCTAAGGTTTTTATCTGAATTTTTAATGCTTTTTGATAGTATTCTAGTACTTTTTCATAAACACCTCTGTATCTATAAGCCAACCCCATATTATTATAAATGCTTGCTACATTAGGGTGTTCTTTACCTAAAGTCTTCAAGCCAATATTTAGGGCTTTTTGATAGTATTCTAGAGCTTTTTGGTAAGAGCCTTGATTTGCATAAGCTAAACCCATGCCACTGTAAATACTTGCTATATTAGAATGACTCTTACCATAAACCTTAAGGGCAATGCTGAGAGCTTTCTGGAAGTATTCCAATGCTTTTTCATAAGCACCTTGAATTTCATAAACATTAGCGATACTACAGTGAATAAGTTCAATTTTGGGATGGTTTTTACCCAAAACATTCAAAGCAATCTCTAATACTTTTTGATGGTATTCTAGTGCTTTATCATAGTTACTTTGATTTGCATAAACATTACCCAGGTTGTGATAGACTTTTGCTACCGAAATATTTTCTCTTCCTAAAACTTTCAAGTAAATATTTAGCTCTTTTTGATAGTATTCCAGGGCTTTTTCATAAGCACCTTGGCTTCTGCAAACTATGCCCATATCACCATATATATGTGCCAAATAAGGATGTTCACCTCCATATGTTTTTAAGTCTATTTCTAGGGCTTTTTGATAGTATTCTAATGCTTTTTGATAATGACTTTGTTTGTGATAAATGTTACCTATGTATCTATAAGTAAGTGCTACACTATGATGTTCCTTGCCACCTGTTTCTAAATAAATTTTTAGAGCTTTTTCATAGTACTCTAGAGCTTTTTGATAGCTACCTAACCTTTTATAGACTAACCCTTTATTACCATAAATACTTGCTACTAGAGAATGGGTTTCACCGTAAACTATTAGCATAATATCCAATGCTTTTTGATAGTATTCTAGGGCTTTTTGATAGGAACCTTGAGAGTCATAAACATTACCTATATGATTATAAGTAAGTGCTACTTTAGAGTGTTTATTTCCTAATTTCTTTAATCCTTTATCTAATGATTCTTGAAGATAAAATAAAGCTTTATCATAATAAGATAAACCTTTATAATTCCATCCTATCCAATTATACGCTTTTATCCACTTCTCCCAATTTTCTGCTTTTTTATAAATCTTTGCAGCAGCTTTGAAATAATAAATAGAACTATCATACCTAGCAGAGTCCTGTAGTACCTTGGCTTCTTTCATATATTCATTGGCAAGAAGAGTGTCAATTTTAGTTTCATATTTTTCTTGAGCAATAGAGAGAAAGTGCCCTGAAGTAAAGAGTAGTGCTAGGAGGAATCGCATAAACATTTTATGAATTGTTAGTACTAAATAAAGTCTATTATATTGTTAATAATGTTACAGAAGGTTCTTTCTCTTAGCTATAACTAACCCTAAAAGTAGTATCAGAGCTACTCCTACTAACCACCACCAAAGATTAATCTTTCTACTCAACGTAATAGGCTTCTCATCGCCATGCAATATGAACGATGCCCAGTAGTAAGGGTGTGATGTAAAAACATCTGCTTTTTTTAAATATTGCTTCTTGGCTTTTTGTAGTGCTTCGTCTTTGGCTAAACCTTCTGATAATGCTTTGTAAAAATAGTCCATCAAACTAGAGGTATGCTCATCAGATACTTGCCAAAGAGATAGCACCACACTTGGTGTTCCTGCATACATAAAGCCTCTGGATAAACTTATCACTCCCTCGCCTTTTATATATTCTCCTGAGCCCGTGGCACAACCACTCAGAACCACCAGATCTGCATTTAATTTCATATTGTACAACTCATAGGTATGTAAAGTATCATCTTCAATAGAATCATTTGTGTTAGTGAAATAGATCTTTGAATAGAGAGGGTCTTTATCTTCTACTTCTGCATGAGTGGCTAGATGAATGATGGAATATTTAGTAGCTTCCCTTTTAAAATTAACTTCGTTGGCTTCTGTATCGAAAAGGAACTTACCATTGAAATACTTACTAATATTTTGAGCTTCTTTCTTTGCGCCAGGGAGAAGCTTTAGCTCTTCATTTCTAAGGAGGTCAAAATTTCCTCTTATAGCAAAGGAGGTACTTTTTTCTCCATAAGCTGGCGCTAAGGCAAGACATTCGTTCTTAATATCTCTATCTTTCTTTGAGACTCGAAGAGGGTTTTTCTTATTTTGTTGGATAAGGGTTGCTGAATAGGTATAGCTTACCTGATATTGATTCAAGAGATAAGGAAGATGGGCATAGTTAATTTCTTTTTCACTTTTAGCTAAAGGGGCTTCTTTATAAAGCAATAGCTCAAAGGGAAGGTAGCTAATGATTCCATCAGAGGCAATGATGAGTTTATTGGGTTTTGTTTCTAAAGAGTATAGTACAGTAGCTAGTAGTTTTTGGTATAAGAAAAAACTATTTTTAGTGAATTTTTTATAGCTTGTACGATCAAATTTAGAAGTAGAAGGGGTAAAAGTAGTTCTTAATTCCTGAGTGGATTTCTGGATTTCAGCAAGATCTTCAATGGCGTGAAGTTTTATTTTTTCTTTAGTAAGAGAAAACACATAAAATACACTATCTCCAGTAAAATATTCTATAAAAGCGGATCTATCACCCAACAGGTTTTCTCTTATATCTTCTACAGAAGCTACTTTGGTTTCATATTTGATCTGATAGTATTCAGGGTAGTCTTTTTCCAGGGTAACCACTAAATTTTCATACTGCCTTTTCAGATCAAAAAGAGTACTTTGATAGCTTTGTACTTTGAGGGTATCTATTTGTTTGTCAACACCTGTGTTTTTTGCGTCAAAAAGTGATTTCTCATAAAATGCAATTTTAATTTTCAGTTCGTTCTCGTGTTCAATTAAAGAATCAGGGATACCAGCAAATTGTTTGGCTTTGTATTCGTTGAGTGCTTCTCTGAGCAGATAGGCTTTGCTTCTTTCCGATGCAGTAAAGGCTTGATGGAAATAGCTTGGGTCTTTGGTAACCTGATAAAGCTCACAGGCAGTAGAAATTGCTCCTTCATATACAGATGAAATGTTCTTTTCAGTTAGTTCCTGTTTAGTTTGAGTAGAGGTATGATCACTTCTCATACTATCCAAAAGATCAGCAGCTAGTTGATAGGTTTCTAAGGAGAATTGTAGGTCTTTGAGGTTATGGGACTGGTTGTAATAAAGTTCTTTAAGTGTGAGTGATTTACTAATAAATGCTTTTAATAAATAAGGTTTTGATTTAATTTCTTCTAAAGGAGAGTTTTTATAAAAACTTGAGTCATTAAAGTTTTTTACTAAGGCAATAATAGAACTTTGATAGTATTTTAGAGCTTTTTTATAATCTTTTTGATCATTATAAACCAAACCTATACTTCTGTAGATATTTGCTATGTTAGAGTTATCTTTATTATAAGCTTTCTGTTTAATATCTAATGCTCTCTGATAATACTCTAAAGCCTTTGTATATCTTCCTTGATCCCTATAAACTGATCCTATATTTTCATAACTAAGAGCTATTTTAGGGTGTTCATTCCCATATATTTTTAGGTTTATTCTTAGAGCTCTTTGATAATACTCTAAAGCTTTACCATAATCATTTAAGTTTTTATAAACGATTCCCATATTTATTAGCGTATTTGCTACCAAAGGGTGTTCTTTACCATATAGATTTAACCTAATACTTAAAGCTTTCTTATAATACTCTATAGCTTGCATAGATCTATTAACCGAACCCATATTGTGGTAAATAGTTGCTATTAAAGGATGCTTATTACCATATATTTTCAGGTAAATTTCTAGCGCTTTTTGATAGTATTCTGTAGCTTTTGTATAGTCATTTTTTGAGTTGTAAACATTACCTACACCAATATATGTACTTGCAACTCTAGGGTGTTCTTTACTATAAACTTTTGAGTTAATCCTTAATACCTCTTGATAATATTTTAATGCTTTTTGGTAATCACCTAATTCGTAGTAAGTTATTCCTATATTATGATATGTGATAGCAATACTGGGATGATTGCTCTTGTAAGTTTTTAACTTAACCTCTAATGCTTTCTGGTAATAGTCTAATGTTTTTGGGTAATTTCCCAGTTTATTATAAACTATTCCTATATACCCATAAGCAGTTGCAACTTTTATATGCTTATTGCCATACTTATTTAAATATATTTTTAATGCTCTTTGATAATACTCTAAAGTTTTGTCATAATTTCCTTGATCCTCATAAACTAAACCTATACTCATATATGAGCTTGCTATGCTAGGGTGTCCACTTTCAAGTATCTTTAAATCTATTTTTAGCGCTTTTTGATAATACTCTAAAGCTTTATCATAATTTCCTTTATCATGATGAACTATACCCATATTCATGTAAACAGTTGCTATTTTGGTATGTTCAATGCCATATACTCTCAGATAAACTTCTAGTGCTTTTTGATAGTATTCTGTAGCTTTAAAGTAGTTTCCTAGACCTGCATAAATTATTCCCATTTTTACATAAGTATCGGATATCCAGGGATTATCTTTATCTAGATACTTTAACCCTTTTTCCAATGCTTTTCTTAGATAGCTTAATGCTTTTTCGTAGTTATATAACTCTCTATAATTTTCTCCAATCCCATTATATGTTTCCACCCACCTCTCCCAATTATCTGCCTTTTCATAAATTAAAGAAGCAGCTTTGAAATAATAAATAGAACTATCATACCTAGCAGAGTCTTGTAGTACTTGTGCTTTTTCAACATACTGGTTAGCAAATAGAGTATCTGCTTTTTGTACTTCTTGTGCAATAGAAAAGAAATTTCCTAAAGCAAAGAATAATGATAGGAGGAGCCGCATATGTTGTAATATATATTGTAAATCAAATATATAAAAGCTATTTATTGAATGCTCTTATATGTCTTAATCTTAACAATACTTACAGTTAATTTTTCTTTGTAAAAGCTATAAACCAGTGCTGCAAAAAGAAAACAGTAACTAAACTTCTGGAAATTTCCTGTCAATTAGCCTTTAAAGAGTTACTAATTATATACCTGTTCCTATCTTTGTATCAACTTTGAAGTGACAATGAGATACAAGGAATATAAACAAGCCGATTTTGTAAACTTCGCCGATGAAGTACTGAAGTTTTGGAAAGAAAATAAAGTTTTCGAAAAATCAGTTTCTACGCGAAAAGACAGCCCATCCTTTGTTTTTTATGAAGGTCCCCCCTCTGCAAATGGGGCACCTGGTATCCACCATGTGATGGCAAGGACAATTAAAGATATTTTTTGTAGGTACAAAACACTGAAAGGCTTTAAAGTAGAGAGAAAAGGAGGCTGGGATACCCACGGCTTACCTGTAGAGCTAAAAGTAGAAAAGGATTTGGGTATCACCAAAGAAGATATTGGTAAGAAAATCTCTATAAAAGACTATAACCAGAAATGTAAAGAAGCAGTAATGAGCTTCAAAGAGCAGTGGGATGATCTGACTGAAAAAATTGGCTATTGGGTTGATTTAAAAGATCCATATATAACTTTCGAAAAAGAGTACATTGAATCTTTATGGGCAATATTAAAAAAGCTTTACGAAAAAGACCTTCTTTACAAAGGTTACACAGTTCAGCCATACTCTCCCGCAGCCGGAACAGGACTTAGTTCTCATGAATTGAATCTTCCTGGATGTTACAGGAACGTAAAAGACACATCTGTAACTGCTCAATTCAAAGTCACGAAAGATAGTACTTCCCAATTTTTATTTGAGGAAGAAAAGGAAGAAGTATTTTTCCTTGCTTGGACTACCACTCCTTGGACATTGCCATCCAACTGTGCATTGACCATTGGCAAAAATATAGACTATGTAAAAGTCCAAACATTTAACCCTTATACCTTCAAAAAAGTAAGTGTAATACTGGCTAAGGGAGTTTTAAGTAAATATTTTTCTGATAAAGGCAAGGAAAAAGAACTTTCTGAGTATAAACCTGGTGATAAAGTAATACCATTCAAAATAGCTCAGGAGCTTAAAGGAAGTGATCTTCTTGGCATAAACTATGAACAGCTGATGCCCTATGTAAAACCTGTAGGAAAAGCATTTGTTGTAATTCCTGGAGACTATGTAACTACAGAAGATGGAACAGGCATTGTACATACTGCATCCGTTTTTGGAGCGGATGACTTTAGGGTTTCCCAGCAGAATAATATAAGCTCCATTCTTGTTACGGATGAAACTGGAAAAGAAGTTCCTTTGGTTGATAAACAAGGAAGGTTTGTAAAAGAAGTTACTGATTTTGCTGGAAAATATGTAAAGCCAGAATATGAAAGCGAAGAAGTACGTAATGAACCAGATTTTAAGCCTACAGATGTTCTGATTGCTATAAAATTGAAGGAAGAGAATAGAGCTTTCAAAGTAGAAAAATACGAACATAACTACCCTCATTGCTGGCGAACGGATAAACCTATACTATATTACCCGTTAGACTCATGGTTTATTAAAACTACTGCTTTCAAAGACAAAATGGTGGAATTAAATAAAACCATTAACTGGTATCCTACTTCAACAGGAATAGGAAGGTTTGGTAATTGGTTGGAAAACTTAGTAGACTGGAACCTTTCCAGGTCGAGGTACTGGGGAACTCCTTTACCTATCTGGAGAACTAAAGATGGTATGGAAGAAAAGTGCATTGGGTCTTTGGAAGAGCTTGAAAAAGAATTGATACAATCTTCTGAAAAAGGTTTTTTGCCTGAAGACTTCCCATATTTAGTAGATAATAAGCTTACAGAAAACTTTGATCTTCACAGACCATTTGTAGATGAAGTAATCCTGGTTAGTTCTAAAGGAGAGCCAATGTACAGAGAAGCTGACCTAATTGATGTTTGGTTTGACAGTGGAGCCATGCCTTATGCACAGTGGGGATATCCTGTAAAAAACAAAGATGTTTTCGAGAGTAAGTTTCCTGCGGATTACATATCAGAAGGAGTGGATCAAACAAGAGGGTGGTTCTTTACATTGCATGCTCTTGCAGTAATGCTAGAAGATAGCGTCGCTTTTAAAAATGTGATTTCTACTGGACTTGTATTAGATAAAGAGGGCAATAAAATGTCAAAAAGACTTGGGAATACAGTAAACCCGTTTGAAATACTTTCGAAATATGGGCCTGACATTGCCAGGTGGTATATGATAGAAAATGCACCACCCTGGGACAATTTAAAATTCAATATAGAAGGGTTGGATGAAACTAAAAGAAAGTTCTTTGGAACACTTTATAATACCTATTCTTTTTTTGCACTTTATGCAAACCTCGACAACTTTAGTTTTCTGGAAAGTGATAACTCACAAAGCCACAAGTCAGAGAGTGATCGGTGGATAGTATCCAGGTTGAACAGCTTAATTAAAGAAGTAGAAGAGTCTTTAGAAAATTACGATCCAACTTTAGCGACAAGAGCTATTCAAAGCTTTGTAATAGACGACTTAAGTAACTGGTATGTCAGACTTAACAGAAAAAGGTTTTGGAAAAGTGAACTGAATGAGGATAAGGTATCTGCATACCAAACCTTGTATTTATGCTTAGAAACAGTAGCCAAGTTAATGGCTCCTATTGCACCTTTTTATGCCGAAAAACTTTTTAGAGACTTAAATGCTGTTACTAAAAGAGAGGATGTTCTCTCTGTCCACCTGAGCAACTTCCCAGCTTCAGATGAGTCGTTAATAGATAAAAACCTGGAAGAAAGAATTGCCCTTTCTCAAACTATTTCATCCTTAATTCATTCTATACGAAAAAAAGAAAAAATTAAGGTTAGGCAACCATTGTCAAAAATTTTAATTCCTGATCTCAATGAACATTTAACTCAGCAAATCAAAAAGGTAGAAGAAATAATTCTCAACGAAGTAAACGTTAAGAAAATAGACTTCTTGGAAGGAAACTCAGGGGTATTTGTAAAAAAGGCTAAGCCTAACTTTAGAAAATTGGGGCAAAAGTATAAGAGCTTAATGGGATTACTTTCTAAAGAAATTCAAGCTCTAGATAATGAGAAAATAACTCTTTTAGAAGAAGGAAAAACAATTGAGTTAAACTTGGAAGGTAATGTAGTAGAACTAAGCAATGAGGATATTGAAATAATTACAGAAGATATTCCAGGCTGGTCTATTGCAAAAGAAAATGGGCTGACAGTTGCATTAGATTTAGCTATTAGTGATGAGCTTAAAAAAGAAGGAATTGCTAGAGATATTGTAAATAAAGTTCAAAATATGAGGAAAGACTCAGGTTTTGAAGTACAAGACAAAATCAAAATCGCAATAAAGAAATCAGAAAGCATCATCAACAATGCTGTGTTAGATCACAAAAATTATATCTGCACAGAGACTCAAGCGACATCTTTAGAGTTAGCTGATCAGGTGAACCAAAAGGCTGTAGACAACTTAGAGCTTGATAATCAAGAAGTAGTGATTGGTATTGAAAAGTAGAGTATTAGACTACAGAGTGAAAGCATAGAGTTTAGCCAAATAATTAACAACTATCACTATTGAGGTTAAAATAAAAGAATACCTTAATAGAATTGCACCATTCTTTAATTTAAAAATTAAGTGAATAGCTAGAAGACCAAAAGTCATAAGAAAAGGAATAAGGGCAGGATACATTAAAAAACTATCTATAACCTGCCCTTTTAGTAAAAATATAAGAGATCTCTGAAAGCCGCAACCTAGGCAGTCAAAACCAGATGCAGCTTTAAAAAAGCACTTTGATTGGTTTACTTCCAGCCAATCAATTAAATTACTATAGTTCAACTTTATCGTTGTTGTAACTCCTGCAATATTCTCATTAATTCATCTTGGTTAAAGGCATCTGACCCTAGCATTACAAATAAAACAATGGTGAAAAACAAGTATATAACAGACAAAATCATCCCAATAATTCCTGTAATCTTACCAGTTTTTAAATTACCCAAAGAACTCTCATCGTACTCTTCAGGGTTAAGGTTATATGCTTTTTGTCCACTAGAAGCCATTCTAATTGCTAAAAAACCACATATCAAACCTACTATACCGTAACACATACATGTAGGAATAGATATAATACCTAAAACTAAAGATGTTGTTGCATTAGGTATTTTCTGCTTAATATCACTCATAATAATTATTTTAACAATGCTTAATTAATGAAATTTAAAGTTATATACAAGATTTACCAGACCTATTTATATATAATTTGAATAATACAATGAATTTTGATCCAATAATTGGAGAAACAATAAACTCTGTTTTTGTTGTTTACGGTAATTCTACAGAAAGAAAGTTTCATTTTATTTATGAACTTATTTTTGAGGTAGGAGATCACTACTTAAAACTATTGGCTTTACCCGAATACGATGAGATAGGTTTAAAAATAACTAAAAGCACTAGCTTCAGAGATGTTCAAAAGCCAGATAAGGTATATAAGGTAAGTAGAAGCGATAAAATTATATTATCAGAACTTATTGACAAGCCACTAGTTTGGGTTTGGGTATTATGTAATAACCAAGGATATAAAGATGGGGTGGAGATGGAACTAGACACATTTAAAAATAAAATTAGTATTAGGTTTTTAGTTGAAGCCTCTAGTATTTGGGTTTCAAAAATTGAAAATGCCAATCGAATATTGATTCCTGAGTAAAATTTAATTAATTAGTGTAATAAATGTTTTTCAAAATAACTCATATAAAGAATGAATAGAATAAGCCTTGTCTTTTTAGTCTTTCTTTCTCTGAAAGGTGTAAAAACTTTTGCATCGGAAGTTGATAAAGTTATACCCTCTAAAATCAAAAAGGTAACTGTCTTTTTAAGTGGAGCAGAAATAACCAGGAATGGGGAAACAACGATTAACCCCGGAGTTACTCAATTAAAGTTTGAGAACTTATCCCCATACTTGGATAAAGAAGGAATACAAGTGAATGGATATGGAAAGTTCACTATACTCTCAGTAAACCATCAACTAAACTACCTTAAAGAGACTACGGAAAACCAAGAAATTAAACCCCTCAATAAACAAAAAAGAGAGCTTCAACAAAAAATTAACCTTCAGACATCTCAATTAGATGTTTTGGAGAAAGAGCAACAAATGATTTTGGCCAATCAAAAAATAGGTGGGGAGGAAACAGGGTTAAAAGTTACAGAACTTCAAGAAGCAGCATCTTTTTTCAGAACACGACTAACCAATATTAGTTCTAAAAAACTGGAGATCAATATTCTTCTAGAAAACCATAAAGAAGAATTAAAAAAAATTGAACAACAAATAAATACACAAAGTGCAGCACTAAAAAAGAGTACTAGTGAAGTTGTAGTTATTGTTGAATCAAGTCAAAACACCTCTGCCGAATTAGAAATTAAATACTTTGTGAAATCTGCAGGTTGGATTCCTTCTTATGACATAAGAGCAAAAACTTTAAACAAACCTATCAACTTAGTTTATAGAGCTCAGGTATATCAACAGTCTGGTGAAGACTGGAATAATGCTACACTATCCATTTCATCGGGAAACCCGACTCAGGGAGGCACAAAACCAAGCCTATCTAAGTGGTATTTGAGTTTTTATAATCCACCACCCCCAAGAGTTTATTATGAAAGATCTAAAAAAGAAAATGTACTTGGTTACGCAGAGTTAAGTGCTGGATTAGAAGATAAAGTAAGTGAAAAGCAACAAAAAATTGTAGCAGCAGACTTTACTCCAGTAGTTGAAAATGTGCAGCAAACGACTATTCAATACGATGTCAAAAGCACTTATAACATACCTAGTGATGGTAAAAAATATTCAGTAAACCTTAAAGAAGTAAATGTGGATGCTGAATATCAATATTTCTGCGTGCCAAAACTAGACAAAGATGCATTTCTAACCGCTAAAATTGCCAATTGGGAAAAGCTCAACTTGCTAAATGGCGAAGCCAGCATATACTTTGAGGGCACCTATATGGGGAAATCAAACTTAAACCCCAACAATACAGAGGATACACTCACTCTTTCTCTAGGAAGAGATAAAAGTATTGTAGTAACTAGGGAAAAAGCAAAAAACTTTGTTGCAAAACAGTTTATAGGAAGCAATAAAAAAGAAACCAAAGTTTGGGAAATTGAAGTAAAAAACAATAAAAGCCAACCAGTAAAGATTAACATACAAGATCAATTTCCTATTTCTACTAATAAAGAAATTCAGGTAGAGTATATAGATTATAGTGGGGGAAAGTTAGATGAAAATACAGGAATAGTAAACTGGAACTTTGAACTTTCACCATTGGGTTCTAAAAAGCTTAAAACACATTACGAAGTAAAATACCCAAAAGAGAAACAAGTTTCTTTAGAGTAAAAAAAGTATAAAATTTTGAAATATGAGAAAAGCATTCAGCTATGGAGAAGATTTCTTAACCGTTTCAAAGCTATTAAGAATAGCTACAGGAAAATTAAAAGCAGAACTTTCGAAGGATACGATACAGAAAATAAAGCAAAGCCAATCTTCGGTACAAAAAATAGTAGACACTGGTAAGACCGTTTATGGAATAAATACAGGTTTTGGTAAGCTTTGCACAAGCATAATATCTGCTAGCCAAACAAAAGAGCTTCAAAGAAATTTACTCCTCAGCCATAGCGTAGGAATTGGTAACCCAATCCCATTAAAAATAGCTAAGCTGATGCTTATTCTAAAAGTGCATGCCTTAGCGAAAGGATATTCAGGGATCTCTTTAGGTACCATTGAGAGAATAATCTGGCATATTGAAAATGACATAATTCCGTTAGTTCCTGAAAAAGGCTCTCTTGGAGCCTCTGGAGATCTTGCACCATTATCGCATCTATTTCTTCCTCTGATAGGTTTAGGTGAGGCTTGGTATGATGGGAA
This sequence comes from Bacteroidia bacterium, assembly GCA_030425505.1. Lineage (GTDB taxonomy): Bacteria > Bacteroidota > Bacteroidia > Cytophagales > Flammeovirgaceae > JAUIAB01. The sequence goes on along the minus strand of JAUIAB010000001.1, from coordinate 300,308 downwards.
ATTTACAGCAGCAGATACTATTTTAGCCTCCCACAACATAAAACCTTTAGATCTTGGAGCAAAAGAAGGGCTAGCACTTATCAATGGTACACAGTTTATGGCTGCTCATGGAGCAGAAATATTAGAAAGAAGCCAAAACTGTCTTGACTCTGCTGATATTATAGGAGCAATGAGCCTGGAAGGCATGTTGGGTTCTACCCAGCCTTTTGATAAAGAGTTGCATAGCCTAAGACCCTATGATGGAAATCAGTACGTAGCATATCGGCTTACCAAGCTCCTCGAAGGTTCAGAAATGGTTAGCTCTCATAAAGATTGCAACAGAGTACAAGACCCTTATTCATTTCGTTGTATGCCCCAGGTACATGGAGCATCAAGAAATGCCTGGCTGCACTTTAAAAATATATTAGAAACGGAAATAAATTCTGTTACAGATAACCCTATTATTTTCAGCTCAGAAAAAACAATAAGTGGAGGTCATTTTCATGGTCAACCTATTGCTTTACCTCTAGATTATATGGGGTTGGCAATGAGTGAGATGGGAAATATCTCCGATAGAAGAACATACTTTTTATTAGATGGGGAAGTCGATGGTCTACCTGTTTTACTTATGAAAGATACGGGCATCAACTCAGGGTTTATGATTCCCCAATACGCATCTGCAGCTTTAGTAAGTGAAAATAAAAGCAAATGTTTTCCTGCCAGTGCGGATAGTATTCCTACATCATTAGGTCAGGAAGATCATGTGAGCATGGGTGCTATAAGTGCTAGAAAAACACTAGAGATAATCAATAATGTGGAAGACATACTGTCTATTGAGTTATTATGTGCAGCTCAGGCATTTGATTTTAGAAAACCTCTAAAATCAGGAAAAATACTAGATGCTTGTCATGAACTTGTAAGAGAAAAAGTAGATCATGCCGACCATGATCGATTTTTTGCAGATGACATTAAAGTTTGCCAACAGTTAATAAAGACGTTTAAACTAAAAGAAACAGCTGACACTATAGCTAGAAAAGAAAAAATTGATATTGCTGGAACATTTAAAGACTTATTTAGTTATTAATTCAGCTTTGGTTAACTTACTTTATCCATTAAGAGGTTATTCATTTTGTATCAACCACTTTGTGGTCAGTGAGTTACTCTTTTTAGTAGAATAAGTCTCGAATTATTCGGGTTATGAAATCAAGTTTGATTGGAATATACCACAATGACTTCTAACTTCGAGTATATTTTTTAGAATCTAAAAATCAATAAAAATTATGTCATTAGTAAACAAACTTGCTCCAAAATTTACTGCGGGAGCAGTAATCAATGGAGAAGAAATAGTAGATGATTTTTCATTGGATCAATATATTGGAAAAAATGAGGTTATCTTCTTCTTTTATCCAAAAGATTTCACTTTCGTATGCCCAACAGAAATCTTAGCATTCCAAGAAAAACTAGCAGAATTTGAAAAGAGAGGGGTAAAAGTGGTTGGCTGCTCTACAGATACAGAAGAATCGCACTTTGCATGGCTAAATACACCTAAAAACCAGGGTGGTATTCAAGGAGTTACTTATCCAATCGTTGCGGATGTGTCTAAGACAATAGCTACAAATTTTGGCGTTTTAGATGGTGAGTATGATTACGATGAGCAGGGCAACTTAGTTTTTGAAGGAGCTGGAATCGCTTATAGAGGTACATTCCTAATAGATAAAGAAGGAATAGTAAGACATGAGTACATTAACTTTTTCCCTCTTGGCAGAAACATAGAAGATACGCTCAGAATAGTGGATGCTTGGCAGTACCATGAAAAACATGGTGAAGTTTGCCCAGCAAACTGGAAAGAAGGAGAAGACGCAATGACTGCAAGTTTTGATGGAGTAAAAGAATATTTATCTACTCATTAAGACTTAATTCAACTCTATTAATGATCCTCAGCTCTTACATAAAGTGTTGGGGATTTTTTTTATGAAACATATAGACAAGTTTCAAATATACCCAGTAATAGAGCTTAATGTTTCTGATTTTTCAGACAAAAAATACCCCTACCCTAAAGAATCCTCCAAAGAATTACCATATGAGTGGAATGCCTACTGGTTAAAAGGTCTAAACGATGGTGGTATTAAACATATCGAATCCATTGAACCAGGTTCCAGGTTGGTACGAATTAGCAAAGTAAGCACCTCCAATTTAGAAAAAATCATTAATACAAACCTTAAAGATAACCCTGAGTATGATCCAGAAGATATTCATCCTTTAGAAGGCGGTATTGTAATAGCTACAGAGAATAAACCCATTATTACTCCCCAATGCTGTAGTGGAATCCGTGACTACAAAGAATGGCTTGATTTACTAAAATCAGAAGAAGAGGGATGGGTAGAAGTATGGGTTGGACACCCATGGATATTTGGAAGGAAGAAAGATCAAAATATTGAACTTACTGATTTCTTAGAAAAAAACGCTGAACAACTCATTCAAAAAGACGTTAAATACTCTTTTGATATTGCGCTATTTCAAAAAAAGCTTGAAAGAGCAGTTAGAGAAATACACAGCTTTAAAAATCAAATAGATACTATTTTAACCAAAAAGTGCATCAAAAACCATCATCTAATAACAGAAGCTTTCATATATGGGGTTGGATGATATCAACTAAAGCTTTAAATGAGCCAATTATAATCTATTTAAAATGCAAAATGTATGAAGGGTAAAAGAGAAAAAATATACTATCAATTGCTAGGGTGTACGACAAATTTCACTTTTTAAGGACAAAGAGATATACTTGAGCAAAAACCTATGGATACAAAAGTAGTAAATGGGATCACGTTAAAGATTTATTAAAAAAGTAGCTTGAGTGAAATTTGTCGTACACCCGGTAGCGTTCCTTGTATTTTTTCAAACAAGAAGTTTTGTAGAGCTAATTTAATTCGGTCATGTTTAGACATTTTATTTTGACCTAAAAAAATAATTTGTTCATAGTAGAAATTGCCCCAAATAGATGCCCCACTTTTTTTATGCAATAAGTCGAATTTTAATTGAGAACCTGGCATTTGCTTATTAACATCTTGAATATAATTCAATACCTTTTTCAAAGATTCCATCGTAATAGACTTTAGCTTTTTTATCTGAACAGTAACTTATTTTTGTATCAGAGGCATATTTTTCAATCATCAACTCAAATTCAGTCTTTTTGTAAGCATTTGATGCTTTCAAAATCAAAAATGATTTTCTTTTACATTGAAAATATGAACTTAATATTTCGAATGTTATCTGTTCCATTTCTCATGTAGTTGGGGTGCTGTTTTAGCTTGCTTATAGCTGTTGTTGTAGGGCGTTTCTTTTCTTCTTTCAATATTTCTAGGTACTTTCAAATGCTTTGAATCCTGTTGTATCATCACGTTCTACTTCCCTCCATACAGTTGATTCACGTTCCTTCACTGTCCTAAGGTCTTCGTATTCATAATGACCAATTTCATCCTTTTTACCTGTGAATATTAGTTTTCCATTTTCTATCCAATCAATTGTTCTTTTTATGTCAAATTCAAGTTGAGGATAGAAACTATCAAGCAATTCTTTCTTTTCAGAGTCCGTAAGTTCCTCCCAAGTGTCGACCTTATATTTCGGTGAAGGGGGGACTTCAATTGTCAATCCGTATCCTAGTCCCAAATCATTTAAGAATACGTATCCACGACAGTACAAGTCATAAAATTCGCGGAGAATCGGTGCAAGTCGTTCATCACGTTTCAATGCTATTTTGAGGCTATTGAGTAACTTCCATTTTTCATATTCTCCTAAGTCAACATATTTGTCCGAAAGCAAATTAACTAATTCATATTTTGCTCCATTCTTTTTGTAGTTGAAAGAAATAAGTTCCAAATAGTCATCTTCCCCAACAAGTTTTTCTAATTCCTTATTTGTGTAAACCCATTGTTCAAAACCCGCCAAGGTCACCTTTCCATAAATGGTGTCAAAAAAGTATTGCTCAATATTTTCTGGAAGGTGTCTCATTTTTCAAATGCCCTACGGTTTTGTATAAGATTAGTTGCGTGGTTTAGCAACTAACTTTGCAAGTAAAAACCGAATAGAAAATCCGCGGAATTTTCGTAAGTAGGCTCGAAACAAGCAATTAATTTTATACGTTGTTGGCAAATCGTTTTTTTATTCAACTTATTTTGATTCCTATATTTTCGAACATCTCTTTAGTTTTTATTATATCGGATTCATTTTTCATTTCTATTAAATCTCGAAACTTTCCGTTTTTCAATTTCAGATTGAACCTTTTTTGACCAAAGACTTGCTTTTCGTTAAGCGAGCTGATTTCGGATATATTCAATTTTTCAGATGCTGTTTTTTTAAGAATTTGATATGTAAGCAAAACGATTGAAAAAATGCCAAGAATTATCAAAATAAAACCCACCCATTCCATTTGTTTTTTGTCCAACACAAATAAAGGAAAAAGAACAGAATTGACAAGCGTAAAAATCAGTGATATATTCATTAATAAATATTGCTTTTTTAATCCGTCTTTTATTTCAATCGACTTTTCGTTTTCGTTAAATTTTATTTTCATCGTTCTGTTTTGTATATGTTTGCCAACGTTTAGTATAAGAATAGTAGCCGATTGTGTGGCACTTTCCTGTCAAGTTGCGGTAAGTTTAAGCAAGCTAAAGCATGTGAATTTACTACTAACTTGGCTATTATTTTTATACATTGTTAGCGACTGACATTATTTTCCAATCTTTCTAAAACTTTATTTTTATATGTTTCGCTAATGGATATTTTTTCTTTTCCAATACTCAATTCATTGGATGTATAGCTTTTAATATTTTCTAAATTTACAATGTATGATTTGTGTGTCTGAACAAAATTGTCAGGTAATTTTTGAATCGCTTCTTGAACTGTTTCCCTTGCTATAATCTTTTGATTCATACAATGGTAATTCATATAATTACCGTCTTTTTCTAAAAACAATATAGAGGCACTTTCAAGTCTATACGTTTCAAATCCACTTTTAACAAATATCATTTGGTTTTTCTTTTCGGCTGATTGTTCCTGTGATGATATTACCCTAATTATTGATTTTGTGAAACGCTCCAAATTTATTGGCTTCACGAGATAGTCCACCGCTTGTATTTCGTAGCTTTCAACAGCATATTCTGAATACGCTGTAGTGAAAATCACTTTTACATTTTCGGGCAACATTTTGGATAAGGTTATTCCCGAAATGTGGGGCATATTGATATCGAGCAAAATCAAATCGACTGGCTCTTTCGATAAGAATTCAAAAGCTTTCAAGCCATTTCTATATGTACCTACCAATTCAATACTACTAAAATGATTCAAATAGCTTCTCAGCAGTTCAATCGCTTTGGGTTCGTCATCAACTATGATCGCTCTCATTGGGTGCATATCTTTAATTGGACAATAAAATCATCTGTATTTTGGATTTTTAATTCGTGATTGTCGGGATAAATTAATTCCAATCGTTTCTTCGTGGTTTCTATGCCTGTTCCAATTCTGTTTGTGCTGGTCATCATCTTTTCGTTTTTAATTTTAAACTGAACGGAATCGACATTCGATAAATCAAATTCAATATCAATTTTTGTGGATTTTTCGGGTTCAGTACCATATTTAAACGCATTTTCCACAAACGGAATGAACAATCCGGATTCAATTTTCTGTTCGTCATATTTTCCTTTTACATGAAACTGAACTGCTACTTCTTCTTCTTCAAACCGCAATTTTTGCAAGTCGATATAATTCTTCAGGAATTGAATTTCGTCAGAAATAGGTGTCATTTCTGTTTTATTTTCTTCGATAACAAATCTTAAAAGTTGGGAGAGTTGGCCAAAAGAACTTATCAATTTTGGGTTGTCAACACGGCTTACCATTGACAACAAGTTGTTCAACGCATTAAACAAAAAGTGGGGTTGTAATTGATTGCGGAGCAGATTTAATTCGGCTTGTTTCTTATCAATGATAAGCTGTTGGTGGCGCTGTTCATTGAATATCGAATTTTTTACCAAACCATACGCTACTGATATGGAAAAATAAAAAATAGCAACTCCAAAGGCTATCTGTTTTGGTATAGGTGGTGTACCGCTAAATAATCTAATTTCTGTAAGGGCATATATCAAAATAGCTAAAATTGAAAAAGTCAAAACGATAAACCAAATCGAGCTTTTTATACTTTCAGATTGATTTCTTTGGAATATCATCAAGGCATTGATGTAAAAAGCAATCATTGAAAAAAATATACAAATGATTAGTTGGTAAATCAGTCCATTGTTTCTGACAGTTTTTACTGCTTCTATACCATTTATTACTTCAATTTCGTGTGATTGAATAGAGAAGCCCAAAGCTATCAACCAAGTGGAGCAGCACCAAAAAAGTAGGTGAATAATTGCTTCTATCCATTTTCTCATAAGCGAAAGGTACAAAGAGAAAGATTTATGTTAAGAAGCATGTGATGAATAGTTGATTAAATGGTACAAATCGGTTGTGAAAAGAGATATCACTTTTTTTGTCGCTTTCATCACTTCTTTGTACCGACTCATAACTTAGAAAAAATCACCATTCAAGATGTCCCTAATTTTGTGGTATTGTGAATTAAATCTCATAAAAATGAAACAATACTTATTTATTTTTCTTGCATCCTTTCAGTTGGTTGCATGTAATGGACAAAGTAAATCTTCTTCAGACCATCTAAAAAAGAAAGACATCAGTCAAAAGACAGACGAATTGGTTAAAGAGTATATTGATTTGGGCATTTTTTCGGGTGTAGTTTTGATTTCCGAACATGGCAAACCTTTCTTTGAAAAAGCATTTGGTTTAGCTAAAAGAGGAACGAATACTCCAAACACCTTGGAAACGAAATTTGTCATTGGGAGTATGAACAAGACTTTTACAAGAGCAATTGTTCTTCAATTGATAGATGAAGGAAAGTTGCGTTTTGATTCTAAAATGGTCGATTTCCTTGATGGGTTTAAACAAAATTATGCAAAAGACATAACGATTGACCACTTGCTCAATCACACCTCTGGTTTTGGAGATTATAACAGTCCTGAATTTTTTGATTTGTCCTATGACAAAAAGAATATTCAGGGGATTTTACCTATCATCAAAGAGATGAACTTAATGTTTCAGCCTGGAGCTGAGAATGAATACTCAAATGCTGGATACATCATTCTTGGAGCAATCATTGAGCAAGTAACAGGTAAAAGGTATACCCAAAATGTTAAAGAGCGAATTGCAAAACCTTTGAAATTAGAGAGTCTTGTTACGCGAAATGTAAAAGAAATATCCAACAGAGCAATCGGTTATATGAAAACTTTTAGGGGATATGAAGATAATGAAATGTTTATTTCAGAGCCAAGATCTGATGGCGGGTTTTATGCTGATGCTTATGATATACAAAAGTTCTACAGAACATATTTATATACTGACGAAATGTTTAGCAAAGAAGTGAAAAACAAGGACGGATTTTTTACAAGTATTGAACCAATTTATAAAAAAAAGGGAGCGGGAATTCCGTTAGCCGGTGGTTTTAATGGCGCCAATACCGTTCATTTAGAAATGCTGGCAGATGACATCAGCATAGTTGTTTTTGCAAATATGGATGAGCCTGTTGCAGAAAAAATTGCTATCGGAATTTTGCACATTGTCAACGGCAAAGAACCTGAAACTCCTAGATTGCCTGCAAAGCTCAATATTTATAAAACCTATAAAGAAAAAGGTATCGAATATGTTAAGAATAACTTTGATGACCTGACTTCAAATTGGTTTGAAGGAGATCCAAAGGATTTAATACTTAATAATTTGGGTTATGACTTGTTTTTTGACGAAAAGTTAGATGAAGCACTAGATATTTTCAAATTGAACACAGAGCTATTTCCTAATATTGGCAACTGTTGGGATAGTTATGGAGAGGCTTTGCTGAAAACAGGAAGAAAAGTAGAAGCTCTGCAAGCCTACAAAAAAGCTTTAGAGATTAATCCAAGTATTCCGTCTGCCCAAAAAGCGGTTAAAGAACTTGAAAATTAAATTATGGAAACGTTGACAAAAAATCAGAAATTTTATGCACTTGTAACCCTTTTGTTCTCAGCAACCTTTTTCTACTTTCTGTATTATACAATTAAATTGGTATTATTTGTCCATCCTCGTAAAAGTGATTACGAATGGCATTTCTTAGTTCCTTGCTTTTTGTTCTATTAACTCCTTCTGGGTCAATTCCTAGTTCCTCAAATTGTAGCTGTAGAGTCGTTCTTTTCTTTGAAAGTAAATCCGCTAAATCGTTATGATTAGGATATTCGCAAATTATAACTAACTCTTCTGATATACTTCCTGCTGCGGAAATTGGAAATGACTTTTTGATTTCTAGTTTTCCATCAGAATTTAAAAGATACTCATCTGCCAAACTTGTTGCTATTGTGTCATCCAATATTAGTTCATTAGGCAAATCGGTGAATGTGCAGGTTATTTCGATTCTTCCGTTATCGTTGTTAATGCACAAATCATTTTTATCAGGCTTTCCATTAAAGAAAATATCTAGAGCTTCCAAGATTGAGGATTTATCAACATCATTTTTTCCAATGATTACGTTTAGGTCGGCAACTTCAATTTCAGTTTCTTGAGAGTAGCTTCTGAAGTTTCTTAATTTAAGTTTATCTAGTTTCATTGGTGTCGGTTATCAGCTTGCTCACGTTTAGTATATGCAAAGTAGGCGATTGCGGGCTTCGGATCTATCAAACCGTTATAAAATTGAAGCGGGCTACAACCGTTGAATTTACTACTATTTCGCCTATTTTGTATATACATTGTTAGCTTTAGTAATTATTTTAACCAGTTCTCAAAATTATCCTTATTAATCACTTCAAATGATGAATCAGGATATGTGTTTTTCCATTGAGTTGGAATTTTCACCTTTGATTCTTTCCATTTAAACTCATATCCAAACAAAGTACCATCTCTTTCTTCAACCCAGTCAATTTCCTGCTGTTCATAGGTTCTCCAGAAATAATTATTGGAAGATAGTCTTTTGTATTCTTGATATTTAAGCCTTTCACTAATCATGTAGTTTTCCCACAAGATTCCAATGTCATTTCTAGATTCAATGGGATTGAAATTTGCAATTACAGCATTTCGTATTCCATTATCCAAGAAATACCACCTTGAATTTTTAGTTATTTCCTTTCGCAAATTCCTACTAAATCCTTCTACTTTATGAAGAATGAATACTTTACTCAATAAGTCAAGATATTTTTCGACAGTGTTTTTACTAATTCCGAGTTGTTTTCCTAATTCTTGAAGCGAAACTTCTCCTCCAATCTGAAAAGCTATTAAACGCAAAAGGTTAAATATTTTTTGAGAGTTCTTGATGTTTTCATAAACAAGAATATCTTTTAACAGGTACGAACTTACCATTTCGTTTAAATAATCTATTTTATCCTCTCGATCAGGGAGATGTAGTAGTTCTGGATAGTTTCCAAACACTAGTCTTTCTCTTACCTTATCAATCTTTTCGATAGTATTCTCAATCTGGTTGTATTCATTCTCTGAAAGCGCAAACAAATTGAAAGTATATTTTCTACCAGTTAATGGTTCGCCAGCATCTTTGTGAATATCAAATGATGATGAACCAGAAATGATAATTTTCAAATCTTCAATTTCATCAATCATAAGTTTAAGTTTCAATCCAATTTCAGGAATCTTTTGTGCTTCATCGATGTAAAGTAATTTATAGGAACCCAAAATTTGCTTATACTTCTCAACACTTCTAATTGCAAGTTTATCGTGTACATTTATATCTTCTCCATTTAAGGATAAAACTGGTTCGTTAATTTTATCAAGTATCTCTTTAACGAGAACTGTTTTTCCAACTCTTCGAGCACCAAATACTATCACAACCTTATTTGATTGCAATTTCCTTATTATATTATCTGATAAATCCCTGACTAAATAATCCATAATACCGTCATTTATTTGACGTAATTTAAAAAAATTCCGTTAAAGTATCAAATTTGCAGTGCGCTCTTATTATTAAAGCTCACGTTTGGTATAAGAACAGTAGCGGGTTTTAATCACCTGCTTTTCAGTTTGCAATATATTTTAATTTATACAAAAACGGTTTGAGTGCTAACTCGAACCGCTATTGCTTATACATCGTGTTAGCTACCTTTGTTTTATTTTTCCAATTAGTTGCTCATCATTTCAAAAAACTCAGCATCCGTCATTTTCTTTCTGTTATCCAACAGGAAATTTGCATCTTCCCCTGCTCGGTATCTCAATTGATATGTTCCATCAGTTACAGCGGTATAAATTACTTCAGCGACCAAACTTGGCGGTGAAACTGTATTATTCGGATTCTGCCATTGTTTCATTAAGGCATCAATAATCGGTTGGTATTCCGGAATGTCACCCGCTTGAAAATCAAATGAACGACCTCCAAAGTCAGTTGCAATCATTCCTGGTTCTACTATCTTGACTTTTACACCAATTTCTTTCATTTCATAATGCAATGATTCCGAAATGCCTTCTACGGCAAATTTAGTTCCGTGATAAAGTGAACCCAAGGCAAATGTCATTTGGCCACCAATGGATGAAATATTTACAATGACACCACTTTTATGTTGTCTGAAATGTGGAATAATAGCTCTGGTCACATCCATTAATCCGATGACATTCGTATTGAATTGTTTGATAATGTTTTCTCTTGGGAATGCTTCTAAAGGTCCATAAGCGCCATATCCTGCATTGTTTACCAAAGCATCAATTTTTCCGAATTTTGAAATTCCGTTTTTGATGGCTTGCTCAATGGATGTTAAATCAAGCACATCCAACTTTTCGAGTTGTACGTTCTCAAATGCGTTTAATGCTGTCTCTTTTTCAGGGGAACGCATTGTTGCAATTACATTCCAGCCTTGTTTTTGAAAATGTAGGGCAGTTGCTTTTCCTATTCCGCTACTTGCCCCTGTTATCAATATTGTTTTATTCATTTTAGTCTTTGTTTAATGTCAATAAATTATCAACTCCGTTGGCTGTGTAGATAGCTTTTGTGGTTTCATTCAGCACTTTATTGTAGTTCTCAATTCCTGCTTTTAATCCTGAAAAATCAACTACCGTTCTGAATGGTTTCTCGCCAAACGATGTATTGACCAATCCGACTACTGCTTCTGCCACTCGTTCAGGTCTTTGTTCGGGGATAGACTCTACATAAGCAACGTAACCATCTAATGCCGTTTCTGGCAGGTTTGCCATTTCACCATATTCGGTTAATCGTTTCGTATCGCTTGGTGTTATCATTCCATTCATAAAGCCTGTAGGAAATCCGCCTGGTTCTACGATACACGATTCTATTCCAAAGCCTGAAAGTTCAGCTCTGTAACCTTCTGCTAACGATTCTAATGCGTATTTTGAAGCTGAATAAGAAGCTAAAAAAGGCGTGGTTACTCTACCAATACAGCTTGAGGTGTGAATGATTGTTCCTTTACCCTGCTGTCTTAAATGAGGTAAAACGGCTCTCATCAGTCGTTGAACTCCAAATACATTCACATCAAACATTTTTTGGATGTCATTTGATGTAAAACATTCAAGAATTCCATTTGCTCCGATACCTGCATTATTGAAAACGGTATCTAATCCTCCCATTATTTCTATGGCTGATTTTACACCTGCATTCACACTTTCTTCATTGGTTACATCCATTTCCACCAATGAAACACCTTTGGATTTAAGTTCATTGGCAATAGTTTCATTTTTACCTGAAATGGAACGCATTGTTCCTACCACCTGATGTCCGTTTTCGGCTAATTGAATACAAGCCAAACTTCCAAAAGCTCCACTTGCACCTGTTACTAAAATTTTATGTTTCATCTTCTTTGTTTTTTAATTATTTGATGAAACAAATATCCGATTGATAAAATGGGCGGATTAACACGAAAAAGGGAAGGTTAAACACAAATCGCAGATAAAAGAAAAGGAAGCTGTTTTTGCTTCCTTTTCTCTAATTCAATTGTCTGTATTCTTGTGGAGTTTTACCAGTTTTTTGTTTGAATAACCTACCAAAATAATGCGGATAATTAAAGCCAAGCGTGTAAGCTATTCCGCTTATTGTATCAGTAGAACTTAGTAATAAATGTTTTGCTTTATCTACTAAAAAGTCATTGATGTGATCTTTGGCAGAACGCCCTGTTTCTTTTGTTAAAAGGTCACTTAAATAACTAGCCGATAAATGACAATGGTCTGCTAAATATTGAATGGTTGGCTGTCCTTTTTCTATGAGTTGATTTTCTTTATAATAGTCCTTGAGTAACAATTCCACTTTGGAAACTATGTCAATGTGACTAGCAGAACGAGTATTGAATTGCCTTTCGTAAAAACGTTTACTGTAATTCAGTAATAATTCTATATTGGAAACCAATACTTGCTGACTATGATTGTCTATTCGCTCTTTGATTTCTTCTTGAATTAACTGAACAATTTGATTAAGGGTATTTTGCTCATTTTCGGAAAGATGCAATGCTTCATAAACTTCGTAGTTGAAAAAGTTGTATGAATCTATTTTTGAACCTAGCACAGTGTTTCTAATAAGGTCAGGATGGAAGTAGAGCATCCAACCTTTTACTTGATTCAATTCTTGCGGTTTGGTTACTGTTATTATTTGTTTTGGTGCAGTAAAAATCAAGACCCCATCATCAAAGTCGTAGGAATTTCGACCGTAGTCTATTCCACAGTTAGAATCCTTTAGAGCAATACAGTATAAATCAGAAGAAAATCTCATTCCCACGGTTTCTTCTCCATAAGCGAGTTTTTCTGTATCAAGTATGGTAATTAAAGGGTGTGTTGGCTTGTCCAAACCAAACACCGTTCGAATTTCTGTAATTGATTTTGAATGTATTATATGTTCGCTCATTTTGTTTTATTGCAAAACTATGCTGCATTTATTTTGCTCATTAACACAAATCGCTGAATGATGAGCACATTTTGGTTTTAATGGTAGCTAACGTTGAGTGTATGCGTAGTAGGCGATTGCGGGCTTCGGATCTATCAAACGTTACAATTTTGAAGCGGGCTAAAACCGCCTGTATACGCACTTTTACGGCTATTGTTTTTACACATTGTTAGCGTTCGTTATTCTTTTAATTCAATCAAATCGACCGGAATATTACTCGTTTCCCCTTTGTACCTTGCTCCATTTTCACATATATGAATTTCTGAAATTGCTGTATCATCATATTTAGTACCTTTATAGACTTTTAATATTTCAAATTCAATTTCTTTAGCTTTAATTGGTGAGTCAAATTCAAGATATTGAACATATGGTGTGTCTTCTAGTGTAAATAAGTATTCCTCTTTTGTTTTATACTTTCCGTTAAAGAATTCTTTAATATCCCAAAATTCACTATCCATAAGGTCTTCGTTATAAAGCTTATTGATTACTGAAACTTTCAAAAAAGCAACTCGATTGTTTTCAATGAATGTATTGTAATTTTTTGCATATCCATTAATTATTTCAATTCCATTTATTGTATTTGCTTTTCTGCTTGGATTCTTATATTTTATAATAGTCCCAATTCCTGACTCGCTCTCTCCTTCGACCCAAGCAGTTTTTATACTTTTGTCGTCTAAGTTTGAAATTCCATAATCAATTTTACCGGATGAGTTCAATATTGATGTTGCTCCCCATGGAGTTAAATAGTTCTTGTAATTTATCCCAAAATATAAATCCTCTGTTGGTTCAATATTTTCAATTTTATCATAATAATTAATAATCGAAGTTTTTTCTTTATTAACCAATCCATTTTCTAAATCAAAATGTAATGGTGCATTTTCTGTATGCACTCGGATTTCAATAGATGTTATTTCATCTTTCCAAAAGGCACCTGTTGTTACTATATAGTAAAAAGATGTTTGAGGTCCATCTCTATATGCTGGGTCATACATTTGCTTATAAGTATTTCTAATATTTTTTGTTTCTCCGGCATTGAAAAGTACAGTATGACATTCAAATTGGTCAATTGGGTTTGAAATATATTGACAACTCATTCCATTCTCTGGCTTAAAGACCCAATCTGATTTCATTTTTGAAATTTCAAGTTCTGTTTTTCCATCGAAGGCTTTGAAGGACATATCAAAACGTGAGCTACTTGGGAAACCCAAGACAACTTCTTGTTCCGATCCGTGATTTTTAAATACGTAGTTAACTTCGACTTCATAATGTGTAGGTAGTAATGTTATATCTATGGTCTCACTATACATTTGAATGTCGTTATTTTCTATCGGTTTCACATTTCCTCCATGAGTAACACAAATTGGAGCATCATCTGCAAGTAAGGAATTAAATGACATAAAAAAAGTCAAACTTAAAATCAGGATTCTTTTCATAATTATGTTAATTTCTGGTTTTTATACTGAACGCTAACGTGTTTGTGTATGATTAGTGGCGTGTTTAAGCACCTAATTTAGCAAATAAAAACCGAACCTGCCTGCCGCAGGCAGGTAGAAAATCCGCGAGTATTTTTGCAAGTAGGCGATAACCAGCCATTAATTATACACGTTGTTGCCCACAGTTATTTTTTACGAGTTCTATAATATAAATTCCAAGTTCCTGAATTTGATTCAACAATGTCTGGTAATCCATCATTATTTAAATCTCCTATTTCAATGTTATAAGTGTCATCTTTTAAGTCTTCTCGCAAACCAATTTCTATAAACGAGCCATCTTTCTGGCCTAAATAAATATAATTCCGTTCTTCTGAATTTCCCTCAACAATATCTAAATAGCCATCTTGATTTAAGTCTGCTACTTTTATTGATGAAGTCTGACGTTCTTCTTTGAAAACGAAAACTCGCTTATAAGTCAAATTTTTGTCGCCAAAATAAATGCTATTTTTTGAACCTAAATTTCCTGTTACAACATCTAAAAATCCATCTTTGTCAAAATCTCCAATATCAATAGAACGGGTTTCATCTTTTTCATTACCAAATTCTATTACTTTTAAAAAATTCTGTTTTCCGTCATTTAGATAAATTTTGTTTTTACTTTGTCTTTCTGCTGTAATTAAGTCTAAAAATCCGTCTTTGTTTATATCTACGATTCTTGTTTGAATTGTTTGGTCAGAATCAGATCCAAAAGTGATGATTTTTTCAAAATTTCCTTTTCCGTCATTAAGGCAAATTTCGTTTACGGCTTTTCTATTTGAAAGTATTAGGTCAAAATCTCCATCGTTGTCAATATCTGCTATTTCAAGATTTCTTGAAGGTGCTAAAGATCCAAAAGAAATTTCATTGTCAAAGCTGTCATTTGCAGAACCAAAATAAATTTTATTCGGAATATTGTCGTTGGCTATGGCTATGTCTACAAATCCATCATTATTGAAGTCAGCACTTTTTATAGCATATGAAGCATCAAGGATTTTTCCGATGGGTTGCGCTGTTTTAAAACCTCCTTTGCCATCATTGTAATAAATATAATTCTGTTCTGCCCAATGTCTGCCATTTGCAACAAGCGCATCTAAATCTCCGTCGTTGTCAATATCGTATAAGGTTATAGAAGCTGTTCGGTTTGATTGTGTTCCAATTGAAAAAAATCCATCGGCATTAAAAAATGTCACTTCTTGAGAGAATCCATTAAACGAAATTGTCAATAAAGTAAGTAATAATATTAGCGTTCGAATCTTTTTCATAATTGTGGGCAACTTATTGTTAATCCAAATTAATATAAAAACCATGTTTTATCTATTAATTACAATGTTAATCAGTAGTAAAATGATAAATATTCTATTTTTAGCATTGTAGATATCATTACAGATTTTGTTAGAATACTAGAGTTAAAACGTTGTAGCAGGCAAACAATTAGCAGTTGTAAAAGCCATTCGAAAATGGCAAAATCTCATTTTGATTAAAAGGCTTTTATGTTCATTATCAAGCATTAACAGTAGAATTTTAATAATAAGCCAAAGAATAAACTAAGTAGCCTCAAAAAAACCAATAGTAGCTTTAGCTGCATCCTCTAAATGCTTGGTTAAACCCTTTTCGTCGTAAGGGTGATACCCTCCAAAAGAATGGTTTCCTCCTTCTACGACTACAATAGAGTTAGATTGATTTCTTTTGTGCAGCTCTTGAGCTTCACTTAGTGGCACAGTTGGGTCATCAGAGCCATGAACTAAAATCACCTGATTATTTAAGCTTTCAAAAGCTTTCTCAATATTAAGACGAGTTTCATTATTCAAACAATCTTCTACTAACTGATACTTAAGTGGAAGTAATTGCTTCGTTCTACTATTCTGTACATAGAAAACACCATCAGACTCCCATTTTTTTATTACTTCTGGAGAATATCCACGATCTACAGAAGCAATTCCACCCCAAGAAGCTGTCTTCTTTATCCTTTTATCCTCAGCTGCTTTCAATATAGCTAAACCACCACCTCGGCTGTGACCTATGAGGTATATATTTTCTTTATTTAAAATGTTATTTAGAGAAGAATCTTCAAATAAGTAGTCTATCAAAACCTCGACATCGTCTAATTCAATACTAAAATTATTATTTCCAAAAGCATCTAGATCAGATATCTCTGTTTTTTTATCAATAGTAGTACCATTATGGGATAGGTTTAATTTGAAGAAAGCAAAATTTTGTTTTGCAAAAAAATCCGCCATTAAATTAAAAGAACCCCAATCTTTAAAACCTTTAAAGCCATGAATAAAGATAATCACTGGCAGGTTAGAACTCCCTTCCCTCCATCTTCCATCTATTAAAAAGGGTCTATTATTATGTTTTGAAATTAGTTGAAACTCTTTTTTAAATACCATTGAGTAAACTATAATTAACCTGCATTATTCATGAGGAGGTCATTTATTTTAAATCAAGCAATTGATTATCAAGAACTTACTCATTAAAACGTAGAATATTTTATTCCCCAAATTTGGGGATCGGTTAGCTCAAGTCTTGCATAATCAATTGCTTTGTAATCAGAGAATTACCTTTTCTATTAAATTAAGTCCCGAATTATTCGGGTTAAACAGCTACAGTAGCTTCTATAGCAGCCAAATACCTTTCTGCTTCCAGAGCAGCCATACAACCTGTACCTGCAGCCGTCACGGCTTGCCGGTAAATAAAGTCTTGGGCATCCCCTGCGGCAAACACTCCCTTAATATTTGTCTCCGTAGAGTCAGGTTTGGTTATTATATAACCACTCTCATTCATATTTATTTGACCATCAAAAATATCTGTATTAGGCTTGTGTCCTATTGCTACAAAAAACCCACTTATTTTATACTCCTCTATTTCATTAGTGGCAGTACTTTTAACTCTCATACCTTCTACTTCTTGGTCACCTAAAATTTCATCAATCTCTGTATTCCATAAAATTTCAAGATTGCTAAGCTTTTTTACCCTCTCTTGCATAATCTGAGAAGCTCTCATCTCATCCCTTCTTACTAATAGATATACTTTATTACAGATTTTTGCCAGGTAACTTGCTTCCTCAGCAGCGGTATCACCACCGCCAACCACTGCTACATCCATATCTTTGTAAAAGAATCCGTCACATACAGCACAAGCAGAAACACCTTTCCCATTCAATCTTTGCTCCGATTCTATTCCCAACCATTTTGCTGAAGCACCTGTAGATATAATTACCGTTTCAGCTTCTATTTTTTTCTCATTGTCTACCGTTAAAATCTTCTTATTATCCGATAGCTCAGCATGTGTAATCATACCCATTCTGACATCCGTTCCAAACCTCTCCGCTTGCTTCTTAAAATCCTCCATCATAGCAGGTCCCATAACCCCATCAGGGTAACCAGGGTAATTTTCTACATCCGTAGTAATAGTCAATTGCCCACCTGGTTGGCTACCAGTGTATAGTACTGGTGAAAGACCAGCTCTAGATGCATAAATTGCTGCAGTATACCCAGCAGGACCAGAACCTATTATTAGACACGATATTTTCTCTATTTCCATCTGTTTAAAATTTGTGACTTACCTAACTTATTTGGCGTACATCATAATCATTACTTTGTGTGTACCTCAGTTTTATGTCAGATATGGTCCATTTCTGTTTTATAAAATTGTATAATTTTCTTTAGTTGTATTTACTAAAATCAAATACTTGACCAATTGTTTTTTTAGGCGTATTCATCTATATCTAAAGCTTCAAGAACTTCTGATAACGCCTCAAAATCATTGATTCCTGTTTTAATTTCCACACCAGGAGTTAAAGAAAAACCAACACCTGGAAATACTGACAAAATTTCTGGTACATTTTCTTTAGTTATTCCTGAATCAATATATACAGGCAAAAAGCCATAATTTTCTTTTAATTCTTTTAATGAATTTTTTATGTTGTCTATTTCTAAAGTAACTAGTAATGCTAAGTCAGTTGTAAAGCTGGAGAGATTTATACTTGAAAGAGCCTTTAACTCTTCCATCGTGAGTTTTAGAAGAGCTTTTTTGTTCAGGCTTTTTATTTGCTCTAAAAAAGTAATATCTGTCATTTCAACCCAGCCAAAGCCTTCCAAATCACTTTCTAAAAAGGACTTCTCACCATCCAATTGAGCTATATACTCAATACCCGATAGCCAGCCCATTATTTCTCTAAATTTTGCTAAGTCTTCTTGAGAACATTTATGCATAGGAAACCCAACTGCCTTTACACCCATCCCAGCACAGTACCTGGCATCATGTAGGTTTGTTATATTTCTAACCAATACCTCTGTTTTCAAATTCATGCTTTCTGAATAACGATGCTATTATTCAAAAGTACTAATGGAAGCACGTAACTCAAGAAATATATTTTGAGGAATATAAAATGAGGAAATAAAAAACTTAGTTCTTTATGAGAAACTTACGTGTGATTCTCAAATCTTTTTCTTTGAGGAAGAGTGAATAATAGTAAATACCAGGATCAAAATTCTTTAAATCAATAGTAATTGCATTTTCATGAGAAGAGAGGCTGACCCAATATATATCTTCTCCTAAAATATTGCTTATTGTAATAGAAGCGGAAGAGTTACTATCATATAAATCATATGAAAAATTTAGCTCGTCTTTTGCAGGGTTGGGATAGGGTTTAGACACGAATATTTCACCGTTTTCAAATAACCTACCTATTCTGTCACTATCAATAAACTTCTCATTAATACTCTTTTTGTCATCTACAGTATAACCTCCAATGCTTTGGGATAATCCAAAACCAACTGTGAATAGAAAAACTACTATGGTGATAAAAAATCTCATTAAAACAGTTTATATTTTAATAACTACATAAGAAAACATTAAGTTACATTTTTACAATCCAAAGAATTTATGTTAAAAAACATAAAACTTACTAGTATGCGTTTAACGATAAGTGTAAACACTTGTTGTATCGATATAACCTTTAATCAAAGATTGTTTTATTCAGTGTTGGTAAACAATGATACCAATACCTATCAATTAAAAGAATTTGCCATTAGTTTACGTTATATTTGTGTTATACTAAGAAACTTAATAGCCATGGGATCTTTAAAGCTAAAAAAACTTTCTATAAAAGCACTTGCTCCTCTATTTGCTTCAATAATTACCTTGAGTTCAGTAATAGCTCAAGATAATAGTGATGCTTTCAAATATTCGCGAATTAAGATTGATGCTGGGAATACATATACAAACTCTTTAGAAGTAACAGTCAGTGTTGTTGGACCAGAATTTGAGTCTATTGTTTTGAGCAATACGGATGAACTACCAAAAAGAAAATGGATTGATTTTGATAGAAAAATCACATGGTTATTAACTCCTGGCGATGGAAAAAAGGTTGTTTATGCAAAAATTAAAGATAGAGATGGCAATGAGTCTGAAGTTTTAATGGATGAAATAATCTTAGATTCTACTCCGCCAAGCAATCCCTCTGTAAAGTTTTTATACGACAAAGAGTTTTATAGTGGAGATTCCCTAGGTATTAAAGTAGAAGTATCTGCAGTTGATGCGGAGTACTTTATTATAAGCAATGCAAAAACATTTCATGCCAAAAGATGGAGAAGAATAGGGGAGGAAAATAATACAATTGATTGGCAGTTAGAGGCTGGTGATGATGGACCAAGGTACGTTTATGCAAAGTTCATGGATAAAGCTAAGAATGAAACAGAAACAGTTTTTGATATGATCGTTTTGGATAGACTACCCCCTTTTGATGGTAAAGTACAAATAGATGGTGGTCAAAGGTTTGCAACAGCTAAAAACAGACAGTCCAATGTTTTTATTTTTGCAAGAGAAGCAGATTCGATGAAAGTCAGTCTGAATGAATCGTTTGATGAAGCTAAATGGGAAGTATATTCTACTTCTAAAACAGTAACTTTTTCGGATGAGGATGGAATAAAATCTGTTTATGTAGTTTTTAAAGACAAAGCAGGAAATATGAGCAAACCTTATAGAGATGATATTATTTCTGATACAACTCCTCCAAGAAACTGTTCTATTGAAATTAACAACGGAGATAAAAAAACCAAAGACATTAGCAAATATGTAACCCTGCAGTTAAAAGCAGAAGGGGTTTCATTTATGAAGATTTCCAATGACCCTTCGTTTAATGGCGCAAGATGGAAAAACTATGTTCCTAAGTTAGAAAAATGGCAATTAGATGGTGAGAGAGATGGTAGAAGAACAGTATATGTTCAATTTAGAGATGCTGCTGGTAATGTATCTGAAACATATAAGGAGTCTATCAAATTAGAAAGAGGTGTTCGATAATTTCTACTTTTAAGTTATGCAACCAGGAAATATTGTTCATCTACCTACTCTTTCCAGTGATTGGATAGATAAGGATCAGGTGATTCTGCATGCGTGCTTCCAGTTGCTTTGTGATTGTATAGAAAAAGAAAACCTTTTGGAGGTAACAGACTGGGAGCAGGAAGAATATTTGAGATCAGCAAAAAAAGAAATTCAAACTTTATACAACTGGTGGAAAGAAAGAATAAAAATGTATGGGGGGAATAGTGTAGACGTTTTGCATGATGAAAAAATATATGATAAAGACGATGAAATGCTAATTAGACTAATAAAAGTTAGACGGTATTTGTGGACTTAATAGTTTCAAAACCCTTCTCTCACTGATTTCATCATTGCTGCACCTATTAAAATAGTGAGGCCACAAAAGATGTTTATTGCTGACCATAAACTTCTTCTTTTTTGCATTCTTGTACTTGGAATGGTTAGCAAAAAAGTAATACTAAAAAGCCCCAAAGCACCGATCATTTTCACAAGGAAAGAAATCAGATACATCTCTTTATCTGCTACATCAGGATAAATACTCATCCACTGGATAATTCCTGTTATAGCAACTACTGTAACTCCAGCCCACTTTATGTAGCTGAATCTTTTGATCATTTTTTTTAGAAAAACCTCTCTTAGCTCAGGAGGTAAACTTTTACTGTTGGGTAATAGTACCATTCTCGCATAGAATAAGCCCCCGAGAGATGTACAGGTAGCAGCAATATGTAAGACTCTATAAAGGATACTTTCCATTGCACATAAATACTTTTTTCTATTTAGTTAGCTGTAGTGCTTGCTCCTTTTTGGCAAGAACCCTTCCTCTGATAAATGTGACTAAAAAAGTCAAAATACCTGAAGCTGCTCCAAGAAAGTAATGATTCAAATAAAGCTCACCTGAATACATCCTGAATAAAAAACCTGAAACAATACCACTTGCTCCGCCTAAAAAAGCAATTAGAAAGAAAAGGGAAAAAAAGTTATTTTTCCATTTGTCAGGAGAGAAATGACTTAGTGCAGCACTTACCACACCTACTATAGCTCCAATTATAAAAACGTAAACTCCCAAAGTAATAGAACCAGGAAAAAAAACTAGTAAATATGAAAATGCACCAAAAGCAAATGGCTCTAACCAATGTGCATCTCTTCCATAATCCACATCATCATTCTCAATAAAAGAAGTGTTGATTTCCTGATCGTCAATATAAAAGTAAGATAAATACCCTCCTACAGAAGTTCCAATAAACGAAAATACAACCAGCCAAACCCAAAAATCATTTTGAAGAGAAGTATCAAAATAGCTGAAATAAACCCAGAATAAGGGTAAACTGCTAATTAAACCCCAAATGCATCCATAAACTATACTTTTATGAAGGTGAAGAATAAAAAACAGAACCCTAAGTATGATAACCTGAATAATGGCCAAAGAACTTCCAAGTAATAATAAGAACCATGGAGAAATAGAGTACCCAAGAATTAAAGCTACGACTATTATCAAACCGTTCCAACCTACCAGGCCTGTAACAATACTCGACAAAAACGAACTTCTCTGATTTAATGGATTCATTATTTAAGAAATTATTTTTCTACACTCTCTTCTTTGACATCAGAACCTTCAAAAGGTAAGGAGTCGCTATCTACAGGCACTAGGGACGAAAGCTCGTAAATGTTTTTATAGCCATACCCGTACAAATTGATGAATGTAGGAATGTTAAGTGCTAAAGGCTCAGCTTTTGCCTCAAAGTTTATTTTATCGCCCTCTATGTTGTTATTACAGTAGATGAGTATTTTACTTTCTTTAGAAGGTATTTTTTTAGCAAGTTTTTCTTCTGTAAAATCAGAAAAATTGAGATGCAGAGCTCCTTTTATATGCTTTTTGTCGTAAGCATCTTTAGAGCGCGTGTCTAAAAGGAGAACATCTTCTTCCTTAAGCATTTCCAAAAACTCATTGAGTTCGACTAGTCGTTCTTTTCTATAATTATCTACTTCTAAGGTTATTTTTATAAACTCATCAAAGTCTACCTTTGAGGAAGGTAGATCTGCTTTCATTTGAGCAAAAGCAGTTTGTGACAAAAAAATTACTGCTAAAGCGGCAAAACTATATTTTTTCATTTTCCATTATTATTTGTTTTTATGAACGTTGTTATTTCAATAAAGTTCTCTATGGTTAATTCTTCAGCTCGTTTGAAAAATAATGGGTGAGTTTCTTCTTCTGTTAAGTTACCAGTAATACTTTTTAATGCGTTTCTCAGCTTTTTTCTCCTTCCCTGGAAAGACATTTTCACCACATTAGTAAAAAGCTTTTCGCTAAAAGGTAAGCTCTTTCTAGTGTTTCTTTTAAGTGAAATAACAGCGGATTGCACTTTGGGAGGAGGTAAAAAAGCATCTGGTTTTACTGTAAATAAATACTCTACATCATAAAATGCCTGAATAAGGATGGTGAGAATACCAGACTGCCTTGATGGAGGTGCTGCACAAATTCTATCTGCTACTTCTTTTTGAATCATACAAACAGTTTCTGGAATCAGGTCTCTGTTTTCCAAAACTTTGAAGAAAATTTGAGAGGAAATATTATAGGGTAAGTTGCCTATAATTCCAAAGGGTTCTTTAAAATAGTCACTCAACTGTAGCTTTAAAAAATCTTTAGCAATAATTTGATTTTCTTCTAAAAGAAGGTTGCTTCTTAAGTAATCTATGGACTCTTTGTCTACTTCAACTACTTTAAGGTTATCAGAATACCTCTCTTTGAGAATAGAAGTTAGCGCTCCAGTTCCTGGGCCTATTTCAAGTAAATCCTTATAGCCCAAGTGATGACTTACAGAATCTACTATCCTTTTAGAAATAGAACTATCTTTAAGAAAGTGTTGCCCAAGGTGCTTTTTCGGTTTAACTTTTGTCACAATACAAATAAATAGAATTATTCATTATTTATGATCTGTTCAACGCTTAAGAAAGGGAGTTTTATTTTACTTGGAGTACTTTTTATTTTAATTAAAGTTAAAGCTCAGGAGAACTTTCAATGTTCATTATCTGATATCAATACAATTCAGGAGATAATAAACTCACCAAAACTAGACAGGAAAACACCCTATAACGAATTAATTATCGCAATTGGAGAATTATTTATAGACACTCCTTATGAAGGAAAAACTCTCGACCAAAATACAGATACTGAGAAAGTTGTTGCCCATTTGAGTGGGCTGGACTGTAGCACTTTTATTGATACTATTCTTGCCTTAACCTTAACGATAAAAAATGGAGAAAAAGATGCAGTAGATTTTTTCAAAATACTAGAAAGTGTGCGCTACAGAGACTCTAAGCTCAATGGGTATGCCTCTAGGTTACACTACTTTTCCGATTGGCTTCAAGACAATACTGACAAAGGCTATTTAAGAAATATTACTAAAGAAATTGGTGGGGTTGAGTTTAATAAAGAGATAAAGTTTATGTCCACTAATAGAAAAAATTATGCTCAATTAGCAAAAAATGATAGTTTACTTGATCAGATTAAAGAAGTAGAGAAAAAATTAAACTCAAAACAGCACTTCTACATTCCCAAAGAAAAAGTGAAATCTATAGGTAGTAACCTTAAATCAGGCGATATAATAGGGATTACAACTTCTATTCCTTTGCTAGACATAAGCCATGTCGGTATCATAAAGAAAGTTAGAGGCAAATGTTACTTGCTTCATGCCTCTCTTGGCAAGAAAAAAGTAGTTCTTTCAGAAAAAACTTTGGATGAATACCTAGAAAAATACTCCAAGCATACAGGTATTGTAGTAGGAAGCCTTGTTATAGATTGATATTTCTTCATGAACTATAAAACTATTTCAAAGCCTCAAATAAAGGATTTGCTTGAGCAGAAATATGAAGAGTATAATGTGGTAGATTTCGTGGACAGCGACCCTATATGTATTCCACACAAGTTTACTAAGAAGCAGGATATTGAAATAATGGGGCTTTGGGCATCTCTACTAGCTTGGGGACAGAGAAAAACAATCATAAACAAATGCAAAGAACTTGTCAGTTATATGGATGGGGTTCCTCACGACTTTATCATGAACCACCAAGAGTCTGACCTAAAGAGGTTTTTGAATTTTAAGCACAGAACATTCAATGCAACAGATACCCTTTTCTTCCTTTCTTTTTTCAAAAATTATTATACTAAAGCAGACACTTTGGAAGACCTTTTCTCCGTTAAGGTTGCAAATGCAGATACAATTGAATTGGGCTTAGTAAACTTCTATAATTCCTTTTTTTCATGGACGGATATTGTGCCTAAAAGAACTCGAAAGCATATAGCTTCTCCCTCAAAAAAATCTGCTTGCAAAAGGCTTAATATGTTTTTGCGTTGGATGGTTCGAAAGGATAGTTCAGGTGTAGATTTTGGAATTTGGGAAAAGATAAAACCAGAACAATTAGTTTGTCCATTAGACGTGCATGTCGAAAGAGTTGCTAGGAATTTAGGTCTGTTAAAAAGAAAACAAACGGACTGGTTAGCAGCATTAGAGCTTACTAAAAACCTTAGAAGGTTTGATACAAATGATCCTGTAAAGTATGATTTTGCCCTTTTTGGACTTGGTTTGGAGGGTTTTTGAGTTAGCGAGAGTGTTTTTTTGCTCCAAGAACTCTAAACCCCAATCCTAATTCCATGGTATCGGCCTTTCCTAAGTGTGTTTTTAGCCTCCAAAGACCAAAGATGTTAGGAGTTAAATAATAGCGAAGTGCATATTTTTGATAAATTGGTTTGTCTATTTTTTCTGGTCTGAAAATATAAACACCAAGCTCTGTTATTAAGGATACATTACTTACTATCAGCTCATGTCCAAAAGAAAGCCCGACCCTATATAGGTTTGGATTTTCTTTATCAACCATATCTCTAACAGACTTATTATAGAATACATCACAGGCTAGAAACAAAGCACTTCTACGGCTTACTCTTTTGTTAGCATAAGTAGAAAAGGTAAGGGCAATATCATTATCCAGGTCGTCGTAGTTGGCTCTTTTGGTTGCTATAGAGCTTTCTACGTCAAACTGCCAGCTTTTTTGATAATCATACGGTGATGGATTCTTCATAAAAGAATTATCCAAGTAGCTACCTGTAGTAAAGGCAAGCCCTGCTGTTATAGAAAAAGTGTTTAAACCCTTATTGGGTAGCATTATCGCTCCGTTAGAAGCATGAGTGGCAGATAAACCAAAGTTGATTTTAGTTTTTTCAGAAAGAATGTAATGATAGATCAAATTGGCTTCCATTACAGTGCTTAGAAAAGTACTGTAATAGAGGTTCAGAGGGTTGGTTTCTTTGTGATATTTTTTTGTACCAACTTGAATGCCTGGAGCTATTTTAAAGCTAATTTGGGTTCTCTTTTTTCTTAAAATATAGCTTTGTAGAGTGATTGTTGCTCCAAAACTATTTCCGAGAATTTCAGGCTGATCTAAATTAAACCAGTATAAAGAAAACCCTACCTCTGGAAAACCATAAAGCTGATGCCATGTTTCAGTTCCATTTAAATGTTTTAGATAAGAGAATTCTAAACCAAAAGGGGTCAATTGGCTTAATTGCTCATCTGCATCAAAGTGCTCTAAGAGATAGCCATGCCTATAATTCAGCCAATAAGAATGCGTTTTTTGGCTTAAAGCATTAATAGTCAGTAAAAAGCAAATGCTTGCGAATAATATTATTTTCCTCAGCGAAACCACTTCAAACTATCTCGTAGGTTGTTATTTTCTTTGTACAAAGTTAGAGTAGACTACATTTTTCTCAAAATGAACGTAAGTTATAATCAGCTATTACACAGAAGTTTTAATTCTTTCATAGAATAGACTTACCTCTTCTTTGGTAGTGTTGAAGGAGGTCATCCACCGCACCTCATCCATCAAAGGATTCCATAAATAAAACAGAAACTCCTCCTGTAGTTTTTCAATTATTTTTTTAGGAAGTGTGGCGAAAATAGCATTCGCATCTACTTTTTGAGTAACACTTAACTGAGAAATATCTTTGATTTTTGAGTGAAACAGTCTAGTCATGTCATTTGCTTTTTGAGCATTTTTGAGCCAAAGATCATTTGTCAAATAAGCGTCAAACTGTGCAGAGATATATCTCATTTTAGAGTGGAGCTGCATGCCCTGTTTTCTAACATACTTAAAGTGCGGACATAAATTAGGGTTAAAAAAGACAACTGCTTCTCCAAACATTAGTCCATTTTTGGTAGCACCAAAAGATAGTACATCAACACCAAGATCTCTCGTAATAGATTTGAAGTCTTGCTGAAGAGCTGCCGCCGCATTGGCAATTCTAGCACCATCCATATGGAGGTAAAGCTTGTTTTTGTGAACAAAATCAGCTAGTGTTTTTACTTCTTCATTGCTATATAAAACGCCAAACTCTGTAGGTTGAGTAATAGAAATCACTTTTAGCTGAGAGCGATGCTCAAAATCTAAATCAAACAAGTATTTTTCAATTTGATCTATAGTAATTTTACCATCTTTCGACGGAAGTGTAATCAACTTGCACCCACTAAACTTTTCTGGCGCTCCGCATTCATCTTCGTTTAAGTGAGATGTTTCAGCACATGCAATTGCATGATAGGAGTTAGTTATTCCACTAATAGCCAAAGTATTAGCTGCAGTTCCATTGTACACAAAATACACCTCAATGTTATCTCCAAAAATGGGCTTAAACTTCTTAATAGCTTTTTCTGTGTATATATCATCACCATAAGCTATTGCAGCATTATGATTTGCTTCTTCTAAAGCCTCTAAAATTTGTGGGTGAACTCCAGAACAGTTATCACTTGCAAAGTTGATCATTGAATACAGTTTTATACTTAAAATAAGGTTTTCTTACCAAATCGAAGAACTAAATACATATAAGCAAAACAAGAAAACGCACCACATAAAATACCTAGTAAGGCGCCAAAAAAAATATCTCCAGGATAATGTACACCAAGAGCTATTCTACTGTAAGAAACTATTGCAGCCCAAATGAAAAAAATATATGTCCACTTAAAGTCTTTTCGAAGAAGTAGATGCAGGAAGCTTGCTAGTCCAAAAGTGTTAGCTGCATGGGAAGATACAAACCCATACTTTCCTCCCAAATAATAATTACCATTACTTTCTTGGAAAAGATGCACTAAACCTTGTAGGCTAGGTTCATGAGAAGGTCGTAATCGTTGAAAAAAAGGTTTAAATAACCCTGAAGAAATTTGGTCAGCCAGAAGAATGGTAAGACCAATGCCTAAAAGAACAAAAAAAGCATGCCCTTTGTATCTATAAAATATAAAACCGACAATGAATAGGTAAAAAGGAATCCAGGTATATTTTTTTGTAATTACCCACATTACCTGATCCCACCAGCCTGTATGAAGGCCATTAAAAAAAAGGAAAATGGATTTATCTAATTCTATTAGCCAATCAATCATTTAGAAGTTATTTCCTTCAAAGATAAAAGTTGGTTTTTAGTGTTTTATTAATTTCTGAAAATTGGAATGATTCTAAAAAAGTTGTTAACTTATATATCCTTTTTGACTATAGATCTTATTCTATTAGTCTTACTAATACAAAATTTCCTATGTTGTTAATTTCCAAATGAGTGATAAAGATCTTAATGCAGTACTAAAATATATTGAAGAAAATATACGGGTAACAGACCAGACAACTATTGAGTATATAGACCCTAGAGGTCATATTTCAAGGCTGGATAGTAAGCAAAATCAGGTTATTTTCGGTAGAAGGGGATCAGGAAAATCATTGCTTCTGAAATCAATTAAAGAAAGAAATGAGGAGGTATTATGTTTCAAAACTAATTTAGAAGACTTTAAAGACATAAGCTTTCCTAATTCGATCATACAAGTCTTAAAGTCTTTTCTTTCTCAGTTAAATGATGAGATCGGAAAAAGTAGATCCTGGTTAGCTTTAGGGCGCATCAAAAAATCAACGTTATTAAAAAAAGAAATAAGCTCTATTATCAAAAAATTAGATAAACAGCTCAAAAGACCCGATACCTACGAAGAGGCCATTCGAACCAAGCAAGGAAGTAAAATAGATGGAAAATCAGAGGCTAAGTTTATGCAAAACTCAGCTTCAATAGGTGCGGAGTTGATGGAAGAAGTAGAGGTTTCTAAATCCATTCGGTTTGACAAGCTAAATACATTAAAAAATGAGTTGACGGAACTTAAAGATCTGATTAATAGGTGTTCTTCGTTTTTGGAAAAACCTTTCTTTCTGATATTAGATGATTTCTATTTCGTCAAAAGAAATGATCAACCTTATTTCGCAGATTTCTTTCATCGCCTTTCTAAGAATACCAACTTGTATTTGAAAATTGCGACAATAAAACACAGAAGTTCATTATACCTTCAAAACGAAACATATATTGGGATAGAGCTAGGTCATGATGCACAGGCATTAACATTGGATTACAGCTTAGAAAACTTTGATGCGTTAGTTCAATTTACCCGAGATTTATTAAATCATGTTAAGAAAAAGGTAAACGTTTCAGATGATAGCAAAAAGCTACTCACAACAAATGCTTCAAAATTACTCTGTTTGGCATCAGGTGGGGTTCCCAGAGACTTTCTATCCCTTTTTATTCGCCTGGGAAATAAGCTCATTGAGGGAAAAAAATCTATTACAAAACCTGATGTGATTGAGGTGGCTATTGAAAATTTATCCAATAAACTGGAAGCATTTAAGACAGACTCAGCAGAAGAAAAAGAGATATTAGAAAACTACTTGCAATATATCCGTGAAGAAATAGTAGAAAAGAAAAGAACAAACTCATTCTTAGTTTCTAATTCTGACATGGTTAAATACTCACAAATTGATCAGGCAATAAAAGAGCTTATTGATTTGCGATTATTGCATATAGTTAATTCCAATACCAGTTCTGCACCAAGTGATGGCAAAAGATACAGTGCTTATATGGTAGATATTGGTTTGTATCCTAACTCAAGACCTACACGATTTAGGCAAATAGAGCCAGGAGAAAAGGATGAAGAAGGAAGAAAAGATAGAATCAGATCGGCTCCTAAACTTAATCTGGAGAAGTTTTCTAAGCATATTGAAAGCTTAGGGCTTAATAAACTGCTCACAGAGACTCAATATTAAGCTTTATTTTTACTAAACCACTTTTTGTAAATAGGCTTTCTATACAAGAAGAGAAATAAAAAGGAAGGGTAGAGAAGTATATCTGTAATTACAAAACCAGTACTGTAAGAAATTTCGTCAACTATTTTAGTTTGATTGTGACTTCCTAAAATAACATGTTTATGGTGCCATTTTCTAATAAAGAAGGGGAGCTTTACTCCAATATCTATAAACTCATACCTATCGTCTGACTCCGAATAACTTACTATTTTGCTTACCCAAGATTGCTTGAAAAGAAAAAAGTCAAGCTCCAAGCTCACAAGAGTACCTAGTTCTTTCATATCTCCGAAAGATTTAATCTTGAGTTTTGGAAAAGGCAGGTTAAGTTTTTTGAATAAACTTTCATTAAAGTTTTTCCACACTTTTTTGTAGTCCAGAGATACTCTTGTAGTAATCTTTAGTTTCAACGAAGCAAGTTTTGATAATAATTATTCAACTTTACAGAATAGAGATTGTTTATTTTTAGAAATGAATAAAAAAATAATAGTAGCACCATCATTGCTTTCAGCTGATTTTGCTGATTTAAAACCAGACATAGAATTTATTAATGAAAGTGATGCTGGACTGTTTCATCTTGATGTGATGGATGGTCACTTTGTTCCAAATATTACTATTGGAATACCTGTATGCAAAGCAATTAAAAAGTATGCAAAAAAGCCGCTGGATGTGCATTTAATGATCAGTAATCCAGATCTATATATTGAAGATTTTGCTGAGGCTGGTGCAGGTTGGATCTCTGTTCATGTAGAAGCTTGTAACCATTTACATAGAACTCTACAGCTCATAAAAAGCTTTGGTTGTAAAGTGGGCGTTTCTATAAATCCGCATACTCCTTTAGCAATGATCGAAGAAGTATTGGATGAATTAGACTTTGTAAATATTATGACGGTAAACCCAGGTTTTGGAGGACAAAAATTCATTGAAAACTCATACAATAAAATTGAAAGGCTTAGTAAAATGAGAACTGCTAAAAACCTAAGTTATGATATTGAAGTAGATGGTGGAGTAGATGATAAAAATGCAAGAAAACTGATAAATGCAGGTGCTAATGTTTTAGTATCTGGTAGCTATATTTTCAATCATCCTGATAGAAATAAAGCAGTTCAATCGCTAATGAGTTTTTAGCTATGAAAACACCTTTTTTTAAGTTTAAACCTCAATATGTAGAAAAAATTTGGGGGGGGAGAAAGTTACAAACAGAATTACATAAAGACCTTCCCAAAGAAGTAAAAGTTGGAGAGTCATGGGAGGTTTCTGGTCTAAAAAACATGCTTTCGGTGTGTAGTGAAGGAAATGAGAAAGGAAAAACGTTTGATGCTCTAATTCAGCTTTATGGAAGCAGGCTTTTAGGAAAAAAAGCCACTCCTTCTCTTGGTAGTGAATTCCCATTGCTTATCAAGTTTATTGATGCGCAGGAAACTCTCTCTCTTCAAGTACACCCTGACGATGCAGTTGCTAGAAAAAAAGGATATAAAAATGGGAAAAATGAGTTTTGGTATATACTTGACTCCGAAAAAGAGGGGTTTATCTATTATGGCTTTAGAGAAGATATAAAAGAAGATAGTTTTAGAAAAGCTATCTTAGAAAATAGAGTTGAAGAGCTGCTTAATAAAGTTTATGTCAACTCTGGAGATTATTTTTTTGTACCAGCTGGCACTATACACGCCATTGGAAAAGGTGTATTGTTAGCTGAAGTACAACAACCCTCAGATATTACCTATCGGGTTTATGATTATAGCAGAACTGATGTAAATGGTAAACTAAGAGATCTCCATATTGAAGACGCTATTGAAAGTTTAAACTTCAATAAAACAGCTCCTAATGAAAAAGCTAATGGTGAAAACAATATTCTAGTAGAGAACCAGTATTTCAGAGTTAGAAAGTTTCAACTTACAGAAAAACTGTGTGTAAACTATCAAGACACGAATTCTTTTGTGGTAATATTATGCATTGAAGGAGAAGTAAAGCTAGATAGTAAAAATTCCTCTACTACTCTTTATAAAGGAGAAACCCTTCTAATTTCTGCAGACGTAAATAGAGTCAACTTTGAGAGTGAAGTAAAAGCAGTTTTTTTAGAAATAACTTTATAATAGAATAAAAAAAGGCAATGTTTTTATTGTTCATTGCCTTTTGACTATGTATTTAAAACCTTTTGTGTTTCATTTTTTTATCGTGTCTTATATGTCCCTTACCAATTTTCTCTATTAGTTTCCTTTTCATTTTATGTTCCGCTTGGTAAAGTGCAGCGATTTGTCGGATGGTTAGCACTTTTTGAAACTTTTGATGATACTTTTTTTCTAAAGCTATTTCATCTTCTTTCAAAGAAAAGCTTTTCGCAATATCTTTTTCTAATTGGTCATCGCTTTTGGCTGCCATGCCTTTAGTCAAAGACATTAGTTCCTTTCTGATTTCAAGCCTTTCTTTTTCAAACTCATCATAGATTGGCCAGAACTTGACTGAGTCTTTTTCAGTTAACGCTAAATGCTCTGTTAAAAAGGTTCTTTTGTAGTCTACCAGTTTTTCATGTACTCTTACTCTATCTTCCGGCTGAGCTTGAGCGACTACTTGTACAAAAATGATACTTAATACGACTAATGATTTTAAAATTGTTGTTTTCATGATTTTCAGTGTTTAAAGTTTAAAAATATAATTCGACATCTTGCAAGTCGGTGTTGACTTCGAGCCATTGCTCTTCAACAGAGAAATATTGTTCAGAAGGAGTAATCTCTGAGTTGTTTTCTACTAATAACTCTATTATTTCGTTTGTTTCCAGGTTGGAATAATAGAGGTACTCATTAATTTCCTCTTCTTCAATATTTACAAGTATTTTATCTGCTTCGCTTATCGTATTTTCACTCTTTTGCTGGCTTAGGTATAGTGCAACTCCAACGAAAAGCAAAAAAACAAATGTGCTTGCAAGTTGAAAAACAGGCTGTCTGAACCACTGTGTTTTGGTCAGAATCTCTTTTTCTTCTGTTTTTTTCATTATGTCAGAGCTTAACTTTTCAAAGTATGCATCTGACGTGCTGAAAATATTTTTCTTTGGTATGTCTGATAGTTTCATTTGTTTAAAATTTATGACCTGCCTTTTTGTTTAGCACACATCTTAATCATTGCTTCATGTGTACCTCAATTTTAAATCAGACATGGTCTGTTTCATTTTATTCTATTATATATCTTTTTAATTCTTCTTCTATTTTCTTTACAGCATGATGGTAGGTTGCTTTAAGTGAACCTACGGAAGTATCTAAAATTTCAGAAATTTCTTCATACTTCATCTCATCATAGTATTTCATATTAAAAACCAACTTCTGTTTATTAGGGAGCTTTATTACTGCTCTTTGCAGCTTTCTTTGTATTTCCTCCCCTTCATTAAGATCAAGAGCATTTACTTTGCTTGTTAGTTCTTTATGTACATCCTTTATGGGCAACAAAAAACGTTTTTTCTTTTTTTCTAAAAAGCTCAAACAAGTATTTGTGGCTATTTTGTAGATCCATGTGTATAGCTTTGACTGGTTTTTAAAACCCTTTATTTTTTTCCATACTTTTATGAATGTTTCTTGTGTGAGATCGTCAGCATCATCATGATCAATTACCATTTTACGGATGTGCCAATAAACTCTTTTTTGATACTCCTGCACTAGCATATGAAAACCCAAACGCTCAGTTTCTCGATTTTCTATTTTCTCTAGTATTTGATCATCGATACTTTTAGTTTGAAGCATTTGTGTTTCTTTTTCTGCTATCATAACTCTTTTGACTTAGGAAATA
This sequence comes from Bacteroidia bacterium, assembly GCA_030425505.1. Lineage (GTDB taxonomy): Bacteria > Bacteroidota > Bacteroidia > Cytophagales > Flammeovirgaceae > JAUIAB01. The sequence goes on along the minus strand of JAUIAB010000001.1, from coordinate 266,669 downwards.
GCAAAAGGTTTAATAGTGGGATGAAGTTTTTTTGTGGGTTATATGTCACTTATTAGAATGACTTAACCATACTTTACCCAAAAAGGGTGAAGCAAGAGATCAAAAAAAGCTTTGAAAGCTACCTAACAAAGATCATCTATCCTTGTAGAAATCACGTATAGATGATCTTTATTTTACTAAAAATGTATTTAAGTTTTTACTTACTGCTTAGCCATTCGCAACCTGGTACTTTCATCCAAATAGATTTTTCTCATTCGTATTCTTTTAGGAGTTATCTCCAGGTATTCATCTTTTTGTATGTATTCTAAAGCTTCTTCTAATGAAAACTTCTTAGGAGGAGCAATTTTTTGGTTGTCATCAGAACCAGCAGCTCTCATATTGGTTAGTTTTTTTCCTTTTTGTATATTAACTATTAAGTCACTTCCTCTTGTATGTTCTCCGATTACCTGACCTGTATACAGCTCTTCTCCTGGCGCTACAAAAAAGATTCCTCTATCTTGAAGCTTATCTATAGAGTACCCAGTACATGGTCCATTTCCCATGGATATCAGCGAGCCACTAGATCTTCCTTTAATTTCTCCTTTCAACGGTTGGTATTCTTTAAACCTATGGTTCATTATAGCTTCTCCTGCCGTGGCTGTTAAAACATTGTTTCTAAGCCCAATAAGACCTCTAGAAGGAATTTCAAACTCTAAATGCTGAAGGTTCCCTTTAGGCTCCATGATTTTTAGCTCTCCCTTTCTTTGAGTTGCCAGCTCAATTACCTTTCCTGCAACTTCATTTGGCACATCCACTACAAGTAACTCTACAGGCTCACATTTAACCCCATCTATTTCTTTTGTTATTACCTGTGGTTGTCCTACCATGAGTTCATAGCCTTCTCTTCTCATGGTCTCTATTAATATGGAAAGATGTAAAACTCCTCTACCGTATACTAAGAATTTGTCCTCAGAGTCTGTTTCATCTACTCTTAGAGCTAAGTCTTTCTCCATTTCTTTAAATAACCGCCCTCTAAGATGTCTTGAAGTAACAAACTTGCCATCTGACCCAAACCCTGGTGATGTGTTTATGGTAAATAGCATATTCATGGTTGGTTCATCGATAGCTATTCGAGGAAGAGGATCGGGGTTGTCATAATCAGTCAATGTATCTCCTATTTCAAAACCCTCTAGCCCAGTAATTGCGCAAAGTTCCCCAGCTTTTACTTCTTCCACTTTTTGTTTCCCTAAACCCTCAAAAACCTGCAGTTCCTTAACCCTAACTCTTTGTATAGATCCATCTCTTTTGGTTAAACCCATGGACTTTCCTTCTTGTATCTTTCCTTTATATACTCTACCAATAGCTATTCTTCCAACAAATGAGGAATAATCTAAAGAGGTGATATGAAGTTGAGGAGTTCCTTCAGGGGAAGGTGCTTCTGGTACTTTTTCTATTATTTTATCTAAAAGAGGATATATGTTATCCGTTGGTTTTTTCCAGTCTTCACTCATCCAACCATGCTTTGAAGAGCCAAACATAGTATCAAATTCTAGTTGCTCTTCTGTAGCTTCTAAGTTGAACATGAGATCAAATACCTGCTCCTGTACCTCATCTGGTCTACAGTTCTCTTTATCTACCTTATTAATTACCACTATTGGGGTTAGGCCTAGTCCTAATGCTTTACTAAGAACAAATCTGGTTTGTGGCATTGGTCCTTCAAAAGCATCTACCAATAGTAGTACTCCATCTGCCATTTTAAGAACTCGCTCTACTTCTCCTCCAAAGTCTGCGTGACCAGGAGTATCTATGATATTTATTTTTACACCTTTGTATCGGACAGATACATTTTTAGAAAGAATGGTTATTCCCCTTTCTCTTTCCAGGTCGTTATTATCTAGTATTAACTCGTTTACTTCCTGGTTTTCTCTTAATATTTTGGAAGCATGAATTATTTTATCTACTAATGTTGTTTTTCCATGGTCTACATGGGCTATGATTGCGATGTTTCTTATGCTTTGCATTATTGGCTTTTTAAGGGCTTACTATTATATATAGATTATACTTTTGTTATTACTATTTCTACTCTTCTATTCTTCTGTTTGTTTTCTTCGGTATCATTTGGGGCAACTGGTTGCTTAGACCCATAACCTTTTCCTGTCATTCGATACTCTTTTATACCATTGTTTATTAAATATTCTTTCACTGCTTTTACTCTTTCTTCCGAAAGCCTAATTAGGGAAAGAGGGTGACCTACATTATCTGTATGACCTGCTAATTGAATTTGAATGTTTTGGTTTTCTTTTAACAGTTTACCTAGTCGATTAAGTTCAGGGTATGATTTGGGAAGTATTGCTGGTTTTCCTTTTTCGAAGAATAAATTGTTTATTTTAATTTTACTTCCAACTTTTATGGGTGTTAGCTTTAAGTCTAGTTTTTTCTCTATGTACCCTTTTGCTTCGTTTATATCAATATTTTCATTTAATGATAGATGTTGATCTGCTTCCGCATGAATTCCATAATGAAGCCCATAAGGTAAGGTAATAACATACTCACCTGTACTAGGGTTAGACCTAGCCACTCCTAAATTTTTATGTGTATCGAGGTCTTCATAGTTAATTTTTGCTCCGAGGGGTTTTAGTGTTTTTGCATCTATTACTTTACCATAGATTAAAACAACAGGATCTGGAAGTATACTGCTCTCTTTCTTTGCTTTTCCTTTTTTCTCTTTTTTAGGCTTTTCAGCTATATTTTGTTCTTCTGTTTCTCTAAATTTTACTCTAAAAATATCTTCTTTTCCAATGGAACTTTCACTAGATGTAAAGTAGGCATATTCTCCCGAGGCTGGAGTACTAAAGTATGCATCCCAGTTAGGTGTATTAATTTGAGGGCCAATATTTCTTGGTTCAGACCAGCTTGTCCAAGTGTCGTCTAGCCTTTTTGTTACATAAATGTCTGCACTTCCATAACCAGGCTTTCCTTCGGAAGCATAGTAAAGTGTTTTTCCATCAGGTGCCATAAAAGGAGTAAAATCTCCAAGTATCGTATTGATTATTGAACCTAAGTTTTCTGGTTCACTCCATTCATTATTTTCTAATAGATGGCTGACATATAAATCTTTATCTCCAACAGAGTCATCTCTCTCTGCTGCTATTATAAGATGTTTACCTGTTGGATCTAAACAGAAAGAACTGTATTTATTGTCGTTGTAGTAGTTTTTAATGTTTAATTTTTCTGGAAATCCCCAACCTTTTTTTGTTTTATGAGAAATGGAAACCCCACCTTTCATTAAACCATCTTTTTGGTATACATTACCAAGAAGAAGAGTATTGTTATCTGGTAAAACGGAGGAAACAAAATTATACCCATCATTGTTTAATGGGCTGCCAATGTTTTTTGCTTTACTCCAAGTGTTATTTCTAGTTAATTGTGTGAACCATATATCATCTTTTTTTTCTTCTCCATAGTTATCAGGATGCCTATTCCTTGAAAAAAATAGTGTATTACCATCAGGACTAATTCTAGGAACTAATTCTTCATAAATTGTATTGACGTTTTTTCCTAAATTTTCTTTCTCGCTCAAAAAATTTTGGTCTGCTAATAGGAGCTTATCGGTTTCATATTTTACTGCAAAATAATCAAACCAAACTGTACTGTTTTTTACTATATAAATGCCTACATTAAACCCAAAAAACTGTTTTTCTTCATGGGAGGTCATATATTCTCCATTGATTTTGAAAGTAATCTTAGAGCCTTTTTTTTCAATAGAAAGTGTGTTGGCTTTTCCTTGAGGGTTTATTAAAGATGTTTTCGTCCAATCTACTTTATTTGTGTATTTTTCATCATTGTACCTTCCTACCTCATAATAACCAGTTGAGGTAATAGTAAAATAATGATAGCTTGAACCATCTTTAGTGGCAAACACAAGTCCAAAAGCTTGGTTTTCTGGACCTGATTTTTGGATCATTTTAGATTCGATCGTAAAATCTTTGTGTGGTAGGACTCTGTCACTAAAATACCAGAGATATCCTCTTTCATTTCTTTTGTGAGTTACTTTATAATATCCATCTTCAATTACAGAATAGTAGAGGTCTTCATCTCCCTGGGTAAAGTGGTTTGTATGAGGAGAATCAAAGTCTTCCATGATAGCTACACTATGTTGAGCCTTTAAGGAATTACCCAGGGTAAGCACTGTAATGAGCAAAGAAAAACTAACTGTTTTTAAAAAAAAGCCCATCCTTATTTTTTAGCAAGTGATATATGAAGCTCCTTGAGCTGACTCTCGTCTATTTTAGATGGAGAAGATATCATTACGTCCCTTCCAGATGTGTTTTTGGGAAAAGCAATAAAATCTCTAATAGAGTCTACTCCGCCAAAAAGTGCGCATATTCTATCAAAGCCAAATGCAATTCCTCCATGAGGGGGTGCTCCATATTCAAATGCTTGTAGTAAAAAACCAAATTGCTCGAATGCTTCTTCTTTTGTAAACCCTAATGCATCAAATACGATTTGCTGTATCTCTCTATCATGAATTCGTATAGATCCTCCACCAATTTCTATTCCATTGATTACCATGTCATACGCATTAGCCCTTACTTCTTTTGGAGTGTCTTTCAGTTTTTCCATATCTTTTGCTACTGGTGATGTAAATGGGTGATGCATGGCATGCCACCGTCCCATTTCTTCATCATACTCCATAAGCGGGAAGTCTACTACCCAAAGAGGTTGGTACTCTTCTCTATTTCTTAAACCTAATCTATCCCCCATTTCTAGCCTTAGTTGATTCATTGCTTTTCTTGTTAGTGATGTTTCTCCAGCTAATACTAAAATGAGATTCCCAGGCTTTGATTCACACTTATCTACCCAGGCTTTTAGATCTTCTTGTGAAAAGAATTTATCTACAGATGACTTTAGACTGCCATCTTGATTGTATTTGACATAAATCAATCCCTTCATCCCTATTTGCGGTCTTTTGACCCACTCTGTCAACTCATCTAGCTGCTTCCTTGTGTAATTTGCACAGTTTTCAACAGATATTGCTATAATTTTTTCTGCATCATCAAATACTTTAAATCCTTTCCCTTTTGCAAGTTGGTCTAACTCACTAAACTTCATGCCAAATCTAAGATCTGGCTTATCAGAACCGTAGTTCTCTATCGCTTCCTGGTAAGTCATTCGAGGAAAGTCTGGCAACTCAACACCTTTTATTTCTTTAAACAGGTGTTTTACCATCCCCTCAAATGTCTGTAGAACGTCTTCTCGTTCTACAAATGACATTTCACAGTCTATTTGGGTAAACTCTGGTTGCCGATCAGCCCTTAAATCTTCATCTCTAAAGCATTTGACTATCTGATAGTACTTATCAAAACCAGAAACCATTAGCAATTGCTTAAAGGTTTGGGGCGATTGTGGTAGAGCATAAAACTCTTGAGGATTCATCCTTGACGGAACTAAAAAGTCTCTTGCTCCCTCTGGAGTAGATTTAATTAGTACAGGTGTTTCTACTTCTATGAACTTTTGACCATCCAAGTATTTTCTAACCTCAGAAGCTAGTTTATGCCTAAGTTGGAGTTTAGATAGTATGTTTGGTCTTCTTAAATCTAGATACCTATACTTCATTCGCAAGTCTTCTCCACCATCTGTCTCCTCTGCTATTAGGAATGGAGGTACTTTTGACGGGTTTAATATTTCTAGTGAATTTATTTTTATTTCTATTTCTCCTGTTGGTATTTTATCGTTTTTTGACGTTCTTTCAGAGACAGTTCCTTCTGTTTTTACAACAAACTCTCTTCCAAGGGAACGAGCTTTTGCAATAGTCTCTGTATCAGTACTACTTTCTTCTATTAAAATTTGAATTATTCCATATCTATCCCTTAAGTCTATCCAAATAAGTCCTCCTTTATCTCTAATTTGATTTACCCAACCACTAAGTATTACTTTTTCTCCAACATTTTGTAGCCTTAACTCGCCGCAAGTATGTGTTCTATGCATTCTTCAACTATTTAGAAATGCAAAGCTAAGGTTTGGTTTAATCATTTTGAAAATAATATCATTCCAAAATAATTTTTTGTCATTTCAACCTTTTAAGGTGTCATCTAATTAAAGTTTATTTTAAATAATTTTATATGAAAACTAAACAAATTTTTTTTATTGCTTTTATTTTTATTTTAAGTAGCTGCGCATCCATAATTCATGGACCAACGCAAAATGTAGATTTTACAAGCCAGCCATCTGGAGCAAAAATCACTATTGATGGTAAAAGTTACGGAGAAACACCAAAATCAATTTCTTTAAGGAGAAAAGGAAGGGAAAAAGGGAGTAGATCTGGCAAAAAAGAATACAACGTTAAAATTGAACTAAATGGTTACTACCCCTACGAAGTAAAACTTAAAAGAGAAATGAATGAGTGGTTTTTAGGTAATTTGGTTTTTGGTGGTTTAATAGGAATTATTATTGATGCAGCTAATGGTAGTATGTATAAATTAAACCCTAACCAAATAATAGCGCAAATGAATAAATCTACTGCTTCTAATTACTCTAATGATGGAAATATTTATTTTGCAGTAACTCTTACACCAGACTCTAGCTGGGAAAAAATCGGAACTTTAGAAAAAGTAAAATAATTTCTTGAGGCTTACATAGCATTGTAAGCCTTATTTTTTAATATCTTCCTTTTCCCATTAAACTTTAAATCCTTCCAGTGCTTTAACCTTTCTCTTATAGCTAGGTTATTTTAGTGAATATTTATGCAACATTGTTGCATAAATAGATTATCTTTTTATTTTTGCAACAATAATGCATATAAGAAAGGTGAAAAAACACATTAGCAAAATAAACTGGGAGACTTTAGGAGCATCTGCTTCGACGATATGTCTGATTCACTGTCTTATTACTCCATTTATTATTTCTTTTTTTCCACTACTTGGCTCTCATTTTTTGCACAACGAACTTTTAGAAATCCTATTAATAGGATTAGGTGTCATAATTGGTTCAGCAACTTTATGGAAGGGATATCGGCAACATCATGGAAGGAAAATAGCCCTTTATATTCTTTTGGTAGCTGTAGTTCTACTTTCAATAGGTTTTTTGCATGTTAGCCCTCTAATAGAGCTAACTCATATTATTGGTAGTTTGGTTTTAGCTTCAGCTTATGTTGTAAACTGGAAGCTCTGTAAACAATGCAAGGTTTGCAGATATTAGATTCAATAAATTGAATCTTACCTAACCTCACTAGATAATTTTAATAAAACAAATAACCCTCTGATTATCCGTAAAATAAATTTTTATGAGGTTAATTAGTACCCTCTATATTAATATAAGAAGTGCTCTTGTAGCAGTAATAGTTTTAACAGCTTTCTATACCTATGCTGGTGCTAACAACCTTGATTCCTGCAAATATGAGCTTAAAGGAAGGGTAATTGATGCTGCATCCAAACAACCCATACCTTATGCAAACATAAAGGTAGAAAATGCTGTAGCTGGAGTTACAACAGGTGATGATGGTCATTTTGCTATAAAAAATTTATGCCATAATCAGTGTAATCTTATTTGTTCATGTGTGGGGTATCAACCCACTGTTTATCATATTGATAATTATCAAAAAGATATTACTATTAAGTTGGTAGAATCTTCTTTTGAGTTAGAAGAGGTGGTTGTACAAGATAAAAGTTCAGGCTTGGGCGATGGCGTTGAGTCAATGGCTTTGAATCAAGTTACCAAAAAGGATATTTCTTCAAAAATCTCTCAGTCTCTCGGTGAAGTTATTAGTGGAATTCAGGGAGTAACCTATATTTCTAATGGAAATAATGTGCAGTTACCAGTCATACATGGTTTGTATGGCAATAGAGTTTTAATTGTTAATAATGGTGTAAAACATGGGTTTCAAAACTGGGGTTTAGATCATTCCCCTGAGATTAGCTTGTCGAGCATTGATAGAATAACCGTTTTGAAAGGTGCGGCAAGTGTGAAATATGGTCCTGAGGCTTTGGGGGGAGTTGTGATAGTAGAAGGTAATCCTCTTTCTTTATTTCAAAAGTTTAATGGAAGTGTAAGTACAGGTTACGAAACCAATGGGAGAGGGTACCATGTAAATGCGGAGTTGAATCAGGGTTTTGATAGATTTAGCTATTACCTTGGAGGCTCTTATATAGAAATAGGAGATAGAAGAGCCCCAGAATACAATTTAACCAATACTGGAAAAGAAGAAATTGCCGCTAATGCTGGATTTCATTATCATATTTCTAATTGGCATTTTAAGTTTAGGTATAATTTTACCGATCAGGACTTAGGGTTATTACGATCTTCTGTTTTCGGAAATGGGGACGATTTACAAAGGGCTATATCTTCTCCTAGACCACTTATTGTCAATGATTTTTCTTATACTATTAATGAACCTAGTCAGGCAACAAAACACCACTTGGCTGTTTCAACGGTTGACTGGCATTCTCCTATTGGAAATTTTAGTTTGCGTCTAAGCAAGCAGGTTAATTCCAGAAAAGAGTATGATGTCAGAAGAAATGCAGATCTACCCATTATAAATCTAAATTTAGAAACAGAAGATGCTCGTATAGAATGGAAGCATTTGTCGCTAAATCAGTTAGAAGGAAGCGTAGGGCTGCAATACTTTATTCAGGATAACGATAATATTGCTGGTACTGGAGTAACTGCTTTTATTCCAAATTATAATACCAGAAGGTGGAGTTTCTTTTTGATCGAAAGCTTAATTAAGGAAAAAACTACCTATGAGCTGGGTTTAAGAATGGATAGAGAGTACAACTCTGTAAGAGGAAGGGTTGTTGATCAGAGTGTTTTTAGAAATGAATACTCTTTTTCTAATGTGACTGCTTCTCTTGGTGTATTAACGGACATTACTGAAAAAATACATTTTCGATCTAACCTTAGTTCTTCATGGAGAGCACCGAATATAGCGGAGCTATATAGCTTTGGTCAGCATGGGTTTAAGAGTATATATGGTTTATGGAGATATTATGAGACTTTGGAAGGGACTTTTAAAACAGATAGAGTGCTCAACGAAGAGGAGAAAAGCATAAGACCAGAAAAAGGCTATAAGTGGATTAGTGAAATAGAAGTTAGTAGCCCCAAAACCTCACTGGTAGCAACTATTTATGCTAATTATATTGAAAACTTTATTTTTGAAAGACCTCTTGCAGTTGTAGGAACAGTAAGAGGACCAATGCCAGTATTTATTTATGATCAAACTAATGCTGTTTTTTTTGGTGCAGACCTAACCTATAGTCATGATTTGCACAAAAACTGGGAGTATGAGTGGGGTTTGAGTTATTTGTGGTCTAGAAATATTGATGATGATGCGTTTTTAATTAATCAACCTCCCATTAATATTAGCTATGCTTTAAACTGGTCTCCCAAGCCTCTTTTTGATCGGGTTGATCTTACATTTGACTTAAAAACGACGTATACGTTTGAACAGTATCAGTCACCTAGAACAATTGCCCCTGAAGAGATTGCCAATGGATCTGTTGAAATTACTAGTGATGACGAAATTTTTGATTTCAAGGATGCTCCTCAAGGTTATTTTTTAGCCGATTTGGGTTGCAGTTGGTCTTGGGAAAAGTTGAGTGGAAGGGTTGGTGTTCAGAATTTGCTTAATACTTCTTATCGAAATTACCTCAATCAGATGCGCTACTTTGCAGATGAGCCAGGAAGAAATTTTTTATTTTCAATCCAATATAAATTTTAATTACAATGAAAAAGTACAATGTTTTAGTCAAATTTCTTTTTTTTATATCGTTTGTTTCAAGTCTTTTCCTGACGTCTTGTGATAAGGATGACGATGATGATCTACCCCCAGAAGAAAATGAGTCGGAGCTTATCACGGATATAACGCTAACATTTAGCAGTAATGATGGTGAGGTGGTAACAGCATTAGCAGAAGACCCAGATGGAGAGGGAATTCAAGGTTTAGAGATAAAAGATGATATTGTGTTATCTGTAGGCAAGACGTATAGCTTATCTATTGAAGCTATCAATGAGTTGGCAGAGCATGATGATGACCACGGACACGATCATGGCTATGATGTAACAGAAGAAATTTTAGAGGAGGCAGATGATCACCAGGTTTTCTTTGGTTTTACTGAAGGTGCATTTTCTAATCCAGCTGGAGATGGTAATATTGATAATCCTTCTGATCCAGTTAATTATTCAGATCAAGATTCTAATGGTCGCCCTCTTGGACTTTCTTCTTCTTGGACTGCCGGAAGTGGAATAAGCAACGGTAGTTTCAGGGTAGTATTAAAGCATCAACAAGGTATGAAGTCAGTTTCTTCTGGTGTTAATGTTGGGGATACAGATTTTGATCTTACTTTTAGGCTTATCGTTCGATAGTGAGATAGTTTTTTTCTTTTTTGTAGAAAAAGAGTGCACCCCTGGCAAGGAGGCGCTGGGCGAGACCGAAGTGGACATGTGGGGTGGGTAGGCTCGACCCGCCGGAAGAGCTTTGTGGGGGGTGCTCTATTATTTTCACCCTTTTTTTCTTGGGTATTTATTAGTTATAAATACGTAACTTTTAAGTCTATTTCTTTTATTGAAGAATGATTAGTGTCAATAATCTTAAGTTTAGTTATCAAAAAGAGAAGAGCTTTCATTTTCCTGATATTAAGCTATCAGATGGGGAAGATTTGCTGATAATAGGGGAGTCTGGGGTAGGGAAAACAACGCTGTTGCACCTTATGGCAGGAATTTTAAAGCCAGAAAGAGGGAGTATTGTTTTTGATTCTGTGGATATTACAGAAATAGGAAAGCAAAGTCTGGATCAGTTTCGAGGAAAAAATGTTGGAGTCGTTTTTCAGAAGTCTTTTTTCATTCGGTCATTAACTGTTATGGAAAACCTTCTCCTGGTGCAGAATCTGGCAAAGGTGAAGCAGGATAAACAAAGGGTGGAGTCTGTGCTGGATCAGCTAGGGATTCTTGACAAAAGGAAGAATAAGCCATATTCTCTGAGTCAGGGAGAACAACAACGAGTAAGTATAGCTATGGCAGTTCTTAATAAGCCAAAGGTGTTGCTGGCAGATGAGCCTACTGCTAGCCTTGATGATAAAAACTGCTTGAAGGTTCTTAGTTTGCTGAAAGAGGAAGCAAGTTTGGAAAAAGCACATTTAGTTATGATTACACACGATCAGAGAGTAAAAGCACATTTTAAAAACCAGATGGAGCTATGAATATTTTTAAGTTGAGTGTAAAAAATATTGTAGACCGACCTCTGAATACTTTTTTGAGTTTGTTGCTTCTGGCTTTGGGTGTTGGTCTTATTTCATTGGTGTTGCATATTAGCACTATTGTAGAGGAACAGTTTGAGAAGAATATCAAAGGTATTGATATGGTGACAGGAGCAAAGGGTAGTCCTTTGCAGTTGATTTTGTCTTCTGTGTTGCACATCGACGATCCTACTGGTAATATTGAATTGGTTGAAGCTAAAAAGCTGATGCAGCATCCACTGGTTAAGAAGGCTATTCCTCTTTCGTATGGGGATAGTCATAAGGGGTATAGAATTGTAGGTACTGAGCGGTCTTATTTGGATTTATATGAAGCAAAAGTTGCTAAAGGTAAGATCTGGGAAAAATCGTTTGAAGTAACTGTAGGTGCTTCGGTAGCTAAGGTGTTGGAGTTAGACATTGGAGATCACTTTTTTAGTACACATGGTTTGGTTAGTGTGGAGACTGCCCCAGGACATGAGGAGCATCCGTTTACTGTTGTAGGAGTTTTAGAACCAACGAATTCAGTTATTGACCAGTTGATTCTTACTTCTTTGGAAAGTGTTTGGGAGGTGCATGATCATGGCAATGAGCACCAGGAGAGTGATGATGAACACGAGAAAGAAGAGCATATGCCTCATGATGATCATGAAATGCACGAAGAAGAGCATAATCACCGCTATGAAGAGGATAAGGAAATTACTGCTTTGCTGGTAAAGTTTAGGAGTCCTTTAGGTACAATACAAATTCCTCGTCAGATTAATGAGAATACGAATATGCAAGCTGCTGTGCCTAGCTATGAGATTAGCCGGTTATTTAATCTTCTAGGTATAGGTGTTGAAACGCTAAAGGTTCTGGCTTTGGCGATCATCTTAGTATCTGGGATTAGTGTTTTTATTAGTTTGTACAATTCTTTGAAAGAAAGGGTTTATGAAATGGCTTTGATGAGAACGTTTGGGGCTTCTAAATGGCAGGTTTTTACTCTTGTTGTTAATGAAGGGCTTATTTTGTCTTTTTTGGGATTTGTTTTTGGGACTTTGGGATGTTATATGGCTCTTGCCATTTTATCTCATTTATCTAATAACAGTTTTGTATTTTCTTTTTTAGATATTATTAACTCAAAAGATACTTTTTTTCTTTTCCTGCTTACGATTGGAGTAGGTGTTTTTTCTTCTATTATTCCTGCTTTTAAAGCTTTGAGGGTAAATATTTCAAAGACGTTGGGGGAGTCTTAGTAGATAAAACTAAATTAGATCCTATGAAAAGGAAAGCACTGCATTTTATTTTTATTTTTCTATTTACCAATTTTATTCTATGGTGCATGACACAATTGTATGATAGAATTCCTTTATTATTTGTTGTGCTTGCTATATATGCCCCTTGTATTGGAATTGGTGCTTTTTTATCTCTTAAGAAAAAGCTTCGGTTTTGGTGGAGTACTTTTTCTTATGCCTTAGTTATTTCTCTTATAGTTTGTTGGTTTACTATTGATGATTTTAAGTTGTTTTATAACACAATAACAGGTGATACTATTTCTAAAATTAGTATTCATGACGCAAAAAACTACCCTGATGCCACTTTTTTTGGGTTTATTAACGCTAAGCCAGGAAGTATTTATTCAGGCACTACTTATTTGACTGGGCGAAAAAATGCAAGATCTACAAAAAGAGAAGATGCTTATTTTTCGTACCCCCTATTAGATAAAGAAGTCAATACCAACGATAAACCAGTATGGGTTTTAAGTTCTGAAGATTACCTATGGTTTACAGAAAAACTGGATATCCCTTATGTGTTTTTTGAGAAGGAAACAGTTTATGGAGTAAAAATTGATAATCCTCAAGATGTTTACGAAGAGATTGCCCAAGAAAATAGTAATACTAAGGATATAACGTATTTTAGGTTAGTTTCGAGTAAGTCTAGTGTTCAGGTTAAATTTATAATCCATTATTTAATCGTTCTTATTTTTATTACTCTTCCAGTGGTTTTTATCATTAAAAGAAATTAGTTTAAAGTAGTTCTAGTAACTCAGTTTCTTTTTCCAACCACTTCTCAAAATAGCTCTGGTTGATTTTTCCATATGTGCCTACTATGTAATCATAGTATTCATCTGTTAGCAGTTCTTTAGTAAAAGGTTTTTCTTCGTTTGTTTCAACCAAAAAGGTTTTCAAGTACTGAAGCTCTGAAAGTAATTGTTTGTCCGATACAAACACGGGGTTAAAAGAGGTTAGTTTTTTCGAAGTATTTTTTTTCTTGTCAAAGAAATAAAGGTCTACTGTATGTGGTTCTTCATGATTAAATACTCCATTTTTATGATTATAAAGTTTATCCTTATGAATACTCAATAAACCATGATGGTGTGGGTGTAATTTTTTATTCACTCTTGTTCCATCTTTTTCGTATCTGTAAACCAAAAATTGATTATGGTCTAGACTCAGTTTTTCTTTATTTATTGGGATTAAAATTTCATCACCAATTACTACAAAGGTAGACTCTCCAAAATATGGTTTAAAGTCAGAAAAGCTTTCAATTACTCCTTCACCTCTTGTGCTCATCCTAATGCTTTTTTTCATAGGCACGAACATATTTTTTACAAACTGAGCAATTTCGCTTTCAGCTTCGGTATTTACTTTTGGTTGTAGAATAGCTCTACCTTTTTCTTTATTTAACACTACTACTTTAGCGTCTGTACTCTTGAAAATAACTTCTGAGTTACCCGTGATTCTATCTCCTATGCTAATTGATTTACCAGACTCCTTATCTAAAACAACACCTTTTACGTGAAGCACATAATAATCCTGCGCTTGTGTAGAAATAGTAAATAGTAAAAAAAATGAAACAATAAATATCTTTCTCATAATGTTACTGACAAAAGTAGCTGAAAGTTTTTTGTTGGTTAGTGTATATTTTTAGCCATTAAATAATATGTACAGTTACAATCAAGAATTAAACCAGTTTTACATGTAACTCAATGTATTTAACGTATTTATAACTATAGTTGATATGTAAGAGTTCAAAGTTTTTGATAGTTAATTTATTCTATTTTAGAATTCTTGCAACTGCGTTTTCTGCTGTTTCCATCGCACCATGCATGGTGGCTCTATGTCCATTGGTGCTTGTAGCTTCTCCAATGAAGAATATTCTATTTTCAATCGGATTGGAAAGTGTTGAAGAATGTATATTAGAACCAGATGAAGCGTAAGAGTATAATCCATTGATGAATGGCATTTTCCCCCAATCAGCAACTTTATAATCAACCAGTTTTTTTGAAGCTGTATTTTTTCCAAAAATAGTTTCCAAATCATTTAAAAGGTTGTCGACTATTTGTTTTTCGTTTTCAGCTTTTTCGATGAACTCTTTTCCAAATAGATAGGCAGTGACTATGTTGCTTTCAGAAGAAGTTTTTTTACAAGTGTAGACAGGGCAATACTTTCCGCCAACAAGCTCAATCATTCCCTCTGGCCAAAAAACTTCAGAAAATAAAAGAAAAACTTTAGCTCCTATGTCTATTCTTATTTTATCAATGGCTTGCAGATAGTTGTTTGGAAGAAAAGGAGAAAAGTGAATGGCTTGGCTCTTTAAAATGCTAATTGGAGTAGAAATAAGAACATACTGAGCTTTAAAAGTCTCATTATTTGCATGAATTGCTAGGGTTTGCTGATTCCAGTTTATCAATTCAACTTGACAGTTGAGTTGGAGGTCTTTTTTTATAGGCTGTGCTAAGAAGTCAATAACTTTTGATAGTGGAGTATTAATTTCATAGTCCCCAGAGCCCGAAGACCACATTTTTTCTTCCAAACTAAGACTTTTAATACTTAGCCTCTTGTTTAGTGTTCCGTATTCAACACCAAAAGAAGCTAAAATGGACTGTGTGTCTTTGTACCAGTCAAATTGTTTTAGATAGTTATCAACACCAGTATCTTCTCCTGAATAGCTGTCGTAATCTTCAAAAAACTGTAACGCTTTGTTTAATGAAGATATATTTTCAGCTTCAACATAATTGATTAACTCGTCTTTATAGTAAATAAAGGATTTGCCAACTCTTCTTTGCAAAGGGATGTCTAAATAGTTAATTAAATCTCCCAAAACAGAGTTTTTCCCATGGATAAACTCTGCTCCTAACTCAATGTTTTGACCGTTAAAGTCTTCTAATGAATGGATTCGACCACCTAACCTGCTGCTTGCTTCTAATATTTTGACGCTAAGCCCTTTCTGTTTTAATATATATCCAGCATATAATCCAGATATTCCAGCACCAACAATTATAGCATCATAGGTTTTCATATTGTAGCTTTGAGCTTAAATATAATACCCCTGATTAGAATCTGTAATTGCAAAATGCTATTTTTTGAGAAATGAAAAATGTAGATATTCAAAATATTGTAGGTAGAATAAAAGATAAAGAAGGTCGAAACCCTTTTATAGCTATAGCTAGTTTAATAACGTTTCCTAAAACAATACCATTGAATATTATATTGAGTTTTATGTTTTCAATAGGTGTTTATATTATTGGTTTAATAGTTTTAAGCTATTTGAATGCAGGGTGGATAATTATCACAATAATAGCACTTATTACAGTTTTACCAGCGATAGTTTTTTTTATTTTATCATTTCAGAAACTTACTACAACGGATTTACTCAATAATATTAAAGATGTATTGCTTTCAGTTGTACCACCGATACAAGAGTTGTATACAACTCTTGATGAAGGACAAAAAGAGAATCTCTCAAGGGGTCAGTTTACACTAAAGGTGATTAATGAAGTAGTTATTCCAAATTTTATTAGTTTGATACCATTTTTACCTTTTCGAAAAAAATTCATCAAAAGTATTAACAAAGCAATAGATAAGTTAGGAAAAGTAAATAAGGAAACAGTAGTTGAAGAAAGCTCCGAGTTAAGCTCAACTCTATGGTTTGAAAATATTGAGAAAAATATTGATAGATCAATAAGTGTTTTAAGTAAACCCTTTACAGTTACTTTGTATTTATACTTTGGGTTTTGGTTTCTATTATGGTTATTTTTTTTGCTTAAGTTTTTAGGGTAGATATAGTTTTATTCATAAATACGATACTTTTCTCTGGTTTTTAGATAATTATTTAGCTCTTTTTTCCAAGCACTTTTAATATACTTTTCGTCTTTTCCGTCTATTATTTGTTGCTTTACTTTGCTGTTACCAATTAGATAATTAAAGTTTTTATTGAAAAAAGCCTTCTTGTTAGGATGATTATTGTATAATTCTATTAAATGCCCAAGATCAATTTCATCTATTTCCTTTGGTATTTCTCTTAGGTCGATTCCGAAACAGTTTTTATTTAAGTATTTAGGATACTTTGCTCCAGGCAAAGATTGAGGAATAAACTCGAAAGAATAGTTCTTTTTAAAAGAAGTATCTCCTAAAACCTGAAACGGCCAGGGTGTTCCTCTACCTACACTTACAACAGTTCCTTCAAAAAGGCCAATAGAAGGATACAGCTCAATAGATCTTGCATTAGGTAGGTTTGGGGAGGGTTTTATTGGTAGTTCATAGCGACTTTGATGGGTATAATTGGCACAGTGGATGACCTTAAGTTGGCACTCCATATTCGTTTTCAACCAACTTTCTCCAATAATCATTTGTGCCAACTCTCCGATTGTCAACCCATAAACTATAGGTATGGGGTGCATTCCTATAAAGGATTGGTACTTAGAAGTATCTAATACAGGTCCATCTACATAATGCCCATTGGGATTAGGTCTGTCCAGTACTAAAATCTCCAAGTTGTTTTCTGCACAAGCTTCCATCACCAGATGCAAGGTGCTTATGTAAGTGTAAAAGCGAACCCCTACATCTTGTATATCGAAAACCATAATATCTAACCCCTCTAAGTCTTTAGAGTTAGGCTTTTTCTTTTTCCCATAAAGGGATTTGATAGGAATGTTTTTTTTGATCATTTTATCCATGATCACTTCACCAGCATCTCCCAGACCTTTGAACCCATGCTCTGGAGCAAATACTTTTTTTACTTTTAAATCTAGACTTAAAAGAGTATCCAAAAGATGTTTCTCTTTTACTAAAGAAGTGTGGTTTACAACAAGACCTATATTTTTTCCCTTTAGAATATGCTTGTACTTAGAAATTTGCCAAGCTCCAGGAATAATTTGATTAGATAGGCTATCTATAGAATACTGTTTGTTCGCATTTGATTGATAAGAACAAATAAGAAAAAAAATAATATAAGATAGCTTCTTTGTTTTTTTTAGCAACAAATCTTAAGTGTTTTGAATAAACTCGTTTATATAAAAATATAACGCTTATCCATTAGCCTTACTTATCTTAACCATATTTGTTTTTCCTCTTTCTTTCAAAGGCATACTTCCCGTATTTATAAAAGTATCTCCTTTACGTAGGTATCCTGCTTTTAATAAAAACTGCTCAAGATCTTTAAATGTACCATCTGTTGATATCATTTTACTATAGTAAAATGCTCTAACTCCCCAAACTAGATTAAGAGTGTTAAGCAACTTTTTATTAGAGGTAAAAACAAAAATATCGGACTGAGGTCTATGCTTAGCAATCAAAAATGCAGTAAACCCAGAGTATGTCATTCCGATAATGGCTTTGGCATTCGTCATTTGAGCCATATTGCAAGCACTATCTACCAAAATATTGCTAGCAAAATCAGGCTCAGATAAATCATGCTTATAGTATTTATGGTAAATATCAGCGCTTTTTTCTACAGACTGGATTATGCTAGTCATATGCTGAATCGTTTGAACAGGATATTTTCCAGAAGCTGTTTCTGCACTTAGCATGACAGCATCGGTACCATCAATTACTGCATTTGCCACATCATTTGTTTCTGCACGTGTTGGACGAGGGTTGTCAATCATGCTCTCCATCATTTGTGTAGCGACAATAACTGGCTTAGATGCTATATTACATTTCTTAATAATCTCTTTTTGTAGCATAGGTACATCTTCCATTTTTATTTCAACGCCCAAATCTCCTCGTGCTACCATTATTCCATCCGCCTCGTCTATAATTTTATCTATATTTTTTATTGCTTCTGGTCTTTCAATTTTAGCAATAACTTTTGTGTGAATACCCTTCTCTTTGATTTTATTTTTAACTCCTTGCAAATCCCCAGAGCTTCTTACAAAAGAAAGTGCTACCCAATCTACTTCATGCGAAAGTCCAAACTCCAAGTCTTTTTTGTCCTTTTTAGTTAAAGAAGGTTCTGAAATATCCGTATCCGGAAGGTTCATCCCTTTTTTTGACTTCAATTCCCCTCCATAAATTATTTTAGTAAACACTTCTTTACCATCTACTTTGTAAACTTTAAGTTCTATTTTTCCATCGTCAATTAAAATGCTATCGCCTGCTTTTACATCTCTAACCAATGAAGTGTACGTAGTGCTTATTTTATCTCTATTTCCAACTAAATCTTCTGTAGAGATGATTAAATCATCACCTTCTTTAATCTCTACACAACCGTTTTCCACCTCTCCGATTCTAATTTTTGGTCCTTGAAGGTCTTGGAGAATTCCAATATTATAACTAAATGTTTTATTAAGCTCTTTGATTAGCTCTATTACTTTTTCATGATCTTTATGTGTCCCATGAGAAAAGTTTAATCTAAAAACATTTACCCCAGCTACTATTAACTCTAAAAGTTTTTCTTTTGTGTTGGAAGAAGGGCCTACAGTTGCTACTATTTTGGTATTGTTGAATGTTGTACTCATTGAGCTTTTGGATAGAATAATTAATTTAAGTTCAAAAATAGGGTTTTACCTAAATAAGATTAGATAATAGGAAAAGAAAAATGGATAAAAAGATTATAACTACTAGTAATTAGCTTTTTTTCCTATCGCTTACTAAAATAAGAGTAAAAGCTATAATTAAGCTTCCTCCAAGAATGGCAAAGCCAATTGCCTGACCTATTTCTTGCTTAGATTCAAATCCTATTGTGGCAAGCATGCAAATGATTGCAAGTAAGAATAATAAATATTTAAATGAGGTACTATTAACAAACTTTTCCATACTATTTACTAAGCCTTTTCCTTATCGTAATGATAATACTTCCAAAAAAAATTAATACAGTTATCCATGAAGACACGTAGGTCACAGTTGAGCCAACTTTATAGCTGGAAGGATTAAATTGAAACTTTATTTCATGATTACCTTCAGGAATTTTTAACCCTCTCAATGCATAATTCACTCGGTAAATAGTAGTTTCTTTTCCGTCAATAAAAGCTTTCCATCCTTTAGGATAATGAATCTCTGAAAATACAGCAAAGCCATCTTTAGAATTATTGCTTTTATATTTTATTTCTCTAGGAGAATGAAAGGTTAATTCAATATTTGCTAATGAATCTTTAGAAAATGTTAAATCAGCCCCTTC
Source organism: Bacteroidia bacterium (assembly GCA_030425505.1). Lineage (GTDB taxonomy): Bacteria > Bacteroidota > Bacteroidia > Cytophagales > Flammeovirgaceae > JAUIAB01. Next base: position 247,086 of record JAUIAB010000001.1, on the reverse strand, counting down.
AAAAACGCCTTTTTCTATAATAGCTTCTCGAGTGGGATCAATTCCACCTAGCTTATGCATTTCGTCATCCGGAGAAGTTGCTGTTTTTAGTTCTTCAATAAACCAAGCATTTCCCATAGGTGAGCTGTTTACTATAATATCATTTCGTTTATCACCAAACTTTATGTATTTGGCATTCAGCATATTCATCACTGGTATATTTGAAAAATCAGTTTTTCCATCAGATAGACTATTAGCTATTTTTTGCTGCTCTAAAAAAAGGTGATTATCAATGAGATCTTGATATCTGCGGAGTTTTGCTGCAAAATAGCCTCCAATCGAATTGTGATAATAAGAAGTATTAGCTTCTCTAAAGGCATTAGGACTAAGGTTTAAAACTCTATAATGAATGCTTTTGTCTTCTAGGATTCTTTTGTCCGCATCTGTTAATTTATGAAGTCTTTTCGTTGAGGATTTGCTTTGAAAGCTTTTTTTATTCAAATACCTTTTATCTACGCCCCATAAGTCTACAAGAATAAGAACTCCCAAACCTAGCACTGCATACTGAGGTTTAATTTTTTCTTTGATCAAAAAGAATAGTAATCCCAAGGAAAGAGAAATAAAAGCAAATGAGCGGAAAGCATCCATTCTGAGATATGAAACTCTATCTTTTTCTAAAGCAGAGGTAAGCTTTTTAATGAGTTGCGCATCTTGCAAACCAAAAGAAGACTGGAAGAATCTCTGATCACCAGGAACGGAAGAATCAATCATTCCAGCAAATAAGATAAAGAGAAGACATACTCCAGCTGTAGAGCCAAAAGCAATTAGTAGTTTCTTTTGCATCAACTTGTCCCACTTTACTTTTAAAAGCTTATCCAATACCAATACACTTGCCAGTGACATTAAGAGTAGGGCTAAGCTAAGTGCCATAGAAACAGACCGGAACTTGTTAAAACCAGGAAGATAATCAAAAAGGAGATAGTTGATAGCAGAAAGGTTTCTTCCCCAAGAGAAAACAAGCATTAATATAAACCCAGAAAGTATCCACCACTTGTGTTTTCCTTTAAGCAGTAGCATAGCAAGAATAAACAAGAAGCATATTATTCCCCCAGCGTATAATGGACCAGCAGTAAATGGCTGGTCTCCTCTGTAAAGAGGTACTAGTGGTTGATCCACGAGACGATCTGCTTGTTGCCTTCCAAAATTTCTGGACATTTCTTTATAGAAATGGGAGTCTTTTTCTAGTATTTCATGGCTACTTCCTCCATAAAAACTAGGGATAAGCAATGTCAATGTTTCCATTTTTCCCTGGCTCCAACTAAACGCATAGTCTTTGGACAGACCTTCCTCCCCTTGATTCTTTTCATCAGCAGAAAGAATATTTTCACCTCTTATGGTATAAGGAGTAAACTCTTTAGTGATAATTAACTTTCCCGTTGATACACTAGCTCCTAAGACAACCCCTATTAGTAAAATGCCAGCCTTAGGTATAAAAGGCTTTATTTCTTTAGCTTTTATTGAGTAGATCAGCTCACTTATTGCATAAGCAAGGCAAACAAAAACCAGGTAGTACGTAATTTGATAATGATCTGCTCTTATTTCTAAGGCTAGACCTAATGCAAAAACGCCTAAACCCAGGAGTAACTTTTTCTTGAAAATAAGCCGCATACCTCCTATGACGATGGCGGAAAAAGCAATCGCCCAGGATTTGGTAAAATGCCCTGCCACAATGTTGATGATGTTGTAGCTATTAAAACCAAAGGCAATGGCTCCAATACACGCAAGCCAGGGGTTCACCTCAAAGCAGAGAAGTAAAACCCAAAAACTCATCAGATAGACCATTAGCAGTTGGGCAGAAGAGTCTTTAGGCATAAAACCCTGAAAAAAACGTTTTATCCAATCAATTGCAGGAGCTGGTACAGGTGTGCTAATTAGATAATCGGGCATTCCGGAAAACATAGCATCATTCCATAACGCTGGTTCGCCTGTTTTGTGATAATAATCTACCGCCTGGTGAGACATTCCCTCAAACTGGACTATGTCCGTTTGAGCAAGTTTTTTGTTTTGAAAAAATGAAGGACTGAAGTAGACAATAGTTAGAAGGTAGAATACTATTGGCGGAATTATATAAGGGATAGATTTTTTAATTGAGACGCTCATCAGAAATCAACTATTTATGATGATGAAGTTACATGGAATCTATGAAATTCTTTTATAAAGAATAGTTGAAAGAAGTAGGTTGAAAATAGAAAAGAGCATACTAACAATAAATTAATATGCTCTTGAATCGTAATGAACTAAATTTCCATGCTTTTCTAGCTTAACATACAGAAACCAAAGAACTACTGATTCCCCAAAATCAAGGGCAAACCACCATCTCCCTGACCTATAATAACAACTTTAGTGTTAGGAGAGTTAGCTAGTTTTAGAGTTGCTTCAATGCCTCTCATCTTTAAAAGCTTTTCGCTCAAACTTTTGTTGACAATATCGTTGGCTATAGCCTCCCCATTAGCCGCAATTTTTCTTCTTTCTGCTTCACTTGTTTCTCTTTTCAGTTTAAACTGATAGGCTAAGGCTTCTTGTTCTTGCTTTAGTTTATTTTCGATAGCGTTTTTGATTTGTGCAGGTAGTTGAATAGATCGGATTAGAAGAGCTTTCATTTTGATATTGTTATCAGCACTTCCTAATATCTCTTCTGTTTCTGATTTTATAGAGCTTTCAACATCTCGTCTTTTGGTAGAATAAATTTCTTCTGCTGTGTACCTACCCATTACCTGCCGTACGGTAGATCTAACTTCAGGCACTACTAGTCTTCTTACATAGTTTCTCCCAAATCTCTCTTGTATTTCTCCAATTCTATCGTACTTAGGGTGGAATCGAACAGATACATCTACCGTAATAGATAGACCGTTTTTGTCAAGCACATCTAATGACTCTTCCACCACATTTTCTTTCACATCATACAAGTAAAGGTCATTCCAGGGTGCTTTAAAGTTGAAGCCTGGCTGAAACACATTTTCTTTATCGAGCCCTCCTGAAAATTTTTTAAAAATGATTGCTCTTTCTCCTGGCTGTACCGTAAAAAAAATACTTGACGAAAAAGCGATTATTATTATAAGTCCAACTGCAATAATTCCAGCAAGAGATAAAAGTTTTTTATTCATGATTATGTAATTTTTTGAAATAATATGCTCAAATATACGATAAGTTAGGTTTTTTGCAGCCTGAAAGGCAAAACTTTAAACGATTTCAATATTATAAGGCGTACAAAACCTTACTTCTTTTACCTTTTATGCTTCCATTTATTATGAGACCACAACCACATATGAGGAGTCTGCATAATGTCCCTTTCCAGCTTTTGAGCATATGCTTTTGTTATCTCTAACCTCTCTGATAGGTTAGGGGTTTCTGATATTAGCTCAAATTTAGCAACATAAAAACCCCTCTTTTTCTGTTGTATAGATGCATAAAAAACAGGAATATCGAGCTTTTTAGCAATTTTTTCAGGCCCTTGGAAAAAAGGAGTCTCTTGATTTAAAAAGTTAACCCAAACAGCACTCTCAATAGCGGGAGTTTGATCAGCAATAAAAGCATGAACACAGGTCTCCTTTTTTTTAGATAAAATTTCCCTAAAAGCCTTATTCCTTGGAATAAGATGCATACCAAAAGAAGACCTAAGTTTTAGCATCAACCTGTCAAAAGCTTTGCTAGATATTGTTTTATAGATACCGTTAACCGGAAAGCCAGAAGCTATTCGAAAAGCGGATCCAGCCCACTCCCAATTGCCGCAATGACCAAGAGCAATAATTATACTTTTATTTTGTTTTAAAAATGATTGGACAACTTCTACATTAGAATACTCAAACCTTCTTTTTAAGTTTTTTCGACTGATAGTGAGTAGTTTAAAGGTTTCAATGAAGACATCAACAAAAAACCTTCTAAACTTCTTAGCAATCAAGGCAACCTCTTCTTCTCCTTTTTTAGGAAACGAATTCCTTATATTCCGAAGAATAACTTCTTTTCTGTACCTGAAAACACGAAATACTACAAACTGTATTAAATCAGATAAAATGTATAATACCCAAAAAGGAAGGATAGAAAAGAAGAAACTGAGAGTATGTAAAAACCAGTAACCCAAGTTTCTTCTATTGGTGAATTATTATAACTAACTTTTGGCAGATAGCTGCTCCATCATACCCAAGTATTTCTTAGCGTTATTTACTTCAGATGAGTTTTCAAACTCGTCAACTATTCTTTGGTAGCAATTTTTAGCATTAGCATACTGTTCTTTTTCTTCATAAGCTAAAGCTAGTTTCATCAAATATGTCGGCGTAAATTGAGGATTAGGTCTATGGTTAGCTGCCTTTTCTAAATAAGTAATTGCATTGTCATACTGCTCTAATTCGAAATGAGCATCCCCAATCAAAGCATAAGCTCTCGCTTGGATAAGAAGATCGTCAGAAGAAAAGTCTTTAAGGTATTTGATTGCATCTTCGTACTCTCCTTTTTGCATGTGTATAGCACCGATGTAATAGGCAGCCAAATTACCTGAAGGAGTACTCTTATACTCATTATAAACATACCGTAGACCTTCTGTAGAAAACCCATCTCCATCTAGGGCTTTGTCTAAAGAATCTTTTTCAAAATAAAATACAGCAGAGAATAAGTCTTTTCTTGCTTCCTGGTCTTTGTTTTTCTGAAAGTACTTGTAGAAAAAAACAGCTACCACTACAATAACTATAACAGCTAGAGCACCAGATAAAACCTTACTGTTTTTAGAAATAAAAGCTTGAGAGTTGTTTGTTTTCTCTTCAAAAGCGTCCGATTGTTCTACGTTAGTATTTTCTTTCTTAGCCATACCCTGAAATTTGATCTGCAAAAGTAATAAATTAATATTTTTTATTTAAGAAACTTACTTAAAATTTGTTTCAACTGGCAAAGATGCTCTGTAGTTAGGCTTTTGAAGAAGTAGTTTTGCAAACAAATTAGCACTACTAGAATAAAAACTTCAAAGTATTAAGTTTCAAAAACAGGCACTTATCTAGTCTCAAGGATATAAAAAAAAGTGGTTGGTGAATGTCCAGCGGGGTGTGGGAGGATATGTAGGGAGGAAGTTTTGGACATTCTTGACTTTTCTCCCTTTTGGGTCAAGCCAAAAGGGTAAAAGAATAAAAAGTAAACACTTCTTATTCGAACTCAGGCTAACAGCAGGCATACTTTGATTGATAAATAATACATTTCTAAGACAAAGTAACCTTGCTATATAACTATAAACATAAATAAACGCTTTAAAAGGACGGAAACAACAAAAATTAAACCTCTAGCTATTTCAAACTAAAGTAAAATCTGTTTACTTTGCAGGTTATTGTATTTAACCGTCTAAAAATGAAGTTTATAACGAAACTCCTCTACTTTTTTGCAATTCTTTTCTTGGTTTCAGATTGTACACTGGATGGAGGTGATGACAATATAATTGTCACTGCAGGTGCTCCTAAGAAAATAACAGATATAATAGCTCCCAAGCAACAGTTTTCTAAGTTGGTAGATGCTTTGAGAACAACAGGTTTGTTCGAAACTCTAAGGCAGGATGGAGACTACACTTTATTTGCCCCCACTGATGATGCATTTGATGCATTCTTAAGTGCAAAAGGAATTGAGAGTTTAGAAGATATTGATGAGGAAACTTTAGCAGAAGTACTGAAATACCATGTAGTAGGGCAAGACCTTTCTTTAGATGAGGTTCAAGATGGAGACTATGCTACACTTAGTGCTGGTACAGTAATCAATATAGATGTCAATGGAGATAATATTCTGATCAACAATACCTATTCTCCATTTTTTGTAGATGAAAGGGCTACCAACGGAACAGTATACTTTCTAAGAAATGTCCTTACGCCAGTTCAAGGTAATGCTGGTGGTGGGGATGGAGATGACGATGGAGATGACGACGACGACGATGACGATGATGATGATGATGATGATGACGACGATGACGACGACGATGTGGGGCCTAACCTTTTGGAAGTTTTATCAGATGTAAATTCTCTCTCAGAGTTTTTGAATATTATAAACAACTCTAGCCAAGAAACTAAAGACTTATTTACTGAACAAATAGAAGGGGGAAGAACAGTATTTATACCTACTAATAATGCATTAAACAACATAGGAGATAACTGTAAGAGGCAAATAATTAATAGCCAGGAAGACGCGGATAGGTTTGTGAAAAACCATGTTCTTCTTGAGCCAGGAACCAAAACATTTAATGATCTTACCAATAGAGCTCAAGATCAAAATAACAACTTTTATTCCACGCAGAATTTCCAATCATTAGAGGTTACTACGATGAATGGCTCTGTAGTGATTGATGGAGTAGTGGTAGGTGGGTTTGATGAAGATGCTGCACTTCCAGCATCGAATGGAGTTATATTTGCTTTAACAGATGGGGTTTTGTTTCCTAAGGCTCCAACAGGCTTTACTAATGATGTTGCAATAAACTGTGGTTTGGAAGCAGGTGACGATGATGACGACGACAATGATGGCGGACAGCCTTTTACGATAGGAGATTATATACGAAATGAACCGAGGCTAAGCATTCTTGAGGCTTTTTTTGATAGGCATAGGCCTTTAGGTCAGCCAGATTTTAGCTACTTTGATGACTTTTTTGATCTTGATAATAATCGAGATCAAACATTTTTTTTACCAACAAACCAAGCGGTTAGGCAATATTTAAGAGCTAATGGTCTAGATCCTGATCAAATACCAGATCAAAATGCAGACAATGAAGTAAATGATATAGACATTGCTCTAGCGATTATTAATAATAACCAAGGTCAAGATCGCTTTTTTGGTGATACTTTTGCAGAAAGAGCATTATATCCATCACTCTTTAGAGAAAGGTTTATATTAAGTGAATTGCCTCAGGGAGGTCAGGTAATTGCGAATTTCACTACCACATTTTTTATAAACAAAAATGGAGAGCAGATACAAATTAACAATCGTGCAAATGTTTTAGATAGGGATATTGAAGCAATAAATGGTCTGATTCATTTATTGGATAGAATGCCTGACTACTTATCTAGGAGAGAGTTAATATCTTTAAACCCTAATCATCAGATATTAGATGATGCATTGGACATTCTTCTTGCCATAGATGATGATCTTAGACAAAGTTTTGAGCAGCAGCGGGTAACTTTGATAGCTCCTACAAATTCAGCATTTGAAGATTTCTTTAATGAAATTAGTAGAAGAAGAAATTTTGAAATTAATAGTGCAGGAGATCTTCCTATATCTGACTTAAAGGCTGCATTGTCATTTTTTGTGTTGGAGAATAATGCAAGGGCTGCACAAAATCTAGTGGGAAGGTCTTTTGGGAATCCTGTAGTATTTACAATAGAAAGAGTTAATGGTACTCTTGTTTTTAATGGAAATGAGCTTCTTTTTGAAAGCCCTTCTGTTGAAACGGAAGACTATGGAAATTTTTCTACCTACATGCATAGTATAGACAAAATACTAGCCTTAGAAAATGATATTTTGGATAATGCGCCAGCTCCTCCAGCTAATATTATTGAAGCTTTAGAGCAAGATGGACATTTCAATGTTTTTGTAAGCTTAATAAGAGATGCTGGTTTAGAGCAAGAGGTTATTCAGGAGTTTGAAAATGGGGGTGGTACTGGTTTTTTCCCTACAGATGAAACATTGAATAACTTACCAAATGACTGTCTGCAGCAAGCAATAAGAAATGATTTAACTGAATATGTTAAAATGCATATGCTTGATGCAGACCAGATTAATTACAGCTCTTTAAGAGATGATCTGCGTCAAGATAACGATAACGAAATCCTGTTAAGAACAAGAGCTGCAAATAGAAGCAATGATATATATGCTTCTTTAGAAAGAGCAGACAACAGCACGGTTATTCTTAATGGCGAAATAGTTTTGGGAGCTCAAAATTCAGTGGCTTTTGTAAGTGAAAACAACAATTTACAGGTGGTTTATGCGCTTGAAAATGGAGGTTTGCTTACCACAGGAGCCATAAGAAATGCTGGGGTTTGCCCCTCTCCTAAAACAATACTTGGTGGTTTATATACGGATCTTGCTAGTTATAGTGAATTCATAAACCTGATAAAGCTAAGTGAGCTAGAAGCTACCTTTAGAGATGCTACTGCTACAGCCTTTATTCCTTATAACGCAGTGTTAGAAGCAGTAGAAGAATGTATAAATGAAATAACTCCGAATCGTAACAACCTAAGAACATTTGTTCGCAATCATATATATACAAGGGACTATTTTAGCTTTGCAAATTTGCAAAATATAGCACAAGAAAATGATAATACTATCAATATGAATAGTGGCTATAGAGTTAAAGTTGAGCAATTGGGTAATAATATATATATAGAAAATGTTCGAATTAATGAAAATCAGTCTATTTTCATTCCAAATCAAAATAATTCCACTGCAGTTATTTACCGAATGGCTAAAGCAATAACAGGAAATTTACAAGGTAGTTGTTCAACCCTTTATGATTTAATAAATAATGACCCTGAGCTTAGCATTTTTGCTGAGGCTATTGATAGAGCAGGTGGAGAGGATTTAGATGCTTTTAGGTTTAGGATAGTAACAGCAGCAATACCAACAAATGATGTAATTAATGACTTCTTTGATAATGGAAATACCATTAACGGAGTGAATAGTGTTAATGACTTCCTTAATTTAAATGCTTTTACTCTAGAAGATATAATTGATTATCATTTGATTTCAGGTCGCCAATATCTTGAAGATTTTCTCGCCAAAGGATATAAATCTACTAGAGAAAATATAAGGGTAAATAATAATAATGGTCTTGTTTCCTTATCTGTATATTTTGATGGTCAAACAGATCCAAATAAAGTAATTGTAAATGACGATCAGGCAAGATTTGATAAAGAGGTAACGGTAAGTTCAACAGGAAATCTTTATAAAATAACAGAAGGTGGGTTTATGCAGCCATTTACTATGCTGGAAGCCATTGCTATGAATGAAGACTTTGGTCACGTGTATAGTATATTGACAGATAATCAAGGTATACTAAACCTTAATATTAACAATGTTAATAGCATAACAGATATAGCATTAGATATCCAAAACTACTTTACAAACGAAGCCACAGAGTGTACCTTTTTTATTCCTAATAACGAAGCTGTTGAAGAAGTTCTACAGAGAAATATAAACAACCCTGCAGATCTATTTGCTAATGGTGTTGATGGATTTATATGGTCAAGAATTATAGGGATGTCGGTAGTTAAAGATAGATACTTGTATGGAAATCTTTTTAGAGGACAAAATTTGGTTTCATTATCTAGTGCTCCAAGAAATGTAAATGGTCAAGACTTTGCTCCTGTTGCTGGAGACATCATGGTAAATATTGCTGGTAGAGCTCTTCTTGGTAGTTTTATAGATCGCGATCAAAACACTACTCTATTTTTAGAGCCAATAAATGGTATATACACTATAAACGGAATATTATACATTACGGAAGATGTATACTTTAGACAACCAGAATAACAACAATAATAATTAGGGGATAGAAAAGATTAAGTTGTTTAACTTAGCCTAATAGACTCTTTCTATTAGGCTTTTTTATTAATTACTAAGAGAGTTTTCATTAGCATGACCATAAAAATACAAGGTATGGTTAGTAATAGTGAAATCAAAAGTTTCCTCCACTAGCCTTTTTATTTCTTGTATTCTAGGGTCACAAAACTCATAAACCTTGTTGTTCTTTATATCTATCAAGTGGTCGTGTTGCCTATATCCGTAAGAGCGTTCATAGAGAGAGAGATTGTTGCCAAACTGGTGTTTTACTACAAGCTCACACTCTAAGAGTAAATCCAAAGTATTATAAACAGTAGCTCTACTCACTCGGTAGTTCTTATTTTTCATATTTATGTAAAGAGATTCTACATCGAAGTGTCCACCGTCTTTATAGATTTCTTCCAGAATAGCATATCTCTCAGGTGTTTTTCGCAGCTTTTTCTCTTCCATGTATTGGGTAAAAACATCTTTTACCTTTTCAAGTGAGTACTCCTTTTTTTCCATTAATATATGTGTAGATGAACAATAGTATAACAATAAATGTAAAAAAACTATCTTAAATTAGATGATGCTTGTATTAAAGTCTAGTATTGTAAATTTTTGTGAGAACAACTTTCTTAGTCTGTTTACCTGTTATAGCGCCAATACTTTTTAGAAATAAAACCCTAAGTGTATAAACAAATGTTATTGAGTGATAAAATATGTTTATTAGTAGTTAAACTCACAGTATACAAATAAATTCAATGCATTTAAAGAAACTTAAACTCATCAACTTTAAAAACTATAAAGAAAGGCAGTTCGAGTTTTCAGACAAAATAAATGCCATAATAGGTCTTAATGGAGTAGGAAAAACCAACTTGGTAGATGCCATTCACTATTTATGCTTAACCAAAAGTTTCTTTTCAAATACTGAGATTGAAAACATAAACTACAGTGAAAGTCTATTTTCGATAAAGGGAAACTTTGTAAAAGAAGAAAAGGAAAATGCGGTAATTTGTAGTTACCAAAAAAGCGAAAAAAAGATAGTTCAACTAGATAGAAAGCCGTACAAAAAAATTAGTGATCACATAGGTCAATTTCCACTGGTATTCATATCACCTAATGATACAGATTTAATCAGGCAAGGAGGGACACTGCGAAGAAGATTTTTCGACAACATAATCTCTCAACAAAACAAACCGTACTTTGAAGCACTTATCGAGTATCAGAAAGTTCTTAAGAACAGAAATACGATACTAAAAAATCATCTTATAATCCGAAAAATAGATTTTGACTTGCTAAAAATTTATACAGATCAGCTAATAGAAAAAGCGGAGAAAATATCAAAAGAGAGAAAAGGATATGTAGAAAAAATACAAAATCAAGTTAAGGATACCTATCTTAACTTTACCTCTACAGAAGAGCAACCCAATATTGAATATGAAACCAAGAAAGGGAGTTTTGGTAGTTGGAAAGAACTCATTAATGCCTCGCAAGAAAAAGATTTACACACAGGAAGGTCAAATGTAGGAATACATAAAGATGATTTCACTTTTTTTCTCAACCAAAAAGAAATCAAAAAATTTGGATCTCAAGGGCAGCAAAAATCTTTTATAATAGCATTGAAACTAGGCGTTTTGCAGCATTGGATTATGAGCAACACAACCAAACCAATATTAATCTTAGACGATATATTTGATCGCTTAGATGATACCAGAATTAGTAAGCTTCTGATATTAATTGAAAAACTATCGTTGCAGGTTTTCCTTACAGATGCGAGAGTAGAAAGAACTAAACATATATTAAAACCCATAAATGCTAACTTTATAGAATTATAAAGAGATATAAATGAACAGACCATGTCTGATTTAAAATTGAGGCACACACGAAGCAATGATTAAAATGTGTGTCAAACAAAAAGGTAGATCACAAATTTTGAACATATGAAGAAAAAGTCATGCTTTGAGTTAGGAAAAATAGTTAAACCGCAAGGTTTAAAAGGGGAAGTATATGCTACAATAGATAGTGACGACCCAGAAAACTGGCTTAATTTAGACTTTATATTTATAGAGCTGAGAGGTGGTTTGGCACCATTTAAAGTAGAAACAATATTTCTAAACAAAGAAGGTGCAATCATTAAGTTTGAGGAAATTGAAAACCTTGATCAAGCTAGTGAGCTTAAGGGAAAAAAGCTTTTCTTGCCATTAGAGTTGCTGCCTGAAGTAAAAGAAGGACAATTTTATTATCACGACATTATAGGCTATGAAATAAAAAATGAAAAAGGAGAAAGTTTTGGTAAAGTAGATAATATAATCACAGATATTCCCCAGCCTGTACTAATTTTCTTTATAGATGGTAAGGAAATCCTCGCTCCTTTTATTGATGAAACAATAAAGGCTATAAATCATGAAAGAAAATCAGTCATAGTATCCTTCCCAGACGGGTTAATAGAAGCCTATTTAGAATAATCTAAAAGCAATAAATTAGCAATACACCTAATTAACTTATAGATAATTAGGTGTATGCAAAAGGAGAATACTTCCAAACTAACTATTACAGCTTAATTATTATCTTCTCTTTTTTACTGGTACTATAAGCTAAGTAAAAAGTGGGCACTCCCCACAAAGCTCTTCTGGCGGGGCAAGCTTCCACCCACAAAGCCCAACTTGATCTTGCCCTGCGCCTCCTAGCCAGGAGTGCACATCATGCTTTCGCATGATTCAAAAGACTATATTTGTTTTGTGTCTAATAAAATATCCTGTTTAGAGTAAACAATGAATAATAGAGTAGCACAACTTTTTGACATAAAATATCCAATAATACAAGCAGGTATGGTATGGTGTAGTGGATGGAAACTTGCTTCGGCTGTTAGTAATGCCGGTGGCTTGGGGTTATTAGGGGCAGGTTCTATGTACCCTGAAGTTTTAGAAGAACACATCCAAAAATGTAAAAAAGCAACGCAAAAACCATTTGGTGTAAACCTACCACTATTATACCCTGACATTGATAAACATATTGAAATAATACTTAGAGAAAAAGTAAAAATTGTTTTTACATCGGCTGGTAACCCCAAGACCTGGACAACGCACCTTCAAGAAGAGGGAGTAACTGTTGTGCATGTAGTCTCTAGCTTAAAGTTCGCAAAAAAATGCGAAGACATTGGTGTAGATGCAATAGTAGCCGAAGGATTTGAAGCGGGAGGTCATAATGGAAGAGAAGAAACAACCACTTTTTGTTTATTACCAATGCTTAAAAAAGAGGTAAAACTACCAATAATTGGTGCTGGAGGAATAGCAAGTGGTCAGGCAATGCTTGCAGCCTTTGTGTTGGGGGCAGAGGGAGTCCAAATCGGCAGTAGATATGCAGTAAGCGAAGAGTCTTCCGCACATGAGCAATACAAGAAAAAAGTATTGGAAGCTGTTGAAGGAGAAACAGCTTTAACACTAAAGCAACTAACAGCAGTTCGGCTAATCAAAAACAAATTTTACGATCAGGTAAAATTAGCCGAAGACCAAGGAAAGGGAAAAGAAACCCTTGTAGAATTACTTGGAAAAGGTAGAGCTAAAAAAGGAATATTTGAAGGAGATTTAGACGAAGGAGAACTTGAAATAGGTCAGATATCTGCTATGCTCAACAAAATTCAATCTGCTAAAGAAATTACAGAAGAAATATGGAGAGAGTTTTTAGAAGCTAAAAAAGAACTATGCAATTATTAGCTATTGCATCTTAGAAGAGTACTCCTTAACTGTATCAATAAAAAACTTAACCTTATCAGGATCAGTATCTGGATATACACCGTGACCAAGATTAGCAATATAGTTTTGCTTGCCAAACTTCTCCAGCATCTGAACAGTTAGCTCTTTTATCATTTGTTTGTCACCATAAAGTGCTGTAGGATCCAAATTCCCCTGTAAAGTTTTATTAGCTAAAACATTTCTGGCATTTTCTACAGACATTGACCAGTCTAAACCAACAACATTGCAGCAAGAGCTTTTAAATAAATCAAAAGCAAAGTAAGCCCCTTTGGCAAAAACAGTAACAGGAACTCTTCCATTAACGCCTTCACATATTTTTTCAATATATGGCTGAGAAAACTCTTTGTACAATGGATAATTAAGAATACCTGCCCACGAATCAAAAACCTGAATCAAATCAGCACCAGCATCAATCTGAGCATTCAGATAAAGAATAGAAGCATTTGTTATTTTATCTAAAATAGCATGAGCAAGCTGAGGTTTCTGATAAAGCAGTTTTCTTGCTTTAGAAAAAGTCTTAGACCCAGAACCTTCAATCATATAGCAAAGCAAAGTAAAAGGGGCTCCAGCAAAACCTATCAAAGGAACTGTACCATTTAAATCCTTTTTTACAATTTGGATAGCTTCCGTTACATACCCTAAATCCTCGGTAGGGTTAATATCCTTTAGCAAGCTTAAACCTTGCTCAGAATCTATAGTTTTAGGAAAAAAAGGCCCTTTTTTCTCAACCATTTCATAGTTTAATCCTAAAGCTTCTGGAATAACCAAAATATCAGAGAAAATAATTGCAGCATCAACTCCAAGTCTTCTGACAGGCTGCAAAGTAACTTCAGCTGCCAGTTCTGGAGTCTTTACAAGCTCTTTAAAACCAGATACGCTAGCTCTTACAGCTCTATACTCTGGAAGTATTCTGCCAGCCTGCCTCATAACCCATACGGGAACTCTTTCAACATACTCTCCCTTAGCAGCTCTAATGATTAGATCATTCTCAAATTTGGCTTTAACTTCCATGCATTAAAATTAAACTATAAGCAAAAATGGCACACAAAAAGAAAAACTATATCATCAACACCTTAAATTCTGAAGAATTGATAAAAAAATGATTTTTTAGCTTAAAAAACTTTAACAGGTAGTAAAGTTTACAACAAACTCTTCCCATCTTTGTATAAAATAAGACTAGTTTCTAAACTGCACATAACTAAAAAGTTATGATAAAAGCGATTCGGTTTTTGTATTCTATCTGGGGATTATTATGGTTTTGGATATTACTAATCCTTTTTTACCCTATTTACCTCATCCCCATCATCAACCCAAAGTGGAAAAGAATTGCATATCTACCCAATAAAATTATTGCCCGACTTATTTTTACATCACTATTTATTCCTGTAAAGCAAGAATACCGATTCAAGCCAGATAAGAAAAAGCCATATATATACTGCCCAAACCACAACTCCTATCTGGATATACCTGCGATTGGAGCAACAGTAAAACAGTTTGTAGTATTTATGGGGAAAAGTTCTCTTGCTAAGATTCCACTATTTGGATTGATGTATAAAAGAATATACATCTTAGTAAATAGAAAAGACTCTAAAAGTCGCTATCGAGCATTCGAGCTATCTAAAAAAGCAATAGATGAAGGCTATAGCATGGTTATATACCCAGAGGGTAGAACAAACCCCAATCCACCACAATTAGTAAAGTTTAAAGATGGAGCATTTAAAGTTGCTATTGAAAAAAAAGTACCCATAGTTCCAGTAACAATACCATATAACTGGAAAATTTTTCCAGATAATACCTTCTTATTAAAATGGAACAAAATAAAAGTGATTTATCATGAACCAATTGATACCAGTAATTATACATTAAATGACCTTGACCTTTTAAAGGAAGAAACATCAAAGGTTATTTCGGATGAATTAGCTAAATATTTTCCTGAAAAATTTGAAATAAATTAATTCTTTTGTTGGTATAATAAATTTGATTGTGAACCTAGAGCATTTAAGAAAAATAGCACACCTTTCTCGTCTAGAACTTTCGGAAGAAGAAGAGCAGAAACTGCTTCCCAGCTTGAATAATATACTTCTCTGGATGGATAAACTCAATGAAATAGATACAACTGGAGTAGAACCACTGATAATGATGACAGAAGAAATAAACATTAAACGCGAAGACGAAGTGAAACAAGACTTTACCAGAGAGCAAGTGTTAAAAAATGCACCTCAAACAGATGGAGAGTTTTTTATAGTTCCTAAAGTTATAGAATAGCCATAATAAGCAAACACCTTTCAGGGAATCACTTTCTAAAAATCACTCTAAATACCAGCCAAATCAAACTTTTTTAAATACCTTAGGGGAGAAAGAAACTCCTAAAATAAAATTCGAATAAAAATTATTCGTTTAATAAGCGAAGTGGTTTTAAAAAATACAATATTAATACTCCTGCTATTTTATGGGACTCAAGTATCTACAAGAGCGCAGAGTTACATAAAATCATTAGAAAAAAAAGGAATTTACCATACGCTAAGACAAAACTACGATAGCGCAAAATTGATTTTTAGAAAATCCCTGTCCTTAGATTCTCAAAATGTATTTTCTCAATATTCTCTAGCAAAAGTTTTATATGATCAGGAAAAAGAAAAAATATATGATGACCGTTTGAATCTAAAATATAAAAATCTTCAAAGTAGCATAGATACTCTTATGGAGTCGCACAAATATGCTAAGCAAGCTGCTTTGGGGTTTGATGGTTTAAGTGATCAACAAAAGAAAGAAATAAACCAACTCACATCTTATTCTGGCGGTGAAATAAAATCTCAGCTCCTTTTCTTGATAGAAAAAGAGTTTTACTATCTTTTGCAAAGTGTTCCCTACAAAAGAAGTACGGCATCCCTTTATAAATCTCAAATTTACGATAGAGCAATTGATGCAGATACCTTATCTCAGCTAAGAGAAGCACTACTCAATCAGGCTGGTTATTTTCTTTCTGTTTTTAAGCAGTCTCAGTACGAAAAAAAAGTGACAGAACTACAAAAAGAACTTCTTAGAGAATATACTAGAGCAGCTTCCTTAAGACAGTTTGGAGATAGAAGTGGGAAAATGTATGAAAAACACTGTAGAGAAGTTATAGACCTCTTTTCAAAAGAAGAGCGTTCACATATATTGAATAACTTTTACGGAGCCGAATATAACCTAAAGCAAAAGCCAGAAAACATACAAAAGCTTAAAAAAATAGGTGAAAAATATAAGATTTCTATACAAGAGCTTCTTTGTAACCTCAATCTTCACTTTGGCGGTTGTACAAATAGCAATAGACATTTGTATGATGATATAATAAAATCCTTTGCCCCAGAAGATATTGCCTATGTAGCAGTACAAAAGCTAGTTGCACCTCATATCTATAATAAGCATTTTGATAGTGCTATTTACTTTCTAAAAGAATACCATACCTTATTCCCGGAAAGAAAAAAAGATCTATATAAAATAGCCAAGTTGCTCAATAAAGATCAAAGCAAAAAATTAAGAAACATTGGAAGGAATATAAATAGTCTATACGATGATTACAATCCAGTTTTGTCCTATGATGGAAATGCCATGTTTTTTGCCAGAAAAACTTCGCATACTGGAGAAGATATATATTTTTCTGTACGAGATAAAATAACTCACCAATGGAAAGAAGCTCAACCTGTGCCATTTAACATTAACACAGAATCTCACGAGATACCCATGGCATTAAGTGCACAAGGAGATGTATTATACATATATGGAAATTATAGTGTAATTGACAGATATTACTATCTATTAAAAGATAGTCCTCAATTGGGGAAAGGGGATTTTTACTTTACTGAAAAGAGATCAAAAGGTTGGGGGAAAATAGAAGTGATGCCATTCCCAATCAATACGAGACATTATGAAGGTAATATGAGCGCAACTGCTGATGGAAATGCTGTATTGTTTTCATCGGATAGACCTGGAGCAGTAGGTGGCTACAACCCAAACTACCCTCCAAATAAACTGTATTTTCATGGTTCTGGAGAGTTTAACCTAGATATTTATGTTTGCGAAAAAGAAAATGGTATCTGGAAAGAACCCATCAATTTAGGAGAAGTTATTAATACTCCTTATGCAGAAAACAATCCTTTCTTACACCCAGATATGAAAACTCTTTACTTTAGCTCGGATGGCCACTATGGGTTAGGAGGGTATGATATATTTATGAGTAAAAGGTTATCAGATAGCTCTTGGGTAGAGTGGTCAGAACCTGTAAATTTAGGTTGGTCAATAAATAGTCCTTTTGATGATGCTTTTCATATAACAGTTTATGGTGAAAAAGCATTGGTGGTGTCTAACCAAGGGCAGGAAAACTATGGTAAAAGAGATATATATGAAATAGCTGTTCCTGAAGAGTATAAGCCCGAAAAAGTAGTAGTAGTATCAACTGGCTTAATAGAAATACCAGAAAGTACTAAGCGTTCCAAACTCTATTGGCAAAATATTGATTTACCAGAAAAAAAAGGAGAGGTAACTGTTGATACCACAAAAAGCAACGTGCTAATATTCTTAAAACCCAATTACAAATACAAAATTTATGCTGACCAGTCTGGATATTTTGGAGCATCTCTCGAAATAGACCTTAGAGGCATAAAAACACCTACGGTGATAGAAAAGAGTGCCTTAAAGCTTTATTCTTTAGAAGAACTGAGAAAAGATAATAAAGGCTTTGTCATGACATCTCTTCATTTTGATAATGACAGTGATGTGATTAGAGAAGAATCTTTTTATGACCTGAGTAGGCTTTCAGAAAAGTTGAATAGAGAACAAAAGCTAAAACTTGTAATCGAAGGGCACACCGATGCAGTAGCTAGTCATGATTACAACATAGACTTATCTGAAAGAAGAGCAAACTCTGTAAAGCAATTTCTTATCAAAGCTGGAATAAATCAAAACAGAATTGAAGCGAAAGGATATGGTGAAACTAAGCCTATTGCTTCAAACAAAACAAAAGAAGGAAGGCAAAAAAACAGGCGGGTAGAGTTTAAGCTGTTAAAAAGTGAATAGGACATAATCTAATACTAGCGTTTCTAGAGTTTCTTCTATGGTCTCTTTGTTAAAATATTCTGAAAATCAATAAATAGCAAAAATTAGCGTTTTTGATATAGCATAGTTAGTTCGTATTTTTGCAGTTACTCTTACTGTAAGAGTTATTGCCTACATAAAATATCATGAGGAGTTTTCTACTGTGTATAATAGCCCTTTTTTTCTTTCAGGGTATAAGTAATGGCCAGAAAATATTTGGCTCGTTGGCTATTAATAATGGTGCAACAGTTACAAATAGTAAATACAAAGAAGTTGATTTGACCCTACATGCTCGAGGGGCATCTCATATGCAGATAAGCAATAATGGAAGCTTTGCTGGTGCTAGATGGGAGTCTTATGCTACTGTAAAAAGAGGTTGGAAACTATACGGTGAAGATGGGGTAAAAACAGTTTATGTAAAGTTTAGGAATGCTAACTATGATGTATCTGATGTGTTATCTGCCACTATCGAGTTAGATAGAACTCCACCTCAAAACCCAGAAGTAATAATAAACTTTGGAAAAAAATATGTAAGCGATAGAGGAAGAACAGTTCTATTAGAAGTTAGTGCTGATGATGCAGTAAAAATGCAAATATCTACACGACCAGACTTTCTTAATTCCCCATGGATGCCTTACAAGACACAAATAAGAAACTTTCGCCTAACAAGCAGAGACGGTCGAAAAACTGTTTATGTAAGGTTTCAAGATTTAGCTGGAAATGTTTCTAAAATAGCTCAATCAGATATTATTGTTGATACTATTTCACCATCTGATTGTAAAGTAGAAATTCAAAATGGAGATCGATACGTCAAAAAACAAAACGTAAAATTACGATTACATGCAGAAGGTGCTTTTGAAATGCAGATAAGAGGAGCTGGAGATTGGCAACCATATAAAGAAGAAATAGAGTTTACTTTATCTCCTGGAGATGGTGAAAAGATCGTTTTTGCAAGATTCAGAGATGAAGCAGGAAATGTGTCAACAGTTGTAAATGATCGAGTAACATTAGATGCTACTCCTCCAAGGTTTGGAAAAATAATAATCAATAATGGAAGCCCTTATACCAGAAAATACAACAATGTTCAACTATCTATATTAGCAGAAGGTGCTTCGGAAATGATGATATCGGATAATCCTAATTTCACAAACTCTAAGTGGGAAGGATACACACCAGTAGTACCAACCTGGCCTGTTCAGGATATCGATGGAGAAAAAGTAATTTATGTAAAATTTAGAGATAATGCTGGTAACGTATCGGAAGTTATTTCTGATAAAATAACACTTGATAAAACAGCTCCATCTAATCCAAAAGTTAAGATAACTGTGCATGGATCTAAAGAGCACTCTCAAAGAGATATAAGCATTTCTAACATTAAAGACAATAAAGTTGACCTTTTGCTTAATGCTGAGGGAGCAAACTTTATGATGATAAGCAATGTGAATAACTTTTACGGAGCTTCTTGGCAGTTGTATCAACCTAAAGTTGAAAACTGGGAACTTGGTGGCGGATCTAATGGAGAAAAAGGTGTTTACGTAAAATTCAGAGATAAAGCAGGAAATGTTTCTGAAATAGCATATGACAAAATAATTATTGATACCACAGCTCCTGTAGACTCTAAAATAGCTATTGATAAAAATAGAGAATATACTATAGATAAAGACCGAAAAGTCAATATACTACTTTTTTCTAGGGGAGCGTCAGAAATGATGTTAAGTAATACTTCAGGTTTTGAAGGAGGTAAGTGGGAAAAGTATAGTGAAACAAAATACTGGACCCTTTCTGATGAAGATGGAGAAAAAGAAGTCTTTGTAAAATTCAGGGATTTTGCAGGAAATATATCGGATGTAGTAAGTGATAAAATTAAACTAGATAGAAAACCACCATATGATTGCTCAATAGATCTAAATAAAGGTGCAGAAAAAACAAATCATCCAGATGGAGTAGTATTATTAAAAGTACAAGCTGCAGATGCAAAATTGATGCAGATAAGCAATACAGCCGATTTTAAGTTTTCTCGCTGGGATGGTTACTCAGAGTATAACATAAACTGGAGGCTCGCAGGAAATGATGGGGAAAAAGTAGTTTATGTAAAATTTAAAGATGAAGCAGGAAATGAGAGTGATGTATTCTCAGATAAAATCCTATTAGATAGAACTCCGCCTAAAGAAGGTAAAGTAGTCATTAACGAGGGCAATAAAATAACAAATAATGCTAACAAAAAGGTAAAGCTATCCCTATATGCTGAGGGAGCATCAGAAATGCTAATAAGTAATAGGTTTGACCTTAAAGAAGGAGAGTGGGAACCCTATCAAACGAGCAAAGAGTGGTTATTAGAAGGACCTGATGGATTAAAAACAGTTTATGTGAAGTTTAAAGACAATGCAGGAAACGAAACGAAAACAGCATATGATAGAATTGGAGTTGATAGAGAGGCTCCTAAAGATGGTAAAATGTCTATAAATGGAGGAGAAAAATACTGCACAGATATTAACGGATATGTGACACTTAAACTCTATGCTACGGATGCTACAGAAATGCTAATAAGCGAATTTCCTAATTTCAAAGATGCACAATGGCAAAAATATGAGTACATAGTTCAAAATTTTCTTCTTTCGGGAGAAGATGGGGAAAAAACAGTATACTCTATGTTTAGAGATGCTGCTAAAAATGAAACCGCTCCAATAACAGCAAAAATAATCTTAGATAGACAAGAACCTGTCAATGAATCTATCACTATTAATAATGGTAATCCATATACAAATACAAAAGAAAATAGAGTAGACTTGAAAATATATGCTGAAGGAGCTACAGAAATGATAGTAAGTAACAGTCACCTTTTCCCTAGACCTGCCAAATGGATTCCTTATCAAGAAAACCTTACTTGGATACTTAGAGGTGGTGATGGATACAAAACAATTCATACTAAATTTAGAGATGAAGCAGGAAATATTTCTTCTTTAACAAAAGCCACCATTCTTTTAGATACTCAGCCCCCAACACCAAAATCTATTTATATAAATAATAGAACAGCAACAACAGAAAGTAAAAGTGTACGACTAAATATATCTGCACTCGATGCAGATTATATGATGGTTTCAAATGATGTAAACTTTGATGGAGCATACTGGGAAAGATATAAGATACTAAAAGATTGGGAGTTAACAGATGGAGTTGGATTAAAAAGTGTATATGTAAAATTTAAAGATGAAGCAGGAAATATTTCAAGCTACAAATGGAGTCAAATAACACTGATTCCTGTAGAAGATTATGACTCTGAGAAATAATTTACTATTAAATACCTAGCTAGAGTAATAATAGATTTATTTGATTAGTTTATTGGCTAACCCATTGAAAATAAATCCATGAAAAGGGTAAACAAAATACCAGTATAACCTTCCTCCAATCCCTTTAGGTCGAAACGTTGCAGTTTGAGTTAAAAAATTATCTACTAAACGAAACTCCAGCCATGCTTCTCCTGGTAACCTCATTTCTGCAAAAAGTAAAAGCCGTCCTTCCTGCTTGTTAGAGTATAAAACTCGCCAAAAGTCAACCGCATCTCCCACTAAAAGGTTAGTCTGATGCGTTCTACCCCTTCTTAGACCAACACCTCCAAATAATTTATCTATAAAACCTCGTAATTTCCATAACCAGGTACCATAGTACCAGCCGACATTACCTCCAATCATCCAGATTTTATTTAATGTTTTTTCTCTGTTTATAACTGGTTTAGTTCTTGTATCCTTAAAGCACCCATGTTTGGGAACATCTAAAAAATCAGATAGCTTGATATTAAGCCTTCCACTAATCATAGAGTCCTTCCAGCTAGAGACTATGGCATTATCCTGTATTTTAGAAAAAGCTTTCTCTAAAGAATCTCTATAAGTAATAGTTTTAATTCCTAAAAGCTGACTTAGTTTATTATTTCTGCAAAC
The DNA here is from genome assembly GCA_030425505.1 of Bacteroidia bacterium. GTDB lineage: Bacteria > Bacteroidota > Bacteroidia > Cytophagales > Flammeovirgaceae > JAUIAB01. Next base: position 224,795 of record JAUIAB010000001.1, on the reverse strand, counting down.
TACCTCTACCTTCATGCTATCGACTAAAGCTATTGCTAACTTATAAGAAGTTGCAGTCACAAAATAAAGCCAATAAGAGGATAGCTTGGGTGACATTATAGGAATAGTAAAAATAAATCTTTTTAACCTCCTAGATCTGGCATACTCCAGCAACATTTCCTTATAAGTCAAGATATCTGGACTTCCTATATCAAAATTTTTATTGAATGTTAACGAGTTGAAAATAGTTTTTGATAAAAAAGCTATAACATCTGTAATACCTACAGGCTGGCATCTAGTTTTTAACCATTTGGGAGCAATCATTATAGGAAGTTTTTCTACTAGATCTCTGATAATCTCAAAAGAGGCACTTCCAGAACCAATAATAATACCTGCACGAAGAGTAGTAAAGTGATAAGAACCTTTGCTTAATTCTATTTCAACCTCTTTTCGGGAAGATAAATGTTTAGAAAGATTATTATCATTAATAATTCCACTTAAATAAACTACATGATTTACATTCGTTTTTTCTATGATGCATCTAAAATTTTTAGCTGATTCTTTTTCTAGTTTTGCGTATTTTGTAGAAGAAGACATAGAATGGACAAGGTAAAATGCGCCATCAATATCATTTGGAATCCTTTCTAATGATGCCTTTTCTAGTAAGTCAACTTCTATAACTTGAATATACTTTTTAAGTGAAGCGGGAGGGTTAAACCGGATTTTATCTCGTACACAGCAAACAACCTCATGCCCTTCTTATATAAGTACTGGTAGAAGCCTTTTGCCAATATAGCCATTGGCTCCAGTTAGTAAAATGCGCATTATATAAAAGCTTTACTTTACTTAACTCTTTAGGAAAGGCATCTGTTTTTTTATTAAGTATATTTCTGAAATATACTTTTTGGTCGTAAACCTTATACAGACTTTATTGCTTTCTAAATTAGCCTTGGCAAGAGATACAATCAGGGTCATCTAAAGAACATGCTTGTACTACTTCAGGATCAGAAGAAAGAACTATTTTGTTGTTTTCTGGTTTGGAGAGTTTTTCTACATCAACAGTAAACTTAATAGCATCTGCTGCAGGTCTTGTTCTTAAATAGTACATACCTGTTTTCAAGCCCTTTCTCCAAGCATAGAAATGCATAGAAGTAAGCTTTCCAAAAGTTGCCTCTTGCATAAATAAGTTAAGACTTTGACTTTGGCATATAAAAGCACCCCTATCTGCTGCCATATCAATGATACTCTTTTGGCTCATCTCCCAAGAAGTTTTATAAAGAGTTTTCAAACTATCAGGAATATTGGACATGCTTTGAATAGAACCATTACTTGCAATAAGTTGATTCTTCATTTCATTGTTCCACAAACCAGCTTCCACCAAATCTTTAAGTAAATGTTTGTTTACAACTACAAACTCCCCAGAAAGCACCCTTCGCGTATAAATATTAGAAGTGTACGGTTCAAAACACTCATTATTACCTAATATTTGAGATGTAGAGGCAGTCGGCATAGGAGCTAAGAGCAGTGAGTTTCTTACGCCGTGTTTTTTTACTTCTTTCTTTAAAGAACTCCAGTCCCACCTTCCCGAGTCTGGTTCAACACCCCACATATCAAATTGGAAAATACCTTTAGACACCGGAGATCCTTCAAAAGTTTCATATGTACCTTCTTTCTTAGCCAAGTCTTTTGAAGCAGTCATTGCAGCAAAGTAGATAGTTTCAAAAATCTCTTTGTTTAGCTTTTTAGCTTCTGGAGAGTCAAAAGGCAATCTCATCAGTAAGAAAACATCGGCTAAACCCTGAACACCTAAACCAATAGGTCTATGCTTCATATTGGAGTTCTTAGCCTCAGGAATAGGATAATAATTTTTATCAATAATCTTATTGAGGTTTTTAGTAGCTACCTGTGTAACTTCAAAAAGTCTTTTGTGATTAAAAGTACCATTTTGCACAAACTTAGGTAGAGAAAGAGAAGCCAAATTACATACAGCCACTTCATCAGGAGAAGTATACTCCATTATTTCTGTACACAAGTTGCTAGACCGTATTGTACCTAGATTTTTTTGGTTAGATTTCTTATTAGCAGCATCCTTGTAAAGGAGGTAAGGAGTTCCTGTTTCAATTTGTGACTCTAATACTGCAAACCAAAGCTCTTGTGCTTTTACTGTTTTTCTAGCTTTTCCTTCGCGCTCATACTTTTCATACAGCCTTTCAAAATCTTTTCCATATGCGTCTACTAAACCAGGAGCTTCATTAGGGCAGAATAAAGACCAGGTTCCATTCTCTTCCACCCTTTTCATAAACAAGTCAGAAACCCAAAGAGCATAGAAAAGGTCTCTTGCTCTAAGCTCTTCTTTTCCGTGGTTTTTTCTTAGTTCTAAGAAATCAAAAATGTCAGCATGCCAAGGCTCTAAATAAATAGCAAAAGCTCCCTTTCTTCTTCCTCCACCTTGATCTACATACCGTGCTGTTTCATTAAATACCCTAAGCATCGGTATAATACCATTAGAATCCCCATTGGTTCCTTTAATATAAGAGCCAGTAGCCCTTATATTGTGAATGCTTAACCCAATTCCTCCTGCAGACTGAGATATTAATGCACACTGCTCTAATGTTTCATATATTCCTTTAATACTATCTTCTTTCATAGTAAGTAAGAAACAAGAAGACATTTGAGGTTTAGGAGTACCCGCATTAAAAAGAGTAGGGGTAGCATGAATAAACCATTTCTGAGACATTAAATTGTATGTCTCAATAGCTGCTTCAATATCATTTAAGTGAATTCCGACAGAAACCCTCATTAGCATTTGTTGAGGTCGCTCAACAGGCTTACCATCTACCTTAAGCAAATAAGATCTTTCTAACGTTCTAAAACCAAAATAGTCAAAATCAAAATCTCTGGTATAGTCAATAGCTGCATCCAACCGAGCCGCATTTTCACGGATAACCTCATATGCTTCCTTAGACACAAGAGCTGCATTTTCTCCAGTCCTGGGATCTAAATACGTATACAAACGCTTCATCGTATTAGAAAACGAATTACTTGTAAGTTTATGTAGGTTAGAAACAGCTATTCTTGCTGCCAAATTTGCGTAGTCTGGGTGTACTGTAGTCATAGAAGCTGCAACCTCTGCAGCAAGGTTATCTAGCTCTTGTGTTGTAACACCATCATACAAACCCTCAATTACTTTTTTAGCAACACTTACAGCATCAATGTACTTAGGGTTTAAACCATCACAGAGATTTTGTATCCTAGTAGTTATCTTATCAAATTTTACACTTTCTCTTCTTCCATCTCTTTTTAGTACGAGCATAACCTTATTTTAAAAAATTTACTTAGTTCCTTTATATGAAAACAAAATATAAAAAGGACAAGTTTTATGTAATTTCCACCAAATCAACTACCTATAAAACACCCCTTTTCTTCGCCTCATTTCAACTTCGATATTAGCAAAAAGTTAGCTCTCCAACAATGAATTTTTAAGAGATTTTAAGAAAAAAAGGGAGTAAATTAGAGCGAAAAGTATAACAGGTTTTATACTCTTCATTATAAAAGTTAACGTAAGAAAAGAAATGAATATTAAATATAAAACAAAATAATAAAGCTTACGTTATAGGTATTAACGTTCTATTATTAGTACATAGTAGTCGTTGGTTTTAGTTTTTAGCTATGGAAAAGGCCAGTTTTATAAGCTAGGCCTTTTTTTCTTGTTTCAGAGTAATTAAAAAACACTCATGTTAGAAATTTGAAAAAATCTTTTTGATATAAACCTCTAATTTTTGTGTTACGGAGTCTGTAAATATAATCCGCTAGGAAAAACGGATAGTGTTGCTGGCACCTGAAGTGGATAGACATCCCCATCTCTATGAAAATACGGTGAAGAAATTGAATGAAGCTCTACTTTCTTTGCTTTTCGGGTTTCTACGAAACGTGCCTTGTGAATCCAATTACCAAAAAGAGCAATAGCCATTAGAGGAGCATACCACAAAGGGAAAGGCTTGATTATTGTGACATCCAACAATCCATCTTGTAGATTGGCTTTCGGAGCAATAAAAGCATCATTACCATACTGGTTGGCATTTGCGATAGTTACAGCAAAATAATTTCCTTTATAGGCCTTCCCATCAAGAGTAAACTGAGCAGTAACGCCTTTAAAACTAAAAAAAGATTTTATCACATTACGTACATAACCTTTTAGCCCGCGCTTTTTGCTTCCGTCAAAACGATGGGCTATTAATGCGTCAAAACCAAAGCCACACGTACAAAAGAAATAATCATTATTAACCCTGCCTACATCTATTTCTTTGATTGTACCACTTTCTAGATAACCTACAACCTTTCCTATTTTATGAGGGATTTTTAGCATTCGAGCTAACCCATTTCCCGAACCTCTTGGAATATGAGCCATTTTCTGATTTGTCCCAACAAGTATAGAGGCAACCTCATTAAAAGTGCCATCTCCCCCCACAGAAACAATGAGTGCTTCTCCTTTTTTAAGTAGTTTTTGCACTAGCTCGGAAGCATGCCCTGCCCACTTGGTTTTTATACTGCTAAACGGTATACTCCTTTTCTGTAACTCAGCTTTAAGCTTATCAAAATACTTGGTACTGCTTTTTGATCCTGCGATTGGATTTACAATGAACGCATATTTTTTTCTTACCATCTGCTAAATATTATGGATGCCCACCATGCAAATATTGCACATAGGCTTTAGCAAAATGCATTAACGAGTCTGTTTTTGTTGGAGTATGATTATAAAAAAAATCTTGCTTTTTAGTATTTGTATTCATAAACCACCCAACCTTAGGAGATATAAACCCCCACCCCTGACTGCTAAAGTAAAAGGCATAACTATCGTCTGTTAAAAAGTCCTTTGAAAGTAAGTCCTTTTTATACTGCCATTCAAGTTGATTCAATATCGTTGGTGCTAAATCATTTTGATTCCCGATTCGATCACTTATAAACGAATCTTTCACAACTCCTCCAATCAAAACTAAAGGAATGCGATAACTCGAGGGTTCTGTAATATTAGTATGATCAGGCTCTAATGAAGTATGGTCAGATGTAATCATTATAAGTGTATGATCCCACATATCTGTTTGTTTTAATGAATCAATAAAGACTCCTAAACAGCTATCTGCATACGAAATTACATTAAGATACTTATTCTTTGTGCTAGTGGGTGGAAACTTATCATAACCCTCAATATCAAAAGGCTCATGACTACTAATGTTGTATACTATGCTAAAGAAAGGTTCTTTTTCTTTTTTCAAGTCTTCAAATGCCCGTGCATAAAGATGCTCATCAGGAACACCCCATTTTTGCTTTAACCCTACGTCAAGAGGAAAATCTGATTTCGAAATAATCTTATTAATGCCTGACTGAATCATCACTGCTCGAGTATTGTAAAAGTTAACATCGCCACCATAATAGAATGACATGTTATAACCTCTATTTGCAAAGTATTTTGGGAAGTAGTCCAGTTTGCTCATTTTATCAGGAAAAGCCAGAGCAGTTGTACGGCTCATATCTGACGGTCTCCCACCAATAGTTGCCAGCATTCCCTTATCTGAGCGTCGCCCAGTGGCAAAAAAAGAATTAAAAGCAATACCCTCCTTACAAAACTCATTCAACCTAGGTGTAATACTTGGCAGTCCGCCCAGTGGCTCAATCACCTTATTAGAAAAGCTTTCCAAGAAAACCAATATGACATTTGTAGGCTTATTTTTAACTGGAAATATAATTTGAGGTGCTTCACTATTTGTCTTGTCATGTGTTTCCAAAATGGATTTAGCATCCTCATCTGGCATATAACTTACATTAACCCGAGCCTTTTTGTGTTTTAAAACATCATGGATAAAATTCCAGAAATAGTTGTATGCAAATTGGTTAGCTTCAAGGTAACTGCTAAAGTATACGCTGCTATGATTCATTGGAGCACGATCTAGACCTCCTCGAATAGGAATGATCAAAAAAGCAATAAGAAATAAGGTCACAGGAATACCCCACCATTTCATTTTCATGTTGGACAGATCTTTTCTTTTTAAGAGTTGGTTATAACTTTTAAAACTTAACCAAACAATCCCAACCCATAATGCTGGAAAAAGAATAAGTTGCCACCAGGTTAAGGATGCATAAATACCTCCAGGTGTTTCCAGGTACATTAAAAATTGAGAGTTCAGGCGTGTTCCCCAAGCTGGATAAAGCCCAGCATCCGTCAGACCGAGAAAGGTCATTGCGATTAATAGAGCAAGGGTGTAAAACTTTAGTAAATAGGAGCTAAAACGGCTGGAAATGATAAAACCCAGGCTAAAAATAACCCCAGGAAGCATGCTTAAATACCCAGCTACTGATAAATCCATGATAACTCCATATCGGAAGATCCCCCAGAAATCAGACGATGGTATGTTAGCTACAAAGGAATAATTGTAAATAGTAAAGAAAACTTTGAATACAGTCAGAAAAAGTATCCAGAATAAATAATATTTTAGAAAGGAAAGAATTATTTTTTTCACCTGTTTTAAAATTTGTGGTCTGCCTAATTTGTTTAGCACTCATGTTTGTATGTGCCTCCATTTTAAATCAGACATGGTCTGTTTCATCTGTTTTTCAAAAGCTGATTACATAGAGTGATCCAGTATTCTTTTGTGAAAGAAATTAGCTTTATGTAATTCGTTTACAGTTAACTAATTGAGCTTCTGACCATTTTAGTGTATGCCCTTAGTGCATTATTAAGATCAATATCCTCTTCTGCCATTTTTTCTTTTATCCATTTAGCGGCATAGACATGGGTCAATTGTTCTCCTTCATCCTCTCCTTCCACATTTATAGAAGGTTTTTTTTCCTCAGAAATTTCTTCCTCAGCTTTAGACAGATCTTCTACAGAGTATTGCTCAACCAATTTTTTGACAACAGGTATTTTCATAATGTTTTAAAACAGTCTAGTCTTCTAATAGATTATTAATCAAAGATCTAACTTCCTCTTCTTTGGTTGTAGATAAAGAGGCTACCTTATTACCTTTTTTAAAGACAGTAAAAAAAGGCAAGTTATTTGCCCCTGCTATTTTCCGAGCTTCAGGACTTTCTTCTGCATTAACATCTATAAATGTTATGTCTTGGTAATCTTCTTCGTTAGACAAGCGATTAAACTTTGGTTTGAAAAGTCTACAGCTTCCACACCAATTTGCATAAAACTTAGCAACTACTCTATCGCTGTCTTCCAAAACACTGGAAAACGTTTTATCATCTACTTGGTTTACAGCCATCTTTTACATTTTTTAATTAGCAATAATATATCATAGAAATACTTTAATGAAAAATTGTTTAAAATGAGATTGATAAGTCTTTTAAACTTCACTCTAAAAAAGAAAGGAAAAATAGCTTTTGGGTATTGAAATAAGTAGCGAGAGCGGGAGTTGAACCCGCGACCTTTGGGTTATGAATCCAACGCTCTAACCACCTGAGCTACCTCGCCGTAGACTGCAAAGTTTATACTAAATTCTAGAATTTTCAAATAAAATAATCGTAAACTATGATTGGATAGACAAAACAATAGGAAGAAGTGTTCAAGAAACTAAAATAGCGTGCTAAATTTATATCTGTAATTGTTAGAATAAAGACATCAAGCGTTTGAAAAAATGACTAAAAAAGATAAAAAGCAATTCAGTTATGAAAAAGGGCTAGAGGAACTAGAGGAGATTCGCCTTATGCTAGAAGAAAATAAAATACCAATCGATGATCTGATAGAAAAGGTAAAAAGAGCAAAAGAGTTGTATCAGGAATGCTTTGAAAAATTAAGGAGCGTAGAAGTAGTAATAGAAAAGGAAACAGACGATGTCTGATTTAAAATGGAGGCACACGCGAAGCAATAATTAAGATGTGTGCAAAATAAAAAGGCGGGTCACAAACTTTAAACACATGAAGACGGAAGAAGGTTAAGGAAATTACATGGAATCTAAATAAGGAAAAATGGCAAGCATATTTACAAAAATCATAAATGGAGAAATTCCCTCGCATAAAATCTTAGAAAGTGATGATTATTACTCTTTTTTAGATATCAGCCCTTTGGGGATGGGGCATACATTGGTTATACCAAAAGTGGAGGTAGACTACATTTTTGATTTGGATGAAAAGCTTCTTGCAGGGCTACATGTTTTTTCGAAAAAGGTAGCTATTGCTCTTAAAAAGGCTATCCCATGCAAAAGAATAGGAACTGCAGTAATAGGTTTGGAAGTACCACATACCCACCTTCACTTGATACCTATAAATGAAATGGACGATATGAATTTCTCAAGAAAAAAATTATCCCCAACACAAGAGGAACTAGCTGAAACTGCAGAAAAAATAAGAAGCTTTCTATAATGAGCACAAAAGAAGCTAAAAAAGAAATCACAGATCTTACTTCGAAGATCAACTATTACAATGAGCAGTATTATATGAATCATACATCTGAAATATCAGATTATGAGTTTGATAAATTGCTCGAAAGGCTGATTCAGCTAGAAGAAGAATATCCAGAATTGAAATTAGAAGATTCCCCTTCGCAACGAGTTGGTGGTACTATAACAAAAGAATTTCCTTCTGTAAAGCATGATTATCCGATGCTATCTCTATCCAACTCTTACGACAAAGAGGATTTGGAAGAGTTTGATAAAAGAATTAAAAAAAACATTGGAAACGAGTTCACTTACGTCTGTGAGTTGAAATTTGACGGTGTTGCTATAAGTCTGAAGTACGAAAACGGAATATTAAAGCAAGGAATAACAAGAGGAGATGGGTATCAGGGAGATGATATAACTGCCAATATTAAAACCATTCGTTCTATACCGCTTAAAATAAAAGGAGAACATACTCCAAGCCGTTTTGAAGTGAGAGGAGAGGTTTTTATGCCAAAAAGTGTGTTTGAACAACTAAATATTGAAATTTCTGAGGAGAACAAAAAAAGAGAATTGGATGGGAAAAAGTCTCTTCCAATTTTAGCAAACCCTAGAAATACAACTTCCGGAACTCTGAAAATGCAGAACTCTTCTATTGTTTCAAAAAGAAAGCTAGACTGCTATTTGTATGGACTTATAGGAGAGGAATTAGAAATACATAGTCATAGCAAGGCTTTGGAACAACTAAAAATATGGGGGTTTAATATTTTTCCTTCTTATAAAGTATGTGAAAATCTGCAAGGTGTTTTTGAGTTTATTGGTGAGTGGGAAGAAAAAAGAAAAACGCTACCTCTCGAGACAGACGGGATGGTAATAAAGGTAAATGAATATGAGTCGCAACAGCTTTTAGGAACTACTGCAAAAAGCCCTAGGTGGGCTATCGCATATAAGTATAAAGCTGAGACAGCAAAAACCATTTTAGAGACAGTCACATTTCAGGTAGGGCGAACTGGTGCTGTGACTCCTGTTGCTAACCTTAAACCAGTGGTGCTGTCTGGAACAACGGTAAAGAGGGCATCGTTGCACAATGCCAATGAAATGGAAAGGCTGGATCTATATTTGGGAGATAAAGTATATGTAGAAAAAGGAGGAGAAATAATTCCGAAGGTTACAGGAGTTGATATTTCGTACAGAAAGGAGAAAAAGTTGATAAAAGCACACTTTACAGAAAGTTGCCCTTCTTGCCACTCTCCTTTATTTAAAGTTCCTGATGAAGCTGTACATTATTGCCTGAATAGTGCTTCCTGCAAACCACAAATAAGCGGAAAAATAGAGCATTTTATCAGTAGAAAAGCAATGAATATTGACTCTATTGGGTCAGAGACGATTAAAGAAATGCTAGAGTTGGACATAATAAAAAATGTGGCTGACCTTTACTATATCAAGAAAGAAGATTTGGAAAAAATTTCAAGGTTCAAAAAAAAGTCTATAGAAAACACCTTGCTTGGGATTGAAAAATCAAAAGAGAAACCTTTTGAAAAAGTTCTTTTTGCTTTGGGGATACGATTTGTTGGAGAAACAGTAGCAGAAAAGTTAGCGCATCACTATAAAAGCATAGATAAAATTATTAGCACCTCTATAGAGGATCTCATTGAAGTTAGAGATATTGGAAAAAGAATAGCAGAAAGTGTCCATGATTTTTTTAGAGTAACCGAAAATATTGAGCTTATTGAAAGGCTTAAAAATGCAGGACTAAACTTTACACTATCTGAAAGTTTGTATGAGTTAAATGGTGTAGAAGGCAAGCTGAAGGAAAAAAGCTTTGTAGTGTCAGGAGTATTTGAAAACTTTGAGAGAGAAGAACTTAAAGATTTAATAAAAAGAGAGGGAGGGAAAGTCTTGAGTTCTGTTTCTAAAAAAACAGATTTTATAATTGCAGGTGAAAATATGGGAGAATCAAAGAGAACGAAAGCACTGCAGTTAGGAGTGGAAATAATTTCGGAAAAAGATTTTGTGAAACTACTAGACTAAAAAGCTAACCTTGAAAAAGAAGATACAGAAAAAGTTTATACAATTAAAGTTTAAATGGGCAAAAACTTCTAGAGAAGATAAAGAGGTTACCAACCTAGAAGATGCACAAAGTATTGGAATTTTATTTCAGCCTAGAACTGATTTGATTGAGCAAAGTAAACTTCTAATTAAAGAGCTAGATGCACTAGGTAAAAAGGCTGATATTTATTCTATTGATTCAAAAGAAGTAGAAAATAATGCATCTTTTAATTATACACTAATAAACTTTGATGATTTTAGCTTGTTTGGCTCTCCTATTTCAGAAAATATAAAAACTTTTTTTTTAAAAAAATACGAAATGCTTTTTCTAATGATAGAAGAGTACAACGACTTAACGAAGTACCTCATTAAAAAAATACAAGCTAAATGTATAATTGGGACATTAAGTAATGATAATACGCTTCCCATTGATATTGTTGTTTATCAGGATAATGAGAACATAAGTAATTTGGCTAAAAATATGTTGCACTATGCTAAGGTTCTAAAGAAGGGGTAGTAAAATTAGCACAAATGAAGTATATACTTTTCTTGAGGGTACTTTTAATTTATCTACTTGGTACTCTTATTATTAGCTGCAGTAAAAAAGTAGAAAATAATGCAAAATCAAATAAAAAAGATACCTTCTCACAAGACGTAGATAAGCTTGAGAAACTTATAAACTTAGATAAATTCAAACCTAAAAAGGTAAAATTCTTATACAAAGCACGAGGGACTTCCAGCTCAAGGTTATCCGTAGGTCCAACAGATTATTCTTTGGAAGCTGTTTTGTACTTTGACTCTCAAACAACTGAGGAAATAAAAGATGAATACTCTAGGGTAGAGAAGGGGTTTTTGTCGAAAAGTGCTAAAGGATTAAATTTTGAATGGCTATCATCAGATATTAGAAAACTAATTAATAGTTATGAAGGTAAAGTATATGAGCCATTTTTATTTAGGAAAGCAAGCTTAAGAAATGGTGAGATGATTATTACCAATAATGAGATAGTAATACTAAGGCTTTACACTATGTAACTTAAAGGCTTATTGTATAAAGTCATAGGATGAATAAAAGTTGATTCTAGAAGTAAAGAGCTATACCTTTGCAGTTCTAAAAAAATAGAACAAGCCATGCTTGAAAACTTAACACAGAAACTTGACGGTGCTATAAAAAACCTCAAAGGACAGGGGAGAATAAGTGAGATCAATATAGCAACTACTATCAAAGAGATACGACGTGCATTATTGGATGCCGATGTAAACTATAAAGTAGCTAAAACCATCACAGATGAGATAAAGGAAGAGGCAATAGGGCAGAAAGTAATTACTTCTGTTAAGCCAGGGGAGCTTTTTGTGAAAATAGTGAGCGATAAGCTTACGGAGCTAATGGGGGGGGAGATGAAAGAGATTAATACACAGGGGTCTCCAGGTATTATTCTAATTTCAGGACTTCAGGGATCAGGAAAAACGACTTTCACAGCCAAGTTGGGAAATCTCCTAAAGAAAAAAGGGAAGCAAATTCTTCTAGCAGCCTGTGATATATATAGACCAGCAGCTATTGACCAGTTAAAAGCATTAGGAGAACAAATAGGTATAGATGTTTATGCTGAGCCAGAAAACAAGAATGCACTAGAGATTGCTCAAAACGCCATCAAACATGCAAAAAGTAATGGCAAGAGTATCTTAATTGTGGATACCGCTGGTAGACTTGCTGTTGATGAGGCAATGATGAAAGAGATAGAAGGGCTTAAGAGGGAGTTAAACCCTTCTGAAACACTTTTTGTAGTCGACTCCATGACAGGACAAGATGCTGTTAATACAGCTAAGACCTTTAACGATAGACTCGACTTCGATGGAGTAGTGCTGACAAAACTAGATGGAGACTCCAGAGGTGGAGCAGCAATATCTATAAAAGCCGTAGTAGACAAACCAATCAAGTTCATTGGTACTGGAGAGAAGATGGAAAATATAGATATTTTCCATCCAGATAGAATGGCCAAGAGGATCTTAGGCATGGGTGATGTAATATCACTAGTAGAGAAGGCACAGCAAGCATTCGATGAAGAAGAAGCTAAACGTTTAGATAAAAAGCTACGAAAAAATCAATTAGATTTTAATGATTTACTTTCTCAGATCAATCAAATGAAAAAGTTGGGAAGTTTGAAAGATATAGCTGGCATGATACCTGGAGTAGGGAAAATGATGAAAGGAAAAGAAATAGATGATAATGCGATGGTACCAATGGAAGCCATGATTTTATCCATGACTCCTACAGAAAGAGAAAAACCAGAAATTATTGATAGTAACAGAAAAAAGAGGATAGCTCAGGGTAGTGGCACCACTATCCAGCAAGTAAATAATCTACTTAAAACAAGAGAAGGAATCAAGGGAATGATGAAAATGGTGAATAAATCTCAATCCAAAAAAACAAAGAATAAGAAAAAAAGATAGAAGAAGGTTATAAACTAACCTCTTGTAACAGCTTCAATATCTTTATCTGCCTTCAATGAAAGTATTGAAACTGCTAGGTTAGAAGATACTTGTTGCAAAAAGTCAAGTTCGTAGTCTAAGAAATCTTTAAATGAAGCAATTTCAAGAACCCCAATTGTTTCATTTTTGGCAATCAATGGTAAAATAAGAACGTTCTTAGGAGAAGCTTCCCCTAAACCTGAACCGATGAGGTGATAGCTTTCAGGCACTTCTTTGATTAAGTTCATTTCTTTTCTGATAACAGCTTCCCCCACAAGACCTTCACTTATATCCAAGCTAAGTGTTTTTTTCTGCCTCTTACTCCCTGCATAACTAGACTTTAACACTAGCTTTTCTTCATTATCAACACTTTCTACAACAAATATAGCCCCATACTGGCTTTTTAAGTAAGTGACTATTTCTCTTAAAACTTTACTACAAAGCTTATCCAAACTATTGATAGTAAGCAGCAATTCACTAATTGTTCTAATACCTGTGTTTTTCCATGTTTGTATACTTTCTGTTTCTTTAAACTCTAAAATATTCTCTTTGATTTTCACAAGGTGATTGGTGAGTTCATCATTGCCTGCATCAATATTCACATTATAGTTTCCCGAAGCAATTTCCTTTGCGAGAGAAATAGAGTGATCAATGTTCAATTCATTTTCAATAAAAAGCTTTTGCTTGATAGAGCTATAAGTCTGTTTTTTAAAATAATTAACTAAGAAAACACAAATGGCTAAATGTAAAGTAGTTAAAACTAAAAGATTCAGAGTTTCCTTTGGATTGAAGAAAAGGTCTATGTAAGAGTTATTTGAGATTGTAATGTTTGTAAGTAAACCATTAAAAATAAAAAAAGCGATAGATGCATAGAAGATATGGATAAATAAGAAATACGTTATGATAAACCGAGTACGCTGAAAAACAATTAACGCTGTTAAGGTAAGAAAATAATAAAACTGTGAATAGAAGGCTCCTGATAATTGATAAGCAAACTGCACTTGAAATAGAAAAAGGATAAAAATCAAGACAAATCGAGCGAAATTTCTTTTAGGAACAAAGTAATAGCATCCTAAATAAACTATAATTAAAGGTAGAGAAAACTTTAAAGCAGTAAACCAGGTGCTAGTAAAAGTGGATATAATTAGCCCAGATACAAAGTATAAAGCAATTAATAATAAAAAGCCTTTATCGTAGGTATTTAACTTTTTATTCCTCTCTTCTTCAACCAGAGCTTCTGAAGGCTTGTAATTATGAATAGAATCTAGAAGCATTATTGACTTATAATTTTATGTAGTCTAAAATTATAAAACTTATTCAATCAATAATAGGTGATAGCAGATAAAAGTATAAAAATTAATTTCAGAAAAAATATTGGTTTTTGTTGGCTATCAAGGATTTAAAAAAGAACCTAATAAAAAGACCTTTCGAATTAAAAACAACATTTATACCTTTTGCTCAAAAAGTTAGACTTAACAAGTCAAAAAAAACTCTTTTATAAAGAATAATAAAATCAATATTCGTCTTCGTTAAAAAAGAAATCTTCCTTGGTAGGGTAGTCTGGCCATATTTCTTCAATATTTTCATAAGGCTCTCCATCATCTTCCAACTCTTGAAGGTTCTCTACAACCTCCATTGGAGCACCTGTACGAAGGGAGTAATCAATAAGCTCATCCTTAGTTGCAGGCCAAGGTGCATCTTCCAGATATGAAGCAAGTTCTAATGTCCAATACATAGGCACATAAATTTTAAGTTAAAAACTTAATTAACCAATCAAAAATCTCAACGTAGATATTAGCAATAATGTTCTATATATAAAATAAGCTTGAGATTATTTGAGGCGCAAATGAAAGTTGTTTTAATGAAAAAACAAAAATTAATTTTGTGAGAAATAAAAAAAGCCTCGTAGGAGGCTTTAAATAGTAAATACTTAATTAATTAAATTCTAAAAATCGTCTAATATATTAGATGAGTTGTCTAAAACTTCATTAATATCCTTTCTGATATTATCTTCATAAGAAACAATCCAAGCATCTTTTACTCCCATTTCTCTCATGTAGTCTTTGAAAGTAGAAGCTTCATTGTAATCTCTAAAATTTGCAATGGTGTATTTTTTTAAACCATCTCTATCCTCCATCCAAAAGTTACCTGTATTTTGAAATTGCGTAAGGTCTTTATTCCTAAAAGCACCTATTTGTACTCTATAAACAACACCTTGAGACCAATCTTCCCCATCACCCATGGCTGTAGCGGTGTTAGATTCTTTTGACATAGTAGACTGCGCATCACTTAGTTCCTCTTGGAGTTGTGCAACTTGCTCATTTTTTTCAGCTATTTGAGCATTTAACTGTGCTTTTTCCTGATCAAAATTATTGACTTGAGATCTTAAAGCTGAGTTTTCTTTTTGTAAAGAGCTTAACTTTTCAGTCATGGCTTTAAAATCCAAAGGATCTACCTTCTTCATTTTTTTCTTCCACTCTTTCTTCTCGTTTTTAGCTTTTTTCCCTTTTTTCTTTTTTCTTTTTTTCTGAGCAAAAGCATCATTATCTACTACAGATGCAATTCCAATGAAAAACATGAGTATAAGAGCTATATTCTTCATTATAAGTTTATTTTAAGTATCTAGTCTAAAAAATTTGTTAATTATAAGCAAAAAAAATGTTTCTAACGCAATATTTCCTTCAATTTAGGCCATATTTCCCAACATTTTTGAAGGATCTACCCATTTGTCAAACTCATCATTAGTTACTAACTCCAGCTCAAGGGCAGCTTCTCTTAACGTTTTTCCTTCAGAATGGGCTTTTTTAGCAATTTTAGCTGCATTGTCATATCCAATATGGGTATTTAATGCAGTTACTAACATTAAAGAGTTTTCTAGGTGATTTTTAATGCGTTGTGTATTTGGCTCTAATCCTCTAATACAATTTTCTTCAAATGACATGCAAGCATCTCCTAAAAGTCTTGCTGAAGTAATTAAATTGAAAACCATCATAGGCTTGAATACATTTAGCTCAAAATGACCGTTCATCCCACCAATAGAAGTGGCATTATCAAGGCCAATAACTTGAGCACATACCATAGTTAAGGCTTCACATTGAGTAGGGTTGACTTTTCCTGGCATAATGGAAGACCCTGGCTCATTAGAAGGAATTACTATCTCACCAATTCCACTTCTTGGACCAGAAGAAAGCATTCTTATATCATTGCCAATTTTCATTAAGCTAACAGCGAGTTGTTTTAAAGCACCAGATGTTTCAACAATAGCATCGTGTGCAGCAAGAGCCTCAAACTTGTTTTCTGCAGTTTTAAAAGGAAGTCCTGTTAGTTCAGCAATCTTATTTGCTACTTTCTCAGCATACCCTTCAGGGGTGTTAAGACCAGTGCCAACAGCCGTTCCTCCAAGCGCAAGCTCAGATAAGTGATCGAGAGTGTTTTTAAGAGCCTTTAAGCCATGGCTAAGTTGAGAAACATATCCGCTTAGCTCCATTCCTAGAGTTAGAGGAGTAGCATCCATGAAGTGTGTTCGACCTATTTTAACGACATCCTTAAACTGGTCAGCTTTATTGGATAATGTTTTTTTGAGGACTTCAATTTTTGGTATGGTTTGCTCAACAATAAACCTATATGCTGCTATATGCATAGCTGTAGGGAAAGTATCATTAGATGATTGCGACTTATTTACATCATCGTTGGGGTGGATAAATTTATTCGTATCTGTTAAGCTTCCTCCTGACAAAACATGGGCTCTGTTGGCAATAACTTCATTTACGTTCATATTTGTCTGTGTACCAGATCCAGTTTGCCATACAACCAACGGAAACTGACTATCATGTTTATTTTGCAAAATTTCTTCACAAACATTGCAAATAAACTCAGCCTTTTTACTGTCTAAAACACCAAGTTGAGCGTTGGTTAGTGCAGCAGCTTTTTTAAGAGTTGCAAAAGCATATACAACCTCTAATGGAATCCTATCTTGCCCAATTTTAAAGTTTTGTAAAGACCTCTGAGTTTGAGCACCCCAGTATTTATCTTTTGGAACTTTAACTTCTCCTATACTATCTTTTTCTATTCTGTAATTATCCATATCTAAAAGTTTTCCATAAAAAAAGCACCATAACCATTAAGGTTATGATGCTAAATAAACATAATCACTAAAATACTTAAATAAAGCTATTCCTTATCCATCATTTTAATAGATCTCTCAATAAATGATGTCAAACCATTACCAGATAGCTTATCTTGAGATAAGAGAGCTATATCATGCAAGTGACTAATCATTTGCTTTTGAGAACCTTCACTTTCTTCTTTTAAAATATTGCTAATTAAATGGTGATTACCATTAATGATTATTTTTTGACCCATAGCGCTAAATATTTCAGGGTTACCCATTGCTTGAAACTGGGACATCTCCTGCATTCTTCTGCTAAACTCTGGAAGGATCATTTGAATAGGTAACTCATCAGGGCTTAATGCTTTGACCTCTAAGTCTAATTTGTCATTATTCAAAGCTTTTTTAAATAACTCTTTAACTTTTTCCTGATCTTCCTTACTAAGTACAATCTCATTCTTCTCATCTTTATCAATCAGAAGATCTACACTATCAGCATCTACCCTTTTTAGAGATACCTTCTCTATTTTGTGTTCAATAGAGCTAATAAAGTGATTGTCTAAGATGCCATCAAACTTGAGTACATCATAGCCCTTTCTCTTTGCAGATTGAATAAAAGTGTCTTGCTTACCAGGATCAGTGGTGTAAAGAAATACTCGCTGCTTATCCTTATCTGTTTGATTCTCTTTAACAAAGTCGATGTATTCATCAAAAGTGAAATACTTGCCTTCTAGGTTTTTCAATAAAGCAAAACTTTTAGCTTTATCACTAAACTTGTCTTCTGAAATCATTCCATACTTAACAAAAACACCAATGCTTTCCCATTTGTCTTCAAAGGCTTTTCTATCGTTTTTGAAAAGTTCTTCCAGCTTCTCTGCTACCTTCTTTGTAATATAATTATTGATTTTTTTGACGTTACTATCCGACTGTAAATAGCTTCTGGAAACATTCAAAGGAATATCTGGAGAGTCAATAACTCCATGCATCAAAGTCAAAAACTCAGGAACAATATCTTTTACTTCATCTGTGATAAATACCTGCCTTGAGTATAGTTGGATTTTATCTTTATGAAGGGTAATATCGTTTTTAACTTTTGGGAAATATAAAATACCTGTTAGGTTAAACGGATAATCTACATTGAGGTGAATCCAAAATAATGGGTCTTCAGAAAAAGGATAAAGCTCTTTGTAAAAATTTAAGTAATCATCATCTTTCAAATCATTGGGTTTCTTTGCCCATATGGGATTTGTATTATTGATTATGTTATCTTTCTTTACCTTTTTCTCTTTACCATCTTTGTCTTTCTCAGAAATTTCTTTTTGACCAAAGACAATTTCTACTGGTAAAAATCGACAATACTTATCTAATATATTCTGGATTCTATGTTCTTCTAAAAACTCTTCCGAATCTTTATTTATATGAAGGATAATATCTGTTCCTCGCTCTTTTTTTACTGCCTTAGTAATTTCAAAATCAGTAGATCCTTCACACGCCCACCTTGCCGCTTCAGTATCTTCCTTATATGATTTGGTTATGATCTCAACCTTATCAGCAACCATAAATGCAGAGTAAAAACCCAATCCAAATTTCCCTATAATAGTAGAAGTATCGGTATCCTTAAACTTCTCAACAAACTCAGAAGCACCAGAAAAAGCAATTTGGTTAATATACTTCTCTATTTCTTCAGCAGTCATTCCAATACCTCTATCTTTTATAGTAATGGTTTTGAGCTTTTCGTTAACCTCTATACGAATCTTAGTATCTCCTAACTCTTTCTGGTATTGTCCTAGGGAAGCTAACTTTTCTATTTTTTGGGTTGCATCAACAGCATTAGCTACTACCTCACGAAGAAAAATATCATTATCAGAGTAAAGAAATTTTTTAATTATGGGAAAAATATTTTCCGTATTAACGGTTAGAGTTCCTGATTTTTGCATAGTTTAACTTTTCTTTTTTACCTTTCTAATAGGTATCTAAAACTATTCCACTGAAACTACAGCCTGCTATAGGTGAAACTTTGTCAGGGTTTTAATAAAAGCCTGTCAGGTTTATTTGGTTATTTATTTAAAAACTTAATTTTCATCTTCTTTAAGGAGTCTATATGATCTTATCGCCAATAAACAAATTATCAATTAATCGCACTTCATTAACAATAGCAGCTATGCAAATAGCTACACTTATAGGCTTGCTTATAGTTTGACATAACTCCATCTTCTCCAAATTAAAAAACTCGATATACTCTACTATTACTGGTGTTTCTAATTGCTTTAAGCTATTTATTATACTCTTTTTTAGAGTATTTATACTTTTAGGCTTCTTAAATGTTTCAGGTTTCTCAAGAATATTATTCTTAGCTAAAGTAAGCTGCTTGTAAATATTAGAAGCTACTTTTCTTTCTTGATTTGTCAATCTTAGATTTCTGGAAGACAGAGCTAAACCAGACTCTTCTCTTACAGTAGAGCAGCACCTCAAGGTGAGTGGAAAACTTAAATCGTTAACCAAGCTCTTTATAATCAAATATTGTTGCAGGTCTTTTTGCCCAAAGTAAGCCGTATCGGGTTGTATAATATGAAAAAGCTTAGATACAATAAGAGCAACACCATGGAAATGTCCTTTTCTATACTTCCCTTCCATAATTTGCTCTAAGCTGCCAAAAGAAAAAGTTGTATAAGTATTCACCCCACTGGGATAAATGCCTTCCTTGGTTGGAATAAACACTATATTACACCCTACTTCATTTAACATTTTAAGATCTTCTTCTTCTCGATTGGGATATTTAAGCAAATCTTCTTCACGATTAAACTGAGTAGGGTTAACAAAAATGCTTACGACTACCTTAGAGTTTTCCTGTTTAGCATTAGAAACTAAAGAAAGATGCCCTTCATGCAAGGCTCCCATTGTAGGAACAAAGCCAATAGAATGCTTTTCTTTTTTTAACTGAGACAAATGCTCTTTTATATCTTTGATAGATCTAAAAACTTCCATTTATGATTTTTTAACCCCTATAACATAGTGTTTATTAATATTTAGTTTTAATAAAACTTGAGAGATAAAAGGTTTTTTTGTATTTTTGCAAAAACAAACTTAATAAATAGGATATGTCTAATCTTCGCATTCTTTATGTCTCAAGTGAAATTAATCCATTCCTAAAAACGTCCGAAGTTGCTAACTATGTTAGTAAACTTCCGCAGGAGATGCAATCAAAAGGAATGGAAATTCGAATTCTAGTTCCACGATTTGGAATTATAAATGAAAGAAAAAACAGATTGCATGAAGTCGTTCGTTTATCCGGAATAAATATAACAGTAGGTGATGAGGAAAAACCTCTAACAATAAAAGTTGCATCAATACCCAATGCAAAACTTCAGGTCTATTTTATAGATAATGAAGATTATTTTCAGAGAAAATCTGTTTTCTTAGATAAAAAAGAACAGTTTCACACAGATAATGATGAAAGAGCAGTATTCTTTTGCAAAGGAGCTATTGAAACAGTTAAAAAACTAGGCTGGGCGCCAGATGTAGTTCACTGTAATGATTGGATCACAAGCTTAATCCCTATGTATCTAAAAACTACATATAAGGATGATCCAATGTTTAAAAATACAAAAACAGTTTATACAATATATAATACTGGTTTTGAACATCAGTTTGGCGAAGATCTTCTTTCTAAGGTAAAAATGATGGATATAGATGATTCTATGCTATCAAACCTGAAAGAGGCAAACTACAAAGGTTTTATTAAGATAGGAACTGAGTATGCAGACTATGTAACTAAGTCTAGTGAAGAAGTGAATGAGACACTTAATGGAACACTTGATAGCTTTAATGGCAAAGCACAAAATGTGATAGAAAAAAGTGATGAGTATTCAGAGTCTTATTACGAGATATATCAACAGTTGAAAGAGCAAGAAGTGGGTGTTTAGTCAATTGATTTTTGACTTTAATCTAGAAAATGAATAAAAAAGGGGCATTAAATGTCCCTTTTTTATTACAAATCAAAAGGTAAAAAACTATTGATGTTTTGATTATAGTTGTATAATTCTCTTACAACCGAAGAACTAATAAAAGCTAAGTTTGGAGAAGTAATAATAAAAACAGTTTCGAGCTGATCAAAAACATGCCTATTAGCTTGTGCAACACTATTTTCAAACTCAAAGTCTGTAGTATTCCTTAGACCTCTCAATAAAAAGTTAGCATTTACTTCTTGGGCAAACTTTGCTGTCAATCCAGTATATTTTACAGCTCGTATTTTAGTGTTATTCTTATAATAGCTGTTGATCTTATCAAGCATTAGATCTACTGAAAAAAATCGTTTCTTTTTTATATTCTCTCCTATGCCTATTACTACTTCATCAAATAATTTAGAGCCTCTTTCTACAATATCAGCATGACCTTTAGTAAAAGGATCAAATGAACCAGGAAAAAGAGCAATTTTTTTCACTTACAAATGTTTTTTAGCTAAATACTTAGTAGTTCAGGAAAAAAATAGCTTGGAGTACCTTCTAAGCTATTAAAAGAGTTTTTATCGCAGCTGCCTAAATGAACTTTTATAAAAAAATCACTTAAAAAACTTCTAATGGTTACAATTTCAGCACTAGTGCCAAACACAAAAACTTTAATAAAGTCATTGGAAATGCTAAACTCTTTTGAGATAAGAGAAAGAAAGTATAAAATATCATAAGCACTTTTCCATTGATAAGTAGCTATATGCTGAACAGCATTACTCTCAAACAAAAAGACACTAAACTCTTCTGAGGAAATACTCAAATAATAGGCATCTTTATTTTCAAAAGAATCTAAAAACTCAAGAATACAAGAAGTATTATGATATATTTTTAAAGATACTTCAGGGTATATTTCCGAAAACCAGTTTTTTAATTTTTCATAAACAAGAAAAATACATTTAGACTGATTAGAGTCAACAGTATTTATATGAACATTTTGATTTATATGGCTTGCTTTGGGGGTAATTGCTTCTAAAAAAAGCTTTTCTTTTTCCCCTTCCCAAAACTCTTCAGGGATATAGGTGTAATCAGAGCCACAAAGAACTATGTGCACTTGCTTCCAATAAGAATTATTCAAAAACTCATGGCTAGCACAAATATTATGTAATTGACTTACTAAACCTTCTCCAAAATAGTGTTTTGAAAGAGAATAGGACTCTAGAAAAGCACACTTCTTTGAAGTTTCACTCTCTGTAAGGAGTGCTATATCTAGTTGGCTTTCAGACACCTTAAAAACCAAGTGATACTTAGAAAGAAGATTTACGTCAAAAGCATCGTCTTTCTTTGCTAGAAAAGGAGTATTTTCATTTAAGCTATTCAATATTATTCCCAGTTACCTGCAGTAGTTACTTCTGTTCTGGACCCAAACCGCAAAAACATTCGCTTAGGTATTTTATTTGGTTTGCCATTTTTGAAGTCATACCTTGTTTTATCAAGAGGATATTTGTCTACCACTTCAATAACATCTACCGTAACTCCTCCTTTATCAACTTCTGCTGTAAATAATTCAAACTCTTTTTTATTCGTATTTGGAACATATCTAATGTTTTCAACATCAAAGGTGGGATATTGTTCCAAAGGAAAAAGCTTTTCCTTTGCTAAAGCAAAATCTATGGTATCATATTCTATACGCACACTATCTGTCCTAGTGTAATATAAAGGATCATTTCGTTTTCGAGGAGTAATTATTTCTACTTTTTCTACATTGAAAATGGTATCTTCTCTTACAAAGCGTTCCAACTCCTCCCACTCAGAAGCATAATCACCATATTTATCTAAATAAGCTTTTTGCGCTGACCGTATCATCTTCAATTTAGCCTTTACTATATTTTCCGACCTCTGAATAGCCTTATCTAACTCAACTTTTTCGTTGATTCCATCATATAACTTATACCCTAAGAAAATAACTAGTGGTAAAAGCAGGTATGAAATTATTTTTATCTTGATCATATGTTTTCCAAGTTTTCTCTTAACTACTAATCTGCAAGTATAAAAAATTTTAAGATCAGCATGTTTAATGTTAATAATAAAATAAAAATAACACTACATAAAATTCTTTTTGATTTAAATATTGAAAAATGAGGAATAACGCTTAATTTTCAGTTGAATTTAATTTAACAATAACAATGGAACCGATAATTCTTATAGCAATACTAGTAGGGGGTATATTTGCCTTTTTTATTTTTCTATATTTTGTGCCTGTTAACCTTTGGATTACAGCTATTTTTTCTGGTGTGAAAATAGGTTTATTTGATCTTGTATTCATGCGAGTTAGAAAAGTTCCACCTCGAATAATAGTGGAAGGTTTAATTACCTCAACAAAAGCAGGGCTTCAAATTACAGCATCTGACCTTGAAACACACTTTTTAGCTAGCGGACATGTCCCATTAGTAATTAAGGCATTGATATCCGCAGATAAAGCAAACATAGATCTTACTTTCCAGCAAGCAGCAGCTATAGATTTAGCAGGTAGAGATGTTTTTGATGCAGTAAGAACGTCTGTAGATCCTCAAGTAATTAATACTCCAATAGTAGCAGCTGTAGCTCAAGATGGCATTCAACTGAAAGCACAAGCCAGAGTAACGCTAAGAGCGAATATTTCAAGGCTTGTTGGAGGAGCTGGCGAAGAAACTATTCTTGCCAGAGTTGGAGAAGGGATTGTAACATCTATTGGTTCTTCAGCTTCTCATAAAAGTGTATTAGAAAACCCTGATAGAATTTCCAAGTTAGTTTTAGGTAAAGGTTTAGACTCAGGAACAGCATTCGAAATCTTATCAATTGATATTGCAGATATTGATGTTGGAGAAAATATAGGAGCAAAACTTCAAACAGATCAGGCAGGAGCTGATCTAAAAGTAGCTGAAGCTAGAGCAGAAGAAAGAAGAGCGATGGCCGTAGCTGTAGAGCAAGAGATGAAAGCAAAAACACAAGAAGCAAAGGCTAAAGTACTGGAAGCAGAAGCTCAAATACCAATGGCAATCGCAGAGGCATTTAGGAAGGGAAACCTAGGGATAATGGATTATTATAAGCTTAAAAATGTTCAGGCAGATACTAGCATGAGAGATTCAATCGCAGAGTCTGCTAAAGACGATACCAATGATGAGGATAGCTAAGACTAAAAGATAAAATAAAAACAGAATGGAATTTGACATATTCTATATTGTAGAAATAGCAATCATTTCGGTGATTGCTATTTTTCAAACAATAGTTTTCATAAAAAACGCAAAAGCTGTATCCAGTTTAAAAGAAGCAATCCCTGCTTCTCACTTGGTTGGAGTAGAGTTCGTAGAAGTAGATAAAAATGGTTTAAAAAAAAGAGTGCCAACCATTGAAATAACTAGCAAACTGAGTGGTTTTTTTGCATCACTGGCAGAGAATATTAATGATTTTCTTTTAAAGAAATCCTCCAACATAAAGTTAAAGGAAATAAAAGAATTAATTAAAGAAAAACTATCTTCCCTTGAAGATTCTATCGAGTCAGTAATAGCACAACCCCTTTATTTAGGTCTACTAGGTACATTTGGCGGAGTAATTATTGGTTTATTTCGAATAGCAATTACTGGAGTTACTACCGATGCTATACAATCTTTCATTGGTGGCGTTCTGATTGGTATGATTGCTAGTGGTTTTGGTCTATTGCTTACTATAATATCTAATGGACTTTTAAAGAATGCTAAAATCAAAAAAGACTATTTGTTTTTTGAGCTTACATTTTTTCTGAAAGAAAACCTCAGCTTAGACCAAGGAGCAACACTAGAAGAGCTGAATCAGCTCAAAGAAAACTTTGATTCTTTTAAAGAAGAGTTTATGTCTTATCAGCTGAAACTAAATGACTCTCTAAAAGATACTCTTACTCACTTTACAGACCTAAAAGAGGTATTTAGTACTCTTAGAAGTGCTGAGCCAGGGTTAAGTAGTATAGGGCAAGTTCTAAAAGCTCAAACAGGCATAATTGATAAGCAAGCTTCCAACATAGCAGAGTTTGGTGAAAAAGTGAAAGACTTATCTAGCTACTTAAAACAATCAGGAGAAGAAATAAGAAATATTATACAAAATGAAGGTAGTAATACTGGTAGAACCTCTTTAGTTTCAAGTGATCAGGATAAGACAGTAGAACTTCTCTCCAAAAACGAAGCTACACAAAAGGAGTTATTAGTACAGGTGAATAACCTTTCTGGGTTTTTGAAAGAGTCGTTAAATACAGAATCAAATAATAACTTTATTTCATCCCCTGTCTTTAAAGTATTCACATTTGTAGGTATAGGAGGTTTTGGAGTAGGAATAGCTTTGGGAATCTTGTTTATTATCAAAAACTTTATTTAGTGTTAGTATTCATGAAACTCATAAGATAAGACTTTAATGAAACAGGCCATGTCTGATTTAAAATTGACACACACTCAAAGTAATGATTTAAAATATGTGTCAAAAAAACTTGGAGAGTCACAAATCTTAAACAGATGAAACAGAAAAACTCTAATATCTTTTGGGCAAGCTATGCAGATCTGATGACAGCACTTTTTATAGTGGCATTGGTCTTATTTGTATTGAGCTATAAGCTTTTTAGAGATAAGGAGCAAGACTATTTGTCACAGGCAGAAGAGCTAAGGTTGAGAAATGTAAGACTTGCTGAGCAGGAAAAACTCGCAACCAATACTAGCAGAAGTCTTCTTTTAGAAAAAAGTAGAGTGGATTCTTTACTCAGTCTTATTTCAAAAGAAAGAGATAGAATTTTTGTTTTAGAAGAAGAGTTCAAGAAACTACAGGAAATAGAAAAATCAATCTCAAATCTTGATCCCAGATATTTTGAATACCAACCAAAGTTTAAGCGACATGTATTAAAAGCCCAGGTACAATTCAATACAGGTAGCTCGAGTATTCCCAATGAATACGATGAAATGCTTATAAACGCAGGTAAGGCTATAGAGGGTTTAATAAGTGAGATGGATTCGGTAGATAATATTAAATACACACTAATAATAGAAGGACAATCTTCTAAAGACGATTACTCTAAAAACTTTGAGTTGAGCTATGAAAGAGCACTCTCTTTAAAGCGATTGTGGGATAAAAACGACATTCAATTTGACCCTCAACAATGCGAGGTTATGATTTCTGGTAGTGGTACAGGAGGAATAGGAAGAAACCAGGATGATGAAAAGAAAAACCAGCGATTTTTAATACAAATAATTCCTAAGGTTGGAACAATAGACCTACCACGCTTGGATATAAAAGAACTAACAGAAGAGAGTAAGAGTTTACTAGATTAATAAAATATAGCTATGATAAAAAGAGATTTTTTTAGAGTACTAATCAAGATTTTTGGTGTTTATTTATTTATAACCACGCTTTTCAGTTATATTCCATTTTCTGTTTTTAGAGGCATAACAATTATAAATACCATTATAATAATTGCCACAGGCTTGCTAGTGTTGTTTTTATCTTTTTTTCTTGTTTTTAGACCAGATGCGATTATAAACTTGTTGAAGCTTGATAAAGGTTTTGATTCTCAAAAAGTAGATTTTGGTAACCTTAATAAGGTTCACATATTACAAATAGCTATACTAATAATATCGGGTATCATAATTATCAGCAATTACCCAGCTTTCTTAAAACACTGCTATTTAGCTTTTGAAAGTAAATTTTCAAGAGATCCTATCATGCTAAAGGACGATCACTTAGATCCTCATTTATATAGTGCTATTCCAATAGATTATTTTAGTTGGGCAATGTCTGCAATAAACCTAATCATAGGGTATCTTCTTATCAGAAACTATGATAAGGTGGCTCAATGGCTTTTGCGAAAAGAGTAACCTTTTCAATACTCAGGAATCTATTAATAGATGATAATAAAAGCTTTTTAATACTTCAACCCTATATTTGTTCGTTTTTTAAGAAAGCTATTTGTATGAAGTCCATAAAAAGCACATTATTATTTTTAAGTTTACTATTTATCATATCAAGCTGTTCTGTAAAACAGCCAGAATTCAGAGGGGTAGAAAACTTGAAGTTGGATTTAAAATCAACAGATGAAGTTAAATTAAATGGAGATGCCATATTTTTTAACCCAAATAAAGCCACCTTTTATATTAATGAAATAAATGTAAAGGTATTTGTAGATGATAAAGAAATCAGTTCTTTAATCGATAACGAAACAAGAAAAGCCGAGCCAAACTCAGAGTTCAGAATTCCACTAGACCTGCGATTCCCTACTTCTAAACTTTATGATAATGTAATATCTGGATTATTCAGTTTAGCTTCTGGAAAAAAGTTTGAAGTTAAATACGATGGATACATTAGAGGTAAAGCATTTGGAATATCTGTTAAGGTACCAGTTAGATCTTCACAGAGAATAAAGCTTAAGCTGTAAAATTTTTTTTAACAAAAATTAAAGCTGAAAGTTGGCTTTAAAGAACACCTCTTTTGTTATAATAAGCAAAAAAAGAGTGTTAAGATTTTTCTTATGCTATCAAAAGGAACTTTACCATTTATTGCCTTACTTTTTTTGTGTAGAATAGGGCATGCTCAACTACCTGATTTAGATAGTGTCAGCTCACTATTGAATGACATTTCTGTGCAAATAGAAATTACTGAGGGCGTTGATAATATGTACAACTTCCAGTTTGAAAAAGCAGAAAGCAGATTTCGCTGGCTCAAATCTAATTACCCTAGACATCCACTCCCTTATTTCCTATTTGGTCTTAGCAATTGGTGGAAAATGATGCCCAATATTGAAGGAAGTGAAAAATACGATGAAGTATTCATCTCCTATATGGATTCTTCAATTGTATTTGCTGAAGAGCTTTTGGAAAAAAATGAAGAAAGCATTGATGCAGGGTTTTTCCTTGCAGCAGCGCACTCCTTTAAAGGAAGGCTTTATTCTGAAAGAGAAAGCTGGACAAGAGCAGCGATATCTGGCAAAAAAGCATTAAACTATTTAGAAAACTGGAGAGACAAAGATTTGGGGGTTGAGTTTTTATTTGGAGATGGTTTGTACAACTATTACTCTGTTTGGATACGAGAAAACTACAAGGCATTAAGACCAATCATGTGGTTTTTTCCGAAAGGAGATAAAGAGAAAGGTATTGAGCAGTTGAAAAAAGTATCGCAAGAATCTTTTTATGCTCGTATTGAAGCTATGATGTGGCTTATAAAAATCTATAGAGGAGAAGATCAAAAAAAGCAAGCTCTCCTTTTGTCTGAATATTTAAATAGTCAGTATCCTGATAACCCTTACTTTCATAGATACTACGCCAGGATGCTATACGAAACAGGTAAATACACTGAAATGTCAGAAGTATCTTCAGAGATATTGAAAAGAATTGAAAGTAAAAAAGTTGGTTATGAAGAGATTAGTGGAAGGTATGCCAGCTTTTATTTGGGTTCTTATTATACCACTATCAATAAAAATACAGAATTAGCAAAAGAGAACTTTCTAAAAACAGTTGATTTTTCTGAGAAGTCAAGCATGACTAAATCTGGATACTGTTTGTATGCTTTATCCTACTTAGCAGGACTTTATGAAGAAGAAAAAAACCTTGAAGAGACATATTATTATTATAAAAAAATACTGGACTATGCAGATAAAAAGCATAGTACCTATAAAGAGGCAAAAACCTTTATTAAGAAGAATAAGTCTGAGTTAAAAAAAGCAGGTATTGATATTTGAAAATAGAAAACCAGGTTTTATTGAATACGTAGAAAAATATATATTTACTTAGTATTAATAAAGAATATTGTAAGCAAAAGAAAACCTATAGAAAATTTTATAGGTTCTTAGAAAGAATTATTTAAAATTAATGTCCAATAAGAATGGGTAGTTTAGCAGCATCAAATGACTTTTTAGATAAATATTTTAGGCAACTAAAATTACTAGATAATAATTCAAAAAAACGTTTAATCATAAAACTTGCTGAAACTATAACAGATTCTAATCATCAGTTTGATCTGAGTAATATTTATGGTAAATGGGATGACTCAAAAGATTCTGATGAAATAATTAAAGTAATTAGAGAGTCAAGAATAGATAACAAGAATACTGAGTCTTTATGTTAAAAGATGCTTTTTTAATTTTGGCAATGTGATTGGCGATTATAAATGATTTTATTTATTAAAAAATGTATCTAAAACTGACTAGAATACTTTGGTCTATTTTTATTATTGGTGTTATATCTGCTATCACATTGATGGTAGCAGTAGATAAAAACTACAACAACTGGTTTGGGGAACTGCCTGATCTCAAAGTTTTGGAAAACCCTAAAACAGAGCTAGCATCAGAGCTATACTCGGCAGATGGGGAGCTTTTGGGAAAGTATTTTAGGCAAAATAGAAGCAATGTTCGGTATGAAGATTTATCCCCTAATCTTATAAACGCACTGATAGCATCTGAAGATATTCGGTTTTATGACCACAGCGGTATTGACCTTATTGGCACAATGGCAATACCATATTATTTATTCTTAAAAGGAAAGAAAAGAGGGTCTAGTACAATAACTCAACAATTAGCCAAGAACTTATTTAAAACTAGAGGAGAGGCGTATCAGGGGACTCTTTCTAATTCAAGTATTCCATTTTTGAGCATCATCATTATAAAGCTGAAAGAATGGATTTTATCTACTAAAATAGAGAGGTCTTACACCAAAAAAGAGATCATTACCATGTATCTCAACACGGTTGATTTTGGTAGTAACTCTTTTGGGATCAAAGTAGCTGCAAAAACATTTTTCAACACCACTCCTGATCAGCTCAATGTGCAGCAGTCTGCAACATTGATAGGCTTGCTACAATCCACTACCAGATATAGCCCTATTTTAAATCCTGATAACTCTATCATTGTGAGAAATACAGTGATTAGGCAGATGGGAAAGTATGGGTTTATTACAAATAATGAAACAGATTCAATTCTTAAGC
The DNA here is from genome assembly GCA_030425505.1 of Bacteroidia bacterium. Taxonomy (GTDB): domain Bacteria; phylum Bacteroidota; class Bacteroidia; order Cytophagales; family Flammeovirgaceae; genus JAUIAB01. The sequence goes on along the minus strand of JAUIAB010000001.1, from coordinate 194,910 downwards.
TTCCAATTGTTACAGATGATTATGCAGTGGAAAGCCACAACACTGGATCGGCGACCTATTTTAGGTCAGAAATAAGAAAGGAACTGCTAAAATTTTGTAAAGCAAATGGTTTTGACCTCTTTGCTGATGGTTTGAAAATATACACTACCATCGACTCAAAAATGCAAAAGTATGCTGAGGAAGCGGTAGAAGAACATATTAGAAACTATCAAGATATATTTTATGAGCACTGGAAAGGTCGTGGTAAGCCCTGGATTGACGAAGAAGGTAAAGAAATGCCCAACTTCCTAGAGAATGCTATTAAGAGAACAGACCATTATAAAAAGCTAAAAAAGAAATACGGCGATGACAAATCTTCCATATGGAAAGAGTTAAAAAAGCCCAGAAAAATGAGAGTTTTTACTTGGAAATCTCCAACCCTTGAAAAAGATACAGTTCTGAGCCCTTATGATTCTTTAGATTACTATAAACATTTTCTACACGGAGGTTTAATCTCTATGAAACCCCAAAATGGGCATATTAAAGCTTGGGTTGGAGGTATAAACTACAAGTATTTTAAATACGATCATGTAAAGCAAGGTTTTAGACAGCCTGGGTCAACTTTCAAACCAATATTGTATACCGTAGCATTGGCAGAAAAGTATCACCCTTGTTTTAGGGTAGCTGATGTGCCAATAACCTTTAAGCTATTTGATGGGACAACCTACACTCCTAAAAATAGTGGGTCTTACTCTAATGAGTTTTACACATTACGTCAAGCTATGGCTAGATCTATTAATACAGTAGCGGCTTATCTGATAAGAGATTTAACACCAGAAAAGGTGGTAGAATATGCGGAGAATAGGTTTGGTTTTAGTTACTTGAGAAACAAATACAATATAGGTCTAAAGCTCATGCCGGTACCATCACTCTGCTTGGGAACTAGTGATGTTTCTATATTTGAGCTTGCTGCTGCTTACGGAACGTTTGTGAATAAAGGTGTATGGACAGAACCTGTTTTTATTACTCGAATAGAAGATAAAAATGGAAATATTCTTAAAAGGTTTGTTCCAAAAACGATTGAAGCTCTGGACGAAGAGCTTGCCTACCTGATGACTTATATGCTCAGAGGTTCTAATGAAGAGGAAAGAGGCACCTCTTTAGGCTTACATCGCTATAAGTTTAGGGAAAATAATGAGGTTGCTGGAAAAACAGGGACTACAGCTAACTTTTCAGATGCCTGGTTTGTAGGCGCTACTAAAGATTTGGTTACTGGAGTATGGACAGGTGCAGATGATCGAAGTATTCACTTTAGAACAATAGAGCATGGTCAAGGAGCAAGAATGGCAATGCCTATTTTTGCCATTTATATGGAAAAAGTATTTGCTGATGATTCTTTAGGATATGAAAAAGGACCTTTCCCAAAACCCAGCAGACCTTTATCGATTGAACTAGATTGCTCGAAATATGAAGGCTATGTCAATCCTGTAGATTCCTTGCAGGTAGAAGACCCTTTGAAAATATTAGAGGATGAGATACTGTAAAAGTAGGTCTAACCCCAGAAGTTTTTTACGGCATCAATTATTGCTGATCCTTCAGCTAGAAGTGCAACAATTAACCACACGACGAAAGCCATAGGTAAAACAATAGATAGGATAAGCGTTTTCACTTCGTGCTTTAGGTGCATAAACTCTGCTACTATGTAGAAAGCCTTAGCTAGAGTTAAAATGATAAACCATACGTTAAGCGGCATCCTACTCCACGTATCTGGCCATGCAAAAGCAAAAGCAAACTCAGCAGCTGTGATCAAGGCTAAAATACCAGCTACTTTCCATATTCGCCTTATATTTTCATTCTTAGAAGAATTAGTGTTGATAGCAGAATCAGACATAATATTTTTTTAAAATTTAGCTGTACAAACCTGTACCTAGTAATCTTTATTTTTAAACCAAATAGAAAAAGGTAAATACAAATACCCAAACCAAATCTACAAAGTGCCAGTAGAGACCAACTTTTTCAACCATTTCATAGTGCCCTCTCCTTTGGTATGTTCCAACAACTACATTGTAGAATATAATAATATTTAAAATTACTCCACTAAAGACGTGCGTTCCATGAAAACCAGTGATAAAGAAGAAAAGATCCGCAAAAAGCGGTGGGCCATACTGGTTTTGCGTTAGATTAGCGCCTTGGAAAAAAGAGCCATCTACATAAGTTAATCCAGCATCCGAACCAGATATAAAGTGAGACCATTCCCACGCTTGGCATCCTAAAAAGGTGAATCCTCCAATTATAGTCCATAGCATCCACTTTTCTACTGCTTTTTGATCCATCCTATGACCAGCTTCCACACCCAATACCATAGTCACACTACTAAGAATGAGAATAAAAGTCATCAAACCAACAAAAAGTAGCGGTAAGTGAACTCCATGGAAAAAAGGAAAAGCATCAAAAACCATCTCTGGGATAGGCCAGTAAAGATTTGAAGAGTCATTAGCAAAGGTAAACTCAGAGTAGTTTCCTTCGTATGCAGGATGCATGTATCGTATCATCCCATAAGAAATCAAAAGAGCAGAAAATGTAAAAGCATCAGAAAGTAGAAAAAACCACATCATCAGCTTTCCATAACTTGCTTTTAAGGGCGATACGCCTCCATTCCATATATTCTTATTCGATACACTAATAGTACTAGCCATTAATCTTTGGTTTATTTAACTGGACATAAAGTTAGTAATCGCAATTACTTTGGAAAACAAAAATACATTTAAAATATAAAATGAAGAAACTAAAAAGCGTGCTTTATCCGAATAATTCGGTACTTATTCAATAGTAAGTGTTAACTCGCTGATTACTACTTGATCCAAAATGAATGTCTTCCTCATAAATAAAGTAGGTTTATACAAAAAGAATGAAGCAAAATAAATAGACCCAAAGTAAATCGAGGAAGTGCCAATAAGTAGCACACATCTCTATCTTGAGGAGGCTTTTAGAGTGAACTTTGTATCGGAAGGCTGCGACTAGCATAATTATAATGAAAACCACTCCAGTGATTAAGTGCGCACCATGCACCCCAGTGATTATATATACAAATGAGCCAGATGGATTACCAACTAGAAAAACCTTATTTTGAACTAGTTCCTTCCACCCCTGCACTTGCATAAATAGAAAAGAAATACCCAATATTGCACTAATAATGATGAAAAGTTTTAGCTTTTCAAGCTCATCTTTTTTTGCAAAGAAATAAGATAATTGGATAGTAACACTACTTAATAGTAAAACACCAGTGCTATAGTAAAAAACATTAGGTAGGTCAAAAAGAAGCCAATTTCCATCACCTTTCCTTACAATATAAGCACTAGTGAGAGCCGCAAATAGCATCACGATACTGACCATCAAAAGCCATAAAACAAACTTTTTTGGATTCATCCTCAAAGTAGGTTTGGCATCACTTACAGGTGCAGATAGATTATTAAAAGACATCATGATTTATTTATATATACAAAAGTAAAATCCTTAGAGTAAAAAAATTGTTTTCTATAGTTTAAAAATGAGTAGAGAAGTTTGCAATAGAGGTAAGTAGAAAAACGAAGCAAACATTATTATTAGCGCATACTTTTTTCTTCTATCCAGTAAAAGAGGTACTGTAGCTAATGCGAAAGCAGTACTCAGAAAAATGGCAAACCAAACATAGGTGTCACTAACCATTTCAAAAATGGCTGGCAATAAACTAATAGGTATAAGTAAAAAGGAATAAATAGATATTTGAAGAGCAGAAAAAGCATTTTTTCCACTATTTGAAGGAAGCATTTTAAACTTTGCCTTACTATAGTCGTCATCACAAACCCATGCAATTGCCCAAAAATGAGGGAATTGCCATATAAACTGAATACCAAATAGAATAAGTGCTTCCTGAGAAATGCTTCCTGTAACGGCACTCCAGCCTATTAAAGGAGGTAAAGCTCCAGGAAATGCTCCAGCTAAAACTGAAAAAGAGGTAACTGGTTTGAGCGGGGTGTATACAAATGCATACAGAATGAGAGATAGAATAGAGAGACTTGCTGCTAATAAGTTTGTAAAAAAAGCCAATAAGATAAAGCCAGCTACGGCTAGTATTAGCGAAGAAAAATAGGCTTCTTTAACAGTAATTATACCTTGAGGCAAAGGTCTACTTGCTGTTCTTCCCATTAGAGCATCAGAGTTTTTTTCGTAAATCTGATTCAAAATATTAGAAGAGAAAACGATAAGCAAACTACCTAGTAAGAAAAGAAAAACATGGAGTGGGTCAATCAAACTCCAATTAGTACCCATCAGATACCCGAAAATACCTGAGAATGCTACTGTTAAACTCAAGCGAAGTTTAAACATAGTTATATAACCCTTAAGCTTTAAGGAAAGTGAGTTATCACTATAAGTGGTGGTATCCAATGTAGAAGAATTATCCATCAAAGTATCTACCCAAAAAATAGGGCTGACGTTTCATCTATTTAAAATTTACGACTTACCTAATTTGTTTGACACACATCTTAATTATTACTTCATGCGTGCCTCAATTTTAAAGTCAGGCATGGTCGTTTCACTTGCTTAAAATTTATGACCTGCCTTTTTATTTGACATACATCTTAATCATTGCTTCGTGTGTGCCTCAATTTTAAATCAGACATGGTCGTTTCACTTGTTTAAAATTTATGACCTTCCTAATTTGTTTGACACACATCTTAATTATTACTTCATGTGTGCCTCCATTTTAAATCAGGCATGGTCTGTCTTTTTGCAAAAGAAAAACCTATTGGATTGGAAAACAAGAAATAGAACTCCTCCAAAAAGAATTACAGCAAATAACAAATGAAAAGGCTGTAGAAATGAGGGTATATTCCAAAAAGAAAGAGAAATGCCTATTCCAAACTCTGCAAGAATAGAGGTGAGAGTTATAGCAAATAAGATAGCACTAACTTTTTCTTTCCACAACTGATACGATAATAATAAACATGAGCCTAGTATAAGCCATGAAAAAGATCGGTGAAAAAAGAAAGGAAACCCGAAAGACTCGAGAGTTTGCTTGGTAATACCATTAGTAGATACTTGGTTGTAGCTATCGACTAATTCTCTTACCTGAACTCCATAAAATAACTGTATACAAGTAAGACATAATGTCAAAACAGATAGCCACTTTATTTTTTTACTCAGACTACCTGGGTCTTGCTGGGTTTTAGCTCTAAAAAAACAAAAAATTAATATTCCCAGAATAGCTATTGCTAAAAACATGTGGAGGCTGATCATTCCTTCTTGTAGGTTAGAAGAAACGACTTTAGAACCGAGCCATCCTTGTAAAACTGTCAGGAAGACAACTAAGCCACTAAAAAAGACGACAAGTTTGTCTTTTTTTCTAAAGGAAAAGGAAAACCAAAAGTTGAGAATTACCATCAAACCAATGATTACGCCAAGTAATCTATTAAAATATTCTACCCATGTTTTGAAAGCATCAAAATCAGCAATTTCTCTTCCAGCTACTTTAAATAAAATTTTATAGTCTGCAGGAAGCTCGCTAATGCTTGTAGGAGGAATCCACTGACCAAAGCATTTGGGCCAATCTGGACATCCCATTCCAGACCCTGTTGCCCTAACTACGCTTCCAATAAAGATCAAACCGTAAACAGAAATTATAGTAGCTAAACAGAAGCGTATGTATCTCTTTTGAGAGGGTTTCATGAAGGTTTAATAAGTTCAGACGTTTTTTTGCAAAATTGCATGGTGGTTTTCAAATTCTCAAGAGCACACCAGATCAATACTTTTATACACCTGAGTTCGATTAATAATTTATGTTTTTTTTGCTTTTAAGACTTGATTTAATAATATAGCTTGTCATCCAGGACTTGATCCAAGATCTAAAAGATAGCGGATCAAGTCGGCTATGATATTCCTTTGTATTGAGTGTTGTCAAAAATAGACTTTTAACACATATTTGAACCATTTTTAAAACCGAACTCGGGTTAAGTATACTGGGTATGTTAAGTGCTATTAAATAAAAAAAAGTACTTATTTAATATAAAAACACAAAAAACAAACTACAAACTACCTTTGACCTTACACAAATGTCTTGTGTTAGTTACTATGTTGTTTTAAAAACCAGTTGCCAAAAAGCATTTCTTATTAATGTTAATTGCATGATTTATAAGTGTTTATGTATTTTATTGCTATTCTTCGCAAAAATAGATCTTAAAAAAGCTTAACAAAGCAAGCCTTTTTAAAACGCTCTCTGTTTCCCCCCGTTAACGTATATAGTTACATATGTAAGTTTTATTTAATAGGAAAGATTTTTTGCACAAAAACCAAAAGAACCATGAAAAATACAATTACTTTAATAAATCAGCTGAAAACCGTCTCTGCAGGTTTAATTTTATTACTTTTCTTCGGACTGATTAGCTCGGTAAATGCACAAATAGTAAGCAACCAGTCAGGTGACTGGGGAAACCCAGCAACTTGGGTTGGAGGCCAAGTTCCAGGAGATAATGATGATGTCGTAATTGCTTCAGGTCATACTGTTGAACTTATTAGAGAAGATGTTGAAGTAAGCTTGCAGTCAATTACTATTCAAGCGAACGGAATACTAGATTTGAATGAGTTTCAAATAGTAGATGTTAGAAGCTTTTTGAATGATGGTGCTTCTGCAACACTTAGAACACGTCAGCATTTTATAGAAGCTACTAATGACAACCCATTCTATGAAAATAATGTATCCATTGTAGAAATTGATGGTACACGTGTAGGTACAAGGAATTTTATTATTGATAGCAGGACAGAATTTCCCAATCTGGTAATAATAAAAAGAGAAATTAATGTAGAATTAGATGTGCGTTTTGATAATGTAGACATAATTAACATACGTGGTTACCTTGATGTTTCTGCACCTCGGCTTGTGGTTGATGATGGTGCCTTCGTTGCTGTACAAGCCTTAATAGGAAATCCAGCAAATGATACGGATTGTATCGTTCGAGTAGCTGGAGATATTAACGTAACAGACGCTGCCATTAGAGTTGAAATCGATCAAGTAAACTTAGATCAACACGTATTAGATGTTGCAGGAAATATCACTATTGACGATGAAGGATTTATGGGATTAACAAGAGAGTTCCAGTATCATTATTTACGTGCTGCACAACACAGTGTTGTGGACTTATACCTATCCGGTAACAATAATACCAACCTTACATTAAATGGTGCATCCTCTGGAGTAAGATTAAATAGACTTATTATAAATAAAGCGGTAAACGCTAAAGCAACTCTCACATCAAGCAATAATAACTTTCGGCTATACGGTCAAAACAATCACCCTAGTACATTTGATAAAGCTCTGTACATACAACAAGGCATATTAGAGTTGGGGGATAACATAATTATACCCTCATTATCCGAAGAAGGAGATTATATCCTAAGAGAAAACTCAGGTATAATAGTTAATGGAAATAATACCCTTCTAAGGTTTAAAAATTTTGTATCTGATCTAATGGGTGATTTCATTGTTGATGGTAACGTAGTAGTACTTGATGGAACTTTTAGTAACCTTTTAAATGTAGAGCTAAGAGGAAGTTTGAATATTGAATCAAGGGGGTTCGAGGGTGTTTATATTGATAATGACATAAGATACGACTCTAATTTTCAACCAAGCCTTATACTAGATGGTGGTCGTTTAAGAGTAGGAAACCAAATAAGAAGGATGTCAGAAGAATCTGAAAATGGAGCATTAAACTTAACTGTAATTAATGGTGGAGGTATTTTTATTAGTGGTGAAAACCCAGATGCCAGCTTTGGGATGCTTGAAGTTTTTGGAGAAGGCAGCTCATTTACCTTTGGGGGGCAGGGTCTAACTGTTATTTCGCTTATAAATGGGACATCTGGGGATAATGGGGTAGCAGATATACATTTAGTTCCAGAAACATATACTCTAGATGGTTCTCCAACCATTCAGTTTAGTTCCCTTGAACCTAATACAGTATTTTCTATTAACTCAACGATTATGTTACCAAATGTAATACTTACTGCTGATGCCAACGCGTCAGTAACGCTACACTTACGAAGTGAGCTAAGAGTATCTGACTTACTTAGGATAAATAACTATGCAGATGGAGCTACATTGGATACCCATAGTTTTGACCTTTTCTTAGGAGGTCAATACTTAAATGGTGGTGGTACATTTATAGCCCCAGAAGGCCATACTGTACACTTTTATGGAGAAAATGAGAATGCAAATATTCGTGATTTCAATACTACCACTGAGTTTTACAATGTAACTATAGAAAGAGAAGTAGGAGCGGAAGCTCTTACTCTTCTCTCAGATATTTCAATAAATGGGGATCTGACCTTTACCTCTGGGGAAATAGGATCAGTAGGGAATAATTCAATAAATTTAAAAGGAGATATAATTGGGGAGGCTTCATGTGGTTTTGGCACAACTGTACATTTTCTAGGAGAAACAGGTCAACAGTCTATGGAGCAGGGAACATTTGAAAATGTAGAGATAAACAATGCGGATGGAGTAGTAACAAGAGGTAATGTAACTATCAATAGAGATCTAATATTTACAAATGGAAGCTTAGATATTGATAGCCATTTATTAACACTAGGCGAACGGACAAATATAGCTGGCGCTTCTCCTCAGATCAACACTTCAGGAATAGAAGGGATGCAAGGAGTGAAAAAACTATTTCCATTTGGATTATATACAGGAGAATATACTTTTCCTGTATTGGAGAATGGAAATGAAGCATCCGTGACTATAGATATAGTGAATGCGGATTTAGAAGCAGGTTCTTACATAACGGTTAAACCAATTGGAGGTATATCGCCACTAACGAAAGACAATGATAATGACACAGAGCTTGCCATCTATTGGGATATAGAGCAAAATGGATTTGACTTGGAGAATGCTACAGTAAGCCATGTGTTTAACTACGATGCAGCACATGAGCAACATGGAGATCTAGCAGAATATATTCCTGGTATCTTCACAGAAGATGCATGGTTTATTCCTACGGAGGAAGATCCAGATAAATTTGTTTATGTAGATGAAGTTTCTAAAACGATAACCTTCAATGCTCTTGGAGATGGCTTTCAGAATCAACAAGATGCGTTATTGCCAGAATCAAAAATAGCTGGAGTATTTACTGCTGGCTTGAGGGGAGAGTTTCTTACGATACGAAGGTTCATTTCCAGGCTAAATGGAGGATGGTCATCTGCAGGAACATGGAACGTTGATATAGATGGAGATGATGTGATAGATTTTGTAAATATTGAGGGGCAGGTACCACAAGCGGATGATATAGTAATAATTAACCCTGGGTTTAAGATAGGGATTAGCAATGATAATCAAAGGGCGTACTACCTTAGAAATGAAGGCTTATTATTATTATATAAAACAACAGGTCACAGATTTAATAACATCATAGGTGATAATGATAACTCTGCCATTTATTTAGAGCCTTTCAATAACAATGGAGTATCTAGATATGATTTTGATGTTAATTTCAACAATATTGATGAATACTATGGTGAAATAGTATTTGAAGGGAATGATGATGCTACTTTACCAGTTAATCTAGAAAGATTAAACTCTATGCGTTTACTGGGCAATGGGGATAAAGTGTTGTCAAGAGATTTGGAGGTTAGAGAGAAGATAGCACTAGGAAAAGGAAACCTTATTAGTTCAAATGAAGCTACGCTTACCATAACGGAGGATGTAGCTATTGAGAATGCAGTAAACATATCTTCTCTGGAAAGAGAAGCTCCTGGGTCTGAAATCTCTTCATCGAGCTATGTAGTAGGACCTATGATAATCAAAGGGGTGGCAGATGAGCTTGAATATGAATCTATTGAGTTTCCCATTGGTTCATCGGAAGGAAACTACAGACCGATAGGTTTAGACTTTATAGTAGCTAATGGAGGAGAGTATATGCTAGAAGCAGAGCTGATAGAAGGAGATGCTAACTACGAAGGAATTGTATATCCAGGAGATCTTGAAGCAGTAAGCAGCTTAAGATACTGGAAAGTTACAGCATTAGGACCAGTAAGTCAAAGTAATGATTTTAAAAATATTACCGCATACATGAGTTATGACGCTGGAGCAGATGGGATTAATATTGTAGCTACAATAGAGGATGATATAAAGTTAACAAAAGCACCTAAACTTGGTATACCTTTTACAGATGTATGGGATTTAAGAGTTCAAGGTAATGTGCTTCGGAACAAAGCAGTGCCGTTTCAAGGTTTTAGTATCTTAGTATTTGGTACTACTAATTTTGAAAATAATCCATTACCCGTAACGCTAGTATCCTTTGAGGGGCAGGTGCAAGAAGATGGAGTAGAGCTTAATTGGGTAACAGCTAGTGAGGTCAATAACAGTCACTTTGAAGTAGAACGTTCTACAGACGGTGAAAACTTTGAGCAAATAGGAAGAGTAGAAGGCTTTGGTACTACTACGGTAACACAAGGTTATAGCTTTATGGATGCAAACACTGTATCTGGAGTAGTATACTATAGACTAAGGCAGGTAGATTTTGATGGGGCATTTGAGTACAGTAAAATAATAACTGTAATAGGCAATCAGAAAAATGATAGCTCAACAGAGGAGTTTGTAGTATCTCCTAACCCAGTACACTCAGGTGCATTCAGTATAGCAAAGGTGGGATCAAACGATGCCTATGCTACCTATAATGTAACATTACAAGATGTATCTGGAAAAGTATACTACAACAAAGAAAATACATTAGATAGTGCAAGCAGTGAACTTGCAACTATGGTAAACAAACTTGGTTCTGGTGTTTATTTGTTGCTTATTTCCAATGGAGATGACCAGCAAGTAGTGAGATTGTTAAAGTAATCTAATCTCATAACACTAAGTTGTTTAAAAAGATCTGCATTGCAGATCTTTTTTTGTTAGTAGTCATTATTTTGCTATTTCCTAGCTTACCTTACAGGTATTTTTACTGTATCCTTTTTGCGATAGATAGTGGATTTTCTTTTTTCAAAACTCAGAATAAGAGAAGGAAGAAATACCAGGTTTGTAACCATGGCAAAAAATAATGTGATGGAAGTAAGTAAGCCTAAGGCTATAGTTCCCCCAAACCCAGAGAATGTAAAGGTTATAAAGCCAAAAAACAGAACGATAGAGGTATAAATCATGCTCATTCCAGTTTCTTTAAAGCTAGTTTGTATTGCCTTTAAAATATTAAAATCATTAACATAAAGCTCCTGTCTGAATTTTGCCAAAAAATGAATACTATCGTCTACAGCTATACCAAAGGCTATGCTAAAAACAAGGGCGGTACTAGGCTTGAGAGGAATACCAAAATAACCCATAATTCCTGCAGTTATAAGAAGAGGAACGATATTAGGTAAAAGAGAAACGATTACTATTTTACCATTTCTGAAAAGCAATGCCATAATAATGGCGATTAGGAAAAATGCGATAAAGAGACTGTTTCTCAGGTTTTTTACCAGATATGAGTTGCCTTTGATAAATATTAGGGTTGTACCAGTGATAGATGCTTTTAGGTCTGTTCCATCAAAAATGCTAGCTATAGCGGGCTCAATCTTATTCTGAATAATGGAGTTCATTTTATTGGATCCAATATCAGCAATTCTAGTTGAAACTCTGATATAACGACCCAATGAGTCTACTAAAATGCCAGGGTTTTGCTTTCCTTCTCCTGAGTTAAGTAAATACCTCTGTAAGAGAGCACCATCTCTATTAGAAGGTAGAGAAAAGCTTCTCGGATCTGAAAAGTATGCCTGATTAGCAGCTTTTAATAACGAAACGATAGAAATTGGTTGTGATATTTCAGGGATGGAGTCTAAAACGATTGACAACTCATCTACTTTTCTTAGAAAAGAGCCTTTTCGTATTCCTTTTTTTCTTCCTGTATCTACTATTATTTCCAATGGCATCACACCCTGGAAGTTTTCTTCAAAAAACCTTAGGTCTTTTACTACCTGCCCATCTTCTGGTAGATCATCTACCATATAAGATACAGTGTCGACTTGTGTGATTCCGTAAAGAGATGCAAGCACTATAATGGATACTGTTGTATACACTACTTTTCTTTTGTGCATTGCCCAGTGAGCAAACAAACCGATGAGGCGTTGTGTAGGCTTAAAGTAAATATGACGTATATTTCTTGTTTTTGGGTCTGGTAAATAAGAAAAAACGGTAGGTATAAATAAAAGGCTAATAACAAAAGTTACCATAATATTTATCCCTGCAACTAGCCCAAACTCCTGTAAAGGTTTGATGCCAGTAAAAAGTAAAACCAAAAAACCGATAGCCGTAGTACTGTTAGTAATGAATGCAACTGGACCAATCTTTCGGATTACTCTTCTGAGTGCTCGGTGTCTGTCTTTAATTTTGTAAAACTCTTGATGGTATTTATTTAAAAAATAAATACAATTTGGAATACCAATTACAACCATTACTGGAGGGAGCAGTCCTGTAAGTAGACTGACCTTATACTCTAAAAGAGATAAGATGCCCATAGTCCACAGGATAACCATCCCAATTATAATGAGAGGATAAAAGACAGGGGAAAAAGACCGAAAAAACAGAAAGAGTACAAAAGCAGAAACGATAATGGAAGCCCACAAAAAATATATGGTTTCTGCTTTAGTTTTTTTAGCTACAGTAGACCTAATGAAAGGTAGGCCAGAGTATCTAAGTTCAATACCTGTTTCTTTCTCAAATTTATTTCCCAGAGAAACAATAGTATCAACTATGTTTAATCTTTTGGGGGAATCAACAAAACCTTTTTCAAAGACAAGAACGCTAATGAGAGCACCATTCTCAGAGTTATAGACTACGTCTTTATAAAGTTGAATATCCTTAAATGCCACTAATAGGCTATCTAGTTCTTTTTGGGATGCTATAGGGGCTTTAAAAATTTCGCTAGTATTGAATTTTTTATTAACTCTATCAACGGATAAAGATAAAAGTCGAGGTAGAGATACAACTTCTGCAATACCATCGACCTTATGCAAATCGTCACTTAGGCTAGAAAGTTGTTGGAAGTTATCTAAAGAATAGATAGAACTATCTTTGATGCCAACTACCATCGCATTGGCATCTTCTCCAAACCGACTTTCAAACTCTTGAAAAGCAATCAGGTCAGGGTCATTATCAGGTACTATTTGTAGAAGTTTAAAAGACCATTGCAAACTTTGACCTACGTATGCCATCACTCCAGAGCAAGCCAGTACACAGATTATTATAGCAAGCCGATTTTTTAAAATAAAGTTTGATAGCCTAAACCACATTTTCCTTCAAATGAAACAGACATGTCTGATTTAAAATTGAGACACACAGAGGGATGATTAAGCTGTGTGTCAAACAAACTAGACAGGTCACAAATTTTAAACTCATTAAATATTATATATAAACCTTGTTTCTACTGATCAAAGGTTTGTAAGTTACTTTCTTTAGAAAGCAAATGTAAAACAGCCAGAGCAGCTTCTTCACCTTTGTTTCCTAATTTTCCTCCAGCTCTATCTTTAGCCTGCTCCAAAGTATTTGCTGTAATAACACCAAAAGCAACAGGTTTATTGTATTTCAAAGATATATCCATTGTGCCCTTAGCTACTGCATCACAAATGAAATCAAAGTGTTTCGTTTCTCCTTGAATTACACAACCCAGGCAAATCACAGCGTTAATCCCAGGCTGGCTAGCTAACCTCTGAGCCACTAGTGGAATCTCAAAAGTACCAGGAGCAAATAGGGTATGTTGGTTTTTATCTCCAATGCTGTAGGAGCTTAATACTTTTTTTGCTCCTTCAAGCAAGCCAAAAGTTATATCAGAGTAGTATTTTGAAACTACAAAACCTATGTTGAGATGCTCAAAAGAAGCATCTAGCTTTAAGCCTTCCTTTTCTTTAGATTTTATAGCAGTAGACATCCAAAAATTACAGTTCTATTAATAAATTTATGTGTGCAAAGTTAGTAAAACTTATTTGCAGAGCATTATATTAGAGTAATGGATAATGAGTTTGAAGAAATACTACCCGATATAGGCTCTATTCAAAAAGGTAAAATAGATTTAAATGATGAGGTGTGGATAGAACAATTAGCAGGTCTGATAAGAAAAAAAATAGATTTTTACCTTAAAAACAGTACTGAAAAGTTATTTCAAATATTTTACAGACTTGATATTGAGGAAAAAAAGGTACAAGAAGCCTTTTCAAGATTTAACGGAGTGGAATTAGCAGATCAGCTTTCAAGAATAGTATTGGAAAGAGAAATAAAAAGACTTAAGACAAGGTTGAAATATGCTACTCCAAAAAATGATTAAACCATTACTAAAAAAGAACTACTCACTATTTATATAGTTTTCTATCTCTTCTTTATTTGAGAGGTTAATTAACTCAGAGGACTCCCAGTCCATGAGTAATAAATCCCATTTTTTACCAATTTCATAAAGTATAGGTACTATAACTTCTACTTTTCCAAGTGTAGGGTATATCAACCACAAATTGTTCACGACATTATGATCATAGTCATAAAAAATTTTAGTGTTTTCTTCTGAATACCCAATGGTATTTTTGCTTACTATTTCCCCAGGTTTTATTCCAGTGGTAATATTAGTATACTTTTTGAGAGGATATTTGCTAATTATAGCATCTAATTCTACAGGGTTGATTTTTCTTTGTTTAAGCTCTAAATAAGGGTTATTACGTACTACTATATCTTTGTAACCCACTCCATCAAAACTATTATCAGAAAACCCTTTTATGCTTTCTGCTTCTTTTATCAATTCATTATAGTTTTCTTTTGGTAAAACCTCTACTTGGCAAAAGCTATCTTCATGGTAAAATATAGAGTTATCTGTTGAGCCTGTCATAAGCTTTTTTTTAATTAAGCATTAAAATTAACTAAAGGATAAGGTTCTAAAATACATTTAAAACCCTTTTTTTATTTTCTTTACAGCATAAGCTTTAAAAAGAAACTTTAAGTGAATAAGAAAAGTAATAATCCTCAAGTACAAATGGTAGACTTAAAAAGTCAGTATTTGAGAATTAAAGAGGAAATAGATAATGCAATTGCCCAAGCAATTAACAACACACAGTTTATTAATGGTAGTGAGGTAAAAAAGTTTTCTGCTGAACTAGCTCAATATATGAATTGCAAGCATGTCATTCCTTGTGCTAATGGAACCGACGCCTTACAGCTTGCCATGATGGCATTAGAGCTAGAGCCAGGAGATGAAGTAATAGTTCCTGTTCATACTTATGTTGCGACAGCAGAAGTAATTGCTTTGTTGAAACTGACACCTGTTTTTGTTGATGTTGATCCTAATACTTTCAATATTGACATAACTCAGTTAGAAGAAAAAGTTACCAGTAAAACAAAAGCTATTGTTCCTGTTCACTTATATGGACAGTCCGCTGATATGGAATCAATAATGAAGTTGGCTCAAAAGCATAACCTCTATGTAATAGAAGATACGGCTCAGGCAATAGGAGCAGACTATGTTTTCTCTGATGGGAAAAAAAGCAAGGCTGGTACTATCGGACAAATTGGCTGCACCTCTTTTTTCCCTTCTAAAAACCTGGGTGCTTATGGTGATGGAGGAGCATTATTTATAAACGATGATCAGTTAGCAGAAAAGCTAAGAATGGTGGCAAACCATGGTCAAAAGACTAAGTATTACCATGATATAATTGGTTGTAACTCGAGGTTAGATACTATACAAGCAGCAATACTAAGAGTTAAGCTAAGGTACCTTAACGACTATAACCAACAAAGAAACAAAGTAGCGGAGAAATACGATGATGCTTTTAAAGACGTAGAGCAGCTTCAGATACCTTATCGAGCAGACTACTCTACACATGTTTTCCATCAATATACGTTGAAGGTAAAAAATATAGATAGAGATACATTTAAAAACGAGTTATCGAAGGAGGGAATACCGAGTATGATTTACTATCCAGTACCATTACACTTGCAAAAGGGATATTCGAATTATGGATATAAAAAAGGTGACTTTCCTATCTCCGAGAAGCTTTCAGAGACGGTAATATCTCTTCCCATGCATACTGAGATGGAAGAAGAAACACAAGAGTATATAATTGAAAAAGTAAAAAAAACGATAGGTTAAAAACATGTCAGATCAGGAATATTTTGCTCATGAAACCGCTGTTATTGATGAAGGAGCAAAAATTGGAAAAGGAACTAAAATATGGCACTTCTCTCACATTATGTCCAACTGCTCTATTGGAGAAAACTGTAATATAGGTCAAAATGTAGTTGTTTCTCCAGAAGTTATTTTGGGAAAAAATGTAAAAGTCCAAAATAACGTTTCTATCTACACAGGAGTAACTTGTGACGATGATGTTTTTCTGGGACCTTCTATGGTTTTTACTAATATTATTAACCCTCGAAGTGCTGTAAACAGAAGAGGTCAATATGCAAAAACACATGTAGGAAAAGGAGCGAGCATAGGAGCTAATGCTACAATAGTTTGCGGCAACAATATTGGAAAGTTTGCGTTTATTGGGGCTGGAGCTGTTATAACCAAAGAAGTGCTTCCTTATGCTCTTTACGTGGGCAACCCGGCAAAAAGAATAGGGTGGATGAGTGAGTTCGGTCATCGACTTAACTTTGATGAAAGCAATGAGGCTGTATGTGAAGAAAGTGGAGAAAAGTATAAATTAGTTAATGATTCAAAACATATATTTGTTGAGAAGGTAGGTTAAGCTCTCTACTATAAAAAATGAGTACTAATATCACAGACATATCACAGTTAGATCTCGATAAACGATATACCTATGCAGACTACTTGCTATGGAGATTTCAAGAAAGTGTGGAGCTGATTAAGGGCAAGATATTCAAAATGACGCCAGCGCCTTCTACTAAGCATCAAGAAATTTCTGTTATTTTGACGGGAGAGTTTTACAACTACTTTAAAAAGCATTCGTGTAAAGCATTTTCCGCGCCTTTTGATGTGCGATTAAGCAAATCACTAGATGATAAAAAAACTGAGACAGTAGTACAACCAGACCTTTGTGTAATTTGTGATTTGTCAAAATTAGATGAGAAAGGTTGCCACGGAGCTCCAGATTTAGTTGTAGAAATACTTTCTCCTTCTACCAGTGCAAAAGACGTTAACGATAAATACCAACTTTATGAAGAAAATGAAGTAAAAGAATACTGGATTGTAGACCCAACAAATGGAACCGTTTTGAAATATATGTTGAATAACAAAGGAAAATACGCGTCTGATAAACTGAAAGGGAAAGAAGAAGTAATCCAATCTTCTATATTTCCTGATTTAGAGATTAATTTAGGAGAAGTTTTTGATGATTGGAAATAATATAATGGCAAAACCAAAAAACTTTGCACTGATAGGAGCAGCTGGATACATAGCTCCAAGGCACTTAAAAGCTATAAAAGAAACAAACAATAATTTAGTTGCAGCTCTTGACCCTTTTGATTCTGTGGGAATAATGGATAGCTACTTTCCAGAAGCAGACTTTTTTACAGAGTTTGAAAGGTTTGATCGCCACCTAGATAAGCTTAAAAGAAAGGGTGAAAAAATAGACTATGTAAGCATATGTTCTCCTAACTATTTGCATGATGCACACATTCGGTTTGCTCTGAGACATGGAGCTCATGCTATTTGTGAAAAGCCTCTAGTGCTAAACCCATGGAATGTTGATGCTTTAAGCGAAATAGAAAAAGAAACAGGAAAAAAAATCTTTAATATTCTTCAGCTGAGACTGCATCCGAGTATAATTAAACTAAAAGAGCAAGTTGAAAAAGAGCAATCCAATGTAACACATGATATTGATCTGACCTACATTACCTCTCGAGGTCACTGGTATCATAGAAGCTGGAAAGGAGAAGAAGAAAAATCTGGAGGAATAGCTACAAACATAGGTATTCACTTTTTTGATATGCTTACTTGGGTTTTTGGAAAAGTATTAGAAAGTAAAAAAGATACCTATACTCATGATAAAGCTTCTGGGATTTTGAAACTAGAAAAAGCTAATGTAAAGTGGTTCTTAAGTATTAATAGTGAAGATTTACCTGGCAATATTAAAAAGGAAGGTCAAAGAACTTTTCGTTCAATAACGGTTGACGGCAAACAAATAGAGTTTAGTGCTGGGTTTACAGATCTTCATACCGAAAGTTATAAACAAATACTTTTGGGTAATGGCTTTGGTTGTAATGAAGCAAAACAATCGATTGAAATAGTAAGTAAATTGAGGTAATTTTTTTTCAATAAAGTAATTTTAATTATGGAATTAAAGGGAGCTAAGGTTCTTGTGATAGGGGGTGCTGGCTTTATAGGTTCATTTGTTGTCAAAGAACTTTTAAAAGAAGAAGTTGAAAAAGTTATAGTATATGACAATTTTGCAAGGGGTCAAAAAGAGTACCTGGAAGATTCTTTGAGAGACCCTAGATGTTCTTTATTTCCTATAGGAGGAGATATTAGAGAAATTGACATCCTTAATAAGGCAATGGAGGGGATGGATTATGTGGTTTGCTTAGCAGCTATGTGGTTATTGCATTGTAAAGACTTTCCAAGAACAGCGTTTGACGTAAATATTGCAGGGACGTTTAATATTCTTGAAGCCTGTGTAAAAAACAATATTAAAAAATTAGTTTGGTCATCTTCTGCATCAGTATATGGAGATGCAATAGAGCTGCCAATGACGGAAGGACACCCTTTTAATAATAAAAACTTCTACGGAGCAAGCAAAATAGCTGGAGAAGCTATGTGTACAGCTTTCAATGATAGATACGGACTGCCAGTTATAGGTTTAAGATACATGAATGTTTATGGTCCTCATCAGGATCAAACGGCAGCATACACAGGTGTAGTTCCAATAATGCTAAATAAAATTGAAGCTAATGAGTCTCCAGTAATTAATGGAGATGGATCTCAAGCATATGATTTCATATATGTAGAAGATGTTGCTAGATGTAATGTACAAGCACTAAAATCAGATGTAGAACATGGGTTTTATAATGTAGGAACAGAAGTACAAACATCTATTAAAGAACTGTGCGATAAAATTCTAGAACTTAAGCAGTCTGATTTAAAAGTAAAATACAACCCTTATAGTGAAGACGACGCTAGAGCATTGGTGCAAAATAGAATAGGATCTAGAAAAAAAGCAGAAGAGGAGTTAGGTTTTTTATATAAATATTCCTTAGAAGAGGGACTTCAAAAGTTAATAGATTGGAGAATAGCTACTGGATTAGATAAAGCTCCTTTAACTGTGTAAACTATATGTCTGAAAAAAGAAACATCCCGATTTCTTTACCTGTTACAGGAGAAGAAGAATGGCAGGCGGTAAAAGAGCCTTTAATGACAGGTTGGATTACTGCAGGACCAAAAGTCAGAGAGTTTGAGCAGTTGTTTGCAGAAAAACATGGTGTTAAACATGCAATAGCAGTTACCAGTGCTACCACAGCACTCCATTTAGCATTAGTTGCTTTAGGTGTGGGTAAAGGAGATGAAGTAATCGTTCCTGCATTTACATGGGTGTCTACTGCTAATATTGTATTATACTGTGGAGCTAGGGTTGTATTTGTAGACATAGATACAGCCACGTTTAATTTAGATGTTTTAGACCTTGAAACTAAAATCACTTCAAAGACGAAAGCTATAATTCCAGTGCATTTGTTTGGTTTGTGCGCTGATATAGATGCGATAAAGGCTATAGCACCTAATATTCCTATAGTTGAGGATGGTGCTTGTGCAGCTGGAGCAATGTATAAAGGAAAATATGCAGGCAATCTTGGTGATATAGGTTGTTTTTCCTTCCATCCCAGGAAATCTATTACAACGGGAGAAGGAGGGATGCTAACAACCAATGATGATGGGATAGCAGAAAAATTATCAATGTTAAGGAATCATGGAGCTTCGGTGTCGGAGGAACAACGGCATCATGGGCCTAAGCCGTATATTTTACCAGATTTCAATATGGTAGGGTACAACTATAGAATGACAGATTTACAAGGGGCTGTAGGAGTAGTACAGATAAAAAAACTAGATCATTTTATATCTGAAAGACAAAACTGGGCAGATTTTTATATCAAAGAGTTGGCAGGAATAGATTGGTTGTTAACACCTAAAGTAGAAGAAGGGTATAAGCATGGCTGGCAATCGTTCGTAACTTTTGTAGATGAATCCAAATCACCAGGTACGAGGAATGAAATAATGGAAAAGCTTCAGGAAGCTGGAATTTCAACAAGACCAGGAACTCATGCTGTTCATATGCTTAATTACTATAAAGACCTTATGAAAGTTGATGAAAATGATTTTCCAGGAGCTAAAGCGGCTAATAATTATTCAATGGCAATTCCTTTGCATAATAGAATGTCTCCTGAAGATTATGAATACGTAGTGAATATATTAAAAAGTTTATAGTCTATGTGTGGGATTTTAGGTGTTTTTAATATTGATGGGCAGCCTTTTTCTGAAGACAGATTGAAAAAAATGGCTGCACGCATAGCACATAGAGGTCCTGATGGTGAAGGATATTATGTGAAAGACAATATTGCTTTAGCACATAAAAGATTATCCATATTAGATACGTCTGCTAGAGGAACACAGCCTATGACCTCTAAAGATGGAAACTGGGTGTTGGTTTTTAATGGTTGTATTTATAATTATTTAGAGCTTAAACAAGAGTTAAAATCAAGAGGGCATGAATTTTACTCTACGACAGATACAGAAGTAATAGTCGAAGGGCTAGCAGAGTATGGAACTTCTTTTTTAGAAAGATTGAATGGTATGTTTGCCATAGGAGCATGGAATAAAAAGGAAAAAGCACTGTACTTATCCAGAGATCGGTTTGGAGTAAAGCCTATTTACTATTGGTTCAATGGAAAAACCTTAATTTTTTCTTCAGAAATTAAAGCCATGCAAAAGCATCCAGATTTTAAAGTAGAGTTGGATCATGAGGCTTTAAATGAATATTTTACTTTTCAGAACTTATTTGCATACCATACTTTATTTAAAGGAGTAACTATGTTACCACCTGCTAACACTGTTAGGGTGGATGCTTCTAGCACTTATGTTAAACATAACTCCTGGTGGGATTATGATTTTACAAAAACAGATGAGTCAATGAGTTTTGAGGACGCAAAAGAAGAAACAGAGCGCCTTTTTAAACAAGCTGTAGTTAGGCAAATGGTGGCAGATGTGCCTGTTGGGTCGTATTTATCAGGAGGAATGGATTCAGGTTCTATAACAGCTGTGGCATCTACACAAGTTGATCGGTTAACCACATTTACATGTGGCTTTGATATGTCAGAAGTTACAGGTGTTGAAGCTAACTATGATGAACGAAAGGATGCAGAATTAATGGCTAACTATTTTAAAACGGAGCATTATGAGCAAATCATGAATGCTGGTGACTTAAAGTGGTCACTGCCAAGAGTTGTATATCATTTGGAAGATTTACGTGTGGGAATGAGCTATCCCAATTATTACATATCTAGGTTAGCTTCCAAGTTTGTAAAAGTTTGTTTGCAGGGAACGGGAGGAGATGAGCTTTATGGAGGCTATCCCTGGCGATATTATAGAGTACATGACTCTTTGAATAGAAATCAGTTTTTTGATCAGTATTACGGATTTTGGCAGCGATTAGTAACGGATGAAGAAAAGCGAAAACTATTTACTTCAGCAGTGCAAGTTGATGACTATAATAAACCTAGAAAGATTTTTGAAAATGTATTTTTATTCAATAAAAAATTAGGCTATGATACGCCGGAACAGCATATAAATAATTCATTATACTTTGAGATTAAGACATTTTTGCCAGGACTTCTATTAGTAGGAGATAAGCTATCTATGGCTAATGGATTGGAAGAAAGATTCCCTTTTTTGGATAATGACCTTGTCAATTTTGCACAAAAAATTCCTGTAAAACATAAATTAGCTAATCTTGAAAAAATGAAACGAATTGATGAAAATCAATTCGGAGGTAAAAAGAAATTATATGCTGAATATAGAGACGGAAAAAATGTCTTGAGAAAAGCAATGCAAGATTTTATACCTGAGTCGATTATCAATCGCAAAAAGCAAGGTTTTTCAGCACCTGATGAATCTTGGTATAGAGGGGAAAATGCTAATTATATTAAAGAGCTTCTTCTCGACAAAAATGCACTTTCTTATGAGTTTATAAATAAATCATTTGTTGAAAATATTATAGATGAGCATATTAATAAACATATTAACCATCGATTGTTAATTTGGTCATTTATGAATTTTGAATGGTGGTGTAAGTTATTTTTGAATGGTCAAAGGATTGTAGAATGAATATCAATAAATCATTGATTGCTGATTTGGTCATTTATGAATTTTGAACAGAGGTATCACATCTTTTTAAAAGCTGAGAACTGTGGATAAATTAAAAGTTATATATCTTGGGTGTACTAATTTTAGTAAAAAAATATTACTAGACATCCTTAATACTTCGCAAGAAACTGTAGATGTTAAAGCAATTTTTTCAATTCCACAAGAGTTTGACATCAACTACTCAAAAGAAGCTGTTAAAAATTATACCTATGCCAATATGAAACAAATAGCAGACGTTGAGGGTATAGATTATTTTGAAATAGATCATAGCTTAAATAAAAAAATAACTTCGTTTAAAGAAGAAATAGAGAAATATGACCCTGATGTGATTTTGGTAATGGGATGGTATTATATGATTCCAGAATCCATTAGAAAACTTGCGAAAATGGGAGCTTGGGGGATTCACGCTTCCCTTTTACCTAAATATGCTGGAGGAGCCCCTTTAGTTTGGGCAATGATCAATGGTGAGGACAAAACAGGTACTACTTTATTTAGGTTGGATGATGGAGTAGATGATGGAGATATTATTTCGCAAAAAACAGTTTTGATTGAGGATACAGATACAATAGATGAGTTGTACAAAAAGATAACTAGCGAATCTTCTAAAATGTTAATTAATGCTTTAACAAATATTTCGTCAATTACTTTTTTAAAGCAAAAAAAAGAAGAAATACAGATTTATGACCAGCGATCTCCAGAAGATGGTAAGGTTGATTTAACATGGGATAAGAAAAAAATTTATGATTTTATTCGAGCACAATCTTATCCTTATCCTGGAGCTTTTATTGAGTTAGATAATGGGTGTCGAATGATATTTGAAAAAGTGCGTATTGAAAGGAAAAAGTAAAATGGCATTGGATACAAACTTAAAAATATGCACTAGATGCATCTATGATGAGAGAGTACCTTCAATAACCTTTGATGAAAATGGTGTATGCAATTATTGCCACCAAATTGATGGTTTAATAGAAGAGTATGGGACAGGTAAAGAAAAAGGAGAAAAAAAAATAAATGACATTATAGGAAAAATTAAAAAGAAAGGAAAAGGAAAAAAATACGATTGTATAGTGGGGGTAAGTGGTGGAACAGATTCATCTTATATGGTTTATTGGGCTATACAGAAAGGGCTACGACCACTTGCTGTTCACTATGATAATACTTGGAATACAGCTATTGCTTCTGAAAATATTAGAAAGGTTTTACAACACTGGAACTTAGACTTATATACCCATGTAATCGATAATAAAGAATCTGATGACATATTTAAAAGTTTCTTTAAAGCAGGTGTAGCAGAAATAGAAGCAGCTACAGATTTAGCGCTAGCTGAAGTAATGTATAGAGCAGCGGCTAAGTATAAAGTGAAATATGTACTAGAAGGACATTCATTTATTACTGAAGGTATTACACCCCTTGGGAAAAACTATTTTGATGGTAAATACATAAAAAAAATACACCAGTACTTTGGTTCTAGGAAGATGAAATCATACCCCTTGATGACATTTTGGCAATTTATGAAGTGGATTTTATTTTATCGTATAAAAAAAATTAGACCTTTTTGGTATATAAATTACTCTAAAGAAGAGGCTCAAGAATTTTTAAAAAAAGAATGTGGTTGGAAATATTACGGTGGACATCATTTAGAAAATAGAATGACAGCATTTTATCACCAAGTTTATAATCCACGAAAATTTAATGCGGATTTAAGAAACAACACACTTGCAGCATTGGTCAGACTAAACAAAATCTCTAGGGAAGAAGCTTGGAAAAGATATAATGAACCAATAAATATAGAGCCTGAGTTTATTGAATACTTTAAAAAAAGGCTGGAGTTGACAGATAAAGAATTTGAAGATAAAATGACTGAGTCTCCAAAGTTTTGGTGGGAGTTTCCAACTTATAAAAAGAGGTTTGAAAAGTTAAAACCATTGTTTTACTTTTTAGCTAAGGCTAATTTAGTTCCTATGAGTTTTTATTTAAAGTACACTTCTAAACGCTAACTCTAATGATTACTATAATTGATTATGGTTTGGGTAATTTAGGGTCAATAAAAAATATGCTAAAGCGTATAGGTGTCAAAAGCGAAGTAACTAGTAGTGAAACTAAAATATTAAAAGCTAAAAAAATAATTTTGCCAGGGGTCGGTGCTTATGATACTGCCATGCGGAGACTTAAAGAACTAGATTTAATTAAAACTCTTAATAAGAAAGCATTAGAAGATAAAATCCCTATAATGGGTGTCTGTTTAGGTATGCAATTATTACTAGAGTCTAGTGAAGAAGGTACTGAAAAAGGGTTAGGCTGGATTGAGGGGTCTTGCTATAAATTTAAATTTAAAGAAAATACTGAGTTGAAAATCCCACATATGGGTTGGAACTTTGTTTTTGAGAAACAAAGTAATTCTATAATTAAGAACTTTGAAAACTTTAAGTTTTATTTTGTTCATTCTTATCATGCTAAAGTTAAAAATGAAAACAATAAATTACTTGTTGCAAAGTATGGTTATGAGTTTGACTGTGCTGTCGCAAAGGAAAATATATATGGTTTTCAGTTCCATCCAGAAAAAAGCCACAAATTTGGTATGCAACTATTTCAGAATTTTGCAAAAATATAATGGCACTTAAACGAGTAATACCAACCTTATTATTAAAAGACTCAACACTTGTAAAAACAATAAAGTTTAATAAGTTTCAATATGTTGGAGATCCAGCAAACACGGTAAAAATCTTCAATGAGCTAGAAGTTGATGAGTTATGTTTTTTAGATATTACTGCAACTAATGAAAATAGAGAACCAAACTATAAAGTTTTAAAGGAAATTGCAGAGGAGTCATTTATGCCTTTGTCTTATGGGGGTGGTATTAAAAGCTTCGAACAGGTGAAGAGTATTCTTAATATGGGATTTGAAAAAGTAGTTATAAATACATCTTCATTAGCACAACCTGGATTAATTGCTAAAATAAGCAGTTACTTTGGTAGTCAGAGCATCATAGGATCAATAGACATCAAAAGCAATTGGTTTGGTAAAAAAGTAGTTCATACAAATTCAGGCAAAGTCCATACTGATATAACAGCGTTAGACTTAGCTAAAAAACTTGAGCAAGAAGGTGTAGGAGAAATACTTATCACCTCAATAGATAAAGATGGAACATGGAAAGGTTATGATTTAGACTTGATAAAGGAGATAAATGATGTTGTTAGTGTTCCAATAATAGCTAACGGAGGTTGTGGCAGTATTGAAGATATTAGAAATGTCTTTTCTATAAAAGGTGTACAAGCAGCTGGTGTAGGTAGCATGGTTGTTTTTCAAAAACAAGGAATGGGAGTGTTAATTAACTATCCTCAAAAAGAAATTGATAATATTAGGGACGCTTAATGTATGGTAAAATTTTATATTCATTTAGGCTTACATAAAACTGGAACAAAGTTTTTTCAGCATAAGGTTTTTCCTAACCTTGACCCTGAGTGTTTCTTATATAACCCCCCCAGGATCACACAGCTTGCATGTGATTTGATGAAAGCTTTTGACGAAGACGTAGAGTTTGTAATAAATGCAATTCACAAAGAAAAGGAAAGATTAAAAAAAAAATACTCCAATAAGAAAATAGTAATTTCAAGAGAAATTCTTTCAGGAGATTTATTTTCATTCTATAGCTGGTCAGAGAAAAGTGTAGAGCGTTTGCATGCAGCTTTTTTTGACGCAGACATAATATATAGTAAGAGGTATCAAGTAGATTGGATTGTTTCTTGTTACAGAGAGTCAGTACATGAGCACCATTATCAGTCTATTAAAAAATTTGTTGGAATAGATAAGCCGAATCCTGAATTTGTAAATAATGATTATAAAAATCTGGATATACATAAATATGAAGATCAACTTAAAGCAAAATTTAAAGCAAGTCAGTTACATCTTTTATATTATGAAAACTTTAGAAAAGATAAACTGGCAGAAGTAGATAAAATAGCTGAAATTATTGGTGCAGAAAATATTGATATCAAAAAAGATAATGATCAGCGTCCTAATAGAGGGTACTCTGCTTTTTCAATTAATGTATCAATTTTTAGATATAACTTTTTTAAAGCTTTAGGCTTAAAACGATGGTTTGTACATCGACCAATAGTTTTTTTTGGTAGTAAAGGTATACCAGCGGGATTTCAAAATCTCTCTGTTTTACCTAAAGAAAAATACTGGCACGATGGATTTTTGAGAGATAATGAAGAAGTAAGGTCCGATAATTATCCCAATTTAACCTTTAGAGAAAAAATTAAGTTAGAGTTTAGTTGGAGGAGTATAATAAAAAAGAGAGTGGATAAATTGTTTTATTGGGATTGGGATTTACTTGGTAAACACAGAAAGGAACTTGAGGATTACTTTAAGAAAGAGAACAAGAAAAAAATGCCTCAAAATGCACCTAGTGTTTATTTTGAGTAAAAAAATAATAATTAAAAGATGATTAAAAACTTTTTAGCAAAGATCTTTGTTCGTCATACTCTTTTAGTTGTTTTCTTTTTTTTGGCACTTATTAGGAGATACTTTATAAGAAGAAAAAAACCAAAGTTACTTTGGGCAAGTTCAATAATTAATGACTCCTATTATAGTAAAGCACTATCTAAAAACTTTACTAGTAGGTCTATTACATGGGGTGTTTATAGCATTAACAAGAAATCTGACTTTGATATACATTTACCCAAAAACTTTGTCAAAAGGTTAATTTTGTGCATTAACCTTTTTTTTTCCTATGATATCATCTTTTTCTCATTCAATGGAGGGTATCTCTCTGAATTACATTTAGATGGTTATGAGTGTTGGCTATACTCGTTAGCTAGAATTAAAACTGGGGCATTGGCTTATGGTAGTGATGTAGCAGTATATGATAAAATAAATAATACAGCTTACGCTAATACATTAAACATTCACTATCCTTTATCTCACAAAAAAAGATTTAAAAATGAAAAAAATATTAGACAGTGGTTGAAGTTTGCTGATGTTATTTTACCAATGATGTTTTTAGCACATGGGTTTTACAGGTGGGATGTTTTAACCCCGAATGGATTATGTATAGATATAGAAAAATTTTCTAAAGGAAATAGAACAAGAAACCTTGATCGCTTTATCGTAGCACACTCTCCAAATCACAGATTCATAAAAGGGACAGAATACTTAATAGATGCAGTTGAAAATCTAAAATCTAAAGGTCTCGATATTGAGCTAAGGATAATAGAAAAAATGAAAAATGAAGAAGTATTAAAGCTACTAAAGTTTGAAGCAAATATATTAGTTGAAAAATTAGTAGGTCCTTCATATGCTTTAAGTGGAATAGAAGGAATGTCTTGTGGAATTCCTGTGATTTCAAATATTAATACTAGTGACTGGTCTAGTTTGATGAAAGTATTTTATAGATATTCTTTTCTTGGCGAATGCCCAATTGTTAGTGCGAACCCTGATAATATAGTAGAAGTTTTAGAGTACCTTTATTATAATAGAAATCTTTGCGAAAAACTTGGTAAAGCAGGAAGAGAGTATGTAAAAAAATATCACTCTTATGAAGCTGCCCAATACATGTTTGGAAAAATAATAGACAAAATATGGTATAACAAAGAAGTAGATTTAATCAATATGTATCACCCACTAGTTAAGACTTCTTACAATAATCTATTACCTAAAGTTATTCATCCTTTAGTTAGAAATAAAATAAATAAAAATCAAGCACAACAATTATAGGTTTTTATGATAAAGAGTTTACTTAAAGACACTATAGTTTATGGTTTTGCCGATTTTATTTTCAAGTTTGTTGCCTTTTTTACTTTCCCAGTATTCACAAGAATTTTTTCAGTAGATGAGTATGGAGTACTGAGCTTAGTTACAACAATAGTAGGTGTAAGCAGTATGATATCAGTTTGTGGGGTAAATAATGCAGTAAGTAGAAAATACTATGACCCAAATATAGATGAATCTGAGAGGCCATCTATTGTCTCTAGTGGTTTATTTTTCCAAATCTGTTGGTCTTTCTTAATAAATGCCATAGTTTTTTTTATTGCATTTATTGCTAATAAATTAGATATTCTTTCAAAGTTTGGAATACCATTGGATCTTCTTGCTCTTGGTATTTTCACAATAATTCCAACACTAATAATAACCTTTATAAATGATGTAACAAGACTTCATTTTAAACCATGGCGTTTTTTTTGGATAAGTTCTGTAAAGAATCTTTTAGGGGTTTTGCTCAATCTTGTGCTAGTTGTTTTTTTAGGTTTTCACCTTAATGGTTTTTTTTTAGGGACATTGATAGCACTAAGCGTAGCTGCACCCTTTGGGCTTTTTCTAATAAAAAAAGATCTTACATTTAAAATATCATTACAATGGATTAAAAAAATATTCGCTTATGGCTATCCATTCATCTACATGGGTCTAGCTTATTGGGTGTTTCAATCAGCAGATAAATGGATGCTTTCGCTTTTTAAAGATAATACACAGACGGGTTATTATAGTGTTGCTGCGAGGTTCGCTACAATTATTTTTTTTTTAAACTCAGCCTTTGGAAAAGCATGGAGCCCTATTGTTGTAAAAACAATGAAAGATTATCCTGATACATATAGAGAAAAATATAAAACGTTATCCAAATTATGGTTAGCATTTTTATGTACAGTTGGTATAGCTCTAGCCCTTTTAGGTAAAGAATTATTAGAATTACTTACACCCGAAGAATATTGGCCAGCATACTTTTCGGTCATTTTTTTGTGCTTTTCTGCAGTTTTCATGGGATCAACCCAAATTACAGCAATAGGAATTTCACTTTCAAAAAAAACGAAAATTTTTGCTTTATCTAGTTGGATAGCGGCTATGATAAATATACTTCTAAATTTAGCTTTGATACCAGTTTTGGGATCTGTCGGTGCATCCATTTCTACATGTATAACATACCTAATCTTAACTGGAATATATTTGCACTTTTCAAAAAAATACTTCCAAATTTCTATAGATAAAATACTAATAGTTAAACTACTTTTAATGATTGGTATAAGTATAGTGTTATGTTTTGTTTTACAGTCTATATCATTAAACACAGTTGCTGCTATTCTGATAAAACTGATAATTATTTTCCTTATAGTTTCTGCTTTTGTGCACCAGAATGTCATAGAGAAAAAGTGGCTTAGCAAAGGAAAAAGTTTAGTTATTGAAAAGATAAGACAATTAAAAAGATGAATATTTTAATAATAGGAGCAAATGGTCTTTTAGGTAAAGAGTTAGTAGAAATACTGAGTAGTGAGCATAAAGTTTATGCTTGTATAAGGGAAGAAGCTTCAAACACATTAAAAGAAACCAAAAATGTTGAGATCTTAAATTTAGATTTATATAAATTAGAGACATTTAACTTTCCTTCTAAAATTGATTCTATATACTATCTTGCTCAGTCCAATAGATACAGAGAGTTTCCTGAAGGAGCGATGGACATGCTAGAAGTTAACATATACAGTCCGTTAAAAGTAATTAACTGGGCAATCAATAATGGAGTAAAACAATTTTTTTATACATCTACAGGAGGGGTTTATAAGAATCCTCAAACTCCAGTTGATGAGTTTTTTAAAATAGATGCCAATGAAAAAGCTAATTTTTATATAAGCTCAAAATTATCTGCTGAAATTCTTTTAAAAAACTATGCATCCTTATTTGAGTCATTTGCGGTTCTTCGACCATTTTTTATTTATGGAAAAGGACAAAAGCAATCCATGTTAATTCCCCGTCTAATTCAGAATATTTTAGATGAAAAAGAGATTTTGTTATCAGGTGATGAAGGAATTAAAATTAACCCTATACATGTAAAAGATGCAGCGAGAGCATTAAAAAAGTTACTTGAGCTGAAAGGGGAGTTCTTATTCAATATTGCAGGCTCAGAAATAATATCATTAAAAAAACTGTGCATTTTGATTGGTTCTATTGTAGACAAAAATCCAAGATTTAAAAAGGTGGAAAATAAAGCACAAAATGATCTAATTGCTGATATAGAATTAATGGAAGAGAAATTGCATAAACCGAATATAACCCTACATAAAGGAGTTACATCTTTAACCTCCAAATAATAACTAAAAACACTTTAACTCAATGGACTTTAGTTACCCAGCCTATAAAAACCTAATAAAAATATCAAAGAAAAACAGTTACAAATTTGATGTCTTTAAAAACCTAAAGAAAGGAAAAGGAAAAAATATTTACTTAAGGCATGATATAGATGTAGATTTAGCCTATGCTTTAGAAATGGCAAAAATAGAAACCGAACTAGATATTAGATCTACTTATTTCATAATGCTAAGAAGCCCTGTTTACAACGTTTTTTCAAGAGAAAATGCGATGCTTTTGAAAGAAATAATTTCGTTAAACCACGAAATTGGGTTGCATTACGATGAAGGGTTTTACCAATGCAATAAAAAATCTATTCAGACTTTAGTAGCTCAAGAAACTAAAGTATTGGAAGATATATTTGATGTTTCTATATCTACTATATCTTTTCATCAACCTAGCGCCCGAATTATAAATAATGATATAAAAATAGATAAATATCAAAACACGTATGATAAAGAAGATATGCGAGATATTTATTATATATCAGATTCAAATATGCACTTCAAAGAAGATCCCATAAAAGCAATTGAATCTAATAAATATGAGAAAATTCAGATATTAATACATCCAATATGGTGGGGACATACTTTGAAAAAAAACTCTACTGAAAAAATATGGGAAATAAGTATAAAAGAAGCATTTCTCAGGATGCAAAGACAATTGTTAGAAACAGAAAGAGCCTATGGAAAGAAAAGAAAATTCCAAATTACCTGATACAAAACTTTTAATGTGTGGATGCCATATTGGAGGGGTTTCAGTAATAAACAAGCTAATAGAATTAGGGTACAAATTCTCTTACTTTGTGTGCCTTAACTCTCAACAAGCAAAAAAATATAATGTATCAGGGTATTATGATTATCAAGAAATTGCAAAAAGAGAGAATATCCCTATTTATATTCCTGAAAAATATAGTTTAACAGGTCAGAAAGACTACGAGTTTTTTAACACTAATAAATTTGATGTACTAGTTCAGGGAGGGTGGCAACGGCTTTTTCCCGAATGCCTAATCAATCAACTAAAACATGGGGCACTTGGGTTTCATGGCAGCCCCGACTTTTTACCTAAAGGAAGGGGAAGAAGTCCAATGAACTGGTCCTTAGTTTTAGGTAAAAAAAGATTTATAATGTCTCTTTTTCTTATAAAACCAGGTATTGATGATGGTGATATAATAGACTATATTGAATTTGATATTAATGAATACGATGACATTCAAACCCTTTATTACAAATACTCTATTACTAACAGAGACCTAGTAGTAAAAAACCTTCCAAATATAATTTCAGGAGACTATAATGTAATTCCTCAAAGTGGAATTCCTTCGTACTTTGATAAACGAACAGAAAACGATGGTGAAATAAACTGGGAGGAAAAAGATGTATACGAAATACATAACCTAATAAGAGCCACTACAAAACCCTATCCTGGTGCTTTTGGAAAAATAAAAGACAAAAAAATACGAATATGGAAAAGCCGTATCTTTGATACTAGACTTAAATACCCGAAATCAGAATATGGTGAAATAGTTGAAAGATTTGAAAACCATTTGATTATTAACTGTAGGGGAGGTTTATTGCTGGCAGAAGAATATAATTGGGAGTGGTCTGATATAGCTAATAATACTCTTCACAACCAGTAAACGAAATAAATTATATAATTGTAATAAGAGTATTGTAAATCATAAATGCAAAAAACAAAAAAAGTTTTTATAGGATTAAATAACGTAGCATCTGTATTTGATGAATTGCGTAAATACTTTAAGTTTTTTGGATGGGAAACCTATACAGTTGTAGAGCAACCTAATCATCCGATAATTAGAGGCAGTTATGATGAAATAGTGGCTTACTCGATCATGCCTAAAAAGTTAGCTAACTACCTATACTCACCTAAATACAAGAACATAGTGCATCGTGCCGTTAAGAGACTTATACTAATAATATTTAATCCACTAAAATGTCTTCGAAAGCGGTACTTACTAAAAAAAGCTATCAAAGAGTGTGATTTTTTTGTGTTTATATGGACATCTTTTGATAACAAATTCAGAGACTATAAAAAAATAAGAAAAGCAGGTAAAAAAATTGCAGTTATATTTTGTGGCAGTGATGTAAGGTGGTACTGGGGGGCAAAGCAAGAGTTTGAAGCTTTAAATATGACTGCTATTCCATATAAATCAAAACATGATTTAAGACTAAAAAATTTAAAAATACGACTAAACCGTATAAAAGAAGCGGAGAAATATGCAAACTTTATTTTTAATAAAAGAGAACAAGCACAGATTTGCTCCAGGCCTTTTTATCACTATCCTATGATTGTTGATGTAGAAGGCATAAAAGAAAACAGATCTCAAAGAAAAAATAATCCAGTAGTATTACATGCTCCATCAAACAAATCTTTTAAAGGATCAAAATATATTTTAGAGGCTATTGAAAAGCTCAAAAGTGAAGAGATAGAGTTTACACCCAAGTTACTTCATGGCGTAAAAAATGAAAAAGCCATAGAAGAATATAGAAAGGCCGATATAATTATAGATCAGTTATTTGCTCCTGGAGCAGGGAAGTTGGCCTCTGAAGCATTAGCAAGTGGAGCAGTAGTTCTAAGCTTTATGAATTATGATAATTATTATCAAGCTGACTACTTTAAAGAATGCCCTATTGTTGATATTAGTAAGGAGACAATATATAAAACACTTAAATCTTTAATTCTTGACTATAGAAAAAGAGTTGAGTTAGCTGAAAAATCGAGAGAGTATGCTGAAAAACATCTTCATACCAAAAACTTTGTTAAAAAACTCATAGATCTATACGAAGAAAAAGAAATAGAAGAAGATTATAAACCTACTTTTTTTAGGGATTCATTTACACCAGAGTCAAAAGAAGCAGAAAAGCTATACAGTCAATACATAGATTACATTAAAGATTGCGATTGGTATAACCGAAGTGCGTCAAGAAGCAAAATATATAATGCAAAAAAAATAATAAATTAAGCTTAATAACTAATATAGTAATAAGTATAAAGAGGACTTAAACCAATAGGATGATTCTTTTAAAAATTAAATTTTTATTGTACTAAGTAAAGAGTATTTGATATCAGCATATAAAAGTGAAAAATATCTACTTGATTATTTCTTCTAGTAATATAGGAGGGTCGGAGAAAAGATTTTCTGAATTTTGGTTATATATTCAAAATAAACTTAATGATAACAAAATACATTTAGTTATAACACCAGAGTTATACAATAAGTTATTAGAAATTAATGAATTAAAACAGCTAAAGAAGTTCTTAGATAAAATAATATTCATTAAATATAGGCATGGTTCAAGAAGTTCTTTGAGAAAAGAGCTTTTAAAATTTCACAAAGAAAATGCAAAAAAAGGAGCTGTTTTTCACTTTGTCATGAACTACTTTTACTATCCCTTATATACTAGAAAAGTAAAAACTATTTTTTCATTTACAACTAGTAGCATGTCTAATTTAAACCTAAATGGAAAAATAGATGCATGTCTTAGTTTTATTATGGCAGATTGCATAGATATTTTAGATCCACAAATATTCAAAAAAACATCTAAAATACTTTTCTATAAAAAAAGAAAAATTTTTCAAACTAAATCTAGCACTGTAAATACTCAAAACTTTTCAACTGTGAAGTTTGAAGAAAGAAATAATACGTTAGTTTTCCTTGGTAGGTTTAATCCAATAAAACAAATAATTCCTTTGTTAAAAGCGATACCATATATACAAAAAAAGTTGGATGCAATTAATGTCTCAAATGTTAAATTCTATTTTTTAGGACATGGTCGTCTTCTAAAAGAAATAGAAGAACTGATTAAAAGTAATTTATATTCAAATATTGATATTACCATTAAGTATGATCCGAAACCCCAAAAAATACTAGAAAAATCAAAAGTTTTCTTTTCATTACAAAAAAACACTAACTACCCATCAAAAAGCTTACTTGAAGCCCTATCATCTGGTAACATACCAGTAGTTACGGATGTAGGGAGCACAAGGAAAATTGCTTTACCAGAGTTTTCATATTATGTAAAAGAAAGTTTTACAAGTGATGAACTTGCTAGTACTGTAGCAAAAGTTTTTTTAACAAAAAAAACTGAACTAGAACAAAAATCAAGAAAAGCAAGAGCTTATGTAAAAGAAAATTTTTCTATTGAAAAAATGGCAAAATACTATTTAAGCCTATATGGTTTAGAGCAGAATAAAAGTGATAGTTAAATGGAAATTCTCTACCTTTCTTATGATGGGATGACAGACCCGCTAGGTCAATCGCAAGTGCTACCTTATCTATCAGGTCTTTCAAATCGTGGTCATACCTTTACCCTTTTAAGTTGTGAAAAGCCTCATAAATTTGAAAAAAACAAACAAAAAATATATACCATTTGTCAAGAAAGCAAGATCAACTGGATACCTCTAAAATACCACAAAAAGCCCCCAATAATATCTGCAGCATATGATTACTATCAATTGAGAAAACATGCGATAAAGCAGTTGAAGCAGAAAAAATTTGACTTTATTCACTGCAGAGGACATTACTTAACATCTTTGGCTGCATCAAATTTGAATAAGAGGTTTGGTGGAAAATATATATTTGACATGAGAGGATTTTGGGCAGATGAGAGAATAGATGGAGGGTTATGGAGCAAACAAAAATATATTTACAAGAAGCTTTATAACTTCTTTAAAAAAAAGGAAATAGAATTTATCAACCATGCAAATGAGGTAATAACCCTAACAGAAAAAGCAAAAGATGAAATCTTAGGCTGGGAGAAAATAAAAGAAAACCTAAATATTACAGTAATCCCTTGCTGTGCAGATCTTGAGCATTTCAACAAAAACAAAATTCCATCTCAAAAATCAATAGGAACTAAGAAAAAACTAGGTTATCAAGATACAGACAAGATATTAATTTATATTGGCTCAATAGGCACGTGGTATCTTTTAGAAGAAATGCTAAAGTTTTTTAAAACGCTGAAAGCTAAAGAGGATAAGTATAAAATGTTATTTGTAACATTAGAAGACAAAAACATCATACGCAATATATCTAAAGATCTAGGGCTACAAAAAGAAGATATTAAAATCATATCTTCTGATAGAGAGCAACTACCTCTATACCTTTCCACTGCTGATCTAGGAATAGCATTTATTAAGCCTCTTTACTCAAAAAAAGGTTCTTCAGCAGTTAAGATGGGAGAAATGATGGCAATGGGTATCCCTATTGTATGCAATGACATTGGTGATACAGGAAAAATAATGAAGAAATATAATGCTGGTTATGTAGTAGAAAAGTTTAATAAAGAAAGCTTTGAAAAAACAATCGATGAAATTATTCAGCTACCTAGAAAAACAGAGGATATTATAAAAACAGCTAAAGAGTATTATGACCTAAAGCAAGGAATTAATAAATATGCAGAAATTTATGAAAAATAAATGATAACAAGTGGTAAACATATAGATCTTCTAAAATCAATTTTTCCTCAACAAATAAAAGAGCCTCTAAAAAATGTAATAAAAAAATTTAGAGTAATAGGAAGTAATTATAGGGTAGCTCCAGACTTTATTATTGCAGGAACAAGAAAAGGGGGAACAACATCCCTTTACAACTATTTGGTACAACACCCTCAAATACTGAGAGCTTATGAAAAAGAAATAAGATACTTTGATTATAATAGTAAAAAACCAATAAGTTGGTATAAATCCCATTTTCCTTTTTCCCTTTACATTAAGACATTAAAAAAACTTAAGAAGAAAAAAATAATTACTGGGGAAGCAACGCCAAACTATATATACACCAAAAAAGCTATAAAAGGGCTAAGCAATATTAACCCCCATATTAAAATAATCTTCATGCTTAGAGATCCAGTAAAAAGGGCAATATCTGATTATAAATATGCAATAAGAAGACAAGCTAAAGAAACTGTAAATACTACATTTGAAAAAACTTTAGATCTTGAGTTGGAGAAATTCAAAACGTTAAATATTGAAGATATATTCGAAAATGAAGACTCTTTTGAAATAATAAATAGTAAACTAAAATATATAGGAGCAGGTTTATATCACTATCAAATCAAAAACTGGCTAAAAGAGTTTCCCAAAAGTCAGATACTGATAATAAAAAGTGAAGACTTTTTTGAAAATCCTAAAGAAGTACATTTAAAAGTCCTAAACTTTTTAGGAGTAGATGTGATTTCACTTGGAAAGTATAAAAACTTCTTAGAAGGAAAAAATACTTTAAACCTTGAGAAAGAACTATACGATAAACTACATAACTTGTATAGTGTTGAAAATGAAAAACTATACGAGCTTATTGATAAAAAACTTTGGTAAAAATAAATTATGCTGATTGATATAGATAAACTAAAGCTAGATAAGGAACAAATTGAAAAGCAGTGGAGTGATCCAAAAAAACCTTTCAGGTATTTCATTTACGATGGTTTTTTTAAGCTAGATGCTGCTGAAAAAATCTTAGCTAACTATCCTTCTGTAACTCAGCTAGGGTGGGATAATACCACTTACATTAATCAAAAAAACAAATTTACCCTGACAAAATTCGGTAAAGAAGCCCACCTTCTAAAAGAAGTTTTTGATGAGTTAAATAGTGAGGCTTTTTTGCAATTAATGAGTGAGATCACTGGGATAGAAAACCTCTTGGGAGATGAAGAACTCTTTGGGGGAGGGTTGCACCAATCTAGAAAAGGAGCATTTCTTGATGTTCATGTAGACTTCAACATACATCCTAAAACTAAACAGCATCGAAGAATGAACCTAATCATTTACATGAATAAGGACTGGAAAGAAGAGTATAATGGGTACTTAGAGCTTTGGGATATGGATAAAAAAAAGCAAATCGAATATGTTGCTCCTATATTTAATCGTTGTGTAGTGTTTGAAACAAATGAAATATCATTTCACGGGCATCCAAAAAAATTAAATACACCTGACGGAACGACAAGAAAATCGCTAGCAGTTTACTACTATACTAAAGAAAGGTCAGAAAGTGAAACTGTGAGTGAGCACAATACTATATATAAAAATACAGAAGGCATTAAAGGAAAATTAAAAAACATAAAATCGGGTATAAAAGCTTTTTTTGAGCGCATGTAATAATAATACACAATTGAAAAAAATAGTTTTTATAACACCCTATCCATTTGGAGTTGCTCCTTCTCAAAGATTTCGATTTGAGCAGTATCTTGAATTTCTCAAGGAGAATGGTTATGAAATTAGATTTGAATCATTTCTTACTCACAAAGGGTGGAGTTTAATTTACCAGAAAGGAAAACTTTGGAGTAAAATATATAATACCCTCAAAGGATTCTTAAAAAGATTTGTGCTACTATTTAAGATAAGAAAGGCGAACATAGTATTTGTTCACAGAGAAGCAACACCGTTAGGTTTTCCTATAGTAGAATGGATAATAGCTAAAATTCTTCGAAAAAAAATAATATGTGATTTTGATGATGCTATTTGGATGTACCCTAGCAAAAACCCTTTAATAAGACTAGTTAAGTGCCCTCAAAAAACAAAAGCTATCATAAAGTGGTCAGCTCAAACAAGCTGTGGAAATGAATATTTAGCAAACTATGCTAAATCAATTAACCCGAACGTTAAAATCATACCAACCACAGTAGATACAGACCACCATCACAACATATTAAAAAAAAAAAACAATGAAAAACTTGTAATAGGGTGGACCGGCACACACTCAACAATGAAATACCTACAAAAAATAGTACCAACAATTAAAAAAATACAACAAGAAATAGATGTAAACTTTTTAGTTATCTCAAACCAAAAACCAGATCTACCTATTAGCCATTTAATATACAAAAAATGGAATCAAACAACAGAAATAGAAGACTTATTACTAATGGATATTGGAATAATGCCTTTAGATAATACCGAATGGGAAAAAGGAAAATGTGGTTTCAAAGCCATACAATACATGGCTTTAGGAGTACCAGCGTTAGTTTCGCCTGTAGGAGTAAACACTAAAATTGTAGATCACGGTATCGATGGTTTTATTTGTGAGAATGAAAGTGAATGGTATAATTACACAAAAAAACTGTTGCTCGATAGAAAAATGAGAGCAGAGATGGGAATTAAAGCACGAAAAAAAATTCTTGCCAACTATTCAGTTAAATCAACGAAAGCAGCATTTTTAAATCTTTTTAAAAATATTGAAGAATGAAAGGAATAATACTAGCCGGCGGAGCTGGAACAAGGCTACATCCAATAACTTTAGCATCAAGCAAACAACTAATCCCGGTCTATGATAAACCCATGATATACTATCCCCTTTCTATTTTAATGCAATCTGGTATTAGAGAAATACTAATCATTACAACTCCAGAAGATGCAGATAGTTTTAAAAGACTATTGGGTGATGGAACACAAATAGGCTGTCAGTTTACCTATGAAGTACAAGAAATACCTAATGGACTTGCGCAAGCATTTGTAATAGGTGAAAATTTCATTGGAAAAGATAAAGTAGCGTTAATACTTGGTGATAATATATTTTATGGATTTGATTTGAGAAACATGCTTTTAGAAAGCAATAACCCAGATGGTGGAATTGTATTTGCCTACCATGTTGCTGATCCTGAGAGATATGGGGTAGTAGAGTTCGACCAAGATCAAAAAGCAATATCTATAGAAGAAAAACCTCAAAAACCAAGATCAAACTATGCAGTAACAGGTCTTTATTTTTATGATAATGAAGTTGTAGAAATTGCAAAAAACATAGCTCCCTCTGCAAGAGGAGAATACGAAATAACAGATGTCAACAAAGTATATTTAGAGAAAGGCAAACTATCCGTAAATATTTTAGATAGAGGAACTGCTTGGCTAGATACGGGAACTTTTGCAAGTTTAATGCAAGCAGGACAATATGTTCAGGTTATTGAAGAAAGACAAGGACTAAAAATAGGATGTATAGAAGAAGTAGCATATAAAATGGGATACATAAATGCAAGCCAACTAGAAGACCTGGCAAGAAGATTTGCCAAGAGTGGCTATGGAGATTACTTGGAAATGTTACTAGAAAAATAAACCGTAATAGATTAACCGCTTATTTAGAAAAAAATCAAATGAAAACAATACTAATAACAGGTGGAGCTGGATTTATAGGGTCTAACTTTATTGAATATTTTTTAGAAAAATATGAAGATTACTTTATACTTAATCTTGATAAGCTTACCTACGCAGGTGACCTAAACAACACTAAAGAGTTTTCAGAAAATAAAAACTACAAGTTTGTCAAAGGAGATGTAGCAAATAAAGAATTAGTAAACTTTTTATTCAAAGAATATAAAATTGAAGGAGTAATCCATTTTGCTGCTGAATCACATGTAGATAACTCTATCAATGGTCCTGAAATCTTTGTAGAAACGAATATTTCTGGAACCCTCAACCTGTTAGAAGCAGCGAAATTGCACTGGTTAGATGAGTCTTTTAATGCAAAAACTGGCTTTGAAAATGCTAGATTCCATCACATATCAACAGATGAAGTATATGGGTCATTAGGGAAAGAAGGTTTCTTTACAGAAGAAACGCCTTACGCACCTAATAATCCTTACAGTGCATCAAAAGCTTCGAGCGACTTTTTGGTCAGAAGTTTTATAAATACCTACAACCTAAATGCGGTAATTACAAATTGCTCCAACAACTTCGGTCCAAAGCAGCATGATGAGAAACTGATACCAACAGTCATTAGAAAATGTCTTTTGGGTGAACCAATTCCAATATATGGTGCAGGAAAAAACATTAGAGATTGGCTTTTTGTGGAAGACCACTGCAAAGCAATTGACGTAGTCTTTCACAAAAGCAAAAAGGGAAAAACATACAATATTGGTGGTGGAAGTGAAAAAACTAATATAGACTTATGTGTGGAAATCTGTAAAACGCTAGACTCTTTGAAACCAAAGTTAGGGGGAAAGCCTTACAAAGAACAAATTTCTTTTGTAAAAGATAGAGCTGGACACGATTTAAGATATGCTATTAATTCAGAAAAAATAGAAAGAGAGTTAAGCTGGGAAACAGAAAGTAGTTTTGAAGATAGTCTTATGAAAACGGTTAAGTGGTATGTGAAAAAGTACAGTTAGGGTTTTCTTAAAAGCTTTTTATAATCATATAAAACAAATAGCATACAAGTAAAAAAGGGAATAAGAGGGATTTTATACCTTACAAGTGACCCAAAATTGTAAGAACTAACCCCTATGCTAAAAGCAAAAATTACGGTAAATAAAAAGCACATTTGGAGAAAAGGGTTGGTAATAATCTTTTTGAAAAAATTTAAAAAACCCATCCTAAATAATACAAAAACAGCAAAAAACAAATAAAAAGTAGATTCTAATGAAGAAAAAAGCATTAAAATATTTTTAACTTCAAATAAATAGGGTCTAAACAAAGTGACATTTACAGCAGAAGGAAATAACAGTATAATGCTTTGAAAACTGCCATCAAGTTCACCTAAATTATAAGCAGAACCGTCATCTCTTACACTTACTCTATATAAATAGTTGGCATTTATAGCTGTTCTTTCAGCAATACCTTCTACACTGAAGTAAGGGTTAACATAAGAAAGGTAAGTCAAAACTATAACTCCTAATATAGTTCCAGCTCCCAGAGTAAAAGGTTTCGCAAAGAATCGTAAAGTACTATTTTTAATTTTACTGTTGTTTTCTATAAATATCCAAATTATAGCTGGCAGAGAAAAAGCTAATAAAATATAAGGTTTAGCTTTCATTATAGCCCAAGAAGAAATGATAAGCATTAAAACTCCTAAAAAAACTCCTTTTTTTTCAACAAACACTTTATAGAATGCCCAAAAAAGCCAACCTAAAGCTCCTATGCAAATAGTGTCTTTCATCAAGCCTGACCCCCAAAAAAAAAGAGAAGGTATAAAAAAACAAGCAATGGCAAATTTGACTCTAAGTTCTGGAAACAACTTAAGAAAAGTAATATACATTGCCCATACACCAGAAAAGCTAATCAGAGCGAAAAAAAGAGAAATAGGCAAATAAGTGTAAAAGCAAAAAAAACCAATAAAAGTTGCTATTTTAATCACAAAAAATTCTCTAGGTGCATTATACCAATATATTTTAGAGGCATATTTCCACGTATCAGGATCATACCCTCCATTGGCAAATAAAAGCTTTATCCCTACAAGAGGATTCTCCCAAAAAGCATCATAAATAACACTACCTTGCTTAAAGTAATTAAAAGTATCTCCGCCACTATAGTAAAAATTATAAACTAACCCAAAAGCAATAGCACCTAATAGCTTTACAGATAATGCTGGAATAAAGAACCTTCTTGTATCAATAGTAGTAACTCTACCTCTAATGGCATAAGCTATAGCATAGATCAGAACTAAATAAACAGGGGTTAAAAAAAGGTCTTTATAAGTCATACGGGACTACATATTCATCTCAAAGATAGGTGAAGTTCAAAACATGTGTATAAAGAGAAAAAATAATACTATCATAAAAACTCTAAGCACTAACTTTATTGGTAAAAAATAGTTTAACACTTGAAAAGGATACTCATCACTGGTGTAGCAGGGTTCATAGGATCTCATTTAGTAGAAAGCTTACTTTCACAAGAAAAAGAAATTATTGGAATAGATAACTTTGACCCATTCTATTCTAAAGAACAAAAAGAAAGCAACTTAAAACAAGTACTAAAAAATAAAAACTTCTGTTTTTTAGAAGGAGACATATCTCAAAAAGTAACATTAGAAAGCCTACCAAAAATAGAACTAATAATTCACTTAGCTGCTAAGGCGGGCGTAAGACCTTCTATAGAAAACCCGACAGATTACATTCAACATAATATTCAGGCAACCAACAACATACTTGAGTTTGCAAAAAATCAAAACATCCAAAAAA
Source organism: Bacteroidia bacterium (assembly GCA_030425505.1). GTDB lineage: Bacteria > Bacteroidota > Bacteroidia > Cytophagales > Flammeovirgaceae > JAUIAB01. The sequence goes on along the minus strand of JAUIAB010000001.1, from coordinate 152,570 downwards.
TCATATTTGCATCCTCTTCATCAATATATGGCAACAATACTTCCATACCGTTTAGAGAAGAAGACCTTGTAAACGAACCAATATCTCCCTATGCATTTACAAAAAGGTCTTGTGAGTTGATGAACTATGCATACCACCATCTTTATGATATAGACATAATAAACCTTCGTTTTTTTACCGTATACGGTCCAAGACAGCGACCTGATTTGGCAATCCATAAATTTTTCCAAAAAATATACAACAATGAACCAATAGAAATATTTGGAGATGGGTCAACAGCAAGAGACTATACCTATATAGACGATATAATAAATGGGATAGAGGCAGCAATTAACTATATCCACACACATTCAAAAGTATTCGAAACAATAAACTTGGGTAACAACACGCCAGTGCTCTTAAAAGACCTAATAAAGCAAATAGAAAAAGTAGTTTTCAAACCAGTTATGCTAAAAAACTTGCCAATGCAAGCAGGCGATGTTAACCAAACCTATGCAGATATAACCAAAGCAAAGAAACTTTTAGGGTATAACCCACATACCAAGCTAGAAGTGGGTTTAGAAAAATTTAAAAACTGGTTTGAAGGGCGAATAAGCTAGATACTCAAAACATAAAACCCATCTTCCTTAGGTAAGGACTCAATTCCTTCAATAGATAACTCTGAGGCTAATCGTTTACCTAAAATAGCCCTAAATACAGGATATGTTTTTGGGTCACTTTTTTTAAACTTCAAAAATAAAAACTTAGTATATCCTCCTCTCATCATTGGAGTTTCTATTAGGTAAAAGCCATCAGAAGAATTAATTTTTTTAAATGATTCAGCATCTGCTTTCGCAAAAACATTTAAATCTTTAGTAGAAGTGGTTTTAATTTTAACCTTAAATGATTGTGGCTTGACAGCAATCTCAACCCTCTTACAGGATACAAAAGAAATCAAAACTAGGAGAATTAATAAGTGTCTCAATTTAACAAAATTTTATTAGGGTAAAGTCCAGCAGAACTGACCTGTAGAAATAAAACCATCATCGCATAAGTCTTCAACAGTTATTTCATAATTGTAAAATGTATTTGGCTTTAAGTTGTAATCAATGAAAGACTTAATTTTAGGTTCAGTAATGATAGAAATAACTTCACCATTTCTTTTTACGGTGTAGCTTTCAAAGGGCTCATATTCAGATTCCCAACTTATTTTTACACTATTAGATGTTACGAAGTCCACGTTAACTGGTCCAAAACCTCCTGAATTATCTTTACGGCAAATCTCATCTTCACAAGAAAATAAAATTTGAATAAGCATAAATAAAATTAAACTGGTTAAAACTCTTGTTGATATTGGCATCCTTTTAACTTCTTACCTTCCTCTACCTCTATAGCTTCTTGAACTTGAACCAGAGTTATAACTTCCACCCGACTTAGAAGAGCCACTTCCTCGGGAATAATTACTACTATTTGAACTGCCTGAAGAAGAGCTTCTACTTCTATATCTACTACTATTTCCAGAGTGATTGCTACTTCTACTACTTCCTGAAGATTTACTTGTATTAGAAGACTTAGGAGATCTTCTTACCCGATCTCTTTTACTGTTAGAGTTGTTTTTATTGCTTAGTGACCTTCTAAGCTTAGAAAGACCACTGCCTGAGTTTTCTCCACTATCATTGCTATTAACACTTCCAGCTCTAACTCGAGAATCATACCTTCTAGAAGTAGTACCATTAGAAGTGAAACCAGATGATCTCGAAGAGGAATTAACACTTCTATCGTAACGCCTTCCACGATAAACATTTCTACTTTCTCTTGGCTGTACAAAAACAACAGGACTACCACCATAGTAATAATTATCCCACCTGTTCCACGAATTCCAACGACCCCCCCATCTATTCCACGATCCAAATCCGCTACCCCAAGAGCACCAAGGGTCATAAAAATTGTTCCATCTATTTCCTATAGAAACTCCCCATCCAAAGGAAGCGCCTCCACCCCAAAAGTTATTTCCCCATCCCCATCTAGGTCTACCCCAACGACTCCACCGGTTTCCTCTGCCCCAATTATCCCACTGATTCCAATTATTTGCATTAAAACCATCGTAAAATCCTGATCGATAACCATTATTAAAATTATTGTACCCCGTATAACCATAATTAGCAGAATTATCTACATAATCTTCATCGTAGTAAGAATAGTTACCATCAAACTCATTTACAGAATTTGACGACGATGGGTTATAATCTGGATTAATAAATTTAGAATTACTTTGTGAAGTATTATTTTCAATGATAGGGTCTACAGCAGGAACCTGAAGTTCTTCTACTGCTCTATCTGCTCTATCGCTTTTCACAAAATACATATCATCGTACTCTTGTGAAAGAACAACAGTTGAAGAAAATAGAAATAGGATATATATCTGTAAGCTTTTCATAATACTTCTCTTTTTAATAATTAAGACAATCGAAAAAGACATATTGACACTGTAGTAATTTTAGAACAACTTCAATAACAAAATAACGATAATCTTTACTTAATATACATTCATCTAAGAATAAATGTTCAAATTTGCATACTAATTAACAAAATTGATTAGCAGTAAATAACGTATGGCAAAAGATATAACACCGCGATCCGAAGATTATTCTCAATGGTATAATGACATAGTAAAAAAAGCAGATTTGGCTGAGCACTCTGCAGTTAGAGGCTGCATGGTGATAAAACCTTATGGCTATGCGATATGGGAAAAAATGCAAAGAATCTTGGATGACATGTTCAAAGAAACAGGGCATATGAATGCCTACTTCCCTTTATTTATTCCAAAATCATATTTAAGTAAAGAAGCAAATCATGTAGAAGGCTTTGCAAAAGAATGTGCGGTTGTTACACACTACAGGCTAAAAGCAGATAAAGAAGAAGGAGTAATTGTTGACCCTGAAGCAAAACTAGAAGAAGAACTTATAGTCAGACCTACATCAGAGACTGTAATCTGGAATACCTATAAAAACTGGATAAAATCTTATAGAGACCTTCCTTTACTAGTAAACCAATGGGCCAACGTAGTGCGTTGGGAAATGAGAACTAGGCTATTTTTACGAACAGCTGAATTTCTTTGGCAAGAAGGACACACTGCTCATGCTACAAAGCAAGAGGCAGTAGAAGAAACAGAAAAAATGTTGGATGTATACGCTGATTTTGCGGAGAGCTACATGTCAATGCCAGTAATAAAAGGGGTAAAAACAGAAAGCGAAAGGTTTGCAGGAGCAGTAGACACCTATTGTATAGAATCTCTCATGCAAGATGGAAAAGCACTACAAGCAGGAACATCTCATTTCCTGGGTCAAAACTTTGCAAAAGCATTTGATGTCAAGTTTTTGACCAAAGAAAATCAGCAAGAGCTTGTTTGGGGTACGTCATGGGGAGTGAGCACCCGGCTAATGGGAGCACTAATAATGGCCCACTCTGATGATGATGGATTGGTGTTGCCTCCTAAGCTTGCTCCTATACAAGTAGTAATTGTTCCTATATATAAAGGAGAAGAACAGTTACAAAAAATAGAGACCTACATATCACCTTTAAAAAAAGAGCTAAAAGAAAAAGGAATAACGGTAAAATTGGATGATAGAGATACCTTGCGACCTGGGTTCAAATTTGCAGAGTGGGAACTAAAAGGAGTACCCGTGAGAATTGCCATAGGGCAGAGAGACCTTGAAAATCAGCAGCTAGAAGTAGCAAGAAGAGATACCAAAGAAAAACAATCCGTCTCTATGCAAAATGCAGGAGAGGTTATTTCAAAATTGTTGGATGATATTCAAAAAAACATATTTGAAAAAGCGAATTCTTTTAGAGAAGAAAAAACCACAGAAGTAAATAGCTGGGATGAGTTTAAGGAAATACTAGAAAATAAAGGGGGCTTTGTAATCGCACATTGGGATGGAACTGTAGAAACCGAAGAAAAAATAAAAGAAGAAACAAAAGCAACTATTCGGTGTATCCCTTTAAACAATAAAGAAGAAAGTGGAAAGTGTATTTTGACGGGTAAACCTTCTAAACAAAGGGTAGTATTTGCAAAAGCATATTAACCTGCATTATTCATGAGGAGGTCATTTATTTTAAGTCAAGTTGTTGATTATCATGTGCTTATATTTTAAAAAGCACAATATTTTATTCCCCAAATTTTGGGATCAGCTAGCTCAAGTCTTGCATAATCAATTGCTTTGTAATCAGAGAGTTACCTTTTCCATTAAATTAAGTCCCGAATTATTCGGGTTAAGAGAAAGAGTATGAAAACAATAGAAACAAGTAAAAACCTTTTTGCGAAAGCACAAAACTACATACCTGGCGGAGTAAACTCACCAGTGAGAGCATTCAAGTCTGTGGGAGGAGATCCACTATTTATAAAAAAAGCAAAAGGAGCATACATCTATGACGAAGATGACAATGCTTACATAGAGTTAATTAACTCTTGGGGGCCTATGATACTTGGGCATGCACACCCAATCATAGAAGAAGCAGTAAAAGAAGCAGCAAAATCATCTCTTTCGTTTGGAGCGCCAACAAGAAAAGAGGTAGAAATGGCTGAGCTGATAACAGAAATGGTGTCCTCTGTAGAAAAAGTGAGAATGGTAAACTCAGGAACAGAAGCTACAATGTCTGCTATACGACTAGCAAGGGGATATACTGGAAAAGATAAATTTATCAAGCTAGAAGGGTGCTACCATGGGCATGGAGACTCTTTTCTGATAGCAGCAGGAAGTGGAGCAGCTACATTAGGAGTGCCAGACAGCCCTGGAGTCACCGAAGGAACAGCAAAAGATACAATTACAGCACCTTTTAACGACCTAAAAGCAATAGAAAATCTGGTCGATCAGTTTCCCAATCAGATAGCAGCAATAATGCTAGAGCCAGTAGCAGGAAACATGGGATGCGTTTTACCTAAAGAGGGCTATCTAGAAGGTTTGAGAAAGCTATGCGATCAAAATGGTATCGTTCTAATATTTGACGAAGTGATGACGGGCTTTCGTCTTGCTAGAGGAGGGGCACAAGAATTTTTTGATGTGCAACCTGACATGACGGCTTTTGGAAAAATTATAGGTGGAGGAATGCCAGTTGGAGCTTATGGAGGAAAAAAAGATATAATGGACTTTGTATCTCCTCAAGGGCCAGTGTATCAAGCGGGTACCTTATCAGGAAATCCGATAGCAATGGCAGCGGGCTATGCAATGCTCAACTACTTAAACCAGAATAATGACATATACGAGAGGTTAACCCAAAAAGTACAAAAGATAAGAGATGGCTTTGAAGATAATCTCAAAAAGCTTAACCTGAATTACACGATTAATTCCTTAGGGTCTATGATCAGCCTTTTCTTCACAGAAAAAAGTGTGGAAAACTTTGAAGATGCAAAAACAAGCGATATAGAAAAATTTAAAAAATACTTTCACTCCATGTTAAACCAGGGAGTTTACTTAGCTCCATCTCAATACGAAAGCCTATTTATCTCGGATGCTATTGAAGAGGAGGAAATTCATAAGATAATAGCAGCCAATGGGGTAGCTTTAAAAGAAGCTATTGGATAAAGTAATGCTCGTATTTTTTTCTCCTTCATTAAATCAAGAAAGTAGAGAAATAGCCTTAGATGAAAATGACTCAAGGCATGCTGTTTCGGTTTTACGATTAAAAGAAAGAGATGAGGTATGGGTATTTAATGGCAAAGGAATTAAAGCTCAGTGTCAGTTACAAAGTCTTAATAAGAAGGCATGCGTAGTTGACGTAAAAAAAATCATTAAAGAGGAAAAAAGATCTAACTACACCCATATTGCTATAGCTCCCACAAAGCAAAAAGAGAGGCTTGAGTTTTTTGTAGAAAAGGCAACAGAAATTGGAGTAGATGAAATAAGCTTCATAGAAACGAAGCGAACAATACGATCCAAACTAAACTTAGAAAGAATACAGAAAATTACGGTTGCAGCACTTAAACAGTCTCAAAACCCTTTTTTACCTAAGCTTAATCCACTAATAAAGTTTAGCTCTTTTGTGCAAAGTTGCAAAGCTGCAAAAAAATGGATTGCTGTCATGAAAGAAAGGGGAAATCAGCAAAATAACCTTTCGAAAACACAGCTTGTAAAAACAGAGCATTGCATTTTAATTGGCCCTGAAGGAGGTTTTACCAAAGAAGAGATAACTTTTAGTGAAAATAATGGTTTTACTCCTATAAGTTTAGGAAAACAACGGCTTAGAACAGAAACTGCTGGTATTGCAGCGAGTATATTATTAACTTCCATGTAAAAAATATAGAAATGAAAAAAAGAATAATCTTTTTATTATCAATTATACTATTAGTACAATGCACTAAAGTCCCTCTAACAGGTAGAAAACAACTTAGCATAATACCCAATAGTGAGCTACTACCAATGAGTTTTACGCAATACAACGAGATAACCAAAGAAGGAGACGTTATTCATAATTCTGAATGGGCAGGCATGGTGAAAAATGTTGGCAATAGAATAAAAATAGCAGCAGAAACCTACATGAAACAAAATGGTATCTCAGATCAGCTAACAGGATATAACTGGGAGTTTAAATTACTGAAAGGAGATTCTGTTGTTAATGCCTGGTGCTTACCTGGAGGAAAAGTTGCTTTCTATACAGGCATTATGCCTATATGCAAAGATGAAAAAGGAGTGGCGGTAGTAATGGGTCACGAAGTAGCTCATGCCATTGCCAACCATGGCAGGGAAAGAATGAGTCAGGGTTTGGTAGCCAACGGTTTAGTAGGAGGAGTTGCAGCAGCTTTAGGGGAAAATCGCTCTTTAACAGAAGAAATACTTTTACAATCTGCTGGCATTGGTAGTCAGCTCGGAATGCTAAGCTACTCCAGGCTGCATGAGTCAGAAGCAGATAAGATTGGACTTATTTTTATGGCAATAGCTGGCTACAACCCTAATGAGGCTCCAGCTTTTTGGAAGAGAATGGCAGAAAACAAAAAGACAGGAACTGAAATTCCAGAGTTTTTGTCTACCCACCCAAGTACTAGCGAAAGAATAAAAGATCTGGAGAAAGCAATACCTGAGGCAATGAAATACTACAAGGATGAAAAGTAAAATAGCCTTTGCTAGCTATACAAGTGTATTATTATTCCTTTTGGGAATTAGTATATCATATTCACAGAAATATAAAAACAGGCGCATTCAAAAAACCTACAGTCACAAAGTAGCTAAACTTAAGTATGAGGGAGGGGGTGACTGGTATGCGAATAAATCTGCTTTACCAAACCTGGTGAATTTTTGTAATGATAAGCTTCGAACTGATATTGATCCTAAAGATGAAATAGTAGAAGTAGGGAGTACAAGCATTTTTCAATATCCATTTGTCTACATGACAGGGCATGGCAACGTTGTTTTTTCTGATAGTGATGCAGAGAACCTAAGAAATTACCTGATTGGGGGAGGTTTTTTACATATAGATGATAATTACGGAATGGATAAGTTTATCCGTATAGAGCTAAAAAAGGTGTTTCCAGAGCTAGAGTTGATAGAGCTTCCTTTGTCTCATCCCATTTATAAGCAAAAATTTGATTTTTCTAAAGTTGGCTTACCCAAAGTGCATGAGCATGACAACAAACGCCCTCAAGGTTTTGGGTTAATTTATGAGGGGAGGTTAGTCTGTTTTTATACCTACGAGTCTGATCTTGGAAATGGTTGGGAAGACCAATCTGTGTACAGCGATCCAGAGCAGGTTAGGCAAAAAGCTCTCAAAATGGGAGCTAATATTCTAAGTTATGCACTAACGCATTAACTATACTCCGACTCTGAATAAGAAATCATATTTTCCTCTTCCATCTCTTTCAGGTATCGATAAATTGTTGACTTGCCTATATCCAACTTATTTGCAACCAGAATAGCATTATTGTTGTGCTTTTTCATCATTCTTTTGACTATGGCAAAAGTATATTCGCGTAAAGTCATTTCGTGATGGAGTAAGCTTTCTTCGTTTGTAAGGTCGCTAAACTGAATATCATCTTCTGTGATTTCCTCTCCATTACACATTACAGCAGCTAGTTCTACTGTAGCTTTAAGCTCTCTTACATTACCAGGGAAAGGATATTTTTTAAGGAGCATTTTAGCACTGCTAGAAATTCCCAAAAAACCAAGGTTATTTTCTTTTGCAAAATTTTCAAGCAAATGATTAGCGATAAGAATCACATCGTTATCTCGGTCTCTTAAAGGAGGTAAATGGATAGGAAGACCTAGAAGTCTGTAAAATAAATCTTCCCTGAAGTTTCCTTTTTTAACTTCTTCTGCAAGGTTTCTATGCGTTGCAGTAATTATCCTTACATCTAGCTTTACCACTTCATTTCCACCAATTCTTACCAGTTCCCGTTCTTGAAGTACTCTTAGTAACTTGGCTTGAAGGTTAATGCTCAATTCTCCAATTTCATCAATAAATAATGTTCCACCTTTGGCTTCTTCAAACTTTCCTACCCTTCTGGCAACTGCCCCAGTAAAAGCCCCTTTCTCATGACCAAAAAGCTCGCTTTCTATTAAAGACTCGGGTATTGCAGCTACATTTATTGCTACAAAAGGCTTGTTTTTTTGCGGAGAGTTAAAATGTATTGCTTTTGCCACAACCTCCTTACCAGTTCCTGTTTCTCCATAAACGGAGACAATAATATTAGTACTCACTGCTTTTTCAAGCATTTTGAATACCTTTTTCATGGAGTCGCTATTCCCAATTATGGTTTTAGAAAAATCATGATTCGAAGAGAGCTTTTCTCGTAAAACTTCTACTTCCTTTTTCAGAGAAACATTTTTCTTGGCATTGTTAATTGAATTGAGCAGCCTTTGTCTTAAATCTTCGTCTTTGGTGATATAGTCATAAGCACCATCTTTAAGAAGAGTTACGGCTGTTTTAATATCTTCCTGTCCAGAAATGACAATTACAGGTAAGTCGGGGTTATAATTTTTTATTCGTTTTAATAACTGTTCTCCTGTAATATCAGGAAGAGTATAGTCAATAGTTACAAGGCTAGGGTTTTTATATAATGCATCTGTCAATTCACTTCCGGTAGAAAAAACCTTTACTTCATGCTCTGGATCTAAGGATAGAGTATACTGTAAGGCCTTAGAAAAAACCGGATCATCCTCAACTGCGAATATTTTAAACGTGGAACTTCCCATAGGGTGATATTATAAAGTTGTTGTACTTTCTTATGAAACGTATTTACTCACTAGAGTTATAAGATTTTTATTGAAAAACTTTACGAATTACCTTTCAAGTAATATTAATTTAAAAATTGAAACTCTTTTATAAAATATCGTATGTCTTTAAAACTCTATAGATCTTCCGCTGGTTCAGGTAAGACATATACGCTCGTTACAGAGTTTTTAAAACTAGCTTTATTAGCTCCAGGTTATGAAAAAACGTATTCTCCAAAGTATATCAGGCATATATTGGCAGTAACATTTACCAATGCCGCTGCTCAGGAGATGAGAGAACGAGTTATTTGCTACCTCAAAGATATTGCAGAAAATAAGCCAAATTCTCTCCTTAGCGAAATTTCCAATAACACAGAGGACTTTCAATGTCAATATAAAGTTACTAAGCAGGAAGTAATTTTCAGGGCAAAAAAGCTACATGAATACATTTTACATAATTATGCTGAGCTTTCTATAGGGACTATTGATTCTTTTAATCATAATATAGTTCAATCCTTTAAAAAAGAGCTAGGCTTTCCATATCAGTTTGATATTCTTCTGGAAGAGCAAGTTTTTCTAAAAGAAAGTATAGAGGCTCTCTTTACTCTTTCAGAAAAAAATGTCAGAGTCAAAAACTGGATAAAAAAATATTTGACCTTCAGAATTGATTTAGACTCTGGTTGGGTTTTAGATCATGAGCTTATAGACTTTGGGAAAAAGCTTATTGGAGATCAGTCCTTAGAGTTCATTGATAAGATCAAGTCTTTAAGCGAAAAAGACTTTGAAAATATTAAAACAGAAACACATGTTTATCTAACAAAAATTGGTGCTGAAGTTAAAGAAATAGCTAAAAATTTTTTAGACCTGGTTAGAATATCAGGTATTGACTCTAAAGATCTTTATTATTCCTCTAAAGGGATTTATGGATATTTTGAAAAGCATCTGTTTTTGAATGATAGCTTTAGTACCTCTCCAAACAGTTATGTAATAAAAACGATAGAAGAAGATAAGTGGCTTTCCAGCAAAGCAGATGAAGCCACAAAGCAATCCCTAGAAAACATAAAATTACAGCTAGTTGATCTTTATGAAAGATTACAAGAAATTAAGGGTAAAAACTATCATAGCTACTTTGAAGCGAAGCACTTGCAAAAGGGAATCTTTCAGATAGGCTTGACGAAAACACTTTTAGAAATTTTTGATCAGCTGAAGAATGAGAAAACGTTTCTTCAAATTTCTGATTTTAATAAAGCAATCCGGTCTGTAGTTGAGAACAACCCCATTCCTTTTATTTATGAAAAGCTAGGAGAAAAGTATCATCATATTTTGATAGATGAATTTCAAGATACTTCTAGAATACAATGGCTAAATATTTTACCACTTATTGAAAACTCTCTAAGCAAAGGAATGGACAACATGCTTGTAGGAGATGCAAAGCAGTCTATTTATAGATGGAGAGGTGGCGATAGTAAAATTATCAGCAGCTTAGATGCTAATATTGAAAGTGGTCAAAAAGATGAGACGTTAAGAGAGAGGCATGTGTTTATTGAAGAAGAAGTTGCTTGTTATTCTCTACAAAAGAACTACAGAAGCAGAAAAAGAATAGTAGAGTTTAACAATGCTTTCTTTGGGGTGGTATGTGATCAATTCGCAAATATTTACAGTCAGGTATCATTTGATTACACAGACCACGAGCAGCAAACAATAACTGAAGGAGGGCATATTAGCATCACTGTTTTGAAAGATGCTTCAGAAAAAGAAGAGCAAAACCTGTCTTTGATAAAAGATATGGTAACAGAATATTTGGATAAAGGTTTTTCTTATGGAGATATAGCTATACTGTGTAGAGAGAATCGAAGCATCCCTGTTATTGCTCAAATGTGTATTAAAGAAGAAATTTCTGTGATTACGGATGAGTCTCTGCTTATTTCCAACCATTCTGCGGTAATCTTTTTGATTAATTGGCTAAAGCTTTTTGAATTACCTGATGATCAGATTTTAAGAGTAAAACTATTAGACTTTTTACTTCAGGAAAGATATGGTGAACCAGAACCTATTTCTGGAGATGAATACTTTAAAGCTTTACCATACATTAAAACGGATAATAACGCTTTTATAAATTTTATAAATGGCGAATTTGATCTTGAGTCACCAAACTTTGACACTCTAAATGCACTTAACCTTTATGAAGCATTAGAAAGGTTGATAGAAGTGTTCAAATTATCTGAGAAACCCAAAAATATAAGCTATATAAATAGACTTTTAGAAGAAGCATTCCGTTTTGGAGAAAATAAAAAATCAGAGCTTTACAGTACTTTCCTAGAGTATTGGGAGAGTAATAAAAGTAAGATCTCAGTAGATTTGGTCAGTGAGGGAAATGCAATAACGATCACCTCAATACATAAGGCTAAAGGAAAATCGTACCCTGTTGTAATACTCCCTTTTGCTAACTGGAAAATGACTCCGAAAACTCAAGAGAAAAAATGGTTTTACCGAAAGAATAGGGAAAATTTTCTACCTGAGCTTGATGTTATTTTACTACCAGTCGTTAAAGATTTGGATCAGACAGAGTATAGAGAAGAATACATAAAAGAGAAAGAAAGTAGTTTTTTAGAAGCCTTAAATCTTCTTTACGTAGCGTTTACAAGATCTATTTATTCGCTGAGTGTAATTACAGAAGAAGCTAAATTTAAGCAGCCATCAGAAATTAATACTATAGCTGAGTTGATAAATTTTGTTGCGCCATCTCTATATGTTGATAAAAAAATAGACTTTGATTCTTTCTATAAAATTGAACCGTACGAGTTAGAACATAAAGAAGTAGAAGAGGCGAAAAAGAAAGAGCTTTCAAAAATACAGTACCAGGAAGAATTGTTTTATTCGGATAACTTATCTCAGGTTTCTTTTTCCAGGGAGAAAAGTATTAGCGATATGGATCATTTTCTTCTTTCCTCTGAGAAGCTTAGCCCTCAACTCAAAGGTAAAATACTGCATTATGCCATGGAGATGATCCTTTATGCAGAGGACATCCCTACCATTGTCCGAAAGATGCTTGCTAAAGACATTATTGACCCTTCGGAAGAAAACTTTTTAATAGATAAACTTTCTAGTATAATAAACCTACCTCAGCTAGCTCCATTTTTTGAATATAGTGATGATAAAGTTGTACTTAATGAGTATGAAATATCATACAATGACGGCGAAGATCAACAAATTTTGAGACCAGATAGATTAGTAATAGAAAATAATGAAGTTACGATAATAGAATATAAAACAGGCGCAACTAATTTAGAGCTTCACAAAGCACAAGTAATATTATACAGAAAGGCACTGCAAGAAGCTGGCTATCAGGTTAAAAAAGGATTAGTTGTTTATATTGAAAATGAAAGTATTTTTGAAGTGTAAGTTTTGGGAATATCTATTTTTATTTTAAACAGCTTTAGTTTAAAGTCGTTATTAAACAAAAAAGAATGAAACAGACCATGTCTGATTTAAAATTGAGACACTCACATAGCAATGATTAAGATGTGTTCTAAGGAAACTAGGCAGGTCACAAATTTAAAACACATGAAAAATATAAATGTAATACTATTGGTTCTTCTTCCATTTCTGGTTTTTTCTCAAAAAGGAAAGCAATTCCCAGATCTTGAAGGAGAAACCTTAGAAGAGAAAAGTGTTTTCTTACCAAAGGATACAAAAGGTAAGGTGACTTTAGTAGGAGTAGCGTATTCTAAGAAGTCAGATAAGCTCCTAAAGGCCTGGTTTGAGCCGACTTACACCACGTTTATAGAACCTCCAAAATCTGATTTTATTCCCAGCTTTGAGCATGATGTTAATATCTATTTTGTGGGTTTACTCAAAGGACTTGCTAAGGCAGCAAGTGGTAAAATAGAGACGGTTATGAATAAGAAGTTGGATAAAAAACTTCACAAGTATACGGTTATTTCGAAAGTGAAGATAAAGCCTTATAAGCAAGCTTTAAAGCTTGGGAAAAAAGACCTTCCTTACTTTTTTGTATTAGATCCTGAAGGAAAAATAGTTTACAATACAGAGGGCGCATATACTTCAAGAAAACTTCAAGAAATAGAAGCTATAGTAGAGAAGTATCAAGACTAAGAACGCCTGATACTTTGCAGTAAAGTAGTAGTATTTTCTTCTTCAGGAAGAAGTATTTTTATAAAAGTTTAGGCTGAAATAATGGATTACGAAGATAGAAAAGAGAATAGTAAAAAAGTAAAACTAGGAATTACAATAGGAGATTATAATGGAGTTGGTCCAGAGATAATTTTAAAAGTTTTTTCCGACAAAAGAATGATGGATCTTTTTATTCCAATTATATATGGTTCCGGAAGGGTTTTATCCTGGTATAAAAAACACTTAAATATTGATGTGTTTTCTCACCACCAATACCATGAGGGAAGCTATGTGAATGAAAAGAAAGTAAATGTAATCAGTTGTTGGAAAGACCCTCAGCAGGTAGATCCAGGAAAGAAAACTACAGAAGCTGGTAAGTGTGCTATTCAAGCACTAGAAAAAGCGAAAGAAGATCTTAAAACGGGATTTATTGATGGAATTGTTACCTGCCCAATAAGTAAAGAAACAGTTCAAGATAAAAACTTCACTTTTCCAGGGCATACAGAGTTTTTTCAAGATGCTTTCAGTAAGGAAAAAAAGGCTTTGATGTTAATGGTATCAGAGCAGATGAGAGTGGGGGTTCTTAGCGGTCATATACCTTTAGAGGAAGTTAAAAGCAAAATTACCAGAGATAGTCTTATTCAATCTTTGAAAATATTAACAAATAGTATAAAAGGAGACTTTAGAGTTGAAAAGCCCAAAATTGCTGTTTTAGGGTTAAACCCTCATGCTGGGGATAATGGTTTGTTGGGAAAAGAAGAAAATGAGATTATAAAACCAACGATAGCAGAGCTTTATAAAAAAGGAAATCTTGTTTTTGGCCCGTATTCAGCAGATGGTTTTTTTGGAGCTGGGCTATGGAAAAAATTTGATGCCGTTTTGGCGATGTATCATGATCAGGGGATTATACCATTTAAAACAATTTGTTTTAACTCTGGAGTAAACTATACTGCAGGTTTATCTATTGTGAGAACCTCTCCAGATCATGGGACAGCTTTTGACATTGCAGGTAAAAATATAGCGGATGAGACATCTTTAAGAGAAGCGATTTATCTGGCTTTAGATGTAATTAAGGCTAGAAAAGGTGCTCCTGAAAACAAAATGCGAGTGGTAAAAGAAGACCCCAGGCTTCTAGAAAAACTACCTTAATTTTCATTTTTTAAAAAAGAAAATGAAAATTAGTTAACTTTACATAGTAATAAAGTAATTTTTTTTAATTAAGGAAGTGTAAAAGGATGGAAAGAGACGAAATTTATTCGAAAAGAGTAAGAGCAGGTAAAAGAACGTATTTTTTTGATGTAAAATCAACTCGTTCTAACGACTATTATCTTACAATTACTGAAAGTAAGAGAAAGTACAACGATGACGGTTTTACTTATGAGAAGCACAAAGTCTTTCTTTACAAAGAAGACTTTAACAAATTTGTTGAGGCATTGAATGAATGTGTAAACCACGTGAAAGATGAGTTAATGCCTGACTATGACTTTACCCAGCACGACAGAGACGATGAAGATGGCGAAAGAAATGAGTCAAAAACAGATCTTGACCAAGAGTTAAGTTGGGAATAAATTAAAGGCTACAAAAAAGTAGCCTTTTTACTTTAAAATAATATCCCGCAAGAAAAAGTTAAGCTTACATTGTCAATATCTGATTCGATTTGTGGGCTTGGATGATTAGATAACTGATAAGGTGAATAGCTTTCTTCTGTTATTTTATTTACCAACGATATATCAAAGTAATAACCTTCCTTTCTAATACCTACCCCTAGAGTTATAAATTGAGTATCATTAAACTCTGAAAGACCATCTGCTGGATTTTGATAGTATGCATATCCACCTCTAAAGCGAAATGGATCTCTTCTCAACTCTCCTCCAAGTCTAAAGTTTAAAGAACTTTTAAAGTTATTTTCGATAAAAAGGTTATCAGTAAAAAAGTCATCATCAATGTAATTAGACTCCAGATTTACATTAGAGTAATTTACCATCTCTAAGTCAGCGCTTACAAAGCCATCTTTTCCAAAGAAATAAGCTCCTCCAAAAGTAAGTTTAAATGAAGAGATCATGGTGTAATCAAAAACTCGAGTTGTTGTTTTTCCAGTTTCCTGGTTTAAGATGACATCTTCATTAATCCCATATGCAATAGCAAATTCTTCCCCATAAAACTCTCTTTTATATAGAGAGTCATTAAAAAAATAATTTGTCTGATATATGCTTTCGAGAGATTTATCTTCCTCTTCTTCTAGGTGCATAAACGTAGGTGTAGTTATTGAGGCACCCAACCTAATTCTGTTTGTTACATTGTAGATAATACCTGCACTTAAATTTACTCCAGCCCCATTAACACTGAGGTTCTCTGTTATGGTCAACGACGATAATGGAGAAGAAATGGAGTTATTTAACAGTGGATTCTCTCTATAAATTTTTTCTCGTTTATACTTCAAGGTTTGAATACCTAATGTAGCTCCAAAATAAATACGATCGTCATAATTGCCCCCATAGGAAATCGACCATTGATTATGTGCCCCTTTTCTGGTTATTTCTTCTTCTTGCTGAGTAGGAACTATTGGTAAGAAAGAGTAATAACGAGTAGTAGTATCAGAAGGAGTAGCAAAAAAAGGGTTAGTTAAATAAGTAAAATAGGCTAGTGTTTCTAAGCTTTTATATATACCATTGTTATTTTGATTTTCAAATTCATTGGAAGGTGTACCATTAGCATTTTCAATAAAACTATCTACAATAGAGGTAGTATCATTAACACCTTCGTACCTGATTTTTTGATGGAAGTTATTGAGCCTTGTAAATGTAATTGCAAAAGAACCTCCTTTAAATCTTTGATCTGTATTTTTTTGATTGGATTTAATGTACCCGAAGTGAGATATGTTCGGGTTTAACCGAATAGCATCTGCACCACTACTTGAAAATGGCTGGTTTGGGTTTTCGTTGAAATAACTAGAAGTAGAGTTATTAAAACTAACTGAAGGGCTAATGCTTAATTCTGAAGAGCGGTTATAACCTAAGCCAGCAGGGTTGGAGTAGGCGCTACTCATATCACCACCTAGAGCTGCACCTGCTCCAGCTATACCCTGAAACCTTGCTGTACCACCAAAATAGGATCTGGAATACCGGAGTGCATCAAAGCTGTAGGTTTGGCTGTAAGACTTTTCAGTAGTAGTTAACAATAATAAAAAAAAGAGGGTGTAAAACGACTGCTTAGTTACATATCCTTTTCTGAAAATCATAATTTGATACTATTGGTTATATATAGGACAACGATTATTATAAGGTTGACATTTCATGGCTATAAAATTTGTGACCTGTCTGGTTTGTTTGCCACACATCTTAATCATCCCCCCTGCGTGTCTCAATTTTAAATCAGACATGTCTGTTTCATGGTTTAGTTAATACTCTATTCGGGTTATCATTTATAAAAGCTTTCCAACTCTTTTTTGTTTGAACTCCTCTACCAGCTTGATAAAAATGGCATAATGCAACTCCTAAAGCATCTGTAGCGTCCAAAAGGTTATTTTCATTGTTTTCAAACTTCAAAATAGACATCAGCATTTTCGCTACTTGCTCTTTTGATGCATTACCATTACCAGTAACCGACTGTTTTACTTTTTTTGGGGCATATTCTACAATAGGTATTTCCCGTGACAAAGCTGCTGACATTGCTACACCCTGAGCTCTCCCCAGTTTTAGCATAGACTGTACATTTTTTCCATAAAAAGGAGCTTCTAATGCCATTTCATCTGGGTGATATTCATCAATAAGCTGTAGTGTTTTGTCAAAGATTTTTTTGAGCTTCAACGCATGAGTAGAAAACTTACTTAAGTGCAATACTCCATACTGAAGCAGTTCCGGTTTTTTATTTTTTATAATAATTAGACCAAAGCCAGATACAGATGTTCCAGGGTCAATTCCTAAAATTATTTTCTCTTTAGGCATATCTTTGAGTTCTATAAAGAAATATAACAGGTAAAATTGGCTTTAGGAGAGATTTATTCAAAGTATAAAAAAGTATTAGCGGCACTTATCAAGTTAGGGATAGTCATTTTTTCTTTTGCTTATATTTTTTACTCCGTACATGAAGAAAAAACTAGCTTAAATGATTTTTTTGATTTAACAGACTTTACTAGTCAAAATGTTTTATTTCTTGCGTTAAGTCTACTTCTTCTACCTTTTAACTGGGCTTCTGAAGCTTATAAGTGGAAGTTTATTTTAAATAAAGCAAAAGACTCTAGCTTTTTAGAGGCATTCAAGGGAGTTATAACTGGAGTATCTCTTTCTGTTTTTGCAGGAAATATAGTAGGGCATTATTTTGGAAGAATCTGGCAGCTAAGAGGAGAAGAGAGGGTTATCATGCGTGGAGGTTTTTTAATTGGTGCTATTACTCAGGCTTATGTTACATTTCTTTTCGGAGTGGTAGGTCTGTTAGTATTGATATTTTATAAAAATGATGCATCAATCTGGATGCTTCTACTGGCTTTATCCTTACTGTTAATAAGCACTGGTGTCATTTTTCTTTCTAATAAATGGGTCTCTTTATTTAAGAGAATGCCACGGTTTTGGAAGTGGATAAAAATAATGGAGTCATTTGGCAAAAAAGATATTCTAATTTTAATCAGTATCTCTGTTTTAAGATACAGTATTTTTTCAATCCAGTTTTATTGTATTGCATCGATATTTAACCTCACAAAAATTGGCTTAGTTAACTTCTTTTCAGGGACTTTTTTAATGTTTGCTACAAAATCACTACTGCCTAATTTAAATGTAATTAGTGATATCGGTATAAGGGGCGGGGCAGCCCTCTTTTTCTTTCAAAAGTTTGACGCTCATTCGCCTGAAATATTAGTGTCTTCTTTTGCTATGTGGAGTATTAATATTATTATCCCATCCATTATTGGTCTTTTTTTTCTTAAAAGAGCTAAGGTTTTTAGATAGCAGATGTTTTTTCTATTTGGATGACGGCGAAAGTTTTTTACTAACCCTGCCCATAAGCTGAATGATATTATCAGAAAGAAGGTACATCACAGGTACTATAACCAAGGTTAGGAAAGTTGAAAAGACTAATCCATAGATTACTGTCCAAGCCATTGGTCCCCAAATATCTGCATTAGATCCTCCTATATATATACCAGGTTCAAATTTTGAAAATAAACCAAAGAAATCGATATTAAGACCCACAGCCAATGGGATTAAGCCCAGTATTGTGGTAATAGCAGTTAAAAGAACAGGTCTTAATCTTGTAGCTCCTCCTTCTACTAAGCAGTCGATAAAATCTTTAGTTGGCAAATGATCATCATTTGATAAACCTCTTTCTTTTTTCTTTCTCTTTCTTAATAAATCTACGTAGTCGATTAAAACAATTGCATTATTTACTACTACTCCAGCAAGGGAAATTATTCCAACCCCAGTCATGATAATAACGAACTCATCCCCGAAGATGAAAAGACCTAATAAAACACCAATAAGACTAAAAATAACAGAGCAGATTATGATAAACGGTCGTATTGCAGAGTTAAATTGTGAAACTAGGATTAAAAAAATAGCTGCAACAGCGATTAACATGGCTTTAAGAAGAAACTCCATTGATTTTTGTTGCTCCTCTTGTTCCCCTGTAAATTTAAAGTTATATCCATCTGGCATTTTTTCTTTATGCAACTCAAGGATTTGCTTTAGTCCTGCTACAATTTCATTTGCATTATATCCTTCAGATACATCTGCCATTACGGCAATCATCCTATCCAAATCTTTTCTTTTTACAGAGCCAATAGTAGACCCAATTTCAAAGTCAGCAATAGATGATATAGGTACATTATGTAACTGTCCCTGGTTATCTCTAAAGATTAATGTAGTTTCCTTTAGTGTAGAAGGGTTGTATCTATACTCCTTTTTTAGGCGAAGTTGTATGGGGTAATCGTCTTCACCGTCTTTAAATTTAGAAACTTCTTTTCCGTAAACGGCGGTTCTTAGTAGTCCAGAAACCATTCCTGTAGAGACACCATATCTTCTAGCCTTACTTCTATTTATGTTTACCAGCATTTCAGGCTTATTTATATCCAAGCCTAGTTTTAACCCTGTTATACCTGGTATCTGAGAGGAGGCAACTATATTTTTTATTTTTTCAGCTTCTTGTATTAGAGTTTGATAGTCTTCTCCTGTAACTTCAATATTAATCGGTTTTCCCGTTGGTGGGCCACCTTCATCCTGTGCTACATTAACTACTAATCCATCTAATGTAGTAGCATATTCTGTAACTTTTTTCTTAATCTCAACTGTACTAATATTTCCTCTTTTTTCAAACGGCTTAAACCCAATGGCTATTTTACTTTTATTAGGAGTAGTCTCTTGAGCAGGGCCTTCATTTGGGCTACCTGTATTTTCACCTACATTAGAGACTATTGATTTAATAATTGATCTATATGGCTTAAGAAGTTCAAAGACATCTTTTTCGATAGCTCTGGTTATACTATCTGTTTGTGCTGCATCTGTTCCAATAGGAGCTTCAATATTTATAAAGACATAGTTGGGGTCAGAAGTTGGAAAAAAAACTACTTTAGGTGCATTGGAAATAAATAGAATCATCGATAAAAACAGAAATACAAATGCACCGCCGAAAAAAATCAAAGGCTTTTTGCCTGTAAGAGCAAACCTCAACGTAGAAAGGTATATTTTTTCAAGCCTTGTTAGCAGTTCGTTTTGAAACCAGTAGGCAGCAGGTTTAAAAAAGTAGGCATTGGCTAAAATAATTAGAGCCAGCGTTGTCAGAATATTAGGCAATGAATAAGAATTTGCTCTTAAATAAAGAGGGATTGCTACTGCAATTAATGCAATTCCTGCTATCGTCAATAATTTTTTATTTTTAATTTTTGGGCTGTTATCTACCTTCATGTATTTAAATGCAATAACAGGGTTGATAACAAGTCCTACAAAAAGAGAGGAAGCTAATACTACAATGAGGGTAATTGGCAAATATTTCATAAACTCACCCATTATTCCTCCCCAAAAAGCTAAAGGAACAAATGCAGCTAGTGTTGTAGCAGTAGAGCTTATAATAGCAACAGCTACCTCTCCAACACCTTCTTTAGCTGCTTTCATAGGGGAATAACCCTGTTCCATTAATCTATATATATTTTCTATTACCACAATGGCATTATCTACCAGCATTCCTAGTGCCAGGATTAAACCAAATAGTACTACCATATTGATTGTTACTCCAAGTGACCCTAAGATCATGAAGGACATGAACATAGAAAGGGGTATTGCTATTCCTACAAAAAGGGCATTTCTAAGTCCCATGAAGAATAGCAGAACGATCACAACCAATATTACTCCTGAGATGATACTGTTTTCCAGGTTACTAATCTGGGTTTTCATATCATCAGCCTGATCCTCTGTTAATACTATATTTAGTTTAGACGGGAGATATTCTTTTTTTGCTTTTTCAAGTAACTTATCAATTTCTTCAGATGCATTGATTAGGTTTTCCCCTGTCTTTTTGACTACCCTTAGTGACACGACAGGGTAATTACCTTCCTTTAGAAAGTTAGAAGTAGCTAATCTCGAGTAGCTATACCTTTCTACATAGCTATCTTTTACTTCTGCGATGTCTTTTAAATATACAGGCCTTCCTTTTTCAGACTTTACTATAACATTTTCTAATTCTTCTACATTATTGAACTCTCCAGGTATTCGTATAGACCTTCTAAAACCATTAATTAGCACATCTCCCGCAGAAGCAGTAATATTTTCTGATGCAATAGCGCCCTCTATATCACCAAAAGTTACATTGCTTGCAGCCATGTAAAATGGATCAGCATTTATTTGTATTTCTCTATCTAATGCACCAATGATATCTACCTTTGATACCTCGGGTAGTGCTTCAATTTTATCTTCTAAATACTCTGCATAATCCTTTAGTTTATCTATCTCAAAGTCACCAGATAAATTGATCATTACAATGGGAATCTCCGAAAAGTCAAGCTCCATCACCATCGGGTCTTCATCCAAATCTGTCGGTAGCTCACTTTTGGCTTTATCAACGGCATCTTTTACATCAATTAAAGCATCAGAAGCTTCTACGTCTTCATTGAACTCAACTATGATAATAGATACATCCTGAAGAGAGGTTGAGGTGATTTTTTTAACTCCTTTTAGTGATTTAATCTCTTTCTCAATAGGTCTCGTGATCAGGTTTTCCATATCAACAGGAGAGTTTCCCGGATAAATGGTATTGATATATATATTAGGTAAAACAATTTCTGGAAACTGTTCTTTGGGCATAGAGATATAGGAGAACAACCCAAAACCAGTAATTATAAATACTAAAATAAAAACACTGGTAGCATTATTTATGGAAAGAGAGCTTAACCCGAATTCTCTTTTAACTTCTTCTTGTGGTCTTTCTGTCATTTTTTCAAAGGATTCGATTAATCAAGATGATTTAACTTTTAATAAGCTTGGGAGGATATGATTTATATAGATCCTCTTTTCCTTTAACATTGACTTCTTCTTCTGATGTCACTTCATTATATCCTTTTATTACTACCCAATCACTTTCGCTTAACCCACTATTTATAACAGTATATCCGGCATAAGTTTCCCCAATTTTAACTGTTTTTTTAGCGACAGTATTATTTTTCCCTTTGGAAACGGTGAATAAAAATTTATCTCCTTCTGCAGACTTTTGCAGTAAATGAGATGGGACAGTAATCGCTTTCTCCTTTCTCAGATCATTTAGCCTAACAACAGCCATGTTGTTTGGTCGGAGTAGATTATCTTTATTATCAATAGTAACTTCTGCTTTGAACGTTCGATTTCTTTCATCTATAAAACGACCAATATTTGAAATAGGAACTACTTTTTTAATTCCAAGGGCTGGAAATTCTACTAATACTTTATCCTTTTTGCTAAAGTCTTTAGCGTATCTTTCGGATAGATCAAATGAAACTTTTAGTTCGTTTAAGTTTATAATCCTTGCTAGTGGCATGGAAGGCGCAGCCATTTCTCCAGTATTAACAAAAAACTCATCTAAAATGCCTGAAAAAGGTGCTTTAACCTTTGTTTTACTTTGTTGTGTCTTTAATGTTGCTAATGAAGCTTCTAAAGACTCTTTATCATTTTTGGATTGTAAATATTGAATTTCAGAACCAATACCCTGTTTCCATAGATTTTCTTGTCTTTGGTATATTTCTTCAACCAATTCAAGCCTCTTTTTTACCTCTTCTATATTTTTTTGAATTAGATCTCCATCTATTATGCAGATTATTTGCCCTTTAGATACCTTTTGCCCTTTATCCACTGTTTTTTTAATTAAAACTCCAGATATTTCGGGCTTTACAACTACATTTTTATCTGACTTCACACTTCCCTGAACTTCTATATAGTGATTAAACTCTTTTGTCTTTACTTCTCCTACCCACACTTTTTTAAGTCTAGACTTTGGGTCAATATTTTCTTCTTTATCAATGTCAGCTTGAAGGGTTATTATTTTTCCTTGAAGTTCACTAAGCTCCTTTTTTAAGGCTTTAAGTTTATTTTTCTTAGTAGTTATATCATTTTTCTCTTGCTTACTTTCACCACAACTGACTAAGATCAGAAGAGTTACAATGCTCAAAACTTTAAATGCCATTTTTGGCATTTTCAACAAATGAAAAAACATTTTTTTGTTTAAAATTTTAGTTTTCAAAATCTTTAATTAGGACTCCCAGAGCTTTTTTATATTCTATTTTAGCTACTATTGCTTCGTAAAGAGCATTGAAGTAATTAGCTTCAGCATCTTTGTAGGAAGTTTCTGCGTCTGTTAATTCAAGAGTAGAGCCTACTCCTTCGTCATATTTAATTTTAGCTTTTTCATAAATCTCATTTGCCAATTCCATGTTTCTTTCCTGAGACTTCAAAGTTTCAATACTACTATTGAGCTGTATTACAGACTGGTTTCTTTCAAAATCAATAGATTTTTTCAACTGATTCTGATCAACAACGGTCTTCTTTAACTCTAACTCAGCCTGAGAAATGAGATTTTTCTTCAAGAAACCATCAAAAATGGGGATGTTTAAAGAGAAACCTAAAGCACCAAATCCATACCAATCTCTTAGGTTTTCAAGATCGTTGCCCCCGGCATTTAGACCATAGTTAATATTAAAGTATAAAGTAGGATAATAGCCTGCTCTATAGCGTTTTACATTAATTTCGTTTAACTCAAACGCTGTTTGTAAAATATTGAACTCTGGTCTTAGTGTGTAATTCGTTTCTTCATTCTCTTCAATTATAAAATTAGTCTTGCTCAGAGGATCACTTAATTGAATAGGAGAATTTACATCCATTCCCATTTGAAACTTGAGTAATTGTTTACTCAAGTCCAAGAAACGAAGTGCATTTTTTTTCTCCGTGGTTATATTGTTGAAGGAAACCTCTATTCGGTCTGCATCCGTCTTTTCTACAAACCCATTTGCATACATAGCTTTGGTGTGTCTTAGGAGGGTATCTAATCTGGCAACATTTTTTTCTAGTTGTTCTAATCTTTTTTGGTTAACTAGAACGGCGTAATATGCTTTTGTAACATTTTCTATAACACTCACTTTAGTTTGTGTTAATGTTCGAATGGATAATTGCTTATATATTTTTGTTGCTTTAAGACCAAGAAAAAATGTACCATCAAAAATGAGTTGTCGAAGAGATGCTACTGCATTTGACTGTAAGGCAACTCCAAAAGGAGTAACGAAAGGAGGGGTATCATCTGTGACTGGCTCTCCAGAAACGGAAGCTCCAAACTCCGGAGGTAAAATTACCTGCTGAATTTTATAATTATAGGTGAAGTCTGCTTTTGCACTAACTTGTGGAAGTCCAATGGATAAATATTCTCCAACCTTGCCTTCAGCTATTTTAATATCTAATTCTGCTTTTTTAATATTGCTGTTGTTGTCTAGAGCATACCCTACAGCTTCTTGCAGTGAAAAGCTTTGCTTTTCTTGAGAAAAAGAAACTAAGGAAGATACAAGTAATACAAGAACACTTCTTACTGTTATTGGAAGAGTTTTATACATGCTTAATAGTGTCCAATAAAATTCTATTCAATTTTAAGAGGTTTTACTCAAAACTCCATATTGTTTTTATAATTAGTTATCTAAAATTTGTTTGTTTTTATGCCAATGGTGTAAGTGTTTTGAAAAGATCTTCTACAGCGTTTATTAATTTAGAAACAAATGGAATTTAAACTCGAATCTCCCTTTTCTCCTTTTGGAGATCAACCAAAGGCAATTAAGCAATTGGTAGAAGGGGTCAATAATAATGAGCCTTCTCAAGTATTGCTGGGAGCAACTGGAACAGGTAAAACATTTACAATAGCAAATGTTATCAAGGAAGTTAATAAACCCGCATTAATTTTAAGCCATAATAAAACTCTGGCGGCACAACTTTATGGAGAGTTTAAACAGTTTTTTCCTGAAAATGCTGTTGAATATTTTATTTCGTATTACGATTACTACCAACCTGAAGCATATCTCTCCACATCTGATACATATATCGAAAAAGATCTTTCGATCAACGAAGAAATTGAAAAGTTAAGGCTTGCTGCAACTTCCTCCCTTCTTACAGGAAGAAGAGATGTGGTAGTAGTTGCCTCAGTATCTTGCATTTACGGTATCGGAAACCCAACAGAGTTTGGTAAAAATATTGTTAGGGTTAGTAAGGGAGAAGAAAGGCCTAGAAATCAGCTTCTCTTTGACCTAGTAGATATACTGTACAGTAGAACAGAGGTAGAGCTCAAAAGAGGAAATTTTAGAGTAAAAGGAGATACACTAGATATTTTCCCAGCTTATGCTGACTTTGCCTATAGGATTTATTTCTGGGGAGATGAGGTAGAAGACATTCATAGGATTGACCCTATTTTAGGTAAAAAAATCTCTAATGAAAGTGCTATAACCATATTTCCTGCTAACCTATTCGTCACAGGTAAAGATGTACTTCATCAAGCTATAAAAGAAATACAGGATGACCTGGTAATCCAGATAAAAACTTTTGAAGAAGAGCAAAGGTTTTTAGAAGCAAAAAGGTTAAAAGAGCGTACTGAGTTCGATTTGGAGATGATGCGAGAGCTTGGCTATTGCTCCGGTGTAGAGAATTACTCTAGGTATTTTGATAGAAGACAGGTAGGGGAGAGACCTTTCTGCCTGTTAGACTATTTTCCAGAAGACTATCTGATGGTAATAGACGAAAGCCATGTAACTACACCCCAGATACGAGCAATGTGGGGAGGAGACCGCTCAAGAAAAACCTCTTTAGTTGATTATGGGTTTAGACTGCCTTCTGCATTGGACAACCGACCACTTACATTCAACGAGTTTGAAGGTATGCTAAACCAGGTAATTTATGTAAGTGCTACACCTGGAGATTATGAACTACAAAAAACAGAAGGCTCAATAGTTGAACAGGTAATTAGACCTACAGGTCTGCTTGACCCAAGAATTGAGGTTAAACCCAGCCTAAACCAAATTGATGACTTGCTAAATGAGATAGATGATACTATCAAAAGAGGGTTTAGAGTTTTAGTAACTACTCTTACTAAACGAATGGCTGAGGAGCTGTCCACCTATTTGAAAAATATTAATATAAAGACAAGATATATTCATTCTGAAGTTAAAACGCTTGATAGAGTTGAAATTTTAAGAGAGTTACGGTTAGGAATATTTGATGTACTAGTTGGAGTTAACCTTTTGAGAGAAGGGTTAGACCTACCTGAAGTAGCGCTGGTAGCTATTATGGATGCAGATAAAGAAGGGTTTTTGCGTAATCATCGATCTCTTATACAGACGATAGGTAGAGCAGCAAGAAACTCTGAAGGAAGGGTGATAATGTATGCTGATACAGTTACTAAATCTATGCAGGCAGCAATAGATGAAACCAGTAGGAGAAGATTTATTCAAATAGAATACAATCAGAAACATAATATCACTCCAACAACTATTGTTAAATCAAAAGAAGCGGTAATACAACAAACAAAAGTTGCGGACGCTAAAAAAGATGTTAAAGAATATAACATCACTCCAAAGAAAAATAAAGCAGCGGATATTTTAGCAGACTATGTACCAACACAAGATTTAGAAAAACTTATTCAAGAAACTAAAAATAAAATGGAAAAGGCGGCAAAAGATATGAACTTTGTTGAAGCAGCAAGGCTTCGTGACGAAATGTTTGAGTTGGAGAGTCTTAGAGAAAATAAAAACTGACAGACCATGCCTGATATAAAATTGAGGCACACTTGAAGCGATGATAATGATGTGTGCCAAACAAACTAGACAAGTCACAAATTTTAAATAGATGAAGATATTTATTACTGGAGCGAATGGTCTTCTTGGGCAGAAGTTAATCAAGCTTTTTTTAGAAAAGGAAGTTCCATTTGTAGCAACCTCTTCTGGTAAGTCAAGAGTTGAGCATTTGACGGATAATTACTGTGAACTTGATATTACCAATGAAAACCAGGTAAAGCATGTTTTAGAAAGCATCCAGCCTACTTGCATCATTAATACTGCTGCAATGACAAATGTAGATGCTTGTGAAGATGAGCGAGAAAAGGCATATTCTATAAATGTAGAAGGTGTAAAAAATTTATTGAACCACTCTGAGCAGATGAATGCTCACTTTATACATTTATCTACAGACTTCATTTTTGATGGAGAGAAAGAAGGTGGAATGTATACAGAAGAGGAAGCGCCGAGCCCACTTAGCTACTATGCTGAAACAAAGCTGGAATCTGAAAGTATTGTAAAAAAGTATAAGGGAAAATGGTCCATAATTAGAACAGTCTTAGTTTATGGAATAGTAGAAAATATGAGTAGGTCTAATATTATTTTGTGGATAAAAAAATCTTTGGAAGACAAAAAGCCTATCAATGTTGTAAATGACCAGTATAGAACCCCAACTCTAGCCGAGGATTTAGCATATGGCTGTTATCTATGTACTAAAAAAACTGAAGAGGGTATTTATAATATTTCTGGTAAAGATCTTCTAACTCCTTATCAAATAGCAAATAGAATTGCTGATTTTTGGAATTTAGATAAAAATCTAATTACACCAGTATCATCCGATGTTCTTTCTCAAAAAGCAAAAAGACCGCCTTTTACGGGATTGAATATAGGAAAGGCAAAAAATACTTTTGGTTATAACCCTCACTCTTTCGAAGAGGGTTTAGAAGTCTTAAGTCATCAATTAATATAGAAATTATGAAAACGCATATTATAAAGCTCTTTTTTCTTTTCGTATTTACTATTTTTTTTAGCTCTAATGCTTTAGCATTTCAGTCTTCTAGGCTTGACTGTGGACTGTCGTATATAATCCTTCCTGCATTTCTTTCTATAATATTTGCTCTGGTAGCGCTAACTATTGTTATAATATTTAGGATAA
This sequence comes from Bacteroidia bacterium, assembly GCA_030425505.1. Taxonomy (GTDB): domain Bacteria; phylum Bacteroidota; class Bacteroidia; order Cytophagales; family Flammeovirgaceae; genus JAUIAB01. The sequence goes on along the minus strand of JAUIAB010000001.1, from coordinate 124,861 downwards.
AGAAAAAAAGGCTAAAACGTAAAGCTAAACTTCTAATTTGGCTACCATCAATACTTTCTTTCCTATTTGCTCTAATTTTTTCTTTTAAATGTTAACTTCTTTTGAAAAGCTAGTTGAGTCTATATTTCTTTTTCTAGCTTTCTTCTGACCAGGCTTGAAGTTTACCAATGGCATCTTCAAACATTTTATAGTACTCTAGTGCCTTTTCTTCATAAGGATAAGCTATGCTATCATTATGGATAGTGTCAAGGGAATCACTTTCAGATAAACTGTCTAAACCTAAAATAGCATCTATATCCCTCTCCGAGCCAAGCTCTCTGTATAGAGAAGATAAAGACTGTAAAATCATCATACTCTTTTGTCGCAACTCTTCAATATCATTTTGATTTCGAGTTATATAATCAATGTTTTCTACAGCTCTTCGAGCAACAAGGTTAGCAATTTGATCTGCTTTTTCATGCTCTCCTAATTTATGGTAGAGTTCAATATATCTCGGAATGAAAAAGCTATATGGTATAGTGTAGTCAGGGATTTTCTCTAAGCCCATGTTTAAGATTTCAATAGCCTTTTCCTTATCCCCTTTTTTGTAAAGGACATCTGCAAGTTTATAGAAGCTATGCCTGGTATTAGCACCAAATTTTCGATACTCATCATCATTGTATGTACCAGGGTCATCAAAGCCTCTGAACTTAAATTTCTCTATATTTTTTAGCATCTCTTCGATATTAACACCACCCATTCCCATCTCATCTAACTCTTTTGGCATTACTGGCATAAGCCTGTAAGCAGTACCTTCTAACATCATATATGGTCTTAGATCCATACTTAGAGAATTAGCTGAGGTGTTGTTAAAGTAAATGGGTCTAGACCAGTCCTCGTTAGTTGCTATCAAGTCAATTAGTGCCAACTCGTTTTTAAATATTGCTCTTTTGCCTTCTCTAATTTGCCATACCAGCTTTTCAGGAATTTGGTCTTCCATTTCTTTTGGTACAAACCCTTGTTTTATAACTTGCTCTTTATCAATATTTAACGCAAATCTATTAGATAAAAGCCTGGCTGTCCTTGTACCATCTTGCAGAGGCACCTGCACCCTTGGGTCATTTTGGTTTACAAGTTTAATATAGGCTTTAGCATTTACCCCTCCGCTTGCTTTATCTTCTGCCAAAAGAGGTATGTAGTCATTTTTACCAGTCAAATAGTTTTCCTGGTCAATAGTAAAAGATAAAGGCTCAGACTCGTACTGTTTTTGTCTCATCTGCTCAAGATACCAGTCCGTGTTGAAATAGCTCAATACGATAACTCGTACATCAGTTCTATAGCCTTCTACATTTTGTAAGTACCACAAAGGGAATGTATCATTATCTCCTCCGGTAAATAATATTGCATTAGGAGCACAACTACTCAGAGTGTTTCTTGCTTGATCAACAGAGTGATATCGGTTGGATCTATCATGGTTATCCCATCCTTTGGCCATCATGATTACTGGAACAGAAAGAGATAGTGTAAAGCCTAGGGTAAGAGCAGATCCCCATTTCATTGTTTTTTGAAAAAATGCAATAAGTGACATACAACCCAATCCAATCCAAATAGCAAACACATAAAAGGAACCAACATAAATATAGTCTCTTTCTCGAGGCTCAACAGGAGGAGAATTGAGGTATAGAACTAGACCCAAGCCTGTTAAAAAGAAGAGAAGCAATAGCATCCAAAAATTCTTCCTGTCTTTTGAATATTGGTAAAATATGCCTAAGAGTCCAAGTAAGAGAGGTAGAAAATAGAAGTTATTTCTTGCTTTATTTCTTTCCAGCTCTTCAGGAATATCTTCTCCCAGATCACTCCAGGGTGTTAGCCACCCAGCATCTCTTTCATCACTTTCTCTCCCAGCAAAGTTCCACATAAAATATCGCAGATACATATGACCAAATTGGTATCGGAACATGTAGTAAATATTGTCTATCATATTGGGTTTATCCCCAGGACTAAGACCAATCCACTTTCTGTAAAGCTCAGGGTGACCTCCCTGCTGACTGTAAATTCTAGGGAGCAACATTTGGTTACCACCATCATAAACCGCCTTTTGCTTATAGTCTTTAATTTCGTATCTGTCTTTTCCTTTTCTGTAAACTGGATCTGTTTTTTTAACATCTGTATGTTCGGCAACGAAAGTAGGACCGTAGATTAGAGGTCTATCTCCATATTGCTCTCTTTTCAAATAAGATAAGAAACTAACAGCATCTTTAGGGTCATTCTGATTGATAGGAGGGCTAAAATTAGCTCGAATAATAATAAGTGTATAAGAAGAGTAGCCTATTAGAATAAAGGAAAGGCTTAGTAGCAAATGATTTATTAACACATTATTTTTCTTGTGCGATCTATAAATCCCAAAAGCTAGTCCCGCAACAATTAAGAGAACGAGAAAAATTATTCCTGAACCAAAAGGAAGACTCAATCCATTGACAAAAAAGAGCTCAAATTTTCCACCAATAGCAGCTAACCCTGTTATAACCACAACCATTATTACTCCTATGATAAGAAGACCTGCTAAAATAGATAAGTAGCTTCTTTTGCCAGACGGGTATTTTTTATAATAATAAATCAAACTTAAAGCTGGTATAGCCACAAGGTTGAGTAAATGAACCCCTATCGATAAGCCAATAGTTAAAGCTATCATAATTAGCCAGCGAAGAGCTCTATTTTCATCTTCAATATGCTCCCATTTTAGAATAGCCCAGAATATAAATGCAGTAAAAAAAGAAGACATAGCATAAACTTCAGCTTCTGTTGCCGAAAACCAAAAAGAGTCAGAGAAGGTATATGCTAATGCTCCAATAATTCCAGAAGCAAATAGAGAATATTGTTGAGATTGACTGTATTCGCTTTTTTCATCGGTTTTAATGATTTTTCTGGCTAAAAAAACGATAGACCAATACAAAAACATTATGGTCAATCCACTGCTTATAACAGATTGAATATTAACCCAATAGGCGATATTTTCAACATCCCCAAAGGCAAAAAAGGAAAAAAATCGATTGATCAATAAAAAGAATGGAGCACCAGGAGGATGCGGAACCATTAATTTATAGGAAACGGCAATAAATTCACCACAATCCCAGAAGCTAGCAGTTTCTTCTACAGTCAGTAAATAAACTATCGTTGAGAAGATGAAAACCGCAATGCCAATTATATTATTCTGCTTATGGAATTGTTTCATTTTGAGTTATTGTATACTAAATTTTATCGAAATTAAATTAAGGAAGCCTATCAACGTATTATTTTGGAATATTTAACGTATTTCATTTTGGCAAACCTTATCTATGACGAAAATAGAAAACTTTGCTTTACCAATAACTTTCATAGATAAAAACGGTAAAAACTTTCTGAATTGCGGTGTTGAAAATTACTTACTGCAAGTGTAACTTTTTTATTTGAACTACATGAATGGTTATCATATAAATGATAAAATTGTGAAGCAAAGGAGTTGATTCTTTAGTTTTTTACTTTAATCCACTTTTAGTTTCAATGCTTCATAAGAGTTAGTTTTTATCCCGATCAAGCCATGTTTGGTTTCCCCATTTTTAATCGTAGCGCCCACAAGATTATATATTGCTAACTCTCCTCTAAACTTCTTATTGGCTGAGCTAGCACCGATTGTATTACCAGCAGCAATACCTGGGCCAACAATTAGTCCTATAGGAACGGGATCTGAATCTCCTGTAGACAAAGTCAAAGGCGTTAGCAATAAATAAAGGAGGTATAACGCAGAATTCTGTTTTAAGGCATTAAAAACCGCATTATTATTCATTGGGATTATTTCATTGCCATTTTCGTAAGTAAGTTTAATATCTTTTCCAAACATTAAATCCTTTCCTGAATTGTTCGTTACTTTAATAGCAACAAGCTTAACACCTTTTTTGGACTCTTTTTTTGCGTATTTTTTATCTAATAAATCATATTTATACTCTAGCTTGATACTGTTATTTTCATTACCTGAAGCATAACTAATTTTTTTTGGTTCAATCATTTTGTAACCAGATGCACAACTGCTCAAAAATGCTATTGCAATTAGCAATAACTCTACTCTTAAAAATTTCATTACTATTAAATTTAAGTTTTAAATTATACCTGTCAAAAGTATTACTATACTTATTGAAAAACCTAAATTTAGTGGTTGAAATTTATAAATTTCAACCACTAAATTCGATTGTAAAGCACTGGTTAACAAGCTATTATGGATAAATTTCACTGTTTAGCTGTTTTATAAAATAAGAGGGGTAAATTCCCGTTTTTTTGTAGAAAGAATTGGAAAAAGATTGGGCTGTATTGAAGCCCGTACTCTCTACAATTGCTTATATGGTATACATCCTTAACTGCTTATCGGTAGATAATTTCTCAATGGCAAAATCAACTCTAAGATCATTCAATAGTGAACAAAACTTGTTTGCTTTACCAATAACTTTTATGGATAAAAACGGCAAAAAACTTTTGGCTTAAAAGAGCTGAAAGCTATTTAAATGCAGGGCGCTTTATTATGTAAACAAGCACATACTATTTTTTAATTTAAACTTAACTCGATTCTTCTATTTGCAGCTCTTCCTAACCAAATAGTATTATCTGCTATGGGGTATTTTGATCCAACACCTTCTGAGGATAACCTTGCTTTGGGTATTCCTTTGCTAACTAAATAATTGACAATGCTTTCAGTTCTTTTTTTAGAAAGATCAAGGCTGAGTTTTTCTGAAGCAGTATTATCAGTATGAGCAGTTATTTTAACTTTTAAAGAAGTGTTTTTTTGCAATAGATCTTCTATGTCTGTTAACGTTAGATAAGAGTTTTTAGTAATTTCTGAAGTGTTTTCTTCAAAATCAATACCATAGATAATCAGCTTTCCAGAGCTTTTCAGTTCTTTTTCGAGTCTGTCAATTTCTTCTTTATTGTTGTCACTTTCTTGGCAAGAAGAAGGTTTGCTTGCCTTTTTCTTGAACGTCCATATTCCGTATCTACTTAAGTTATTACCAAATCCCCAAATTCCATTCAATCTATTCCCTTCTTCATTAACAACCAAAACGGCGTGACCTACACCATTTTTCCCTTCTTCAAGCCACTTAAACTGTTAAGATGCGTCTATCTACGCTAGCATTAGTAATTAACCCATTTCTATACTCATAGCAACCATTAATAGTTGTTCCTTCTTGTCGAATAGAAACAGTTCCCCATGTTGATTCCCAATCACCAGTAGAAGCACTAGAGCTAGCATAGTATCCAAGAGCTTCAACCTCCATCAATTCTGTATGTGTTTTAAACCCATGGTTGGAAAGTATAGAAACTTTTATCCACCTTGCTTTAGTAGGAGCGGCATCATAGTAAGTAGTGCTTGCATTTTCTTTTAGCTCAGGTTTTAAGATGCTTTTGTAACCATTATCAGCATTAGTAGTAGAAACTTCAATATTTAAATCTTTTGCACTTATCCCTTCATAGTTTTCACATTGAGTGTTGAAACCAAATTTATTGACTATACACTCTTCGGAAAGTTCAAAAACAAATACAAGAGGAAAAGCAGTATTTTATGCTGAACTCCAACCTTTTTCTGTTGTTCCGTCAATAATAGCTTCTTTAGTCCAAGGAATTATCCTATTGACTTTATTAGGCACACTAACAAATGATTTAGGAGCTTTTATGATTGAGCTCCATTACCAAGAGATAGTACGTTGAAAGATGTTTGGCTTTTTGCTGAAAAAGATAATAGCCCAATTATTAATGCACCTGCTAGATATTTTGTTTTCATGTACTGTTTAGTTTATCGTAAATAAAGTTGCTGAATTTAAATAACAACGTATTATATAATTTTTTCACCTTAACTCTCAATTGAAAACTATTTATCTACTAACTCTACCCATACCGAGCAATCTAATATTTTTTCAGGTATCTCCTTTTTGGTGTGGTTTATTTCTGAAGAGTTAATAGATTCCTTATCTATGAAAAAAACCTTTTCAACTTGAACTTTATCTATTTCTCTGGAATAAGGAGCAATAAGTTTGTTAATATCTCTTCCCATTTTAGATTCAGATAGGAAGTTTGCAATTTCGCGATAATCATTAACATCTATTTTAAAATCACTTCCATATTTATCTATAAACTCTTTGGAAACATCAATCGCTAAATCACCAGTATTTACTAACCGACCTATTTGGATAGAAACCAAAGAGTCAAAACTATAATCATTCTTTGCAACTGGTAATATCTTTTCAAGTTCTTTCATTCTTGTCTCATATGGTCTAGAGCCAGTATTATAATTAGCTATAACTCTTACTTTTCCTCCTTCTTTATCTTCTGAAAAAATAACAGCAAAATCAGAAGTATCTTTATTAACTACAGCAGAATAACTAGTGGCTCTTTTTCTATAGGCTGACCCGTATATTTCGTTTGTTATATCCTTCTTAACTATAGAAGAAGTGGGTTGGATAGGTTCTGTTATTATACTTTTAGACTCAGTGTTTTTCTGTTTAGAGCATGAAGCAATTAAAAAAAGTAATAAAATAAAGCAATAAAGTGTATTTTTCATTTTAGAGAATTAGCTAACACGTGTTACGTTTTGTTACAACAAACACTATGCCGCCTAAATGAATTTTACACTTGAGGTTATTTAGGATTTAGCCATTGAGTCTATAGTAGCATTATTTGAGAGAAAATTTGTAAAACCAAATTCTAATAATCGGTATTCGAAAACTAAAGATAAACTTTAAATAATTTCATCAACTAAAATAAAAAAACCGATGTATATAAGAAGAAATATAAAGTGGAGCATAATACTGAGTTTTGCATGGAAGTATCTTTTGTTTTACGCCTTTTGGAGTGCAGTTGCTGTCCTTTCTTATTTCTTTTTTAAAGAAAAAGATATTCAATTGGTTGTACCGTTTTTGCCGCTAAGTACTATTGGTATTGCAGTTGCTTTATACATTGGTTTTAAAAATAGTCAATCCTATGATAGGTTTTGGGAAGCTAGAAAAATATGGGGCGGTATAGTAAACTATAGTAGAACCTGGGCAAATCAAGTATTGAGTTTTATTACTTTGCAGCACTCAAAAAAGGATATTTCTAATACTGAACTTCAAAGCATTCATAAAAGATTAGTTTATAGGCATTTAGCATGGGTTAATGCTCTAAGGCTAAAGCTTCGACAGCCTTCTACTTTCAGTATTAAACATGTTGGAGCTGTCAGATTTTTCCGTAAAGGAACTACAGAATGTACGCACTGGGAGGGAGAGGTTTTACCATTTCTATCGCAAGAAGAGTATGATAAGTTAGCGGCTAAAGAAAATTTTCCAGCACAATTGATACGAATGCAAGGCGAAGAGCTTAAAAATCATATGACAGATACAGGCTTGATAGAAGATTTTAGGCATATGGAGATGATGAGAGTATTGGAAGAGTTGTATATACTTCAAGGCAAGTGTGAGAGAATAAAGAACACTCCTTTTCCAAGACAGTATGCTTATTTCAGCAAAATATTTACCTGGATTTTTATCTTATTGCTTCCTTTCGGCTTGATTGGTGAGTTTTCCAGCTTCGGGAACTATTTTATTTGGCTTACTATTCCTTTTCATGTTTTAATATCATGGGTATTTATGACTATGGAGATAGTGGGAGATAATAGCGAAGATCCTTTTGAAAACTTTATAAACGACGTACCCATGTCGGCATTATGTCGGAGTATCGAAATTGATCTTAGAGAAATGCTTGATGAAACTGATTTACCTCCTAAGGTTCAACCGCATTGTGATGTGTTGATGTAAGTATTAATACAACTGGTTTCTAAGAATTCTCTTAATTGTTTTAATTACTCCTTCATTTACCTGACCAGGGTATTTGTCGAGTATTTGTTTTATCGTAAGACCTTCTTCTAAGTCTTTGATAAGGAAGAGCCATTTGCTTACAAAAAGAGAGTTAGGAGTGTGATGTTCCAGTAGTTTTCGTAAAGTTTGGATAACGGTTTTGCTGATATTACCATCATAAGCTCTTAAGATTTCATTAGTGCTCAAGCCCAACTTGATATCTTCTGCTACTTGAGAGTAATCGCGTAAGTATTTTTCATTTGCTTCCATTACTTGTAACACAGGGTTATCACTAAATTCTATCTGCTTATACTTTTTCCTTTTTTTTTCTAGATCAATGAAAGAATAGCTTCTGGCAATATTGTCACAAACTTCAAGATCTTCGTTCTTTAACTCAAACCATTCTCCTTTAACTCTTTTATGTTGAAAAGCCACATGCAAAACCTTCTCCAGTTCATCCATATTGTCAGAAGAGTACTGCCGAACTACTTTGAATAGAATAGGCAAATGTGTTTGGTAATGAGAGATTCTCTTTTGTAGATTTTGGCTTTTGCCTATCTTATAGAGTTTTTTATTAACCTTGATCAGATATACACACTTACCTGTTTGAAATGACACAATAGGAATTACTAAGGTTGAGAAATGTAAATTTATAACCTTTTTCTAATATATATACTTTCCGTTAGCATCATCGATGTATGATAAATTTTTCTAGAAGAAAACTAGTTCCTCGATCAGAAATTTTGATGAAGTAAACACCCTTTTTCCAGTTGCTTACGTCAATTTTATACGAACTCATTTCAGCAATTTTACTACCCTCAAAAACAACTCTTCCCAGATAGTCTAGACAAATGATTTTTACTTTAGAAGTAACTATTTCATGTAAAAAGTTGATGTTAATTTCATTATTAGTTGGATTAGGGAAAATATGAACTCTACTGTGAGCAAGTTTTTCTTGAGAATTCTTATCTGTTACCTTTTTTACTACTGGCATTTCTAATGGTGGGGGTGATACTAAATGTAAACTATTATAAGCTCCACCAATTTCTGGATTTATATTTTGATCAACCCTTTGGTGAATTTGATCAAAAAAATAGGACTCAACATTTGCTAAATCTCTACAATAATCAAATTCTTCTTTTACTTCAGCTGTAAAACTAGCTCCAGGACTTGCCTCAAAACCAGGCATCAACTCTATACTACTATTAGTAGTAAAAGAAACTTGTGTATTCTCCTGAATAACAAAAGGAGCTTCATTGTATGGTCCAGCTATCTCATGCATTGCATAGATTTTAACTTCCTCGTTAAGAGTGTTTTCTGATGTAAACTCCATATTACTAGGTATAGCTAATTGATTAGCCATTGCCAGAAGTTCTGGGGGCTGCCTAAAGTGAAAGTATATTTTTCGCCACATTACAGCTATTTGCTGTGGAGTAAAATCACTCAAACAACTTAAAGAAGCATAGCTCATGAAATTACTTACTTGCGGTCTCCATCTCTCCCCCCATTTATCTGAACCAATAGAGGGTTGAGTAGTACAATTATTCAAATGATCTCCTAAATCCTCAACCGAAGCTTCTGTATCACATAGAGCATCACCATTGATGGAGCATTTTGTCTTTCCAGAGGTGAAAACACAAACTCTATTTTTTCTTGTCCTGCTAACGGACTCTTGAAAACACCGATCTGCTTCTCTGTTATCCATAGTAGCTCCTCTACAGTTTTCGTGGGTGTGTAATAAGCCAAAGCAATGACCTATCTCATGGGTTACTAAGTTTGCAGTCTGATTTATGTTAGCTGAAGTTATTGCCCAAAAACTAAACTTCTGCCTTTCAGTTGGAAATCTGGCATATCCTGAATTATGACAACCAGAGTTTACAAAGTGTGCATTCAGAGCATGTGGGTCATAGTGGTTTTGAAAGACATTGAAAGTACTAAACTCATCAGAACAATCTATTCTGCTATAAAAACCATCACTATTTATATATTCAATATCGCACTTGATATAAAACTTTATACTGGTTCTGTTTCTATCAAAGTTTTGTTGCACTAGATCAAAAACCTCCCGTACATATCTTTCACTTGCTCCACCCTCTGCATTATCGCCTCTGTAAACCCATACCTTTACAGGGATAATGTAGTTGTAAAATGGCATTGAATCTTTGTAGGTAAGAAGAAACTCAAGTGAACTATCAGGCAAGCGAGCCATCTGATTATTCAAACTTTCCCATCCACGATACCCATTAGCATCTAAAACTTCTTGCAGATATTCATTATTACCATAGTGTGCCTGAGATACAAAAGAGAGAGAGTCCATTGAGGGAGTCCCACAAGATCTTACTTCTACCTCTTGTGCTAAAGAGTTTGTAAGATGCAAGGTAAGCCCTAGGTATAACACTAGAGCTTTCTTGCCAAATATACGTTTAGTTAACATGATTAATTGACTATAACTTTTTTCAGCGGATACTTATTTAAATCATCAGAAACTTTAATTAAGTAAATTCCTCTCTTCCAGTTGCGAACATCTATTTTAACTTTATTTACTTCAGCATAAGGGGTAGTCTGATAGACCTTTTTTCCCATCGTGTTGAAAATATGAATTTCAGCTTTTGGAGATGATGCAGCCAACTCAATAGTTAGGGTATTATTGGTTGGGTTGGGGTAGATAACTAACGCATTATTATTATTTATATCGCTAAAATTAATCATCTCATTTACTTGTGGAGCATCGCAGTTGAAATTAAACCTGTCAATAACAGTATTTCCATTTGTAGGATATATACGTATGGCTTCAGCTTGAAAGCTAGGGTTTCCAATAAAACCTTGAGTTAACTCTATTGTCTGACCGCTATAAGCATCAGAGAAAGTATCTGACCCTAATGAGATAAATGGAGCTCCCGTATAATAATCTGAAAATAAAAAATTGGTTTGCTCTCTGTTACACGATACTATACTTCTGTTTGGAGCTTCTTCTTGAATATCAAAATTATAATCAGCTTGAAAAATAACTGGATCTTGATAGTAGGAAGAGTTAAATTTAGCATATACTCTAAGCCTTACATCTGTATCCTCTGGTACTTCAAAGATTACACCTTTTAACTCGTTTTCTTGCAGATACGGTGTTCCGAAATATACCTCATTATTCTCTTCGTCAAATTTATGTATTATAAACCTGCCATCTTCAAGAGCTTTATATATTGGGTTTGGCACAGAATAGTTATCTCCTTGACCGTTTATTAGATAGTGTCTATACAGAGCTATTGATCTATCTTTAATAGAATAGTTTCTTTCATTGCTTCCATTTGGCTTACATACAATAGCAAAGTGGATATCAACTAATTCTAAACCGTCTATTTCATTCAAAGCCAAATGTATATCTTCATTTAATTTATATTTTCGATACATTCCTGAATAACCACTTATGTAATCCACTCGGTTAAGAAAAGCTGTATATGGAGCTAAACAACCATACCTTCGATAGGGTCTTGTTGCTTTTATTACAGGTGCTTTTTTTAGGTTAACAAAGCCAAGAGGACAATTGTATGGATTCCAGGGAACATTCGGGAACTTATTTCCTCTAACACCAGGTATTTTAAGTGTGTTGCCTCCTAAAGACCTTTGAATGTTCATAGATCCCTCTAAATCAACATATTGAATAATTGCTGAGGGCTTTGGAGATTCTTCCTTATTAAATATACCAGTTATGGTTTTGACAAACCCTAAAACAGCACCAACTCCTGAAGATATGCTTATAGCAGCGCTGAATATATCCCTTAAGCCACTAAGTTTATCAACCTCTTTTTTGTATTTATATAAAAAAGGAGGAGAGTTTTCATTAATAGAACTCACAGAGCTTTTCATTTCGTTTAAGAATGAATTTGTGTTTTTTAGCTGCTTATGAAACTTAGCATGTTGGGCTGAAAAATTATCAGGAAATGTGCTGCCGCCACTAATTGTATGTTGGCTGTCGTAACCAGGGGGAGTTACATTTCTTCCCTTTATTCTAATGCCATACTCATCTGCGCCATAAAACCTAAAAACCCACTTTTTGTTAGAATAACTTTGATTTTGAATGTTATTATCAAAGAAAATAGGAAAATCAGCTGAGCACCATGTACGCAAACCAACACCTGGTATAACCACAGATATAATGTCGTTACCTTCTCTTTCTCCATTTACATATTTATTCGGAGCATCAATTCCTTCATTCACATAAGCTAAAATACCTGGGCTACTATCTTCATGAAAAGATAAGGTTGCTAGGATATTTGTAAAAGCTTCATCTCCACCTAAGTAAAAAAATACTCTCACTAGGCTTTTGTGCTTATTATATAATATGAAGTACGGGTATATGCCATCAAACTGAGCCCAAATGAGATTCCAACCTTTTTCTCTTGTGTAATCCTGAGTAGCAAATACATCAACAATGTCCCCTACTCTTTCAGCGGCGGGTAAGAATGGAGGGTTAATTTGTGCCCACCCATCTCCATCATTTTCAGGATCATTCTCGCCAATATCCAGTCTTCTTTGCCAGTTATCTCTACTTTGATCTTCCCAGTCCCAATCTGAGTAATCACCATTTCTTGGCATCTGAGCATACAATTTTATGGCAACTATCATTAATATGAATACAATTAAACTTTTTTTCATGATTAAATATTTAAGATTCATAGTTTAACTGAGCCGCTTTAGAGCTTTTCCTCTAGCTTCTTAATTCTCTCTTCTTGCTGTACCATCCTTTTCTCCTGCTCAATAATGTACAGTGTTAATTCCTCAATCTTTTGAAGAAGAGTAGCATCCATCTTAGCAAGATCAAAACCGTTACCTTCTAGCTCTGTAGCTGCTGGTACATCTGGTAGGTGGCTGTTTTTATTGATGTAACTTTCTACTTCATTCAATGATCTTAGTTGGTAGCCATCCTCAAAGACATAATCTGGCCAATTTTCTACCAACTCTACTTTTACTTTTTCGGTAAGAACACCTCCAGTAACTGCCAATTTAAAATCATTATTTCCTAGTGAAGTTCTACCAATAAGTACCTTTCCGTTAGAAGTTATTCTCATCCTTTCTGCGGGTTGGCTATTAGGCCCGTCAGATGTGTGGAATGCAAGCCCGTTAGTATTACTCCAATTTCTTTCACATACATTGTAAATAGCACTGCCTCGTACTAGCCCATCAGCTGAAGGGGCAGAAAAGCGAATCCCAAACTTTGATCCTCTGTTGTTTTCTGTAGGGCTTGCAGTCATTTGAATTAAGTCTTGCGTGTTATCATCCTCTAAAGGTTCACCACTCCATAAGTGTAGTCTTGAGTTAGGATTGCTCGTGCCAATTCCTACACTTCCTCCATTAATATAGGAAGACCCATTACTAATCAGCCTTACTTTAGAAGACTCATCATTACTGTCAAGCAATTCAAAATAATTATGGTGACCTACTCCTTTAATATGAGCTACTTTTTTAATACCATCACTAGAACCTCTAGACCAATAAAAACTTGTTCCCCATCTGCTACCTACTATTTCCATTTCATTGGAACCACCATCATCATGAGTGTAAAAACTAAACCCTGGTCCCCTCCAGTTTTCAGCTGCAATTAATCCTAATTGAAGAACTCTTGCTCTTTCTCTATTTCTGTCATTTTCTCCTCCAGGATAAAACCATCCACTACCAACTACGTCTAATTCACTACCTGGGGAATTGGTACCAATACCTACTCTCTGGTTAAAAATGGCATTTCCATTAGTTCTCAATCTCATTGCTTCGATATAATTTTGACCATTATTGCTGGTAGTAAATGAAAAGTCTCGCCATGTCGAAAAAAGACCAATGCCTCTATGCGGAATTCCTTTGAGTATGTGCCCAGATTTGTTGGCAAGAAGTCCTAAGGCTCCAGCATAGTATGCATTAATAATTAACTCAGCTGTTCCAGTACCATTTGGGTCACCATTTGAGCGATGATCTATTTTTATGGAAGCATTAGTACCATTATCACTTTTTAACACATTCAAAGAATGACTTGGCTCAGAAGTACCAATTCCCACATTTCCATTATTGAAAAAAAGATTGCCATTATTACTTTGCCAGTCTTGTGCATTCATGGAAAGGTATGATGCTATAATAAATACAGCAACTAAAAAAAGCTTATACATTTTATTTGAATTTTGATTTTTATCTACTCTATTAGAAAGGATTTTCGACTTCCTCCTTTAAGTTATTATCGCGATAGTTTTATGTCAAATCAAAGGAGGGCGAAGGGATATTCAAAGCTGTTGTTGCTGAGATTTATAAATTTAAACTTGAAATTTATAAATCTCAGCAACTGTTTTTTAGATTGTTATGTAGTTGTTTATTTTAAGTTATTTTAAAAAGACCTTTTTTAAGTCAGTAAATCAGGTCTAAACTTTTTTGTTTTTTGTAATGCTAATTCTGATCTCCACTCTTCGATTTTCGCATCATTTCCTGAGAGCAAAACTTCAGGTACTTCCATACCTTTATACTCTCTTGGCCTGGTATAAATTGGCGGAGCAAGCAAATTATCTTGAAAAGAATCAGTAAGTGCAGATGTTTCATCAGATAATACTCCTGGGATAAGCCTCCCGATAGAGTCAACAAGTACTGCTCCAGCTAACTCACCACCAGAAAGAACATAATCTCCAATACTAACTTCCTTAGTAATAAGAGAGTCTCTAACCCTTTGATCCACTCCTTTATAATGTCCGCATAGTATGATTATATTTTTCTTTAGAGATAAAGTATTAGCCATTTTCTGATCCAGCTTTTCTCCATCCGGAGTCATATAAATTACCTCATCATACTCTCTTTCTTTTTTTAGGTTTTGAACGCACGAATCAATAGGTTCTATTTTCAGTACCATTCCTGCCCCAACACCATATGCATAATCGTCTACTTGCTTATGCTTATTATTTGCATAATCTCTTAAATTATGAACATTAATAGTAAGGATACCCTTAGACTGTGCCCTTTTAACAATGGAATAGTTAAAAAAGCTATATAATAACTCTGGCAAACAAGTAATAAAATCAATTCTCATAACTAACTGCTTCTAAAGATCTTTTGCTAAGGTTAAAAAAAATTTAGATAAATAATTGTACCTTTGCAGCTCGTTTTATGTTTAATCAAAAGCTTTCATAAAAAGCACGGTGTGAAAGTGTAATTAATAGTGCTATTTAAAATGACAGAAACAATAGAAAAAGAAGTTGTAAAGCAAGAACAAATCAATTGGGAAGTCCTGGAATCCAGAGGTTTTGGTGAAGATTACAGTCAAGCTGAAAAAGACCAACTTGCTTCTCAGTATGATGAAACTTTAACACAGCTTCAAGAGAAAGAAGTTGTAAAAGGAGTTGTAGTAAGCATCACAGACAGAGATGTAGTTTTGAATATTGGTTTCAAAGCGGATGGTTTGGTGCCTTTAAATGAGTTCAGGGATACTGCTGACCTTAAAGTTGGAGATGAAGTAGAGATTTATGTAGAGAGTCAAGAAGATGAAAAAGGACAGCTATCTCTATCAAGAAAAAAGGCAAAAGTATTTAGAGCTTGGGAAACCATCGACAATGCTTACAAAGACGATACAGTTATAGAAGGCTATGTAAAGAGAAGAACAAAAGGAGGGTTAATAGTAGATGTATTTGGTATCGAAGCTTTCTTGCCAGGTTCTCAAATAGATGTAAAGCAAGTTAGAGATTTCGACCAATATGTAGATAAAAACATTCAGCTTAAAGTTGTAAAAATCAACTATGCAAATGATAATGTTGTTGTTTCACATAAAGTATTGATAGAAAAAGACCTTGAAAAGCAACGTTCTGAAATACTAACAAACCTAGAAGTTGGGCAAGTACTTGAGGGAGTGATAAAAAACATGACCAACTTTGGTGTGTTTATCGATCTTGGTGGTGTAGATGGTCTATTACATATAACAGATATTTCATGGGGAAGAGTTAATCATCCAGAAGAAGTACTTAAGCTAGATGAGAAAGTTAACGTTGTAGTACTTGACTTTGATGATGACAAGAAGAGAATTTCTCTTGGAATGAAGCAGTTAACGGAACACCCATGGGACTCTCTTGATGCTTCTATCAATGTGGACTCTAAAGTGAAAGGTAAAATAGTGAATGTTGCTGACTATGGAGCATTCTTAGAAATCAAACCTGGCGTTGAAGGTTTAGTTCACGTATCAGAGATGTCATGGTCTCAGCACTTGAGAAATCCTCAAGATTTTATCAACATCGGTGACGAATTAGATGCTGTTGTTCTTACCATTGACAGAGAAGAGAGAAAAATGTCATTAGGAATTAAGCAACTGACAGAAGATCCATGGAAAAACAAGGAGATGCTTACAAAATATGCTGTTGGCACTAAGCACAAAGGTGTAGTTAGAAACTTAACCAACTTCGGTCTTTTCTTAGAGTTGGAAGAGGGAATTGATGGTTTAGTACACGTTTCTGATTTAACATGGACTAAAAAAATAAAGCACCCTTCTGAATTTGTCAAAGTAGGAGAAGAGTTAGAAGTACAAGTATTGGAAATTGATGCGGAAGAGAGAAAGCTTGCATTAGGACATAAGCAGCTGGAAGAGAATCCTTGGGATGCATTTGAAACAGTATTTGAAGAAGGAACAGTACATAAGTGTTCTGTACTCTCAATCAATGAAAAAATAGCAGTACTTGAGCTTCCATATGGGATAGAAGGCATCGCTATCCTTAAAAACCTCAAGAAAGAAGATGGAACAACAGCAGAAGTTGGTGAGTCTATCGAGTGCAAAGTACTCGAGTTTTCTAAAGAGGACAGAAAAATCGTTCTTTCTCACCTTCACACATATAAAGAAGAGAAAAAGAAAGCAAAGACTGCTGCTACTAAAGGAAGTGGTAAAGCAAGAGAAAATGCTGAGTCTAAATCTACATTAGGAGATTTGGCAGCATTAT
The DNA here is from genome assembly GCA_030425505.1 of Bacteroidia bacterium. Classification (GTDB taxonomy): domain Bacteria; phylum Bacteroidota; class Bacteroidia; order Cytophagales; family Flammeovirgaceae; genus JAUIAB01. The sequence goes on along the minus strand of JAUIAB010000001.1, from coordinate 108,093 downwards.
CTCAGCTAAAAGAGGATATGAATAAAAAATAAAACCTCTTAATAAATATCTCATGAAGGCGGTTAATTAGTTAGCCGCCTTTTTTGTTTTCCATAAAAAAGTTTTATCAGAATATTATATAATTACTTGTCATTTGCGTTCTTAGGCGAAATCATATACAGCATTTATTAAATGGGTAGAAAGAAGAGCTTTACAGTTGAAGACTTAGACGTTTTAGATCTTGCTGATGAAGGGAAAAGTATTGCTAAAAAAGAGGGTTTAGTTTACATAGCCGAGGGAGGAGTTCCAGGAGATAATGTAGACCTTCTTGTAACAAGTAAGAAAAAAAACTTTTACCTTGGGAAGGTTACTAAATACAACAGCTTAAGTAAGAAGAGAGTTATTCCATTTTGTAACCACTTTGGAACATGCGGTGGCTGCAAATGGCAAAACTTGAATTATACAAATCAATGCTACTATAAAGAAAAGAATGTAGAAAACACTTTAGGCAGAATTGGTAAAATTGATACTTCAGGTATTAAGTCTATTATTCCTAGCGATTCTCAAAAGCACTATCGAAATAAGCTCGAATTTACCTTCACCAATAGTAAGTGGCTAACTGCAGAAGAGATAGAAAACTCAGAAAAAATAGATAGGAGGGGGGTAGGGTTTCACCTTTCTGGAAGATATGATAGAGTGTTAGACGTAGATACATGTTATTTGCAGGCAGATATTTCAAATAAAATACGGAATGAGCTAAAAAACTTCATGATTAAGAATGATTTAACTGCTTATGATCAGAAGTTAAAACAAGGTTTTCTCAGAAACGTTATCATACGAACAGCCGAGTCTGGACAGCTAATGGTAATTGTGCAGTTTGGAGAAGACAATAAAAATAACATAAAAAAAACCTTGGCTCATTTACACCAGGAAATACCAAGTATCACCTCACTTCAATATGTAGTTAATCCAAAGCTCAATGATTCTTATCAGGACTTAGAAATAAAGCTGTTTTCTGGAAAACCATATATTGAAGAAAAAATAGATCATGTAACTTTTAGAATTGGGTCTAAATCTTTTTTTCAAACCAATACAAAACAAACCGTTAAACTATATAATGTAATCAAAGAGTTTGCACAGGTAAAAGAAGACGAAGTGGTTTTTGATTTATATTCTGGAATCGGTTCAATAGGGCTTTTTCTGGCTAATCAGGCAAAAGAAGTTTTAGGCTTTGAGTATATTTCGGAAGCAGTAGAAGATGCGGAGGTAAATGCTCAAATCAATAGTATTGAAAACGCACGTTTTTTTGCTGGAGATATAAAAGATATGATTCTTCAAGAGAAGTTAAGCTCTCTAATAAGTGAAAATTGTAAGCCAGATGTAGTAATTACAGATCCTCCAAGAGCTGGCATGCACAAAAATGTTATAAACAGCTTACTTGATTTAAAACCCAGTAGAATAGTATATGTTAGTTGTAACCCTGCAACACAAGCTCGCGATATTGAGCTATTATCTCCAGCTTATAAAGTGACACAAATACAGCCTGTAGATATGTTTCCTCATACGCATCATGTAGAAAACGTAGTTTTATTAGAGCTAATCTAATACCAGCTTACTTTTTAGAATGTTTTTAAAAAACTCTATGCAAGGTAAAGCCTACATATCCAATAAAAAAGGAAATGACTTCTCTCAAAATTATCTAGCAAATGGCATACTATTACTCAAAAAAATCTAATAAATTACTAAATAATAATTCGAAAAATTCTTACAAGCTATAGGAAACGTAAAGCAGAAAAATAAATGTTCCTAAGGATAATAAAAATAATACTCCTGCTCAGCATAAACATAGGGTTAATAATAGTGCTTAATACTAAGTTTGGAAGTATCCCTCCCTTAGGTAAGCTACTCGATCCATTCAATGGATTTTGGCAAAACTCAGAAATAAAAATAGCAGACAAGTTTCAAACCCAACTGAAAGGCTTGACTAGCCAAGATGCTAAAGTATCATATGACAGCACACTAATACCGCATATATATGCTGAGAATGATAAAGACCTATACTTTCTTCAGGGCTACGTTACAGCCCAAATGCGACTATGGCAAATGGAGTTTCAAACCCATGCAGCTGCTGGAAGACTTTCTGAAGTAATTGGTAAAAACAAAAATGTGTTGAAGTATGATCGTTTTCAAAGAAGGAAAGGGCTAACCTGGGCAGCAGAAAATTTCTTAAAGAAAAGCCTTGAAAACCAAATATCAAAAATACAGTTGAATGCATTTTCTAAGGGTGTTAACGCCTACATTGACAAATTATCATACAAAGAGTATCCTTTAGAGTACAAACTCTTAGACTACAAGCCTGAAAGCTGGACACCTTTAAAGTCCGCATTATTGCTCAAATACATGGCAGATATGCTCAGTATTGGAGAAAACGACTTTGAATATACCAATGCATTAAAACAATTAGGCAGAAAAGACTTCGACTATTTATTTCCTGATATGCTGGATCTTCAAGATCCAATTGTAAATGGAACAACAAAATGGGACTTTGATTCTGTTACAATTAAAAAACCAGAAATAAATTATCCATTAATAGAGGACAGTAATACTAACCTGGAAAACGCATCTATTGAAACTCCAGATCCTGATAACGGAAGTAACAATTGGGCGATAGGTCCCAGCAAAACAAAAAGCGGAAACCCTATACTATGCAACGACCCTCATCTAGGCTTAAACCTCCCGTCTATTTGGTTTACAATACACCTTAAAAGTCCAGAAGTAAACGTAATGGGAGCTTCCATCCCAGGGGCACCTAATGTAATAGTTGGCTTCAATGACTCCATAGCTTGGGGGGTTACCAATGCCAAAAGAGATGTGGTAGATTGGTATAAAATCACATTTAAGACAGGAGAAAAAAAGGAGTACTTATACGACAGCACTTGGCATGAGGTCAGAGAAAAAATTGAAGAGATAAAAGTAAGAGGTCAGCGTCCATACTACGATACAGTAAACTATACTCACTGGGGACCAATAGTTTATGATGAAAGCTTTACTCCAAACTTTGATAAAAATGGCTACTCAATGCGGTGGACAGCTCATGATGAGTCAGAAGAGTTACTAACCTTTTACTATCTCAATAGAGCAAATAACTACAGTGATTACCTTGAAGCAATAAAGTATTTTTCAGCACCAGCACAAAACATAGTTTTTGCATCGCACAATGGAAACATAGCTCTGTGGGTGCAAGGAAAATTTCCTAATAAGTGGGAGGAACAAGGGAAATTTGTAATGGATGGATCAAAATCGGAATACAAGTGGGAAAAGTACATACCTCAAAAACATAATGTCTATACAAAAAACCCAGAAAGAGGCTATGTTAGCTCTGCAAACCAACATCCAGTAGATAGCCTTTATCCATATTATAACTTTGATAGCCACTACGAGTACTACAGAAATAGAAGAATAAATAGAGTTCTTGATAGCCTTGACAACATAACTGTTCAAGATATGATGAGGCTTCAAAATGATAACTTCAATCTGATGGCCTCAGAAAGTTTACCAGCGTTTATGGAAAAGATTAACCCTGACAGTTTAAATTCAATACAAAAAAGTGTTTTTATAGAGCTTAAGAAATGGAACTATTTTAATGATGCAAATGAAATTGGGGCATCTTACTTTGAAGAGTGGTTTAACCAAGTATACAAACTAACCTGGGATGAGTTTAGAAGCGATACTCTTAGCTTGAAAGCTCCCAATAAAACAAATACGATAAAGCTGATAATAGAAAACCCAACATACAAACTTTTTGATATAAGCGATACTCCAAAAAAAGAGACTGCTGATGATATAATAAAAATTGCTTACCAAAATGCAGTTGAGAAAGTAGAGGAGTGGAAAAAAGAAACGCTGAAAAAACCAACCTGGGCATTATACAAAGCTACCTATCTACAACACCTATCTAGGATTAGTGCTTTTAGTAAAGAGGTAAAAATAGGTGGAAATAGAGGAATTGTTAATGCTACCTCCAAACGTCATGGAGCATCGTGGAGAATGGTTGTAGAATTAACGCCAAATGGCCCTGAGGCCTGGGGAATATACCCTGGTGGACAAATGGGAAGCCCTGGAAGCAAATACTATGATAATATGATAGAAAACTGGGTAAAAGGCAACTATATTCCCCTAAACTTATCTTTCAACCCAAGAGAAAACATAAACGAAACAATCACTACACAATACTTTAAAAAGTAAAAGCTAAAATGAAACCAATAACCACATTTTTTATACTAATCGCACTAAGCTTAATACTAAGCTATATATTGCCATGGTGGTTTCTATTTGTAGCCAGCTTTACTGCGGGCTTATTTTCTTCAAGTAAACAACTTAAGAATTTTTTAATAGGCTTTGTAGGAGGGTTGTTACTTTGGGGAAGTTACTCATTGTATATATATATTTACTCTGAAGGAAAATTGACAAGTAAAATTGCGCAACTACTAACTCTTCCCAACCCATTATTACTAGTTTTAATAACAAGCGTACTTGGAGGTCTAATAGCTGGCATATCATTAGTAATTGGCAATCTTATAATCAACACATTACTTGCTCATAAAAAAATAAGTATTGATAATAAGAATACTTGGTAGTACCTAATCAATGAGAGCATTTAGTACAAATAAATTAATAACTTAACATGACAATTAAGTAATTAATAAAATAGTAGTATTACTTTCACTTTCTTTTTAGAAATTTCTAAGATTAATATTCCAAAAGATGATCCAAAAAAACCTATCTAAAAATTTAAGATATCTAAGAAAAAAATTTAAGCTCTCTCAAGCAGCTTTTGGAGAAATCTTTGAAATGAATAGAGGAAACATACAATCGTACGAAAAAGGAAGTGCTCCTGAACCTTACAAACTACTTGAAATTGCTCGGTATTTTAAACTAACACTTGAGCAACTACTAATAATTGATTTATCATCATACTATGACAAAATAATTGACGGTTCTATTTCAAATACAGAAGATAAATTAATTATTTTTAACAAAGCTTCCGAAAGCCAGGAAGAGTATAGCATACAAAGCTCTAACCAATCAGACTGCCTAGAAAAGCTTTCAGCTAAAGATGATATAATTGCTTCAAAAAAAGATCAAATAAAAGCACTAGAAAGGATAATAGTATCAAAAGAAGAGCTCATAGAATTATTAAAAAAAGATAGGTAAAACATACATATGTAAAATAAGCAAAAAGAAAACAAGCTAAAACTTCTCTTAAAAATTTCTAATGACGTATCTGAAAAAGGAGAGAAACTCAGATACAATGAAACGTCTAATTACTATACTTTTTTTATTATCACTGGTGTCTTATTGCATAGCTCAGGAAAGCATAAGAAAATACCATCCAAAAAGCCACAACTCACAAGTAGTAGTGCTAATGAGCAAAACTAAGCACGATCATATAGCATTACTGGCATACAGCAAAGATAAAATTGGCAAATCCTATCTTGAAATCAATAACTCTACAATACTAGAGTATAAAATAAACAGGGTGAAAAAGTTTAAGACCTTGCCTAGAAAAGGCTTTCTGAGGCTAATACAGATTAAAGGTAAAGATACATTACAGCTAGCTGCAGTAGACCTTAAAGATCCCAGGTGGACACCTCAAGGAAAGTTTCATCAGATTGCCTCTAATTTACACCACCATAATAAACATTGGTATAGAAGCGAGTATCCCATTCATACACACTTAGTAGCAGATGAAGGAAAAAGTAATATAGATAAACAGACTGTAGTATTAGCATCTGAAAAGAAAAATTTTAACAAGGTAAGTAAAGAAATAAATAATAAATCGGAGCAAAATTTAGTGAAAATAAATATTGCTGAGTATGAAGCCTTAAAGTTCAATATCCAATCACTACAAGATAGCCTTGAGAGTCTAAGCTTACAGTTAAATGAAGTTCATAAAGAAAAAAGCTCCCTCGAAAAAGAATTAACACATAAAGAGCAAAAACTTCAACATACAATTAGCAACCTAGAAGCTGAAATAGGAATAAAAAAGCCAAAATATGGTATAACGTTAATGTCGAACATTCAATATGGTAAACTTGAAGGACCAACCTTAACAAGTGACAATACAAAACGAATGAGCATTGGTAAAGGGTCGTTGCTCGTAGGTGTTCCCCTTAAAATATCAGAAATAGATTATTTATATGGTCTTGTTGGTGGTGGAACCTGGATACTAAATCCAGATGAAAAATTTTCCATACATCCCTCAGTAGATATCGGGATAGGATTTCAACACAGAAAACTTTACTTATCAGCAACATATGCTAACGCACTAAAAACACAACTTAATTCCGTAGCATTTCAGGTTGGATACAAATATGGTAGAGTGGGAGTTGGGGTGGGCTTAGGACTTATGCTAGGAAAAGCTAATAACTACTTTACTCAGAAAGTAGATAATCTAAGTTCAAGCGTATCACTATTAGTTGATTTATCAAAATAATTACTACAGAAAAAGAAGCAAACTTAGAGCCATGACTGCCATCCCTGCTATCAAACCATAGATAGATAAATGGTGCTCTCCGTATTCTTCAGCTGCAGGCAAAAGCTCATCCAAAGAAATAAAAACCATTATTCCTGCAATAGATCCCATAATAAAGCCAAAAGTAGCATCGTCAATAAAAGAAGAAAAAAGCCAAAACCCTACGATAGCACCCACAGGTTCAGCTAAACCAGAAAGGAAAGAATAAAAAAATGCTTTCTTCCTATTTTCTGTAGCATAAAAAATAGGAAAAGAAACTGCTATACCTTCAGGAATATTATGGATAGCAATAGCAAAAGCAATAGCAAAACCTAATTGTGGGTCTTTTAATGCACTTACAAAAGTAGCCAAACCCTCAGGGAAATTGTGGATAGCAATAGCAAGTGCAGTAAACATCCCAGTTCTATACAAAGAAGATTGCCTTTTAAAAACCTTCTTTTCTTCCGTAGAACCCAACGCTTCAATCTTATGCACTTCATGAGGGTTCTCAAAAGAAGGAATAAAGCGGTCAATAATCCCGATAATAAAAATGCCAGAAAAAAATGAAGCAGCTGTTAGCCATTTACCTTTTTTTTCTCCATAAAAACTGGAAAGAGATTCACTAGCGATATCCAATAGCTCAACAAAAGAAATATAAATCATCACCCCTGCGGAAAAACCTAATGCTACGGAAAGAAGCTTTGTATTTGTCTTTTTCGTAAAAAAAGCCAGAAAACTACCAATGCCGGTTGATAAACCAGCAAAGAGGGTTAACAAAAAAGCTATCCAAAGATTACTTAAATCCATGAGTTATAACTACCTAAAACTAAAGTTAGATAAATCAAATACAAACATACACTTTCTAAGCTTTACTAGGCAAATAATTAAAACACTTTCATAAATTAGCCACTCGCTATTTTGTAACTCATGCACAAAAATTTTCACTCTAAAGAATGCTTTTAAAGTACACATTTAGCATCTTGGGTTTAAGTATTTCCCTTTTAAGTTTTTTAGGGGTCTTGTTTTTTAAAGAGAGTTCAATAGTAAAGTCCTATTGCCTTTCGTGCAGAAGTAATAACGTAAGGCTGTTTTGGAGAAACTTTAGAGTTACTATAAGCACTAAACATCTGTTAATAAGTAGCACTGCTTTTTTCTTATCTCGCTTATTATTAATATTTATTGGCCCTAATCATTTTCTGTTAAACTATTTATCCTACTTAGCTATTTCATTAAGCATACCATTTATCTTATATCTAATAAGGAAGAATCAGTTTTGCTGGGTTTGTATACTTTTACACTTAATTATTTTTATAGATATCTTTTTTGAATGGATTTTTATTAAGGAGCAAACTTCATTAAATCCATTATTTCTCTCTGCACTTGTAGGAGTCTTTCTCTTTATCGCAAGTTTTGTTTTAGGTCGTCAAAAAAGAAAAGAAGACTTTACTAGCAAGCAAAAAATCACTGAGGTTATTGCATCTAAAAACATACAACTTTTCAAAACCAATGATGATTTTTTACCCGGAGATATACATTTGGGTAACTACTCAACCTCTGATAATAAAATATTAATTATTACTCCTTTTTGTGAAGAATGTGCAAAAGTTTTTAAAGTGGTTAGGTCAATGACGATTACTTCTACTCAGTTTAATATTATAGTGCGGTTTCCAGGTGATGACCCTGTTTCCAGATACTTTATTCTACTTAACTTATGTGAGCCTAAACTTGTAATTAATGCTTTGGATAATTGGTTTTCTAATAAAATCAATACTTTGAAAAAGCTACAAAGTCATTTTAAAATTGTAAATTGTATAATCTCAGAAAAAGAGGCTAAGCAAGTGCTTAACGCTCAAAACAAATGGTGTCAGGAAGTAAAAGTAGACAGATTACCTGATATTTATATTAACGGTGATAAAAAGACCTTTAAAAACTTAGTTGATTTATATAAAACGCAATACTCTCAATAAAATCTATGTTCCATCAGATAACGTATTGAAAGCGAACGAAAAAAATGATAAAAATATTAGATTTAAATTTCTTAGGGATTAGTAAGTCTATTGCATCTTTTCTGGTAGAAACTAAAGAAGGTCCTATTTTAATTGAGACAGGACCTTATTCCACCTACGATACCTTAAAGCAAAAAATAAACGAAGCAGGATATCAACTTGAAGATATAAAACATGTTTTGTTAACACATATTCATTTAGATCATGCTGGAGCCGCATGGGCTTTAGCAAAAAAAGGAGCTAATATATATATGCATCCATCTGGGGCACCTCACCTTAATGAGCCTTCAAAACTTATTGCCTCTGCAAAAAGAATATATAAAGACGATATGGATCGCTTATGGTCAACAATAAACCCAATTGATTCGGATAAAATCAAAGTGGTAGACGACCAGGAAGATTTACTATTTGGAGATGTCAAAATAAGAGCATTTTATACTCCAGGACATGCAAGCCACCATATAGCATGGCTTATAGAAGACATGCTTTTTACAGGAGATGTTGCAGGAGTTAGAGTAGATAACGGTCCTGTAGTTGCGCCTTGCCCACCACCAGATATAGATGTAGATAGCTGGCTATTGTCCATTGCTCTAATTAGATCTTTGAGACCACGGCAAATGTATCTTACTCATTTCGGTATAGTAGAAGACACAAATAATCACCTCGATGAACTAGAAAGAAATATCAGTACATATGCTCAATGGGTTAAGATAAAGTGGCAGGAAGGCGAAGAAAAAGAAAAAATAGTAGAAAGCTTTGAGGAGTTTGCTATGAGAGATCTTGAGAAAAGGGGAGTTCCCAAAGAAAACATGCCCAAATATCAATCTGCAAACCCTGCTTGGATGAGTGTTGAGGGTTTAATAAGGTATTGGAAAAAGAAAAAGGAAGAAGATTAATAAACTTTGTCTATTCTCAAGACTATTTATCATGCCATATTGACATGGTTAGTGGTCTTAATAAAAAAAGCGAAAGCCAAGTTCTAAAATAAATTCTAAAGAAGGTAGACTTGGCTTGCCAGAAGAATCTTAGTAGAAGAATATCCAGTTTTTTTAACTTTTTTTGCATACACTTTATATCTGTGACTTAGTATGCAAGAAGCGCAAGTTCCCCAGATTGCTCTAATTGTTTTTTTAGGTTGATTACAGCATATCTCATTCTTCCCAAAGCAGTATTTATACTTACCCCAGTTCTTTCGGAGATTTCCTGAAAACTCATTTTCAAGTAGTGTCTCATTATTAGTACTTTTTTTTGTGAATCAGGGAGTTGCTTGATACCCTTTTTTAATATCTTTCTTACTTCTTTATTGCCAAACTCAAAATCTAATGGGTTTTCACTATAGCTTATTTTATTTTGTAGTCCGTTATTTTCATCATCAATTTTTTCTTCAGGTTGTCTTTTCTTTTTTCGGAAATAATCTATTGCCAGGTTGTGAGCAATTCTCATTATCCAAGGCAAGAACTTTCCTTCTTCGTTGTAGTTTCCAGACTTTATCTTTTTTACTGCTTTTACAAAAGCATCTTGCATAAAATCTTCTGCTAAACTTCTGTCTTTTAAAATACTTGTCAGATGATTTTTTATTCTTTCATTGTGCAAATCATAAAGAGTAGAAAATGCTTTTTCATCACCTTTAATAAATGCTTTTACTAATTCTTGATCTTTTAATGCTTGACTTTTCATGACCTTTTTATTTTTAGTTAAAAATTTCTTGTTTGTTTCTTCTTCAAAGGTCTATGTATGTCTTTTTTTTATGAACTTGTTCATCTAAAGAAATAGGTGTTTTATCGAAAAATGAGCGTGTTTTATCTGTTACGCAAAGGCTGGACTTTTGTTTTAGCTCTCAAAGCCTCATTTTTGAAATACATTTTTATCTAATGGAAAAGACCATTTACTCGAGCTACTATTTTATGAAACTTGCGTTAGATCAAGCAAGGATAGCCTATGCAGAAGGAGAAGTTCCTGTAGGTGCAGTGGTGGTATGTGATAATAAAGTAATAGGAAAAGGATACAATCAAACAGAGAGACTAAAGGATCCAACAGCTCATGCAGAAATAATTGCTATTACAGCAGCTTGCAGGCATTTGGGATCTAAGTATTTGGATAAGTGTACAATGTATGTAACATTAGAGCCTTGTTGCATGTGTGGGGGAGCATTATATTGGTCTCAGCTAGGAAGACTTATTTTTAGTGTGAATGATAAAAAAAGAGGATGCCTGAAGTTAAACGTCATACATCCAAAAACTATCATAGAGGAAGGATACTTACAACGAGAATCTTCCATTCTATTAAAGAGCTTTTTTAAAACTTTGAGAATGCGCTCGTAGCTTTTACTGTTTTTGCTTTTTTTGTTTGGCAGACTTCTCTTTTAAAAGCTTGATAATTTCTTCTTTATCTTTCAGCTGATTTTTAAGAGCTTCTACTTGCTCTTTTAACTCAGCGATTTCTTTTAAATAATCAATGCTTTCTTCTTTCTTACTAGATTCCTCTTTTGAATCGTCTTCAAAAAAAGTAGTACCTGCTGCTTTTGCGCGCTCTACAAAATCTTCAAACATTTTATATACATCTTCCATGGAGGAGCTTTTTTTACCTTTAGCCGAACCAGGTGGAATATTATCTAAGCCCTTCTTTATCATTTCTTTAAAAAACTGCTGAAAGAGCGAGTTCAAATTTTCTTCCATTTTAATTTAGTTTTTAATAGAAAAATTTTTGTTCATATAATGGGCAATTACTATACCACACTTTATCTAGGATGGTATATTGTAAAAAGAGGTTACTAAATATTTAACCTAACCCTAAAACTTTATACGCTATTAGGAAGCTGTGGTTTCTTCTTTTTTCTTTCTACCCCTTTTCACCTTTTTCTTAGGTTCTTCTTCTACTATAATTTCAACATCAGAAAAGATTCGTCCACAATACTCGCAAACAATTAACTTTTTTTGATCTCTAACTTCTGATTGCCTTTGGGGTGGAACCATGTTGAAGCAACCACCACAAGCACCTCTTTTTACTGAGACTACAGCTAAGCCATTCGAAGAGTTTTCTCTTAGTTTTTCATAGGATCGAAGAAGTCTTTGTTCCAACTTTGTTCCAGCTTCTTTTTTATCTTTTAGAAGCTTTTTTTCTTCCTTTTCAGTATCTGCAATTATTACTTTCAGTTCATCTTTCTTGTTTTTGAGATCAGCTTTTCTTTCTTCTAAAAACTGGTTCGTTTCTTCAATTTTTTGTTTTTTTTCTTCAATAAGTTCTGCTGACTCTTTTATTTTCTTTTCAGATACTTGAATTTCTAGCTCTTGCAACTCAACCTCTTTGGTGATTGCATCATATTCTCTGTTATTTCTAACATTCATTTGTTGCTCTTCGTATTTTTTGATTAGAGCTTTAGAGTTGCTAATTGCTTCTTTGCGGTTTTCTATTTCAGATTCATAGTTTTGGAGATGCTCATTGAAGTTTTTAATTCTAGTTTCAAGTCCTGCTATTTCATCTTCGAGATCTTCTACTTCCTGAGGTAAATCTCCTCGAACTTTCTTTATTCGATCTAATTCTGAATCTATTTCTTGTAATTTCGAAAGGAATTCAAGCTTTTGAGGGATAGTATTCTCCATATTATGTAACTGTAGTCTTTTTTGAAGTTGCAAAGGTAATGAATTTATTCCTCTAGAAGTATACTTTTAGCTCAGCCCTTTACAAAAAAACAAGTGGTAGTGTATTGTTTTTTTGATGTTTCCATTAATTAATCAACCAATCAATATCTTTTTTAAGCATTTTTTGTGTTTCAGCTTCTTTTGATCCCTTTTCAGGTTGGTAATCATAAATCCAATTGGCATAGTTAGGAAGACTCATTAATATGGCCTCAGTCCTTCCGTCAGTATCTAAACCAAACTTTGTTCCCTTATCCCAAATCAGATTGAACTCTACATACCTCCCTCTTCTTAATCTTTGCCATTCTATCTCTTTTTGCCCATATTCTTTATCTCTATTTTTCTCAACAGCAGAAGTATATGCAGGTATAAATGTTTTACCAGTCTCTAATACAAAATCGAATAGCGTTTCTTTAGAAATAGAGTCTGTAGCTTTAAGGTGATCAAAGAAAATACCTCCGATTCCTCTTGTTTCTTTTCTATGCTTTAAATAAAAGTAATCATCTGCCCACTTTTTGAATTTAGGATAGTAGGTGTTATCAAATTTGTCGCATGCTTTTTTAAGATGAGTATGAAAGGTTTTTGCATCTTCTTTATTAATATAATGAGGAGTGAGATCAATCCCACCACCAAACCAGTAAGTTCCATTTGCCATTTCAAAGTATCGAACATTCATATGTATAATAGGCACCATTGGGCTTATAGGGTGAATCACTATAGACACTCCTGTTGCAAAGAAATCTGAAGGGCTAAGGCTTAATGCAGTTAGAATTTTTTCAGGGGTTTTACCATGCACAGCAGAAAAATTCACTCCTCCTTTTTCTATTAGCGCACCACTTTGTATTACCCTCGTAACACCTCCTCCACCATCTTTTCTACTCCAAGGATCTGTTAAGAACTTACTTTTTCCATCTAACTTCTCTAGGGAGTTACATATTTCTGTTTGCAAGTCCTGAAAGGCTATACTGATTTTATCTTTTGTCATTTTTATTTTCAGATTTAGAATAACCTTGTAAAGTTCAGAAGAGTGATTCTAATTTTAAAATAGTTGTATATTTAAAATCAAATTCGTCTTGACTTTGCAGCAAAAAAATAATCATGTTGTTAGTCTTACTTTGAGTAGCAGCCAGTCTCTTATGGGTTTATACTCATGTAATAGGTAATTTCATACTTTCGAACTTTACTTTAAGTAACTTCTTTTATGAATGTATATCTTTTACCAACGCCCATTGTGGAAAAGGAAAACAATTACCTTTCTGCATATTCGCTATCTCTTTTTAAAAGTATTCGTTTTTATTTTGTTGAAAACCCAAGAACGGCACGAAGGTTTATTTCTTCCCTTAATCTTGGTATAAACCTTAGCGAGTATCAATTTTTTACACTCAGTAAAAATACTTCAGCTCAAGAGTTGCTTGCTGATTTTGAGTCCATCCCAGAAGGTGAAGATATCGGGTTGATGTCAGAAGCAGGTTGCCCAGGTATTGCAGACCCCGGGAGTGAGCTGGTTAAACTTGCTCATAAGAAAAGTATTTCTGTTGTACCAGTGGTTGGACCCTCTTCTATCGTTTTGTCTTTAATGGCATCTGGACTGAATGGGCAGAGTTTTACATTTCATGGATATTTGCCAATAAATAAAGTGGAGAGAAAGAAAAAAATTCTTTCTTTAGAAAGTATAGCAAGGAAAACAAAGTCTTCCCAAATTTTCATTGAAACACCTTATCGCAATCTGCAATTATTAGAGGATCTTAAGAGCATTTGCAATGATGATACTTTAGTTTGTGTGGCAGCTAATATCACAGGAGAAAATCAGTTTATTAAGACACAAACTGTTAAATTATGGAAGAAGGAAATCCCTGCTATTCATAAAGTTCCAGTTGTTTTTATTATTGGGTATTGAATGAGTCTTGTGCTTAAATGTGTTAAGAGTAAAAGTCTATATGTTAATTTAGTATGATGTACTTTATATTTGATAATCAAACACTTACTGGTGTTTTCTGTAAAAAGAGATTTTTAGTTATTTACACACTACTTTTTTTACTTTTAAGTACCTTTTCATTTGCTCAAAATAAATTAATTAGGCAGATTCAGAGTGATTACCCAAAGGAGAGCTTGGTTGTTTTAGAGAATGAGCTATTTGTTTCTATTGATATTGATCATGACTCGTTAAAGATCAGTACAAGAAAAAGACTTGACAAAATTCATTTAACTAAACTTTCTTCTAACTTTAACGAAGAAAAAATTTTCTCTTCTTTTTTTAATGCGCTTCAATCTTTTGAAGCATTTACCATGAAGCAACAAAAGAGAGGTTGGAAAAAAATACCTGCCACTCAAGTGGAAAGCTATAATGAAGATAGCAGGGGAATATTTTTTGATGATGTTGAAACAAAGAAAATTTCATTTCCTGCTATTTCAAGTAATTCCAGATCAATACTTATTGCCAATCACATAGTTAAAGAACCACGCCTTCTTCCTTCCTTTTACTTTCAGTCTATTTTCAAAACAAAGAATGCAAAGCTGATTATCAAAGCTCATAAGGATGTGAGTGTATCTTTTAAAGAGTTTCATTTTAAAGAGTTTGCTATTTCTTATTCTAAAGAAACTTCTGATGACTATACCACCCATACCTGGGAAGGAAAGGAGTTACCAGAATTTACTATAGAACCAGAGTCTACTTCTATTGCTAGCTATTCACCTCATGTTATTTTTTTTATTAAAGGTTTTAGTATTGAAGGCAATTATATCCCTGTTTTATCTGAATTGAAAGATCTGCATCAGTGGTATTTTGACTTGATAAGCTCGAATAAACCTAATAATCCTTATAGTTCTATTGATAGCCTAGTCAGTGTGATTACTGAAAATAGTAGTAATCCAATAGCCAAAGCCAGAAGTGTTTATTACTGGGTAAGAGATAATATCAATTATGTCGCTTTTGAACAAGGACTGCTTGGATTTGTCCCTGCTAGCCCAGAATATGTCTTTGATACTAGGTATGGTGACTGTAAGGGTATGGCAACCCTTCTCAAATACATGCTAAGCCAAGCTGGATTACAATCTTACTTGACATGGATTGGTACTAGGGAAATCCCCTATTCGTACACAGAAATTCCTACACCACAGGTTGATAATCATATGATTGTTTCTTATCGTGATGATGATGGAAAGTTATATTTTTTAGATCCAACAAGCAAATATGGAACTTTTGAGTTACCAAGCTCAATGATTCAGGGAAAGCAAGCTTTAATTAGTATCAGTAAGGATAGTTTTTTAACCGAACATGTGCCACTAGTTAAAAGCATGGATAATGAAGTTATAGATTCTGTTGAGTTCTTTTTAGAAGAAGATATGCTTATTCGCGGAAGAGGAGTTATTTCTTTCTCGGGTTACTCCAGAGTAGGTTTATTACCATTGATTTATGGCAAACCAAAAAGTATACAAAAAGAAAGGTTAATCCCGTTTTTAATCAAAGGAAATAATACTTTTTCTATAGATAGCTTAAGTATTGAGGATCTTGAGGATCCAGAAAAGCCATTAAAAGTTTATTATACATTCTCTGTTAAGGATTATTGCAGAAAAGTAGGAGATGAAATTTTTATTAATCTTAATTTGGATGAGTTAGCAGAGTTGATCAAGATTCCTCCAGAACGGAAGTTTTCCATCGAAAATGAGTTTTTAATTTCAAAAAAACTGATTCAAGTTTTTTGTTTTCCGAAAGGGTACGAGGTTACTTTCAACCCCAAAGATCTAGTTATTTTCAATGAAGTTTTTAATCTATCTGTTAATTATAATAAGTCAAGTGATAAACTGATTTTAGAGCAAAAGTTTTCTTTAAATAAACTAATGCTACATCCCAGACACTTTAATGTTTGGAATAAAGCTATTTCTGAATACAAGAACTATGTGAATGAATCAGCCGTTTTTGCTAAAAAATAAATGGAGTTGAGTATAGGCTAATTAGGTATTTCAAGTCTTATTGTGCAAATAAAATTAGTGATTATTTCTCGGAGGTTTGTTTAAGGTTTTTTGATTTCTTTTTGCTTCTCCTCTATGCTTTTCACCATACCTGGGGTTTTGTCTTTTGCTATGTGGATTTCCTCTAAAGAGCTGTCCTCCCTGAAGCCGATGCTTGTGAACAAAATGAACATTACAGCTTGAAATAGGACACATGGGGAGTTTGCTTTTTAGTGAGTAGCCAACTTTAACCCCAATACTCCAACTAAATAAAGTTGTTTTATTGCTCAGTGATGTGGCTTGAGTATCTATTTCTTTATCAAGCACCTCCTGAAAATTATTTATACGTGCAGAAGGGGTGATGTTTAGTCCAACTTTAGGTGTAATATGTATCTTGTCTGTGATAAAAAAGTGATATCCTGTAGCTAAGCCAAGTTGTACCAAGTTATTACCACTAACTGAAAGCGTATCATTTAAGCTGAGATCACCAACTTGTATGTCGATCTCAGCTTTTGGCTTAAAAACTCCATAATTTATCTTAAAACCAATAAAATAGTTTTCTTTTATCCAGTCTTTGAAATTACTTTTTATCCACTTGAAAGGGTATAAATCAACACCTGCACCAAAAGCAAAAATTTTATTTTTAAGATTTAAGCTGTATTCAGGACTTTCATTTTTACTACTAAAAGTGATATAATCTCCATTCAAATTAACCATCAAGCCACTAATAGGCTGAAAAGAAGTATAAATACCTAAATCAATGCCAGAGTTAAATAATGGTTGGTCTTTATATAAGTCATTATTGTTGGTGTTATAGTTATTGATTCCTTCGTTCCATTTTTTTGCTTTTAAGCTTAGGTAGTCAAAGTTTAAACCTACAGACCATCTAGAGTATTGAGCATTTGATTTAACGCTGACTACAAGAAGTAAAAGAATGATTATTTTATATGCCTTTAACACGTATTTTCTTTTTTTGGTGAAAATTAAACAATAGATTTAAAACTGTGCCAATACTATTTACGCTATGGTTGCTTTGTGATATGAGAAGTAATTATTTAACTAAGGTCTGATATAATATATTTTATTGCAATATTTTAAAGCATAGATGCTTTTAACTAGATGGAAGAAAAAATACTTGAAGTAGGTAATTTGAGTGTGTCTTTAATAGGCAACTCTGGAAATTCTATTTTAAAAGATATATATTTTAGAATGGATAGAGGAGAGGTTGTAGGAATCGTTGGAGAGACGGGGAGCGGAAAAAGCATGTTAGTTCAATCCTTATTAGGGTTACTGCCTAATGATAGTATCAAGATTGATAAAGGTAGTAATGCTATTTTTCACTCTAAGTATTATGGCAATGTTGATCTCTTTAGAGTTAGTAAAGAAGTTTTATCAGATATAAGAAGAAGAGAGCTTGGGGTTATTTTTTCAAACCCGAAAGAGTTTCTAAATCCCCGATTAACTTGTGGTGAATTAATTAGCGAGTCATTTTATGGTAGCGTTAGTTTAGATGAGTTAAAGCATAATAGTTTTCTTTTGCTAAGTGAGGTAGGGTTTAAAAAACCAGAAAGTATCTATACAAAATACCCATCTCAACTTAGTGATGGAGAAGCTCAGCAACTGGCAATTTGTCTTGCCATAAACTCAAAACCATCCCTAATTATTGCAGACGAACCTACCTCTGAGTTGGATAGCTTATCTCAAAGGGAAATTATTGACTTACTACTTAGAGTTAGAAGGATCAGTAATGCATCTATCATTTTTATATCTCATAATCTAGCTTTAGTTTCTGAGGTAGCAAGTAGAACTCTTGTAATGGAAAAAGGAAAATTGGTAGAAGATCAGCTTTCAGCAAATATTTTTAAAGGGCCTAAATATCACTACACAAAAAAGCTAATTAGAAGTGCATTAAAACTTTCTCTCTCAAAAAAAGAAAAATCAAAAAAAAATAAAGAGAATACTCCCTTAAGAACATATGAAACTTCTAGAGAAGTTTTTTTACCCAAAAAAAGACAAGAAAGTGATCCTAAATCAGGGCTTCTTCTTAGTGTACGTGGATTAAAAGTAAATTATGATCTGCTAAATAGTGATGAGTCCCTTAGTAGTATCCAACTGGATTTGAGGCTAGGTGAATCAATTAGTTTAGTAGGATCATCAGGAAGTGGTAAAACAACTATAGCTAAAACTATTGCTGGTGTGTTGAAACCAATTGCTGGTCAAATATGGTATAATGGAATTGATATTCTATCTGCTTCAAAAAGAATAAAAAGAACTTTTCAAAAAGAAGTTCAACTTTTATATCAAGACCCAAGCAATAGCTTTTCTCCATTTATGACAGTTGAAGAAATCATAAAAGAACCTATGACTTACTATCAAATTGGTGATGATGATGACGAAAGGGTTGAAAAAGCTGAAGAGCTTTTAGAGCTTGTACAGTTAAATGAAGCTTATTTAAAAAAAACCATCTATCAACTTACGCCAACTCAACTTCACCAAATTGCTTTGGCTAGAGCATTAGCATGCGAACCAAAAATTTTAATTTTAGATGAAGTGGCATCTCTTATTGATGTTACCATGCAAGTAAAGCTTTTGACTTTAATCAATAAAATTAAAGAAGACTTTAATCTATCAATAGTATTCGTTTCCCATGATTTTGCTGTAATAAGAACTTTAGCAAGAAAAATCTTGGTAGTTCAAAATGGGCACGTAGTCGAGGAAGACTTTATTGAAAACCTACTTAAAAACCCAAAATCTCAGTACACAAAAGACCTTCTTGCAGCCGTTCCTACTTTTTGACTTATTCTCTTACTCACTTATATAAGTTTCTCTTACTATTTCCCCTTCATTTATGGAAATTGTATGAAGACCAATTTTAGCTGAAATATCAATATCTATGGTATCATTCGTTATAACTGTAGTGCATTCTCTTAAGACATTATGGTAAAAAAAACTATATTCTACCTCATAGTCTGAACTTCTTAATGTATCAAGCTTGTCATAAGGTGAGCAGCCATCAGTTCTCATGTAAGCTATTCTAAGTTTTGGACTTGGATTATTACTTAAAAAAATAGTGTCAGGCAATATAATACTCTCTATAGTTGTGCCAGGGTAGAAGCCTAGAATAAAGTCTGGAGGTAAATTAGAAGATTTATCTTCATCATCATTACAAGAATAAAAAGATAGAATAGATAACAATAGAATTGCAAATTTTAATTTTTTCATAGTTTATTTAATTTTAATTACATAGTTTCATATATATAGACGATGTTTTCTTAGAAAACGCAGATTAAAATTAAATTAATAGAGTGGGCAAATACTATATTGAAAAAGAAAAGCTTTACATTAAAAATGTACCTGTTCCTAATGCAGCATATATAGTGATTGGTATAATAGGAGTTATTTTCTTATCTATTTCTATTTACTTTATATTCAAACTAGCACTTTCTCGTCATACCTATGGAGCTTTTATATATATATTTTTAACTGTTTTGGGTCTCTTTAGCACTATTATGATTACTACTTGGCTTGGAAACTCTCGAGGTCAGTTTAAAGAGCTAATTACTTTTGACAATCATTTAGAAAAAGTTTCATTTCTGATGAGCTCATATTCACGTAAAGCGTATGATATAAACTACGTTAGCATATCTTATTTGACAGCTGCTAAGATATCTGTTCACAAAAACCAAAACTCTTCTACGGGAAATAGAAGATTTGTTTACTGTCCTTATCTTATCAAAAAAGATGGGAGTGAAATATGGTTGTCGAGTTTTTCAAGCCCTGGAAAAATGGCTAATGCAATAAAAAAAATTGCTAACTACACAGGTTTCGAGGTTAGAGATAACCAAGGTTTAAACATTAAACAAAAACCTGGTAAAGAGTTTTCCTTAACCGTAAAAGAAAAAAAGTGGCATGTGAGTTCTTTCTTGCTAGAACAAGCAACTTCAAACGGAAAGTTTTTTAAAATTAAACCTGAAAATAAAACTCTGGGTGAGCAAGTTGTAATACTTGCAGCCTCTGGAGCTTTTTTTTTAGTGCCATCCTATTTTATTTATGAAGCAATAGCTGGCTTATTTGGTGGAGGAGACATTAGTGTTTTTGGTGTTATCATAGCTATAATATTTATTTCCTTTTCTTTGTTGTTTATTTCCCTCTTCTTTTTTCTTTTCTTAATAGTAAGGAATAAAAGGTTCTCAATCATTATTCAAAAAGAGTTAATAAAAGTAAACCTATCATTTCCATTTAAAATCATTTCAAAAAAACTGCACAGAGAAATAGTAATACCAAAAGAAACTGTAAAATATGTACGAGTTAACAGAGGAGTCAACGGTCACTTTTTTCTTTCTTTAGGTCTAAAAAAATCATTTAAGAAAATACCTTTAATTTTATCCTTATTGATAAATTCAGGTCCTTTCAAAAAAAGTGGGGCTTTATCAAAAAACCAGAGAAAAGAAAATACTTTGCAGCTATGGGATGTTTATGCTACTAAACCTTCTTACAGGTCTTTAACTATTGATGATTTACATTATATAGAAAGCAGTATTGAGAATACTATTGAGCTAAATGAAGAAAGTATTTGACCTATCCTACCTATAATAGCTAATTGGTAATTTGTTCATTTTCTACAATAAAAAGGTTTTGAAGTAACTCTGCCAACTCTTCAGCTTCCCCTCTCTTACAAGCCGCTTTTAGTTGAAGCACAGGGAGCTTAATAATCTTATTAATTATTCCTTTTGTTACCTTTTCAACAAGGTGCTTTTCTTCAGGAGATGTTTTTTTAAGATATTTAGTTAACTCTTCTTGTCTAATTTGCTCAAGTGCACTTTTAAACTTTGTAATAGCTGAAGAAAAAGAAGCTTCGTGACTCCATGCTAAAAACTCCTCTGTAGAGTCATCTATGATAGACTTTATGCTAGAAATTTCTTTTTCTCTATTTTTCAGAGTTTGAGAAGTAATTTCCTTTATATGATCAATATTATAAAGAGTAATACCTGAAACCTCAACAATATTACTGTCGATGCTTCTTGGCACGGATAAATCAATAAAGTGTTTAAATGATAAGTCCTCTTCATTAAGGCTTTGAACAAATGATTTATCAATTATTGGCTTTATACTTGTAACTGCACTAACAATAACATCATTTTCAAGCAGTTCTTCTTTCCACTTATCAAAAGAAACAAACCTAAAGCCCATTTCACTCGACAGAGCTTGGGACTTTTCTTCTGTTCTATTGCATATAGTTACATTGTTTAACCCCGCACTCTTTAGATTTCTTACAACGTCTTCACCAATTTCTCCTAAGCCAATAACAAGTACTTTTGAGTCAGCTAAGTTAGTACCAACAAGGTCTCTAACTATAGAGCTACAAGCATAAGAAACGGATGCTGCACCATCTCTAAATCCAGTTTCCTTAGTGGCTCTTTTATTTGCATAAAAAATGGTGTGCATTAATCTATGAATGATTGGTCCAGCCATTTCAGTATCTGCAGAGTTCTGATAGGAGTTTTTAACCTGGTTAATTATCTGAAGGTCTCCTAAAACTTGTGACTCCAAACCCATAGAAACATTAAAAAGATGCTCAACAGCAGGCTTTCCAGGAGTGATACTTTCAAAATAATTAGAATATTTATCAGAGAGAGAAATAAAGTTTGCAATCTCTTTTGATAAATCTTTTTCAGCTATATAATAAACTTCTGTTCTATTGCAAGTTGAAAGAATTAAAGCTTCTGAAATAGAAAAATTATCTTTTAAACTCCATAAAAGTTTTTTCTGAGCAACTTTGTCTAAAGCAAAAACTTCCCTTACTTCAACTGGTGCATTTTTATGAGAAAGAGATATGACTCTAAAATTGTCAATCATTCTTACTAAATCTTCTTCAAAGTTAATAATTTTAACTCATTCTATACAGATTAAAGCATCTTTTTAAAGCAATACATTAGACAGGAAATCAGTCAGTTCTATATTTGAATGACTTTAGTTCTAAGCAATATTAAATAATCAGTATAACTTTGTATTAAATCATATAGCAACATGAGTAAAGCTAAAGTTATGAATAGAATGGAAACAAAGCTTAAAAGTAAAATAAATGTAGTTTTAAGTGTTTTTTTTGCGTTTTTTTTAAGTACGAATATATATGCTCAGAAATCATTAAAATACGATCTTAGTTCTCCTTATGGCACGGTTGTAACGCATTTGAAGTTTCTGCAAGAAAGCAATTATAAACCAGGGGTTTCTGTTAAAGCTTTTTCTGTTGTGGACGGGATGTCTTTGAGTGAAAGAAAAGCCATAGCAATCAAGCTTAAGCAAATTTACGACGGAACAGAGTATATTGACATAGAAAAAATCCCCAAAGAGCCTAATTATACAGACTCAACAAATAATCGGCTAAGTGAATACACAATACTAAAAGAGTACCCTGAAGTTTATGTCACTAAAATAGGAGATAAGTGGTTATACTCTAAAGAAACAGTAAAAGCTATTCCAGCAATTCATCATAAGCTTTATCCATTTGGGATGGATAAAATACTTGAATATACCAGCAATCAAAAGTTAGGGTTTTTAGCTAAAACTTTTTTAGGACTAAAAATATGGCAGTACATAGCAATGATACTTGTTGCACTGCTTAGCCTAATAATTCATAAGCTCTTAACTGTATTTTTTAATAGGGTGATTAGTAAGCTTTTGGTTAAATTAGGTTATAAAAAGATAGCTAGTAGTATAATTCTTCCTGTAGCAAGGCCTTTTAGTGTATTTGTAATTTTATTTCTTATAAAAGAAATTTATCCTGTTTTTCAGCTTCCAATACAGTTTGGTCAGTATATACTTTGGGTACTTAAAGCAATAGTTCCTTTTTTCTTAGTAGTTGTTATTTACAGAATTGTAGATATCATAAGCTACTATTTAAAAAATATAGCAGCTAAAACAGAAAATACATTAGATGACCAGTTAGTTCCACTTGTAAAAAAGTCTCTGAAAATCGTAGTAATTATAGGGGGCTGTTTATTTATTTTAGAAAACCTTAATTTTGATATTACAGGACTACTGGCAGGTATTTCTATTGGAGGTTTAGCTTTTGCTTTAGCAGCTCAGGATACAATAAAAAACCTATTTGGTTCACTCACCATATTTATTGATAAGCCCTTTCAGGTAGGAGATTGGGTAGTAGCAGATGGAGTCGATGGAACAGTAGAAGAAGTAGGGTTTAGGTCTACCAGAATTAGAACTTTTCATAACTCTTTGCTTTCTATTCCAAATGGGAAGATTGCAGATATGACAGTTGATAATATGGGGTTAAGAGTTTATAGAAGGTTTAGTACAACAATAGGTATAACTTATGATACTCCTGCTGATGTAATTGAGGTCTTTGTAGAAGGCTTAAGAGAAATGGTTAGAAACCATCCAAAAACCAGAAAAGATTTTTTTGAAATTCATTTAAACTCATTTGGTAATTCTTCGTTAAATATACTATTCTACATATTCTTTGAAGTTCCAGATTGGAGTAAAGAGTTGAGTACAAGGCAAGATATCATGATTAACATTATTCGTTTAGCAGAAAAAATAGGTGTTCGTTTTGCATTCCCAACGAGTACGTTGCATATTGAAGAAATGCCAGGGCAACCATCACTTACTCCAAAGTTTGAGCTTTCTAAGGAAGAGTTAATGAAGAAAATTAAAAGGGAAAAATAAACTAATTTTTTCTTTTAATTTAAAAGAGTATTATTGTGGAATGTTATCTTTAATTATTAAAATGTAAATAGATTATTTATGGAACAAGAAACTGCACCTGTAGTAAAAAGAGTTATCAACGTTATAATTGACTTTATCATTATTGGAGTGATAGTTCAAATTTTAGTTATGTTTGGTCTTGGCTATACTTTAACGCAGTTAGCATACATTGTTACTATTTTTGGCTACTATACTATAATGGAAGCTAAATTTGGTAAAACAGTTGGAAAGTTTGTAACCAAAACTAAAGTGGTAATGGAAGATGGGAGTGAGCCAACACAAAAAGATTATGCATTAAGATCTGTGTGTAGACTTATCCCTTTGGAAGGTCTATTTGTGTTATTTAATAATGGCAAAGCTTTACATGATAGCTTAACAAAAACAAGAGTTGTTTCTGAATAAATAAGATAGGAGACAATGTATTAACAGAAGGGTTTAATATTTAAATATTAAACCCTTCTGTTAAAGATTCAAACTACTCTTTTAATTGCCTCCGTAAGTTTAGGAACTACTTCAAAAGCATCACCAACAATACCATAGTCGGCAGATTTAAAAAATGGAGCCTCAGCATCTTTATTTATAACTACAATGGTTTTAGAGCTATTAACTCCTGCCAAGTGCTGAATAGCTCCAGAGATTCCAATCGCAATATATAAAGAAGGACTTACTTTAATACCCGTTTGACCAACATGTTCATGGTGTGGTCGCCATTCCATGTCTGATACTGGTTTGGAACATGCAGTTGCAGCACCTAAAGTGTTTGCCAGTTCTTCAATCATTTCCCAGTTTTCAGGCCCTTTTAATCCTCTACCAGCAGACACAACTTTATCTGCTTCAGGAAGTAATATGCTACCTGTAGCTTTTTCAACACTTAACCTTTTGACTTTTGGGCTAGCTACCTCTGAAAACCCTAACTTTTCAGAAGAGCAACTTGAAGGTGATTCTTTTAAGCCTACGGCATTTTTTGCTAGAGTAAGAACTTTTCTTCCTTCAGGTAGGGATACAGTAGCAAAGGCTTTTCCTGTGAAAACGCCACGCTTAACAGTCAAAGGACTTTGGGAGGATGGTAAATCTACAACGTTAGTTGCAATGCTTGCTTTTGCTTTAATGGCTAGCTTTGGAGCAATAGAGTCAGCAAGAGAAGACCTGGCTATAATTATTAAGTCAGCCCCCTCTTTCTCTACACCCGAAAAAATAAACTCTGCTAAGCCTTGAGAGTCATTAGCAAGAGCTTCTGATTCATTGTAAAAAACTTTAGTTACTCCATATTTTCCTAAAATGTCTAACTCTTTTGAACTTGCTTCTCCAGCCATAATTGCTACTACATTTTCATTGATGCTTTTAGCGTAGCAAACAGCTTCTAAAGAAGAACTCTTTATTTCTCCTTCGTTTGTTTCTATGAAAACTAATACTGACATATAAAAAGTATTTTAATTCTAATTATAAAACTTTTGCTTCTTCTTTAAGAGCGTTCACCAAATCATCTACTTGGTCAACTTCAAAAAACTTACAAGAAGATCTTTCAGGAGGTAGGTCAAAGGAATTGTATGAAATAGCACCCTCAACGCTAATTGCTTCTACAACATTAAGTGGTTTAGTTCGAGCAGACATAATCCCTCTCATATTTGGAATTTTCCATTCGGCAATTGGTTCTTGGCATCCTGCAACTAAGGGTAGAGTAGCTTCCAAAAGTTCTTTTCCTCCTTCAATTTCCTTTTGCATTTTGGCATTTGTCCCTTCAAGGTCAAGCTTCATACAAGGCGAAACAGAAGGCCACCCTAACATTTCTCCAACCATGCCATGAACTAAGCCTCCATTATAGTCACTTGATTCCCTCCCCATTAATATTAAATCATAGCTATTTTGTTTTGCTATGTGTGCTATTTGGTGCGCTACAAAAATTGCATCTGATGGTTCTGCATCTATCCTGATCGCCTCATCTGCACCTATAGCTAATGCCTTCCTAATTGTAGGTTCTGTTTCCTGCTTACCAACATTTAAAACAGTGACTTTAGCACCTAATGATTCTTTGAGTTCAACAGCTCTGGCAAGAGCATAGTCATCGTACGGACCTATTACAAATTGAACCCCATTTTTATCTAACTCTTTTCCGTCTACAAACTTAATTTTAGTAGTGGTATCAGGAACGTGAGTAATACATACGAGAATATTCATAATTAAAGATTATATCCTAAATAGTTTAATGTTATTGTAGTTGTAAATGTTTAAAAAACTTGACTCATAAAATTAAGTATTAGAGTGATGACATAAAATATATTTCTAAATAATCAATGAAATTCATTATAACACCTTTCATTTTGAAATAAACTAAAGGTACAAAAATGAAAAACTATAGTAAAGCAGTATGAATAAATAATAGTTTTAAGCTACTGTAATAAAAAGTATTCAAAAGGTTAAAGAAATTTATTTAAACTTTAAAAATATTTTACCTATAAATACATTATATCATATAAAATCTAAAAATATTTTAATTTATTTAAATGGTTTTTAAAAATAACTTCTTTGTATTAAATTTGTATCATATTTAGTTCTTAAACATACTGTAGAGTGACGAAATTGGCAGCCGTGCCCTCCTTTCTCGGGGGTGAGGAAACTTGGAAAAACTTTTGATGAGTGGGTGTATCATTCATATTTTACATGCCCTGATCAAAAGCTAACTACCTCTTGAAGGTTCGAATCCTTCCTCTACAGCTTTTACTTCCCTCTCTTCTTGATTACAAATAGATTTTATCCTCAATAAACATCATTTCATTATTTTTTGACTATCACAAAAGCAAGAAAACCATTAACTTACAAGTAATCCAAACAATTCCTTGAGAAATATTAGAATGATAAAAAGTAAGTTATTGCTAAAAGAAGAAAAGAAAAGGCTTTTGAGCCAAATAGGTTTGGTTAGAAATAATTTTAGAAGCCAACTGAAACCTTCTGAGATTAAAAAAAATGTAAACCCAAAAGCACTTTTAATGCTCAGTGTTGCTAGCATTGGAATATTCCTTGTTGGAGCTTCATTGTATGACAAAAAAGCAAGTTTAAAGCATAAGAAGTCCCTTCCTCAAAGAGTCTGGAAAGAATCAAAAAGCATTCTTGCTAAGGCTATTTCTCAAATTATTATGGATAAGCTCAAGCCAAACCATTCAAGTTCAACTGACTAATTGAATTTTTAATTTAAGTTAATGTTTTCAGACTAAGCTTAATTGGAGTGTCATTGCTAAATACATTTAGGCGAAAAATTTTTTGCTAGTAAGCACTAATTTTGTTGATAAAAAAATATTTCACTCTTGTATTTGTTGAGTTTATTACTTTTCGGATTCCAGAATGAATAAAGTTATTACTATACCAGTGTAATATGCCCCCATGTTCAAAATCGGTTATTTTGCTCTTTTCTTTTATTGTAGAAACAGATATTTGGGAAGTAGAATCTGTAGGGGAGTTTATTTTAGTAAAGGCGTATTTAATATTTTCTTTTGAAGGCTCTATGAAAGCCAAGCTCTCTTTGGAAACACCTACTTCAATCAGCTCTAAAGGAGTATCGTATTCCGTTCCTTTTTCAAAAGTATAGCTATTATCCCAAAGTAACTTTCCGTCTAAGTTTAAAGAGCAAACAAAGGCATGTTCGTACTCATAATCTGTAGCATTAAAATTATTAACCCCATACCTTGCAATAGTAGAGGGCATATATCTTCTCCAGTTTAGGTAGTTAAAATTGTTGTAAAACCGATTAAAGGATCGATAAGGATACATTGAGTTAAAGGGAACATTATTGATATTATTGGGTCTATTTCTTCTGTTATACTCTATGGACTCTGCCATAAACAGTATTTTATCGTTGATTAGTCTTGGCTCGTGCGTAAATAGCTTATACTTTAATGTATACACTTTATCTTTTTCTCTTTTCCTTTCAATCTTCTTTAACAAATTACTCTTCTGTTTTTCAGGTAAATAGTTAAAGAAATTGTTGAAATACCCAAAGTCATAAAACCGTTTATCTACTTCATTTCCTTTGAGTAGCTTGATGGTGTAAATTCCTTGAGCCAGATCATCATTACGAAGAGAGTAAGTACCTACTAAAAGATGCTCATTCAGGGTGTTAGTAAATGGAAAAGCAGTGATAAAAGAGTACTCAACATTTTGCGGGTGAGCATAATTGTAAAGAAACTGCCCTTCAGAGTTATAACAGTGGGCGAATAGGGCATTATCCTTCCCTATTTTTGGACCTTGTAGAAGAACAAATAATAGTTCATAACTTGGGTCTACCTTCAGGTTGATTAGATCTACATTGAGTTGGTTTATACCAGGTAAAAATGAGGTGTGGTTTTTTTCTGCATCGTAAAACAGGACGGCAGGATTATTTCTAATCTTCCCTCCCAGATAAACTCCTTGCTCTGTTGCCTGAAAAAAAGACACGTTGAATGATCTCACTTCATTTATCTCGAATACTGATTGTGTTTCCTGCTCAATATCGAATTTGTGTACTTCGTATTGATGCTCCTTTATAGAAAATAAAAGCCATATTGACTTTTTAGAAATGGCACTTTCTATGAATCTTAAATTCGAATCAACAACATTATCAAATTCCCACTTTTTATTTAGGGAGGTATCCAGCATTGTGTAGTGTAAGCTTCTTTTGTTATTACCAAACCTACTAGACTGGTTGTGAAGACATAGTACTCCATTGTTACTGTGTGGAATTAGGATATAATCATCTCCCAGTTTATTGTCAATTTTAAACTTTATTTCTTTTTGTTGGATTCTTTGAGCCTTTGATATCCCAAGTGCTAAAGAAAAGAATAAAAGTAAGGTTGATTTAAATATAATCTGGAACACTATAAAAAAAGCTTTAATTAGTAGTTGAATTTAATAAATACTAATTAAAGCTTCTAACTATCTAACTAAAGTAATAGAAAGAGAAACTTATAACTTTTCTCTAAACTCTTTTAGAGAGACTTTTTTGTCTTCAAAAGAAATTCTTTCTTTAAT
Source organism: Bacteroidia bacterium (assembly GCA_030425505.1). Taxonomy (GTDB): domain Bacteria; phylum Bacteroidota; class Bacteroidia; order Cytophagales; family Flammeovirgaceae; genus JAUIAB01. The sequence goes on along the minus strand of JAUIAB010000001.1, from coordinate 79,291 downwards.
TGCTTCAAAAACTTTTTCCATATAGGCAGCATCTACAGCAGAGTTGATTAGCTCTTTATTGTTTTTAGTATCAGCCATTAAGTTTGCTGCCATTTGTTCTATGTATTCATCTGGCAATGAGGAGTAGCCCATTTGCATGAATCTATTTTTTACTATATCTACAGCAGACTTATTGATGTCTTCATGCTCAAGTTTAATATTTGCATCTTTTCCAACTCTTTTTGTGATCAATCTCCATTTAAGAGCTTTTATCTGATTTTCCAGGCTTTTCTGTGTTTGCTCATCATCTAACTTTTCTTTAGACGAGTCTTGAATTAATTTTACAATCAGGTCTTTCGGAAAAGAGGTGGTAACCATCTCTACAAGTTGGTCTTGTAGGTCATTATTTAATTTGAAAGAAGACATTCTTTCATAGTATTTTTCTAGGTCTTCTTTTACTATGCTTTTAAACTCTTCTAGGTTTTTAGCTATCCCTTCCCCAAGGTGCTTGTCAAACGTTTCCTGGTTGAGTTCGGCTTTGACGTTTCTTTGGATTTTATCAATGGTTAGGTTTAATTCTTTAGGAATGTTTTCCAAATTTAACCGTTTACCTAACCCTTCAGCATTTTTTAAATCTTTCTCAGTATTTATAGTAAATTCCTCTCCCTTTTTTTTGTCTTTTACGGACTTCCAAGTCTTTTCTGTAAAATCTTTCTGATTTAAATAAAGGTCTTTTACCTCATCTATCCCTTCTCCTGAAGCTTTAGTGAAAATAGAATCTTCATCTTGGATGTCTTCTGCATCTTCCCAGGTAGAGTGTTTAACTTTTATCTCTTCTAAGTGCTCATCTAAGTCTTCTTTACTAATTTCAACTTTATATTTTGGAGCTTTTATGTCTTTGTTTATTTCAAAGCCTAGTTCTTTTGGCTCAATGCAGCCTTCTAATTCTATTTCAAAATCCTCTTTAGCCCATATTTTTTCTTCATCTAGCGCTTCTCCTTTTTTGATTGGCTCAATCAGAAAAGAAACATCATTTTCTTTTATGTATTCTTCTAGTTTTTTGTTTAGCGTTTCTTGAAAGACCTCTGTTTTGATCGATTTTCCATAGAGCTGTTTTATCAAAGCGGGAGGAACTTTTCCTGGTCTAAATCCTTTTATGCTAGTCTTTTTTCCATACTCTTTGAGTTTCTCATTAAACTCCGGCATGTAGTCATCTTTGTTGACGTTTAGATGAAGTAATGCATAGTTATCGCTTTTGGTTTCTAAAGTAATGTTCATGTTTTTGCAACATTAAGGCTAAAAAAAAACTCAGCTTAGCTGAGCATAGTTTGATGGTGCGGATGGAGGGACTCGAACCCCCATGCCTCGCGGCGCTAGATCCTAAGTCTAGTGCGTCTACCAATTTCGCCACATCCGCAAAAGTTTGCAAATCTACGTATAAATTTGTTTTATTTCAATAAGCTGTTTCTAATAACTTTATATTATTTGAGGGATTTGTGCCAAACCAATAAGTTAGATTGAAAGTGAACCCGACTGGTTTTCAAATTCTGAAAAGAAGCATTCATCAAATGACGTGTTAAAAATGTGCTCTACAAGAAAAATTGGAAGACCTCATCAAATTAGCATATTAACCTTATTAGCACATTAGTTCATTTATCTTCGCACCCTAGGGAAAGAGGCTAAGCCAAAGATCGAAGAGGTTTGCAGGGCTTGTTCTAGCTTTGGCAGCCGGGATGAGCCATGCGGAGGGTGCCCAATCTTTTTTCATTTTAATCATCTTCTAGCTCATCCAGTTCTAGCTGTAAGATCTGGTGCCGGTATCGCAAGTTTATAATCCAAAACCCGAGCATAGTCCAAGCAATAACAGCTGGGTAAAAAATAAGACGCATTCGGTTGTCGACATCGTAAATATTAAATCCTGGGTTACCACCATTTCCAGGGTGAAGGGAGTCTGTCAATCTAGGAAGTACGAATATTAAAGGGATAAATGCCGAAAAAGCTAGTATGTTGTAAATGCCTCCAACTCGTGCTCTCTGATAGTCGTCATTTATAGAGCCTCTGAGTACTATATAAGCAGCATAAATAAGTATTCCTATAGCAGAAACGTTTTGTTTGGGATCGCCACTCCAATAAGCCCCCCAAGTATATTTTGCCCACAACATCCCAGTAATCAAACCTAACACACCAAATAGTAGACCAACTCTGGCACAAGATTCTGAGTAAAAGTCATATTTGATGTCGTTTTTCTGCAGAAACTTAATGGCGTAGAATGCAGAGGTCGCCATGATGATTACCATTCCAAACCACATAGGTACGTGAAAGTATAGGTTTCTAATGCTTTCATTGAGAATGGGCTTTCTTGGAACATCGAATAGGAGACCTGCACATAAAGTAAAGATGACAAGAACAATGGCTATCAGCTTCCAAATCTGAATTCTCGCAAAAAATCTATTCATAATTTATCTGATGAGAGACTATTTAGTAAACTGCCTCAGGGCAAGCCCAGAAAGCATAATAATGACAAAAACCCTTATAATCTAAGCAAGTTTGAGGTATTAAAGTTATAATCGCAAGTAAAGTTAAGGTGGATTAGTGATTTTGTTTCTGGTTAACTAAAAAACTGCTTAATTATTTGCAAAAGTACTCCTTATTGCAATTAAACTTAGGTAGTTTTGGCTGGAAACTATACCTAAAGAAATGTATAATCACTCTTACCATTCAACAGAGCTTGATAGTAGTACTTTTTTAGTAACTGGTGGTGCTGGCTTTATAGGCACTAATATTACAGAGTATTTGTTGAAGCATAATGCCAAAAAAGTAATGGTTTTAGATAATTTATCTAATGGCTTTAAAAGCAATATTGAGCGATTTTTGGAGTATCAGAACTTTGAGTTTATTGAAGGTGATATTACAGATTTAGATACCTGTAATAAGGTTTGCACTAAAGTAGATTATGTAATTCATCAAGCGGCTTTGGGGTCTGTTCCGAGAAGTATTGATAATCCTATGGCAACTCACCATGCCAATATTACTGGTACGCTAAATATTTTTTTGGCTTCTAAAGATTCGAAAGTAAAAAGAGTAGTTTATGCTTCTTCTTCTTCCGTTTACGGTGATGACCAAAACCTTCCTAAAAAGGAAGGTTTGATTGGAAATCCACTTTCTCCTTATGCAGTGAGTAAGCTCACTTGCGAAAAGTATGGCTATGCTTTTTATGAAAATTTTGGTTTAGAAACGGTTGGGTTAAGGTATTTTAATGTGTTTGGGCCAAGGCAAAGCCCAGATTTGACGTATGCTGCTGTAATTCCCCTTTTTGCTAAGGCTGTTCTTAATCAGCAAGCTCCTAAAATTAACGGAGATGGGGAACAGTCTAGAGATTTTACATTTATTGAGAATGTTGTTCAGGCTAATATAAAGTCTCTTTTTTCTTCTCATCCAAAGTTACCAGGGTCGGTACTTAATGTAGGTAACGAGAAAAGAACTACGATAAACCAACTATTTATTAGCATAAAGTCTCTTTTGGGAAGTGAAATGATTCCTATATATGGCCCAGAAAGGCCTGGTGATGTAAGAAATAGCCTTTCAGACATTTCTAAAGCGAAAGAGCTAATTGGCTATAAGCCTGAGTTTACCTTTCATGAAGGGATGGAACTTACCATGGATTGGTATAAAACCTTGTTTTCCTAAAAACAATAGACTGTTATTAGAGGTTAAACTACTGCTTTAGAGAAAAATAGGATGAATATTGTATAAGCCTACCGTTGGAATAATTGGATCTGGAATAGCAGGACTAGCCTCTTCTGTACGAATGGCAGCCTTAGGCTATGAAGTACATGTCTATGAAGCCAATAGTTATCCAGGAGGAAAGCTTACGGAGTTGAAATTGGGCAGCTACCGTTTTGATGCAGGTCCTTCGCTTTTCACACTTCCTGAAGAGATAGATGCTTTGTTTGAAGAAGTAGGTGAAGACCCAAAGCAGTTTTTCGAATATCAGAAGCTCTCAATAATAACAAAGTACTTTTTTGAAGACAAAACTACGCTTACTGCTACTTCAGATGTTGTTGCTTTTGCTAAGGAGATAAAAGAGAAACTTGGTGTACCAGAAAGGTCAGTTTTAGAATTCATCCAAAAGAGTAAAAAGATTTATGAAATAACGACAGATGTATTTTTAAAAAAATCACTTCATAAACTAGACACTTACCTCTCAAAAACTACTCTTAAGGCAATGATGAAATTGCACCAAATAGGGCTATTTGATACTATGAATGGCTCTAACCGAAAGCAGTTTAAAAATGAAAAACTAGTGCAACTATTTAATCGCTATGCAACCTATAATGGTTCAGATCCATATCAAACACCAGCTACTATGAATGTAATTCCCCACTTAGAGTTTGGGAAAGGCGCGTTTTTCCCTAAAGGAGGAATGCATAGTATCACTAAGTCTATGTATCAACTCGCTTTGCGATTAGGTGTTATTTTCCACTTCAATGAGCCTGTGAAAGAAATAATTCTTGAAAGGAATAAAGTAAAGGGAATTAGGCTGAAAGATAAAGAAGTCAATTATGACTTTGTGATCTGCAATATGGATGTTAATAATGCTTACAGAAGAAAGTTGATTAATAAAAGACCACCAAAAATATATTTGAACCAGCCCAAATCAAGCTCTGCTGTTATTTTTTATTGGGGAATAAGTAGAGGTTTTCCTGAACTAGATTTGCATAATATTTTCTTTTCAGAGGATTATAAAAAAGAGTTTAAGTACATTTTTAAGAGCCAAAGTGTAACCAATGACCCAACAGTGTATGTAAATATTTCTTCTAAATTGAATAAAGAAGATGCTCCGCCCAAGTGTGAAAACTGGTTTGTAATGGTCAATACTCCTCACAATGAAGGGCAAGACTGGGATGTTATTATTGAAAAAGTAAGAAGAAATACTATAAAAAAGCTCTCCAGGGTTTTGAACGTTGATCTTGAAAAACACATTGAAGTTGAAGAAGAACTCGACCCTAGATCTATCGAAGCTAAGACTTCTTCCTTTGGAGGAGCTCTTTATGGAAATAGTAGCAATAATAGAATTGCAGCTTTTTTGAGACACCCTAATTTTTCTAGTAGGATAAAAAATCTATATTTCTGCGGAGGAAGTGTTCACCCAGGAGGAGGAATACCGTTATGTCTTCTCTCTGCAAGAATTGTTCAAGATTTGGTTAAGAAAGGTTTTGCAAGAAAGTTGTGAGGTTAAGTAGTTAATGGTTAAATAGTGATTGCTATTTTTGAGTACCGTGGAAAAATATCTGTTTGTAAGTATTCTAGTTGCCGCCAGGAATGAGGAAGATAATATTCAAACTTGTATTGAATCCCTTATTAACCAATCTTACCCAAAAGAAAAGATAGAGATTCTTGTTGGAGATGATGGTTCAGAAGACGATACTTATGAGATAGTACAAAGTATAGCACAAACAAACAATATAGTTCAGTTATTCAAAATCAAAGAAAACCTAGGACTAGCCAAAGGAAAAGCAAATGTGTTAGCTCAACTAGCAAAAAAAGCCAAAGGTGAAGTTTTTCTAATTACGGATGCAGATATGGTATTGTCCTCTAACTGGGTAAAGGAAATGGTAAATGAATATAGTAATGGTTATCATATCATCACTGGATTTACTACTGTTGAAGGAAATAGTACTTTGGCAAAATGGCAAAAGGTAGAGTGGGTAAACGTTTTAACATCACTTTTCCTATTATCTAAAATAAATATTCCAATAAGCTGCATGGGGAATAATATGTTGGTGTCAAAAAGTGCGTATGAAAGTACTGGGGGTTATGAGAAAATCCCATTTTCTGTTGTCGAAGATTTTGCTCTTTTTCAAGAAGTCATCAAAAAAGGCTGGAAATTTAAACACTTAATTACCTCGAATGCTCTTGGTATTAGTAAACCTGAAGTTTCTTTTAATGAGCTGCTAAAGCAACGATTCAGATGGGGTGCAGGTTTAAATAAAATACCCTGGTATTTAAGAATATTACCCTACATACAAACTTGCTTTTTATGGTTGATTATTCCTTTGATCTTTTTCTTTCCTGTGGCTGCTATATGCGCTTTAGGTCTTAAAATTATTTTGCAAAGTACTGTGATTATTTATGGTTTTTCAAAGGCTAAGCTTAAAATTCCTTGGTTAAACCTTTTTACTTTTGAGTTCTATCAGGGGTTTCTCTATGCTACTCTAATTGTGAAGAATATATTCTCAAAAAAAGTTGAATGGAAGGGTAGGTTATATAAAGAGAATTAAAAATCTCCTCTCCAATAATGTTGTATATATGCTACAAAATCCATCATGTACGCAACTCCAATATGGATTAAGCAGCCACCCCAGATATTACCTGTTCTCAATGCAATTATCCCTAGGATGTAGCCACCGAAAACAGACCCTAAAGTTTCGGGAAAAGGTTTGCCATAATGCAAAAAAGCATAAGCAGCAGCCATTGGCAAAATGCTATCTTTTCCTAAAATTTTAATCATCCCTACTACCAAGGCTCCTCTAAAGAGTAACTCTATGGAAAGAAAGTCTAAGCCATAAAAAAACTCATAAGTTGCTCCCATTTGCCAATGGGGTAGACCAAAAACTTCTTTAATAATCCAAGGCTTAAAAACAGGATAGGTGTTTAAAAATGAACTCTGAAAAGATGCCCATACAATCAAAGGCAGCATAATCACTATCATCCAAACATAAGGAGAAATAGAAATAGCTTGTTTTCTTAACCCATAAAGACCTTTTTCGCTTCTATCAAATAAGAGCTTAACAGCAAAAAGTAGGATCAGGCTTAAGATTATTTTTTTTGATTCATTGAAAATCTTTTGAAGAAAGAAAACTTCGTGGGAGTCGCTAGATATAAAAAAAGAAAGCTTTTTATGATAAGAAAACGAAATACATATCCCCAGAATAACTAAAAAAAGACCACTTTTAAGCCAAAAACCCTTTGAAAAAAGTGGCTTTGTCCTTTTTGTTAAAAAAGCCTGACCAATGGCTACTGCATAATAAGGAAATGCATAAAATAAGCTGTAGAGAATGAAAGAATAACTTCTTCCATAATATCTATCTAAAATACTATCCTCGAAGTCTAATGCATAATTTACCCACGTAGTAATACTGAGGAAAATGGCAAAGAAAACATAAAGATTTAGCTTAAAATGTTCTCTTGCAAAATCAGAAAGGTAAAATAGAATCTTTTTGATAACGGATTTACTTCTATCTCTAAAATAACCTCATTAATACAAAATATAAACCCAGCCTTTGATAAACTCAGAGTTGTCATCACCAAGTTGACCATAGAAGGTTACCTGCGCAGTGTAATAATAAACTCCCTGGCTTAGCTCACTTCCTTTACTATCCACGCCTCTCCAGTTCAAATAAATATCATCATCACTTTCGTATAGCAGCTCTCCCCAGCGGTTATAAACCTTAAACTCCACCCTTTGGACAAACCTAGGACACCGTATAGGGACAAATTTGGAGTTGATATTATTATTACCAGATCTTGGGGTAAAGGCATTTGGCAACTTATAAAATGGGCAGTTTTCGTTGCACTCAATATTGCTAAAAGGACTTTCATTGCCAACTTCATCTACTGCTGTAACTGCATAACACCCTTCTACAGATACTAGGTCTTCATGATTGAAAAACTTGTTAGGGGTGTTAACTAGTAACTCAAATGTTCCTTCTGTTCCTGTAGGACTATAATATAAATTATATGATACAATATCTTGTTCACAGTTAGCCTCATTGGAATCTATCCAAGTTAGCTCATTTACATAAACTTCGTCCACACAGTCTGTTTGGGGGTCTTGTTCTAAAATGAGTTCATCACAATTTAACTTTTTCAAAGACAAAATAGGAGGACAAGGTACTTGCTCATCTAAAATAAAGGAGCAAAACTCCTGGCTATTATTTAGTAGTGGTTCTCTGATAATATCATTCTCATAACTTCCACTTGTAGTAATATAATAACAGTATTGTGTGTCTTGCTCTAAAACAATATTGCCACCAGTATCCTCATATTGAAAGCCATTCTCAAACACATCAACACTGTCAATCAAAGTAAATGCTTCCTCTCCTTCTACTTTTCTATAAACATAGTGGAAAGGGAAACTAGCAGAGCTATTGTTCCAAGGAACAGTAGCTGACCAATTAAGATCAATGCTATTAGCTGTAGGTGATCCACTTAATCTTACAGAAGAAGCTTCTAACGAATACTCTAATAAATTACTATTGGCGTCGTAAAGCCCTACTTTATATGTAAATACCTCATTAAGGGTATTTATCCCAGAATCTAAAAAAGTAGTGTCCTCTTCAGCAACATTAGATGCAATAACTGTAAATTCTTCTCCATCCAAAGATCTTTCCAGCTGATACGTAATAGGTAGAGCAACCTCCTCAGGGTCAATTTCTTGAGGCTTAGTCCAGATAACTTCAATTTGACCATTGTCTTGACCTGTTTCTAGTACAGAAACATTGGTAATATAAGGCGCAATACTTGGTATAAATGCGCATACCTCAACTGAAGCATAACTTTCTCCTCCAGCAGGTTCTGGAAAAACAGCATAAATCCTGTAGCAGTAATTTACACCTCTCTCCAGACCATCTCCATTATTGTCGTCCAAAAATGAAGTCTGATTGATGTCCACTTCTCCAATTCTTTCATAACCTGCTTCTTCTGGAATTCCAACGGTGCAGCCAGCAGGTTCAAAAGGATAAGAGCCTCGTCTTCTCCATATGGTCATTCTTTCTGCATTTGGGCAGGTGTAAACATCCCAACTCAACTCAATACTTAAATCATCTTCATTTGCTAAAGCAGAAAAATTTTCTGGAGCAGGACCAATCACTCTAATCAACCAGCTTTTAATATCTGCCAAAACCCTTCCAAAACCCTCAGGCTGGTCTTCAGCCTTGAAAACAGCTAGATAAGGCTCTCTTCTCACATCTAGGCAAGAAGTTTGCCAGCTAAAAAGCCCTCTTTCTTCACCATTTGGCGGTTGAAGGTTTAAAAGCTCAAATGTAGCACTACTCCTAGGCTCAGGGAGGTTGAATAGCCCCTCAAAATTATCTTGGTCTCCAGCAATAGTGAGCTGGACAAAATCTCCATCTGGATCAATAGCTTGGATAGTATCTTGTAAAAAGCTTCCTGCTACTAAACAAGTATCTGCAGGCAAAATCAAATTCGGTCGCTGATTTTCGTGCTCACGAACTATGATTTGCATATCCCTATTGACTCGGCCAATTAACACGCCGTCTCTCCACTCATTTACATAAAATGCCACATTATATTCACCAGGAACTCCCGGCGCATCCCATACCAGATCTCCTGTTAAAGGATCTATTGAAAAAATGGCAGGAGTGCTTCCATCTTCCCTTTCATCACTCCATTGAGAGTTATCAGGAAAGGTATAATCTAAAACATCAAGATCCCTTGCCTGCTTACAAACAGTAAGCTCATATGAAAGGCTATCTCCTTCCTTGTCATAAGCACCAGGGTTATGTGTAAATTTTTGTCCTACAACAGCCCCATCCAATGGAGCAATCGATAGAAGAGGAGTGCTATTTAAGCCTAACACTGGATTAATCAAAATTTCTGACTCAATGTAGAAAGGAGTATCAACAGAAAGAGCCATATTATTTACATTCGCATTTCTATTATCTTCAAAATAGCTGATTTTATAAAAGCCAGCAGAAGGAAATGTATATTCTACAGAATATTGAACCACTTGCGTTCTTAGTTCGGGAATTACCTGAACCACCTGTGGGGATACTCTAAGCGGATCTTCTCCTGCGCCAAAATCAATAAAGCCGTCTCCTGGGTCAATTCCGTCTGTATCCAAATACAAAATAACCGTAATGTGGTACGTCAACGAATTGGAATCAATTCTTACTGCTGTCAAGTCCCCAGCTCTTATATGGGTAGCATAGGATGAAGAATAACTACACCCTAAAAGAATAATGGTAAGTGCAAAAAGCCTGTAAAATGTTTTTTGAAACCTAACAATCAAAAGATGTTCTATTTAGTCTGTCTACAAATTCAGAGATAAAGATAACTATGAAGATGATAAAAGACACTATCCCTTGTTGTGTAGGAGTAAACTGGGATGTCATGTCTATCCCTTAAAAACCTTTTTTGCTCTTTTTATAGAAAGCTTCAACTCCACTATTTTTATTTCTAGAGTTTCTTTAAAGCTTTGCTTGAGTAACCCTTCTTTTACATACACTGTATCACTAGAATCTTTAAACCAAACTTTATATTTATTTTCTACAATCCAGTTATTTATTTCATCTAAAAAAGGGTTTTTGTAATACTTACCATGTGTTTCTATGGAAACTATTTTAGGCTTACTCACCATATTTTTTAAAACGTACCACTCTGCACCCTCAACATCTATACTTATAAGATCAATAGTGCCATCATCTATTTCTGAAAATATTTTACAAGGAACAGTAAACTTCTTTTCTTCTTCCACCTTATAGTTATCATTTACCAAAGCAGGGCTTGAGGGAAGGCTTGCGACAAAAGTTGATGGGCCAGCTTGAGCCAATTCTAACTCCCCATTATAATCATATACTGCAAAAGGATAAAGCTTCCAGTTACTATACTTTTCGAAAAATTCTTTTATCGCTTGAATACTACCTGGGTCAGGCTCAACTAATGTTGCTTTGATTCCATCTTTTATAAAGTCTTGAACATTAGAGGTTTTTGGCATATGCACCCCTACTTCACAAACATGTTTAATTGTTACTTTTTTGTCATTTACTTTTTTGTATATTCTTTTCACAGTTTTTAAAGAACGTTTTTTTCATTGATTATTACAAATATGATTTACAACCTTTGTAAAACAGTAATTTATTTATTCTAATGGAAGCTTTTATAGAAGATCGAGTAAACCAATGGCTATCTGGAAATTATGATAATGAAACAAAAAGTAAGATTCTAGAACTAAAAGAAAAGGATAAAGATCTTCTTTTTGATTCGTTTTATACCGATTTAACCTTTGGGACTGGTGGAATGAGGGGTAAAATGGGAGTTGGTCCCAATAGGATGAATAAGTATACTATTGGAGCAGCTACCCAGGGGCTATCTAATTATCTCAAAAAGGTATTCCCAAATAAAAGTTTGAGTGCTGCAATTGCCTATGACAGCAGAATAAACAGCAATCTGTTTGCTCAAATCACTGCTAATATTTTTACTGCAAATGGAATTAAGGTTTTTCTATTTGAAAATTTAAGACCTACTCCTGAGCTTTCTTTTGCTATCAGAGAGCTAAAATGTGATACTGGGGTTGTAATAACAGCTTCACATAACCCTAAAGAGTATAACGGTTATAAAGTTTATTGGAATGATGGTTCTCAAATAGTATCTCCTCATGATCAAAAAATAATTGAGGAGATACAAGCTATAAAAGCAGTAGAACAAATCCATTTTAATGGAAATGAGCAGTTGGTTAATAGGGTTGGGTCTGAAATTGATGAGGCATACTGGAATATGCTTGATAACTTGGTTTATTTACCCAACGATTTTCCATCCAAGAAGAATTTAAAAGTTGTTTATACCCCGATCCATGGAGCTGGAATAATGCTAATGGGGGAAGCTCTGAAAAGGCAAGGCTTTGAAAATGTATTATTGGTAGAAGAGCAATCAAAACCCAATGGCAACTTTCCAACTGTGAATTACCCTAACCCAGAAGAAAAAGAAGCCCTTACTCTTGCTCTTAAAAAAGCTACTGATGCAAATGCAGATATTGTATTGGCAAATGACCCTGATGCAGATAGAGTTGGAGTTGCTGCAAGAGACAGCCAAGGGGAGTTACATCTAATCAATGGAAATGAGATGGTATCTCTTGTCTTTCATTATATACTAAGTCAAAGAAGAAAGCAGAATAAAGGTACCTCCAATGATTTTATAGTCAAAACAATTGTTACCACAGACCTTATAAATAGAATTGCAGACCATTTTAATGTAAACTGCTATGATACTTTAACTGGTTTTAAGCATATAGCAAACCTAATCAGAGAAAAGGAAGGTGTTGAGAACTACGTTGTTGGTGGGGAAGAAAGTTATGGTTTGTTGATCGGTGATAAAATAAGAGATAAGGATGGTATTTCAGCCGCTGTACTTATCAGTGAAATGGCGGCTCAAGCAAAAAGTGAGGGTAAAACACTGGTGGATAAACTCATGGATATTTATATCCAGTTTGGCTTTTATATGGAAAAAACAACTTCTATTTATAGGGAAGGAAAAAAAGGAGCTGAAGAAATAGCAGAAATTATGGAAAAATTCCGTAAGGCATCGCCTAATAGTTTTAATGGAGAAAAAGTTATAACTCAAATTGATTACTTAAACCTTGAGAAAAAAAGCATAGGTTCTGAAATTGAAAAAATTTCTTTTCCGAAATCAAATGTGCTACAGTTTATTACTGATAAAAACACTAAGGTTTCTATACGCCCCTCTGGAACAGAGCCTAAAATCAAGTATTACATTAGTGCTAATGACTCATTAGATTCAAAAGATAAATTTCAGGAAACGAAAAAATCTCTGGAACAAAAAATTACAGCTATTACAGAAAAGCTTGGTATTTAACCCGAATTATTCATTAGGAGGCTGTTTGTTTCAGATAAAGGAATTGATTATCATGTACTTATATTTTAAATCACACAATATTTTATTCCGCAAATTTAGGGGTCTGTTAGCCCAAGTCTTGCATAATAAATTACTTTGTAATCAGAGAGTTACCTATTCCATTAATTAAGTCTCGAATTATTCGGGTTAAACTTATTTGTTATTGCATAGATCAACCCTTAACTTTGCATCCTTAAATTTTTTAAACGATGGGTTCAAATACTTTAAAAAGAAAAAAATTAAAAAACAAGATGAGGGCAATAGCTAAGAAAAATGAGATTAAAAGACTCAATACTAAGCCAGTCATCAAAAAAGTAGATGTGGAAGAAATTAAAAAAAGTTTTTCTAACAAGTAAAGGCTAAGGTTTTAAACTCTTCAGCCTTTACAAATACTTCTTTACTACCTCATCATTAATCATTGTACTCTCTGAAGACATGATGATTAATCTTTCAACTACGTTTCTTAGCTCCCTCACGTTACCTGTCCAATCATACTCTTGAAGTAGCTTGTATGCTTCTTTGGTTATTTCTTTCTTGGCATTCCCATATTCTAATGCTATATCTTGAAGAAACTTATCCACTAGAGAAGGAATATCTTCTTTTCTTTGATTAAGAGGAGGAACTTTTATCAGAATTACACCAATTCTATGGTATAAGTCTTCTCTGAAGTTTTTTTTATTAATTTCTTCTTTAAGATTTTTATTTGTTGCTGCAATTACTCTAACATCAACAGAAATCTCTTTGTCACCACCGACTCTTACTATCTTATTTTCTTGCAAGGCTCTTAAAACTTTAGCCTGAGCAGAAAGACTCATATCTCCTATTTCATCGAGAAATAAAGTACCCCCATTAGCTTGTTCAAACTTGCCTATTCTCTGTTTATGAGCAGATGTAAACGATCCTTTTTCATGGCCAAAAAGCTCACTTTCAATTAGTTCTGATGGAATCGCTGCGCAGTTTACTTCAACTAGTGATCCTGATGCTCTTGCACTTCTTTGATGAATCCATTTTGCCACTAGTTCTTTTCCTGAACCATTAGGACCTGTTATTAAAACTCTTGCTTCTGTTGGACCAACCTTTTCAATAGATTCTTTTACCTGAGATATTGCCTTAGACTCTCCTATTATATCTTCGATTTTAGAAATTTTTTGCCTCAACTTCTTTGTCTCAGAAACTAGTTCTTTCTTGTCAAGTGCATTTCTTACTGATAGCAGTAACCTATTTAAGTCTGGTGGTTTAGGAATAAAGTCAAAAGCACCTTTTTTGGTAGCCTCCACTGCCATCTCTATGGTGCCAAAAGCAGATATCATTATAAACTGCACATCCTGCTGTAATTCTTTAGCCTTTTGTATAACTTGTAAGCCATCCATTTTAGGCATTTTTATATCACAAAGGATCACATCATACTTATTAATGACTATTTTCTCAATACCGTCTTCACCATCTTTTGCTTCATCTACTTTATATTTTTCAAACTCTAGTATCTCTCTTAGCGTATCTCTAATATTTTTCTCGTCATCAATAATTAAGACTTTCGGCATTTACTACAGATTTATTTTGACCAAATTACAAATTGTTATTTTATTACATTGAATTCAAAAGATAATTTTACAAGAAATTGTTAATGTATACCTGGTAGAAAGACGTCGCATCTTTTGTAGAGTTGAGGTGCAAGTTTTAACATAAATAGATTTCTATTATTTAATTTTATCTTTCTTGTTTATTTAAAATTTTGATTTACAGTATGTTAAAACACTTTTTTTTGCTATTCTTTTCTTTTTTGCTCATTACTTCAAAAACAAATGGCCAAGCAAAAAACTACGACCCTGACATGATTGCATTAAGCAAAAGAGGAATCCCCATCAAATATTCTTATCAGAATATAAAATCTAGTAACCTTAGAAAGCTAGAAACTGTGTTGTTATCTAAAAATGATCCAGTAATTAAAAAGAAATACAACTCGTATAAGTTCTTCTCAGCATCATCCCTTGCACTTCAAATTATTGGGGGAGGGGTAGCTGGTTATGAAATTGGTAAAAGAATTTCTGACAATGAATTGAACAAAGAGGTTTTTATAGCTGGTATTTCTACTGCTGCAGTAGGAATTATTTTTGAGGTTTTGGCAAGGCATAAAGCTAGAAAAGCTATTAAAAAATTTAACGGTGGTTTATATTTCATAGATTAAACTCAATGAAAAAACTTTCTTTCTTAGCACTAGGCGATTCGTATACGATAGGTGAATTAGTTGAGCAAAAAAAGTCATGGCCCTTCTTATTGGCGGAAAAGATTAATAAGAAGGGAATCCCTCTAGAGGTCTCTAAAGTTATCGCGACTACTGGTTGGACTACAGATGAACTTTTGGGAGCGATTGAAAAAGAAAATGTAAACCAAAAGTTTGATGTGGTTTCCCTCTTGATTGGTGTAAATAACCAGTACAGAAATTATCCTTTCGGGCAGTATAAAAAAGAATATAGAAAGCTATTAGCTTTAGCTATTTCTTTTTGCAAAAATGGAAGCGCTGGAGTTTTTTGTCTATCCATTCCTGACTATGGCGTTACGCCTTTTGCTAAAGAAAAAAATCCAAGTAAAATTGCTGAGGAACTGGAAATGTATAATCATTATGCAAAAAGTATTTGTAGGCGAAATAAGGTGAAGTTTTTAGATATTACTCCAGTATCAAAGCTAGCTAAAAAAGACCCTGAGTTTACAGCTTCAGATGGTCTACACCCATCAGCTAGTCAGTATTCAATGTGGGTCGATATTATTTTTCATAAAGTTTTTGAAATGATAAAAAGCCTTAGTTTTTATACTGAAACTGTTAACTAATACCACAAAAGAATATAATTTATTGCGGATAACTTGATACTTACTAATACTTTTCATGTAATCATTTTACAGATTTTATGTAGTTTTTCATTACAAGACTATCTTTGTGCAACTTTTAAGTTTTTTTATATAAGTAATTTTTGATTTTTAAGATGAGTGAAGGAAAAATTTCTATTGAGAATGGCAAATTAAATGTACCCAATAAACCTATTGTACCATTTATTGAAGGAGATGGTATTGGCCCAGATATCTGGGCTGCTGCAGTGCGTGTTTTTGATACTGCTGTAGAAAACGCATATAATGGAGAGAAAAAAATTATTTGGAAAGAAGTATTGGCTGGAGAGAAAGCTTTTAAAGCAACAGGTAGCTGGCTTCCAGAAGAAACTTTAGATACTTTTAGAGAATACTTGGTTGGTATTAAAGGACCTCTGACTACTCCAGTAGGAGGTGGGATTAGATCTTTAAATGTAGCATTAAGGCAGCAGTTAGATCTTTTTGCCTGTGTACGACCTGTAAGATATTTTGACGGGGTTCCTTCTCCTGTAAAAAAACCTGAGCTAACCAATATGGTTATCTTCCGAGAAAATACAGAAGATATTTATGCTGGAATAGAGTATATGCATGGAACGGATGAAGTAGAAAAGGTAAAGAGTTTTCTGCAAAATGAAATGGGCGTGAGTAAGATTCGTTTCCCAAAAACTTCTTCTATAGGTATTAAGCCAGTTTCTCTGGAAGGAACAGAACGACTGGTGAGAGCGGCAATTAACTACGCTATTCAACACCACCTTCCTTCTGTGACCTTAGTGCATAAAGGAAATATAATGAAGTTTACGGAGGGTGCTTTCAAAAGCTGGGGATATCAACTGGCAGAAAGAGAATTTGGAGATAAAGTTTTCACTTGGGCGCAATACGATAAGATTGCTGAAGAGAAAGGGAAAGACGCTGCTAATAAAGCTCAAGAAGATGCTTTAAAGCAAGGTAAAATTTTAATCAAAGACTCTATAGCGGATGCTTTCCTTCAGCAAATACTTACCAGACC
Source organism: Bacteroidia bacterium (assembly GCA_030425505.1). Classification (GTDB taxonomy): domain Bacteria; phylum Bacteroidota; class Bacteroidia; order Cytophagales; family Flammeovirgaceae; genus JAUIAB01. The sequence continues at coordinate 62,796 of JAUIAB010000001.1, read as the reverse complement.
TTCTGAGTACTCTGTAATAGCTACGCTTAACCTAAATGGAGATTATGTTTCTGATGCTTTAGCCGCTATTGTTGGTGGTATTGGTATAGCACCAGGCGCAAATATCAACTACGATACAGGTCATGCTATTTTTGAGGCTACCCATGGTACTGCTCCCAAATATGCAGGACAAGATAAGGTTAATCCAGGTTCTGTGATTTTATCAGGTGCTATGATGTTAGAGTATTTTGGTTGGCAGGAAGCAGCTGATCTCATTTACAAAGGTATAGAAGGGGCTATCCAAAAGAAAAAAGTAACTTATGATTTTGAAAGGTTGATGGAAGGAGCGACTCTTCTTAAGTGCTCTGAATTTGGCTCAGAAATAATCAACAATATGTGATTTTATATTTTTATATATGCTTAAAAAAGCAACCTTAAATATTTTAAAAAGGTTGCTTTTTTTATTATAAACTTCTTCAAAAACTGATATATGTATTTAATCAATAAAATTAAAGAGCTTGCTGCTTCCATAAAATTAGAGATTCTGGAAACGAGAAGGCATATCCATCAAAACCCTGAGCTTTCTTTTAAAGAATTTGAAACAATGAAGTTTGTTTCTGACAGGTTAAACTCATATCAAATTGAGCACTCTACTGGTATTGCAGGAACGGGTATTGTAGGTTTAATTAAAGGTAAAAATCCAGACTCTAAAACAATAGCCTTGAGAGCTGATATGGATGCTTTACCCATACAAGAACAAAACGATTGTGTATATAAGTCAAAAAACAATGGAGTAATGCATGCTTGCGGTCATGATGTTCATACTGCGTCATTACTTGGTGCAAGTAAAATTCTTCAGCAATTAAAAGACGAATTTGAAGGAACAATAAAGTTGATTTTTCAGCCTGGGGAAGAAAAAATTCCTGGTGGGGCTTCTCTGATGATAAAAGAGGGTGTATTAGAAAACCCTAAGCCTACAAGCATTATTGGTCAGCATGTGATGCCTTATATCCCTGTTGGAAAAGTTGGTTTTCGCTCTGGAGCATATATGGCTAGTGCTGATGAGATATATATGACTATTAAAGGAAAAGGAGGGCACGCTGCTCTTCCAGAAAACTTTGTAGATCCAGTTACAATCAGTGCTTATATCATTACTAGTCTGCAACAAGTTATTAGCCGTCAGGCAAGTCCCAAGACTGCTACTGTTTTATCTTTTGGGAAGGTAATAGCGGATGGAGCCACTAATGTTATACCAACAGAGGTGCGCTTTGAAGGTACTTTCAGGGCTATGGATGAAAAGTGGAGGTCTCATGCTCATAATAGTATTACTAACATTGCTACATCCATTGCTGAAAGTATGGGAGCTGCTTGTGATATTGAAATTAGAAAAGGATACCCTAGCCTTTCCAATGAACCTATATTAACTGAAAGAGCAAGAACAGCTGCTGAGTTATATATGGGTAAGGAAAATGTAGTAGAATTAGATCTTTGGTTAGCTGCAGAAGATTTTTCTTTTTATGCACAAGAAATGCCAGCATGCTTTTACAGGTTAGGCACAGGAAATGAGTCTAAAGGAATTACTTCTGGCGTTCACACACCTACTTTTGATATTGATGAAGATGCTCTTGAAACAGGAGCGGGCTTAATGGCTTGGCTTGCTGTAGAGCAGTTGATTTAAGTGTTTGGTTATTAGTTAAATACCTACCTAAGTAGTTGTAGAGATTTATAAATCTCAGCAACTTTCGTTTTGAATAGCTCCAACTTCTCTATTCATTTGATATCAAATTATTGAGGTAAATGATTAAAAAGAGTAAAGCAAAACTTCTTTTTAACAAAGTACCTACAATTCAAAACTTGATGTCAAATGGAAAAATATCTTTTTTTATTAATCTTATTATTTGCTACTTTTTTTGCCTTCAAACAAATTTGCCCAAATAAATTAGTCGCAAAAAATGGCTTTACTTTAAAACTGGAATATAACAAAAGTAGCCAGTTAATAAGCTTTAGGTACCAAGAGTTAAAACCCAAGGAAGATGAAAACCTCTTAAGTTCTAGTAAAAATCCAAACCTGGAGGTTATGACTAAAAGGAGTAAGCGGGTGCTTCTGCAAAAAGTTTATTCTATTGAGGATATTCGAAATCCTATTCGATAAGTTATTTCTTAACAAATATTTTGCGTAATATATTACTATACAATTAAAAACCACATCAAACTCAATAGGTACATTGAGGTTAATTGCTTTTTGCTTTTCTGTGTTTTAGTTATCTTTGAACGGTATTATTATAGTTATTTATAAGTAATTATTTCGTTTAAAAAGATAGAATGTTACAACTATTAAACCAGTGTTTCTTCACTGCAAGCCTATTGCTTTTAGTTCCTTTTTCCACATTAGGGCAAGATTTTCTAAAGGGTAAATGGTATGAAGGAAATGTAGATCTTGTATCTGGTCAAAAGTTATCTGGAAGGGTTAAGTATGATATTGGAAATGATGTTGTATTTGTTTCTGCTCAAGGTGGTATAAGATCTTTTACTTCATCGAATGTATTAAAATTTCAATTTAAAGAACCTAAAAAAGAAAATAGTAGAACTTTCGTTTCTATAGCTATTGAACGTAGTAATGGATATAAGAGAAAACATTTTTATGAATTGTTGGAGGAAGGTGCAGTATCCTTCTTGGCAAGGAGTTTTGATACTAACTTAAGAAGGAAAAGCACTATTCAGCCTAGTTACCCTGTTTCTCCTGTAAGTGGAAATGCTTCCTTTAATGAATCTGTTTCTCCAGGATCTAGCACTTTTACTCCTGCTCCCGACACTCCTACTTCTTATGCGCCAAGCTATTTGATTATAGATGAAGATGGAGCCCTTAATTCGTTGGACTTTGGGGGTATACTTTTTCAAAACAAAAAGCAAAAAATCTTAGACTGTTTTTCCAAAAACAAAGAAGGATTAGAGGCTTTTCTTAAGAAGAAAAATATGAACCTCAAAAAGGCTAAGAGTATAAGAAAACTAGTATCCTATTATAATAATGAGCTTTCAGGTTCTAAATAGAATTTTTTCATTTCTTCAATCAGAAAAAATTACATATCTACTCCACTTTCTATTTTAGAGTTTACAAAAAAAGCTCTAATAAAAAGACATTAAACTCTGCCAGTTCGTCTCAAAGAAGTCATCTATTATCATAAGAAACATAAAGTCTAGTAAGAAAGGTGTTTTACAATAAATAAAGAATATAGTTTCATAAAAACATTGCTTTTTAGAGAATGAGTATTAGTTTTGAATTATTATTTATAATTAGTCTAAATAAAAACAATATAATTTTATTAATATGAAATCATATAATTATTACTTATTCTTCGGCTTGCTTTACTTAGTATTCATGACATCTTGTGATAAAGATGACGATGATCCAATAACTCCAACGCCAGACTATGAGATCCCTTCAACGTATAATTTCGAAAATGTTAGTTACTCTGGTCAGTTAAATAGGCTTGGAATGCTATCGGAAATAAAAACTTACCTAGCAACTTCAAGAACAATGGGTCAATCTTTGGATTTGGGTAAAATGAGAGCAATGTATTCTAATGATGCAGCAAATGCAGGTTGGAATAATACCTATGATGAAAGCAAACAGTTGAAAAATAAGACTTTTGAAAATCAACAAGCTGTTTTCGAAGTATTATTAGAGGAAGTTGCAGTAGCAAGTCAATCTCAGGTAGAAGGTAGCGAAGGTCAGTCTGGTGTAATGACTAGTAATGACGGTACAAAGTCGTATTTGATTGGTGAAGATGGCTTAGATCATGCGCAGTTAATTGAAAAAGGCTTGATGGGAGCATGTTTCTACTATCAGATGACGGCAGTGTATTTGAGTGGTGACAAAATGGATGTAGACAATGAGACGGTAGAGCCAGGGAAAGGGACTACTATGGAACATCACTGGGATGAGGCTTTTGGTTACTTTGGCGTACCAACAAACTTTCCAACTATTACAGATGGTTTAGTTTTCTGGGGTAGTTACTCTAATAGTAGAAATGGTGTTTTAGGAAGCAATAAAGCTACTATGGATGCCTTTTTAAAAGGAAGAGCAGCAATAAGTGCCAAAGATTTAGAAACAAGAGATGAAGCTATTACAGAGGTGAGAGAAAGCTTAGAGCTAATATCTGTCGCAAGTGTAATACATTATCTAAATGAAAGCATAGCAAACTTTGATGATATGGCATTAAGAGGGCATCTCCTTTCTGAGGCAATAGGTTTTGCCTATGCTCTTCAGTTTAACCCATCTAAAAAGATAGATAATGCCCAAATAAGTAACCTACTCACTTTAATGGGGGGAGCTGCTACTTTTGATGATATGAACTTATACAATATTTCTGTTTCTGATTTGCAAGAAGCTAAAAACCTAATTGCAGGTTTTTACAATTTAGAAGATTCTGTAGATAGTTTTTAATTTTGCAAACAGTTTTGTCAGTAATTATGATTAGAAAGATAACTCTGTTCCTTTTTCTATTATTAGGAGCAGTTTTTTTTATTTCCTGTGATGAAGGGGAAAAACCTTCCTCTAACTCATGCATTGATGGATACGATCAGGAAGCGTTGTTTCAAAACTTGTCAGAAAATGTTATTATACCTTCCTATTCTCATTTGAAGGACGCAGTGGATCAACTAAAATCAAGTGCAGAAAGCTTTGTAAACAACCCTCAAACATCTGAATTCCAAAAGCTTAAAAGTAATTTTTTAGGAGCTTACAGTAACTTCCAAGGATGCTCGATGTTTGAGTTTGGTCCTGCAAAAGAAGCTTTCTTACGGAATAGCCTTAATAACTTTCCTTTGAATATAGAAGAAGTAGAAAGCAAAATAGGTGCTGGTAATTATGATTTTAGCTCTCCCGATGCTTACGATAAGGGTTTCCCAGCATTGGATTACCTACTTTTTGGTTCTGCTGCAACAGAGGAAGAGATTATTATTCGGTTGACGGAAGATGAAAATACGAGAAACTATCTTCAAAGGGTAGTAAATGATATATCCGAGCGAGTGGATTATGTAATTTCTGCTTGGACATCAGGAGGTTATTCTGAGCAATTTGTTGCTAATACTGGGACAGCTGCTGGAACTTCTTTGAGTTTGATAATTAACTCTCTAAATGAGCATTATGAGTTACTTAAAAGGGATAAGATTGGTATTCCTTCAGGTACATTAACTCTAGGTTTTCCAAACCCTACCAAAGTGGAAGCCTACCATAGTAGGGTTTCAACTGCATTAGCTACAAAAGCTTTAGAAGCTTCCAAACGGTTTTTTCTTGGTAATTCTTTGCAAGGTCAAAGTGGGGAGGGGTTAGATGATTTGTTGGATCATGTCGGTGCTACTAAGGATGGAGTTGACCTTAGCCAGGTGATCGAACAGCAATATAGTAGAAGCATAGATGCTTTGCATTCTATTGATAGAGAACCTTTATCAGAGATGGTGGAAAGTGGAGATGCAGTTAGTGAGGTGTATGCTACCATTTCTCAGCAGGTGGTTTACTTGAAAACGGATATGCCTTCTGTTTTGTGTGTTGCAATTACATATGTAGACAACCCTAGTGATTCGGATTAGTTCATGCCGTAAGGGCATGAGTGCAGCCTAGGGAAAGAGGCGAAAGGCAAGACCGAAGTGGCCAGCGGGAGGGCCAGGCTTGACTCGCCGGGACGAGCCTTGTGGAAGGCTGCCCAAGTAATTTGTTTTTTTAGGATCGAGTAAAGCTTTGATGTGATTTGAACCTTTTAGAAAGAGTTAGTTTTTTAGTTGATAAGGTACTGCTTTCACCTAAGAGAATAGAACCGCTCATCACGTTTCGCATTTTGTTCGGGGGGTTGATGGCGTATGGAGCTCTAAGGTTTATGTTTAGAGGTTGGGTGGAGAAGTTGTATGTGGAGCCAAGGTTCTTTTTTAAGTTTTATGGGTTTTATTGGGTAGAAGATTTGGGACATGTGGGGAGTTATGTGCTGTATGCAGTTATCGCTGTTAGTGCATTTTTTGTGATGTTGGGGCTTTTTTATCGCTATGCAGCAGCTATGTTTTTTCTGAGTTTTACGTATAGTGAACTGATCGATGCAACTAATTATCTGAATCATTATTATTTGGTATGTTTGCTAGCGTTTTTGTTGATTTTTTTACCTGCAAACAAGGCGTTTTCACTAGATGTATGGTTGAATAGGGTAAAAGCGGTGAATTTAGTTCCTGCTTGGACTATTAATGTGATCATTCTCCAATTGACTATTGTATACACCTGTGCGGGCTTGGCTAAACTAAACCCTGATTGGTTGTTGGATGGGATGCCTCTGAAGGTATGGCTACCAGAACATAAAGATTTTCCACTGCTAGGTAATGTGTTTTCTCATACTTGGTCACCATATATTTTTAGCTGGTTTGGGGCTTTTTATGATCTGAGTGTTGCCTATTTTATGATGTGGAGAAAGTCAAGACCAATTGCTTATGTTGCTGTTGTTGTTTTCCATGTGTTGACAAAGATTCTTTTTAATATCGGTCTTTTCCCTTTTATAATGATTTTCAGCACCTTGGTTTTTTTCTCTGCGGATTTTCATGCGAAGTTACTGGGTTGGATAGGGTATAAGAAAGATAATTTGAATCTGGAAGGTTTGAAGTATAACATGAGGTTTTTGCGCCCTCTTCTAATTGTATTTTTTGCCTTACAATTGGCTTTACCATTTCGGTATTTACTTTATCCTGGAAATATTTTGTGGACAGAGGAAGGGTATCGGTTTTCGTGGAGGGTAATGCTTGTGGAAAAGGTAGGATATGCTACTTTTTATGTTAGGGACAAGGTTAGTGGTAGAAAGTCAGAGGTGATGAACAGGGATTATTTGACTAGTTTTCAAGAGAAACAAATGAGTATTCAGCCAGATTTTATTTTGCAATATGCCTGTTTTTTGGCAGATGTTTATTCTGAAAAGTATGGAATAGATAACCCTGAAGTAAGGGTAGATTCTTTTGTGGCTTTAAATGGCCGACCTAGTCAGAGATTTATAGACCCTAATGTGAATCTTACTAAAGTAAGTGATAGTTTTGCTCATAAATCGTGGGTTTTGCCTTTTGAAGATAATTAGTTGGATGGTAATTAGATTGAAATTTTGCTTTTGGTCTTGGAGGAAATGCTTCAAAAGTAGTTCTCTAAAGCAGGGCTTTTTGATCATTCTTTTGTGCAGTTTTCTTTCTAATTCCTTTGCTCAGAAATGGAAAGTAAGTGGCGTTGTAAACAATGAAGAGACAGGCGAGAGAATAAAAAAGGGTCGTGTTTTTGTTAAGGAAACCAAAGCTTTTGCTTCCATAAAAGAAGATGGAAGTTATAATGTAAAAGACTTAAAACCAGGAAACTATACATTTACTTTTTTTAGCGAAGGTTTTAATGCAAAAAAGGTCAAAATCCTTTTAGAAAAAGATTCTGTATTTGATATTTCTCTTACTTTTCTTTCTAAAGAGTTAGAAGAGGTTGAAATAACAGATTCTGAAGAAGATATAGGTTTACGCTCTTTACGTGATGTAGAAGGGACTTCTATTTATGCTTCTAAGAAGACTGAGCGAATTCAGATAAAGCAGCTCAATGCAAACCTTGCTACCAATAATCCACGACAGATTTATAAAGGAATTGCTGGGTTAAACATCTGGGAGAATGATGGTGCAGGCTTGCAGCTGAGCATTGGTGCCAGAGGGTTAGATCCAAATAGAACTTCTAATTTTAATACTCGCCAAAACGGTTATGATATTAGTGCAGACGCTTTAGGGTATCCAGAAAGTTATTATACACCACCTGCTGAAGCATTGCAAAAGATTGAGATAGTTCGGGGAGCAGCTTCTCTCCAGTATGGTCCTCAATTTGGAGGCTTATTAAATTTTGTTTTTAAGAAAGGTAATAGCAAGAGGAAAGTGGAGTTTCAAACATCCAATACGCTAGGGTCTTTTGGTTTTAAAAGTACCTTTAATAGCATTGGTGGTAATTTGAAAGGTTGGAGATACTATGGCCTTTACCAAGGCAAAAAAGGAAGTGGCTGGAGACCAAACTCTGAGTTTAAGCAGAATAATTTCTACTTTTCTTTGGGTAAGTCGATTGGTAAAGTAAATTTCTCTGTGGATTATACCCATATGGATTATCTTGCTCAGCAACCTGGAGGGTTATTAGACTTTGAGTTTGAAGAAGACCCAAGGCAGTCTAAAAGATCTCGCAACTGGTTTGAGGTTGACTGGAGTTTACTTGCACTTAACTTCGACTACAAACTTGGTAAGCAGACCAAATTAAATACTCGTACATTTTTTCTTGATGCAGGTAGACAGGCATTAGGGGAGTTGGGACCAATTAATCGTCCAGACCCAATGCGTGAAAGAGACCTTATCTCTGGCAAATACAACAACTGGGGAGTGGAGGCTAGATTATTGCATTCTTATAAGATAAAAAATATGCTGAGCAGTTTTGTAGTTGGTGGTAGATACTACGAGGGTTTTACCAGAAGTAAGCAGGGAGATGCCAACAATGCTGGGGATCCTGCTTTTGTGTTCTTAAACCCTTCCGATGTAGAAAAGTCAGATTACCATTTTCCAAGTAAAAATGTGTCATTTTTTGTAGAGAATATTTTCAATGTAACCGACAATTGGAGCATTACTCCTGGGATTCGCCTTGAGTATATCAAAACAGCTTCAGATGGTTTTTATAAGGAGCGTGTGTTTTCGGGAGGACAGGTGATTTTTGAACAAAAGTTTGAAGACAAAAAAGAAAGGGCTCGAAAATTCGCTTTATTAGGTATCGGCTCTTCCTATCACTTTGGTGAGAGTAGTGAAGTATATGCAAATTTTTCAGAAAATTATCGCTCCATCAACTTTAGTGATCTTGCCATTACCAACCCAAACCTGGTAATTGATTCTCTTTTGACGGATGAAAGCGGTTATAATATTGATGTAGGTCTGCGAGGGCAAGAATGGAATAATCTTATTAAATACGATTTAAGTTTATTTTTCCTGCGCTATAAAAACCGAATTGGTATAGGGGAGATAGTAGTAACTGATGCTTCTGGGATACAAAAAACCGTTGCTTATAGAACCAATATTGGAGATGCGGGAATTTATGGCTTGGAAAGTTATATAGAAGTAAACCCAAACATTAAATTCATTCTGAATGGAAAACTAAAAACGAAAGCTTTTGCAAACTTAAGTCTAATAAGAGGTAGATATTTGGACGGGGAAAGTAGCTTTAATGGTAATAGTGTAGAATTAGTACCTCCTTTCAATCTAAAAATAGGTATGGATGTTTCTTACAGTCTTTTTACTTTATCCTATCAGATGGCATACACGCATGAACACTATAGTGATGCTACCAATGCAGTAAGGGTAGCAGATGCCACCAGGGGACTAATTCCTTCTTATCAAGTGCATGATCTTACTTTTAGTGCGAAGTATAGAAAAGCAAAATTGAGTTTTACTATTAACAACCTATGGAATGCTAGCTATTTTACTCGAAGAGCAAATGCCTATCCTGGTCCTGGGATAATTCCTGCAGATGGAAGAAGCTTCTTTTTAAACTTGGGAATTAGAATTTAAGACTTAAAGAAATATTTTCCCAATGATCTTTAACAAAAAAGATCAGACTAATTTTTCTTTTTCTTAGATTCTATTTTTTTCTTTTGAGCTTCTTCCAGCCTTTGTAAAAGAGTAGACTTCTTTTTCCCCTTGTTCTTAATTTTATTCTTTTCTAAGGCTTGCTTTACCTTATCCTCGTCAATAATTTTTCTTATTCCTAACTGTTGACCTATAGTAATAAGGTTAGAAACAAAATAGTAATAAGTAAGACCTGCAGCAAAAGAATTAAAGAATCCCATAAAAAAGATAGGCATAATATACCCCATCGCTTTTATTGGACCTTGAGTGGTAGCACTCGCTCCCATTTGATTATTATAAAAAGTATAAACCAGTTGCGAAATGGTAAACAAAAGAGTAAAGAGGCTCACATGGCTTCCATAAAAAGGGATCTCAAAGCCAAGGTTCAAAATAGAGTCATACGAAGAAAGGTCATCTGCCCACAGAAAACTTTCCTGTCGTAGCTGAATTGCATTGGGAAAGAAGTTAAATAACGCAACAAACACGGGCATCTGAAGCAAAACAGGTATACAGCCACTGAGTGGGTTAACACCTACACTTTGGTATAGCTTCATCGTTTCCTGCTGTATCTTCATTTGATCTCCCTCATGCTGCTTTCTAATCTCATCAATCTCTGGCTTTAAAACTTTTTGCTTAGCCATAGACTTAAAAGACTTATACGAAAGAGGGAAAAGACAAGCTTTGATAATAAAAACGAGAATCAAGATAATAATCCCATAATTATCAATAAATCGGCTCAAAAAATTAAATAAAGGAATAATCACATACAGATTAATAGTAGAAAATACCGGCCATCCCAGGTAAACATTTTCGTCAAACCCTGTAGTTACCTTTTCGCATACATCATAATCATTAGGGCCAAAATAATACCGCAGCCCCAAGTGAGTATTCAACAAAGGAGCACTGTATGAAGCACTACTTGTTTTGACTATAGAAGAGTCTGCAGGATCAAACTCTATAGAAGCTTGAAAACCTTCAAAAGCACTATCAGAAATTAAAGCATAAGAGAAGAAACGTTGCTTAAAAGAAAACCATCGCACAGGTTCAGTTACCCTTACTAACTCTACCTCTTCCGAGGTTTCTGACAAATTATCAAAATCCTGATCTTGTGTAAAATAATTGACAGTAGAACGCTGCCTACTCATGGTTAGGTCTTTTTCTAAGCGAGGCATCTTTCTGTGTAGTGAAAAGTACACCTCATCGCTCTCGCTAAATTCAGGATAGATTGTTAAATCGTACTTAAGCTCAAAACTTTCAGGCAAAAGCTTATACCTTTTTTCTATTACCCTTTTACCGTTTTGCTCAATAAAAAAAGTGATTTCACTGGTAGACCTTTGCTCAACTTGGTAATAGAATTGGTTAATATCAAACTCTCCATTTTTCGTCTTAACAACTTCTGAAATTGTAGCGTTATCTGGAGAAATTAAGGTTAAGGGTTCTTTAAGGTATGACTTATGATCGCTAAGCACTGCTTTCACAGGCTTTCCTCCAAAACTGCTAAGCTCAACAGATAGGTTTTTGTTACTTAAACTAACGTTGGTTTCCTTTCCTGAAAAAACCTGAGCAAACTCTCCGTACTTTTCTATCATTGACGAATCAGTGATAGCCTTGATCACGGGAGTAGTCGTTTTTACTTCATTATTTATACTATCATTTTCAGAGGCAATTTCCTTTCTAATATTATCGGGGATATCTTCCTGCTGCGGCGAGATGTAAAAAAAGTATGCAAAAAAAAGAAGCATTAACAACACAAATCCAAACAGTTGGTTCTTCTCCATTCCTAAATAACTCTAAATTTATCCGCGCAAAGTTAATAGTATCTTCACTATAGAACATAAGTAATATTGAAATTCTATTAAATGCATAAAAACTGTGTTTAAAATCTAATAAGAAGGGCACCCTCCACAAAGCCTATCCGGCGGGTCGAGCCTTGCCAGCCCTGCAAAATCCATTTCGGTCTCGTCCTGCGCCTCCAAGCCCAGGGTGCTTTCATTCCTAACGGCATAATAAAGAATAGAGTTAATTCAAAAATAAGCTTACAAGATTTACGCTATAAAACAGCAGCTTTCCTCCCCCAGTTTTTCTTTTCCTCATCAGACCATAACTCAGGATAAAACATTTGTAACTGATACTTAGGAGGTAAATACTTTTGCCAGTTTGTGCCTCCTGTAGCAGATATAGATTCAGGCTCTTTATGAAGATACTTGGCAGCGGATTTAAAGTGAGCCAAAGGCCAATTGATATTGGCTAAAGCATCAAGCATTCTCAACTCACTATTCAACACTTCTTTTTTCTCTTCATCAAGAGAATTCATTCCTTTATACTTAGAAAGTATGTTTTTACTTTTATAAGCTGCTCCCAAATCAACCAACTCTTTTCTGTACTTATTCTCAAACTTTTTCAGAGTCAAGGTCTTTTTACCTGTTGCAAGTTCTGAAGCCCCTTTTTTCCAATAAATATCCTCAAACATCTCCTCAATAGAAGAGTTTTGATTATTGTGAGCCTGCCTTTTCTCATGATGAACAAGGTTTATGAAGTCAGTAGCCATCACTTCAATCATTCTGTATTGAGCAGACTGAAACCCACTAGCTGGCAACAAAGACATTCTGAACTTTAAGAACTGATCTTTATCCATCCCGTCTACCATAATCTTAAAAGAGTCTACCAGGTGGAAAAAATACCTATTAATTCTTTTTATGTGTTTTAAAAAGGAGTCGTAATCATTCTCGGATATTTCAGCCAGCTGCTCCATTTCGTGAATAATAAGATTGAAATAAAGCTCGGTGATTTGATGATAAACAATAAACACTTTTTCATCGGGAAAGTCGGTTTTGGGAGTCTGAAGACTCAAAAGGGTATCCAAGTGAATATAATCCCAATATGTGAGATAATTTGCGTAAAGCAAGCCATCCAAGTAAGACCCCAAATCCTGACCCATGGCTTCATACTTTTTTTGAAGCTTTTGGAGTTGATCTATATATTCATCTATATTTTCTGCCATTATCTTTGCGTTATAAAATATGAGAGGCAAATGTATCACCGAATCCATACAATGTGAAAAAAGTAATTCAGTTAATACCATTACTACTACTATCCATCACTCTAAAAGCTCAGGTAGACAAAGAAGAAGTTGCCATAGCCTCAATACAGCTATTCAATGATAATGGAAACTTTTTAGATGCCTACAATCCGCCAATTATTACGCTTGGATCTCAAAGTAGAAATACAAATACTAATAGCAATCTGACCTTAGCTTTTGATCAATTTGGTGATAATGCTGAATATTTTATTGCTAAAATAGTCCACTGCAACCAAGACTGGAGCTCTTCTCTTTTTCGACCAATAGAATATTTAGATCAATACAATGAGTTCAATATCAATAACTTTGAATTTTCAGCTGGCACAAAAGTTCCCTACATACACTTTGAGTGGCGAGTACCTCTGGTTAAACTAACGGGAAACTATAGAATAGAAGTATTTAAAAAAGGAGAAAAGAAACCATTGTTTCAAAGAAGATTCATTGCTGTAAAAAGCACGAACCTTATTACAGCTATTATTGGAAAAAACATTGGTAAATCGGCAGATACTAAACATAGAATAAATTTTACTGTCGCCTATGATAGTAAGAAAACCCTTTTCCCAAGAGAGAGTATCAGTGCTACCATTAGACAGAACTATAGATGGGATAATGCCTTAACCAATATACCTCCAAGATTTGTAAAAAGTACTCCAAGCATATTAGAATTTGATCACTTTAGTGGAGAGATAGACTTTGGAGCAGGGAATGAATTTAGAGTATTTGATTTCATCTCTTTCAAAGGAGGAATTAACGTCTCTAATGTGGTATTGAATAATGATATCAACCATGTAATTCTACACAAAGATTGGATTCGCTCTGACAAGACATTTAATCAGCAGCAAATTGATCATAATGGAGGCTTCATAATCAACACAAACAATGGAAATCCAATAATCAGTGCAGACTATGCTTGGGTAACCTTTAATTTAAAAATGGATAACCCATTAGAGAAAGAAGTTTATGTGATAGGAAACTTTTGCAACTGGAAAGTGTCAGATGAAAACAGAATGGAATATCTATTTGAAGAGAACATCTATACTACTACGATACTAATGAAGCAAGGAGTATATAACTACAATTACCTGACATACGAGCCAAAAACAGGCAAGTCTAGTAATGCAGAAATAGAAGGTGATTTTAGGCTTACAGAAAATGTGTACGATATCATAGTCTATTATCGACCTCCAGGAGCTAGAGGGGATGAAATTATAGGTTATAAACAAATAAAGAGAAGAAATTAAAACAGAATATTTAATTAAATTAGATCCTATAAGTTGTCAAAATGCGGGAAGACTATTTAAATGCCGAATCAGAAAATTTAACACCAGAAGATCAGGATATTGAAAAATCACTAAGACCATTATCTTTTGAAGACTTTAGTGGTCAAGGTAAGGTAGTAGAAAACTTGAAAATATTTGTTCAGGCTGCACTGAAAAGAGGTGAATCCTTAGATCATGTACTATTGCATGGTCCTCCAGGTTTAGGAAAAACTACTCTTTCTCATATAATAGCTAATGAACTTCAAGCTCAAATTAAAATTACTTCTGGTCCTGTTTTAGAAAAACCTGGTGATCTAGCAGGTCTTCTTACTAATCTTGGAGATAGAGACGTCTTATTTATAGATGAGATTCATAGGCTAAACCCAGTAGTAGAAGAGTACCTGTATTCTGCAATGGAAGATTTTAGAATTGACATCATGCTGGACTCGGGACCCAATGCTAGAACAATACAAATAGAAATAAACCCATTTACATTAATAGGAGCTACTACAAGATCTGGGCTTTTAACTTCACCACTTAGAGCAAGGTTTGGCATCAACTCAAGACTTGAGTATTACGACACCAATCTCCTGACCAAGATAGTTAAGAGATCTTCAGTAATACTGGATACTCCTATCATAGAAAATGCAGCCTTCGAAATAGCTAGGAGAAGCAGGGGGACACCCAGAATAGCCAACAACCTTCTTAGAAGAACAAGGGACTTTGCACAAATAAAAGGCGATGGAACGATCACCTTAGATATTGCAAAAACTGCGCTAGATGCCCTAAATGTAGATCAGAACGGCTTAGATGAAATGGACAATAGAATTTTAGAAACCATAATCAAAAAATTTAAGGGAGGTCCTGTAGGTATCTCTACTATTGCTACTGCCTGTAGCGAAGAGGCAGAAACAATAGAAGAAGTTTATGAACCATTTTTAATTAAAGAAGGATACATAAAAAGAACTGCCAGAGGAAGAGAGGCAACAGAAAAAGCATACCAACATTTGAAAATAGTTCCACCCCCACCAAAAGGAGGAACAGCAGCATTATTTTAAATTTTTAAGAATTATTAGGTAAAAAAAACTTAAGGTTTTGCTACATTAGAATCTTTTTTTAACAAAAAAGGGGTATTTTTCGTGTAAATATTCAGCCATGTACGCCTACATAAAAGGAAAGTTAGTTGAAAAAGCCCCTGCAAAGGCAATTATAGAAGTCGGAGGGTTAGGGTATGAGATAAATATTCCTTTGAGTACTTACTCTAAAATTGGTGATGCGGAAAGCTGTAAGCTGTATACTCATTTTTATGTAAAGGAAGATATAAGGGCGCTTTATGGTTTTTTTGAAGAAGATGAAAAGAAAATTTTTTTAACATTGATAGGTGTTTCTGGCATAGGACCTTCTACAGCAATGATGGCACTTTCTTCTATGACATCGCAAGAGCTGAAAAAAGCAATTGTTACAGAGGATCTTTCCACTATTCAATCTATAAAAGGAGTTGGTAAAAAGACAGCACAAAGACTTATATTAGAGTTAAAAGATAAATTTGATCTACATGCTGATGAGACTTCTTCATCTGCAAGTACTCAAACTACTTCTACCGTAAGACAGGAAGCACTATCTGCCTTAGTTGCCTTAGGGATAAATAAAGCTGCAGCAGAAAAAACTATTAATTCTATACTTAAAACTTCTCAGGAGCAGGTTACCATTGAAGAACTAATTAAACAAGCCTTAAAAAGTAATATTTAATGAAGCACTGATACACTTAACAATAATTATATCTTTGCAAGCTTTTATTCTAACCTCGATGATTTTCAAAGGTTGAAATACGCATTGCTCAGATAAAGTGAATATATCTCGATGAAAAAAGTTAAGTTCAGAAATATTACGAGGCTGGTAGTGCTATTGTGTGTACTCTTTTTTAGTCTAAAAGTTGACGCATCTATTCCTAATATATACCAAAAACAGGATACAACTGTTCAAGATACTTTAAAAATATCTCCTTATATACAAGATAGATACGGTGATCCACTATTCAATTTTCAGACTAATTCTCCTTTTTTTCTAAAAAAACCAAGCAGCATAGGCTTAGATGTTGAACTCGACACTACTGGAAACTATTACCAAATATCAGAGCCCCTTGGCAATACTTTTTATAGAACGCCTTCCTTAGTTCCTTTTGATGAGTATAAGAAGTACCGATTCAAAAAAGACACGAAAAGCTATTGGCAGTCCCTTTCTTTACAACAAGATGGGCAAAGTAATTTACCTGGTGATGATAATAATAGATTAATACCTCCAATAAAGCTTGGACCAATTGCCTATCGGCTTTTTGGTGGAGATGTTATCGATATAAGAACCACAGGAAATATTGTCTTAGACTTCGGGGGTTTGTGGCAGAGGGTAGATAACCCTCAAGTACCTGTTAGGCAACAAAGAAATGGGGGGTTTAATTTTGATCAGCAAATTAGCATGAACCTTCAGGGTAATGTAGGGGAAAAACTTGCTATAAGTATCAATGCAGATACTAAAAATACGTTCCAGTTTGATCAGCAATACAACTTAAGCTACACGGCATTTGATGAAGATATCATTCAGGATGTTCAGGTGGGTAACGTGAGTTTTCCTGTAACAAATAGCTTAATAAGTGGTGCCCAGAATCTTTTTGGAGTTTATACGAGACTTCGTTTTGGTAAACTTTATATCAATGCGGTAATGTCGAGTCAGAGGGGTAGAAAACAAACGATAGTTGTAAAAAATGGAGGTCAGTCAAGGGAGTTTAATATTCGAGCTCATGAATATGAAGATAACAAACACTATTTCCTGTCTCAGTTTTTTAGAGAAAATTATGAAAGTGCTTTAAGAAATATACCAACAGTAGTTTCTCCGATTAAAGTGACCAGAGTTAAAGTGTTTGTGACAAACCGCAAAAATGATACGCAAACACTGAGAAATATAGTGGGTTTGATAGACTTGGGTGAAGCTGACCCACATAATAATAACCTTGTAGTTCAGGAAGGCAACCCTTCAAGAAATAGCAGCAATAATCTTTATGATCTTGTTACACAACTGAGTAGAAATCCAGATGAGATAGGAAATCTAATGATTAATACTCTAGGGTTTGAAAATGGATCTGACTTTGAGGTATTAAGAGCTTCAAGAGAGCTACAACCTTCTGAATATGAATTAAATGCTGATCTAGGGTATGTATCGCTTAAAACTCCTCTGAGAAATGATGAAGTTATGGCTGTTGCCTTTGAATATACCTACAATGGTAGAAAATACCAGGTTGGAGAGCTTAATGAAGATTATGCTGACTTAGAAGATGAAGATATAGTTTATTTAAAACTCTTAAGTCCTTCCACAATTCGAACAGATCTACCCACTTGGGATCTGATGATGAAAAACATATATTCATTAGAAAGTACCCAAGTTGCGCGAGAAAACTTTCAACTAAGAATAATATATAGGGATGATTTAACTGGAATTGACAACCCTAATTTGCATGAGGGTGAAAGAACAGCAAATATACCTTTAGTGCAATTGCTTGGGCTTGATAGACTCAATCCAAATAATGATCCAGTATTTGATAGTGGTGGGGACCCTCTGGGAGATGGGAATTTCGACTATTTACCAGGTATAACAATAGATCCTAATAATGGAAGAATAATATTTCCAGTTTTAGAGCCATTTGGTCAGACCTTAGGAAGTTACTTCAATGAAGATGAACTAGAGCTATATAGCAAATATGTTTTTGAAGGTTTATACAATGGAACTAAAGCTGATGCCGAACTAAATACTGCTAAAAATAAATTTTGGTTGTCTGGAAGCACGCAGACTGGAGGGTCAAGTGATATCAACCTACCTGCCATCAATGTTTCAGAAAACTCTGTTCAGGTGTGGGCTGGAAATAGTATGCTTAGTGAAGGAAGCGACTATACCGTGGATTACCAATTTGGGAGAGTGAAAATCTTGAATCAGGGAGTTCTTCAATCGTCTAAAGAAATTAGGATTGATTATGAGCAAGCGGATCTCTTTAGCTTTCAAACCAGAAATATGCTGGGTGTAGATTTGGAATACAACCTAAGCAAAGATGTCCGGTTTACTACTACATTGATGAACCTGGGTGAAAGACCAGTTATTTCTCGAGTCAACATTGGGTCAGAGCCAGTAAGAAATACACTATGGGGAGCTACGGCAGACTACAAAGCGGGGTCAAGGTTTTTAACCAAAATGATTGATGCAATACCTTTTGTAAGTACAAAAGAACAGTCCAATGTTGCTATAAGTGCAGAGTTTGCACAGTTAATACCAGGTTCTCCTAAGCTTTTAGGTAAAAATGGCAGAGCTTATATTGATAGCTTTGAAGATGCTGAAAATTCTTACAGTATTGGAAGAAGTCCAACGGAATGGGTTTTAGGTTCAACTCCAGTAACCATTAAGGATCAATATTTTAACCCTAATGATCCACTGAGCTATAATTATAAAAGAGCAAGACTCGCCTGGTACAATATTGATCAGGTGTTTTATAGTGATGGAGGGATATCTAGGTTTAGACGCCCTGATAACATTACTTCAGAAGAATTGCAAAACCACTACGTTAGACTCATACCTTTCAATGAAGTATTCCCAAATAAACAGGCAAGTAATGTTAACCAAAATGAAATATCATTTGATTTAGCCTACTATCCTGATGAAAGAGGACCCTACAATTACTCAACGGACTTGAGAGCTGATGGTAAATTAAATAGACCTGAAGAAAGTTTTGGAGCTATTACAAAAGCAATTACTAGTAATGTAGATTTTGATAATATCAACGTTCAATACATAGAGTTTTGGATGATGGATCCATTCTCTGATGTAGTGAGAGATGAACAAAATGATACTGGAGGAGAGCTTTATTTTAACCTTGGTAATATTTCGGAAGATTTAATACCTGATGGACGACAATTCTTTGAGAATGGTCTAGAAGAGGATACCACAAGGTTAGCTTCAACTCCGTGGGGATTCGCTCCTACAGAGCAATACTTAACAGATGCTTTTGATGCTGTAGATGGGGCAAGAGATTACCAGGATGTTGGATTTGATGGTCTCAATAATGAATTAGAGCAAAGTAGGTTTGAAGAATATTTGAATAGCCTTCCGGCAGTTTTATCTCCTGAGGTTTTAGAAGAAATTCGAAATGACCCTTCAGGGGATGACTTCGAGTACTTTTTGAGTGATAGAGCAGACGCTGAAGACTGGGGAGTACTAGAGCGGTATAAGTACTTTAATGGACCTGATGGAAACTCACCTGAAATCAATGGAGGAGCTGACTTTACCCCTTCTTCAACAAATTATCCTGATAATGAGGACCTTAACCAGGATAATACACTTTCTGAGTTGGATAATTACTTTCAGTATAGAGTTGACTTAAGACCAAATACGTTGGATGAAGAACATCCTTATGTAGTGGACAAAGTAATAGGAACTGCTCCTGAAACAGGGAAGCAAGTGAACTGGTATCAATTTAGAATACCAATAAGAGGGGATGCCGTAGAGAAAATAGGAAATATAGAAAGCTTTAAGTCCATTCGGTTTATGCGAATGTTCTTAACAGACTGGCAGCAACCCGTAGTACTTCGCTTGGTTCAGTTTCAGTTGGTTGGAGCCCAATGGCGACCTTATTTGGGAGACTTGCGAGAGCCAGGGCTTGGTGAGCCTCAAGAGCCGTACGATTCAGGGTTTAGAGTTTCTACCGTGAATGTGGAAGAAAACGGTCAGTTTGATGGAGAAAACACTCCTTATGTATTACCTCCGGATGTTGGTAGAGATCAGGATGCCACTTCATTGGTAGCAAGGCAGCTTAATGAGCAGTCTTTGCAATTATGTGTAGACGACCTAAGAGATGGAGATTCGAGAGCTGTTTATAAAAACTATAATTACGACCTGGTCAACTATGAGCGCTTGAAAATGGAAGTTCATGCACAGACTAGAGATCTCAATGCAGAGGATGGTGATATGAGAGCTTTCATTCGAGTAGGAACAGACTTTATAGAAAATTACTACGAAATAGAAGTGCCTCTTGAGTTTACACCAAACCCTAGCACTACTCCAGACCAAATTTGGCCTGCAAGCAATAGAATAGATATAGCCATGGAAGAACTATATCGAATAAAAGCTCTAAGAAACCAAGAAGGAGCTAGTGTATTTTTACCCTTTCCTTCAGAAGATGTATTAAATGTAAATGATCAGTATAGAGTAACTGTTGTTGGGAATCCAGATTTGAGCAATGTTCAAACTCTAATGTTGGGTATTAGAAACCCAGAAACGGATGATCAACAACCGCATGCAACTTGTGTATGGTTAAATGAGCTAAGAGTAACAGATTTTAATAATCAACCAGGATGGGCAGCAAATCTATCTTTCAATACTAAACTGGCAGATTTTGCAGATATAAGAGGAGGACTACGATACAGTTCTGTTGGCTTTGGTGGTATCCAGGATAGAGTCTCCGAGCGATCGAGAACAGAAGAATTGAGTTACGATATCTCCTCTAATATTAACCTTGACAAAATATTCTTAAACAAAGTTGGGATTTCACTTCCTCTATTTGTTAGTTATGAAAAGAGTACCTCAACGCCCTATTTCAATCCGCTAGATCCAGATGTTCCTTTAGATATTGCTTTGGATGCCATAAACGATGAACCAGCTCGCTCTGATTACAGATCTTTAGTGAGAGATGTTTACGAAGCTAAGAGCATAAACTTAATGAATGTGCGAAAGCGGAAAATGAGAAAAGATGCTAAATCGCACTTGTGGGACATAGAAAACATAGCTTTAAGTGCCTCTTACTCAGATAGCTATAGGCGAGGGGCAAATATTCACGAACAGGTGATGAGAAGGTGGGAGCTGGGCGCTTCTTACTCTTATCAAAGCAGTATGAAACCGATAAAGCCATTTGAAAAAGTGGAGGGTTTGGAGTCACCATGGTTAGCATTAATTAAAAATATTAATTTCAACCCGATGCCAAACTCAATAAATGTAAGAGGAGGCTTGAGAAGAAGTTTTGACAAAACCCAATTTAGAAATAAAGATCTGACTACTGATAATATAGCTCCTAACTTTCAAAAGAGCTTTATGTTCAATAGAAATTATGCTCTTAACTGGGCATTAACAGAAAGCTTACAGTTTGACTACAGCGCAGATGCCAATGCTATCATAGATGAGCCTGAAGGGGATATCAACACTCAGGTAAAGCAAGATTCTATCTGGACAAATATCAGAAACCTTGGTAGAATGAAGCTTTTCAACCAAAGAGTAAATGCAACCTACCGATTACCTTTTGATAAGATTCCTCTTACAACCTGGTTAAATGGGGACATAAGATACTCTGCCAACTACACATGGAGAGCGGCAAGTATTGGCCAGGAAGATCTTTTTGGCAATACCATCCAAAACAATAACAACATAGGTTTTAATGGAAAGCTCGATCTAAATAAAATTTATAACGCAATCCCTTTCTTAAAAAGGATTAATAATGTGAGTGGATCTTCTCAAAATAGGAGTAGAACGAGATCTTCAGGAAATGCATTGGGAAGCAGGAGTCGGAGTAGAAACAATAAACCAAAGTTAGACCCAGATCACCCTCTGATGATTAAGAAAACTAAGCTAGAAAAGAAAGTTGCCAAGATTGATAAAAAGATTAATAAGTTAAAAGGAAAGATCAACCCAAAACCGAAAGAAGATAATAAAAGCAGTGAATCTAAAAATTCGGAAAAACCAAATAATGAAGAACCTAAAAAGCCAAAAAAAGAAAAGGAAATTTCGCTCCCTGATAGTACGAGAATAAAGAAATGGGAAGGGAAAATCAGTAAGTTAGAAGAGAAAAAGAAAGGGTTTAGTGAGCAAATAGCTACTGTAGATAAAGACATAGAAGAAAAAGCAAAAGCGGGTAAAGAAGGTGAAAAGAAAAATGTTGGGAGAGAAGTAATAAAAGGGTTAGCAAGAGCAGTGATGCTTGTGAAAGACTTGAATTTTAGCTATTCTGAAAATAATTCTACTACCCTGCCAGGATTTACACAAAGACCTGACTTCTTGGGGTTTGATAGCAATTGGGATAGCCCAGGCTTACCGTTCCTACTTGGTAGTCAAGATCCTAATATTCGCTTTACCGCTGCAAGAAACGGTTGGCTGGTACAGAATGATTCTACTTTCAATAACTTTTTACAAACTTCAAATAAACAGCTTTCTATAAATACATCTTTACAGCCAATAAAAGGTCTTAAAATTGACCTTCAGGCAAAAAGATCTGTGAACTCGTCTTATTCGGAAGTCTTTAGGTACCAACCTGATATTGTTGGAGAGATACCATTTGAAACGCAGAGTCCTTCAAGAAATGGAAGCTACAGCATATCGTTTATTTCATTTCCTACAGCTTTCACTAAAGATGATAACCTGAATAACTCAAGTACATTTACAAAATTTGAAGAAAATGTAAATACAATACAGGATAGACTTAGCGCTGAAAATCCTAATGGGAACTACGAGTCCAGTGCGCAAGATGTGTTGATACCTGCTTTCATTGCAGCCTACTCTGGAAGAAGTGCAGATAATATAAAAACAACTGCCTTTCCTAAAATACCTCTTCCTAACTGGAATATAAGCTTTTCAGGGCTTTCAGAGCTACCTGGTATTAAAGAAATATTCAAAAGCTTTACGTTGAATCACAGATACAGTTCGGAATATACGGTTGGTAACTTTAACTCTGCCCTTTTGTATGGACCTGAGTTTATTGGGTTGGATAGAAGTTTATACAACACTCCTTTCTCTCAAGTTGACCCTGAAACTGGAATACTTGTACCTGTATATCTAACGAATCAGGTGAGTATACGAGAGCAATTTGCTCCATTTATTGGAGTAAGTGTGAGAACTCAAAACGATTGGCAGGTAAACCTAAATATCAATAGAAACAGGAATGTAATGCTTAACCTGACGAATGCTCAGGTAACAGAGCTTAAAAACTCTGACTTTTCTTTAGATATCGGTTATACTAAAGCTGGTGTGAGGTTGCCATTTAAAATAAGAGGAGAAAGAAAAACGCTTAAAAATGATCTTACCTTTAGGTTAAATTGCACTATTAGAGATACCAAAACCGTTCAGAGGAAAGTAGGAGAGGATGCTACCGTTACTGCAGGTAATTTAAACGTTCAACTTAAGCCTACGCTTTCTTATATGATAAACAACAGAGCGGACTTCCAATTTTACTTTGAGCGAGTAATTAATGATCCTTTGGTGTCTAATTCTTTCCGAAGAACGAGTACTGCTTTTGGGTTTAGGTTGAGATACGGGTTGATGCAGTAGAGTTCATCTTTTAGAATTAAAATTTTTCTATGCTTAGATA
The DNA here is from genome assembly GCA_030425505.1 of Bacteroidia bacterium. Taxonomy (GTDB): domain Bacteria; phylum Bacteroidota; class Bacteroidia; order Cytophagales; family Flammeovirgaceae; genus JAUIAB01. The sequence continues at coordinate 39,461 of JAUIAB010000001.1, read as the reverse complement.
TTAGTAGTCTAAAAATTAGACTTACAATTTTCTTATATTTAACCCTAAGTTTTAAACCAATTAAAAAAGAAAATGAAAAAACTATCATTTCTATCACTATTAGTGTCATGCCTTATTTTATCTTTTAGTAGTTATGCTCAGGTAAGTTCACCGCAGCCCAGTCCGAGTGCGAAAGTCACTCAGACAATAGGTCTCACAGAAATTACGGTTTCCTACTCTCGACCAGGTGTAAAAGGGAGAGAGATCTTTGGCAAGCTTGTTCCTTATGGAGAGATGTGGCGTACAGGGGCTAATCACTGTACTGTTATTGAAGCTTCTGCAGATTTTAAACTTGCAGGTAATGAAATCCCTGCAGGTAAATATGGGCTTTTTACTATTCCTACAAAAGGAGATTGGACAATAGTTGTAAGTAACCAAAACGATATATGGGGAACGGGTGGGTATGATCAGTCTAAAGATGTAGTACGCTTTAAGGTAGACTCTAAACAAATGAGCAGTAAGGTGGAAAGTTTTACTATTGACTTTTCCGATTTTACAGATAATAGTGCAACCATGTCTTTAATGTGGGATAAAACAGGAGTAGATATCCCTGTGTCAGTAGAAACAGATGCTGTTATTATGGCACAAATTGATAAAAATATCATCAATGGTGGTCCTAGTGCATCTTCTTATTTCAATGCGGCTAATTTTTACAGAAAGAAGGGAAAAGATTTGGATCAAGCCTTATCTTGGATGAACAAAGCTATAGAGATGAATCCGAAAGCTTTTTGGTATATACACCAAAAAGCAAAGCTTCTTGCAGAGATGGGAAAGAAAAAAGATGCTATCAAAACGGCAGAGGAGTCTATTGAAATAGCAAAAAAGAATGAGGGAGGAGATTTTGGTTACATTGCAAGAAATGAAGAGTTTATAGCAGAACTAAAAAAGAAGTAACAGATTTTCTTTACAGAAAATTTATAAAGATGCTGAAATGGCGCAGTTTTTATCTGCGCCATTTTTATTATATATAGATCGCTAAAATAATCTAATACCAAAGCTAAAGGCATTTAACTGAGGTAAGTTGTTGTTTCCATCAAACAAATAGTTAATATCGTAATTGGCAAAAAGAGTCACGTCTTTAATACCAATTTCAGCTTTCAGGCCATACCTGAAGTTTGTAAGGTCAAAGCTACCCCTCTCATGATTTTTTTGTTTGTTCCCTTCATGTATGTATTTTGTTTTTGTATGGCTGCCTAGACGATAGCCTACAAAACCTCCTGCTCCAACTTTAAACCCTCCTTTACTTTTGTAGCGAAATAGGATAGGGAGATTTAAATATGATGCAGTAAGTTTTGTTTTTTTGACATTATCAAAACCTAATGTTGCAAACTCTACCCCATTTTCAGTATCTACTATTGTGTTTTTATCCTGAAACATGAAGTTATACCAAGAGAAGCTTATACCATAACTTACCTGAAACCTTGAGTTTTCGATAGATCTACCAAGGCAAGTAGTATAACCAGCTCTTAGCTCTAAAAATCTAGAACCAAGAGTTCTTAGCTCATAAGGCTTATTCTGAGGTATTTTTTTATTCTCTAAAAAGTTATTCAACCCCAAGTATAAATTCATCTGGTAGTTTGTTCTTTTAAAAGAAGGCTTTTCTTTCTTTTTAATTTCTGTGGTTTCTACTTTCTTTATTTGTAGACCATTTTTGCTAGATATTGAAAGGGTATACGATTCATCTTTATCTTCATCATCTTCTTCGTGATGGTAGATTTCATACCTTCCAACTTCATTCTTAAACCGGTATGTTCTGTTTGGGGCATTTTTTGCAGAGTCGATAAAGACTTGTACACTTTCCAAAATTTGGTTGAAGTCTGCTTCTTTTAGTGCCTCGGCATCTTCTTCACTTTCCAAATAGATAGTTATACTACTTGCCTTTCCAAAATTTATTATCACGGAGTCTCCATTAGCAATTGTGTTGCTAGCTTGTGCAAAGCCAATGCCAAAAAGACTGATGATTGCGGCTAAAAATATCGATTTTACTTTTTTCATAATACACACATTTATTTACTTAAAAAACTTATTATCAACTAGTTAATTTTTTATTAATTTTCTCCTTTTAATGTTTTAATTACCTTAAATATCTTTTTGAATGAAATACCCTTTCTCTGATCTTCTGGCTGTTTGCTTTCTTCATTTGATTTTTTTCTAAGATCCACTACAACGGTAATTGACTTTTTTGTTTTCTTAATTTTTGCTGTTGAGCTTATTGGTAGACTGCAACTTTTCTGTGTATGTAGAGGAACTGTAGTATAGTAAGTTGCTTTTTGAGAAATATTGGTATGGTTTAGATTCTTATTTTTTGAATATTTAAGAACTTCTATATTTTTTTTAGTGCTAAGATTATTTTCGTTATGCTCTTTGACAATATTTCTAGATGGCGAATACGATATAGTATTTGCTACTTCTTGTTTCTTATTTATCTTATTAGCTGCTGCGCTTTTCGGGGGAGGGTTTTTCTTTGTACTTTCTATTTTTTCAGCAGAGCCAGTAAAAAGTAACGTAGATACTATAAAAATGTAAAAAAGTGTCTTAATTCCTGAACTAGTCTGCCCAGGAATATTAGAGCCAGAAGAAGTACTAATATTTTCGCTTATTATACTAAAAAGTTCCTTCGGAGGGCTAGTTTCATGACCTAAAAGGTGCTTTTTGAATAACTCATCTATAGGGTGTTGATTACTACTCTTGCTCATGATCTTTCCTTTTTAGTGATTACATTTTGCAAGACTTTTCTTGCTTTGCTCAGTTGAGATTTAGAGGTACCTTCACTTATACCTAACTTTTCTGCTATTTCTTTGTGGCTATACCCTTCAATAGCATATAAATTGAATACGGTTCGATACCCTGAAGGAAGACTCTGGATAATTTGTATTAATTCATCAGCACTAATTTGATCTTCTATATAGGAATTAGAAAGTGGCACTTTTTTTAAAAGGCTTTCGCTTATGCTAAAATCTACTTTTTTCTTCCGAAGGTGCATCAATGCTTGATTGACAACTATTTTTCTCAACCATCCACTAAATTGACCATCGTTTTTGAACTGTTGGATAGAGCTAAATGCTTTAGTAAAACCTTGAATAATTACATCTTGTGCATCAGCAGAACCTACAACATATCTCAATGCAATAGAGTACATGCTTGGAGAAAACTTTTGATATATCAGCTCTTGGGCTTTTCTATTTCCTTGCTTGCAAGCTTCAATCAATTTGCTCTCCTCAATTACCAATTGCTTTACCTTTTTCAAACCAGGTTTTTTCTCTTCTGCTAATACTATGGATTTTTGCTTAAACATTCAACTCTGTGATGTCACTCTAATCTATAGATGCAGTTTGTATAGGAAAGGGTTGCCTGAAGAGAAGAAAAAATTAAATTCTTATTACCTAATACTTAGGTTGTATAATTTCTGTAAACTCTTGACTTCTTGTTGAGGGTTAAAAAGAGCTTAATTACTCATAAGTAGATAGTATTGAGGCATATAAAGCTTTTGGGTTTGTGCTGTTCACAAACCCAAAAGCTTTATATGTTACTTGAAATATTTAGTGTATTTTGGCATGTATTTTTCTAGTTTTTCAAAGTAGAACTTGCTGGTATCAGCATTGGAAGAAGACATACCATTTAGCATTTCCTGAATGGGCAAAAGGTAAGCATGAAGTTGATTATGAGCTTCTCCTTTCATTGTGCAATTGCGAAAAATCATGTTATACTCTGCATTAAGGCTATCTGAAAGGAAACGATGATCCATAATATCTTCGTTAGAATAGGTCTGAATCATTTCAATCATGTTATTTATTCCTTCTGTTGTTTCAGGATTTGCTTGCCACTTTTTGCCATTATCTAAATGCGGTTCACTTCTATGATGGGCGTGGTTGTTTTCATGGTTTTTATCAGAGTGTTGTTTATGATTGTCAGAGTGACTCCCGCAAGAAATTACAATTAATGCAATTAATAAGGCTACTATTTTATTGAAAACTTTCATTTCTTTTTTTACAATATAGCTTAAAATTAATCTTTACTTCTGCTAATATCCAGTATTGGAACTGTTTTTTCAATAATGGTACTATCATTCCAAAAATATTGGAAATCCACTCATCCAATTGTTTATTTCTTTTTTAATTTGATTAAGCTCCGTTTCATTAGATCTGCTTACCAGTGTTCTATCTATCAACTCAACAATCTTTATTATATCATCTTCTTTAAGTCCTCTGGTGGTAACTGCTGGTGTTCCTATCCGTATACCTGAGGTTATAAACGGGGACTTATCATCAAAGGGCACCATGTTTTTATTGATGGTTATATCAACTTTACCTAAAGTTTCTTCTGCTTCTTTTCCAGTTATATTTTTATTTCTTAAATCTATGAGTATCAAATGGTTATCTGTTCCGCCAGAAATAATATTATAGCCCTTTCCTTTTAAGAAATTTGCCATAATATCTGCGTTTTTTTCTACCTGTAGTATGTACTTCATGTATTCATCTGACAAAGCTTCTTGAAATGCTACAGCTTTAGCTGCTATTATGTGCTCGAGTGGCCCTCCCTGCGTTCCTGGAAATACTCCACTGTCTAATATAGACGACATCATTCTTGTTTTTCCTTTTGGTGTCTTTAGTCCAAAAGGATTTTCAAAGTCTTCTCCCATCATTATTACACCTCCTCTTGGACCTCTCAGAGTTTTATGCGTCGTACTTGTTATAATATGACAGTGTTTTAATGGGTCATTCAATAGCTTTCTTGCTATCAAGCCTGAGGGGTGAGATATATCAGCCAGAAGCAATGCACCTACCTTATCAGCTATTTCCCTTAATACTTTATAATCCCAATCTCTGGAGTATGCAGAAGCACCACAGATAATGAGTTTAGGTTTTGCTTTTTTAGCTGTTTTTTCTACTTTATTCCAATTTATTAGCCCTGTTTCTTTTTCCACTCCATAGAAGTGCGGCTCATAGAGTTTACCTGAAAAGTTTACTGGTGATCCATGTGTTAAATGCCCTCCGTGAGAAAGATCAAACCCTAGTATTTTATCTCCTGGCTTTAAAGTAGCAAGCATTACAGCAGCATTTGCCTGCGCTCCCGAATGAGGCTGCACATTTGCCCATGTTGCTCCAAATAGTTCTTTAAGCCTCTCTATTGCTATACTCTCTACCTCATCTACTACTTCACATCCTCCATAGTACCTTTTTCCTGGTAGCCCTTCAGCATATTTATTGGTTAGTATAGAACCTGCAGCTTCCATTACTTGAGGAGAAACATAATTTTCAGAAGCTATTAATTCAATACCTTGTTTTTGCCTTTTTTCTTCTTTTTCAATTAAGGCAAATATTTCTTTATCTCTGGTTATCATTGGATTTATTAGCAATTAATAATCTAAGTAAGGTTTTATTTTCTTTATATACAACGAATCGCTTAGTATACATTCAAGTTTTAAAGTACTATTCTTTTTAAGCAAAGAGTCTCTTGCATGAATTATTTTCTTAGCAGTTTTCCAGTTTATATAAGGGTGCTTTGCCAATTCTTTAGTTGTAATATCTCTTAAGCTTATTTTTTTGAGTTTATTACTTTCTAATACTGCCTCTTGCTTTAATCTATTTGCTACTAAAGAGTCTAACCCATAAACTTCATGGAGTTGTTCTTTGGAATGAAACCCTCCAAGTTTGTCTCTGAATTTTATTATTCTTTCTGATAAAACTTTTCCAATACCGCTAATTCTTGTTAGTTCTTCGGCAGTGGCACTATTAATCTTTATTGGTGGATAGCTTTTTTTAGCCTTAATGATTTTTGTGTTTTCTCTTTTTCTAAGTTCCTTTGAGTAGTTTTGCGTTACTCTTTTTTCTGGTATGTCTATAAAGTCTTCTACTCTGGCATATAGGCTTTCTGGGAAGCCATAGATCTTCTTCAGGTCTTTTTTTATTTCAAATTTTCCTCCGCTTGTTCTATAGTTTCTTATCCGCTGATTGATAAAGCCTGGGAAACCCAAGCGCATCATTTGTAAAGAGTCTACTTGATTAGGATCAAACTTGAATAGCTCATATTCAGCTTTTTGATCCTGCTTTTTTTCTTCTATTACAGCTATTAGGCTGTCAAGCATTTGCTGATCTCTTGTATTGTTATTTTTATTCTTAAAGAAGTGAGGTAACAATGGGGTAACAATAACCGGTAGAAGAAGTATTATGATCATTATAGCAGCAAGCACTAAAAACCCATTTGTCTGAGATTTAGTAAATCCAAAGTAGTTTCTAATCTCTTTTTTGAGTCTTTGAAACATATACGCTACATAGAATTAGTGTAGATAACCTTTATCAGATATATAATAATACTAGTTGAAAAGCATTATTATATATAGCTTCTTTTAACTTTAGTTATTAGCTAAATATTATTCGTCCTTAAGCTTTTGCTAATGCTTCTGCTCCTCCAACTATTTCCAGAATTTCTTTAGTGATTGCCGCTTGCCTTGTTCTGTTATAAGTTAAGCGAAGCTCTTTTAGTAGCTCTCCAGCATTTTCTGTGGCTTTATCCATTGCTGTCATTCTTGCTCCATGTTCTGAAGCATTTGACTCTAATAATGCCCTGTAAAATTTGATTTTTAATGCTTTAGGAATTAATGCTTTAAATATTTCTTCCTGGTTTGGTTCATATATATAGTCTAAAGCAGTTTTTTTCTCTTCCTGTTGAGATAGTATTATTGGCAAAAATGTTTCTTCTCTAACAACCTGCATTGCTACATTTTTAAACTCGTTATAAACTAAGTCTATTTTATCATACCTCTCTTTTGTAAAAGATTCCATTACGTATTCTGCAGCTTCTTTTGCACTTTCAAAGCTCAGGTTTGAGAAAAGTTCAGAGTAGTTATCTACTATTTTATATCCTCTTCTCAAAAAAAAGTCTCTTGCTTTTGTTCCAATAGGAAGTATCTCAAGATTTCCTTCTTCGTTTTGTTTTTGGTATTTCTCTTGTATTGTTCTTATTACTGTTTTTTGGACATTAGAGTTAAATCCACCACAAAGACCTCTATCTGAGGTTACAGCAACAATTAGTATCTTATTTTCTTCTCTTTGCTCCGCATAAGCTATTTCAGATTCCTCACCTTGTGCACCTGATACATCTATCATTAATTCGTCCAGCTTTTTTGCATAAGGACGGATTTGTATTATTTTATCTTGTGCTTTACGAAGTTTAGCTGCAGCAACCATTTTCATGGCTTTAGTAATCTGCTGGGTAGAGATTACAGAGCTAATTCTTCCTTTTACTTCTTTTAAGCTTGGCATCTTTTAATAGATATGCTTTAGTTATCTCAAAATTTACTTATAGCTTTCTGCTACTTCACTCGCTACAGACTCTAATACTTTTTTCACATCATCATCCATTTTACCTGCTTTTATTTTGTTTAAAGTATCCTGATGCTTTGTTTCTAGTACTTGCAGGTATTCTTCTGAAAATGCTTTTACTTTTTCTACAGGTACTCTATCTAAGAGTCCATTGGTTGACGCATAAATTTCAGCAACTTGTTTCTCAACAGGAACTGGAGAATACTGAGCTTGCTTTAGTATTTCTTGATTTTTTCTACCTCTATCGATCGTCAACTTGGTTGATGCGTCTAAGTCAGACCCAAATTTCGAAAAGGCTTCTAGTTCTCTGAATTGTGCTTGATCTGTTCTTAAGGTACCTGCTGTTTTCTTCATTGATTTAATCTGAGCAGATCCTCCCACTCTAGACACGGAAATACCAACATTAATTGCAGGCCTGATTCCTGAGTTAAACAGGTTGGTTTCTAAGAATATTTGACCATCAGTAATCGAAATCACATTGGTAGGGATATATGCAGATACATCACCCGCTTGTGTTTCAATTATTGGAAGTGCTGTTAAAGATCCACCTCCTTTCACCAGTGGCTTTAATGATTCTGGTAAGTCATTCATTTGAGAGGCAATTTTATCAGAGCTTGTTATTTTTGCTGCTCTTTCTAATAGCCTGGAGTGTAGATAGAATACATCTCCAGGGTAAGCTTCTCTTCCTGGAGGTCTTCTTAGTAGTAGAGATACTTCTCTGTATGCTACAGCTTGCTTTGAAAGGTCATCAAATACTACTAAGGCAGGTCTGCCTGTATCTCTAAAATATTCTCCTATTGCCGCACCTGTATATGGAGCAAAAAACTGCATTGGTGCTGGATCTGAAGCTGCTGCTGAAACAACTACTGTGTAATCCATTGCTCCTGCTTTTTCTAGTGCATTAACTACTCCTGCTACTGTTGATGCTTTTTGAGCAATCGCTACATATATACAATACACAGGCTCTCCTCTATCGTAGAATTCTTTTTGGTTTATAATGGTGTCTATAGCAACTGCTGTTTTTCCAGTCTGTCTATCCCCAATAATTAGCTCTCTTTGCCCTCTTCCAATAGGAATCATTGCATCAATTGCTTTAATCCCTGTTTGTAATGGCTCATTAACTGGTTGTCTGTAGATTACACCAGGGGCTTTTCTTTCTAAGGGCATTTCGTATAAGTCTCCAGATATCTTTCCTTTACCATCAATTGGGTTTCCCAATGTATCAACTACTCTACCCATTATTCCATCTCCTACTTTTATTGAAGCAATCGTTTTGGTTCTCTTAACACTATCCCCTTCTCTTACCATTTTAGAGTCTCCAAATATTACAGCTCCTACATTATCTTCTTCCAGGTTAAGAACTAGCCCTTTTAAACCACTATCAAACTCTATCAGCTCTCCTGATTGAGCCATTGACAATCCGTATATTCTTGCTACTCCATCACCTACTTGGAGAACTGTGCCTACTTCTTCAAGCTCTGCTTCTGACTTGAAATTCGAAAGCTGCTCTCTTAGTATTGCGGTTACTTCATCTGGTCTAACTTTTGCCATATGATTTTATCTTTATTATTTATTTAGATAATTCTTTTTTTATTTTTTTCAGCTTTGTACTAACTGTTTGATCCATCTGTTTATCTTCTACCTTTAGTAAGAATCCTCCAATTAAAGATGGTTCTATTTTATATTCTAACTCTAACTCTTTATCACCAACAACTTTTTTAGCTAGCTTTTCTAACTCTTTTGCTGTTATATCTGTTAAATCCATGGCTGTAAGTACAGATGCCTTTTCTATTCCTTTTCTTATATTGTAGACACTGGCAAATGATTCCGCTATTTCTTTAAGCTGCCCTGCTCTGTTTTTTTTACATACCAATGACATGAACTCCAGAATTACTTTGTCATATTCACTACTGAATAACTTTTTTAAGATTTCCAGTTTTCTTAAAGCTTTAACAACTGGACTTTTGAGAAATAAATAGAAGTCTCTGGAAGCTTCACAAAGTTGATTAAAGTTCTGAAAATCTGACTTAACCTGCTCTAATTTACCTTGGTTATTTGCTATATCGTATATAGCACTAGCATACCTAAAAGACACTCCTGATCTTGTACTCATATACGGTCTAATTTAAGCTTACTTCACTTAACATTTTTTGAATTAGCTCTTCCTGTTCTTTTCTATTGTCTAACTCTTTAAGCAATACTTTTTCAGCTATTTGAATTGTAATCTCAACAGCATCATGTTTTACCTGTTGGATCATAGCGTTTTTTTCTGATTCAATAGAATCTCTAGCAGACTGTAATATTCTCTCTCCCTCTGCAATTGCTTTTTCTTTTGCTTCATCTACCATTTTATCGGATATCTTTTTTGCCTCTGCCAAAATTTGTTCTCGCTCTTTTCTTGCCTCTTGCTTCATTTCATCTATTTGCTTTTTGAGATTTTCTACTTCTTCTTTCGCTTTTGCAGATGATGAGAGAGCTTCTTCAATAGAGGTTTCCCTCTCCTTTATTGATTTTAATATAGGTTTCCAAGCAAACTTTCCTAGCATTACCCATACTATTATAAATGCTAAGGATGTCCAAAAAATATTTCCTACACCAAATTCAAGTAATTCCATGATTGTCTTTTATTTTTTTAAAATAGAGCCTTGTCTATCACAAGGCTCAAGTTTTTTATACACCTTTTAACCTAGTGCTAAAAGGTTTCTATTTGACTGCTTATAGTAATACTATTAACAGACAAACAATAATTGCAAAGAACGCCGCTCCTTCCACAAGGGCTGCTGCAACGATCATACTAGCTCTAAGATCACCAGTAGACTCAGGCTGTCTTGCCATTGACTCTAATGCAGATCCACCAATACGACCGATACCCAGTCCAGCTCCAATTGCAGCTATCCCAGCTCCAATTCCAGCTCCCATGATTCCGTAAGTTGCGTCTAGTAAAATAGCTAAAAGCTCCATTTTTATATGTTTATGTTTAAAAGTTAACTTGTTTCATGATGTTCTTCTACTGCTGAACCAAAGTAAAGCGCCGACAACAATGTAAATATATATGCTTGTAAAAAGGCTACCAGTATCTCAATTACATTCATGAAAACAGCAAAGAATAAAGATACTACTGATACCCCCATACTTGCTCCTGCTCCATATTTCGCAGAGAAAATAAAGATCAAACTCACAAATGATAATATGATTATATGCCCACCAACTATATTAGCAAATAATCGAAGGCATAAAACTAACGGTTTAGAAAACACCCCTATTAATTCTATAAATGGCATTAAAGGTACTGGAAGCTTCAACCACCAAGGCACTCCAGGTGTATTGAATATATGCTGCCAATAATGCTTATTCCCTTTAGAGAGCGTTATTATAAATGTAAATACTGCTAGTGTTGCAGTTATAGCTATGTTCCCCGTTACATTAAAACCTCCTATGAAAGGAATTAAACCTAACATATTTCCTATCCATATAAAGAAAAATATAGTAAGAAGATATGGCATAAACATCTCATGCTTTTTACCAATGGATGGTTTTGCTACTTCATCTCTTACAAATAAAATCAACGGTTCTAAAAATGACTGCAAGCCTTTTGGTGCCTGATTCTTTCTCTTTTTGTAAGAGGCTGATACGGTCATAAATATTACGATCAGCAGTATCGATATTATAAGAACTCCAGCAGATGTTTTTGTTATGGAAAAGTCTAAAGGTTTCACATTTGTAGGGTGTCCTTTTTCATCTAAAGTTAAACCTCCATTACTATTGGCAATGTATATTTTACCATGGTGAAGTATATACCTTCCATATTTATGGTTTTCGTCATGAAACTTAAAGGAAGAAAAAACCTCAAGACCATTTTCGTCAGTATAAAGTATAGTTGGTAAAGGAATGGATACGTGCTTTTCGTTTGGTTCTCCCTCGTTGAAAGTCATGAGGTGTATTTCCCTGGAATCAACGACGTGATGTATTATTGCTGCCCCTGCATTAAACTCTTTTTCACTATTTTTATTTTCCGCCCCATGTGCTACCACGCCGAGGAAAAGAGCTAAAATTATAGCGGTTATACAGCTTTTTATCACTTTGTTCATTGTTGCTTCAATCGCTTCTAAAAAGACGGTGCAAAGCTAGGTATTAATTGCTCACAAAAAAAACTATTTGTTGGTTTTTTCTACCTGTGATTCTCTATTAGTTTTTAGCATTTCTATTACTAATAATGATGTGTAGCTGAAGTATAAAATCATGAAATGAATTAGGTGAAATTTGACCATACTCCGATCCAGCAAAGCTATGATAACTGCTACAGCAAGGGATAAAAACATCTTGCCCGTCAACAAGCCCATAAATCCATTTATAAAGATAGCATTTCGCTGCTTCGATAGCTTTTTTTGGATACTGTCAGCTACTGTTCCAATAATAATGAAGTAGATGAACTGTAAGTAGTAAATGTAGCTTACTGAAATACTGTATATGTATTGTGTAGTTACTAAACTAATTGCTAATAGTATGGCTGTAAGCGTTATGAGTTTGAGTTTGTAGCTTTTCACTGTAAAGACATTAGACTACTTCAAATCTATAAGTTTTCTAGTTAGTATTAATATTTAGCTAAATTTCATGCTTCTCAAGAGCTATAAATACCATTTTAGTATTTTAGTACCCAAGCTCCAGGAAAAGCATTTTGAAGAGATTTTGCTTTTGCTTTTGCTGTCGCTTGATTAGCAAAACTAGACACAGATAATCTGTACCTTGAACCATTCTCTAGTATTTTGGGAGAGTAACCACTTTTTGTAAGCTCACTTTTTCTTTTTTCAGCACTTTGTAAAGAGTTAAAGCTTCCTATTATTACATGATAGCTTCCTGTGTTTGTGCTAACTGATTTTGAGGAAGTAGAATTTTTATTCGAGGTCTTTGTTTCTGCGACATCATTTATTTGATTATCATTTTCTTCAATGGTAGTATTATCTACACTTTCCTCAAGGTCTTCCTCCTCAGAAGATAAGTCGGTGCTTTCTGAAAGATCTTCTGTGTTTTCCTGTGCTATTTCTGTTTTACTCTTTTCACCAAAGAACTTTTTATAGGCATCTTTATCTAAGAAGATCCAAGCGGCTATTACAGCTATAATAATGACAGGTATCGCCACTAGCAAAGGAGTCATTACTCTTTTTCTCTCCTTTTCTTCTTCGTCTATTTCATCTTCATCTGCATTTTCATCATACTGTTCTTCTTCTAAACTCACGGCTTCTACTTTTTCTATATTTAAAATTGGGTACTCTATTGAATAGCCTTCGCTTTTCTCAAAATCAAATGTACCTTCTTCATTTTGAGAGAAGCTTCCTAAACCCTCAATATCGAAGCTTCCGGTTGATTCTAGGTCGTGGTTTTTATTTTCTAAAAACTCTTGAAGGCTGGCATCAATTACATTTCTTTCAAAGCCATAATTCTTTACTAAGTAATCAATTATAGACTCCCCATTTTCAATGCCATACTCAAACGAAATTTCTTCTTGAGGAGGGTTTAATTGTGTATCTGCTTCACTGAAAGAAGCACTCTTCCAGGAAATAATAAATGTCCCAAAATCAGGTAAGGTAATCTTTTTTTGTGAAGCAAGAGCATTACAAATAGCTTTTTCTATCATTTCCTTTCACTTTTTATCCATTTCAGCTTTATACGTATTGATCTTTTTAATTAAAAAACAGTTTCGCTTTAAAGCATTGTTGAAATATATTAATTATTATCAATACTCTGAAAAGAATATTAGGCTGCTACTTATTTACTTTATAAAAAGTTAAACATTTGAGGTTTACTTGAGTAAGCGTAATAATTTATACCGTGATGTCTGGCAACATACTACTGGTCTTTGATCAATACAAATCCTTTACTAATATTTGTATTTTCAAAATAGACCTATGATAACTAAGACTTTTGGAGGGGCAGTTTTTGGTGTAAATGCTTCACTTATAACCATTGAGGTAAATGTTTTAAAAGGCACTAAATTTTATATGGTGGGCTTACCTGATAGTGCTGTAAAAGAAAGTGAGCAGAGGATAGAGTCGGCAATTAAGCACTTGGGGTTTGTGATGCCTAGACAAAAAGTAGTAGTTAATCTGGCTCCTGCAGATATTAGAAAAGAAGGGTCAGCTTATGACCTTCCAATCGCTCTTGGTGTCCTTCAGGCTTCTAATCAAATTAACACAGATGATCTTGACAAATATATAGTGATGGGAGAGCTTTCTTTGGATGGAGAACTGAGACCAATCAAAGGGGTTTTACCAATAGCTATTGAAGCAAGAAAGCAGGGTTTTAAAGGTTTTGTATTGCCAAAGCAGAACGCCCCTGAGGCTGCAATTGTAAATAATCTGGATATTATTGGTGTAGAAACCATCGATGATGCCATTAGCTTCTTTGAAGGCAGCAAACCTATTCAACCTTTAACTATTGATACTCGACAAGTGTTCTTTGATACACAAAATGACTACGATGCGGATTTTTCAGCTGTTCAAGGGCAAGAAAACATAAAAAGAGCATTAGAAATTGCAGCTGCTGGTGGTCACAATGTAATAATGATAGGACCTCCTGGGGCAGGAAAAACGATGTTGGCAAAAAGGCTGCCTAGTATTTTACCACCTTTAACCCTACATGAAGCGCTAGAAACAACTAAAATTCATTCGGTTGCAGGAAAGCTAGACACTAACTCAGCCTTAGTTTCAAGAAGACCTTTCCGTTCGCCTCATCATACCATAAGTGATGTGGCATTGGTTGGTGGTGGCGGAATACCCCAGCCAGGAGAAATTTCACTATCGAATAACGGAGTTTTGTTTTTAGATGAGCTTCCAGAGTTTAAAAGAACAGTTTTGGAAGTGATGCGACAACCTTTGGAGGAAAGAAAAGTAACTATTTCCAGAGCTAAAGTTTCAGTTGAGTTTCCTGCTAACTTTATGTTGGTAGCAAGTATGAATCCCTGTCCTTGTGGTTATTACAATCATCCAGAAAAAGAATGTGTTTGTGCTCCTGGTGTTATTCAGCGATACCTCAATAAAGTAAGTGGACCATTGCTTGACAGAATTGACCTTCATGTGGAAGTTACTCCTGTTTCTTTCGACGAAATGACAAATACCTCGAAATCAGAGAGCAGCAATCAAATTAGAGAACGAGTAATCAATGCCAGAGATACTCAGAAAGAGAGGTTTGAGAAAAATAAATCTATTTACTCCAATGCGATGATGGATACTCAAATGGTAAAATCTGTTTGCGAAATAAGCAGCAGCGGAAAAATGCTTTTAAAGGCTGCCATGGAAAAATTAGGGCTATCCGCAAGAGCGTATGATCGGATTTTAAAAGTATCGAGAACCATTGCTGATTTGTCCAACTCAAGTGAAATAAAAGACGAACACATAGCGGAAGCTATACAGTATAGAAGCTTGGATAGAGAAAACTGGGCAGGTTAAGTTATGAGGAAGCTTAATATTTCAGAGTTAAATAGAATTTCTAACGAGGAATTCAAAAAGACAAAGAAAAGTAATATAGTAGTAGTTCTGGACAATATCCGAAGTATGCATAATGTTGGTTCTGTGTTTAGAACCTCAGATGCATTTTTGGTAGAAAAAATTTATTTGACAGGAATAACTCCACAACCACCACATAGAGATATTCATAAAACAGCTTTAGGGGCTACAGAGTCTGTAGATTGGGAATATAGAAAAGAGCCTTTATCGTTGGTAAAAGAGCTTCAAGAGAACAACTACTCTCTGTTAGCTATAGAGCAGACAGATCAGTCTATCCCTTTACAAAATTTTGAATTTATTGCATCCCAAAAATATGCTTTTATATTTGGGAATGAAGTGTTTGGTGTGAGCGAGGATTATGTAAACAACTGTGATGCAGGATTAGAAATTCCTCAATATGGGACTAAACACTCTCTGAATATTTCTGTTTGTGCAGGAATAATATTATGGAATTACGTTTTAAACAAATTGAAATAAATTAAGATATGAATCTTTCATTAGTAGTATTAGCAGCAGGAATGGGAAGTAGGTATGGCGGACTAAAACAGTTAGATCAGCTGGGACCTAATGGCGAAACCTTAATGGACTATTCCATTTACGATGCCGTTAGAGCAGGTTTTACCAAAATTGTATTTGTAATTAAAAAAAGCATTGAAGATGATTTTAAAAAGTATGTTTTAAGCAAACTGGAAAATAAAAGCTTCGAGGTATCCTATGTCTTTCAGGAATTAGAAAAAATACCTAAGGGTTTTACTATACCAGAAGGAAGAGAAAAACCATGGGGTACAGGACATGCTTTATTGATGACAGAAGAGGAAGTGGATGGCGCTTTTGCGGTGATCAATGCAGATGATTTTTACGGGGCAAATGCTTACAAGGTTCTTGCTGATTTTTTAAAGAGTAATTCAAGTGAATATGCTCTTGTAGGATACCCTCTGGGAAAAACGTTGTCAGATTTTGGCTTCGTTTCAAGAGGGGTTTGTGAAGTAGATAAAGACTTTTATTTGAATACGATATCTGAAAAAACGAAAATAGAAAGGAAAGATGGTTTGATTATTTCAGATGAAGGGGGGAATTCAACAAAGTTGATGGATAGTGATACAGTTTCTATGAACTTATTTGGCTTCCAAAAAGACTTTTTTTCTTACCTAAAAGAGGAGCTAGAACTATTTTTGAAAGAAAAAGGAAAGGAGTTAAAATCAGAGTTTTTTATCCCTTTAGTTGCTAATAAGCTCGTTCAACTCAATGAGAAAAAAATAAAAGTACTCCCTACTAAAGACTCTTGGTTTGGGGTAACTTATAAAGAAGATAGAGATAACGCTGTTGCCACAATTCGAGATTTAATAAAAAAAGGTGTTTATCCTGATAAATTATGGTAGAGGAAAAAATTTAAACATTAGAGGTTACCTTTTGATAATAGTCCTGACTAACGATTAAATAATTTGTTCACTTAAAAATTAAAATTCATGATGTTAATGAAAAAAACAATCGTTAGTTGCTTGATCCTTGCGTCAAGCTTAATGTTCACCGTTTCGTGTAATGACGAGCCAAATGTAGCTGAAGCTCCTAAAGAAGAGGTAGCTTTAGATGATGTATTACCCTATGATGCTGACTTTCAACAAATGCAAAATTTGATTGATGAAAATACAACACTTATCAAAAATGCACTTGTTAAAAATAATATATCTCTTGATGAGCTAAGAGGTTATTATTTGAATGGTGATGAAGAGAAATTAGCAGAGATATTTAGTGAAGTAGGTGGTAAAATTTCAGACAATCTTAATTCAATTAATGTTCAGTTCCATACACTGGAAACAAAATATCCTACTTTTGGAGAGTCTGTTGAGTGTAGCCCATTAGCTAATATGACAAAAAGTGATGCACGACTTGCTTTAGCTGATATTCATGAATCTACTTTTATAAGTGATGCTAATGACAGGTATTACAGATGCGGATGGAGATATTACGTTTGTCTAGGATCTATAGGATTACCTGCAGCAGCTTGCTTTGTGGGTTCTGGTGGTATAATTGGAGCAGCATGTCTTGCTGGGTATGGATTAGGTGCTATACTTTGTGCAGATTCGTACTGTACGCGCATTTAAGAAGAAAGTACTTTTTATCAAAAAGAGGTTGCCTTTATTTTATAAGGCAACCTCTTTTTTTATCATAATCAATGCTTGTATCTTAGATAGATGATTTTTGAGTTAACTAAATACAATTCCATTGCCAATCAATACATTTCAGAGCTAAGAGATATTCAGGTTCAATCTGACAAGCATAAATTTAGAAATAATGCAAGAAGAATTGGAATTTTACTGGCGTATGAAATATCTAAAACATTAGACTTCAAGAAGGTTGAAATTCAACAATCCCCTTATGAAAAAATGGATCGAAGTTATTATTCACATCCTTTTTTGGGTGTGTTCGACTTGGTCAATAGCTTCAAGCTATTCCATACAGTCACACGAAATTGAAGTGATAAATGGCATAGAGGAAGTAAAAACATTTATAACTCTATCAACCTTAGTATATGCCGTTACGGAAATTCGGTTTTTCAATAATACTATGCCTATTCCAAAACAAATTACTTTTGGACTTGCTGTTTTTACTTCTCTGTATCAATAGCGTATGCCTTGGTAAAAAAATCGATAATCAACAACAACCATTGACAACAATTACTCATTGATAGAAAACAAGCTGAATTAAATTTGCTTCGTAACCAACTGCAACTACATTTTTTGTTTAATGCACTTAATAATTTATTGTCAATGGTTAAGCCATCTGAAAACCCAAAAATTGTAAATGCGATCGACAAGCTTTCCCATCTCTTACGATTTGTAATTAAAGAAAACAAAGCAAAAAAAAAATTCCCATTTTGAATGAAATTAAATTCCTTAAAAATTATATCGAATTACAACTATTGGGGTTTGAAGAAGACTAAGTAAACATTCAATTAAATGTCAAAGGAGAAAATGACAAACAACAGGTTGAACCTGGAATGTTCATTCCGTTTGTTGAAAATGCTTTTAAATATGGAACAGAACCCGAAAAAGCTTCAAAAATTGATGTTGAATTTGAGTTATCAAAAACTGACTCCATTCGATTTAAAATAAAAAACAAAATAATGATGAAAAACATAAACGGAATAGGAACAGGGATAGAATCAACTAAAAAGCATTTGGATTTAATCTATTTTGACAAACACGAATTAACGATCATAAATGCGGATGAGTTCATTATTCATTTAACAATACAAACTTAATGAAAGCAATAATCATAGATGACGAACCAAAAGCAATAGAATTGCTCAAAAGTTATTTAGAACATTTTAGCAGGATTGAACTGGTTGCTACATTTAGAAATGGCTTAAAGGCATTTGAATTTTTATCAAAAGAACCTGTTGACTTAGTTCTTCTCGATATCAATATGCCTCATATTACAGGAATTTCACTATCCAAAATGTTACCCAACAATATAAAGATTATTTTCACGACTGCCTATTCAGAATATGTCGTTGAAAGTTATGAAATACAAGCTGTGGACTATCTTGTTAAACCAATAAGTTTGGAGCGCTTTACGAAATCAATAAGTAGGGTTTTATCGCCCAAAGTAAAAACAACCGAAAAAGAAAATCAACTTATATTTGTTAAAAGCAGTTTCGAAACCTATAGGCTTGAAAGTGCATCCATATTGTATTTAGAAAAGATGGGAATTATATGAATTACCACTGTGTAAATCAAAAGATTTTAGCAAGGGAAACAATTCATGAAGCATTAGAAAAATTGCCTGCCAATTTTATTCAGACCCATAAATTCTTTATAGTAAATAAAGAGAATATTTTGAGCTTTACAAGTAACGAATTGACAATAGGAAAAGAAAAAATACCCATAAGTGAAACTTATAAAAATGAAGTCTTAAAAAGAGTGGAAAATAATGCCAATCTATAATAAGCATAAACAAAATGCTGTATTAAGCACCGAAAGAAATAACTAAAAATGACATATCCCTATGAAGGAAGCTATTAAATTTACAATGATCTTATCACTTATTTTGGCTACATTAATAGGCATTGCCAATTGGCCTTTATATGGATTAATTGCATTAATAGCCTTAATAACATCGATAGGGCTTTATGATATATTTCAGAAAAAACACACTATTCTTAGAAACTATCCTGTATTTGGACACATACGCTACCTGTTAGAAATGATTGCCCCGGAGCTTCATCAGTACTTTGTAGAGTCTGATACAGATGGGAAACCGATTGACAAAAATCATCGAACATATATCTACGAGCGAGCAAAAGCAGTTACGCAAACTCATCCATTTGGAACTGAGCTTGACACCAGTAATAAAAATTACATATGGATGCATCATAGTATCTACCCTGCTAAAAAAATAACGAAACTTCCGAGAATAATAATTGGAGGCAAAGATTGCCAAAAACTATATAGCGCCAGTCTCTTCAACATTTCGGCCATGAGTTTCGGTTCTTTAAGTAAAAATGCCATTAAAGCATTAAACCTCGGAGCCAAAGCCGGTGATTTTTTTCACAATACCGGAGAAGGTGGCATATCAAAGTATCATTTACAAGGGGGAAATTTAGTTTGGGAGATCGGAACAGGCTACTTTGGTTGCCGCACCAAAGATGGCAATTTTGACCCTGCCCAGTTCAAGGAGAAAGCCAATTGGGAACAAGTGAAAATGATTGAAATTAAGCTTTCACAAGGAGCCAAACCTGGTCATGGAGGTGTACTCCCAGCGTCAAAAAACAATAAGGAAATCGCAGAAATAAGAGGTGTTGAACCACATACCACAGTTCTTTCTCCCCCAGGGCATTCAGCTTTCAGCAACGCTAAAGGTTTACTTCAGTTTGTTCAGCAATTGAGAAATTTGTCTGGCGGTAAGCCAATTGGTTTTAAGCTGGCAATTGGCAGTAAAAATGAGTTTATCGAAATTTGTGAGACCATGTTGGAAACAGGCATCAAACCTGATTTCATAACTGTGGATGGAGCAGAAGGAGGAACTGGTGCTGCACCTATTGATTTCTCTAATTACGTTGGGATGCCTTGGGAAGATGCATTGATTTTTGTGGTGGATACACTAAATTCATACAAGCTTAAAAAAGAAATAAAAATCATTACCGCCACAAAGATCTTTACCGCATTTGATATTTTCAAAGCCCTTTGCATTGGAGCTGATGTTTGTAACTCTGCACGGGGAATGATGCTTGCCTTGGGTTGTATACAGGCTCTGAAGTGCAATACGAATGAATGTCCCACTGGAGTAGCCACTAATAATCCGAGGTTTGTACGTGGCTTAGTCGTTTCCGAAAAATGGAAAAGGGTAAGGAACTATCATAAAAACATCCTGGAAGATTTTACTGAATTATTAGCAGCTTCAGCTTGTAATTCAATTGATCAACTAAACCGATCTTATATATATAAAAAGGTAATTAATGAGTGGAAATCATATGATTTAATTCCCGAAATAACTGGCTACAACAAACACTAAAATGAATATGCGAACAGAGCCATTTGAAAGAACAGTGTAAACAGGTAATTTCAGTTCTTCTAGCAATTGGAGCGCATACTCATTTTAGCTAGACGTTATAAAAAATTACTCTAAGGCGTTATCTCTAATGCATTATTAATGTCTTTAAGTAGTTTATTTTCATCGTCAGTAAATTTATTATTGTTAAACCCAATATTTTTATCTCCTTCTTTGCATTTATTTATAATACTTTGGAAGTTCTCAATTTCTTTATCCTTTAAAGTGATATTTAAAACTTTTTCTTTCTTATAGTCCATTGTTTTTACAGCTTATAACCTCGGCTCATACTTAATTACAAATATTGATTAGTGCTTAGTTTGAAAGTTTGTGAGTCGGAACTAAGCATAGCCCAATCCCGTTAGGAGAAATTCCCCTGAGGAGTCAGAAATACCATGTTTTGCATAGCAATAAGAGCAAGACATACAAAGTCTACTTCCTACATAGGAGCAAACATTATTTCTTCTTTCACATTTAGTGCCTTAAACATCAATTCCATTTTCTTTTACAATTTTATATTTTACTTTTCCATTATAAAAGTTTAAATATTTCTCTTTTTTTGCTCGATTGCCTCTAACGGTCAGGCTATGTCTACACATAGGCAATCAAAATGTGTATTTATTAAGTTAAGGGTTACGCTAAGGCGACTACAACTCTAACAAAATATATACTTCATAGGTGCGTAGTCAATGGATATAAAACTCGGTTTATTCTTAGGTGGCATTTCCTACACCTTCAAAGCTACATCTCCTAACTCAGGTTAACCCAAATTTCTAAAGACTTTTGTTTCCTTGAATCGAATGATACTTCGTATCTTCATTCATCGAAACTCGCCTTAACCATTGACTATTGTGTTTAATAGGGTGAAAAAAGAATATAACAGATAACATTCTTGCTTAACAAGCAAGAGAATAATTATCAAAAAAACTAATTTCAGTAATTAATGAAGCTTTACATTAAATATATGGTAAGCAATCGCTGCAAAATGATGGTGAAGGAAGAACTGAAAAAACTGGGAATTTGGTATGTAGTGGTTGATCTGGGCGTAATTGAAATATTAGAGGACATCACAGTCGAACAGCATGAACAACTGAAAATCAACTTGCAGAAATCAGGCCTTGAATTGCTGGACGATAAGCGGGCTATTCTGGTAGAGGGCATAAAGAATGTGATCATTGAAATGATCCACTACAGCGATGAGATACCTAAAGTGAACTATTCAGAATTTATTAGCAAAAAAATGGATTATGATTATACTTATCTGGCCAATGTGTTCTCAGAAGTAAAAGGCATTACCATTCAGCAGTTTATTATCCTTAACAAGATTGAAAGAGTAAAAGAGTTACTATTATATGATGAGTTATCATTAACGGAAATATCCTATCGCCTACATTACAGCAGTGTTGCTCATTTATCCAACCAGTTCAAGAAGATCACCGGACTTACCCCAACCTTCTTTAAAGGAATAGCCGATAAGCGCAGAGGAAACCTTGAGGATGTGTGAACTATATAATCTTTTCCCTCTAGTATGTAATGAAGGGGACTAATAATAGTTCCATCTTTATAATGTTGTGAAAATGAATTCACAACTTAAACTACAAAAAAATGGAAAATCCTAAAAAAACTACAACCGAATCTTTTAAAATTACTGGCAATTGGGAAACTCAGTCAAAAGAACTGAAATCTAAGTTTTCACAACTTACTGATGCCGACCTAAAGTTCGAAACGGGGAAAGAAAACGATTTGCTCAAAAGAGTAGAAACTCGCCTAAACAAAAATCGTGAAGAGGTAATCAACATCATCAAGAAAGGTCAGCCAAAAGCGGTTTAACCTCAGCTTTTAAAGCTGATTTTCTAATGGGTAAGCTCTAAAATGAGTTTGCCCATTTTTTTAACCCTTAATCCGTCAAATCATGGAATATAATTATCTCTATATCATCATACCTGTTGTATTTATCCTGTTTGCGGGTATCAAAATAGTAAGACCAACAAACAAAGGACTAATAGAACGCCTTGGAAAATATAGAAAACTTGCGCAGCCTGGTTTCCATTGGATTATTCCAGTTGTAGACCGATTGTTTCTTGTAAACATCACCGAACAAATGGTAGATGCCGAGCCTCAGGAAATAATCACCAACGATAACCTGAACGCCACTGTAGATGCCCAGGTTTACTTCAGGGTAAAGTCTGATGAGAAAAGTGTAATGGGGTCTACCTATGATGTAAATAACTATCAATACCAGATCGTAAATCTTGCCCGCACTACATTACGTAACATCATTGGAACGCTCACCCTTAAGTCAGCCAACAGTGAAAGGGGAAGGATAAACATGGAACTGCACGAAACGCTCCATAAGGAAACGAAAGACTGGGGAATTGAAATCATCAGAACAGAATTGAAGCAGATTGACCCCCCGACGGATGTACAGGAAACCATGAATAAGGTAGTGAAGGCTGAAAACGAAAAAATTGCCGCCATTGATTCAGCCACAGCAGCCGAAACGGTTGCAGATGGCATTAAACGGGCCAAAATCAAAGAAGCAGAAGGTTATAAACGTGCGAAAATATTGCATGCGGAAGGTGAAGCAGAAGCCATAAAACTGGTAAACGAAGCCGCTGATAAATACTTTATCGGAAATGCACAATTGCTCAGGAAGTTAGAAGCTATGGAAACCGCGCTAGAAAACAATGCCAAAATTATTGTACCTAGTGGTTCTGACCTGGTAAATGTAATGAGTGAAATGGCAGGTATTGTTCCTTTGAAAACGAAGCAAGGGAGTTCTGTAATTGGTGAAAATGATTATAACAACTATGAGTAATAGTCTTGAATTCGGGTTCGCTGGGAACATAGTATATATTTTAAATGCTCATAGTATACAATGGCAAATAACCAAAAAGAAACAATGGAATTAACTGATGATATCCTCGCAGTTACAATGAAAATAAGAGACAGATACCCTGAACTATATCAACATTTGGGTGAAACACCCTTCCTTCCTCCAGCCAATAATGAAGGGATTGAACCAAGCGATTTAAAAGAATACCTTAATACAATTCGATCACAACTGAAAAATTATAAAAAGGTACAGAGTTCAATAAGTCTAATTAGAAAACAATTTAAATAAAAAAAAATGAGTTATAAAAAATATTTGGCACTTATCAGTGTAATTGCATTGATGACCTCTTGTGTATCCACAGCGAAGTTTCCTTTGTCACCATTAGTGCCAGCAGCAGACATTACTGCTAAGATTAAAAAACAAGGGAAACTAAATTATTTAGTCACCATTACCGCCAACAACCTGGCGGCTTCGGAAAGGCTTAATCCACCCAAAGAAATTTATATCATTTGGGCAGTGTCTGAGGCTGGAGTTACACGAAATGTTGGATATTTTATACAGCAAAATGCGATAAAATCAATTTACCGAGCCTCTTTTCCTTATAAACCTATTGAAGTTTTTATAACAGCAGAAGATGAAGAGGATTTATGTAAACCCTCAGATATTGAAATTTCAAGAACCAAATTATAAATACTATGCGCTTGGTTAAATCAATTTTATTATTGCTCTTCATTGTAGCTATTGTAACATTTACTGCTCAAAACATGAAAATAGTAAGCATAAACTTTTTGAACTGGCACATGGAAATGCCATTGTCTATTTCTAGTGTTTTAATTTATGTTTTAGGTGCTATCTCTGGTGGGATTATGTTTTCAACTATCAAAAAACCATCAGCCAAAAGTAATGACACAGACGCAGTTAAAGTCAAAAAAACAGAAATATGAAAAAAGACCAGGAGTTTGAAAAGTCTGAAGTCTTCATAATCGTTGAAATCATAGAATACGTTCCAAATTCAGTAGTGATAAAAACCATACTGAAAAAAACAACAGGGAATGTCAGTGTCGTTTCATTTGATTCAGGGGAAGGCTTTGCAGAGAAAACCTCTCCCTTTGACACGTTTATTCAGGTAATAGAAGGAAGCGCTGAAGTTATTATCGATTCTAAATCGCATCATCTTGCTACTGGGCAGTCCATTATCATTCCTGCACACAGAAGGAATATGATTAAAGCCAACGAACGGTTTAAGATGATTTCCACCGTAATCAAAAGCGGGTACGAAGAAGTCGTTTTGTAGAATCTTAACAAAATACACACATGAAAAAAATATTATTAGCTACAGACTTTTCAGAATATGCTGACTATGCCGTTAGCTCAGCCGCTTCAATTTCGGAACAGACTGGAGCTCAATTGATTCTTTTGCATGTAATTAACAGGCCATTAAATGCAGACGATGATTCTTATGAAAATTATCATGATATGCCTGGGAGCGATACGGTTATCAGTAACATTCAGAATAAATTGAATGCAATTGTAAGCTCACATAACATAAAAAATGCCAATACCATTTACGAATTGAGGTATGATGTATCTACAACCATTCTAAAACACGCAGACAACCACCAAGTTGACCTAATTGTAATGGGTGCTTACGGGATTACTAGGTTAGAGGGATCATTCATCGGTTCCAATGCGGAAAGGGTTATGAGTCAAGCAAAGATACCAGTGCTAATTGTGCAGGAAAAATTCAATGAATTTAATATAGAAAACATGGTTTTGGCTTCTGAGTTTTATGGCGAAATCTATAAAGTATTTCCAAAAATGAAGAAAATAATAGATCTTTTTGATACTAAGCTGCACCTTTTAAAAGTAACTACTCCCAGCCAATTCCAAAGAACGCATGACAGCTTGAAATTAATGAAGGAATTTAGTAGCGAGTTTGATTTAAAAAATTGCTCAATGAATATTTACAATGATCTAACCATAGAAGATGGTATAATAAATTTTACCAGATCAATTCATGCAGATTTAATAGCTATAACACCAGACGGGCTTTGGAGATTGGCACATATGTTTAAAAGGAGCACAACGGACAAACTAATGAAAAACTCTGTTAAAGCAATCCTAAGCATGAAGACCCGACAACCTGTCCTCACCCCTACTGAGATATTTTATGAGAAGGAGTATAAACATTACACGGAAAAAAATTAAGCCCTAATGGTTTTGTATCAAGTCGTTACAATTTAATATTGCTATGGAAAATAAGTATAAAGAAGGACAAGTGGTTCATGCAAAAGTTAATCCTGCATTAAAACTTGTGATCAGGCGATACGTTGACAGGATATACTATTGCAAAGTTCTGGATGACCCTACCCGAAAAGAGTTAGTCTATTTTGAAAGGGAAATAGAGGCAAATCCAGATTAGCTAATGGCTCTCGACCAACCTTTCCTCCATCTATAGATTACCCGTTTTGCTATATTAACGGGATACCACCCTTCAAGTCGTGCATCGCACAAGTAAACCGAATTGTCTGGATGGTATCGGCACACTACAAACCAGTTCTTATTGAGTTCAATGCTTGCTCTTTTCCCTTGTTCGTCCCTTATTACGATTGGTATACCCATTGATAAAATAATATTCTTGTCCATAATACTAGAAAGTTACACTTCTAATCTCAATTATCCTTTATACAATAAGGGAACTGATTTACATTAGTGCCACCCTCGTGAGCATTACATTAATTCGCCAATATTTAATAAATTGGTAAGATAAGTTTCATGCCTTTAAGTTGCACCCTACAAAAACACAACAATTTGTATAGTACATAGCCAAACCTTTAGGAGAAATGAGATAAATGAAAATACTAAAACGACTTTTACAAATTGTATTCGCTCTCATTGGAGTGCTTGTTCTAACTGGAGTCATTACACTTTGGGTTGATTCATTAGAAACTAATTACTTAATGGCTAATAAGAATGAACTAACATCCAATAATTCTTACCTAATTACTAATGTCAATATAATTCCAATGAACCAAGACACTGTTTTAGCAGATAAAATGGTGTATATAAAAGAGGGAATTATTGAAGAGATTGCAGACACTATTCAGGTCAGTGGAATTCAAATTTTTGACGCAAAGAACAAGTATCTAACACCGGGTCTTATCGATATGCATGTTCATATTTGGGACAGGTATGAGCTTGGTCTTTATCTATCAAATGGTGTTACTGCAGTAAGAAATTTATGGGGTATGCCTATGCATCTAAGAATTAAAGAAGACATAATTAAGGGCAACATTATTTCACCAACCTTTTTTACCACAGGACCAAAACTAACAGGGTCAGAATTCATTGGTGACGATAATTTAAACCTAAGTAAGCCTAATGAAGCCAAGGAAAAGGTGCTTTCATATAAAGAAAGAGGTTATGACTTTATCAAAACGTATTACGGGTTAGATAAAAAAATATTTGATGCCGTGATTGAACAAGCCAAAATTTCTGAAATCGATATCGTTTCTCATCCTTCTCAAAAAGTACCCTTTTCATATCATTTAAATCCACAAATCAAATCTATTGAACATGCCGAAGAAATTGTACAGCAACCTTTACAGTTTGATTTAGATACGATCAAACTTCAGCCTATTATTGATTCCATTTCACAGTCTAAACACACAAGTTATTGCCCCACTATTACTGTATTTAATAATATCTACCAAATGATGATTAATGATTCAATTTTAGATTCAGAATTATTGGAGTTTATGAATCCACTTATCAAAAAAGTAGATAGTAAAAATCAATTTGACCGTTGGCTATATGCCAAGCAAAACGATTCAACTGTAGTTAGCAGAATAAAAAGCCAACATGATTTTCATATTACCATTGTTCAAAAACTGCATGAAACAGGTGTAAATATAGTTTGCGGAACCGATGCGGGTATTGGTGTTACTCTTCCAGGATTTTCAATACATAAAGAGCTTAAATTTTACAAAGAAGCAGGTCTTTCTAATTACGAAGTATTGAAAACGGCTACTGTGAATGCATCCAAAACGCACTCCATTATGAATTCTATGGGAACAATTCAAGTGGGTAAAATTGCTAATTTATTATTAGTGGATGACAACCCTCTGATAACGTTGTCCTCGCTTGAAAACCCGAACTGCGTTTTTGTTAAGGGGCGGAAATTAAATAGAAAGACTTTGGATTCTTTCAATGCAAAAGCAAAGAACAGGAAGAATCTAATGGCTTCTGCTATTAGATATTTAGAAAACTTACTATTTGAAAAATAAACTACCGCTAATAGTAGCTATAAAACTCGGTTTAATCTTAGATGACATTTCCTTTACCCTCAAAGCTACATCTCCTAACTCAGTGTTAACCCGAATTTCTAAAGGCTTATGTTTCCTTGAATAGAATGATACTTCGTATCTTCATTCAACTAAATTCGCCTTAACCATTGACTGTTGTATGCCATGCGGTAACCGAAAACCCACCCCACATTCTCGAAGCACGACAACAATATATCACTGAATGAGATGATTTTGTATCTTCACGCAAAACTAAAATTATCCAGAATGAACAGGATAAAAGAAATATTAGACGCAAAAGGCATCAAACAAGTCTGGTCTTAACAAAAGCTATAATATGGTAAACTCCTATGTTCAAAATAGACGACAACCAAGCTTGGAGGACTTATACAAGATTGCAGAAATCTTAAATGTAGAGGTCAAAGAATTATTAATAGAAAGAAATAAGTAAGCATCCGAAGATGATATTATCCAATATTTTAAAAGACTCCAACTACAAACTAACCCAGTTTTCAAAAGCTCAAATTGACAAACTGGAAGAGTCAATCGTGCTAAAAGAAACCAGGGGCAAAACAGTTCCTTTTATCACCTGTCTTGTACGGAGAAAAGAAATCCAACTCAAGCCAGAAGAAGTTGTAAGGCAACTCTATCTCATGGTACTCCATGAAGAATACGGCTATTCGTACGACAGAATGGAAATAGAATATGCCGTGAGTTTCGGTAGAGAAAAGAAACGGGCGGACATTGTCATCTTTGACAAGCAAGATGCTAGAGCTGTCTTTATCATGGTGGAACTGAAGAAGCCAAAACTGAAAGACGGGAAGGAACAACTTAAAGGATATTGCAACGCAACGGGAGCATCGATTGGAATATGGAGTAACGGCGAATCCATTTCTTACTACAACAGAAGAGATCCCAATTATTTCAAGGACATTCCGAATATTCCAAAAGCGACCGAAAAGCTGACGGACATCTTAACAGAACGTTGGACGATTGACGATTTAATTGAGAATGACAAACTTTCCAAAGAGCGTAAATCCTTAAAAGACCTTATTCTCGAAATGGAGGATGAAGTGCTGGCAAATGCAGGTGTGGATGTATTTGAAGAACTCTTTCAATTGATTTTCACTAAGCTTTATGACGAATTGGAAAGCACAAGAAACAGAACGAGATACCTTGAATTTAGAAACTACGGGGAAACAGAAACGGAGCTAAAGCAAAAGATTCAGGCACTTTTTGAAAAAGCCAAAGAAAAATGGGAAGGTGTATTTACTGAAAGTTCAAAAATAACCTTAACGCCTTCCCACCTAGCCATTTGTGTATCTTCCTTGGAGCAAATCAAACTTTTCAACTCCAACTTGGATGTGGTAGATGAAGCTTTTGAGTACTTGATTAACAAAAGTAGCAAAGGCGAAAAAGGACAATATTTCACACCACGTTTTGTAATTGACATGTGTGTAAAAATGATGGATCCTAAAGCGAATGAGACAGTCATTGACACGGCTGCAGGTAGTTGTGGTTTCCCTGTTCATTCGATCTTTCATGTTTGGGAACAACAGCTAAAAGCGAAGGGGCTATCTAAAAGCCATTTGTTTACAGCTGAAGAAAAACTGCCTGAACAAACAGACTATGTGCAAAACAAAGTATTTGCCATAGACTTTGACGAAAAGGCGGTGCGTGTGGCACGAACCCTCAACTTAATTGCTGGTGACGGACAAACTAATGTGCTACACATGAACACCCTCGACTATGACCGATGGGACAATAATTACGATGATAAAAATTGGCTAGATGTTTATGGAAACGGCTGGAAAAACATCCGAAAACACCTTGCTAACCCGAAACCAAAAACGGTAACGATTGAAGAGGAACGAAACGGTAAAATCTATGTAAAGGAAAAAGAGATTTACGAATGCCGTGATTTCCAATTTGATGTGCTGATGGCAAACCCTCCATTTGCAGGTGACATCAAAGAAAGTAGAATTTTGGCCAAGTACGATTTGGGTAAAAAGCCCAATGGCAAGTACCAAACTAAAGTAGGGCGTGATATTCTGTTCATAGAGCGTAACCTAGACTTCTTAAAGCCAGGTGGGCGTATGGCGGTGGTATTGCCACAGGGAAGGTTCAACAACAGTTCTGACAAGGCCATAAGAGACTACATAGCCGAGCGATGCAGAATATTGGCTGTAGTTGGTTTACACGGCAATGTATTCAAACCGCATACAGGCACGAAGACATCTGTGCTTTTTGTGCAGAAATGGGACGATACCCTTTGCCCCAAAGTAGAAGATTACCCGATCTTTTTTGCCACCATGCAAGAACCAAGCAAAGACAACAGCGGAGAAAAGATATTTGTACGAAAGAAGGATTTTCCTAACGCACGACCTTCCAAAAGTTCCAAACTTTTGGAGGGTTCTCAACAAGTAGCCGAACCCGTAGACAACTACGACTCTACCCCTGCGAACTTAGAAGAATTTCTACTTGACTCTCACGGCCATTTGGTAGTAAAACACGACCTCTTTAACCATGACGGACTCACCAAAGACGGCATAGCAGAAGCCTTTTTAGAATTTGCCAAAAAAGAGCAACTCTCTTTCGTGCAAGGAGGCCTTGTGCCGGGAAAGTAGCTAGCCCTTTTAATGAATCCCGTTACAGGGAATTGTTGGAAGGGCTGGAAGTGAAAGAAAAGGACTTTAGTGTAACATATTTGAATAAAGATTTCAGAATTGATAGTCAATTTTATACTAAAGAACCAACTAAAAACCCTAAGCTGAAATATGATAAGATAGGTAACATATTAAAAAAAGCACAATATGGCATCTCCATTTCAATGAATGAAGATGGAGTAGGGTATCCAATTTACAGAATGAATGAAATCCATAACATGCTCTGTGATATGGAAGTGTCAAAATTCGCTGATATTTCAAAAAGTGAGCTCAAAACATTCACACTTAAAGATCGGGATGTAGTTTTTAATAGAACTAACTCATTTGAATGGGTTGGACGGACTGGTTTGTATAAGAAGCTTGATACACGAGACTTTGTATTTGCATCATATCTAGTAAGATTTATTCCTAATGAAAACGTGATATTGCCAGAGTATCTTTCAGCATTTTTAAATAGCAAACAAGGTATTTGGGATATTAAAAGGAGAGCTAGGCAATCCATAAATCAAACTAATGTCAACCCAGAAGAAGTAAAAGAAATCGAAATACCTCTTCTATCTATTACCTTTCAGGAATATCTTAAATCATGTTTTGATAAAGCATTTGAACATTTAGTAGCTTCCAAAACCACCTACACCCAAGCCGAACAACTGCTGCTCCAAGAACTCAACTTAATCGACTTCCAACCAAGTCAAGAACCAGTAAACGTCAAAAGCTTTTCTGAGTCCTTTGGTAGCTCTGGGCGTTTGGATGCTGAGTATTATCAGGTGAAATATGATGAATTAGAGGAAAAGGTAAAATCAGGTTCATTTGTATCAATAAAAGACATCAGAACGGACAACTTTAGAGGTTTACAACCTAAATATGTCGAAGATGGAGATTTAAACATCATCAATAGCAAACACATACTTGAGCAAACCCTAGATTATGACAACTTTGAAAAAACGAGTTCTGCTTATTGGGATGAACAAGAAAGAGCAAGAGTTTTCAAAAATGACATACTCACTTACACAACAGGGGCAAATATTGGAAGGACACAAGTCTATCTAATAGACCAAAAAGCTCTTGCTAGTAACCACGTCAATATTTTAAGACTGGATAAGGGATATAACCCTAAATACATTGGGTTTGTGATGAACTCAACAATTGGTAGACTTCAAACAGAAAAACTTAGTGCTGGAAGTGCTCAAGCAGAGCTTTACCCTAAAGACATTGATAATTTTCTGATTCCAATTATCGACCAAGGCAAACAACAACAAATAGCTGATTTGGTAGAGCAAAGCTTTACCCTCAAAAAACAAAGTGAACACTTACTGGAGGTAGCCAAGCAAGCCGTAGAAATGGCGATAGAGCAGGATGAGGAAACGGCTATGCAGTGGATAAAGTCTCAACTATGATTTTAATGATGAAATGAATACTATGATTTCTTACACCTTCAAATATCAAATTCATGAATAGAAATAATAATCATAGCCCATCAAAAAATCAGTCTCAACTCATAGTTTAAACAAAAAGGAAATATGATTAAAAAAGAATATCCCTTATCTGATTTAACAGGCAAAATCATAGGCTGTGCCATGGAGGTACATGGGATTCTGGGGAATGGCTTTCAAGAAGTGATTTATCAAAGGGCATTGGCTCAAGAAATGGCTCTGCAGGGATTAGATTTTTCCAGAGAGCACGAAATGGAAATTCACTACAAAGGAGAGCAGATTGGCACAAGAAGGGTCGATTTCTTTGTGGAAGGATTAATCATGGTAGAATTGAAAGCAGTTATCCAACTAGAAGATGTTCATTTGGCTCAAGCGATCAACTACTTGGAAGCCTATGGTTTGGATATTGGCTTGCTCATCAACTTTGGTAGCAGAAGTTTACAATTTAAACGGGTGATGAAGCCAGGAAGAAAAATCAATCATAGTCCATCAAAAAATCAGCTCAAATCATAGTTTAGACCAAAGGAAGAACTAAGTCCCAATCAATCCTCATTCATTTTGTATACCTCCCAAAGTAGAGAGGTAAAAGTAGATGTGCTATTACAAGACGAAACGGTTTGGCTCACCCAAAAAGCCATGCAAGAGCTATTTGGAAAAGCAAAATCGACCATTAGTGAGCATATCAATAACGTATTTGAAGAGGGAGAATTAGACGAACAACTGCCGATGATGGCAAAGAATACAACACTTCATTTTACAATTTGGATGTCATTATTTCTGTTGGGTATCGAGTGAAATCTCAGCAAGGTACGCAGTTCCGTATTTGGGCAACCAAAACCCTTCGTGAGTACATCATCAAAGGTTTTGCGATGGATGATGAACGGCTCAAGCAAGGAAACGCCATTTTCGGCAAAGACTATTTTGATGAGTTACTGGAGCGTATCCGTGAGATACGTGCCAGCGAAAGACGCTTTTACCAAAAAATCACCGACGTCTACGCTCAATGTAGCATCAATTACGACCCAAAAGAAGAAATCACTCAAACTTTTTATAAGACCGTTCAAAATAAACTGCATTGGGCAATTACAGGAAATACAGCAGCGGAAATCATCAAACAAAGAGCTAATGCAGACAAACCCAATATGGGTTTAACCACATGGAAAAATGCTCCTACAGGCAAAGTATTGAAAACGGATGTATCCGTAGCCAAAAACTATCTCAGCGAAAAGGAATTAAAAGACCTCAATCGAATCGTTACCATGTATCTGGATTTTGCCGAGCTACAAGCAGAACGACAAAATCCCATGAAAATAAACGACTACCATCGCAAAGCAGCCGCACAAGCCAAAACTTGCCAGCAGCGTATGTCTACCCAACACACAGTGGTAAACCTAAAGGGAAGTGTTTCAAACTCCGCTACTTTTCATATACTCAACGTTGTAGCCAATGATGAAAATAACTACACATTTTAAAATAGAGTAATTCTAAAAGCTTTACGAGAAAGAAATACTATTAATGTTTAACTTTAAATACATGAAATGACCATAAGGCGGGCTATAACAACCGACATGAATATCAAAATTCTTTTCGGTCTGCAGGGCAGAGCTTAGTCACTCTATTGCATTAGTATGAAAAAACTCATTTTCTTTTGGAAGGAATTACTCGCCAGTTTTTGGTTCGTTCCTGTGCTGATTATCGGGCTTTCGATTGTATTATCAATTGGTCTAGTTACTATTGATAGCTATACTAACCTATCTCATGATGGCTGGCTAAGATTATTTTTTGTTAAT
Source organism: Bacteroidia bacterium (assembly GCA_030425505.1). Lineage (GTDB taxonomy): Bacteria > Bacteroidota > Bacteroidia > Cytophagales > Flammeovirgaceae > JAUIAB01. Next base: position 6,022 of record JAUIAB010000001.1, on the reverse strand, counting down.
AGTGCTGCTTCTGCGCGAAGCATTCTAGCTACCATATCTGGTGCTATGATTGGGGTGGCGGGGACTGTTTTTTCTGTTACACTTGTAACCCTGACGTTAGCCTCATCCCAGTTTGGACCTAGACTAATTAAAAACTTTATGTACGTGAGGCTCAATCAGGTCGTATTGGGTTCTTATATTTCTACGTATTTGTATTGCTTGCTCGTATTAAATGCCATTAAAGACAATGACAGCTATAATTTTATCCCATCCATTTCAATTTTGGTTGCAATTTTTGCTGCGATAGTGAATATAATCTTACTCATAATTTTCATCCATCGAATTGCTGTAAGCATTCAGGCTGATACGGTTATTTCAAACATCTCAGACTTAATAGCAAAGAAAGTAAAGTCTCTTTTTCCGGAAAAAATGGGGGACGAATTGAAAGATGAAACAGCTTTTGACGAAGAGGATGCTTTTTCAGCATACAGCAAGAAGACTTCAGTCAAATCTTCTAAATCTGGTTATTTTCAATACTTAGACAGTGAGACGTTGATGGAAATAGTAACCGAAAACGATACTATTATAAAATTAAATCATAGACCAGGTAATTTTCTAGTTGAAGGTGAGGAAATCGCTGTACTATATTCAAAAAAAGAGTTGGAAGATGAATTTTTAGAAAATATTCTGAAACAATTCATTTTTGGTAAGACGAAGACATCCCAGCAGGATTTGGAATATTCTATCCATCAAATGGTAGAAATTGCAGTTCGGGCTCTTTCTCCGGGAGTAAATGACCCCTACACGGCTATTGCTTGCGTCGACAACTTAACTGCCACACTTTGCTATTTATCACAGGCTAAATTCCCCTCAAAATATCGGGTTGACAAAGATGCTAAGCTACGGGTTATTGCTAATGTGCTGGCTTTCGAGGGAGTGTTGGATGGAGCATTTAATCAAATCAGACAATTTTCAGGCGGAAGTACCGCAGTAATTATCAGATTGATGGAAGCACTAAAAACTATATTAAATATAGTAAGTGTGGAAAGCCATAAAAAAGCAGTAATCAAACATGCTGAAATGGTTTGCCGGCAAGGAAAAGAAACCATAAGGGAAGAAAAAGATCTGCAAGACCTTATAGAGAGATCAGATAAGATATTAAAGAAATGATGAATAAACTCATACGACAAAGAAGGAAGGAGCTTGGATTGGGGGAGTTAATTGCGATTGCCTTGGGCGGAATGGTTGGTGGAGGCATTTTCTCAATTTTAGGTATAGCTACAGAAAATATAGGTAACGCAACACCATACGCAATCCTGATTGGAGGCGTTCTAGCATTGTGTGCAGCTTATTCTTATGTAAAGCTGGCACTGCTTTATAAAGACGAAGGTGCTACGTATTCATTTTTCAAAAAAACTTTTCCAAATAGTGAACGCGCTTCATCCGTAATCGGGTGGCTAATTGTTTTTGGATACATCAGCACCTTAGCTTTGTATGCGTTTACTTTCGCATCCTATTTCTGTAGTCAAGTTGAGGTCCTAAATCATCCAGTCTGGCAAAAAATAATTGCGGGACTTATTATTTCCTTTTTTGCGATAATCAATCTAGTTAGCGTAAAAGGAATGGGCAAACTGGAAGATATATTAGTCTATTCAAAAATTGTGATTTTGTTGTTCATATCTGGTTTGCTAGCTGGAAAGGGAGATATTCAAAATCTAATTCCCGTATTTGAAAATCAGACCACATTCACTCAAATATTAATTGTATCAGCCATAACTTTTGTAGCCTATGAAGGATTTCAATTGGTTATTCATGCTTACAATGAAATGGACAGTCCACAAAAAAATATTCCCAGAGCAATTTATTCATCAATTGCGATTGCAACTTTGCTTTATATAATTCTTTCAATTGCTGCACTATCTGCCATTCCAAAGGAAACGATTATTGCAGATAAAGAATACGCCTTAGCTGCTGGTGCTAAAACCTACTTAGGACAATTTGGGCAGTTTATTGTAATCTTTGGAGCATTATTAGCTACTTCAAGTGCAATAAGCGGAACTCTTTTTGGTGCATCCCGTCTAATGGCAGTAATCGCCAATGACGGTTACTTTCCAAAGATATTAGGCCAAAAGATTAAAACTTATATTCCAAGCAGAGCTATAATAACAATGAGTGTTTTTGCTTTTATATTATTGGCTACTGGGGGTTTACAAGTCATCTTAGAATTTGGAAGTATCACCTTTATTATTGTTTCAATGTTAATGGCTTATACCAATTACAAAAAACGTATTGAAACAAATTCATCTCTAATAATAACTGCTGCTTCATTCGTAGGATTGTTACTCGCAGGTTTGCTAATAATATATTTTGAATTCACCGAAAACAAAGAGCAATTTATTTATATAATAATCATTTACATTTTACTTGGAATAGGAGCCTTTTTTTATTCAAAGAAGAAAACAAGTGCCCAACAAAGTGTATAGCGATACCTATGGAGATACGTATCCTAAAAACCATTATGGGAAATACTCCTGAGGGGTCGGTAATACCGTGTTTAGCTATGCAAAATACTTTGTATTCCTAAGACTTTTGCATGAAAAAGGGAGTAAAAAATATTTATTTAATTGATTATCAATTACTTATACAATAATATAAAGAAACGTGTTTAGTAATCATGCCTCTAGGCTAAAAAGCACTCGTAGGAAAGAGGTGAACGGCAAGACCGATATGGATTTGTAGAGAAGCAGGCTTGCCGCACCGGGACGGGCTTTGTGCAAGAGTGCCCTAGTTTATATTATTTTTCCCAAAACTGATTACTATTTGCACATCACCATAATCAAATTGGTATTAGCTAAAGAAAGCTTTAAGTTCTAGCTATTACTAACTACTTTCCGAAATAATTTTCAGGGTTTACTCTTTTTCCATATATTCTAACTTCATAGTGTAAGTGGGGTGCAGTAGACCTTCCTGTGTTGCCAACATGCCCAATGGTTTCCCCAATATTCACTATGCTTCCTTCTTTTATATTTATATCATTCATGTGAGCATACCATGTCTGAAAGTCATCTCCATGATCTATGATTACTAAGTTTCCCCATTTCCCACTATTTTCTGCTTTGATAACTTTTCCTGCTCCAGTAGCTAATATAGGAGTTCCCGTTTTAGCAACGATATCTACGCCCCCATGTGTTACTATATTTTTTGAGAAAGGGTCTTTTCTAACATGACCAAGGAAATAGCAATATTTAGAACTATAGCAGAATAATTATTTGGCTAACTCTTCTTTTTGTAGACGTAATCTTCTCCGTCAGGTAACTCTTGAAATGCTCTAGCTAATTCTTTTGGAGGAACTGTTAGCTTCCTTTTTTCCATATCAATCCAAGCTCCTTTTATAGTGATATGAGCTACTTTTTCATCATTTTGGTTGAATATTTCGTGATGCAGTTTCCAGCGAGATCCGTCTTCAGAAATACCTTCTTTTAGTACATTTACTCGAATAGTATCATCAGGTCTTATTTCTTTGATAAAAGAGCATTCCTCTTTGAAAAGTACAGGTCCAATTTTTAACTGGCTCAATTGAGCTGAACCATATCCTGCTTCTGTTATGAATTTTATTCTAACATGTGCTCCATAGTCGTAATAGGCGGAGTGTCTAACGTGTCTATTTTGGTCAACATCAGCCCATCGTACTTCTATTGTTTTTTCAAATTTTTTCATGGATTATTGGATATAAGTCAAAAGTAGGTAAAAAGACAATAAGAGGTTTTTAAAAAGAAATGAAGTCAAACAAACTATATCGTTAATTCTATTTCTAGTTTTTTTAGTTGTTCTTTTAATTGAGTTTTCAGATTGGAATCAATAATTCCCTTGTCTTCATTAAAGTTTTGATGGAAAGATGGAAGAGAAAAGCTTCCAATAATTTTAGCTCCCTGATAAGGAAATGAATTAATTGCAGCACTTAATACTCCTTGAGCCCCTCTTTGCCCTGGAGATGTAGAAAGTAATAAAATTGGTTTATCAGCCCAAGTGCCCTTTTCAATTCTTGAAACCCAATCTGTAATATTTTTAAAAGCAGCGGTGTAGCTTCCATTATGCTCAGCAAGTGAAATAATTATTGCATCTGCTTCTTTTATTTTGTTTTTAAAATCGAGCGCTAGCTTAGGAATACCATTCTCTCTTTCTCTATCTATGCTATATATAGGCATTTCAAAGTCGTTGAGATCTAGTATTTCTAGCTGTACACTTTTAAGGAGGCTAGCTGCCCAAGAAGCAAATTTTTTGTTAATGGAAGATCTGCTAGTGCTAGCTCCAAATACTATGATTTTTTTCATGCTTTTAAAATTTGTGCACAATCTAATTTATTTGCTACACACCTTAATCATTGCTTGGTGTTTGCCTTAATTTTAAACCAGTCATGGTCTGTTCATTCGAAGTACTTCAAGTGCCTTCCAGTCCCAATTAGCTAGTTTTGCTCCCGCCAAATAAGCACTTTCCAGAAACTCTATCTTTTAGGATTACATGTTATCAATATATCATCGAAAATTCCTAAATCATACCAAATAGATAAAAATGTTCACTTTTTGTATGCCTTTTATCCAGATCACTGCTGCTATGTGAATAAAGTTGAGATTTTCAAAAAAAAGTACTCTGACAGTACGATATTAACCAGCATTTAAACCTTAGAAAGCTTCAAGTTTCATTAGATGAAGATTTGGAGAAAATCATAGACTACTCTCCACAAATACTGAGTGCGTCTTTGAAAGAGTTTTCTAAGACCTTTGCGTTCTAGGTTATAATTGATTATATAAAAAAAGGTGGTTTTGTAGACCACCTCTTCATTATCTGACATTACCCAAAAATTGTTTTCTACCTGGTTAATATCATACGCTTCGTATCTACCTCTTCGCCATCTACTATCAAGCTGTACAAATACATTCCAGCCTTTAATTCTCTTCCCTCTATCGTTAGAGTGCTTTTCCCTCTTTCTTCAATAACTTCCGAACGTACCTGCTGTCCCGTCATGTCATAGATGTAAAGAATAGCACTTTCTACTTTAGAAGATAATTCAAATTCTATTTTGGTCGATTCTGTGAATGGGTTAGGACGGTTTTGATATAGCTTGGACTTGATTTTAAGTGCATCACCACTCCTTTCATTTGACTTTGTAGCTAACTTTAGCTCCAATTCTTTTAATCTTGCCTCTGTCTTCTTGTTTGCTTCTACAAGTAAAGGAATCAAGCCTATATAGTTTACACTCAAATACCCATTATCATCTTCATGAACTAGATCAGGGTATACCTCCCTTAGCTCTTGAGCGATAAACCCATACTGACGTCTTTCATCTTCAGATACATCTTTCTCCATCTCATAACTTACTCCTCGTAAGTTCGATAAACCTTCTACTTCTTTACCCAACGTCTCTATTGATTTCTTAAACCTTTTATCCGATACATTTATAAAGTTTACTGCTCTTACGTTTCCAGAAACATCTAGCTTACTTTTTGGGCTATAAGTCCCTATTCCTACCCTTCCATTTTTTAGTACTGTTACTGCATTGGATCGTTCTCTTTTTGAGGTACCATTTCCTATTACAAATAGGGGATCATTTTCCTCCCAACTATTAGAGCTATACAATCTATTGCTATTATCTTCTGCATTCGTCACATTAAACGTACCTACAACAACTTCTCCATAACTCTCTGCTATCGTGTGCACCCCAAATCCTGCAGCATTATCACCGCTTACTTGCACAGAATGACCAAATCCAGCTGAGCGTAAGCCACTGACTCTACCGTACTCTCCAAATACTACTGAAGATTTACCTGTTGCTGATGTACCAAAACCAAATGCTGCACTATACATATTGCTAGCTTTTGTACGGCTACCAACTGCAAAAGAATTCTCTCCTACATTTACAACCTGAGTTCGATTAATAATTTGCACAAAAAAAGAGCAGAAATAATGGAGAAAAAAGGGTGAGGACTCATAATTATTTAGTATATTAAAGCTCTGATTACCAATAATATACATTATTTATCATGAG
>JAUIAB010000008.1 GCA_030425505.1 Bacteroidia bacterium | reverse complement strand
GTGAAAGAACATAGTTACCAGCAAAGCTCATGGGTGTAGGGGTTTTAATAGACATAATCACCTCTAATTTACTGCTTTTATACTACACAATCAATTGATAATCAAATAAATGAAATCTTTTTTTTACGCCTTTTTGCCGTGCAAAGGTCTCAAGGCTTATTACTCAGACAAGTAGCAGCCAGATTGATGTAGACACTCCATAGAGATGGTAGAAAGCTCAGAATTTCTACGAATCATTGAATTGAAATAGGATGCCCCAGAATAGTATACTGACTATGACTAAGACTTTAAATAAGTAAAAAATGCAAGAAAGCCTTACGCCCAATCAATCTGAATTTTTGCTTTACACCTCCCAAAATGGTGAAGTAAAAGTGGATGTGTTACTGCAAGATGAAACTGCATGGTTAACCAAAAAAGGAATGCAGGAGCTATTTGACAAAGCTAAATCCACGATTAGCGAGCATATCATTAATGTATTTGAGGAAGGTGAATTAGATTAGGAAACTGGTAGTTTGGAAATTCCAAACCACCACTCCACACGGTGCTATGCCAAGCGCAGGTAAATAGATATCACCCTACATTACCCTTTTTATTACGTACATAAATTAATTTATATTTACTTTTTGAACCTTCCCTTTGCTCAATATCAAATTTACCAGTGGACTTGATCAAAGGTGTAAGCTTATCAAAGCCATAGTTTCGAGAGTCAAAATTGGGTTGTTTTTTCTGAAGGAGGCTGCCTACATCACCCAAAAAAGCCCACCCTTCTTCATCAGACAAATCATTTATTGAAGCTGCAATCAAGGATATTTCCTTTTTGGTAACTTTATCAATATCCGTTTTCGATTGTTTTTCAGCCTCAACTTTATCCTCACTTCGGTTTTTCAATATTTCGATATAAATGAACTTGTCACAAGCTACAATAAATGGGTTGGGTGTTTTCTTCTCTCCAATTCCAATGACCACCATACCAGCTTCTCTCAATCTTGTGGCTAGTTTCGTAAAATCGCTATCGCTTGATACGAGGCAAAAACCATTCACTTTGTTACTATAAAGAATATCCATCGCATCGATGATCATGGCAGAGTCGGTTGCATTCTTGCCTGTGGTATAGCCGTATTGTTGAACTGGAGTGATGGCATTTTCCAACAATAAACTTTTCCATTTATTCAGCCCTGGGCGTGTCCAGTCACCGTATATTCTTTTGATAGTTGGATTTCCATATTTGGCAATCTCTTCCATCATCTCTTTTACATTGGCTGATGGTATATTATCCCCGTCTATCAGGACTGCCATATTTATATTTTGACTCATTTGTTCTTTTCGTTGCAATGAATGATTGTGTCAGGTGTGTTTTTTTAAAAAATCTTGTTTAGAATCTATGAATGAAGAAACCATGCCCATTTTACTCAGGCAATAAATATAAACCCATGCAAGATCCAATTGATAGGGTAAAAATCCTGACCTGGCACTATGAGGGTACAGGTGATGATTGTTGTGCCACTCTCCTGAAAACCAGCCCGGTCTCGTTTGATTGATCGATAAATTACTTCTGTCAAAATCTATACCTTCTTTATGTGCTACTTCTCCTTTACCATGTCCGGTATAATTAAAAGCTCTTACCAATACGAACCAAAACATAGCTGCACTAAAACCTGCTGTGGCCAGAGCATGACCACCCATCAAAAAAAAAGCGATATACCAAAATGTCCAGTTGCTCAACCAAAGTAACACGGTGTACAGCGGGCTAGCTACTGACCCCCATTTTTGGTATTGCTTGTAAGAATTTATATGCACCCCAGTATGTGACATGTAATTTGACGCCCGTCTATAGTCTGATTCATTTAAATCTTCGGCAATTCGTTGATGATTGACATCTGACATCAAACAATACATGAGTCCTGCCTTAGAATTATATGGATCACCAGGCTGGTCAGACTTAGCATGATGAACATGGTGAGAAATCACATAAGTTTCTTCAGGAAATGTCTTGATCACCAGATTTTGAGTAATAATTCTCCAGATGGCATGTGAAAATTTATAAGATTTATGCGTACAATACCTATGCAGCCAAATTGTTCCGTGCGTGCTCATGATTATCATGGAGTAAATGATAAAGAAAATGATCGAAAGGATAGATAAGTGATACCACAAAAAAGAGATGAAAAGCGGTAGTATGGATAGTACCATGACCCAACTTAAGCAGGATATCCATGTTTTCTTATTATCGTAAAATCTTAAGCCATTTTTATACTCTGCAAAAAGTTCTTTTTTAGTAGGTATTATTAGATAACCCTGACTATCAGCCCAACCATAGGAAGGTTCTTTAAGTACTTTGTCGATAAAAGCCATATAATTAATGAGAGAATAGTTTTCTAATTGGTAATATCACCTTATAATTTTTTCGGTTTCGCATCAAAATTTGTTGGGAAATTGGTTTATTGAATAAGTTTAAAGCGGTAATTTACATAGTTATTATTATAAGTCTACAACTCATAGAATTTGGATTGTGATCTAATGGGTGTTGATACATCATCAATCGCCAGCAATGCTAGCGTGTCCTGTTTAATTTTTTCAGCAATTGATGTTACCGGAGTGTCAGTGGGGAGATTTTCAAAAGGATCCTGCATCCTATAGGCTGCCTTTTCAAGGAAGAAAAATACCATAGAAACAATAACAAGTATCATAAACTCAAGTACAAAATGCTGTAATTTGAAAGTTACCGAAAGAGATAGGAATATGACGAATAGGTAAATAGACCCATGAAGACCGTATCTGTATATCGGAGGGAAAACTGTTTTCTTAATCCGTTCACACTTTCCCATAGATGCTGTGAGCCTTGTGATTGTTTTTTCTATTTCTATTTGCGAAAATTTATCTAACTCATTCTTATCATGTAATTTTTTTAACGACTGGATCTGCAATGATAAAATACCAACAGGTACGCTCACATTACCCTTCTTCAACAAGTCAGCATCTTTTTCAGAAAGCCATTCCTTAATTACCTCTGTAGCATCCTGTTGCCTAAGTGTATGACCAAGGCTATAACACCAGGCAATGTTACGATTACAGATAGTTGCGATGAGTGGGTTTTCTGCATTAATATACATCTGCAATTGAAACACAAGGGTTCTGGAATCATTCACAATTTCACCCCATAGCTTTCTTGCCTCCCACCATCTTTCATAGGATTGATTGATCTTGTATGAGAGCAAAATAGAAATGGCTACACCGAGAGTAGAGGCTATACTAATGGGAATATCTGATAGAAAGGAGTGAAAAAAGAATGGTAGAATTCCGGATATAATTGAGATGAGTGTGACAAAAATTATGGGTAATTTGAGTTCATTAAAAAGGTAGGCAAGAGGTATTCTGCTATGTATAATCATTTAATCTATTGGTAGTCATTAGTTTCAGTATTTCTGAAGATTAGCGAAAAGTGAATCCAGCTCTACCCTTGTCTTCTTTACCTCCAGTTTGTAACTCAAAGTCTGAATCCATGAGGTTAGGAAACCCTCATTTTATCATGATCCGGATTTTTCACAAGCTTCTCAATTTTATCATCTGCATTTAGTACAATATTTGTGTTCTTCTTTATCTACTATCTCCTTTTCAAACAGTACTAGTTCCTTATGATCAGGGTCTTCAACGTATTTGTATTTGCAGTAATAAATTTTGCTTATGTATCGTCTAATCCTTAATTTAACTTCAGGGTTTGCTTTAGAAAACACAATTTCTCCAGGGCGTATATACCAGTCTATTCTTCTTGCATTACCTTAAACTATTATAAAATATTAACTTCTTCGTATCCACTTTTGATAACGGAGATAATATTTTAAACCGTTGGTTTGCTCTAATTGTATTTAGAGAATGAGCTGGGATTAGCTAGGTTTATCCTGCTGCTTTTAAGCGGACTCTATTATCTTATTATCAATGACCACCTCTGCGGCTTCTCATCTATGATTTGAATTAGTTTGTCATATGAATTAAAACCTTTGCTATCAAAATTTCTCCCATATCATGAGCAGAGATGGTTAGGTTGCCAGTTTCTTTTTTTCTGCTCGTTTAGCTACTTTGTCAGCTCTCTTTTCCTTTAGGTTTTTGACTGCTACTTTTTTACCCGATTTGAGTTTTCCTTCTTTACCTTTTGACATTTTATACAATTTATGTTTCTGAAGAATCACCTCACTTGGGTGGTTCTTTCCTTCTTACAAAGGTCAAGACCTTGAGAGAAATAAGCATTACATCATTAAATCCGTTTGTTGCAAATATCTCATGTTGAGTTATAAAACTCTGAGTAATATAAAAGTCATCACCTGTAATGAAATCAATGAAAACGAGCACTAACACTATGAAAAACCCCCATTATTTGTATGCTGTACAACTTTCTCCAAAACAAAAAATAGCCTATAGATAATACCATAAGAATAATCACAACCAAGATCTTAAGTATTATTTTTATCAAAAAAGTACCTTTTGAGACCTTTGCACGGCAAAAAGGCGTAAAAAAAGGTGTTATTTATTTGATTATCAATTGATTGTGTAGTATAAAAGCAGTAAATTAGAGGTGATTATGTCTATTAAAACCCCTACACCCATGAGCTTTGCTGGTAACTATGTTCTTTCACGCATAAAGAAAAACGACTTCTTACAAAAAATAGAAATAATCGTAGACTGGAAACCTATAGAGAAAGAACTGTGCAAAATATGCAAACGCTCTGTAGTAGATGCAGCAGGCAGACCATCCTATAGCCCTTTACTACTGTTCAAGATGCTGCTACTACAAACCTGGTATAGTCTTTCTGATGAAAGAGTAGAGGATATGGTCAAAGATAGTCTATCGGCAATGCATTTCTGTGGTCTACAGATAGAAGATACTACTCCCGATCATAGTACCCTAAGTAGGTTTAGGACAGAGCTTACAGCAAAGGGCGCAATGGATAGGATACTAAAGAAGTTTAACAAACAACTGAAAGAGAAGAATATCATTATCCAGAAGGGCAGTGTACAGGTAGATGCTAGTATAACAGAGAGTTTCTTCAAGCCAAAGGGCAAGGTTACCTATCAGATAGCAGAAGATAGGAAAGAAGAGGATAGACCAGAGGAAGAGAAGGCAAAAGAAGAGTCTAGCCAGACAATAGTTAAACTAGAGCAACCTTGTGCAGATAGTGAGGGTAGATGGCTGAAGAAAGGAAAGAAGTGTTACTATGGTTACAAGCGTACTGTCTCTACCAAGGAGCAGGGGATGGTATTATCGGTATACTACTACAGCTAATGTACATGATAGTAAGAGGCTTGACTCTGTACTGAAAAAAGTAGATGCTATTCATAGCTATGAGAAAGGGGTCAATGCAGATAAGGGCTACAAAGTACCAGATAATGATGCTTTACTAGAAGAGCTAAATTTAAAGAACAGGCTACAGCATAGAGCCTATAGAAATCATCCTCTTACTAGTTGGGAGGCAATGTTCAATAAACTCATTGCAAAGAAGCGCTATGTGGTGGAGAGAACCTTTGGGGGTATTAAGAAATGGTTTAGGGCAGGGGTAGCAAGGTATAAGGGTGTTGCCAAGACGCATGTTCAGCATGTATTGGAGGCAATAGCATATAACTTAAAGAGAGCTCCTGGGATAATTGTGTCCTATGCAATACAAAAAAGCTGAAATGGAAGAGAAAATCAGGAAATTCAATCGATTTCCCTGATAAACAACAAAACAAATGACCCTACAAACCAGCAGAAAAAAACCAAAAATATTATCTCATTGAATTTTGCAAAGCTCTCAAGTTTATAATTGGGAGTGATTATATGATAAAATCTATCTGATAGTAATCTTCTATCAATGTAAATAGAAATTACCCTCAGACAGATTATATTTGCTTCATCTTTAAATAAAGAAGAACCATAATTATGTCAAATAATCTATTAGATGGAAAAAGAGGAATAATAACAGGAGCATTGGATGAAAGCTCTATAGCTTGGCAGGTAGCCTTAAAGGCAAAAGAGCAGGGCGCAACTTTTATATTGAGCAATGCGCCTATTGCTATGCGTATGGGTAAGATAAATGAGTTAGCAGATCACTGCAATGCAGAAATAATAGCAGCAGATGCGACCTCTTTAGAAGATATTCAAAAGTTATATGAGGAATCTAGTGACAAGCTGGGAGGAAAAATAGATTTTCTTTTACACTCTATAGGGATGAGCCCTAATGTGCGTAAGAAGAAAGACTATGGAGATTTGAACTATGACTGGGCATTGAAAACCTACGATGTATCGGCTCTTTCTTTCCACAAAATGATGCAGGTAGGAGAGAAGTTGGATATTTTCAATGAGTGGGGATCAATTGTAGGGTTGTCGTATATAGCAGCACAAAGAAGCTACCCAGACTATAGCGATATGGCTCAGGCAAAGGCACTATTGGAGTCCATTGCTAGAAGCTATGGGCAGCGATTGGGCGAGTTGAAAAAAGTAAGAGTAAATACGGTATCTCAATCTCCTACAATGACTACGGCAGGTAAAGGCGTCCCTGGTTTTGATGTATTTCTAGACTATGCTAATATGCTTTCCCCTTTGGGTAATGCTACTTCAGAAGAATGTGCAGACTACGTAATTACCTTATTTTCTGACCTAACAAGGAAGGTGACCATGCAAAACCTCTTCCATGATGGAGGCTTTTCAACAACGGGTATTTCTCAGGCAATTATTGATAAAATTTCCTGATCCCTTTTTTTATAGGATCTGCTAATCGAAAAGAATTCTTTGAAGCTCTGCATTTGGGTTTCCTCTGAATTGTCATCCCGAATTTATTTTGGGGTCTACATAACAGAATTTCGATTTTTGATCATGAGGTTAAAATGAAACAGATTAGTAATCGTCCGTATTGCTTAGATCTTTTTTGAGAAAAAATTAACAGATTCTATATAATTTTGATGGTATAAACAGATAATACAATGAACTTTGTTGAAATACTCCCTTCTGAAAAGCAATTCTATGTTAACAATGGTCCTGCGATACAATCAATAGACCATTTGATCAAAGCACTAGAAAACAACGAAATATCCGATGATGCACTTCGTTTCCACACCGATAGAAAAGACTTTTCGAGTTGGGTATCTGGAGTCTATGAAGATGAGAAGCTCTCTAAAGCTTTAGTAAGAATAAAAACTAAAAAGACACTTCTCAAGAAATTGAAAGAAGCCGTTTCTATGAACTAGCTTCAGTTTGCTTACAGTTCATACTGGATACTGAAAGTAACGTATCTTTTTTGAATGAAATACTCATAGGTGCTAATAAAATTAGCATCGAAAGAATTTCTTCTCACAGAAGAATTATTCAAAATATTTAGTCCTGCAATTGCAAACTCCCAGGGGCTTTTTTCTTTTTGATAGCGGATTGAAAAATCTAGAATATCATAAAAGTTTTTGGTATCCCCATTTTTGTATTGGAATAGCTCATAGTCTACATCTAATTTGATATTTTTTAAGGTGAGCTTTGCATTAGCAAAAGGAGTAGTGGTAGTAAAGAAACTATTCGTTAAACCAGATTGGTATTTATCATAGGTTTTTTCCAAGCCAATTTCTGTTTCAAAAAGATTGGAAGGCTTATACTCTATAGAAGTAGAGTGATTAAAACTAAAATTGGTGTTTTTAACCAGTCTGTCTTCAATATAATTGTATTGTATAGATCTATTGCTTGACGCGGAAACAGTTATAGTGATGGGTTTATAGCTCTTTTCTAATCGAAAATACCCATTTAAATTTTCATTTGGTAAGGGAGAATTAACAACACTACTACTTGTTTCAATACCAGCAAACTCTACCTTGTTAGAAAGGTCACTGTATTTTTTCTGATAACTGAAATTTCCATTGATAGTTAGACTATTGTATGCGATAAAATTAGAATAGTCAATATTGATATCATGGTAAATACTATTTTCTAAATCATTTCTTCCTTCAAATAAGTTGTTATAACTGGTTAAAACGAAAGCATCATTTGTATTTTGGATATCAAAAAACTGATTTTTTAAAGCATACCTCATGGTCAAATTGTGGGTACTCCTAAAATCATATTTTAAGAATAGACTTGGTAATAAGAGCTTTTTGCTGAATTTCAAATCACTATTTTCCTGATCTAAAAAAGTATCAAATAAGTGAAAATAAGCACTTGGTTGAATGGTTAAAGAAGAAATCTTAATCTTATACGACAAGCCTAGAAAAGAGTCAATTATTCTATTGCTAATACTATTTTGAAAAGCTAAACTTTCTTCTGGAATAACGTCGTCTTGCTCGGCTTTTAAGCTTGACCTTAAATTTTGCCATGTAGTAGAGTTTCCAGCAGAGAATATAAAGTGATTGGTTCTGTTGATCACTCTGTAATAACTAAACTTACTTTCTTGCTTATTAGTGGCAATGTCCTTATCCTGATGTAAGCTGTACCGATCTTGATTTTCTTGAGTTATAGTGGCTGGGAAAATCTTTTGCGAGGATAAGATATTATAAGGGTTTTTTAGATGTTTATATTGATAAGAAATTTCAGCAGAGAAAATATTTTTATCATTATTAGAGTAAAAAGACCTTAATTGTTGCGTAACATCAAATGACGTATTCCGTTTAGCCTCTAAGAAATCTGCTTGATTCTGTACGGTACTAGAAGTCATGTTATTTTCAATATCTCTATTAATAACTTTCCCAAAAGCATGATAGGATATATGTAAATTTCGATTGGGAGAATAAACACTTGAAAAATTAACTAACCGAGAAGAACTTTTTGCCTCAGATTTTCTGTCGTTATTTTCTCTATCCTGCGTATTGTTGATATAATTTCTAGAGGATATAGATTTTGTCTTATTATCTGTTTCTGAAACAATACTAAATACATTAAAATTAATTTTTTTGTTAGGATTAAAATTGGCGCTGAGAGCAGCCAGCTTACTATTTAAGCTCATAGCACTTAACTTATCTCCTACAGGAAATCCTAACTCATTGGCATCAAGTTCAACCCCTGAGCCTGACTGGTCTATTAAGCTAGAAATACCACCATTAAACATGATATAATCATGAAATGTAAATGGTTGATTGCCAATATTATTTAAATTACCAATGAAATTAATGCTTGTTTTAGGGGCATAATAAAAATTATTTGCATGCGCTAAGTATCTATCTTCTAGTCCTCCACCAGCAGTTACATCACCAAAAACGATATTTTTTTTATCTTCTTTTAGCTGAATATTTAGGGCAAGGTCATTGGAATTATTAACAGAGCTTAGAGGGGAAATTTCGTTATAGTTTTGGAGTAACTGCACTTTATCTACAACATTAGCTGGAAGGTTTTGAACAGCAAGCTTAGTGTCTCCATCAAAAAATTTTTTTCCGTCAACCGTTAATTTGTTTACTTTTTTACCTTGTACTTTCACCTCTCCATCATCGTCCACTTCAAAGCCAGGAAGATCTTCTAAGACATCTTCTAGTTTTCTTTCATTACCTTGGGTAAACTGTTCTGTTTTATAGGTTATAGTATCTCCATTGATCGTTACGGGGAGCTCGTGGACTATTTCAACTGCATCGAGGAGTGTAGCGTCATTTTTGAGTTTTATAGATAGGGGAGAGTTGGTTATATCTTCTTGAGTAAGAATTTTTTCAAATGTTTTATACCCGATGAAGCTCGCAGTCAATTTATGAGAAATCTTTCCATTTATTGCCAAAGAAAAAAAGCCCTCATCGTTGGTGACACAAAAAGCGGGGATAGACTTAGAAGTAGTATCTATCGCCATCACATTTGCATAGGAGAGAGGCGTATTTAGAGAATCTTTAACATACCCATTTATTTTAACTTTCTGAGCTGATAAGTTGAAAGAAGCTAAAAGTGTAATAAGAAATAATAGCCTTTTCATTGCTCTTAAAAAGTTTGGTCATCTTTAAAACTGACTCATTATATCTTCCATTTTTGGTAGTTCAGCTTTTGTAACCTGCTTTCCTTTTTTAGGCTTTTTAATTTTAATTGGCTTTTTAGGATTGAGCGTTATTTTATCGCAAACCACGGAAGTATGTGGGTCATGAACCTCTAAGATTAGACCAGGTAATCCCCAGTATTCTCCTGGTCCATGCGATACCGCTATTTCAGGAGTGTACCATACTTCTGTTTCGTAGTTTTTCTTTCTCGGTGCTTTTTTTTCTTTTTTACCATCATCAGAGCTTTGTAAAATGCTTGCTTCTGAGTAGTTTAAGCTTAGCAGAGCTTTTTTAGCAGTATAAGCTCCTATTTTTTTAGTTTCTTCTGTTAGCTTCCATTCGTATTTACTTAAGCTATCCTTTACCAGAAAAAGCTTTCCCATAAAATCAACTTCCTGTAAAAGTTCATTATTAGCTGTATTTTTATACACTTTGCTTGAGAAGTTGGTACTTGTCATTGCTATTTGAATTCCTCCAGAGCTAGAATTATCTTTTTTATTTAAACTTTCTTTTTCTAAAAAAAGAGATTCATTTGCATTGAAAGAAAGTGAAAATTCCTTTTTCGAAGAGCTGATAACTCTTTGCTTTATTAGCTCTGCCATTTGAGGTGAAATGTTATTTTCTCCTATGCTGCTTAGTTCTGGAAGATCTCTCATTTCACTTTTGTACATTGCTATACCCTCTATGTTTTGTGCATAAAGGTTGAAAGAAATTAGTGCTACAACTACTATTGTAAGTAGTATTTGTTTTTTTACGTTTTTCATTTTTCTTTTTTTTTTTGATTTGATACGAAGGAAATAGAGAATAGTGAAAACAGGTTTTAACTTATGTTAAGGAGTGTAAACGCAGTTATTTCTTAAAATAAGCTTACCTATCTTTGATATATGGATAAGAAAAACTTTAAACTTATTTCTTTTCTAATCGCTATTAGTATTTTTTTGGTACTTGCTGTACAAGTATATAGGAACTATAAGAGCTATTTATTTGAGGAAAAAAATTTCAAGGTATCTGTAGAAAAAGCTCTAGATAAAAGCATAAAAAAAGCTGGAGGTGTCAAAGGTGTGAATTTTGTAAGAGCTGATGCCTTGATCGCTGAAAAAAATGCTTTCCCTTTAGACTCTTTATCTCTGTTGGAAACTAATGACCCTGAAAAAGAAAAGTTTTCTTTAAATAAAGAAAAACTTTTTAAAAACAATAAACTTACTAGCGTAAAACTTAAACGAGCTCAGAATTATGATGCCCAGTTAAAAAGTATGGCTTCAAAGTTTATTTTTTCCCTAATAAAAGATTCAATTAGCTTAAAAGTAATTGGAGCTTTTCTGGAAGAAGAATTAGCTGAAGAAAAGATCAATATAAATTATAAAATAAAATTATTCAAAGGAGATAGTTTGCAGGCTACTTTTTTGAAAGGAAAAGAAATTGAGGAATACCCTTTTTCCGTTTCAAAAGTAATTTCTCTTTCTGAAAGTTTAGATCTTGAATTTGAAAGTTCCTTAAGTTTTATTTTACGAGAAGGTAGCCTTGAAATAGCCGTTTCTTTATTTGTTTTAATTGTAATTATCTCTGTATTAGTTTATTTACAAAAAGTCATAAATGAGCAAAAAGAGCTTTCAGAAATAAAAAACAACCTGATAAGTAACATTACGCATGAGTTCAAAACCCCAATTGCTACCATCTCTACTGCTCTAGAAGGGGTGACAAGTTTCAATAAAGAAAATGACCCTCAAAAAAATAAAAAGTACTTGGGCATATCGATGGATCAACTAAAAAGGTTGACCAAAATGGTAGAAAAACTACTTGAGACCTCTATGTTGAATTCGCAGAAATTAGAGCTTCAAAAAGAAGAGGTGGATATAGTGCATTTAGTAAAAAATGTCTTTGAGCAATTCAAAAGAAGAGAAAGCAATAAAGAGATTCACTTTACTACAAATACCGAAAAAGAAACCTTTCTATTAGATCCTTTTCATATCGAAAGTGTAATCTCCAACCTTTTGGATAACGCAATCAAATATGGAGGAGATACGATTAATGTGCGAATAGATAGTATGGATCAGAAACTAGTATGTATCGTGTCTGACTCTGGAGGAAAAATTAGTAAGAAAGACCAAAAACTAATTTTTGATAAATTTTATAGAGTATCAACTGGAAATATACATGCTGTTAAGGGCTTTGGAATTGGCTTATATTACACCAAGTATGTAATTGAGCAGCATGGAGCTTCTATAGAACTAAAAGTAAGCTCTGGGTTGACCGAGTTCTTAATTCATTTCCCCAAAAACGTATAATTAAGATGAGTAAAAAAAGGAAGATAATTCTGGCAGAAGATGAGGAAGCTTTAGGAATGATAGTGAAGGAAAGCTTGGAGACCAGAGGCTTTGAAATTATACTTTGCAAAAACGGTGAAGAAGCAAAAGAGCAATACCACAAAGAGACACCTGATTTACTGGTATTAGATGTAATGATGCCTCAAAAAGATGGTTTTACAGTAGCCAAAGAGATTAGAGAAATAGACTCTTCTATTCCAATTATCTTCTTGACCTCGAAATCGCGGCCAGAAGATGTAGTAGAGGGTTTTCGCTATGGTGCAAATGACTATATCAAAAAACCTTTTAGCATGGAAGAGTTGATCGTAAGAATCAACGCATTACTGGATAGAGAGTGGAGTAGGGGAGACTCTCAAAAGGCAACAATAGGAAAGTATACCTGCGATTTTTCCAAACAAAAATTGCAGTATGAAAATGACCCAGAAATACTTCTGACATACAAAGAAGCACAACTACTCAACCTGCTTTATCAAAATAAGAATGAGTTAACAGACAAAAACCTCATTCTAGATAAACTATGGGGTAGTGATGACTTCTTCAACTCTAGAAGCATGGATGTTTTTATAAGCAAACTCCGCAAAAAGCTAAGCAAGGATGAAAGCATTGAGATCATCAACCTTCGGGGCTATGGTTACAAGCTGGTTTGCTGAAAAGTCTGCTATTAAAAAATGAATAAAAATGACTTTAAAATAGCTTATCTGGATCACGTAGCTATTCGTGTGAAAGACCTTCAGGCTTCAGTAGAGTGGTACGGAAAAGTACTCGGATTAAAAAAATATCAGCTTCCAAAATGGGGAGAATATCCAATTTTTATGCTTGCGGGTAAATCGGGGGTAGCACTATTTCCCGCAAATGCCAATGATAATTTATGCGATCTAAAATCAAAAAATGTAAAAATTGATCACTTTGCTTTTAATGTTACCAATGAAAATTTTGCAAAAGCCAAAAAGAGATACCTTGAGCTAGGCTTAGAGTTTGAGATTCAAGATCACCACTACTTTCATTCTATTTACACAAAAGACCCTGATGGACATACTGTCGAGCTGACAACCATCATGGTTGATGAGGAAGAGTTTTATAGTTTAGATACCAACTAAAGTTTTTAGCAATGATTTTTTCTTTTTCTTCTCTTATATAATCCAAATAAGCTTGTGCTACTGGAGATAGTTTTTTGTCTTTGAGCCAAATCATTCTCCACTGAGTTACAATAGGTAATGTTTTCGATGGAATAATATAGAGTTCTTTATTTTTTAGTTCATTTCTAATTCCAATAAGAGGTATCAAAGAGTAACCAAGTCCTGCAATTACTGCTTGCTTTACAGCTTCATTCGAGGTCAACTCTATTCTTTTTCTTGTAGGTAGGTTTTTCTTAAGATAGTTGTTCATTGCCTGCCTAGTGGCAGAGCCCTCTTCTCTAAAAATAAAAGGCAAGTTTTTATCAAAAGAGGTCTTATTGCCCACTAAGAATAGTCGGTTTTCAAGCAATGGCTCTTCAACTACCTCAACTTCTTCTGGAATTACAGAAACAAGGGCAAAGTCTACCTCATTATTTTTAAGACTTCTAATGACAGCTGATTTATTCGTTACATCAAGAACTAAATCTATCCCACTATTTTTATTCATGAAATCATTCAGAAAAAAGGGGATTACATACTTTCCTGTAGAAGCGGATGAAATCCTTAGCTTACCAGTGAAGAGACCTTCGTATTCTTTCGTCTTGTATTTTAGTGCGTTCGCTTCTTTAATAATATTATCTGCAATATTTGCTATCGACTTCCCAAAATCTGTTATAAATAATTTTCTACCTATAATTTCGGTCAAAGGAACATCAAACTGCCCCTGAAAGTTTTTAAGCTGAATGGAAAGTGCAGGTTGTGTCATGTTCATCTCTTCTGCAGCTTTAGTAATGCTTTTATGTCGTACTACTTCTAGGAATATCTGAAGCTGATGTAATGTATAATTCATAAATTAATTTTATTATAATCATTATAAATATATATAAAAATATATGAGTATATTTTTTTTTATTAGCTAAATATTTTAATCACTTAAAAATTTACAGATATGAGAACACATAGTTTTAAATTGATTGAGAGTACATATAGTGAAATAGATGCAGCAGAAGTTCTCTTAACATTGGTTAATGATAAAATTCGATTTCTCAGCATGAAGATTTTTTCAACAGAAGAAAGAGAAGGGATATGTCCTACACACTTTCAAAGAAGAATTGAAGCTTTGAGAAAAGAAAAGGAGTTGCTTCACGAAATTTTGAGAGAAAGGAAAGAGGGTAAAAGTGAAATCAAAATAGACTGTAAAGTAAGCTTGCGCATAAAAAAAGCTAAAAAACCATCTAAAACTACTCGAAGGGGAAAAATACAAACAAGAAAAGTACTTAATAAAGAGGCTTAAGTAGTGCTTATAACAAAGTTTATTTTAGCGAGGAATTGTGGACTTTAGTTTAATAATAGATAATTTATCAAACCCTGCACTTCTTTTTTTCCTTTTAGGTATTCTCGCAGTATGCCTAAAAAGTGATTTGGCAATACCAGAGAATTCGTCAAAGTTTATATCACTATATTTACTTTTTTCCATCGGGTTTAAAGGAGGGCAAGAGTTATCGCATAGCACTTTAACACTAGATGTACTTTGGGTGTTATTATTTGCTATCGCATTGTCATTAGTAATTCCTGTTTATTCCTTTTTTCTTTTGAAAAAGAAGCTTGGAGTAGAAAATGCTGGCGCAATAGCGGCATCTTATGGTTCCATTAGTGCAGTAACATTTGTGACTTGCGTATCTTACCTTGAAATTAGACAAATATCGTTCGGTGGGTACATGATCGCTGCAATGGCACTCATGGAAGCACCAGCGATTATAATAGGTGTTTTATTAATGTCTTACTTTAGAAAAGGAGGAAGTAAAGAAGTATCAATTAGTAAAATCCTAAAACACTCAATAACTAACGGGAGTGTGTTTTTGATACTTGGTAGCCTTGTCATAGGATACTTTGCAAGTGAAAAACAGGCAATGGGTATTGCGCCATTTACAACAGATATTTTCAAAGGGTTTCTTGTTGTATTCTTATTAGATATGGGAATTACTAGTGGTAAAAAACTGTCTGCTTTTTGGAAAAACGGTTTTCTTCCATTTTCTTTTGCTATTGCAGTGCCAATTGTAAATGGTATTTTAGTGGCATTTATAAGCTGTTGGGTAACAGAAAGCTGTGGAGACAGGCTGCTTTTATCAATCTTAGCAGCAAGTGCATCCTATATTGCAGTACCAGCTGCTATGAAGTTAGCAGCGCCAAAGGCTAATCCAGGATTGTACATACCAATGGCTCTTGCAATCACTTTCCCATTTAATATTACCATCGGTATGCCACTTTACTTGAATATTATTCAAAATAGCTAGTAGGATTAAACAACCCAAATATTCTGTTACAGTTTATTTAAGATAGAAGTAAATGAGTTTGAACTAGTACTAATCTTAATGATATATTGACCCTTATCTAAATTTTTTAGATTCAAATTTATTTCCTCAGCTATTATTTCTTGTTTCCCATGTAGTATTTCTTTTCCAGAGAGATCGTACAGACTATAGGATACTTTAATTGGACTTTTTCCTTTTAGAAGAAGCTCAGGAAGCTTTATTATACAAGAGGTGTTTACAGGGTTAGGGTATACTAATACTTTATCAAAATTTTGTGAGGCAATTCTACCATTTAATTGAAAGATCCCTATTCTAATATTCTCAACCTCAACTATTTTGCTGAAACTAGAGTATTCAGGAGAAGCATTAAACGCTTCTACCTGATAAAAATATTTTTGATTACCAACTTGAAAAAAGTTGAAAACAATTTCATCTTCTACATTATCTAGATGAGTATTGGCATTTTTCCCAAGCTCAGTTACTAATACTACATTTCCATTTTTAAAATCAAGAATGCTTTTAGCTCTGTAAACTCTGTAGCCACTTTCATTGCCTGAATTATCGTTCCACTTAAGAGCTACTTCGTCTGAACCAGCAATTCTTTTAGCTTTAAGCTCAGTTGGGGTTTTTAAAGTTGTTTTTACCTCAAAAGGTTGTGTTATTGAAGTGCCAAAAGTAAAGTTTCTTTTCACCTTGTAAAAATACCTTCTGGCTTCGCTTACACTTCGATCTACAAAACTATTAGTAGCATTGTTTAAATTACCAATTGCTCTAAAATTTCCATTTAAAGAGGAAGATTTGAGAACTTCATACCCCAAAATATTCTCTTGTTGGTCTACTTGAGCACTCCAGGCAAGAGTAATACTTCTGTGGCTTACGTTTCTGGCTCTAAGAGTTGGAGCTCCTAGTGCTTTTCCAGAAAGAGTTTCAGTATAAGGAGAATAAGCATCTGCATTGATAATTTTTAATCTGTACTCATAAGTTTCGTTAGGTATCACAGTTGCATCAATATATGTTGCGGACTCATAAGGGATAATATCTAATAATTGGAAATTGTTACTTCCCCTATTTCTTCGTTCAATTACAACTCCTAAAGGAGGTTCTTCATCGTTTTCATTATGCATTCTTGGTAAACTCCAAAAAAGTTGAAGTTCCTCTAAACCTATTTGGTTGATAGATAAAAAATTTGGTACGCCAAAGGCTTGGTCGTCTATTTCTTGAGGATCAAGTACAGTAATCTTAAAGATTTCGTCGATAAATTTATCATTAAATCTAGCTCTGGCTCTAATATAACTTGTGCCTGTTTGCCTTCTTTGAGAAGAAATAGTTAAATAGTTATTTTCTAATTGGGCATTTACAATATTAGAATTGCTATTTCCCATAATTTGATAAAATAGATCAACTCCTTCAATCGGGTAGCTAAAGAAATTATCAAGATCAATTACTTTTTCGCTGCCATCATTAAATAATATGCAGTCATTTATTTTATTCTTTACAAAAGGAGTATTAAAAGCATAGGTAAAAGCCCCATTTCCATAGGTTGATATTGCAGTATAACCGTCAGAGTTTCTAGTTTGAATAGAAGTAATTGTGTTAGAGCCAACTAGCTCTTCTGCTTCCATTTGCCATTGTATATCCAATCTTTCCTCAGCAATAAAATTATCGTTTAACGATAGCTCTGTTGTAGAAAAAAGCCCATATTGCGTTCCAACTAGCACTTTTATTAACTCATTATTATTTTTTTGAATAGCAACAGCATTTATAGAAGGTCCTGCCCCGCTTCCATCAGGGTTTTCTTCTAAGTTGCCCCCGATGTCATGCCATCTTTCCCCTCCATCATTAGAATAAAAAAGACTTCTAATTTGTAGCCCACCATAGCTAATAATTACTCTATTCGCATTCTCAGTATCATTGGTGATATCTGTGACTGGTAGCCTATTTACAAGATTTCCATCAAGTAAAGTGGAAATATTAGGCTCTGGGTTATTTACATTTCTTAATTTAAGTACTTTACCAAAACTCGTGCCCACATAAAGAATATCAGAAGGGTTTGTTGATATGGATAATGATGTTACTTTTTCACCCCTATCTAAAGGCAAGTTTTCTATTTCAGTAAAGTCCCACCCATTATTAATATCTGAATATCTTCGTATTACATTATCATTAGCAGCATAAGCAATATCATTATTATTTGGATCTATTACAAATTCTCCTCTAAAGCTAGAATTTGGAAATTGATCAAAGTCGTCAGATCTGCTTGCAGATTCATCATACCTATCTAAATCACCTTTGTAAAGTCTCCAAAACTGATTATTTGAAACTACAGCATTACCAGAGCTAGTATAGGTTGCTTGTATTCCATCTCCACTTAAAACTTGTTTCCACTTGCTGCTTCTATCTTCTTGAAAAGACACCCATATTCCATTATCTTGAAAACAACCAACAATAGTTCTATCATTTTCAACAGGAGAAATGGCAACTTTATAAAGTTGCGAAGTTATGAACCCATTGTTTAAGCTTTGCCAGTTAATATTGCCATCAACTGCTTCTTCTACACAATTATTAGTAGTAAAGACACCTCCGTCATTAGCAACTAGCATTTCATTATTAGAACCAAAAAATTGGATGTCATGCTGATCTACATGAAACCTATTAATCTTTTCTTCTTCTGAAAAATAGGCTCTTCCAATAGTGTCAATATTTTCATTTGTTTGAAACCCATCATTAGATCTAAATAAATAAACACTACCTAAGAAAATTATATTTTCATTATTAGGCTTTACTTTAATTACTTGGTTATGACAGCCATTATCTAAGCCTCCTCTTCTAAAAGGTAGATTATTACTTCTATCTTCCCATAAAATATTATTTCCAAATGTGCCAATATGTAAGTAATGATTGTTTTGACCAACAGCTGGATTGAAGTTGCTTGAAAAAATAAAAATTTTCTTCTGATTTTGATCATTGATATGAACATCCATCACGCTTCTTTCAATATTTAAATTATCAAAAAAATTGGATGTAATATCTGAAGTTATATCATTATTGTAAGAGTAAAGCTTAGATCTTCTATTAAGCCTTTCGTTTCCCTGTTGCATGGAGTAAGAAGCAGTAAAGTAAGCAATACCTTCACTATCAATTAGAAGATCAGTATACGTCATTTTTTTATGACTATTGCTTACAAGAAGCAGATCTAAGTCCCTATTTCCAGGTATGATAGATCGAAGATGCGATTCATTATTTTCTTGTACTAACTTACTGAGACCTTGGTTGTGTGCAACTAGTACTTCTCCAGTTAAGGGATTGATCTGAATTTTATAAAAAGTATGAATTTCTACCTCGCCATTACCAACAGAAGTTATAGGTTCTGATACTTTCCTCCAGTTATTGCCTTTATCAATAGACATATATATTCCATCTGAAGGATAGTCTGGAGCGCCATGACTTCCAGAGGAGGCTACTCCATGGTTTTCACCAGTTACAAAGAACCAATTTTGTGTAAAACCTTCTCTTGTATCTTGTGCAATAGACGCTATGCTAATAGCTTCATCTAAAGGAGTAACTCTATCCCAGGTAAGACCTTTATTTTTACTTTTCCAAAGCCCTCCTGTTACTCCTCCAGCAAAAAGTACTCTTTCGTCTGTTGCATCAATAGCAATACTTCTGGTACGTCCTCCAATATTTGCAGGTCCTCTGTGCAACCAGAAACCATCTTCGTCATTTACTCTATCGATATTGTTTCGTCCAATTTTTTTTGAGAATTGCTTTACATCTTTTAAAAACTCTTTATCAAATAGTTCTCCAAAATTTTTGGTTAGGGGAGGAGTGTTACTACTCAGATTAGAGGGTTGATATTTATCAACTTCTTTTTTGTAGAAGTAAGAAAAAGTGATCCATAGAAACAATAAAAGCCCAATTGCTAAAAGTTTGCTTAAGTGATTCCGCATAGGTGTTGCTAGTTATTTGCAACAAATGTAAGTTGTTACTCTACTTACATTTGTTCTCTTTTTTGTGAAAAGAAAATGCATGCAAGGTAAATGCAGGAAAATAACTAAAAATGTGCTACAGCTTTAACGTTAAAAAAACGCTGCGATAGGGTATTAGGAACAGCATATTGTATATTAAATACATCCTCAACCCAGGTAAAGGAAATATTATTTTCTATACCCAAAAGGTTTAGTACTTCTATCCCTAGCCGTAGAGACTCTACTGATTTTAAGTTGTTATCCGCACCATTTCCAAATAGAATTACCTTAGAAAAGCCAACATCAAGCCTCTTGTAACTATTTCCGCCTTTTAATGCGGCTCTAAACTTCAAAGAGTTAGGAGGACCATATGGAAGCCCAGAACCATATAGAAAACGCATGTGGACTTGCATGCTAGGGTTATTTGGTAAATGATCTTGAAAAAACATAGCGAAATTAATCAGCTGATCTGTAGGTCTTCTAACCCAGCCTCTGTCATCATTTTCCAGATCTTCCTTAGCAGATAGTATGCCAAGGCTAAGCCAAGATTCAGTATTTGGTATAAATTCGCCACTAAGCCTAAAGTCGGCACCCCAGATGTAAGCTTTTGCATTATTATTAGCATAATATCGCAATCTTACGTTATCAATATCATAGGGGATTACATCCCAGAGCTTTTTATAGTACAGTTCTGTTTTAAACTTAAATGGTCTTCCCCAAGATTCAAACCCATAATCCATGCCAACAATAGTGTGAAAGGAAGACTGCGCTTTTAACGAAGAATTTATATTTCCCTCGAAATCTCTTAATTCTCTATAGAAAGGAGCTTGTTGGTAAATTCCAGTAGCTAGTTTAAAGGAAAAATCTTTGTTCCAATTTGGGCTAATGGAATATTGTAGCCTAGGGCTAAAAAGAAATTGTTCGTTAAAGCTCCAATAGCTTAATCTAGCTCCATAGGTAAGTGTTTGGGTCTCGCCTATATAATGAGTATTTTGTATATAACCACTTGGTCTCCACGATTCAATATTAGCAAAAGTCTCTCGCGAATAATCCAGAGTAACATAATCAGCTGAATCAATTACCCCATATTCATAAAGTTTATCATTTATTTTTTCATGCTTTATGGTAAAGCCTAAATTCATTTTGGTATTTGAATTAAACCAAACAGTATTATTATTTATAAATGAATAAATCTCAGCATCTAATGTATTCCTGGCATAGTCAAACCCAGCTCCAACACCAATGACCAGAGCACACTTATTAAACTCTGAAGAATTAATGTCATTATTTACTTCACATAAAAGATAAGCCTTTTCCAAATCTACATATTCTCTTTCTCTGGTTTTTAGACCTGACATAGTGAACCTACTTTCTACTTTATCACTAAACTTGTGCTTCAAGCTCAACCCACTCTGAAAGGTATCGTAATTTAAATTTTCAGTGCCTGCAAAAAAGACCCGTAGATTCATTGGGCTCTGAAAAGTACCAAATCGAGTGCTTTGGCTTTCAGGTGCTACTTCATACTGATTACTTGCCAGAGAAGTTAATAACGACAAAGTAGTCTTGTCTTTTTCTTTACTTAGTTGGTACGTGAAATACCCTTGTAAATCAAAAAACCGAGGTAAATATTGTCCATTTACATCCAGTGTATTCAATAGGTATCTTGCGCTCTTGTATCTTCCACCCAAAACATACGTAAACTTTTCATTAATAGCAGATCCTTCCACGTAAGCACTACTGCTCAAAAGACTACCCATAACTCTTCCCTTGGCAGCTGTAGGTTTCTTATATTCAACACTTAGCACAGAAGATAACTTATCTCCGTATTTAGGTTGCCATCCTCCAGACGAAAATTCAACCTCTTTTACCATATCTGGATTGATAAAACTCAAACCTTCCTGCTGTCCAGACCGAACCAGAAAAGGCCGGTAAATTTCTATGCCGTTTACATAAACCAAATTCTCTTCGTAATTCCCTCCTCGTACTGAGTAAGTAGAAGAGAGCTCATTATTACTATAAACGCCAAGCCCAATTGCAGCTATTTTTTGATTAAAATCTACAAATGCTGTAGGGATTTTTTGAACGGTTTTTGGATTTAATTTTAAAAGCCCAGCCTGCTCTTTTTCTTTTGTAGATTCTGCTTCTACAGACACTCCTTCAAGGGAAATTACTTTTTCAAGTAAAGCAACTTTTACAGCTTGTAGGTTCTCTACAGTGTCAAGGCTTATAATACTACTTTGATACTGAATATGACTAAACTCTAGCAATACTAAGTCACTTTCATTGGGGGTTTTAATCTCAAAAAAACCTTCCTCATCTGTGCTGGAGCCAGTATTGTGTCCTTTTACCTTTACATTAACCAGATAAATGGGATTCCCGTCTGATTTAGAAATAACCTGACCTTTGATAACATCTTTTTGAGCCTGTAGACTAAAATGAATCAGGGACAGTGCAATCCAGAAAAATATGAAGAGCTTTTTTGGCATTCAACTAAATAGAACTACTACTTTTTATAGATAAAAGTTGCAAACTAGATAGGAATTTGCTTTTGCCAAAATGAAATTCGTAAAAAAGTAAAACACTCTCCCAAAGAGCTATGTAAATCTTGTATTCATCTCTCTTCTCTTAGGGTACAAATCACAATATTTGACATGATCAGCCAAAAAATAAACATAAGAATTTTAATTCTTATATTTGAAAACGATCTTATAACTTAAATAGATATTTATGGCGCTTATATTATATCTAGTTAAGCTAAGATCAGTAATAAAAAGACCAATTAAAAATATAACCTATGCAAAACTTTACTTTAAGACTAAGATATATCTGTTTTATCCCATTTGCTTTTTTACTCTTTACTCTTTCTTCAAACTTACAGGCACAAGAAAATTATTTTGCTGGAGAAAATGCTGGAGGGAATAATGATGAGGGAACAGGTAATACATTTGTTGGAGCTTCCTCTGGTACTTCAAATACTAATGGAGATAATAATTCCTTTTTCGGTACAAACTCTGGGCTCTCAAATACCACTGGTGTTTATAATTCTTTTTTTGGTAAAAACTCAGGTCATGATAATACCATTGGGTATTTAAACTCTTTTTTTGGAGCAGGTTCAGGGTTTGGAAATATTAATGGGTACGCTAATTCCTTTTTTGGAGTAAGCTCAGGTAGTGGAAATACCTTTGGGCATCATAATTCTTTTTTCGGTTCAAACTCTGGCAGTTTTAATAGTCATGGAGATAATAATTCTTTTTTTGGCTCACGTTCAGGTGGCTCAAATGTTACTGGTAATTCTAATTCCTTTTTTGGAGTAAGTTCAGGAGGGTTCAATACTACTGGTAGCTATAATACCTACTTAGGTGATTGGCGGGGCTTCAAAATGAAGAAGGAAATAATAATGTATGCATAGGCTATGAAGCAGGTTATAATGAGATAGGCTCTAACCGACTTCATATTGCAAATACCCGAAACAGTACACTTATTTACGGTCAGTTTGATCAAAATAGAGTTGGTATAGCAACTACCAGACCTGGTAATACATTAGATGTAGCTGGAGGAATAGATATTAATGATTATATACGCCATAATATGGATGAAAATACTTACTTAGGGTTTCCTTCCCTTGATGAAATCAGAATGATTACCGCAGGAAATAGCCGTTTGAGCATAAAACCAAATGGCAATGTGGGTATTGGGACAGACCTCCCCCAGGAAAAACTCCATGTGAACGGTAATATACGTGTTAACCGTCTGGTTAATAATTCGGATATTAAGTACAAAAAGAATATTTCTTATTTGAGTAGCGAAGTTCAGAAACTAACTAAAGTGAAGGGAGTCCGTTATCAGATGGATGTAGAAAAATACCCAGACAATGGCTTTAGGGATCAGGAAATGTTTGGTTTTCTTGCTCAGGATTTGCGAGAGGTATATCCTAACTTAGTAGTAGAAGATGAATTCGGACATTTGAGTATAGACTATATAGGTTTAATTCCAGTACTAGTAGAAAATAGTAAGAGAAAAACAAAGGAGATAGAAGAAATTAAGGAAGCACTAAATGACCTTAAAATAAATTATGAAAATCTTCTAAAAAAAATAGTACATCTTTCGGATCATAAAAGCAAAAAACAAACAAAAGAAAAAGTTGAAATTCAAAACAAAAGAGAAGCAATTTTGTACGCTAACAAGCCAAATCCTTTTACAGAAGTTACTAAAATCAGTTTTTATTTACCAGCGGAGTGCTCAAGTGCTACACTACACATATTCGATATTAATGGTAGACCTTTGAGGCAAAAAGTTATTGAAGATAGAGGAAAAGTTGAAGTGAAAATATATGGCAATGAGCTCTCAGCAGGCATCTATCTGTATACATTAGTAGTAGATGATAAAGAAGTAGATACCAAGAGAATGATACTTACAAGATAGTATAAGATCAAAGCGGCGTCATTAGAATCAATTGGTGTGGAGTATCTCTTTCCGTCAGCAAATTAATACTGAACTGCAGAATTTCTGAGGGTATTTGTATAACACTTTGTAAACATAAAATAACTTTCTACATTTGATAAATACAGTAATGCTTTATCAGATGAACTTTAAAACTCTTTACCTTTTTTTATTTAGCCTTATCCTTTTTACATTCAAGTCTTGCAAAAATGGAGATGGAACTGAACTGATTAGTACAAACTTTTCAGATGAAATTTTTCAAAAGCAAAATCTAATATTTACTTTCAATAAGGATCTTGGCATCAATGAGGCAATGGATCAGTGGTTTGAAAATAATCTTTTAGAGTTTCAACCTTCGGTAGTAGGAAGCTATAAGTGGACAGCAAAAAATGAGCTGGTTTTCTCAGCAGATAATGGTTTTTTGCCAAGTACAGATTATAAAATAAAATTCTCAGATTCTTTTGTTAAAAAATATGGTAACCCAAATACTACTACCGAGCAGTTAAGTTTTCATACGCCCTACTTAAACCTAACTAAAGTTAGTTCAAAATGGTCAAAGAAAAGCTCAGGAGTTCCTGGTGTAAACCTTGCTTTGGAATTTAATTATCCAGTAGACCCAGTTGATGTTTCTAAAAAACTAAAAATCAAAGTAGGAGACGAAGAGAAAAGTATTAAGCTTGTAACAAGTAATAAATCGAAAGATATAAAAATTGAAATAGAGAATTTAAAAACTGAAGGCAAAGCTCAGGAAGTTAGTGTTTTCATAGAAAAAGGCTTGACAACAGATCGTAGTAGTTATAAAGCAGATGATCTTAAATTTGAAAGTACAATACCTTCTATTGATCAGTTCAAAATAGTTAGTGTTGAAGCGGAGTCTTTAGATAGCGAACGTTTTATTAATGTTTTTACCAATCAGCAAATAAGTGGAGAAGAAATAAAAGATAAAATAAAAGTATCTCCTCAAATTTACCTTGCGCTTGAGCATGCAGATCATGGCTTTATAGTAAAAGGTAACTTCAAAGAAGGCAGTAACTATACTCTTACTATTCCTAAAGGCCTTGAAAGTGAACTTGGAATAAAGCTTAGCTCAGAATTTGAGCAAACTGTCATTTTTGGAGAAGTAGATCCTTCAATTGCATTTGCAGAGAAAAAAGCTATTTATCTTACCAGTGCTGGAAATAAACAGGTTGCTATAAAAATCACGAAAGTACCTTCAATAGAATTGGAAGTATATAAAATCTATGAAAATAACATTCTTAGTTTTTTAGCAGGCTCTAATGATTATTATGACTATTACTATGATTACTCTTACAATAGGACTTACAGTCATTATGAACTAAAAAAAAATGGTGATAAGATTATATCCAAAACATTAAATACAAATGGGCTTAAAAAATCCGGAGGCAACTATCTCATTGACCTAAACCTACCAGATTACAATGATTTTGGAGGTATCTACTTAGTAGAAGTAAGGTCAAAAGATCAGAGGTATTTAAGAGACCAAAAGAAAATAGCTATTTCAGACATTGGATTGATAGCCAAGCAGGGTAAAGATGAAATTATCGTTTTTGCAAACTCTATTCTATCAGGCAAAAAGCTATCTAATGTTAAAGTATCCTTCATTAGTTCTAATAATCAAAAGGTACATACGGTAGAAACAGACGGAAGTGGAGTAGCACGTTTTAAAGGAATTTCTCAGAAAGTGCCTGGTTTTAAAATACAGATGATAACAGCAAGGTCAAAGTCAGACTTTACCTACCTTGACTTTTCTGGCACTAAATTAAATTACCAAAGATCAGATGTAGATGGGGCGAAAATAGAAGATAATAGCACCCAAGCATACATATATGGAGAGAGAAACCTATACAGGCCTGGTGAAACTATTAACCTTAAAGCGATATTGAGAGATAAAAACTGGAAAACCCTTAGCAATTATCCTGTTAAAATTCAGTTTTATAATCCTTCTAGTAAAATTATTAATACACAAAAAGGGGAAACGAATGAAAATGGTAGCATTGAAGCATCTTTAGACCTACCTGTGACAAGTATAACTGGTATGTATAGAGTGGAATTATTAGCTTCTAATGGAGTTTTTATCAACTCATGGAAATTTAGTGTAGAGGAGTTTATGCCAGACAGAATAAAAGTAAACGTATCTTCTTCCAAAAAAGAAATAGAGATTAATGAAAGCGTAAGCATCGAAGGGCAAGCCTTAAACCTATTTGGACCACCTGCAACCAACAGGAATTATGAGGTGAGCCTAAGTATGAATAAAAAATGGCTGCACTTTTCTGGTCTTGATCACTATGACTTTCAACTTTCTTTCCCTTATTATAAAGACCCGGAATTTAGAACAGGTATTACTGATGAAAACGGCGAGTTTAAAGAAGATTTTAGCTTCTCTGAAACATACGACAAACAAGGTGTTTATGAAGGAACAGTAGTCGCTACAGTTTTTGATGAGACTGGAAGACCAGTTGCAAGAAAAACAAACTTTGAGGTAGTTACCCAGGATACTTTTCTAGGAATCGGATACTTAGATTATTACCAAAGCAGCAAAAAACCAATAGAGATCCCTTTGATAGCTGTAAATAAAGAAGGTAAAGTTTACAATAAAGCAGCAGCAACAATACAAGTGGTCAAATACGAGTGGCATAGCGTATTGCAAAAAGACTACAACGGGAAATACAAATATGTTTCTGAGAAAAAAGAAATAATTAAAAAGGAAGAAGAAATAAAGATTTCTGGAAAAGCTACAAAATATAGCTTCAAACCTGATGGATCAGGAAAATACGAAGTCCGTCTCATGCTTCAGGGAGCTAAATATTTTGTTGCAACTTCATTCTATACCTATGCTTGGGGCAGTACTAACTACACCTCTTTTAATGTAGATAAAGAAGGAGATATATTACTAGAATACTCTAAAGAAAAATACAATGTAGGAGAAGAGGCAAACGTAATTCTCAAAACTCCGTTTGAAGGGAAAGTTTTACTAACAATAGAAAATGATGATATAATTGATTATCAGTGGATTGAGACTGATAAAAGAACCCTAAGCTACTCATTTGATATTAAAAAAGAATATTTGCCTAATGCTTACATTACGGCGACCTTGATCAAGCCATTAACTGATAACCAAATACCTCTTACTGTAGCTCATGGAGCAGCTTCATTTACAGTAGAAGACCCATCAACCAGATTCGAGTTGAAAATTAATGCACCAGAAAAATCCAGATCCAATAAAACACGAGAAATTACAATCCAATCTGACTGGAAAGAGAAAGACATAGAAGTAACTTTAGCTGTAGTAGATGAAGGTATTTTACAAATAAAAAACTACCAAAACCCTGATCCTCACAGTTTTTTCTTTCAGAAAAGAGCGTTGCAAACCAATACCTATGACCTCTATGCTAAACTATTTCCAGAGCTAGAGCTAGCTGCCAACCAATTCGGGGGAGGGTTTGATGAAGAGGTTAGTGATTATGGAATGCGGTTAAACCCTTTAGCAAATGGAAGAGTAAAACTGGTCTCTTTTTGGAGTGGGACTTTAAAAACTAATAGCAAAGGTGAAGTTAGTTACCCTTTAGAAATCCCTGAATTTTCAGGTTCGTTAAGAGTAATGGCTGTAGCTGCAAAAGGAAACAAATATGCTTCAGCTTCTCAGAGTATTACAGTGTCAGATCCTGTGGTGATTAGTACTGGCATGCCAAGGTTCTTAAGCCCAAAAGATAAAGTAAATGTACCAATTACGTTAACTAATACTACAGATCAAGAATTGAGTATCAACCTTCAACTAGAGGCAGAAGGAGCAATAGCTATTAATGGAAAAGGCAAAACAAAACTCGTTCTTCCTCCTAAAAAAGAAAAAGTAATAGACTTTGAAATCCTCGCTAAAAATGAAATAGGTCAGGGAAAGCTTGTTGCAAAAGCTACAAGTGGGGGAGAAGAATTTACTAACAATATAGAAATAACTGTTCGACCACCTACATCTTTACTCAAGTCTAGCGGTTCAGGAGTAGTACAGGGAGGGAAAAAAATAGAACTTGACATGAAAAAAGACTTTTTAGAAAAATCTATTAACGCTAAACTTATAGTAAGCCAATCTCCTATGATAGAATGGTCCGATCAGTTGCAAGACTTAATAGGTTACCCGTACGGTTGTGTAGAGCAAACTGTATCCAAAGCATTTCCTCAGATATATTTACCTGAAATAGCGAAAACGTTGGGAAGTATCTTCAAAAACACAGATGGTACTCCTGAATACAATGTTTCACAAGCAATCAATAAGCTTTACTCCATGCAAATGTATAATGGAGCACTAAGCTATTGGCCTGGAGGAACTTACAGTAGTTGGTGGGGTACTGCATACGCAGCACATTTCTTGCAAGAAGCTGAAAAAGCTGGTTTTAACGTAGATACTAATTTTCTTAAAAAGATATATATCTACTTATCGAAAGAAGTAAAAAACAAAAAGAAAAGAGAATACAAATACTTTAATGCTGCTAATCAATACTATACAAGAACTATAGCTCCACGAGAAATATTCTATACACTATATGTGCTGGCAAATGCTGGTGAACCAGATATTTCTACCATGAATTATTATAAAAACAAGCAAGATTTACTAACACTTGACTCTAAATATATGTTAGCTCTTGCCTATCTAATAAATGGAGATGCAAAAACCTGTAGAAAACTGATGCCTAATAGTTTTAAAGGAGAAAAATCAATGAACACTTTCTCTGGAAGTTTCAACTCATACATAAGAGACATGGCAATGGCTCTAAATGGCTTGATAGAAACAGATAACAAAAATCCTCAAATAGCAGATATTTCTTATCAACTGAGTAATGAAATAAAACGCAAAAAATATCTCAATACGCAAGAACAAGCATTTGCACTGCTAGCATTTGGAAAAATGGCAAAAGAAGCAGTCAAAAGTAATATTAGTGCTTCTATTACTTTTAATAACCAAACTATTGCTAGTTACAAACCTGGAGAAGTTTTAACCCTGGGAAATCAGGTATCAGGAAAAAAAATTAGCATTGAGGCTACTGGAGAGGGAAAGCTTTACTACTTCTGGTACTTAGAGGGGCTCAATGAAAGTGGAGAATACCCACAAGAAGACGAGCGCCTAAGAGTGAGAAGGGTATTTTACAATAAGAAAGGAGATATTGTTAAGAATAATAATTTCCAGCAAAATGACTTGGTAGTAATTGAGGTAAGTCTTAACTCTGATGGAGCTACTGTAGAAAATGTCGTCGTTACAGATATGCTACCAGCTTGTTTTGAAATTGAAAACCCAAGAATAAGCAATTTGACAAGTCTACAATGGATAAAAAACCAGAGTTATCCAGAACACACAGACTTTAGAGATGACAGAGTTAACTTCTTTACTACCGCTACTTCAAAAGCAAAGAAATACTACTATACAGCTCGTGTAGTTTCAAAAGGAGAATATCAAATGGGACCAATTAGTGCGGATGCTATGTACGATGGTTCTTACCATTCCTACCATGGTTCTGGAATGATTGAGGTAGAGTAATTATATCTAATAAAAAGTATGCTAAGTTATTGGGAAAAAAAAGAATGGTTTAGTGATATTGATTTCACAATAATTGGAAGTGGTATAGTAGGCTTAAATGCTGCACTAAGGTTACGTGAAAGGTTTCCTTTAAAAAAAGTACTAGTAGTCGAAAGAGGGATATTACCTAATGGGGCAAGTACAAAAAATGCAGGATTCGCGTGTTTTGGAAGCTTATCAGAGATATTAGATGACCTCAATACACATACAGAGGAAGAAGTCTACAACTTAGTGGAAAAAAGATGGAAGGGCTTGAGTTTGCTTAGGAAAACCCTTGGAGATAATGCAATTGGTTTTGAGCAAAATGGAGGTTATGAAGTCTTTACAAAAGAAGAAAAGGATCTTTTGCAAAAATGTATTGATCATAAAAATGCAATTAACAACTTATTAAAACCCATTTTTAGAAAAGATGTCTTCAAGCAAATAGAAAATAGTTTTGGTTTTAGAAGTACCGAAGGGATTATCTACAATCATTTTGAGGGTCAAATAGATACTGGCAAAATGATGCACCAACTTCTTCAAAAAGCATTCAAAGAAAACATACAAATTATTAATGGAATAGAAATAACCGATTTTTCAGATTTTGAAAATGAAGTGAAAATAGAAACAAACCATAATTTCGCTTTCAAAACAAAATATCTGCTAATAACTACTAATGGTTTTGCTAAGCAACTATTAGAAGAGAATGTTCAGCCAGCTAGAGCTCAAGTTCTTATCACTAAACCAATCAAAGGTCTAAAAATAAAGGGTACTTTTCACCTAGATAAAGGCTACTATTACTTTAGAAATATCAATAATAGAATATTATTGGGTGGAGGGAGAAACTTAGCTTTCCAGGAAGAAACAACAGTAGAAATGAACACTACTGAGCTTATACAAGACAAATTAGAAGCCCTACTGAAGCAAGTAATATTACCAGGAACTCCATTAGAGATAGATCAGCGTTGGAGTGGAATAATGGGAGTGGGTAAACAAAAGAAAGCAATAGTAAAACCAATTTCAGATAGAGTTTATTGTGGTGTTAGATTGGGAGGAATGGGAGTAGCTATTGGTAGCTTGGTAGGACAAGAGGTTGCAGACTTAGTATATTAAGACCTAATAACCTCAAAAAAGGAGAGTTGCCAATCTCTTTTAGAACAGCTAAAATTAATGCTTTAGCTTAAATTATAGATAATAACATTATTTTAGAAAAGTAATTTCACTCCTATATATGCGACTTTTCTTGCTAATACTTTTAGCTTTTTCTAATACAGTTGTTCCAGCCCAAGAAGCTAATATCCTCCTTGCTAACCAGTATATGGAAAAGGCACAGGTGTTGCGAGCTTCATCAAGTTATGACAGTTCCATTTTTTACTTGGAGGAAGCAGCAAAGATTTATGAAAAAGTGGAGTATTGGGAGAAATGGTTAAAGTCTTATAATGAAATAGCAAGGAATTATTTTGTATTGTCCAATTATAAAAAAGCTCTAGTTTATCTACAAAAAGCATTAAATAAAGGATTGCAGAAATTAGAAAAAGACAACCCCGGTTTAGCAGGTATTTATAATGGTATAGGTATAATTTATCGTAATCAGGGTGCTTATGAAAAAGCATTAAAGGTTTTTTTAAAAGCACAAGATATTCAAATGAAGGCTTTAAAAAAAGACGATCCTAGGTTAGCATCAATTTATAATAATATGGGTGTAGTTTACCATAATCAAGGCAATTTTGTAAAAACCTTAGAGTACTTTCAAAAATCGATAGATATTTGGTTAAAAACTTTGGGCGAAATCCACCCTGATGTTGCAATGGCTTATAACAATATGGGGGTAATTTATAAAGATCAACGTGCTTATGCAAAAGCTTTAGAATACTATCAAAAAGCGATAGATATTTGGCTAGAAACTTTAGGTAGTAAACACCCTAATATTGCAATGGCTTATAATAATATCGGTATTGTCTATCGTGCACAAGGGTCATATAGAAAAGCCTTAGAGTATTATCAAAAAGCAATAGATATTCGATTGAAAACTTTGGGTCAAGAGCACCCTCTCATTACAAGTACATATGATAACGTTGGTTTGGTTTATAGAGATTTAGGTTACTATAAAAAAGCTTTAAAATACCATCAAAAGGCTTTGGACACCCGACTGAAATTTGATGCGAAACACCCTGTAGTAGGTAAATCTTATGGAAACACTGGTTTAACATATCAGAGTCAAGGGTCATATAGAAAAGCTTTAGAGTATTATCAAAAAGCACTAATTAATTTAGTCGCAAAATTTGACAGTACAAGTATCCACATGAACCCTTCTTTTAACCATTTTGATCAAGTTAGCTCTAAGCCTATTATGCTGGAAGTGCTTATTAACAAATCATTTGCATTAAAAAAATACTATGAACATAAAACTCAGGATATAAAAGACCTGAAGTTTTCCCTTGAAACTACTCGGCTGGCTTTAGATTTGTTGGATAGCATGCGAAATGAGTACATGTCTTCTCAAACCAAGCGAGAACTTGCTGAAAAAAACATATCTAAAGTTTATGAAAGGGCGATAGAAACAGCCTTAGATCTTTTTGCAGTTACAGGTGAAGAGAACTTTTTATACCAAGCTTTTGAAGCTAGTGAGCGCAGTAAGAGCTACCTGCTTCGAGAAGCCCTTAATGAGTCTGCAGCAAGGCAGTTTGCAGGAATTCCAGATTCGCTTTTGCAGCAGGAAGAGGATTTAAAAATACAACTATCTTTCTATGAAAAGAAGCGTTTTGAAGCAGAGCATCCTGGTTTTGGTAAAGAAGTAGACAGTACTAAAGTACAATACTATCAAAACCAGCTTTTTGAAAAGAAGAGAGCATATGAAAAACTAGTTGACATCTTAGAAAAAGACTATCCAGATTACTATCAGATCAAATACGATACAAAAGTAACCTCGGTGGAAGACCTTAGAAGCACTATTTTAAGCGATAGTAGTGCCTTCATCGAATACTTTATGGGAGATAGTTCAATGTATGTATTCTCCATTACTCAACAAGAGATTAAAGTGCATGTGATTAAAGATTTTACGGAAGTAGAAAAGGTATCTGAGGCTCTACAGAGTGTATTTGCCACCTATCCACCTGATTTAAGTGTAGAGGCTTATGAGAGTTTCACTACATCGTCACATTCACTATATGAGAAACTACTATTGCCTGTATTGGAATCTTTGCGAAGCCAAGCTAATAAGCTCATTGTATCGCTGGATGGTAATCTGAGTTCTCTACCTATAGAGCTGTTACTTTACAAGGGAGCACCTTTTATTGAAGGTGAAGAAGAAGTGAATTATGCCAATCTACCCTACCTTTTGCAGAAATATCAAATAAGTTATACCTACTCAGCTACTTTATTGCAACAGAATAAAAAGATTCCAGTACACGCCCATCGGAAAGAAACCGAAGTTAAAAAAGAATGTTTAGTTTTTGCTCCAACCTATGGGGAAGGAAATACTACATATGCAAAACGAGGAGGTTTAGAAACTTTGCGTAACAAAGGTTTAGTTGATTTACCAGGTGCACAGCGGGAAGCTCAAAATATTAGCAATTATGTAGATGGTTTATTTTTATTTGATGTAGAGGCAAGAGAAGCTAATTTTAAGCAGGAGGCATCGAATTATTCGATTATCCATTTGGCAGTTCATGCAGAGTTAGAGGATCAAGATCCTTTGTATTCGAGGCTATACTTTACTAATACCAATGATACGATAGAGGATGATACGTTACATACCTATGAGTTGTACAATATGCAGTTGAGTGCAGAGTTGGTAGTATTGAGTGGTTGTGAGACAGGCATGGGAGAATATGTACGAGGAGAGGGGGTGATGAGCCTATCTAGGGGTTTTATGTATGCTGGTACACCCAGTGTACTTCTATCGATGTGGAAGGTATCGGATATTCATACTTCAGAGTTGATGGATTACTTCTATTCGAACTTGTCCGAGGGTTTACCGAAGGATGCATCATTGCGATTAGCAAAGCAGAGGTATGTAGAAAGATCGGATAGGTTGGGAAGTCATCCTTATTACTGGGCATCATTTGTATTGTATGGAGATCCACAGCCTATTGTTTTTGGTGATAACTTTTCTAACTGGTGGTTGTGGTATGGTATCATTGCAATAATTATAATACTGCTGGCTTTGCTTTTGATAAAGAGAAAAGAAGCATCAAAATCCAAGAAAGAACTTGATCTGTGGTAAATTAGAAGCAAGTATAATAATCGAATTAGCACATTGCCACATTAATCTCTTATTTCCAAGATATTGCATCCTTATGAAAGAGGTAAATGGTAGACCAAAATGGACTGTAAGAGGCAATCTTGATGGGTTGGGATGAGCCTAATGAAAGGGTATCCAATTCAAAAAAAAGAGATAATACCCTGGGTCAACTAACCTCGGGGTTAGCCGAGAGGTATGAAATGAAGTGCAATTCTTTAATCAAAGCAAACTTCGAGGCATTAAAACCTCACTAGTGAGTATATTGTAAATACTTTAGCTTTACATACGAATTGGTTTACTCTTAGATGTCGTTACAAAGGAAAATACATAAGCTTAACTACCTTTTTCAATCTAACCCTTACCCGCTGGAGAAACCTGTTGTTATTCAGTTTCCGGTAAATGACATTTGTAATTCCAAATGTCAAATGTGTCATATCTGGAAGCAAAAAAGGGAGTATGAAATAACTGCTTCTGACTTGAGAAATGCATTGAAAAACCCCCTGTATTCTAATGTTGCCACAATAGGGATAAATGGAGGAGAACCTACTCTGCGAAAAGATTTGCCAGAACTGGTAGAAGCTTTGTATGAGACAGTTCCTAAACTGAAAAACATTTCTTTAATTACCAATGCCTTCAAGAGCAAGCAGGTTATAGAAAGGATTTTTGAGGTAGGGAAGGTAGTTCAAAAGTTTGGAGGGTACTTTGATGTAATGGTTTCTTTGGATGGATTCGAAGAGGTTCATGATGTGGTTAGAGGGAGAAAAGGCAACTTCCAATCTGCCCACGAAGTCACTCAATTTTTGAAAGAAACTGATTTTGTTGGGAATATTCGTTTTGGTTGCACCATTATTAAGGACAATGTATATGGCTTGCATGACTTGCATGATTATGCAGTTGAAGAAGAGGTTTATATTAAATACAGGCTTGGTATTCCTCATCAAAGGCTTTACTCAAAAGATTTAGTTGATCCTTTTGCGCTGAGTTTTGAAGATAAAATTCATATAGCAGAGTTTCTGGAAAGTCTTGTTCAGTATTATGAAAAAGATTATCAACAAACGTTATTTTATCGGTCTCTGATTGATCAGCTATTGCATCAAAAACCAAGAAAGGCGGGCTGTGACTGGCAGCATAGAGGAGCTACAATTGGTTCTAAAGGTGAGTTGCTTTACTGTGCGGTAGCTAGCAAAACACTAGGAAATATTAACTCAGAAGATAGTCATGAGTTGTATTTTCAGAATAAAGACCACTTAAAATATATTCATGATAATGAATGTGATCGCTGCCATCATGACTATCAAGGACTGCCTGCTGGAAATGAGCTTATCAAAGTATATGGTTTAGAGCTTTTGAAAGCCTTAGGGATTGATAAAGATAAATTAAAGCCACTATATCACTGGAGAAGGTCTTTTTTTGCTAGAACAACGCTTCAAAAGAGAAGGGAAAATATACTGGATATTGCTATTAACTCTGAGCTTCAAGGTGTCAAAGAAACTAAGACTAAGAATGTATTGATATGTGGCTGGTATGGGACAGAAACACTGGGTGATAAAGCTATTTTGGGGGGAGTAATAGAGTCTTTGAAGTCGAATTCATCAGAAGATTTGCAGTTCTTTCTTGCGAATTTTTACCCGTATGTCTCCGAACTAACAAAGAAGCAAATGCCTGATTTGGGTATATCAGAAGTACTAGGCATGGAAGAAGCATCCAGCTGTCTGAAAAATATGGGTCTTCTCGTTTTTGGGGGAGGACCAATCATGGGCATTGATCTTTTAGCAGATATAGAAGGGCTTTTTATAGCTGCTGAGAAGTTAAATATTCCTAGAGTTATTGCTGGCTGTGGGGTAGGACCTATGGGAAATAAACATCAGAATAATTCTATCAAAAACATCCTTAAACTTTCGAGTTCTATAGTTTTGAGAGATCAGAAATCTAAAGATACTGCTGTTAAATTTGGTATAGAAAAAGACATAGTTGTTGCAGAAGATCCAGCATTTTTGTGGTTAAGTAAGCAAAAAAGTAAAGTAGTTCCTTTAGAAAAGAACTCTACTAAAAAGTATTTAGGACTAGGGTTAAGAAGCTTTCCTTATCATGAATACGCTAGGCATTTGAATAGGAAGGAAGGACTAAAACTGAGAGAGAAATTTGAGAAAGAGTTATTTCTAGCACTGGAAAATGTTGTTAGAAATAATGAAAATGTTATTTTGCTACCAATTCCAATGTGTACCAACCATTTTGGTGGAGATGATCGTTGGTTTTATCGAGATCTTTTTAGAAGATCAGGAAGTTTGAAGAAATATGTTGATTTTGACCTTCTTTCAAGAGAGCTTTCTCCATTAGAATACTTGCAATACTTTCAAAAGTGTAATTTTTTCTTGGCAATGCGCTTTCATTCTGCTGTTTTTGCTTTGAGTTTTGGTGTCCCTACTATAGCTATTGATTATACCCTCGGAAAAGGTAAAGTGAAGTCTTTGAGTGATAAATATGGTATTGAGTGTTATTCTTTGGATGAAATTACCGAGGATAATTTGGGTAAGAGTTTAAATAATTTGATTTCAAGTAGCAGAGTTCCTAGTTACCTTATCGAAATTCAGTTTCAAAAAGAGATGATGGAAATGAAACTTTAGTATTCTAAGCTTTGCAAAAAATCTAAATATACTTTCCCTCTTTTTTCTGCAAAAAAATCGAATAAGAACATTAAGATAGATAATGCTAATGCCCCAAGGCTAACTCCTTTCCACATTTCGTTTTTTATAATAAAAAAAGCCAATAATGATAGTAGAGCTAAGCCAATTTCTACAAATTCTATAACCTTAAAATTTCTCATAACCTTCTGGATTCTTGGTAGTTCAATAGTTCTGATTTTATCTGGTTCATTTTGAACAAATGAATTTACTCTTTTAATATCTGCTGGAGATCTTTTAACCACACTAGCGCATATAATTAAAACTAAGACAGATATGATAAAAGATGGATACCCAAAACCTTTAGCATATTGTGTTTTTACAACAAAAAACAAATAAAGAGCTAAAATTATAAAGATAACTGCTGCTATTATTCCAATAGTACACTGAAATACCTCTCCATTAAAATATTGATTTACTGACTTTTGCACTTTTACATTTATAGAAATGTAACATATATATGTCAGTAAATTTATTAGAAAAGACAAAAGAAGATTACATTTCTGTAAAAGAAAAGATAATAAAATCTCAAAAAAAGGAAGATGACTTTATCAAAGCCACCTTCAACTGAAAGTTTTAATCTACAGCTTCGTAGTGATATTCTACTACCTGTTTAATTTTTAGACTATTTTGGTTTAATTCCAAAACATCATAAGGAACAACACCAAGGTAAAGCTTTTCTTCACCAGCAAAGTTTTGATCAAACTCCCAATTAGCTTCATTGGAGATAAAGGTATCTTCAGGGCAAGCTATTGCTCCTTTATTATCTGTATAGGTAGAGTCTGTTCTAAATGTAAGGGTATTATCAGCTTCACAATCACTTAGGTTTTCAACTCCTGTTGAAATTTTGATGTTTACCAGTCTCCAAGTTTTCGAGTTATTGCCAGCAATAAGTTCGATTTTTGGATCTACAGGGTCTGGTTGCACATTTTCATCATCATCTTTATCACAGCTGATAAAGAAAGAACTTGAGATAAATAAAGCAATAGCAATTTTAAAATGGAATAATTTCATAACTAGTATAATTTAAATGTTATAAGAACGTATTCTGAGCTTCATCTGTTTAAGATTTGTAGTCTGCCTTTATTTGGTACACATCATAATCATTGCTTCTAGTGTACCTCAATTTTAAATCAGAAACGGTCTATTTCCTCTTAAATAAAAAAACTCAGAATAAAGTTCAATCTTAGTAGAATATTATTGTGGTACGTAGTGGTATTCCACTATGTACTTAATTTTCAAGCTGCTTTCTGTCAGTTCAAGAATGTCGTAAGGGATGAGGCTCAAAGTAATTTGATCCTGGCCATCATTTCCAATTCGGAAATCCCATTCTCCACTAAATACTCTATCATTATCTTCAAGACAAGCAACAGAACCATTGTCATCTACAAATTCACCTCCATTAAAGGTGAGTGTATTATCTTCTTCACACTCTTTGAGCTCATCAATATCGAGA
The DNA here is from genome assembly GCA_030425505.1 of Bacteroidia bacterium. Taxonomy (GTDB): domain Bacteria; phylum Bacteroidota; class Bacteroidia; order Cytophagales; family Flammeovirgaceae; genus JAUIAB01. The sequence continues at coordinate 76,789 of JAUIAB010000008.1, read as the reverse complement.
ACTCTCGTGTTGACTAATTTCCAAACCTTTGTGCCACTACCAATTAATAGAGGAGTTCTTGGGTCATCAGGAGCGGGGGTAAGCTTAGAATCATCATTATCGCATCCTGTAAATGCAATAGCCAATAATAGAATGGATAATTTTTTTAATGTTTTCAACATAGGTTTTAAAATTTAAGTTGAATAAAAAAGGGATACTTGAAATACAAGTATCCCCTAATATCTTTTAAATTAATCTAATTAATTTAAAGAATCGCAATCTAAGTCATCCAAACCTGCTTGAATTGAGGCTTTTGTATTTGCATCTGGAAAACAAGCATCATTAGCTAAATATGCTTCAAGTGCAGCTCTATAAGCCTCACAGTTAGCCTTTGTTTGTTCTCCTGCATATTCTAGTCCAGTATCAGTTGCTGCTTCTCCTAAAGCCTCACAATCTGCTACATTTCCTCCACCATTATCATCGTCATCATCATCACAGCTAAAAAAGGCTAAACTAAATACCATCAATCCTGCTAAAAAAAACTTTTTCATTTTTAAATAAATTTTAGAACGGTTAAACAATTAAATTATAATTAAAACATAAAACTTTGCAATACTAACGGAAGCAAACTACAAATGTTGCCTCTGCCTCAATAAAAAATTATTGATATGCAAACATTGTTAAGAGTAAGAAAAGTTTGCTAATTTATATCTAATTACAAATTACGTACGTAATAAAAACTATCTAAACGAAAGCTTTAAAGGGTATATGAGCTTTGTAGAACTCGTAAAACTTAAGTAGAATGCATATATAAAGCCGTACAAACTAATTTATCATATAATATAAATGAGAGCCGTCTTAATCTCAATACTATTTTTTTTATCTGTTCGAGTTATTTATGCACAGCAATCTGCTGTAAAGCTGGAAGTTGTAAAAAATAAAATAGAAGGAGAAAACCATGCACTAGAGCTTAAAGCATACGTAAACTTGCAGGGAAATACTAAAAAGCTAGGGACATCTAACATGGTTTTTGAATACGATACCTCTGCTATATATCAAGGCTGGAACGAAAACCCTGGGCTTAGACCTTCAGTAACTTCATTTTATAGCTTCGAAGAAGATGACGCGTATGAACAGCCAAATTTCACTTTGCCTTTAAAGAATCAGCTTTCTATAAACTATGAATTAATTGAGGATAATGAGGGACAGTTAACTCCAGAAAATAGTTTTGTACCTATTGCATTGATTAATTTTCATATCAAAAATACTCAAAGCAATGAGCCAATTCATCTGCTTACCAATCAAAGTACAGAAGCAATTCTATATTATGATGATAATGTAAATATAGTTCCTGATGTAAGGTTAGAGGATTTTGAGGTTGATTTACAAGAGCAAACTCCAACTGTTTTACTTTCTCAGGTACTTTCATTATTTGAGAATGCACAAAACCCGGTCCAGGTAGGAGAAATAGCTGTGCAAGATCAAAATAATTATGTGATTCAGTTGATAGAAGGATACGGGGATGATTTTAATGATAACTTTTCTATAGAAAATAATATTATCACCTCTAACTTTCCGATTAATTATGAAGAACACAATCAGGTTAATATTAGAGTGAGAGCGGAAAGTCAAGGTTCTGTTCAGGTTGTTGAAGAGGTTCTGGTAATTGATGTTGTCAATAGAAATGATGCTCCTACAGCTGTTTTACTTGACAATAACCAAGTAGAAGAAAACTTACCTTTGAGGTCTTTGGTAGGGACATTCTCTACAGAGGATGAAGATGCTAATGATCGTTTTCGGTACTTTTTAGTTTCGGGAGATGGAGATGTAGACAATCGGTTTTTTGAAATAGAAGAAGATAGGTTGGTTACAAACAGAGTATTTGATTTTGAGAATAGAGATACGTACAGCATACGAATAAGAACATTAGATAGAGGAGGTTTATCTTTCGAAGAAGCTTTCCAAATAAACATCCAAAATGTAAATGACGCACCCTCTGCAATTGCTATTTCCAACTCATCTATTTTAGAAAATAATGCAATTGGAGCAGCTATAGGTATTTTCTCCTCAGAAGATGATGAAATCGGTGAAGCGGCTAATCATACTTACTCTCTGGTAGAAGGAGAAGGTAGCAGTGGTAATCCCTTTTTTGAGGTAGATGGTAATACGTTAAGAGCAACAGCTTCTTTTGATAGAGAAGAAAAGCTAAACCACTCTATTCGTGTGAGGGCTAGGGATGAGCATGGAGCAACAACAGATAAAAACTTTATAATACAAATAGTAAACGAGCGAGAAGCACCAGAGGGGCTGACAATAACTTCTTCCCGTGTTTTTGAAGAGCAAATAGAAGGAACTCTGGTAGGTAGCTTTTTGATTGCAGAACCAGACTCAGAAGGTGAGTATTTCTTTCAACTTACAGGAGGGTTGCCAGATAATAGCTCTTTTTCTATTCAAGACAATAAGCTTTTAAGTAGAGAAGTTTTTGATTATGAGGATAAAAATCAATACTTAATTCAGGTAAAAGCATCAGACAGAAATGATAATAATTTAAGTACAATTGAAAATTTCACTATTCGAGTTAAAAACCTGGTAAATGAGCCTGATCAGCCCAACCATCCACCAGAAAATATTAGCTTAAGCTCTTTAGAAATAATAGAAAATCAGCCTTTAGGCACATTAATTGGAAATATTAGCGTAGAAGATCCTGACCTTACGAATAACCATACTTTGGAACTAGTGAATGGAGATGCTTATTTCTCCATTCAAGGCAATCAATTAATCAGTAACGTATCTTTTAATTACGAAGAGCAAAAAGGATATATCGTAGTTATTCGTGCGGATGATGGTTTTGGTGGTACGAAAAGTAAAGCTTTAACAATAAATGTTTTAGATGTCTCTGAATCACCAACAGATATCATTCTTTCTGCAAATACCATAAATGAAAATGCAGCTTCTGGAACTTTAGTTGGAAGTTTAGAAACGGTAGATCCAGACGAAAATGAAACCTATACCTATAGTTTGATTGAAAGAGCTAATTATCCTGATAATGATTATTTCTTGATAGAAGAAAACCAGCTACTTAGTAGTACCACTTTTAATTTTGAAGATAAAAACGAATATATCATTCTAGTTGAGACGGATGATCAAAGAGGGAACGCTTTTCAAAAAGAGCTTAACATAAGAATTAATGATAGAAATGATGCGCCAACGCAAATTATATTGAGTCAAAACAGGGTAGAGGAGAACCTAGTAAATCAGGCACAAATAGGAGAGCTTTCTACTATTGACGAAGATGAAAATGAGGAGTTTTCGTATTCTATTGTTGGCAATGCAAGGTTCTTTGTAGAAGGAAATATACTTTTTGCAAGTGAGCCATTCAATTACGAAGAGCAAAGTGAAATAGAAGTAGCCGTAGAGGTAAGCGATAAAGCAGGTGAAACACTGACAAACGCCGTACAGATTCAGGTTATAGATACCAATGACTCCCCTTCAGATATATTTATCTCTTCCAATACCATAGTTGAAAATCAAGAAAGTGAAATAGTAGTTGGTTTACTTAGTGCTTTAGATGAAGATCAAACAATACAAGGTCATCAATTTCAAATAGCTGAAAGTCATTTCAGTAGTTTTTTTAGAATAGAAGGAAATGAGCTTCTAGCTATTCAATCATTTAATTATGAGCGAGTAAATGAAATTTTTCTACCAATTGTAGTTATAGATCAGGGCGGAGGAAACTTTGAGAAGCAAATAACAATAGAAATAATAAATGCGAATGATGCACCTACTGGATTAGAACTATCTAGTACCGAATTAAGAGAGAATGTGGAAGTTGGGAGTATAGTTGCTACCTTAATTCCTTTAGATGAAGATCAAAATGATAGTCATATATACACTATTATCAATGAAAATGATTCTGAATTCTTCTCTATTCAGGGCAATTCATTAATACTTGAAAAAAAACTAGACTTTGAGATAAAACCTTCGTTGGATATAATAGTAGAAATTGAAGATCAAGGAGGAGAAAAGAGTAGATCAATGCTAAACATAGCATTATTAGATGTTCCTGAAGGACCTCAGGATGCTATTTTAGATAACTATTCAGTAGTAGAAAATGCAGTAGGTGTAATAGTGGGTGATTTTGTAGTGGAAGACCCTGATTTGATTAATAATTACAGCTTCTATCTCGCATCAGGAGATAACTCAGAGGACAACGCATTATTTAGTATATCTGGTAAATTCTTGCTTACCAAAAAGGTTCTCAATTACGAAAGAGATTCATTACTCCAAATTAGAGTGAGAATATTGGATCGGGATAGTCAAAAAGAATTAGAAAAAGAGTTCACTATTCGAGTGATAGATCAAAATGATATGCCCAATGATATAACACTTTCATCGTATTCGTTTGAAGAGAATTTATCAATAGGTACATCAATTGCAACTTTTGAGGCTATTGATGAAGATAGAGATGAAAATTTTATTTTTTCCTTAGATAATGAAAATTCTGATAACCAATATTTTAGAATAGAGGGATTTAACTTGCTAACAAATACTTCTTTTAATTATGAAGGAGAAAGAAAAGCATTTCATATTAAGGTGAATGTAAGAGATAAAGTAGACAGTTCTTTTACCAAAGAAATAACTCTGAGATTGATTGATACAAATGATACTCCAACTAAAATATTAATTTCCAACGATCAGATAGCTGAAAATATTCCAATTGGCTCAAGAATAGGTTTTTTCCAGACAGAAGACGAAGATCAAGTAGAGTATTTCAAATACAGGATTGTAGAAGATACAGAAAGCGCATTTGAAGCCATAGGCAATGAACTTCGTTCGAAAAAAGTGTTTGATTTTGAGGAAAAAGAGAGCTATAAGATCATTATAGAAAGTAAAGATAGTAAGGGAGCAAAAGTTATGGATTCGTTAGTAATTAATATTTTGGACAAAGATGAATCATTCCAAAACCAACTACCAACAAGCCTAACTTTATCTAATTTGTCTATACTCTCTGGAACAAGAAAAGGAAGCAGAATAGGTCAGTTAACTACAGCAGACCCTGATGATAGCGATGGGTTTAGGTATCAACTTGTTTATGGAGAAGGTAGTACGCACAACTACCAGTTTTCTATTGTAGATGATTTGCTCCTCACAGAGTATGATCAAGCTACAGAAGGAGGAGATGAAAGGAGTATACGAATTCGCTCTACAGATTCAAAAGGCGGTACTATTGAAAAGATATTTCAAATTATAATTATTCCAAATGAAGAGTTTTCTATTTCAGGAATCATTAAAGATAAAGAAGGAGAGGGACAGTCAAGGCAAAGAGTTATTCTTTATCAAGTGGAAGAAAGTGGCTTTTTTAGCGAGGTAAAAGAAGTGAGAACAGAAGAAGGTGGTAGTTACTCCTTCCATCAAATTGTAGGAGGTAATTACATTTTGGGAGTTCAGCCAAGTGATCCTTTGAAACGATTGGATAATTATTTGACAACTTATCTTGGAGGTAAAGTTATAAAAGGAGATGCCAATCGGTTTGTTCTAAACTCTAACCTTTCTAATCAAGATATCACATTGATCCAAAAAGAAACTCATGGCATTACTAGCAATTTCAACCTTAGTGGAAAAGCCTACGAACTAACCAATAACCAGGAAGTTGAAGGTAGGCTTGGAATACCATTCCTTATAGTAAATGCACAAGATCAGGTGATTGCAGCAGCTACATCTGCTACAGGGGGAAACTTTAGCTTTAATAATTTGAGTAGTGAAGAAGTATATTATCTGTTAGCAGATTATCACTCAATCAATAGTGAAGATAGGGTAGAAATTAAACTAGAGAATGAGAGCTTAAACTCTTCCATAAGGACAGTTCTTAGCCTTACAGAAATGAATGCATACTTTACTAAAAGTGAAGTGCTTGGGGTTAAAGATAATTTATCTAAATATGGGATTACATTGTATCCTAATCCAGCAAATGAGAAAATTCAGCTTACGTTTAATAACGACTACTTTGGAGATATTCAAATATCAATATTAAATACATCTGGAAAAGAAATTAAGACATGGCAAAAGGAGAAAAGAGGGGAGACTGAGGTAATTCCTTTAGAAATACAGTACCTGCCTAGTGGTAACTACCTTATGAAGGTAAAAATGCAGCAAAAAGAAGGAATAGATTTATTTATTAAGAATTAGACATAGTAATAAAACCTACTCTAAAATTTTATTTAAAAGCACCTCATCAAACGGATTAACAGAAGAAGGATAAAATCCAATTAGTTTACCATCTTCATCGACAAGATATTTGCAAAAATTCCATGTGGGGGCTTGATCAGTAAATCCATTTTTCTCCTTTTTAGAAAGCCATTGATAAAGTGGATGAGTATCATCTCCTTTTACAGATATTTTAGAAAACATCGGAAAAGTTACTCCATAGTTTTTGGAACAAAACTGGGCTATTTCTTCATTTGATCCTGGTTCTTGACCTCCAAAGTTATTAGCTGGAAAGCCTAGAATAGCAACTCTATCTCCATGCATATCATGCAATGCTTGTAAATCTTCATATTGAGGGGTATAACCGCACTTTGATGCGACATTGACTAGCAATACTTTCTTTCCCTTATACTGATCCAATGAGACTATATTTCCATCAATAGTTTCTATTTCAAAATCATAAAAGGAAGTGTTGTTTGAAGTAGACATAGTGTTCTTAGTGTTTTTTTTAGATTGTGAGCAAGCTGTAAGGCCAAATATTGTACAAAGTACGAGATGAAAAATGAGTTTCATGAATAGAAGATTTAAGTTAACAAAAAGTATGATTTTTTTACAGATAATCAAACACTTACAAATGTATATTGCGAAACTATCACTTAGGTTCTATGTAAAAGTAAAAATGTGTTTGTTTTTATCCTGAACTAGGGTGAATTTAGCTAGAGAGATTAATCTTGTGCAAATTATCAATGATTTAAAATGGTAAATAAAAAAGTCATCTTCGAAGTAGAAGGGGGTAAGCAACTTAGTGGAACTATAAGACCACAGGGAGCTAAGAATGAAGCCCTTCAAATATTGTGTGCAGTTTTACTTACAGAAGAAGAAGTAATAATTAAAAATATACCGTTGATTCGAGATGTGAAATTTCTAATAAAACTTTTAGAAGGCATAGGAGTGGAGATAAAAAAAGTTTCAGATCATGATTTTTCTTTCAAAGCGAAAAATCTTTCACTAGACTACCTTAAGTCAGAGGAGTTTCTGCAAAATGCTCAAAAGATAAGAGCATCTATATTGTTGGTAGGGCCGTTATTAGCAAGGTTTGGCAAAGCGATAATGCCAAAACCAGGTGGAGATAAAATTGGTAGAAGAAGGTTGGATACCCACTTTATTGGGCTTAAAAAGTTAGGAGCAAAAATAGACTATCCCAAAGGTCAGGAATACTATTCTATTGAGACAAATGGCTTAAAAGGAAAATATATCTTATTAGATGAGCCCTCAGTAACTGGTACAGCAAATATAATTATGGCGGCATCTCTTGCTCAAGGGAAAACAACGATCTACAATGCTGCTTGTGAGCCATATATACAACAGCTTTGTCGCCTTCTAAGATCAATGGGAGCAAAGATATCTGGTGAGGGATCGAATTTAATTGAAATTGAAGGAGTAGAGTTTCTAGGAGGAGCAACACATACTATGTTAGCAGATATGATTGAAGTAGGAAGTTTTATAGGTCTAGCGGCAATGACGAACTCTGAAATTACGATTGAAAATGCTGGTGTACAATCCCTTGGTCAAATACCTGAAGTATTTAGAAGAATGGGGGTCAAGCTTACTATAAATGGTGACAACATTCATATTCCTAAACAAGACCATTATAGAATAAATAAATTTATGGATGGGGCAATACTAACAGTAGCAGATGGTCCCTGGCCAATGTTTACTCCAGATTTGTTGAGTATAGTTTTAGTTGTTGCGACTCAGGCAGCAGGAACACTTTTGGTGCATCAAAAAATGTTTGAAAGCAGACTGTTCTTTGTAGATAAACTCATTGATATGGGTGCACAAATCATTTTGTGTGACCCTCATAGAGCTACAGTAATAGGTTTGAACAAAAACCTTCCTCTAAGAGGAATTTCTATGACTTCGCCTGATATAAGGGCAGGAGTATCGCTGCTTATAGCAGCACTTTCTGCAGAAGGGAAAAGTACAATATACAATGCAGAGCAAATAGATAGAGGGTATGAAGCAATAGATACGCGATTAAACCGGCTTGGGGCAAGTATCAAAAGAATTGAAGCATAAAAAAACAGGTCTAAAAGACCTGCATTTGTAATTGTTCAATTATCTAAACCCAAATTGACTGTACTATCTAACTTGACACTAGAAGTCAATTGATTATTGCTTTACTATAATTGTTCCATTTGCAGTTAAGTAACTGGCAATCAATTTTTTATAATTTAAAAATCAAATTGCTTAAAATAACAAATGTTCAAAAATGAACGGTTTTTTAGAGAAACGGACAATTTGATATTCAAAAATTTCTTACTCAATGGGTTTAAATAAATATGAAAGAAAACTTTCTCAATCATTTTACCACAGTAATGATGTAGTGAGTATTAGCAAACAGTTATTAGGAAAATATTTATGCACAAACCTTGAGGGGGTATTAACAGTTGGTAAGATTGTTGAAACAGAAGCGTATTGTGGAGCTACAGATAAAGCATGCCATGCTTATTTAGGTAAAAACACTAATAGAACAAAAGTAATGTTTGAAGAAGGAGGTAGGGCATATATCTACATGTGCTATGGGATACATCACTTGTTTAATATAGTAACAAATAAGCAAGGCTATGCGGATGCAGTGCTTATCAGAGCAGTAGAACCAGTATATAATATCGATATTATGCTGGCTAGAAGAAAGAGGAATAAATTGGATTATAAACTAACTTCTGGTCCTGGAAAGCTATCGCAAGCTTTAGGCCTTAAAAAAGAGTTAAATAATACTGACTTATTTGGAAATACAATTTGGGTTTCACCAAATGAAAATATTACCGAAGATCAAATTATTGCTACACCACGAATAGGGATAGATTATGCAGAAGAAGATGCATTACTACCTTGGAGATTTATCATAAAAAATAATAAATGGTGTAGCAAATAACTACTCTAAAAGTTAGGTGAAATACTATATGTTTTATAGAATTCAGTAATGATATCAACAGCCTCTTCTGGAGTATCAACTAGGTTTATTAAGTCCAAGTCTTCAGGGCTAACATTATTTTCGGCTTCTAGAAGAGTAGTTTTAATCCAGGTTATTAAGCCTTCCCAATAGCTTTTGCCATATAGTACAATTGGGAATCTGCCAATTTTCTTAGTTTGAATTAAGGTGAATGCCTCAAAAAGTTCATCTAAAGTACCTAAACCACCAGGCATAACTACAAAACCTTGTGAGTATCTAACAAACATTACCTTCCTTACAAAGAAGTAATCAAACGTAATTAATTTATCTGGATCAATATATACATTATCATATTGCTCAAATGGAAGTACAATATTTAATCCAACTGATGTTCCGCCTTTTATGTTCGCACCCTTGTTTCCTGCTTCCATAATTCCTGGTCCGCCTCCTGTAATCACACCAAAGCCTTTTTCGACCAATAAAGATGCTACATTTACTGCTGCTTTATAGTATTTATTTTCTGGTTTAGTTCTTGCAGACCCAAAAACGGATACACAAGGACCAATTTTAGCTAGCTTTTCAAAACCTTCTACAAACTCAGACATTACTTTGAAAATTGCCCAGGAGTCTTTAGATTTTATTTCTTGCCAATCCTTTTGTTTGAAAGCTTTTTTGATTCTAGCTAGTTCTTCGGGATTTATTTGATTATCAGTCACTTCACTCATCTCTTCTTTGATTTTATGTTAAACAAACCTTCAAAAATAGTAAAATAAAAGTACTTTTATTTTATTTTTCTAGACCTTCCTTAAATTTTTTCTTTTCGATTAGACCACCATTAATATCATATTGTCTCCAAAGACCATTTCTTTTATCATTAGAGTAATGTCCTTTTGTTTTTACTTTTCCATTAGGATAAAACTCTTTGTAATAGCCATTTTTTAAGCCATATTTTGTCTTAAACTCGAGTTTTAAGCTGCCATTTTTATAATAGTATTTTTGAGTCTTACTGTCAGAGTTATGAGAGTATAAAGTATCTAAATCAATAGAATTTACTACTTCTTCATTAGTAGGGATTAAAAAGTTTTTGGCGGGCTCAGTTAGTTTACTAAAATATTCAAAGGTTGAATTTGCACTTAATTCCTGATCAGAGAAAAAATTGGTAAAAGCACAAATACCCATGTCTTTATCTTTTGAAGAGAGTGAAAAATGATAAGTAGGGAAATTTTTAATGATGTTTTTTTTAGTATCAAAATTTAAATAAATACTATTTACATAAAGAGAAAAAGTAGATTCTTTTGATGCGCAATTGGTTTCTTTTTTATAGAGAGCATACCTGCTTAAAGTTTTTTCTTCCAAATAGTAGTCTATTGTAATCTTTACCGCTTGGGGACTATTAGAGAAAATTAAATAGTTATCAATTATTGTATAATAAGGTCTATGAGAAAAATGTAAAATTCCACCTGAAAGGGTTTTAAAAAAGTTTTTTACTGCTAAAAAGCCAATTAAATATCCTTTATATTTCGTTTTCTTAAATTTAGCGGGAGTTTTAGCCTTTATTTTACTTTCTAATAGGCTCATAGAGTTTTGTATAGAGGTCGAATCTTTTACGTGAAAGATTAAAAGCAAAGACTCTGTCGATAATGTATCACTATAAGGTAGCTGAACTAAAGCAATTTCATTTTCTATATTTTGGATGAAATCTTTTTCAAAATCAAAATCAAAAAATTTTTCAATAGCCTTAGTATTCTTCAAATAACTACCAATAAGTGGGTAGTTGTTTTTTTGCCCATCAAGGGCGGGGTAAATATTTTGAAAGTTTTCAAAGCAAATACTTAAATAAAAAGAAGCTGTTTCAGGAATAATATTCTGACAAACTTTTTTATTGGCTCCCAGCTCACTTAGTATGGTATTAAGCAAAATTCCCTGATTTTTTAGTGATAAAAAGCCATCAAGAGACAAAGCTTTATTATCGCTACTCAGAGAAAAAAAAGAATGAGGACTTATTTGCTTAATGTCCAACTGCTCTATTGATGCTAAGTTTTTATCTAACAATAACTCCATAAGAGAATTATTGTCAATAAAGAAACCTATTTTATCCTTATTAGGATTACTCTCTAGAAACTCTTTAAACTCTGAGCTAATTTTTAAAGACTTTTTAGATGGAGACGGAATGATTAACTCTTTACAATAGCTTAAGCTTAGTATGTTTTCAAAAGGGTAAATGAATAAAGTATCCTTATCATCTGTATTAGTAAGTTCAAATATTTTGTCGTTTAAATTAAGATGATACTCTTTTGGCAATAGCTCTCTGATATTAGAAGCAAAGTATTCATAATCAAAGGATAGCGGCATCTCTAATAGATAAAGTAAATCCCAATCATACGGTGAAGTAAGGTGACCAGAAATAAGAAGTCTTTTTGAGTCAAAGAAAGAAATAAATGCTTTATAGTCTTCAATTAAAGTATTAGTAGTCCCAATAAGCTCATATTCTTCAAATACCTTCGAAGATCGAATAAGCTCTTTTACAGGAGTTTTATCTTCTAAATTAGACCAGGTTTTTATTGGGCTTTGTACTGAAATAGCAAAAAATGGTTTGCTAGGAAGAAAAGCAATAGGATTAAACTTAAAACTGTCTTTTTTAAAGATGAAGAAATAACTTAAAATGATAGGCAATAAAATAGAAATAATTATAAGAATTGAAATAATTATTGTTTTTCTCTTATTCATATCGTTTAAACAAATTTTTTTGTTAAAAAAACTTAATAGTAAATGTTGTTTTATGGCTTATGTAAAATGTTATTAATAAATTTATGATTGAACGAAAATTCAAACTATAAGTAAAATGTCTTTCTTCGGTAAAATTAAAAATTGGCTTGGTTTAGGGGGAGTAAAAATCAGGCTGGAAATGAATCCAAATCTTTCGAAAGAAGAGTTAATGGTCAAAGGTAAAGTTGTAATAACTACTAAAAGTGAACAAGAACTGGTTTCTCTCGAAATAGAGTTAGAGGAAGAATTTTCAACAGGTAGGGGCGATAGTAGGAAAACAAAATTCTTTGACTTAGGGGAAATGGAGATGCAAATTAATGAAATGATTAAACCAGGGGAAGAAAAGGTTTTTGAGTTTGAGTTTCCCTTTACGCTAATGAAATCTAATGCAGATCAGCTAAAGGAAAAAGGAGGTGCATTGGGAGCTTTGGGTAAAGCAAGCAAGTGGGCAAGTAATGAAAGGTCAAACTACTTTGTAAAGGCTAAGCTTGATGTTAAGAAAGTAGCTCTAGATCCTTATCATAAAATCAGAGTGAATATCATTTAGGCAAAATTTCACTGAAAGATTCTTTCAGATATAACCTTCCAGCATACCCGAGACATTTATCTTGGTTTGCTATGTCAATTCTAAAAATGTATTCCCTGCTATCATCAAAGTACAAAATGGAATTTACTAAAGTTGGAGGGGAAGTATTATTTGATATATTAAATATAATTCCTTTATTCTCAGACTCTTTGTAATAGGTCTTCCCTTCAAAGGTGATTTTTACAGGTGGGGTATGTAGTTTTAGTATTTGATTTTCTATGGTGGAGTCTATTTGATGGATACTTTTTCTGGAAAGAACTGCTATTAACTTGTTTTGATCACTAATTTCAATATTTAGTATAAGCTCTTTAAGATCATTAATAATCACTAATTCTTTACTAGAAGTTTTTTTCAACCAGTCAATCTGATACTCATTTTTTACCTCCCATGTTTTCAAATCAAAATCTATCAAATATCCTTTCTTCAAATTTTTGATAGATAAATTGGAAGGGTCAAAGGATATTTTTAGGGGTCTAGGTTTTAGGTTAGTTATTTTTTGTGATAAAGATCCAACTTTTTCTTTTCTTCGAAAAGAAGCCCCCCACTTTAAAATAATATCTTTGAATATGTTTTCTGCTTTTGACTTATTGTGTTTTTTTATGCTTGAGGGTAAAGTAAACAATCTGATAAACCACCAAATGCCTAATCCACCAAAAGTTAGCCAATAAAGAATTTGCATTCCCCATCTATTCAAATACCCGTAGGAAGACCCATAAGCAAAAAGGTGAAAAATATAGCCTAAAACAGTAGATTTTCTATTTGACTGATAAATGTCAATAAACTCTCTCTGAGCTTCTTCTGGCATTTCAGGAAGCTTTGACAGAATCGAGTAGGGAATTTCAGTAGTTAAATTTTTAGATATAGGGACTAACTCAGTAGACATGCTTTAAATTTGAATTTACAAAAGTAGTAAGGTTTTAAAAGATTTAGAGTATTAAAATTAGATTTAGGTTTCGTTTACATATAAAATAGTGAAGTAATAATTTTTACTTTTAAGATTGATCACTAAGGCTATTTAACCCAAATTATGCATTAGGAAATTCAAGGGTAAAATCTATCGGGTAATCCCATATACCCATAAACCATTTTCTTCGTTTTTTATGTAGAGCTACATTTAGTTTTATAGTGTTTTTAGATTTTAGGAAGTAAGCACCAATAGCAAAGACTTTGTAGGTATTCCAAGAGGAGCTAAATTTAAAGAACAGGTTACAGCATAAAGCCTGTAGGAATCGACCTGAGAAGTAATGTTCAATAAACACATTGGTACGAAGCGCTATGTGGTGGAGAGAACTTTTGTGGGAATTAAGAAATGAAATGGTTTAGAGCAGGTGCGCCAGGTTAAAGGCATTGCTAAAACGCATACTCAGCATGTATTAGAGGCTATAGCTTATAACTTAAAGAGAGCTCCTGGGATAATTGTGTCCAATGCAATACAAAAAGGCTGAAATGGAAGAGAAAATCAAGAAATTCAAGCAGTTTCCTGAAAAACAACGAAACAAATGATCCTACAAACCAGCAGAAAAAAACCAAAAATACTCTCAATTATTAAACCAGCCAATTTTGCAAAGGTCTCAATTAGTGAAGTGACTTGAGCTACATCTAGGCTGTCTTTTTTGTTAGTTACATCTTTGATTGATATTTCACCTTCTTTTTTGCTTTGTATAGGTTTGCTAATTTCAGTAGAAACTATATTCGGAGCTCCAGTATCAAATAAAAACTTATACTTTACTCCTTCAATAAATATAGGTACAATAATTTTTTCTTTGATATACGTCAAACTGTATTTCTGTGTAATAATCTTTTGAAGCTGCTTTCCTAGAGTTTAGATTAACTTTTTGCTATAGCAGTATAGTACTATTAGAAAATGATTTAACCTATAAAATCTCAAATTCTACTTTATTGATCAAGAAAAAGAAAAAGAAAAAGGTAAAGAACCTCTTTACCCACCAAAGTCATCGAAAGATACATTTTCATCAGGAACACCAAAGTCATCACACATCTTAATCACAGCAGCATTCATCATTGGAGGACCACAGAAATAAAACTCAACTTCTTCAGGCTCAGGATGATCTTTTAAGTAATTATCTATAAGCACCTGATGAATAAATCCTACAAAGCCATCACCTTCTTTGTCATTAATATCTTTCTTTACTTTCCAGTTATCTTCTGGTAATGGCTCAGATAATGCAATATGATAGCTAAAGTTTGGAAATTCTTTTTCTATTTCTCTGAAATGCTCAGTGTAAAAAAGCTCTCTTTTAGATCTTCCACCATACCAATAAGATACTTTTCTGCCACTTTTGAGTGTATGAAATAAATGGAAAATGTGAGATCTGAGTGGAGCCATACCAGCACCTCCACCAACATAGATCATTTCTTTATCAGTCTCTTTAATAAAGAATTCACCGTAAGGACCTGAGATAGTAATTTTATCCCCAGGTTTTTTAGAGAAAACATACGATGAACAAATACCAGGGTTTACATCCATCCATTGGTTTTTAGCTCTATCCCAAGGTGGAGTTGCAATCCTAATATTCAACATAACTATATTTCCCTCAGCTGGGTGATTAGCCATAGAGTAAGCTCTAAAGATTGGCTCATCATTTTTCATTTTAAGACCCCAAAGCTTAAACTTATCCCACTCCGTTTTAAACTTATCTTTACCAGCAGGGTCATCAGGGTGAGGAGCAATATCAAAGTCCTTGAAGTCAACTTCACACTCAGGGACATCAATTTGAATGTACCCTCCCGACTCAAAATCTAAAGTTTCTCCTTCAGGTAACTTTACGACAAACTCTTTTATAAAGGAAGCTACATTGTAGTTAGATACAACTTCACATTCCCATTTTTTGATTCCAAAAATTTCTTCTGGAATCTTAATATCCATGTCTCCTTTTACCTTAACCTGGCATGAAAGTCTAACATTCTCTTTCTGCTCTTGTCTACTTAAGTGACCGACTTCAGTAGGAAGCACTTCACCACCTCCTTCAAGTACTTGGCATTTGCACATAGCACAAGTACCACCGCCACCACAAGCAGATGGTAAAAAAATCTTTTGCCCAGAAAGAGTTGTAAGAAGAGTGGAACCAGCCTGAGCAACAATTGGGTTATCCGTATCCCCATTAACTGTAATTTTAACATCACCACTTTGAACTAGTTTAGATTGCGCAAATAGCAATAAAAACACTAACAAAAGAATAACAATGGTGAAAGCTATAATTGCTGCAGGAACTATCGTAGAAACGCTTAATAACATGATCTCCTTATCTAATTAATTTTTATAATAGATTAAACCCTAATAAAGTTAAACTAGGCTTACTTACTGCAAATATAAAAGCAGCTTTCAAACTTATTAACTATAGGTTGAATAATTTGATATAAGAAATTGTTTTATCTATAATTTTCTTCTACGGATTCTAGAGTTTTTAGCGATCTTAATTTCTAGAAGATATGAGGTTTATGCATAATGTAGATAATTAGAGCTAGATAGAGTTATAAATAAGTAAGCCTGTATTATCATGAGTAAGTTTTGAATTATTCATGTTAACAAATTCTAAAGTTATCCTTTTTTCAAACACTGCTCGAATATATGTTGAGCTGGTATTGAAATTAGCGTAAAACTAAAACTCTAGGCATCTTTGAAATATCAAATGTTACCTGTCTGACGTAAGGAAATGCACGAAACTCTACAAACTAAACTCTTAGCAGTTTCGTAAAAACAAGAGATAATCACTATTTATAATAACGTAAATGCAAATCGTATTAAAAATCTCTATGTTTTTTATTATGTTTAGCATGGGGCTAAGCATTCACAAAAGAGATTTTATTCACTTGTTTAAAGAACCTTTGGCTTTATGTCTGGGAATAGCATGTCAAGTGATTATTCCACCTTTATTAGCAATAGGAATAACTAATATACTGCCTCTAAAAAATGAGTTTGCTTTCGGCTTAATATTATTAGCTGCATGTCCTGGGGGGGTATATTCTAATGCTTTAGTTCATGTTTTTAATGGAAGCAGAGTGCTTTCCATATCTTTAACAGCATTTTCTACAATATTAGCATTCTTGGTTATGCCATTTTGGCTACAGCTAGGTATTAGTTTTACATCCATAAAAAGCTTAATTGGAATTGGGTTTGGGGGTGTAGTATTAGAAGTATCCACATTAACGACCATACCACTGGCAATAGGATTAATTTTTCATAATCGTTTTCCAGTCATCTCTAAAAAATTAAGAAACCCATTTAAAATAGTAATACTGTTATGGTTAGCAATTGTAATCATAACCGTATTTATTCGAGAGATAGATAAACTACAGTATTTCGCTGATCTAATATTTCCAGCGGTTCTAATTCTAAACGTCGGAGGAATGCTTGTGGGATATTTACTAGCTAAAACACTTCTTTTGAGTGACAAAAAAGGAGTAACAATAGCTGTTGAAGTGGGGATACAAAATGTTGTCCTTGCTTTTATCATTGGCACAGTAACCTTAGAAAATATACTTTTTGCTATTCCTGCAATACTTTACAGCAGCATCATGTTTATCACAGCAGGAGTTTTAGGAATTATTTACTACAGATACTTGCGGAATGTAACTTCAACTATAGCAAATATTTTTTATGCGTGAAAAATACCCTGTTATAATAGTTGGAGCAGGATCAGTCGGGTTGACATTAGCTTTAGAATTGTCTAATAGAGGTATTCCATGCTTAATACTAGAAAAAAGAGAGTCAACATCCACGCAACCCAAATGTAATCTGGTAAATGCAAGGTCTATGGAACATATGAGGCGTTTGGGGTTAGAAGAAGAATTTAGAAAACAGGGTATTCCATCCAATTATTCTACTTCAATAAAATTTTTAACTTCTCTAGGAGGTAAAAAAATTACGGAATTCAAATTCCCTTCTTTTAATGAGGCAGTAGAGCAGAAAAAAATTACGGCTTTTGGTTGCAAAAAAGCAACAACACTACCTCAACGAATTTCTCAAATATATACAGAAAGAATATTGAGGCAAAAAGTTGATAAAGAGTCAGTTTTAAATATTTTGTTCAACTGCGAAGTAACAGGGTTTAATGAAGTGGATAGCAGCATAGAAGTAACCTTTTTCGATAAAAAAAGATTAGAAGAAAAAAGAGTAAAAGGATCCTACTTAGTTGGCTGTGATGGAGCTTCAAGCTTTGTAAGGAATCACCTCAACATAAAAATGGACGGAGCAAAGTCAATAAAAAGCATGCTAGGGATTCAGTTTCATGCTCCTAATTTAAGGTATGCTCATAAAAATGGAGATGCGATAATGTATTTTATTGCTAATCCCAGAACAAAAGGAGTACTAATTCCCTATGACCCTAAAAAAGATTTGTGGGTTTATCAAACTCCATTACAAAAAGAGAGTTTTACTGCTTCCGTTAAAGTTGAAGTTGCAAAAAAGGTTTTAACAGAAGCAATAGGATTTGATATTAAATATAAAATTTTAGAAGTCAATAAATGGGATACTTCTTTGATGGTGGCAAGGAGATATAAAAAAGATAGAGCTTTTTTAGTAGGAGATGCAGTACATTTATTTACCCCGACAGGAGGCCTAGGTATGAATACTGGGGTTGAAGATGCCATAAACCTTGGTTGGAAGCTAGCACTTGTTCTTCAGAAAAAAGCAGACCCAAAAATATTAGAGACATATGAGCTAGAGCGAAGACCTATTGGTATGCTAGGAGTAAGAGAATCAGGAGATAATGCCAAAAAGCTGCTTAAAGTTAGTAAAGGACTAAAAGTAATCGAGCAAAAAGGAGTGCTTGGATGGGTTACAAGAAAGATTGCGGGTAACATAATTAGAAAAAAAACATACAAAGAGTTTCATTCTGAAGATATGCAGCTAGGCTTTTCTTATATAAAATCCCCCATATGTATAAGTGATAGTATTTCTGATAGAGAAGAGTCTTCTTTTAGCGAAACCAATAGAGTTGGTAGCAGAGCTCCAAATAAATGGTTATCAATAGGGAAAAACCTTCATGATATTTTAGGAAAAGAATATACTTTACTTAAAGTTTATGGAGATGAAGTTGACACTAAACCTTTTGAAGAAACTGCAAAAAAGAGAGGTTTGAAATTTAAAATATTAAGCCTCAATGAAAGTATTTTACAAAAAGTATATTTAACTAAACTGACATTAATCAGACCCGACCAGTTTATAGCCTGGAGATCAGATCAAGCTCCAAATAATCCAGATGAACTCCTCGACAAATTGCAAGGAAAGACAATAAATGTAAACCATAGCTCACAGCCTCAGAAAGATATATTTATCGCAGAAAGCAACTATTAAGCATAGTTATATAACACAAAAGGCATTATCAGCATTAAAATATCTTCGTCCTGATTTTGAGACTCCGGAAATACTAGACCAGCTACATTAGGCTCAGATAACTTAATCAATACTTTATCTGTATGTATGTGATTCAGTACCTCTAAGAAAAACTTAGCATTAAAACCAATCTCAATATCTCCTCCGTGATGCTCACAAAACAAACGCTCATTGGCTTCGTTGGAAAAATCTAAATCTTCCGCAGAAACAGCTAACTCTCCACCTGTAAGTTTTAACCTAACTTGATTAGTAGTTTTATTCGCATAAATCAAAATCCTTTTCAAACAATTGATAAGTTCCTGTCTGTCAATAGTAACTACATTATCATTATCTACTGGTATAGCTTTTTCATAATCGGGAAACCGTTCATCAATTAACCTACTGGTTAGCTGATAGTTACTGAACGAAAAGATTATATTCGAAGGGTTAAACTCAATGTTTACAATTTCTCTTTCAGAAGGAAGGGAAGTTTTTAGAATTTGTAAAGCTCTTTTATGGACAATAATAGAAGTGTCAAAATCCGATGTTAAATCCTCTCTCTTATATTTGATTAGTCTATGTGTATCAGTGGATACAAAATGAGCTCCATTTGAGTCTAGGGAAAGAAAAACCCCATTCATCGAAGGCTTCATCTCGTCAGCGCTAGTTGCAAATAGAGTATAATGAATTGCATCTGCTAAAACATCGCTTGGTATTTCTAATTTATCGACCCTTCCCAAATCAGGTAGCTTAGGAAAGTCCGAAGCATTCTCTCCTGCAAGCTTATATCTTCCGTTCTCAGAGCTAATTTCAATGGTATAATTTTCTAAATTGAACGAAAAAGTAACCGGTTGCTCTGGCAAATTTCTTAAAGTATCGATAAGCATCTTGGCAGGAACAGCTAAACTTCCATTTTCTTCAGCTTCAACCTCCATGCTGACAACAACAGAGTTTTGCAAATCAGAGGCAGTTATATTTAGCACATTAGCTTCAATCTCAAACAAAAAGTTCTCTAGAATTGGAACCATTGGGCTGCTTGGAACAACAGAACTGATAGAAGATAACTTTTTTAAAATTGTTCCAGAAGGGACGATGAACTTCATTTTATATTACAATTGAATTTTAGATACAAATAATTATATTCAAATTTAGTGAAAATCTATTTATCAAGACCTTATCAATAGCCAAGTTTTTTTCTTACCAAAGAAAGCTTACTGCTAGCAATCTCTTTAGCTTTTTTTTCTCCTTTAATAAGCTGACTGTCAATATCAGATTTATTTTCCATCCAAAAGTTAAACTTTTCTCTTGCAGTCTCGAATTTTTCTAAAACAAGTTCAAATAACTCTTGCTTTGCCTGTCCATAGCCATAATTGCCATTTTCATACTTTTCTCTCATACTAACAATCCTATCTTTATTAGCAAGAACAGAATACAGTTGAAATACGATACAGCTATCGGGGTTTTTAGGTTCTTCTACTGGAGTGCTATCTGTTACAATCTTCATGATTTGCTTTCGCAACTTCTTCTCAGGTAGGAAAATATCAATGATATTTCCATAAGATTTACTCATTTTTTTGCCATCAACACCTGGGATTGTCATTACCTTATCATCAATTAGAGCATCAGGAACAATAAATACTTCACCATACTCCCTATTAAAGTTTGTAGCTATGTCTCTGGTAATTTCCAAATGTTGCTTTTGATCTTTCCCCACAGGTACCAGGTTGGCATCATACAAAATAATATCTGCAGCCATAAGTACAGGATAAGTAAAAAGGCCAGCATTTACATCAGAAAGCTTATCAGACTTATCTTTAAAAGAATGAGAATTAGCTAGCATGGGGTAAGGAGTAAAGCAGTTGAGATACCAGGCAAGTTCACATACCTCACTAACCATAGACTGCCTATAAAAAATACTACTTCCCGTATCTAAGCCCAAAGCTAGCCATGCTGCAGCGGTAGCATAGGTATGTTCTTTCCTGTCTTCAGCATTTTTAAGAGAGGTTAAAGAGTGCAAATCCGCAATAAAATAAAAACATTCATTCTTTGCATCCTTTGATAGCTCAATAGCAGGCAAAATAGCTCCAAGAATATTTCCCAAATGGGGTCTTCCTGAGCTTTGTATTCCAGTTAAAATCCTAGGCATTTCCGACAATTTTGTGTAAAAATAGCTGCATTTATCATATTAAAAACTAGTTACCTAAAACGATTTCAAACTTTGCAATTTCTTTAAATAGAAAGAACGATATATATAAGGCTAATTGAAATGTTAAAAAAATAAAAATTTGACCAGTGTTGTGTTGGACTCCCTCCGATATTTCCTCTATATTTGAAAGAATAATCTGCGGATTAATCAATGAAGAAAATTATAATAGCCATAGATGGGAACTCTGGCTGTGGCAAGAGTACAACCGCTAAAATGATAGCTAAAAGGCTTAGCTACAGATATATAGACTCTGGAGCTATGTACAGAGCAGTAACTCTTTTCTTTATAAAAAATCACATAAATATTGAGGATAAAGACGAAATAAACCAAGCACTCGAGCAAATAGAAATAAACTTTATTATTGATCCGACCACTAAAGAAAACCTAACACTACTTAATGGTAAAAATGTAGAAGATAAAATTCGAACACTTCAAATCACACAGCATGTAAGTGAAGTAAGTAGAATTAGTGAGGTTAGAAGTTTTTTAGTTGAAGAGCAGAGGCGTATGGGGAAGGAGAAAGAGATTGTAATGGATGGCAGAGATATTGGAACAGTCGTTTTTCCTGATGCCGAACTGAAAATTTTCATGACAGCTGACTTAAAAGTAAGAGCTAGTAGGAGGCAAATAGAATTGAAAGAAAAGAATGAAGTAATTGATTATCAAGTAGTCTTAGATAATCTTGCACATAGAGACTACCTAGATTCTACAAGAAAAGAAGGAGCCTTAAAAAAAGCAAAAGACGCAGTAGAAATAGATACTACAAACTTAACCATAAAAGATCAGGTTAATAGAGTATATGAGTTATTTCAGGAAGTATCTGCAGTACAAAACCAAAAATAAAAATGGAAGTTGTAATAGACTCTAAAGCAGGGTATTGCTTTGGAGTAGAGTATGCTATTCAGATGGCAGAAGAAGCGATGAAAGAGTCCAGCCAACTCTATTGCTTAGGGGATATAGTTCATAATGACAAAGAGGTAAAAAGACTTACCTCCCTCGGGTTAAAGATAATAGAAAGAGAAGATCTAAAGAACCTAAAAAATTGCCAGGTTCTTATACGGGCACATGGAGAACCTCCTGAAACCTATAAGTTGGCACTGAAGAATAACATAACACTAATAGATGCATCCTGCCCTGTAGTACTGAAGCTACAAAATAGAGTGAAAAACTCATACGATAAGTCCAATAACAGCAACGGGCAATTGGTGATTTACGGAAAGCAGGGGCATGCCGAAGTTTTAGGACTACTAGGACAAACAAAAAATGAAGCAATAGTTGTAACGATAGAAGATGATTTAGAAAAATTAGATTATACTAAGCCAATCACCTTGTACAGTCAGACTACTAAAAGCACTAAAGGATTTTACGAGTTAAAAGAAAAAATTGAAAAAAGACTAGTAGAATACAACGGAGAAGAAGGAAAAGAGATGTTAGATGCAAATGATAGTATTTGTAGGCAGGTCTCTAATCGAGAGCCACAAATGGTTACTTTTTCTGGTGAATGTGATGTTATAATATTTGTAAGTGGTAAAAAAAGCTCCAATGGAAAATCCCTCTACAGTGTTTGTGAAAAGCACAATGATAGATCCTATTTTATAGAAGATGAAAATGATATTGACCTTGACTGGTTTAGAAAAGAGGATAAAATAGGGATAAGTGGTGCTACATCTACCCCAATGTGGCTAATGGAAAAAGTTGCGGATTACATAAAGAAATCGGATAGCTTAGTAGAAGTATAAAATATTAAATAAAGTAGTATAAAATTTTGATTTTCAGTATAATAAATATTCTTTTATCTATACCGAAGTAGTTCAAATAATAATAAGCACAAACAGTGGATGACCTTCTGAGCAAGGAAATAACTTATCTAAAAGGAGTAGGACCTAAGAGGGCGGAGTTGCTAAATAAGGAGCTTGAAATACACACCTACGAGGACTTATTATATCATTTCCCATTTAGGTATGAAGATAGATCTAAAATCCACAAAATTAGAGAAATCAGCTCAGCTAGTATCAACTACCAGATCAAAGCCGAAGTAGTAAAAATAGAACCAAAAGGATATGCAAGAAAAAAGTGGCTTAACGTTTTAGTAAGAGATGAAACTGGATCTGTAGAGTTAAAATGGTTCAAAAACATCAGCTGGTTTTCGCAACAACTCTCATTAGGAGGAACATACATTTTCTTTGGTCGTCCTACCTTCAGTAAATATGGACTCTCCATATCTCACCCAGAAATAATACAAGAAAAAGACCAACAAGAAACTAGAAGCAACTTCAACCCAGTATATTATACTACGGATAAACTCCGAAATGCGAGATTAGATAGTAAAGGAATATCGAAACTTATCCAAACATTGTTAGCTGAGGTAGCAGGCAACTTCAAAGAAGCCTTACCAAAATGGCTTATTTCAGAATATAATTTACAATCAATAAATCAGGCTTTACGAGACATCCATTTTCCGGAAGGTGAGCAAGAAATGAAAAAAGCTGAGGTTCGACTCAAGTTTGAAGAACTTCTATATGTACAGCTATACCTGATGAAAATTAAGAGGTTGCGACTTTCTAAGCATAAAGGAATATTACTTCCAAAAACGCAGATAGTCCATGACTTCTACAAGAAAGTATTGCCATTTGACCTTACCAATGCTCAAAAAAGAGTAATAAAAGAAATATTCTCTGATCTCAACTATGGGAATCAAATGAATAGACTTTTGCAGGGAGATGTAGGAAGTGGTAAAACGCTCGTAGCATTTGTTTCCATGCTAATAGCAATTAGTAACGGATATCAAACATGTATAATGGCTCCGACCGAAGTTTTAGCAGAGCAGCACTTTCAGGGTTTAGCAAAATTTGCAAGGGCATTAAATATTCAAATAGAAATACTTACAGGCTCAACTACTAAAAAAAAGAGAACAGAAATTCACCAGCAATTAGTAGATGGAGAA
Organism: Bacteroidia bacterium; assembly: GCA_030425505.1. GTDB lineage: Bacteria > Bacteroidota > Bacteroidia > Cytophagales > Flammeovirgaceae > JAUIAB01. The sequence goes on along the minus strand of JAUIAB010000008.1, from coordinate 52,814 downwards.
ATAGATATAATGGTAGGTACACACGCTCTAATAGAAGAGATTGTACAGTTCAAAAACCTTGGGTTGGCAGTCATAGATGAACAGCATAGATTTGGAGTTGCACAAAGAGCAAAGCTTTGGAATAAAACCTCCGATAATTTTTTCCCTCACGTCTTGGTTATGACTGCTACCCCAATACCCAGAACCCTGGCAATGACCTTATATGGAGACCTCGACGTATCTGTAATAGATGAAATGCCCAAAGGAAGAAAAGAGATAAAAACAGCCTTGTGGGATGAGAGCAAAAGACTAAGGCTTTTTGGCTTTATATCAGAGCAAATAAAAATAGGTAGACAGGCATACATCATCTATCCGCTAGTAGAAGAATCAGAGAAATTAGACTATAAAAACGTAATGGAAGGGTACGAAAGCATACAAAGAGCATTCCCCAAAATTCCAATCGGCATAATCCATGGAAAAATGAAGCCGCAGGACAAAGACTATGAGATGAACCAGTTTAAAAACAAAAAAACAAAAATACTGGTAGCTACAACAGTCATAGAAGTGGGAATAGATGTACCAAACGCCACTACAATAGTCATAGAAGATGCAGAAAAATTTGGTTTATCACAACTGCACCAGCTTAGGGGAAGAGTGGGTAGGGGAGAACACCAGTCCTATTGCATCCTTATGAGCAAAAGCGAAATTTCAAAAAATGCCAGACAAAGGCTCATGACCATGGTAAAAACAAACGATGGCTTTGTAATAGCAGAAAAAGATTTAGAGCTGAGAGGGCCAGGAGATATTGGAGGAACGCAGCAGAGCGGAATATTAGATTTCAAAATAGCCAACATAAGCAAAGACGAGAAAATACTTAAAGCAGCCAGAAAAGCTTCCATAAAAATAATCCAAGAAGACCCTAAATTGGAGACTAAAGACAATAAAAACCTTAAGGAAAAACTAAAAAAAATGTATAGTGCTAAAGCTCAATGGGCAAGAGTGAGTTGAGGAAAAAACTGATTAGACAAAATAATAAAACTAAGGCATCCTTTCGCAAGGCTCATCCCGGGTGACAAAGCCAGAACCAACCCTACAGATCTTTTCGGTCTTTGGCAAAAAGGTCATCCAGATTATAAGATGGAGGAGTAATGAAAGGCTCTTATAGTATTAAACCCGTTAGATTTTAAAAACCTAACGGGTTTAATGTAATGATCAAAAACATAGGGTTAAATTAAACGAATGAAGAGCGCTTTAAACCCTTTGAAAAATAATTACGCATCGAGTTGAAAATAAAACATTTATTATCATTTGAATTCTATAATTAAAATCATAAATTTGCATCCGTTTTCGTAAAAAACGGGTGTAGCTCAATTGGTAGAGTAGCGGTCTCCAAAACCGTTGGCTGGGAGTTCGAGTCTCTCCACCCGTGCTAAAATTGGTAAGATGTTTAAAAAAATAGGAGCATTCATAAAAAACTCATATACAGAAATGGTTGAGCATGTCACTTGGCCTTCATACTCATCTATTCAGGAGAGTGCGGTGCTAGTAATAATAGCTTCTGTCATTTTCTCAGCAGTATTGGGTGTTTTTGACTTGGCATTTAGAAACATGATGGATGCTATATATAAACTTTTTTAAGTGGAAAGTTTAATAACTAAAAAAATGGATAATCTCAATTGGTATGTAATCAGGGTCGTTAGTGGGCAGGAGAAGAAGGTGAAGACATACCTTGAAAAAGAGATATCAAAAAACAAGATGGAAGATCAGATTCCTGAAGTGCTGACTCCAACTGAAAAAGTGTATCAGTTGAGAAAAATGCGTGATGGAAAGCAAAAAAAGATAGCTGTAGAGAGGAACTTTTTCCCAGGTTACGTGATGATAAATGCTGATCTAACCAATGTTGAAACAATACACTTTGTAAATAAAATACCTGGGGTAATTGGCTTTTTGAACGTAGAGAAAAACGATGCAGCGGCAATACCAAAGCCAATGAGGGAGTCGGAAGTGAATAGAATACTAGGCAAGGTTGGAGATACAGATGAGCATGAAATCAAAATGAATGCGACCTTCTCAGAAGGCGAGTCTGTGAAAGTAATAGATGGACCGTTTAGCGGGTTTGATGGAATTATAGAAGAAGTGTTTGAAGAGAAGAAAAAACTAAACGTAGTTGTAAAAATATTTGGTAGAAATGCACCTGTAGAGCTTAGCTTTGTCCAGGTTGAAAAAATAAGTTAGATAATATAATTATAAGCTAAAATGGCTAAAGAAATACAAGGTTATTTAAAATTGCAAATCAAGGGGGGAGCAGCAAACCCTTCTCCACCAGTTGGACCTGCATTAGGTAGTAAAGGTCTTAATATCATGGAGTTCTGTAAGCAGTTTAATGCAAGAACACAGGACAAAGCGGGAACATTACTGCCAGTATTAATTACTATTTATAGTGATAAATCGTTTGAGTTTGTAATTAAAACTCCTCCAGCAGCAGTTCTTCTAAAAGATGCAGCTAAAGTTAAAAATGGATCTCCAGAGCCTAATAGAAAGAAAGTAGGTAGCGTAACTTGGGATCAGGTGAAAGAAATAGCTGAGACAAAAATGCCAGACTTGAATGCATTTAAAATAGAGTCTGCTATGAAAATGGTTGCAGGTACAGCTAGAAGTATGGGGCTTACTGTTGAGGGCAAAGCCCCTTGGGATGGTGAATAAAAACAGGCATTAGGTTAAGATTATTTAAGAAGATTTTAAAATGGGAAAGCTAACAAAAAATCAAAAAGCTGCATTAGAAAAAGTAGATATTAATAAAGAATATACTTTAGATGAAGCCAGTAAGCTAGTTAAGGAAACCAACTATGCTAAATTTGATGCTTCTGTAGATTTAGATATAAAATTAGGGGTTGATCCTCGAAAAGCAGATCAAATGGTGAGAGGGGTTGTTGCCCTGCCACATGGTACAGGAAAAGAAGTAAGAGTTTTAGTATTGTGTACTCCAGATAAAGAAGAAGAAGCAAAGGCAGCAGGGGCAGATCACGTTGGTTTAGATGAATATGTGAAAAAGATAGAGGGAGGATGGACAGATATCGATGTTATCATTACAATGCCTGCGGTAATGGCTAAAGTAGGTAAGCTGGGTAGAGTTCTTGGACCTAGAGGGTTAATGCCAAACCCAAAAGCGGGTACAGTTACTCCAGATGTAGCAAAAGCTGTAAAAGAAGTAAAAGCTGGTAAAATAGATTTCAAAGTAGACAAATTTGGAATAATACACGCAGGTGTAGCAAGAGTATCCTTCACTCCTGAGCAGATAAAAGATAACGTAGCTGAACTTGTACAAACAATATCAAAGCTAAAACCATCTTCAGCTAAAGGAACATATTTACAAAGTATAACTATATCTAGTACGATGAGTCCAGGTATAAAATTGGATAAATCTTCTATTGCTGGAATTTAACATATTAAGGAATTAGGGAAATGACTAAAGAAGAAAAAAAAGAACTCGTAGATAATCTAAGTCAGAAGTTTCAAAATAACGACTTCTTTTATGTAGCAGATGGCTCAGGAATGAGTGTTGCTGAAACAAACGATTTTAGAAGAATATGCTTTAAAAAAGGTATAGAGTACCAGGTAGTAAAAAACACACTCATAAAAAAAGCATTAGAAAGTTTAGATAACGACTATACAAGCTTCTCAGATAACGTTCTTAAAGGTTTTTCTGGTATTATGTTTACCTCTGAGGCAGGGAACTTACCAGCTAAAGTAATAAAAGAGCATAGAAAGAAGCATGGAAAAGATGCTAAGCCCTTTTTTAAAGGAGCTTCAATTGATGGAGATGTATTTATTGGAGAAGAAAATTTAGAAGCACTTAGTAATCTGAAATCTAAGCAAGAGCTAGTAGGTGAAGTAATAAGCCTATTACAGTCGCCTATGAAAAATGTTATCTCATCTCTTAAAAGCGGTGGAGATACAATAGCAGGTTTAGTAAAAACACTTAGTGAAAGAGAAAATTAAATATATATAAATTGTTACAAACGCATTTTAAATGCACGCTTCCTTTTTAATTTGAAATAGAAGTAAAACAAAACCAAAAAAAGAAAAATGGCAGATTTAAAAAAGTTAGCAGAAGATTTAGTAAACCTTTCTGTGAAAGACGTAAATGAGTTGGCAACAATACTTAAGGATGAGTATAATATAGAGCCTGCTGCAGCAGCAGCGCCAGTAATGATGGCGGGGCCAGCTGGAGGAGATGGTGGTGATGCAGCTGAGGAAAAAACAGATTTTGAAGTAGTACTTAAAGCAGCTGGAGGTGCAAAACTTAAAGTTGTAAAAGAACTTAAGTCACTACTAGGTCTTGGGTTAACAGAAGCTAAAGCTATGGCTGATGGAGCTCCAGCTACTTTAAAAACTGGAGTGCCAAAAGACGAAGCTGAGAACATCAAAAAGACTCTAGAAGAGCTTGGTGCTGAAGTAGAGTTAAAGTAGTATTTCCGTATTTTATACGTATATTAAAACCTTGGAACATCATTCAATGATATTCAAGGTTTTTTTATTGATAAATGAATACTTTCCAAAAACTTAAAGCTCAGTACCAGTACTTATTTCTGTTCCTGTTAACTTTTTTAACTACAACGTTTGCAGGTGTAGAATGGACTTCTTTAAAAACTATTTATTCTGAAAGTCTAACCTTTAAAGAAATACTGAGAGGCTTAACTTTTTCTGTCGCCTTTTTAGCAATACTAAGTGCGCATGAGTTTAGTCATTACTTTACAGCAAAATACCATAAACTCAAAGTAAGTTTACCTAAGTACATTCCATTTTGGTTATTTGGTCTAATTCCTAGTATAGGAACATTTGGAGCTTTTATTAGGATAAAGGACAAAATAGAAACACGAAAAGAATACTTTGATGTAGGAGTTTCAGGGCCTTTGGGGGGATTCTTATTAATTATACCTATTCTGATGGTTGCCTTTACTACACTCCCCCCTGTTGAATACATTTTTAGCATTCATCCAGAATATGCACAATATGGAAAAAATTATGCAGAGCATGTGTATAGTGATATACCTGATGGTTTAAACTTTACAATGGGAACAAACCTGTTTTTTGAATTGGCAAAAGAATGGTTTGTAAGCGACCCCTCCTTGATTCCAAATAGCCATGAAATTTTTCATTACCCTTTGCTATTGGCTACTTTTCTAGCATGTTTCTTTACAGCACTAAACTTACTTCCAATTGGGCAATTAGATGGAGGGCATATAACCTACGCTTTATTGGGAGAAAAAGTGCATAAATATGTTGCCTTAAGCTTTTATTTATTATTACTTTACTTTGGGGGATTAGGTGTATTTCAAGACTATGAAAGTGTTTCCAGTTTTGGAATACCAAGTATTATATATCTAATCTTTATCTTTTTCTTATTAGAAAAGTCGTTTCAAAATAAGCTTAAGCCACTGTTGTTATCACTGATTATAGTAACTATACAGTATTTCACCTATTACAATTTTAAAAATGTGCAAGGTTTTACTGGGTGGCTAGCCTTTGCATTCATAATAGGTAGATTTATTGGGATATTTCATCCTCCAGCTACAATAAACACCAAGCTAGATACAAAACGAAAATTGGTAGGAGTACTAGCTTTAATCGTTTTTATCCTTTGCTTTTCGCCTACACCTTTTCAGGCACAGTAAGTCAAAACTATCGCCTATATTCTTTCAAAAAAGATATTAAAGTATCCATTTCTTCATCAGTAATAGCAGGAAAGTTGGCAATTCTAAATGTAGATTCCTTCCATAATCCATAACCATCTCCAAGTTTAATATTTTCTTTCAGGGCAGTAGATTTTATTTTTTTGATTGCTTCAGGTTTATCTTTTATAGCAATTACTGTCTTTGATCGCAACCTATCATAAGGAATCAATAATTCGTATTTATTTTTAATTAAGAAAGAATACAACTTTGAGGCTCTATCTTTTATTTTTCTATCCGTTTCTTTAATATGCTTTACATTATTCAAAACCTTGTTTAGTAAGAAAATACCAAGAGTATTTGGTGTATAAGTAGTTTGATAAATCTTTCGTTTCTCATCTAATAGTACTAAACTATTATAATGCGATTTAAAATTCAGTTGATAGGCTCTTTCAATAGCTTTTGGCGAGCAAACCAAAAGCCCTAAACCTGAGGGAAGACCAAAGCATTTTTGTACAGAAGCTATCCATGCGTCAGCACTAAGCCAGTCCAAATGAATTCCTGCCATAGAAGAAGTAGCATCTACAAAAACAAGAGAAGAGCTAAACTGCTTTTTAACTTTTTGAATAGTTCTATTGCTTACCTGACTGCCATTAGAGGTTTCGTTTTGTGTGATGCATACAGTATTCATTTGCTTAAAAGCCTCTATTTTAGTGACTCCAATTTGTCTATGAAGAGGAGATTTATAGCCAAAGGCATTGGGCATGATCTTCTTTTTATAGGAAAACCATTTTTCCCCAAAAGCGCCAGAAAAAAGATGAAGACTGCTCTGGTCTAAAAAAGATTGCGATAAAATTTCCCAGCCTTCCGTAGCGGATGAAGTGAAAAAGATAGAATATGATTTAGGAACATCAAGTTTCTTTCTCAAAAGATCCATCGTACTTTTTGACAGATTCATAAAAGCATCACTTCTATGGTGGTAGCTCAGAACTTCCAATTCATAAGCTTCTGCCAAATACTCCTTTAATTGTGGATATACCTTTGAGGGTCCAGGAAAAAAGTTAATCATCTATACTAACAAAATTTTTTTGTAAAAATAATAGATGCAGAAACAAGAAATAGATAATAGCTTGTTTAAAAAATTAGATGATAAAGTTTGGGAGTTTAGAATACGATATAATCGTACTCAAATTAGAGTTTTAGCATTTTGGGATAAAAGAAAAACTACTGAAACATTGGTAGTTGCAGCAAGTGGCTTTGTGAAAAAGCAGTCTAAAATTCCGAAAAAAGAAATTCAAAAGGCTCATTCACTTCGTGAGCTGTATTTTGATAATAAACAGTAATAAAAATATTACAATCATTTAATTTTCTTTACTTACATATAATTTAACTAACTATTTTTTTTAATATACTTTTAAATATATGAAATATAATGAGCAAAATAATCTACCTTACTCTAGATCAAATGGAGGATAAGTATCTTGGCAAAAAAGGTACTCCTGAGAGGGATGACTACGAACAAGAATTGCGAATGGAAGCCATTAGTAGAGTGATTAAATCAGCAAGGAAAGAGAGAAATCTAACTCAGGAACAACTTGGAGAGCTAGTCGGAGTTAAAAAAGCACAAATTTCAAAACTAGAGAAAGGACTTAATAGTGCAACTATAGATACAATAATCAAAGTTTTTAAAGCTCTTAAAGCTGAGATTCATTTTAGTATTACTCTAGAAAATCAAAATATGAAATTGACATAAAAGCTAAGTTATTCTAAAACAATCTCTTTTATGCTAGTTTAATACCTGATAAAGAGATACTTTTGCATTATTAAAACTTCAAAATGAGGTTTAGCCTTTTCTAGCATCTTGCAATCCAGGGAATGATTGAGAATTGATGAAGGAAAAGAACGAAGACATAAAAGATTGCAAAAAAATGAATGATTTTAAAGAGAGTGGACTTAACGAAGAGATTCTTAAAGCTATTGGTGAGTTAGGTTACGCCAGTCCAACACCAATACAAGCGCAAACAATACCATCTTTACTAGATTCTAGACAAGATATAATTGCGTTAGCCCAAACGGGAACAGGAAAGACAGCAGGCTTTGGTTTACCAATTGTTCAAAAGGTAGATGTGAAAAGTAAAAATGTGCAAGCCTTAATACTTAGCCCTACAAGAGAATTATGTTTGCAAATAGCAAACGATCTTAAAGATTATTCAAAATATGTGAAAGGGATACAAATACTAGCAGTATATGGTGGTGCGAGTATAGAACCACAGATAAAATCCCTAAAAAAAGGAGTTCAGGTAGTTGTTGGAACTCCAGGAAGAACATTGGATTTAATCCGACGAAAGGCATTAAAACTTCAAACAGTGCAGTGGCTTGTGCTAGATGAAGCGGATGAAATGCTAAACATGGGCTTTAAGGAAGACTTAGACTCCATTCTTTCGACTCTTCCAGGAGATAAGCAAACCTTGTTGTTTTCGGCAACAATGCCTAAAGACGTTCGGAAAATTGCTCAAAACTACATGGAGAATCCGGCTGAAATTTCGGTAGGTAAAAAAAATGAAGGAGCAAAAACTGTTGAACATCAATGCTTCACTGTTAAAGCGTCTGATAAGTACCTTGCTTTGAAAAGACTGGCAGATGTTCACCCAGATGTATATGGAATAGTATTCTGTAGAACTAGGAGGGAAGCAAAAGAAATAGCCGATAAACTAATACAGGATGGTTATAATGCGGATGCACTACATGGAGACTTATCTCAAGCGCAGAGAGACCAGGTAATGCGAAAGTTCCGAACAAAACACCTTCAACTATTAGTTGCTACAGATGTAGCTGCCAGAGGAATAGATGTTAATGATTTAACCCATGTAATTAATTACAGCTTACCAGAAGATCCTGAGGTATATGTGCATAGAAGTGGTAGGACTGGAAGAGCTGGAAAAACAGGGGTTTCAATAGCTATAGTACATTCTAGAGAGGCTAGAAAACTAAGGGATATAGAAAAAGTTGTAGGGAAAAAATTTGAACACAAACAAATCCCAGGAGGAAAAGAAATTTGTGAGAAAAGATTATATAGCTTAATAGATAAAGTTGAAAATGTAGATGTAGATGAAGATCAGATTCATTCTTTTCTTCCGTCAATTTATAAGAAACTTGAGTGGTTAGAAAGAGAAGAGCTAATAAAAAGATTTGTATCTGTCGAATTCAACTCGTACTTAGAATATTACAAAACAGCTAAAGACATTAATGTTAGTTTAGATAAAAGAGAGAAAGCGGATAGATCAAGAAAGGGTGGGAGAGATACTAACTTCTCAAGGCTATTTATCAATCTAGGGAAAAAGCATAAATTAAAGGCTACAAATCTCATTGGAATAATAAACGATAATATTACTCAGCAAAACGTAGAAATAGGAAAAATAGAAGTTCTCAATAACTTTTCTTTTTTTGAGGTAGATAAAAACTACGAGCAGGAAGTTGTAAATTCATTAAATGATACTATGTTTAATAACTATTCTATTAGAGTAGAAGTATCCAAGCCAAAAAAGGAAGATGATTTTTCAGAAAAAGGCAGAGGGTTTTTTAGAAAAGATAAAAAGAGGAATCGATTTAGAAGAAATTAGTGAAGAGAAATAAAAGCTCTTTCATCGAAGAATTTAAAGCTCAAAAAGCAAAATTTCGCCCATGGGCTATAGTCATAGCTATTGATTTGCTTTTAGCGCTTATTTCTTATCCAGTAGCAGTTTCTTTCTTTGATTATAGGAGAGATTTTGCTGCGCTAATTACATTAATAGTAGCTTTACCACTTATTGTTGCCATACCTCGATACATTGAGGCTTCTAGATGCCCAAATTGCAGGAAATACATGGGCAGAGATATTTCAAAATACTGCCCGGTTTGTGGAGTTCAAATACAAGAGTAAACTTACTATTTATAAAAGCCTTCAAAGAAGCTTTTAAATTGCTGAGAAATATTTTCTGTATTCTTTTTCATATCATCAAAAATTGGGTTAAGAGTATCCTCAAATTTTTTCTGATAGACATTCGTTGCCTCTTTCATATCTTCGGTAAAAGCTTTTTCTTCCTGAGGATAAGAACCATTAATAATAGCTTCGTAATCACCGTTTTGTACCCACTCTAAAAGCTCTGACGTTCGAGTGATAGGGAAAGGATGTGTTTGGCTTATAGCATTGATTACCTTATAAATATTATCCGTTAAGGACTTAGCATTTTTGTATTCCTCTGCCTGCTTAATAAACTCACCCAAATCCATTTCTTTGATCTTTCCTCCACCAGCCATTTTCATCAATAGATGAACAGAAACCTCAGGGTCTTGGCAAGCAATAAGACCAGCTCTATCAGCACTTAACTCACTTTTTCTATCCCATTCTTTAAGAGCTGCTATAATACCGAAAAGAGCCATTCCTGAAAGAGGGATGTTAAATGCAAAAACAGATAGCTGAAGCAAAATAGCTAAAAGAGTTTTATACAATACATGTCCACTCAAAATGTGACCAAGTTCATGCCCTAGAACAGCTCTCAGCTCATTATCGTTAAGCATATCCAGCATGCTGGAATTAAGAGTGATAAAAGGATTGTTCATGCCGATTGCACCTGCATTAAGAATAGGACTTTGCGTAACAAAAAGCTCAGGAGCTTCTTTCACATCAAAGGTTTTACAAACCTCAAGGTACATTTTGTGGACTTTGGGGAACTGCTTTTTGTTTACCCTAACAGCAGAAGCGATAGTAAACAATCGAAGAGATTTTTCAGTAGTAGATCCAAAAACTACCTTGATAAGAGTACTTAGCCCCGGTACTTTCTTTAATGCATTTAAAGCAACTCTATCGGCAGGATGCTCCCAAGCAGTAGGGTGGATACCTTTAAAACTCTTATAAGACTTTTTTTTATCTTCTTTCTTCATGTGTTTAAAATTTAAGATTCACCTAATTTATTTGGTACACAGTTTAATCATATCTCTGTGTATCTCAATTTTAAATCAGATATGTCTGTTTCATAAAAATAATAATGACTAAAGTACGATTTGTAACAATATACCAAATTAGACACTCATTACTCCAAAAGAGTTACAATCAAAAGTTTTTCTTCTCTTAAAAAGATTTTGTAAATCAAATTCATTACGTGTAACGGCTATTTCCCCTCTCATAATTAAAATATTAAAAATATCGTTTTTATCTTTAAGGATATTTTCTTTTAAAAGAACAAGCATGAAATCATTAACAATAACAATTGTCGGATTAGTTTTAGCAGTAAATGCATTTTCACAACAAAAAAAACATACCAATAAATTTGAGCAACTTTGGTTTGAGTTGAGGTCACCTAATGACTACAGGTCAGCTTCAGGAGCTCCTGGGCCTTTCTATTGGCAAAATACTGCCGATTATGATATAGCAATAACTTTAGATGATGAGAAAGCAAGCATAACTGGAGAAGAAACCATTACATACACAAATAACTCTCCAGACCCTTTGAGTTATTTATGGCTTCAATTAGACCAAAATGTAAGAGCAAAAGATTCTGAATCCTACGAAATTCAGACTTCGGAAGTCAATGAAGTGATGTCTAAACAGAACCTTAAAAAAATCTCTTCTCCAGATTTTGATGGAGGGTTTAAAATAGGAGAAGTAACCGATGAAAAAGGAAATAAATTATCCTATATCATCAATAAAACAATGATGCGAATTGACTTACCAGAAAGGTTGAATACAACCCAATCCTTTTCATTTAAAGTAAAGTGGTCGTATAACATCAACGATAGAATGGAACTAGGAGGAAGGTCAGGTTACGAGTACTTTGCAAAAGATGACAATAGACTTTACACCATAGCACAGTTTTTCCCTCGAATGTGTGTGTACAACGATTATGATGGCTGGCAAAACAAGCAGTTTTTAGGTTCAGGAGAGTTTTCACTTCCATTTGGTGACTACAAAGTGAAAATTACAGTACCTGAAGATCACATATTAGGAGCAACAGGGAAGCTACAAAACCCAAGAGAAGTATTAGCAGATGAGCATATAGAAAGGCTAGAAAAAGCAATGGAGTCATTTGATAAACCAGTACTAATTGTAACGCAAAAAGAAGCAGAAAAAGCAGAAAAAAAGAAAAGGAAAGGAACTAAAACATGGGTTTTTCATGCGGATAACGTAAGAGACTTTGCTTTTGCCACTTCCAGAAAATTTATTTGGGATGCAATGGCAGTTAAGATAGGAGATAGAAGGGTGATGGCAATGTCTTATTATCCCAAAGAGGGAAATCCTCTGTGGGAAGAATACTCCACAAGAGTAGTGGCACACACACTTAGAGTTTATTCAAAACATACCATAGATTATCCTTACCACAAAGCAATTTCTGTGCATACGGCCAGAATAGGAATGGAGTATCCTATGATTTGCTTCAACTATGGAAGACCAAACGAAGATGGAACATACTCAGATAAGGTAAAATATGGAATGGCAGGCGTCATAATACATGAGGTAGGACACAATTTCTTCCCAATGATTATCAACTCAGATGAAAGACAGTGGACTTGGATGGACGAAGGTTTAAATACTTTTACAGAATTCTTAGCAGAAGAAGCATTCGAAGAAGAGTTTGGAGAAAAGTTCCCTGCAAGAAGAGGACCAGCACATAAAATTATCCCTTACATGAGTATGGATAAAAAATTACTGAGTCCTATAATGACAAACTCTGAGCAGGTTCAAAACCTAGGGCCAAATGCATACGGAAAGCCCGCAACAGCATTGAATATATTGCGTGAAGTAGTGATGGGTAGAGAACTATTTGATTATGCATTTAAAGAATACAGCCAGAGATGGGCATTTAAGCATCCAACACCAAGTGATTTCTTTAGAACTATGGAAGATGCATCGGCAGTAGATTTGGACTGGTTTTGGAGAGGTTGGTTCTACACAGTAGACCACGTAGACGTATCTTTAGGAAAAGTTAGAGTTTTTAAAATGGAAGAAGGTCTTCCAAAAACTATGGATGAAAATTTTTCAGATGAAAGTAATGATCCTCAGGATGTTAAACAGTTTTATACAACCTCTGGAGAAGAGCGTGAAGATATGAATTATTATGAGTTGACTTTTGAAAACATTGGTGGTTTACTAACTCCAATTCTTTTTGAGTTTGAATATGAAGACGGTACAAAAGAAAAAGTAAAACTACCTGCTGAAATCTGGACAAGAAATGATGAAATGGTTGTTAAAACCTTTGCTAGGGAAAAGAAAGTAAAAAGAGTAGTGCTAGACCCTGAAATGCTGACAGCAGATACTAATATCGCAAATAACTTTTGGCCACGTCAGGAAATGCCATCCAGATTTGAGAAGTTTTATAGGAATAATTAGTTGGAAAATAAATCATAAAATTGAAGGAGTGAGTAAAGGTAAAATGGTTCTTAATCTAAAAGTATCATGTTTAAACTATTTTACCTTTTACCTTAACGGAATATCACTCAACAATTCTTAACAACCTTAGTTAAATTAGAACAATAAAGATTAAAACCTTGTGAACTCAAAAGTTGCTACAATAATATTCATCATCACAGCAAGTACAATATTTCCTTTAATAGGCTACTATTTAGATTATCGACACAAAAAAAAGCTTTTCAAGAAAGGAAAGGATAAGAAATAGCTCTAATCGGAAAGAATTCCTCAACGCTTTGCGTAGGGGTTTCCACTGAAACTGTCATCCCGAACTTGTTTCGGGATCTAAATAACAGAAATTCTTTTATTTGCAGCTTTTCTCTGATAACCAAATACATGCAAATAGCTCTCATGAAACTATTGTAGAGATTCCCAATAATTAAATTATAAAGAATTATTTTTTGAGTTATTAATGGGCTAATTTAGTTTACAGATAATCTACCTATACCATGAGCTTAATTTTGGAAAACCTAAACGAGGTACAACAATCTGCAGTATTACAAGAGAAGGGACCAGTGATGATAATAGCTGGTGCTGGATCGGGTAAGACAAGAGTGTTAACCTACAGAATAGCTCACCTAATACAACAAGGAGTAGAGCCCTTTAGAATATTAGCATTGACATTTACCAACAAAGCGGCTCGGGAGATGCGCGAAAGGATAGAGCAAATAGTTGGTACAGAGGCAAGAAACCTATGGATGGGTACATTTCACTCCGTATTTGCTAAAATTTTGAGGTTTGAAGCTGAAAAAATAGGGTATCAATCCAATTTTACTATTTACGATACTGATGATGTAAAATCGTTACTCAAGAATATTGTAAAAGAGCTGGGTTTGAACGACAAACTCTACAAGCCCAATGTACTTTACTCAAAAATATCCAATGCTAAAAACAACCTGATAACCTGGCAGCTATATGGTGAAAACTTGGATCTAAGGCTTGAAGATGAGAATTCTGGACGACCAAGGTTTGCCGAAATCTACAAAATATATTCCCAGAGGTGCTTTCAGGCAAATGCAATGGATTTTGATGACCTATTGCTAAACACCAATAAATTATTAGACAATCACCTGGATGTACTGAATAAGTACCAGTACAAATTTGAATACATACTTATTGATGAGTTTCAGGATACCAACCTCGTGCAGTACAGCATTACCAAGAAGTTGGCATCGCTGCATCAAAATATTTGCGTAGTTGGAGATGATGCTCAAAGTATCTACGCATTCAGAGGCGCCAATATCCAGAATATATTAAACTTCGAGAGAGATTATGATGACCTGAAGATCTTTAAGCTCGAACAAAACTACAGATCTACAGACAATATCGTTCAGGCAGCTAACTCTCTCATAAAGCACAATAAGGCACAGCTACCTAAAAAGGTCTGGACATCTAATGATAGTGGCTACAAAGTTTCTGTACTCAAGTCTAATACAGATGCAGAAGAAGGTCGCCTGATAGCAGAGTCTGTTTTTGAAGAAAGGCTAGCAAATGGATTGAAGAACAATGATTTTGCTATTTTATACAGAACAAATGCCCAATCAAGAGCTATAGAAGAGTCTTTGCGTAGAAAAGGTATTCCTTACAGAATAATTGGAGGGCTATCTTTCTATCAGCGAAAAGAAATCAAAGATATGCTGGCATACTTTAGGTTTGCAACCAACATTAATGATGTCGAAGCATTTAGGAGAATAATAAACTATCCCAAAAGAGGAATAGGAGCTACTACCGTAGAGAAAATAATCGTCTATTCCTACGAAAACGAAATGCCCCTATGGGATATACTGGAAAATATTTCTTCCATGATGCGACCTGGGAAGATATTAACAGCAATACTTGATTTTGTCCAGTTTATTAAATCTTGTAGAATACAGATAGAAGAAAAAGACGCCTACGATGCAGCTTCTTTTATAGCGAAGCATTCGGGCTTGCTTAGAGAGCTATATGATGATAAAACAGTAGAAGGAAGAGTGAGATATGAGAACCTTCAGGAACTTTTGAACGGAATCAAAGCATTTGTTGATAATCCTGAGGTAGAAGAAAAGTCGCTTTCTACCTTTTTACAAGAGATTTCATTGCTGACTTCTTCTGATCAGGAAAAAGTAGAAGATGCAGTAACACTTATGACCATACATATGTCGAAGGGTTTAGAGTTTCAAAATGTTTATATCGCAGGACTGGAAGAGAATCTTTTCCCTTCTCAAATGATGCTGGAGAGTAGGGCAGATTTAGAGGAGGAGAGGAGACTGTTTTATGTAGCTATTACAAGAGCTAAGCGTAGACTGTTTTTGCACTATGCTTTACAGAGATATCGCTTTGGAAAGCTTTTAATATGTGAGCCAAGTCGCTTTTTAAATGAACTAGATCCAGTATATTTAGAACTTGGTGATAGAAAAAATATAGTTCAAAAGTCTACAGCTACCTCAAATTCAAATTATGTAAACTCATTGAAAAACTTTGGAAAAGCTAAATCTTCAAAGCCTACATCTACGTTACAAATTAGGAAATCGAAGCCATCTACTAACTTCAAATCTTCACCAGTTGAGTGCCTGAAAGAGGGGCAGCGAGTTGAGCATATTAAGTTTGGCTTTGGAGAAATTTTGAATATTGAAAAGTTTGGTAACGATAAAAGAGCCAAAGTTAATTTTGAAGAATTTGGTGATAAGACATTGATTCTTAGCTTTGCTAAGCTTAAGGTTGCAGAATAATAGTATATTACTTCTCAATATTAACAGGCAACAATAAAATAGAAGGATTGCCTTTTTTTACTTATAGTGATTGAATAAATATAAAACATGGAATATAACACGCAACGGTCGGATTTGAAGCTCAAAGAATACGGAAGAAACGTCCAGAAAATAGTAGAATTTGTAATAGACATTGAAGATAGAGAAAAAAAGAATGCATATGCTTATGGGTTGATACAGTTGATGAAACAGTTAAACCCTAGTATTAAAGAAAATTTGGATTTGCAGCAAAGGTTGTGGGATCATTTGTTTATAATGTCAGATTTTAAATTAGAAGTAGACTCTCCCTATCCAAAACCTAATGAAGATATTTTAATTAATAAGCCTGAACCACTTAAGTACAAAAATTCAAATATGAAATACAGGCATTACGGAAGAAATATAGAAATAATGATTCAGGAGGCAAAAAAGATGGAAGATAAGGAGAAACAAATAGGCGCCTATATACATATAGCCAAATTGATGAAAGGGTTTTATGCATCATGGAATAGAGAGTTAATTGATGACAAAATCATAATCAATAACATAAAGCATATTGCTGGAGAAGATATTCCTATAGAAAAACTAGTGGCTGAAAATCCAAATCTTATTAGAGTAGAATCCCAAAATAACAATAATTCGAGAAATAATAGCAGTAATAATTCGAGAAATAATAATAGTAATAACTCGAGTAATAAGAGAAGGTGGAAAAGAAGATAATCTCTTCTTTGTAGTTTATTTTGATTAAATGCTTTCCTATCGAGACCTTTTTTTAAGGCATGTAGCTCAAACAAGTGATAAACCTTTAGCGGTAGAGATACAAAAAGCTAAAGGGGTATATCTATATGGGAAAAATGATGAGAAATATCTGGATTTGATATCTGGTATATCCGTTAGCAACCTTGGGCATAATCACCCGAAGGTTATTAAGGCAATAAAGAAGCAGCTCAAAAGATACTTGCACCTTATGGTTTATGGGGAGTTGATACAATCTCCTCAGGTAAAACTGGCAAAAGCTATTAGCGCGACCTTGCCCGAAAAACTGAATCAGACTTTTTTTGTAAACTCAGGTAGCGAAGCCGTAGAGGGAGCTCTTAAACTTGCAAAAAGATATACTGGAAAAACAGAGATAATAAGTGCTAAAAATGCATATCATGGTTCTACACATGGAGCTTTATCTATAGGTGGAGGTGAATACTTTAAAAATACATATCGACCTTTGCTGCCTGATATTAGGCAAATAAATTACAACTGCTTTGAGGACCTTGATAAAATTACCACAAAGACTGCATGCGTAATAGTAGAAACCGTACAGGGCGAGGCAGGCATAGTTGTTCCAAAAAAGAATTATTTGAAAGAGTTAAAGCAAAGGTGTGTGGAACAAGGTGTGCTTCTTATCTTAGATGAGATTCAAACAGGCTTTGGCCGAACAGGTACTTTTTGGGGATTTGAAAACTTTGAGGTAGAGCCAGATATACTTGTTGCAGCGAAAGGAATGGGAGGTGGGCTGCCCTTAGGGGCATTTATTTCTTCTGCTGAAATAATGGAGGTGCTGAAAAATAACCCTTTCTTAGGACATATTACAACCTTTGGGGGGCATCCTCTTAGTTGCGCAGCATCTTTAGCTACTTTAAAAGTTATACAAAAAAATAACCTAGCAGTTAATGCTCTAAAGTTAGAAACCATTTTTAAAGAAAACATTAAGCATGGTTTGGTTAGAGAAGTTAGGAGTAAGGGATTGATGATTGCAGTAGAACTTGGGGATGCTGAGAAAGTTCAAAATGCCATAAAAATTGCTTTGGATAAAGGTATTATGACAGACTGGTTTCTGTATTGTGATACTGCTATACGTATAGCTCCTCCATTAATTATGGAGGAAAAAACGGCATTTAAAGTATGCCATACACTTTGTGATATTTTTGATGAAATTAGTTGAAAAGGCATTAGATCAATTAGCCCAAGTCTTTCATAGTCAATTGCCTTGCAATCAATGGGTTACTCATTTCTGTTGAATAAGTTCAGAATTGTTTGGGCTAAGGAGATAGCCTGGAAATAGACCAAGAAGATGATTCTTCTTTTGTATATAAAATTCTGTCATGTAGTCTGTTTTCTCGTCCTTGCCAAAACTCTATTTTATTGGGCTTAACAGCATATCCACCCCAATGCTCAGGTTTTTCTATCTGATCTTCCTTTTTTTCAAACTGTTTGCTTAAAGCTTCAAATTTTTTATCTAACTCTTTTCTTCCATTTATTATTTGACTTTGCTTAGAAACCAATGCTCCAATTTTGCTTCCAAAAGGCCTTGAATGGAAGTATTCGTCTGACTCTTTTTTAGAAATTTTTTCAGCAACACCTTCTATTCTTACTTGTTTTGCTAGTTCAAGCCAAAAAAAGTTAAGACAAACATTAGGGTTTATATTTATTTCTTTACCCTTTCTGCTATTATAATTTGTGTAGAACACAAAGCTCTGTTTCTCTATTCCTTTTAATAAAACTACTCTTGTAGATGGTTTATTACTAGAGTCAACTGTTGATAAGCTCATTGCATTTGGTTCAGGAATATTTCCTTTTAATACTTGGTTAAACCAGTTTTTAAAAAGCTTAATTGGGTCTTTAACTATATCATCTTCAATAAGTGGCTGAGAAGAATATTCTTTTCTTATTTCTGAAAGTTTTGGTTTATTTTCCATAGAGTCTTTATTGAAAAGCAAATTTAAGCGTAATTAATCGTCTTCCTTTATCTCTAGAGATTCAGAAGTATTTCCTTCTTCTAATAAGAAGCTTTTTTTGAGTTCTAGTATTTTAATATTCACAATGTTTTTTTGATCAGAGTACTGATCTAGTATACAGGCATTTTGGATCTTAATACTGTTTATTGTATCAATATTGGTATTAACATATTGATAAACCCAAATAATATCTTCTTCTGGTTCATGACCCAAATACTTAATCTTTGTATTATGTCCATTAAGAGAGACTTGAAAGTTTTTATTCAAATACAGACTAAAAATAGAATCAAACTTGATATTTTGCTCATCAATACCAATAGTCATTTCTATATCATCTATAAAAAAGCGATGTGTGCATTCTAGTCTACTTTCTTTACTATTAAAAAGAATCTCTGTTGTACTAATATGCACTGGATGAGAAAAATGAAAAAAGAAAAATAGTAATGGAGCTAATATTTTTATAGCTGAAATATTCAAAATTTTAGTAGCTTACAAAGCTGTAATATTACTTTATAACGATCAATAGAAATAAATTATTTAATAAATAATTTATTTTATGATCAGTAAATCACTATTTTAGAAAAATAATAAGAATAAAAACTAAAAAATGAAGACCACACGATTAATCATTCTTGCGTTGGCATCAGCACTGTTTTTTATTGCATCTTGTGATGATGATAATGAGCCTTTTGTGCCAACTGTACCTCCTTCCAATTTAGATTATCCTAATCATCCATCGGATACAGTAACAATAGGCTTTTTTGAAGAAGCAACTTCTGGACCAGCTAGTATATTAGGAGATACTGTAATTAGCTTTTCTTTTACTTCCCGACCATATCATGAGGGTGATATGGCAATAGATAATTCAACAGGAGAGATAATTTTTCGTTCTACTCTCAGCCCAGGGTTTTATGAAATAGATGTAACTGCAGTAAATGAAGTTGCTTCTCAGGTTTTTAGAAGAGCTTTGGTAGTTAATAAACTAGAATCACCTCCTACATTTAGTAATGATATTCAGCCTCTTCTGCAATCAAAATGTGCTCCATGTCATACTAATCCTGAAGGAGGATTGCCATATTATCTGGATTATGCCAATGCTAGTCAGGCTATTGAGGCTATTTTAGATCGTGTGCAAAGGTCGCCAGATGAAGGAGGTTTTATGCCAATGAGAGGAGAACCGCTTTCTGCTGAAGAAGTTGGTTTACTACAAGGGTGGCAAAATGAAGGCTTAATTGAATAAGCAAAGCTATTTTGAGCTTGAGGCTTTTAATGAGCCTCAAGCCAATCTTTTCCTAAACCAGTTTCTACTTTAAGTTTGATTCCTATATCTACTGCATTTTCCATTAAGTATGGAATCTTCTCTTCAAGGATTTCTATTTCAGAGTTTCTGGTATCAAAAACAAGCTCGTCATGCACTTGAAGAATCATAGTAGATTCTAGTTTTTCCTTTTGCATCCACTTCTGTACATTTATCATTGCTTTTTTGATTATATCTGCCGCAGTTCCTTGAATGGGGGCATTGATGGCATTTCTTTCTGCCATACCTCTTAAAGTGTAATTCCTCGAGTTTATATCCCTCAGATACCTTCTTCTGCCCAAAATAGTTTCTACATATTCATTTTCACGAGCAAACTCAATGATGTTATCCATATATTCTTTTACAGAAGGAAACTCTTCAAAATAAGCATCTATTATACTTGCTGCTTCTTTTCTTGGAATATTTAATCGTTGTGAAAGCCCAAAGGCAGAAATTCCGTAGATAATACCAAAGTTTGCCGTTTTTGCTTTCCTTCTCATATCAGAAGTTACATCTTCAACATCTACTTTAAATATTTTGGCTGCAGTGGTAGCATGAATATCTCTCTCATTTTTAAAAGCATCTATCATAGTTTGATCTTTGCTAAATGCAGCCATTATTCTTAACTCTACTTGTGAATAGTCAGCAGAAAAGATCACATTTTCATTGCTTCTAGGAGTAAAAGACTTTCGTATTTCTCTACCTTTATCTGTTTTTATAGGGATGTTTTGAAGATTAGGATTGGTAGAGCTTAATCTTCCTGTAGCGGCTACGGCTTGGTTAAACGAGGTGTGTATTAACCCGTCTTTTGGGCTAATTAGAGTTGGTAATGCATCTACATAGGTATTTTTTAGTTTTTGTAACTGTCTGTAATCCAGAATATTTTGGATGATCTCATGCTTAGAAGCTAATTGGACTAATATTTCCTCTCCAGTAGCGTATTGCCCAGATTTAGTTTTTTTTGGTTTTTCAACCAGTTTGAGCTTGTCAAATAAAATTTCTCCAAGCTGCTTAGGCGAGGCAATATTAAAAGTAGTTCCAGCCTCTGAGTGGATCTTATTTTCTAATAGCTTTATATCATCATTGAGTTCTCCAGAGTATTTGTGAAGAGCTTCCGTATCAATTTTTACTCCTGTTGATTCAATATCTGCAAGAACATTTATTAATGGAATTTCAATTTCTTCAAAAAGTTTTCTTACCCCGTACGTATCCAACTGTGGACTAAGTTTTTCTTTTAGTTGGTAAGTAATATCAGCATCTTCTGCTGCATATTCTACTTGTAAATGTAAAGGCACTGAGCGCATACTCTTTTGTTTTTTTCCTTTTTTTCCAATTAAAGTTTCAATGGAAATCGGCTTATAGCTAAGATATTTTTCGGATAAAATATCCATATTGTGCCTGGTGTCTGGTTCGATTAAGTAATGGGCTAGCATGGTATCAAATAATTTACCTTTTACATTAATCCCATACTGCCTAAGTACCAGTATGTCGTATTTAATATTTTGCCCTATTTTCTCTACTTTTTCATTTTCGAAGAAAGATTGGAAATGGGCAAGAACTTTTTTTGCAGAATTCTCTTCTTCTGGAATGGGAATATAGTAGGCTTCATTTTTTACATAGCAAAATGAAATTCCCACCAGTTCAGCTTCTAATGGGTTTAAAGAAGTAGTTTCGGTATCAAAGCAAACACTAGTTTGTAGGCTTAGAAACTTAGCTAGCTCTTTCAAATCTTTTTCTTTTTCAACTAGATGGTAATTGTGTCTAATATCAGTGATAGTTTTGATCGTGCTTTCTTCTGGTGCTACTGAAATAGTAATTTCTTCATTTGTGCCCTCAAACATTGACTTTTGCTTCCCTTGAGGCTTTTCAGAAGTGATTGCTTCTCCAAAAATTCTTTTTGCAAGAGTTCTAAACTCTAGTTCTATAAAGATTGCATTTAACTCCTCTTTATTGTAGCCGGTATATTTGAGATCTTCATCAGAGATTTCTATGGGGACATCTATATCGATGGTAGCAAGTTCTTTTGATAGAATACCCTGATCTCCAAAAGTTTCTACTTGCGTTTTTTGTTTGCCAACAAGTTGATGAGCATTCTTTACAATGTTTTCTACTGAACCAAATTTTTTCAACAGCTTAGAAGCAGTCTTTGGTCCTATCCCTGGGATTCCTGGAATATTATCGACACTATCTCCTTGTAAACCAAGCACATCAGTTACCTGGTCTACTCTTTCAATATTCCACTTTGCTAAAACCTCAGGTATTCCTAAAATATCAACTCCATTACCCATAAAGGCTGGTTTATATAGGAAAATGGTATCCTCAACTAGCTGACTATAGTCTTTATCTGGGGTCATCATATAGACTTCATAACCCTTTTTAGAGCATTTTTTTGCTATAGTACCAATTACATCATCTGCTTCGTACCCATCTAGCTCCAGTACAGGGATTTGCCACGCTTTTAAGATCTTTTTTACGTATGGAATCGCAGTTCTGATGTCTTCTGGTTGTTCTTGCCGGTTGGCTTTGTATTCTACGAACTGCTTATGCCTGAAAGTAGGAGCAGGGGTATCAAAAGCAACTGCTATGTGGGTAGGTTTTTCTTTTTTTAAGATTTCTACTAAAGAATTAGTGAAGCCAAGAGCTGCACCAGTATTTAAGCCTTTAGAGTTAATTCGCGGGTTTTTGCTAAAAGCAAAATGTGCCCTGTAAATCAGAGCCATAGCATCTAAAAGAAAAAGCTTTTTATCGGATTCCATTGCATTGAGTTTTCTTGAGGTTGAAAATAAGGAGTATTCTTGTAACTGGGAAAAAAAGCTTTAATTGGTGAGTTATTAACCTTAAGCTACAAGCCAGTTCTATGTTGAATCCTCTGCTTTAAGCACTTTAGAAAAGTGTATAGTTAGTATTTGTGAAAATGCTGTCCTATTTCTTCTTAAGTCCCTAAGTTCTTAATGATTTTTGTTGATTTAATAACTTCATTTTCAGTTTATTAAAATGTAAACAGCAATTGGAAAATTTTGAAAAAATAGTGGTTGATATTTATAAATTTCAAGTTGTCATTTATAAATATCAACCACCTTTATTTTGAAAACCTCTGGCATCTCTATTGATTTGGTATCAAATTATTGCTGCAGTGATAAAAGGAGGAAACCAAAAATCCTTTTCAAAAGAGTAGGTACAGTTTAAATGTTAAATGAAAACTAGACTAAAATCTAAATTTATGAAAAGAGTAATTGCATTATTATTACTCATCTTTCTAAGCTTTTCGAGCTGTGATAAGTGTAAAGATGTTGACTGTTTTACTCCTGCTGACCCTTTCGTTTTTGATTTGGTGAGTAAAACAACTGGCGATGATCTTATAGCTACAGGTTATTATGACAAGAATGACTTTAGAGTAAACGGGGAAACGGAAAACCCTACCAGAAACTTTCGCTTTATCGAGTTAGAAGAAAGTACTTATATTCAAGTATATCATACTAGCTTTGAGACAGGGATAGTAAACTATGAAGTGACTGTTTTAGATCAATTACTTTTTAGTTTTTATGTAGATGCTACAAAGCTTGAAGGAGAATGCTGTGCTTCTATACGATACAATGAAGTGCTTATTGATGCAGCTGACTATATTTATGATCAGGAAAGAGGAGTTTACACCGTATTGGTAAATGTTGATTAATAGAGTTAATACCTAACAGGTTTTCAAAACCTGTTAGGTATGTTAATCTTTTTTAGAAAGTTAAATCTTAAGGTAAAGATTTATATAAAATATGCAACCCATACTTGAACATGGAAGCTTTTATCATATTTATAACCGAGCAAATGGCAATGAGGTACTCTTTAAAAGCAAAAGCAATTATTTATATTTTCTTGAGAAATACACACACTATATAAATCCAATAGCTGATACATATGCTTATTGTCTACTACCAAACCATTTCCATTTTCTGATCAAGATCAAAGAAAAAGAGTTTATACAGAGACCTAACAGGTTTTTGAAACCTGTTAGGTTTTCTTTATCAAAGCCCTTTAGTGATTTCTTTAATGCGTATGCTAAAGCTTTTAATCGGGAACAAAATAGGAGTGGGAAATTATTTCAACTACCTTTTAAAAGAGTTGAAGTTACAGATGATGATTATTTTACAATTATAATCTCCTATATCCACCGCAACCCTTTGCATTATAAGATTACAAAGAACTTTGAGGATTATCCTTTTAGTTCTTATCGAGCTATTTTAAGTGATAAACCTACTGCTTTGGAAAGGAAGTATGTTCTAGAATGGTTTGGAGGTAGGAAAGTATTTATGAAATTTCATAAAGAAGAGATAAATATGTATTTGAAAGAGCAGTTTTTGCTAGAGTAATTAAAGCTTGCCTCAGACCTAACAGGTTTTAGACCTGTTAGGTCTGAGGTTAAATTAGCACCCTGGGGCAAGAGGCTAAGCCAAAGATCGAATAGCTTTGTGGGCTAGGTCTAGCTTTGGCAGCCGGGATAGGCATCGTGGAGGGTGCCCGATTTATTTTCTCAATTGACCTCTCTAAAACTGAGCAAAAAGTTCTAATTTAGAAGGGTAAGTATTTGTAATTGTGGCAAAGAGGTTAAATCAATTTATTTGCATAGTAACTTTCCTGGTATACCTTACCGTATTTATCTCTCCAGAGAAAATAAGTTGGATAGGGTTTGTTACTATTTCTATCCCTTTGTTCTTATTGATTAACTTCTTTTATGTTTTTTATTGGATTAAGAAGTTTAATTTTCGGTTTTCTTACTCTTTAATAACCTTACTAATAGGTTACCCTTTTTTGCAATCTACTTTTAACCACAGCAATAAAAGTTATGTTGGTTTCGATAGTATTAAGGTGCTGTCTTACAATGCCAGAGTTTTTAATGTATACAAGCACCTAAACCACGATAATGAAGAGTCAAAACAGGTGATTAAGTGGGTTTTAGGTAACGATTCAGACATTAAATGCATTCAAGAGTACTACAACTCAGATAATGATTCTACTTTTAATATTACTGCTCAGGCAAGTGAAATTTATGGAGAAAATATCTTTGTTAAGCCAAAGTCTACGAATAGGATAGGGGCAGAATTTGGGTTAGCTATACTTACAAAATATCCCATTGTTAATAAAGGAGAAATACACATCGGGAGCAAGACGATGAATGCTGCGATATACGCAGATATTAAGATAGGAATGAAGGTTATACGAGTAATTAATTGTCACTTAGAGTCAATGAGTTTCGAGGAAGTTTCTATAAGCGATGATGAGAAAAAGGAACGCTTAAATAGTAATTTATCTAAATGGAAAGAAGGGATGGTAAAAAGAAGTAAGCAGGTAGATAAGCTAATTGAGTTTATTGAAAAGAGTGAGCTTCCGGTTCTGTTTTGTGGAGATTTGAATGAGCCTCCTTACACGTATGTCTATCAAAAGTTAAATAGTGTGCTGGAAAATAGCTTTGAAGAAGCAGGTAGCGGATTTGGATTTACTTTTAATGGAAAAATACCTTTTTTAAGAATTGATAATCAGTTTTTTTCTGATGAGCTAGATATTCTGAATTTAGAAACCAGAACAGATATTGAGTATACGGATCACTATCCCTTAATTGGGCAGTATAAGCTGAAGGGTTTATAACATAAGGTGATTGAAAGAAATTGAGTAAGTGTAAAGCAAGTTTGCTCCTAAGTTATTTGAAGTATTCTAAGTAATATTGTCATTTCTTTTTAATTTAAGTTAAAAATGAGGATTAATTACCAAGATACTATCACCTATGCCCAAGAACTAGATCAGCAAGATAAGCTAGCTTCTTTCAAAAGAGAGTTTCATCATCCGGTGAAAAAAGGGAAAGAGGTGATTTACCTCTGTGGTAACTCTTTAGGGTTGCAACCTAAAAATGCCAGGGTAGCTTTGGAGAAGGAGTTGAAAAAATGGGCGGAGAAGGGAGTGGACGGACATTTTGAAGGTAATGACCCTTGGTTTAAGTACCATCATACCATGAAAAAGACGACTGCCGAAATTTTCGGAGCAAAACCTCTAGAAGTGGTAATAATGAATAACCTAACGGTTAACCTTCATTTGATGATGGTTAGCTTTTATAGACCTAAAGGGCAGAGAAGAAAGATTATCATTGAATCAGGGGCTTTCCCTTCAGATCAATATGCAGTGGAATCTCAAATCAAATTTCATGGTTTTGACCCTGAACAAGATTTGATAGAGCTTAAGCCTAGAGAAGGGGAGTATACTCTTCGTACAGAAGATATAATTGGTGAAATTGAAGAAGAAGGGGATAAGGTAGCACTAGTTATGCTGGGAGGGATTAACTATTATACAGGTCAGTTTTTTGACTTAGAGAAGATTGCTAAAGCTGCTCATCAGGTTGGAGCTTTTGCTGGATACGATTTGGCGCATGCTGCAGGAAATGTGCCTCTTCAGTTACATGATTGGGATGTTGACTTTGCAGTATGGTGTACCTATAAATATATGAATTCTGGTCCTGGAGGGACTTCAGGTGTTTTTGTACATGAAAAGCACGCTAATGAAAAGGATATTCCTCGCTTTGCAGGATGGTGGGGGCATAACGAAGAAGAAAGATTTTTGATGAACTCAAATTTTGATCCAATGATTGGTGCAGATGGATGGCAGCTAAGTTGCTCTCAAGTTTTGCCAATGGCTGTACACAGAGCTTCTCTAGAAATTTTTGAAAAAGCAGGGTTTAATAATTTGGTTGAGAAAAGTCGATTACTTACTGGTTATCTCTTCTATTTAATGAATCTATTGATTGATAAATATGGCACTGAGGCTATAAAGATAATTACACCTTCCAATCCAGATGAAAGAGGATGTCAGATTTCTTTAATAATTCCTAAAGATGGGAAGAAGGTATTTGATGCTCTTTATAACAATAATGTAGTGGTAGATTGGAGAGAGCCTGATGTGATACGAGTTGCTCCAGTACCTTTATACAATACATTTGAAGAAGTATACATTTTTTATTCAATCCTTGAAAAGGTATTGAAGGATATAAGATTTAAGCAGTAATGAAATTATTACAAATAGCAGGCTTTTTGATGCTTTTTCTTGCAATTTTTAGAATGGGTTTTTCTCAAAAGCTGAATTTGCCCATTGAAATTACGGATCAGAGTAAGCCAAAAAAGTGTAAAGGAAAGGGTTTGGTAGTAACAGAAGCTGTTATACAAAGCTTAGATGTAGACAACTACGTAGTTGGTAAAGTTTTTCTTCAGAAATACAATGAAGGGTGGGAGGTAAAAACAGTTAAAAGAAAGGGTGGGGGAGCTGTGAGGCTACATGCTAATTCTTGCGATTACACAGGGAATATTTACACCTATGCTTGTTTTTTGTACTCTAAGAATTGTGAGTTTCCATCAGTTGCTACCATCCAAAAAATACATGACAAACGAGGTAGCGAGCCAAAATTCAGAGTGACAGATAAAGAGGAAATTGATTGTACTGAAGGGAAAGGGTTTTTCTTTAAAGAGGGGGAGGTATTTACTCCTAACGGCGAGCCAGTTAAAATAAGTTTATTTTTAAAAACAAAAGAAGGAAAGTGGATGAAGAAGGTCTTTAGATTTTACGGGTCAGGTCGAATGCCAATAAATATTGGAGATTGCTCCTTAAATGGAGAGTATAAAGTTCAGGTAGAACTGTTGAAAAAAAAGAAAAATAAGCCAACTACAAAAAAATAATTTCATCAAGCAGTTTTTCGCTTAGTTCTGTATTGAGCCTTTCTAAAATTTTAGATTTCATCATGCTCAATTCATTTTTTAAAGGGGGAGAAGATATTTTTACAAACAGCTTTCTTTCTTTCACATAAATCTTTTCCGTCCTTTTTTCTACAGAAGAGCCAAAGAAAGATTTCCAGGTATTTATAATTCGTATATTATCGTACTTCTTTTTGAAAGAGCTGCTATTCACAATTTCATTAATTAGGTCTTTTAATTGTTTTGTATTAGTAGTATTGCTGAATTTCATGCCTTATGATAATTGTAAATATCAGTAAATTTATAATTTGTTAGGATATTTTCGAATATACCTAGAACTAGGGAGTAAAGAGGAGTGTTACGATCAAATTAAAAGTGGTAGTTGGCTAAAGAATGAGCAAAAAATATTTGGTAATAAATTGCATAACCTTTGATGAAGAGGTAATCACAGTTCATGCAACAGATAATGAAAGGTGGTTTTGGGACTTGGAAGAAGGAGAGTCTGGAATAGATGCAATGACTCGAATATGGGTCACAATAAAAAGTAGTGGAGAGGAGGTTATAGATTATTACCCTAGCTTTGATTATTATTCAAATGATTTTTCCAAAAAACACCAGTCTACTCTATTAAGAGTTGCAAGAGTTATAAAAAACGATTTTGCTAGAGGAGTATTATGCAAAACAATCCAAAAAAAGTTCTTTGGCTTAAAAATAAAATAAACCATATTCTACTTTTGAATAATAACAATTATGGCTGTAATGACAAAAAGGCAAATTTGCTTTGCAACACATAACCAAAACAAGCTCAAAGAAGTACGATTTATTTTATCAGCCAAATTCGATGTACTAAGCTTGAATGATTTAGGGTTTCATCAGGAAATTGAGGAGTCAGGAAAAACGATAGAAGAAAATTCACTCATAAAAGCAAAAACGATCTGGGAAAAGTTTAATGTTCCTTGCTTTGCGGATGATACTGGCTTAGAAATAGAAGCCTTAGGGGGAGAGCCTGGTGTTTTTTCTGCAAGATTTTCTCAAAGGAAAGGCTCTGAGTTGAGTAATATAGACTTGGTATTATCTCTTCTTATAAATGGGCCTATTAGAAAAGCACAGTTCAAAACAGTAATGACCTACATAGATGAGAGAGGTATTGAGGTTTTTGAAGGAGTTTTAAAAGGAAAAATAGCAGAAAACCCTTCTGGAAACTATGGCTTTGGTTATGACCCTATTTTTGAGCCTGAAGGTTACACAAAAACGTTAGCAGAAATAGACCCTAAAGAAAAAAATAGAATTAGCCATAGAGCATTAGCACTACAAAAATTCTGTGATTATCTTTCGTAAATGTTCAAATCTTATCTCTTTTGATCAATTATTATACAGTTTTAGGCCTTTCCGATTTCTCTTCGCCAGAAAGAATAAAGAAAAGATATATTGAGCTAGCTAAGAAGTACCATCCAGATAAAAATGTAGGAGTAAAGGATGCTGAAAAGAAATTTAAAGCTATAAATGAAGCATTTCAGTTTTTGAAAGATGAGGATAAAAAAGCAGTATTAGACCAGTTTTTAATAGCAAAGAAAAATACAACGATAGCGACTACCTTTTCCTCAGGGACTACTTTTACTGATCATAATAGACCTTTTGGGCAAAAAACTACAATTTCTAGAACTTCCTATGCGCCTCCTTCTGATAGTAGTAGGAAACTGATCAAAAAGCTGGTACTTTCCTGTCTTGCAGTAATTCTGGTAGGCAGTATTTGGTTTCATTACTCTATGGAAAAGCAGACGGCAAAAAAAAGACTCATCCAGGGAAAGTATCTTTTTAATATAGGAGATTATGTAAATGCAGATCAGAGTTTACGCATAGCAATAAGCAAAGATCCGTCTTTGCATGAAGCGCATTTTTTTTTGGGGAAACTTGCATTGGAGTATTTTGATCAACCTCAGGTTGCATTAATACGATTTAATGAAGCGATAAAAAATGCAAAGCAAAAAAATAGAGACTATTTCTTTCTGAGAGGCTTAGCTAACCACAAGCTCGAAGAGTATGATGCTGCTATTGAAGACTATCATTATGCTGCTTACCTAGATAATAAATTTATGCCTCCCTATATTAAGCTGGGAGATATTTTTCTCTACCAAAAAAACTCTAATAAACAGGCTATTGACTATTATAGAATTGCTTCAAGTTATGATAGCTTAAAACAAGAGGCTTTACTTGGTATCGGTATTGCGCATCAACAAAATAAACTATACGATTCGGCAGGTGTTTATTTCAGTCAGGCGGAATTTACTACAGGGAGTTTTAATAGTGTTATTTGGTTTTACCAGGCTTTTCAGAAAATGGAATACGAAATGGATACGTTAGCTGCTTGTCAACTATGGCAAAAATCATCTGATTTTGGTGTTGTGAAGGCTAAAAGTGCTTTGAAGAGATATTGTGACTAGTGCAGGTCTGCTATATTAGTTTGAACTCTAAACAAAATATTCTCAAACAGCTTATTAGAATATATTACGTCACTATTTATGAAAATTTCTATTTTTTGGTTTAGAAGAGATCTAAGATTTGAAGACAATGCAGGTTTTTATTATGCTTTAAGAGGTAAGTATTCGGTATTGCCTCTATTCATATTTGATAAAAACATTTTAGATGATCTTGAAGATAAATTGGACAAACGGGTCATTTTTATTCATAGATACATTGAGAAACTTAATAAAAGCCTAGGCGAAGAAGGAAGCACATTGTTGGTAAAGTATGGCGACCCTATCCAAGTTTGGAAAGATATTTTAGCGAAATACGATATAGCAGAAGTCTATACGAATAAAGACTACGAACCTTACGCCAAAGAAAGGGATGCTACTATAGCTGAATATCTACAGTCGGAAGGAATTTCTTTCCATTCCTACAAAGATCAATGCATTTTCGAAATGGATGAGGTACTAAAGAAAGACGGAGATCCTTATACCGTTTTTACTCCTTACTCCAAAGTGTGGAAAGAAAAGCTGAAAAGCAAAGACAACGATTTTTACTTAAAACCCTATCCAACGGAGAAGTATTTGGATAACCTTTTTAAAAAAGAGGATAAAGAAGGCATTCCTTCCCATAAAGAAATGGACTTTAAAGACGATGAAGTTTCTTTTCCTTCCAGTGAAGTGGATGAAGACATTTTGAAGAAGTACTCTGATGAAAGAAACCTGCCAGCCAAAAAGTCTACTACAAGAATTGGGATACACCTGCGTTTTGGGACAGTAAGTATCCGGCAGATGGCTGCGCTTGGTAGAGAAAAAAGCAATACTTGGCTCAATGAGCTGATATGGAGAGATTTTTATATGATGATCTTGCATCACTTCCCTCATGTAGTAGATAAAAATTTTCACAAGAAGTACGATAATTTAAAGTGGAGAAATAGTGAAGAAGAATTTGAGGCTTGGTGTAATGGTAAAACAGGATACCCTATAGTAGATGCAGGTATGCGAGAGTTAAATGAGACTGGCTTTATGCACAATAGGGTGCGAATGATTACTGCTAGTTTTTTGACGAAGCACTTACTTATAGACTGGCGTTGGGGAGAGGCTTACTTTGCGAAAAAACTTTTAGACTATGAGCTTGCTTCTAACAATGGGGGATGGCAGTGGGCTGCAGGAACGGGAACAGATGCCCAACCTTATTTTAGGATTTTCAACCCTTACTCACAAACAGAAAAATTCGACCCTCAAAAGAAGTACATAAAAAGATGGATTCCAGAGTTTGAAAAAACTTCTTACCCTAAGCCAATTGTGGAACACAAAGAAGCTCGGGAAAGAGCATTGAGGACTTTTAAAAAGGCTTTGGGGAAATAAAAAAGCTACCTTCTAAATTTTAGAAGATAGCTTTTACTCGAGAAATTAAAAGAGGTTAGTCTCTATACATTATAAAAAACTCTGGAGTAGTATAATCTACATTACCGTTCCTATCGTGTTTTGAAATGGTGAAAGAAAAAATTTGATCTCTTCTTGCCAAAGTTGTGAAATTAAAACTTGTTAAAAGTGTTGTTTCAAATGTATTAGGATTCATCAGAGATACATTAATAGGCATTTTAGTGGAGAAAAAATTAGTTAGAATATCACTGTTTAGATGCGTGGATAATTTAGATATTCCTGCTAATGTAAAGTTATTTAAAACCTTTGAGTTATAAAATGGGTTCAACATATCTATCGTATAAGCATATCTGTATATAGCACTATATCCTAAATCCTGATTGAAAGCAGCGTTTCTTTTCTTTACTAAAGTAAAATCTCCATTTTGCTGCGATCGGATTTCAATGTCATACATTGTATCTCTTCCATTATTCTCTAAAATGTTAATAAGAGCTCCTTCAGAGTGATATATAGGTTCTACACATATGTACCCTTTCTCCTCTGAAGTCGATATAATCGTATGTGGCATTTGTTAGCTTATTTAAAGAATTATAGTCAAGTTTTACTATAATTGGATCTTCGCCTTGAGGGGTATTCGTAATGGTAATTCTTTGCCCACCATTACCTAAGCCAGAATATTCATACTCTGAAACAGTTCTTTCATCTTGATGAAAACCATCATTTAGAATATTACCTTGAAATATCCTAACTAACCTTTCATTATTATCATACTCGAACCCAAAAGCAAACCGAGTACCATTTTCTCGCTGCGGAAATTCTATTTTATCAATTAGTTGATTTGTATTATTTACTGGAGGGTTACCAGCATTGACATCTAATGGTTCTCCTGCCAGATCTTCTAGATCATTAAGAGTACAACTACTTAAAAAAGTACTACTAAAGTAATTAAACTAAAAAGGTTGAATTTTAAATTTTTCATATATTGTTAAATTATTTATGAATGTTTACACGGTATATTTTACGAAGGTAAGTAAAAATAGATTTGTATAATGTTAATAAAACTTAATATTTCTTAATAAAGAGGTTAAATGACTGATAACATGCTATAAATCCCTATTTTTAGCTACTACATAAATCCCATGCAAAATGAAATCTCTTAAAAGTAGCATCTTCTTTAAAGTAAGTATCATTATAGCAATAGCATTGCTACTTTTAATTCCTACTACCATGATAGAAGATCTAATCTATGAGAGAGAAAACACTCAACTTAGAGCGATTAGCGAGGTGAGTTCAAAGTGGGCAAGAGAGCAGACTATCGGTGGCCCCATTCTTACCATTCCCTATTACAAATTTGTAAAACAGTTCTCATCAAGAGATTCAACAGAAAAGGTTGTAAAGGTGAAAGACCATTTGCACTTTTTGCCAGATATGCTAAAAATTGATGGAAAAGTTAACCCAGAGAAGAGATACAGAGGCATTTACGAAGTAGTAGTTTACAATTCTAAAATTGAACTCAGTGGTAGTTTCAACTCCTTAAACTTCAAAGACTTTGATATACCCAAAACGAATATTCAGTTAGATAAAGCTTTCATATCCATTGGCATTAGTGATTTGCGCGGTTTGGAAAAACAAGTAGACTTAAAGTGGAATAATGGAACGCACTCCTTCAACCCAGGGACTGTCACCGATGACGTTCTTCGTAGCGGTATCAATACCAGAGTGCCTACTATAGACTATGATAGTACTTCTTATCAATTTTCCTTTAGCCTAGATCTAAAAGGCAGCAAGCAACTGTACTTTACTCCTTTAGGCAAAATTACAGATGTATCTGTAAGCTCACCGTGGAGCAATCCTAGTTTTAATGGAGCGTATTTGCCAGATTCTAGGGAAATTACAGAAAATGGGTTTACTGCTAACTGGAATATTCTTCATTTGAATAGAAACATTCCCCAATCTTTTACAGGAGGGTATAATTTTTACCCATCTATTTTTGGGGTAGACCTATTACTCCCTGTAGATAGTTACCAAAAGTCTATGCGGACAGTAAAGTATGCAATTTTGTTTATAGCACTTACCTTTATGGTATTTTTCTTTGTTGAAGTCCTCAATGGAGTTTTTATCCATCCATTTCAATACTTATTGGTAGGCTTGGCATTGGTAGTCTTCTTTTCACTACTGATTGCAGTTTCTGAGCATCTTAAGTTTAACCTGGCTTTTATCCTTTCTGCTTTAGCCACATTATCTCTTGTTGCAGGTTATGTAAAAGCCATACTAAAATCTAAAAACCTAACACTTCTCATTTCAGGGATTTTATTGGTGTTATATGGGTTTATCTTTACGATCATCCAATTGCAAGATTACTCTCTGTTGATTGGAAGCATAGGTATTTTCATCATCCTGGCATTGGTAATGTATTACTCTAGAAAAATAGATTGGTACAATATCAATAGAGAGCAAAAGGAGTAGCATGAAGTTTTATGTCATATAATCTATAAATTACCGTATTTCATGCATCCGTCACTGAGGGTTTACAGACTTTTGTAGTGGATTTAAAAAATAAAATTCAGGTACTTCAGTATACTTTAAATTCAAAAGAAAATGCAGAGCTATAAAGATGAATAGAGTTGACTCTGTAACTAGAGGTATTTTTATGATAAAACTCACAAACCCCATCTAAATAAATTATTTATAGGGGTTACTTATTTTTCAAACCCATATGCACAATGTCTGCATCCACTTTCACAGCAATGACCTCTTATAAAATGATAAAGTTCTGTGAAAACATAATTACCATTTTCTAGGTAGTAGTGAACGTTTTTGATTAATTTCTGATTAGAAAAAGAGTATTTTTTAGCCTCTTGGCTTAACCTATTGAAATTTTTCAAGCATTCAAGGCACAAACAATTGCTGAAGTTTTGCTTTAAGAATTCTCTGGTTTTTAGTGAGATTTGGATATCACTACACTGGCAATTTGAAATGTCATTTACTTTGCAAATGAATGATTGGTGGCATTTTGGACATATTTTCTCTTTATTAATTGTCAATTGCTCTCTTGGTTATGTCATTGTAAGAATCTACTCTTCGATCTCTCAAAAATGGCCAAAGCTGCCTTGTTTTTTCAGACTTTTCTAAATCTATAGTTACCACTTGAATTTCTTCTTTCTCGGTTGAAAACTTATGAATGACTTCTCCCTGAGCATCAGCAACAAAACTATTTCCCCAAAAATCAATACCGTTGGTAGATTTTGTTGGATCTTCTTCAAAACCAACTCTATTAACACTTATTACGGGTAATCCATTGGCTATAGCATGCGACTTTTGAATGGTAATCCATGCATCTAACTGTCTTTTTTTTTCATCATCATTATCTGTAGGCTCAAATCCAATAGCTGTAGGGTAGATAAGTACATCAGCACCCGCAAGGGACATCAATCTAGCACCTTCAGGGTACCACTGATCCCAGCAAACCTGTACTCCTAGTTTACCAACAGAAGTATTTATTGGCTCAAACCCAAGATCACCAGGAGTGAAGTAAAATTTTTCATAATAACCTGGATCATCAGGGATATGCATCTTTCTATATTTACCAGCAATAGTTCCATCTTTTTCTATTACCACAGCTGTATTGTGATAGATACCTTGCATTCGCTTTTCAAAGAGAGAAAGAACGATTACTACTTCAAGCTCTTTAGCTAACTTTTGAAAATGGTTAGTAGTCTCTCCAGGAATTGTTTCGGCAAGCTCGAAGTTTTTAATGTCTTCTGTTTGGCAAAAATAAAGGCTATTATGAAGCTCTGAAAAAACAATTAGTTCAGCTCCTTCAGCAGCACATTTTTTGATGCAAGCTTCATTTTTGTTTATATTCTCTTTAAGATCAGACGAGTAACTTTGTTGAATGATGCCGACTTTTAAGGTTTTCATAGTGTAATAAGTTAATGTATTTCTAACTTAAAAATGATCGAATAGAATTTACTACTTCTTCGGGTTTTTCTGCGTGTACCCAATGTCCTGCATTATTTACGCTTTGAATAGTATTGTTAGGGAAGTACTTGTTAATCAATGAAATATCACTGTCCAGCACATAATCTGATTTTTCTCCTCTAATAAAAAGGGAGGGTTTTAAGAATTGTGTTTCTCCAGATATTTCTTTCCCTACATTTTCAATTTTTTCAGTTATTGTTTTTAGGTTCATTTTCCATTTAAAACCATTTTCCGTTCTGGTTAGGTTTTTTAACAAAAACTGTCTAACTCCAGGTTGTGGCACATAGTCTGCTAATGCTTTATCCGCATCACTTCTTTTATCAATTTCACTTATTGGGATTGCATTTAGCCCTTTTAATATATCTTGGTGATGAATGGGATAGTATTTAGGTGCTATGTCAACAACTATGAGTTTAGATAAAAGATCTGGCTTTTCGGTAGCTAATTGCATAGCAACTTTCCCTCCCATGGAGTGTCCTAGTAATGCGGGACTCTCTAAATTGTGATTAGATATTAATTCATAGACATCTTTAGACATAGAATCTAAACTCCATTCATCGCTATGAGGGGACTTTCCATGATTTCTTAAATCAACAAGATATATTTTGAATTGATCTTCTAGTTTTCTTGCAATCGGCAGCCAGTTATCCGAAGAGCCAAGTAAGCCATGCAATATGATCAACGGCTTTCCGTCTCCAACAATTTTAGTGAATAATTCCATGATAATTTTTTTTGTAAAACTATCAGTAATTAATGATATATACTCTTTGATTTTTATACCAATATTTTCTTAAGAAGGTCAATCTTTTATCATTCAAATAAGATCTTCTGAGTTTCATTTTGAGGCATTATTTGAATAAAATAAAGACCTGGCATTATGTTAGTCTTTAACTCTATTCTAGAAGTAGTTTCATCTGCTATTGGTACTATTTCAATGGTTTTTCCAGTTATGTCTTTGATATTTAAAATGGGTGTTGAGCCAAAGTTACTAGATGAGCTTTTGTTAATTACAAACTCATTGCCCTTAACTGGGTTAGGGTAAATAGAAAATAGTTGACTCTTCTTTTGATAATTTTCGGCATTGATCTCAATGATTTTACTCCACATATATTTCAAGTCAAAGTCTACTTGCTTAAGCTTATAGTATATTTTACCAAAAGAGTTATTGTGGTCAAAGAATGAATAACTGCTTCCAGAATAATTATTAGTCCCTTTTACCTGATCGATAGAGGTAAAGTCTACTCCATCAAACGATTTGAATATTTCAAAATGGCTATTATTAACTTCTTCCCCTGTTTTCCATTCTAGTATTACTTTATCACTTTCATACTTTCCTTTGAAATAGATAAACTTTACTGGAAGTAGTTGTTCGGAGGTTCCTCCGTAGCTAAAAGGGGAGAAGTTGTTTATTCTATCAGATAAAATACTTCCTTTAGCAAAAGTGCCTGAGTGAGTGCCTCCCATGCTCTCCCAATGGCTTTCCGCTTCATTGAAATGAGCGACTACAATTTGTTCTGGATCTGCTATACCACTTTGTGTGCCATTGTCCCAATGCAATCTAATACGAGTAGACCCGTTGCCTTCTTTGTCAATTAGCCAGTGTTCTTTATCACTTACTTCTTCAAAAACATCTTCTATTACTAGAATATCCCTAGTATTTTCATACCCCTCAAATATATATTCTGTGGTAAAAGAATCATCTACCTGTACATTCTCAAAATCCTCTAAAGTAACTGGAGCATATTTCACGCCATTGCCTACAGGGAATAGGAATGAGGTGTTACCAATTTTTCTTAATGGGCCATCTATAAAGCTTCCAGTACCAATTGTGCTATTTATTGTTGCACCATTTTGTATTGTTATGATGTTATCTATGGTACTTTCTACCCTTCCAGAGACAAGAGACAGCTCATTGCTAACGTCTATTGGGCTATAAAGCTGGACAGTAGAAGGAGTGTTGATTATCAGATTGTTAAAATCAATTTCTCCAGTAATAGAAGTAGCATCTTTACCGTCCAGATGTATGGTGCTATTTTGAGTATTAACTGTAAAAGTATTGTCTGGGCAATTAATACCGTTACCTATGCTTATAATGCTATTATTTAAGTCAAGAGATCCATTTCCGACGAGTGTGAGAGTACCATCTATATCCCAATTTACATTCTCAAGCACTTCTATATTTCCATTATTTATCGTTAAAGAATAAACTTCTATATCTCCAAAGTCATTGGAATTGTCATTCAAAGAAGCATAGCAGTTTTTCTCAAAAGGATTATCAGTTTCTGTATTTACCTCAAAATAGCGAACGAAGTTCACTTCATTATCAGGCATCTCTCCTAAAGGATTACCAACTGGTACTGAAGCATAAACTCCTTTATTTCCGCCATTATTATAGACAATACATCCAGTCCAGTTGAAAGAATTGGGTTTAGCTCCGCCAGTAATTTTTTGCCAAGGAATTGTGATTTTTCTTATGTTTTCACCCGTAAGAGCTGAAAACTCAATTTGCTGAATATCTGGATCTGACCATGTTCCATTTAGTTGGATAATGCGTTGTTCCTGGTAGTCATTTTTTGCATATATAACATAGTCTGCCCTCATAGAAGGATTTAATACTAAACCATCATAATTGAAACCATCTAAAAGTCCGTTTGTAGCATCTCCGCCATTCACTGGTACAATAGGGTTGTGGTCAATATATATTACCGCTGCTTCATTCGGGTTGGCATTCGTAATGGTGAAGTTTAGGTTTACATCATCCCAGTTGACTAACCAGCTGTGATTTTCAATTTCATAAGATTTTTGGTTTAAGATATCAACATTAGAATAAATTTTCACTTCATCAGGACCGTATATATCTTGAGATAGGTTGTTGAAATTGTACCTTTGTTGTGTGACTAGTTCATTCCAATCTCCTTCGAAAGGTAAAATATCAGTAATGTTTATGCTAAAGACTTGGTCTGGATTGAAGTTGCCAATTACGATAACATCTATTCCATTGAAACTGAAATAAAGCCACTTTACCCAGGCATTTTCATCTAGTCTGTAGGCAACTAGGTAGTGAAATACTTCGTGTGTATTTCTTAGCTTCAATAAAAAGGAATAGAAATCATAAAGCCCTCTTCTATCAGGGTCTTCGTAGTAATCCCATCGAACAGGTTTTTCTCCTGTTCTTCCATTTTCATTAATACTAAAATCGTAGCCTAGCTCACCAAATTGCCATATCATTTTAGGACCTGGAACAATTAAGTTGAAAGCTGCATTAAGCTTAAGACGACTATACCACCTTTGAGGATTGTCTTTAATCACATCTTTAGCATGTTGCTGTATTTTATACGCTACCCTTTCTTCATCATGGCTTTCCATATAGCTTATGAGGTTAGCAAAGGCAAAGTCATTGGATGGGTCATTATGAACAACTCTACTTAGGTTTTGGTTATTATGTCCTAAGGCAATTTCTTCGTAAAGTTGAGTTATCCCATTACCTCCCCACATTAAAACTCCATGATTTGCTAGTCTTCTTTCTTCTTCTGGTGAGGCTAAGTGCTCAAAAATAGCATAAGTGCCAGGGTTTTTGCTCCACATCACATCTACCATCCTTTCAAGAAGTTCTGCTCTCCTCCAGTCAGGACCACTTCCCCATGTGTCGCCTTGCAGAGGCCAGGCAGTATTACTAAAGCCTTTAGTAAAGTCAAACCGGATTCCATCAAACTTATATTCTGTGATCCAGTAATTAATCACACTATCTATGAGTGCCTGAGTATGAAGACTTTCATGGTTTAAATCTGCTCCCCATTGAGCCGCTGGGTTAGCAAAATTATGGAATGCATTATACCAAGGGTTGTCATCAGCGGGTCTATTATCTTCTTTGTTCCAATACATCTGAGCTAATGGGCTGGAGTAGAAAGAATGATTTAAAACAAGGTCATTTACAACTGCTATATCTCTTGCGTGACATTCGTCAATAAAAGCTTTTAGATCATTCTTGGTTCCATAATACTTATCAGGAGCAAAGTAGAAGTTTGGATTATATCCCCAGCTACTATTACCTTCAAACTCATTTACTGGCATGATATGTATGCAGTTAACTCCTAAATTCTCTATATAATCTAATTTTTCTAATGCTGCATTATAAGTTCCTTCTTCCGTAAAGTCTCTAATGTGAAGTTCATAAATGTTTAGCTTGTTAGATGCAGGTCTCTTAAACCCAACACTTCCTTCCCATAAAAAGTCAAATTGTCCTGTTTGAAAAACTGTGGCTCTTCGAGTAGTGCTCATAGAAGGGTAGGAGATAAGGTCAGGATATCTGTATTCTTCAATGTGAATATCATCAGGGTCACTTACCTTATCAGCGTAGGGGTCTCCAACTCTAACAGCTCCATCAATTAAATATTGATATCTGTATTCTCTCCTCGGTTCAAGATCAGTAATTGTCAACCACCACTTAGTACCATCTGGAGTTTTTTTCATTTTATACGTTTCAGAAATTTGCCAGTTATTGAATGAGCCAATAACATGAATAACCTCTTTATTGGTAGTAGGAGTTGGCAAT
Organism: Bacteroidia bacterium; assembly: GCA_030425505.1. Lineage (GTDB taxonomy): Bacteria > Bacteroidota > Bacteroidia > Cytophagales > Flammeovirgaceae > JAUIAB01. The sequence continues at coordinate 12,871 of JAUIAB010000008.1, read as the reverse complement.
ACTAATGTTACCTCTGTTAAGTCATTGTCATTATAGTTGGGACCATACTTTAACCCTTCAGGAACTTCAGCAATATCTACTCCGCTATATGAGCTTATCTGATACGTTTTGGTTTTTATCGTTTCTCCATCAGTTGCTGAAATGGATAGCTCCCTTGTAGAAATGTCTCCGAAACTGTATTGAAAGTCAATATTAGTTGTATTATTTTCATTATAAACTTCTACACCATCAATTTCTAGGGTGTAATTAGCTGTTTCAGGGGTGTTAGCTATTATATCAAAGTCTACACTTTGCTCAACAAGGAAAGGGTTATTGTCTGGAGAATTGACTTCTAAATAAAACCCTGGATCAATTGGCCAAAATATATCATTTCCATCATTTCCTTTTTGCTGTGAAGAGCCATCTCCATTTCTAAACACCATAGCTAGTTTGAAAATATTATCTTTTGTAAAGTCAATGCCTTGATAATATTCTTCAGGAGTTATGGTTATTTCCCATACATTTTCTTGTACTTCTATCATTTGACCTAACCCATCCTCCTGACCCCAGTTACCCGTGGTTACATCCCATTGAAAAGCGTCAATTCCTGAAATAACAGCAGCAGAGTGCAAGTAAACTTGTTCTGCATCAATTAATTGCGGGTTTTGAGCCTTAGTAGCTCTAAATGTAATGGTTACTTCTTCATCTGTTGTAGGGTAGGGTGGGTTGAGTTCCACCATAGATTCCCCAGGAACTAATAAGTCTATTTTAAAATTTTCGCCATTATTGTTTAAGACATTATTTGGCTGATTTGTGTCGTATTGGTTTCTGAAAACAAATTCAAGTCTATAGGCTTGGGCATCTTCAGCGAGGTTAAAGTATGTCCTTGGAGTTATCGTTTTAACCCAGAGGTTTCCTTCTTTTTGCATTTGCCTGCTGTTCCCATCATCTATATCATCCCATTCTCCATTTACGGCACCCCATTCTTCATTATTCGGATCTTCTAAAATAACTCCTGCATGCATAAAAACTCCCAACTCTCCCTGATCCCAAAAATTAGTCCCATTTATATCTAAATAAATGGTTATTTCATCATCAGTGGAGGCTATTTGTGGCTCTATCCATACTCTCTGAGAAAAAGAGTTTAAAGTGATTATTGTTAAAAAAAGTGCTAACAATAAGGAGTATATATTTTTCATCTGTTTAGATATTTGTGACCTATCTAATTTGTTTTGCGCACATCTCAATCATTGCTTTTTATGTGCCTCAATTTTAAATTAGACATAATCTATTTCATTTTCATTACCTTATTTTTCGCTACTAGCAGTTAGTATAAACTTATGACAAGAGTTATAAACTCATCCTAGAAAGGTAATAAAATTATCGCAAAAAGGTTTTGAATTATTGCTCCCTATTTTAGCTTTTTGAAGAACTATATCTTTCTTTCAGATAGCTTCGGATAAAGGAAATACTTTCATTAAGTTCAGGGCTATCTTTTTTAGAGGCTAGATCAATAAGATAGTCTACATGCTTTTTTTCTTCTTCATAATCAATTATTTCATTCCATAGTAGTTGGTCTAAAAGTCCTAGACCCCATGTTGCAACATTGTCATCATTTATAAACTCTTCAATCCACCCATAGCTCTTTTTGGCTCGAAGGTGTTTTATTAGCCAGACAGCATTATTTTTTTCATTTTGATTGGTTGAATTTTTATAAAGATTGTATGCATGTTCAGCTGCTTTGTAGGATGATATAAGCCTTAAGCAGTTCATTGCTAGCTCAGCTCCAGGTTTGAAGCTAATAGCATACTCAGTAGTTTCTTTTATCCAATTATCGCCAAGTACCTCTTCTATGGCTTCTTTTGCAAGTTCTGAGCTTCCAGTCTCTCCTTCATAAGATCCATCTTTGTATTTTATGGATCCAAGTTTTAGCCCTAACCTTTCCCAATCTGTTTTCACTTTTTTAGGAATATATTATTGATAAAAGATGAATGATCATCGACACTTAGATTATCATTCCAGCACCTGCTGTTTCATTGGTGAATTCATCTACAATTATTAGAGATCCTGTAGCTCTATTTTTCTTATAGGTATCATAAAATAAGGGCTCTGTTGTTCTAATCCTGATTCTACCGATATCATTCATTCCAATTTCTAGATTATCCTCAATTCTGTGAAGAGTATTAATATCAACCTTGTAGTACACTTCTTTTATAATACACCTGGCATTTTTGGTAGTATGTTTTATTGTATATTTTCCATTAGGTTGTAGTTTTTTGGGACTCATCCAGCAAACCATAAGCTCTATATCCTGACCCTGTTGAGGTACATTATTAGGCTTGACAAGCATGTCTCCTTTGCTAATGTCTATCTCATCGTTGAGAGTTATAGAAACAGACATCGGAGCAAAAGCTTCTTCCAACTGTTCTGTGTAATTATGAATGGATTTAATAGTTGAAGTAAAACCTGAAGGTAGCGCCATAACTTCATCTCCTGGTTTAAAAACACCACTTTCTACTCTTCCACTGAAGCCTCTATAATCATGAAACTGGTCGCTATGCGGTCTGATAACCCATTGTACAGGAAATCTTGAATCTATATGATTCATGTCACTACTTATGTGGACATTTTCTAACGTGTAAAGTAGAGTTCCACCAGCATACCATTCCATGTTAGAGGATTTATCTACCACATTATCACCTTTTAAAGCAGAGATTGGGATGTAGTGAATATCTGCAATTTCCAATCTGGAGGAGAATTCATCAAACTGCTTTTTTATATCTTCGAAGATAGATTCCTCATAGCCAACTAGATCCATTTTATTCACACACAAAACCAGATGTTTTATCCCAAGTAATGAAGCTATAAATGAATGTCTTTTCGTTTGTTCTATAATTCCATGTCTTGCATCTACTAAAATAATAGCAAGGTTAGCAGTTGAAGCTCCTGTGATCATATTACGGGTATACTGAATATGCCCTGGGGTATCAGCTATTATAAATTTTCTTTTGGGCGTTGCAAAATATCTATAGGCAACATCAATAGTAATACCTTGCTCTCTTTCTGCTTTAAGCCCATCAGTGAGAAGGGCTAAGTTTATGTTTTCATCTCCTCTTTTTTTACTGCTTTCCTCAATTGCATCCATCTGATCTTCAAATATCTGCTTGGTATCATACATTAATCTACCAATTAATGTACTTTTTCCATCATCTACAGATCCCGCCGTTGTAAAACGAAGGAGATCCATATCTAAATATGCTTTAGTATCTACTGTTTCTATTGTTGATTGATTGCTCATGATTTCTGTCTTAGTGAAGTTGATTAAAAATAGCCTTGTTTCTTTCTTTCTTCCATTGCTGCTTCTGATCTTTTATCATCAGCTCTTCCTCCTCTTTCTGTAATCTTAGCAGCCGCTACTTCATTAATTATTTCTTCCAGAGTAGATGCATTAGATTCTATTGCTCCAGTACAAGTAACATCCCCTATAGTTCTAAAGCGTATGATTTTTTCGGTACCAGTTTCACTTTCTCTTTTATTAAAAAACTCAGAATCAGAAAGCAACACTCCATCTCTACTGAAAACTTTTCTTTTATGCGAAAAGTATAGGTTTGGGATTTTAATTTTTTCTAATGCTATATATTGCCAGACATCCATTTCCGTCCAGTTTGAAATGGGAAATATCCGAAAGTGCTCACCTATTTCTTTTTTTGTGTTGAATAAATTCCAAAGCTCAGGTCTCTGGTTTTTTGGATCCCATTGACTAAACTCATCTCTATGAGAAAAGAACCTTTCTTTTGCTCTTGCTTTTTCCTCATCTCTTCTAGCTCCTCCAAAAGCAGCATCAAATTTTCCCTCTTCCAGTTCTTTAAGAAGTACAGCAGTTTGCAAAGCATTTCTGCTAGCATTGTATCCTGTTTCTTCTTTTACCAAGCCTTGATCAATAGCATCTTGTACAGAACCCACTATTAGTTTAGCACCTATTTCTTGCACAAGGCTATCTCTAAATGCTATTGTTTCTTCAAAATTATGACCTGTATCTATGTGGAGTAGGGGAAAGGGAATTTTCCCTGGATAAAAAGCTTTTTTTGCTAGGTGTACCAGGGTAATAGAGTCTTTCCCTCCAGAAAAAAGTAAAACTGGTTTTTCCAGGTTGGCGACAACTTCCCTTATTACAAAAATGGCTTCTGCTTCTAATTGTTTGAGATGAGTTAAGTTAAAAGAACTCATGTGAATAAAAATTTGATTTAAATTATTGGTTTTTAATATCAGGTAAAATTGTATTGTATATTTTATCGATAGATTCCTCTATACTCATTGATTCAGTATTAACTTCGATATCAGGATTTTGAGGTACTTCAAAGGGAGAGCTAACTCCAGTAAAATCGTTAATTAAACCATCTTCAGCCTTTTTATATAAACCTTTTACATCTCTCTTCTTGCACTCATCTAAAGATGTATTTACATATACTTCAATATAGGCATTTCCAAGAATTTGCTTTACTATTTTTTTGATTTCTTCAGTTGGCGTAATAAACGAACATATAGTTATAATGCCTGAATTATAAAAAATATTAGCTACCTCTGCTGCCCTTCTAATATTTTCCTTGCGATCATCTTTCGAGAACTCTAAATTGCTATTCAACCCAGACCTTAAATTGTCTCCATCTAATAGTTGAGTGAAAAAACCATTTTGATAGAGTTTTTTTTCTAAACCCTTTGCAAGAGTGCTTTTTCCAGAGCCACTAAGACCTATCATCCAGATGACTAAAGCTTTTTGATTTAACTGTAGTTCCTTGTCCTCTTTAGAAAGAGTTTCATTGAGTATAGGATAAATATTTTTTGAGCTCATTTAATACACATAAATAATATGAACAAATCTAAGGGTTACCTGGGAAGTAAAAAATAAAATGCTTTAAAAGTATACTAATTTGTTATATATACGTTTGTTGTTTTTATATTAGTTACAAAAAAATATACTTTTTGTTTAAAATACCCAAAATAAACAAGCATCCAATTCATGCAGAGTACTCCTACTCTGAAATGGGATACAAAAAACTTCATGTTCATGATGAAATCCAGTTAACATTAATTAAAAAAGGAGAAGGCGTTTTGTTATGCGGAGCTAATTCCTTTCCCTTCAGCCCTAGAGATCTAATTGTTTTAGGAAGTAACCTTCCACATGTTTTTACAGGAAAAGAAGGTGTGCCTATCGAAAGGATATCCCTTTATTTTAAAGAGTCATGGTTAGTAAATATATATCCAGACTCTAATTATTTGCACTATTTAATTAAATGTGCTGCTAAGGGTATGAGGCTTCTTAAGTGGAGCGAAATAGAATTAGTAGAAAAAGTACTTAATAAAGACGGTCTCTATAGGGTAGAGTTTTTTTTACAGTTATTGAATAGGCTTTCAGAATCGAAAGAAGTTATCGTCTCTGAAAATGCAGAGATTTCATTAGAAAAGGAGGTAGATTATATAAAAATGAATGAAGTGTTAAAGTATGTATCTGAAAATCTGGCTAAGTCAATTACTCTAAAGGAAGTATCTAGTAAACTTGATATTAAAGATCAAACCTTATCTCGATACTTTAAACTGAAAACTAATAAAACCTTAGGTAGTTACATTAAAACCTTAAGAATACAAAGGGCATGTGAGCTACTAGAAAGTACAAGCTTATCTATTGATGAAATAAGAATAAAAGTAGGATATAGAAATAAAAGTAATTTTTACCGTCAATTTTTTAAGGTAAAAAAAATAACACCAAAGCAATATCAAAATAATTTTAAATAGAAAAAAATGAGTGAAAAAAAGGAATATAGAGAATCGCGTTTGCGAAGTATTTTAAAAACTATCTCTTGGAGAATAATTGCAACTACTACTACTTTTTGTCTTACCCTCTTAGTTTTTCACGATGATAAAAATGCAATTGAAAAATCTTCTATTGCTGCAGGGTTAGAATTGGTTATAAAATTAGGGCTGTATTATTTACATGAAAGAGGGTGGCAGATGGTGCCAAGAGGCCAAATAAGAAAAATTACTCATTTAAAATAAAAAAAGCACAGAATAAACCTGTGCTTTTAAACAAAATACTTATGAAAAAAGTTAAGAATCACCTAAAAGAAGAAGCATAAATGACTGTAAAGTTAGTCAAAAAATAATAAACAAAATACGTATATTAAAAATTAAGTTTTTTTAGATTTTTATTCCCAAAATAGCTATATCGTCTCGTTGCGAAGCAAAGCCTTTATGTTTATATAATTCATCTAACAAAGTGTTTTTTTGTTCATCCAAACCTAAGCTTGATATATTGTTCAGTAATTCAAGAAACCTTTTACTGCCGATTTTTTTCCTCAAATCATTATGTTGATCTACATACCCGTCAGAAGTCAAATACAATAGATCTCCTTTATTTAACTCAAGGTTTTGCACGCTAAATTCATTTTTGCTTTTGAACATACTTCCGATAGACTTTTTGTCTCCGCTTAGGATCTGAATTTCATTATCTACGCCTTTTCTTTTAAAATAAAGAGGTCTTTTAGCACCAGTAAAACTCACTAGTATTTTATTAGTTAAAGAATTCTTTTCGATTTTGCATAAACATACATCCATTCCTTCATCACTTGCGTTACTTTCCTGTTTAAGTACGGTTTTTACCCTTTCATCTAATAAGTTTAAAATTTCTGCTGTGTTATTAATTCTTTTTTGATTTATTATTTCATTCAAAAGAGTATTTCCGATCATAGACATTAATGCACCAGGAACACCATGACCTGTACAATCTACTACTGCTATGAAAAGAGTTTCAGTCGCATCAGAAGAAGAAAGAGCTGTAAACCAATAAAAATCTCCAGACACAATATCTTTAGGGAGATATATGCTAAAGTAATCAGTAAAAGATTGCTTTAAACTCACTTCTGAAGGTAGAATAACTTCCTGAATCCTCTTGGCATATCTTAAGCTATTAGTAATATTTTCATTTTTTTCTTTTATAATGCTAAAAGCATTAGAATTTGAAACAGCTATAGCAGCATAAGCTGCCAGAGTTTTAAAGATAGATAGATTAACATCAGAGAAAGCATTTTGTTTAGAACTTTGTAGGGTTAATACTCCAATAGGTTCATCTTCTATAATTAATGGTAAATAAATTTGAGATACAAGATCACTATTATCAATATCATAATTTATGGTGTACTTGGAGTGGTCTTCATGAATATTATTGATAATAACGTCCTTTGCTTTTCTATAGCAAAACGATGACAGTTTACTCTTATCATCAATCGAGTGTTTCTTTTTTGGCTGAACTACACCATTTATTACAAAATTTTTAAACTCTAATGATCGGTTTTCTGAATTGAATATGCCAATTCCAAACGCTTCACAACCAAATACTTTATAAACGTTTTTAGCCATTTCTTGCATATGGTTTTCAAAGTCAAGATGTGATGTAAAGTACTGCCCCATATCTCTTGCTGCAGAAATTTCTTTAGCTGCGGTCAAAGCTTTTTTATTAGCTAGTTCCAGATCTTTATAAGTTTCCTCAAGTCTTATTTTTTGCTGTTTAATTTTTCTATAAAAAAAGATAAATGCGAATAAAAGGACTACTGCAAGAATTAATAGTATTGAAAAAAGTATTTTTTCTTTATGCTCTTTCTCCTTTTCGAACTCTATTTTGTGGATTGCCTTATTGTCAAGAGTGATTTGCTCTTTCATTTTTTCTAAAAGCTTAAACGTTTCAAGCTTGGCCTCCTGAAAGGCTAATTCGTTGTCTATCAGCTCTTGTTTAAGCCTCTCAATATTATTAGAGATGCTTGTTTTTTGATTTTTATATCTAGCATTATTTAACTCATTATATAACTCTTCAATAGTGTTATTTAACTTGATTCCATTTCTAAAAAGAGCCTGCTTGTCAAACTCTAGTTGATTAAAAGAAATTTCAAATTTGGAACTATCATAAAGAGATATGCTAGCTTCAGAGGTATCTTTTAGGTGTAATAGAAGATATTTATTTTTTCTAGAAACCTTGCTTTCCGAAACTTGATATCCAGGTACTTTTAGTGAGTTTTCAGACAAAGAATCTGCTTGAACTATAATCTCTCCCTCAGAGTTGGATAAATATCTTTTATTATTATAAATAACTGCTACGTCTTCTAGCGGTATATTATTTCTGGCATTAGTAATGACAACTACAAAGTTAGACTTTATCTTTTTGGGCAGTGAAGACTTTTTCTTTACTGTATCCTTTTTAACCTTTTCAATTGAATTATTTGAGTCGTTTTTTTTAGCTTTATTCAGCTTTATCGACTGTTTTTCGTCCTTTATAGTTTTTGTGTTAATTTCTTTAGTGTTCAGCTTTTTTTCTTCAACTTTATCATCATTGTTATCTTCTGTACCTTTAATCGGAGACATTTTAATCTCAATAATTTTTTTGCTACTATCATAATCCCAAGTATTGAGTTTAAACCCTTGTTTTGTTGCACTTACTAATTCTGGAGGGATATCTTCCTTATATAGCTTTAATATAAATACTCCTTTTTTGTTTGCTTTAGTTTCAATTGAGTTGTTGATAGTTACTGTAACATCCGAAAGTGATTTGCCAGTAACGGATTTAACCCTTCCATAAATGGTTATTTCCTGGGCTTTGGATAAAAAGCCAAGCAAGCTTAAAAAGATGGTAAAAATGAAAAAAAAACATTTCATCCTCAAATATGCTAAAGTATTCAGCTTAAATTAAAGAATTATAAGTTAACTCTCATAAATAATAGTTGCAGTTGCTTGGTATTAAGTAATTTTAACAATGTCTTTTAGCGATGAATCATGTATATTTAGAAAGGTATTTTACAGAATTTTATGGAAACTAAGGTAGTTATTCAAAAATTGAAAGAAGAGGATAGTAAGATAATAAAAAGACATATGTATTGGTCTGTAGTTGGAGGGCTTGTGCCAATCCCGTTAATTGATTTTGCAGCTGTAACAGCTATTCAACTAGATATGATAAGTGAGTTATGTAAAAATTACAAAATTAACTTTTCTAAAAATAGCGTGAAAGCTATCATTTCAGCTTTAACAGGAACAGCAACAGCAAGGTTTGCATCTTCTATTGTAAAGGCAATACCTGGTATTGGTACAGTTGCAGGAGCAGTTTCTATGCCTATACTTTCGGGTGCATCTACATATGCTTTAGGAGAAGTTTTTGCATCTCATTTTAGAGCTGGAGGCGATTTGAGTAATTTTAAAGCTGAAAACTTTAAGGACTACTATAAAAGTAAATTTGAAGATGGAAAAACAATGGCTGAAGAAGTTAAAAAGAAGAAAAAAGAGAAAAGTAAGAGTTAAATTTCTTCGACTAAACCACAAAAGAGAGATGTTAAACTTGGTTCTGCATTAGCGGCAGCTTCAATTATTTTGCTTATATCAACTTTTTCTATTACACCAGGGTAGCACAAATCTGTTATTACAGATGTTGCAAAAACAGGTAAACTTAGATGCCTTGCAACTATTACTTCGGGAATAGTAGACATACCAACAGCATCAGCTCCAATGATTCTTAGAAAATTATACTCTGCTTTTGTTTCTAAGTTAGGTCCTGAAACTCCAACATAAACGCCTTCTTTGATTTTTATTTCTTTCTTTTTTGCAATATTTTTTGCTACTTCAATAAGTGTTAGGTCATATGGTTCACTCATATCAGGAAATCTGTCTCCTTGAGTATCTGCATTTTTTCCTACTAAAGGGTTTTCTGGAAAAAGATTAATATGGTCATTAATAATCATTAAATCACTTTTTTTGAAGGAAGAGTTAAGTCCTCCAGCAGCATTTGAGATAAGCAGTACTTTAATTCCCAATTGCTTAAGAACCCTTACTGGAAAAGTAACTTCTTTCATAGTAAAGCCTTCATAAAAATGAAATCGGCCTTGCATAATTATGGCATACTTTCCTCCTATCTTTCCATAAACAAGTTTTCCCTTATGAAATTGTAAAGTAGATTCACCAAAATGGGGGACTTCTTTGTAAGAAACTTCAAACTCAATTTTAACCTCTTCAATTAAGTTGTTGAGTCCAGTTCCTAGAATTATTCCAACTTCAGGTTTCAGTTCATATTGAGAAGAAAGGAATGAAATAGCTTCAAGTGTTTTAATTTCTATTTCTGTCAAAGTATTCATTTATATACTATCTATTTAAACTTCTTTATGAAAAAGTATGTCACACTACTGATAATCAATGATATAAATGCTGCATATAAAACTATCTCATGAATTTTATATTACAAAAAAACCTCAGCTAGATTTTAAGTCTTACTGAGGTTTATGTAAATGAGTCTTAATTTTTACTATCTTGCTTTTTTAGCTATTTCATACATTTTTTGAATATCCTCCAAGGTAAATAAGTCAATGCCTATACCAGTTCTAAACTCAATAGCTTTATTGTTTTTTACTGTTACATAGTAAAAATCGTAATCTTCATCCCCATCGATTTCTGTCTTATAAATAAATCCGTTTGGTTCTTCTTTTACAAACACAGGATTTTCATCAGAGATTATATCCTTTTCGTCAGCAATGTATTCCGCTATACTTCTACTAACATCTTCTTTATACATTTGAACTTCCATATGAAACTTCCCTTTAACAATTTCATAGGCGACATTAGTATCATCAATCATTAGGCCTTTTCGTATTTCAGAATCTTCAGGTGCATCAAGAGTAATAGGAATCCCCTTGCTAGCTAAATTTACTCCTTTGCTTTCCATTTTTTTGGTGTCCGTATCAGAGTTTTTTTTGTCATCTGAAGTGTTATTAGTACCACAGGAAAAGAGTAGGGCTATAGAGAACGTTGTTACAATTAGAATTAGTTTTTTCATTTGGATTAATTATTTGATAAAATCTCTGTAAATCTAATTAACATTTATTACAGAAGCTATCTGCACTAGAATAAATTAGGATTAATTTTTAGTGTTTTTAAAAATATACTGCCTTATAGATATGTGTTTAACACACAATGTTAGTGTGTAACCTATTGAATAAAAAGTAAAATACTGGTTACCAGCCTTCCTAAAAGTCTACCAACAATCAAGGTTTAATAAAACTATATGTTCAACTTTAAATACCACAACATGAAAAGAAAAAAACAAACTGTTCACATTCTAAGGCAAAACTTTAAAAAAACTTTCCTTTTTAGTGCTTTTTTGGGGCTCTGGCCTCTTTTTTTAAATGCCCAAAACTATACTGCAGGTCAAAATGCGGGGTTTAGTAGTGTAGGAGATAGGAATACCATTATTGGAACGGAAGCTGGTTGGGATAATAATGGAAATAGAAATGTGTTTTTAGGACATAATGCTGGGTTTGCTAATGGTCAGGGCAATGTCGGAGATCACAATGTATTTATTGGTCATGCAGCAGGTGATGGTGGAAACTCTGGTGACTATAATGTGTTTATTGGAAGTTTAACTGGTAGTAGTAACAGAGACGGAGGACTAAACACATTTGTAGGAATGAATTCTGGTAGAAGTAATGATTCAGGTAGCCAAAATACATTTTTGGGATACATCTCTGGTAACCAAAATGTAAGTGGTAACTTCAATACATTTTTAGGAGCTCGGGCAGGACATGATAATGATACTGGAAGTGATAATACATTTGTTGGCTACTCAGCAGGAAATAATAATACAACAGGTGAGCTTAATGTATTTGTTGGCATGCATTCTGGTGATGATAATACAACAGGTAGTCAAAATACTTTTTTAGGTCGTTCTGCTGGTTCAGGAAATACTACTGGTCAACGGAATGTTTTTGTTGGATTAAATGCTGGATTAGGAAATGGAGCTGGCTCAGATAATGTTTTAATTGGACATTCTGTTGGGTCAAATGGAGTAGGCTCTGATAAACTATATATTGGAAACATTAATAATAGAGATCTTATTTATGGAGATTTTGCTCTTGGGAGAGTAGGAATAGATGTTACTAATCCTTCAGAGAGCTTCCAAACTTCAGGTGCAATACGTATAGGTAACAATGCAAATGAAAATACTGGTACAATTCGCTGGACAGGACAAGATTTTGAAGGTCGCACAGTTAATGGATGGGTTTCTTTAACAGGTGGAGCTAATGATCCTAATGCAGTAAACTATTTGGCGGGTAGAAATGCGGGAGCTCAAATAACGGATGGAGAGGATAATACATTCGTGGGAAATGGGGCAGGAGAGTCTACTACTACAGGAGAACTTAATACTTTCATTGGGAGAAGTGCAGGTGCAGCAAATATTAATGGAAACGATAATGTGTTTTTAGGAGCTGGATCCGGTGTAAATAACACATCAGGCTCTTCTAATATTTTTATTGGAAGAGGAGCTGGACTTACCAATTCAACAGGTGGAAATAATACATTTATAGGCTTGTACTCAGGCTTTAGAAATACTATTGGAGTAGCTAATGTATTTTTAGGAAGCAGATCAGGGTATAGTAATACGGAAGGTATTAATAATACATTTATTGGTTACCGAGCTGGAGAAAATAATAGTACTGGAGATAACAATGTATTTATAGGTCAACTAGCAGGTAATGATGTAACAGTAGGTGATGCAAATGTTCTTATAGGAGACGAAAGCGGAAGTTCCCTTACTGATGGAACATACAATACCTTTTTAGGCTTTGCCTCAGGTTTGAGTAATACTACTGGTGATAATAATGTATTTATAGGACGTCAAGCTGGTATGAATAATGTAAATGGAGGTTATAATGTATTTATAGGACGTCAAGCTGGCGTTGATGAGTTAGGCTCTAATAAATTATATATTGCTAACTCTGGTACAAATACGCCTTTAATATATGGAGATTTTGCCTCTGATAACAATGCAGGGAGGTTAGGTATAAGTGTAAACGATCCACAGGAGCGATTAGAA
>JAUIAB010000007.1 GCA_030425505.1 Bacteroidia bacterium | reverse complement strand
TTATTTAGAAATCCAGAAAAATACAAATCTGTTTATGCTTTGAAATTTGTTGATAAGTAAAAGCAATTTGCGTAGGAAAAACTTATATAGTAGTGCCATACAAAAGAATCTCTTTTCTTCCGTATAAGCTTTCATTAAGCCTGCTATAAAATATTGACTCTAAGTAATTTGCAAAAAAATGAAATTGAATAATACCTATTTTTTTAAGTCAGAACGCTTAGGGTTTAGAAATTGGATGGATAGTGACCTAGATGAATTTGCAAAGCTAAATTCAGACTTAGAAGTGATGGAACATTTTCCAAAAACTTTGACAAAAGAAGAGACAGAGAAATTCATCAAACGACTTAAAGCTCATTATACAGAAAACGGGTATAGTTATTTTGCGATAGAAATTCTAAACACTGGAGAGTTTATTGGATTTATCGGTTTGGCATTTAAAGATTACAAAAGTGACTTTACTCCTGCTGTGGATATTGGTTGGCGACTGAAAAAAAGTGCTTGGGGAAAAGGGTTTGCTACAGAAGGCGCTAAAAAATGTCTAGAACTTGCATTCAATGAACTAAATTTAGACAAAGTAATTTCAACTTGTACGGAAAGAAATTATAAATCTGAAAATGTAATGAAAAAAATAGGGATGAAGAAAGTTGGAGAATTTAAGCATCCTCAGTTGAAAGATTATCCTGATTATGAAAAGTGTTTATGCTATGAGATTAGAAAAACAACAGCTAATAATTAGGTTATGCAATAGTGCATCATAAAAACTAACAAAATAGCAATAGCAAATTCTTTACTATGGACATTGCTAAAAAGAAAAATGGAGATTGACCAATTGGTTTATCCGCTTTTATGATTTGTCAGAAGAAGAAATTGAAATCATTGAAAATGCATAAATCAATCTTTTTGCAATCTATCTGGTGTAATCAAACTCCAAAGGGTTTGGAAAAATAAAATCGTACCCCAAGCTCTGAATCAGCTTTTTGGAGCTTACAATCTTATAGGGAGTTTCATCTGAGTTATTATCCTGGAACTCTGAAGCTGAAAAGTTAAAATCTAGTGCATTTTTTTCATATACTTCCTTCCTGGAAGGGTGCATCGGCGCTACTAGATTGAATACTTCTCCCCAAAAAGTATCTTTTAAAACAACTTGGCTGATAATGCTGACCACATCATCTCTATGTATATAATTGACTGGTACGCTTGCGGTGGTTAGGTCTTTCTTTCCTGCAAAGTATTTACCTGGGATTCTATCATAGCCCATCAGACCTCCACATCGCAAGATGGTTAAAGATTTACCCACACTTTCTTTAAGATTTTCTTCTGCCAAAAAAATTGTTTTTCCTCTTTCGCCATCCTCTATTTCTGAGCTCTCATCCACCTCATCATTATTAGCTTTATAAACAGAAGTAGAGCTGATAAAAATTACTTTGCTTGTGTCTTTAATCTCTTTTGCCAGTCGTTCTACCACCTTCTCATAACTAAAGCCAGGGATATTCCTTTTAGGAGGAATGGAAATAATCAATACATCACAATCAAAAAAATTCTCTTTATTTCCACTAATATGCTTTTCATCAACTTTAATTTGGAAGGGAATTATTTTATTTTCTCTCAAAGACTCTATTTTCTCTTTAGTCGTAGTACTTCCTTTTACAATAGCTCCTTTTGCAACAAAATATTTTGCCACAGAAAACCCCAGCCAGCCACAACCAAGAATGCTAATCGTCGTATTACTTAGATTCATATTCTTCTACTATTTAATTCTGTTTATTTTTGTAAAAATGCATCAGATAGAACCTTATTACAACTGGGATAAATACTACGTATCTACCGAAGATACCAATGGTCCTTTTTACAATAAGGAATATATCATTACAGAGTATACAAATAATATTTATGGATACTACATCCACCCTCTATGGGACTTTTTTGGATCTGAGACACTGTATTTGAAAGTCATATACGCCGACTATACTCAGAATACAGTAATCATCGAGCTACTAGGAGAATGGAATGATACTTTGCATAACGATATTATGCACTTTAAGAGAAATATCGCTGATCATTTTCGAAAGAAGGGTATTCAAAACTACATATTGATAGGAGAAAACGTTCTTAACTTTCACGGATCAGACGATTGCTATTACGAAGAGTGGTTTGAAGATGTGGAAGACGGCTGGATTGTAGGTTTAAATTTCAGAGAACATGTAGTCCAAGAGATGGAAAAATACAACATAGACAGCTACATCAACTTTGGAGGAAGGTTTGACAGTTTTAGTTGGAGGAATAAAAAACCACAAAAGCTAACAGAAGAAGTAGAAAGCTTGGTAATGAGAAGGCTAAGTTTTTCTTGATACATTAAGCATAAACCATCAAGAACTCATAAACTTCTGGTGTTCTTTTTCCAACCTTCTTGCAACTCGCCATGAAATAATAATGCTTAGCTCGTAAAGAAAAATAACAGGAATAGCAACAGCAAGCTGAGTAATTGGGTCAGAAGGAGTAATCACAGCACTGATGATTAAAATAACGACGATTGCATGGCGTCTGTATTTTTTCATTAGCGCAGGAGTTAATACCCCTACTCTGGAGAAGAAATAGGCAACCATAGGAAGTTGGAAAATCAACCCACAAGCAAGAACAATCATAGTGAGAATAGAGACATACGATGTGATGTCAAACTCGTTTTGAATGCTTGGGTCGATCTGATAGTTAGCAAAGAAATAAACAGATACAGGTGCTACAACAAAATAACCAAAAGAAGTACCTATGATGAAGAGGAGGGAAACAAAAAAAGTAGCTCCTCTAGCCACTCCCTTTTCTTTAGAATGCAACCCAGGCTTAACAAACCGCCATACTTCCCAAAAAAAATAGGGGAAAGAAACAATAAACCCAACTACAACAGAAGAAAGAATGTGCATAGTAAATTGCCCTGTCATTTTACGACTTTGCAAAATGAATGGCATTTCTTCAGGGCATAAAAAAGACGTACCAATCCACTTAGAAAAATCACAAAACCATTGAAAAGTGATGAAGTCTATTTCAGAAGGTCCCAAAATAACTTTGCTGAAAACAATTGAAGGAAATGCAAAAGCGAGAACAGAAAATACAATAATCACTATTACACCTCTTATAAGATGCCACCTGAGCTCTTCGAGATGCTCTAAAAACGTCATCTCTTTAGTACCACTTTCTTTCACCAAAAAGTATCTTTTTCTATAACTCTATCTTAAATTTCTTTACGAAGTAACAGCATTTTTAGCATAAAATAAAGGAGTTTAAACTTAGCGTTAACTGTATTAATCTTCTTAAGCACACAACAAAAAGTCATTGTTAACTAATAGGGTTAAAAAATGTTTGATCTAATTTAGAATCATTCTTGTTAAAAAAGCTTAAATTTTTAAAATTCGTTTATTAAGTTAGCATGACAACTATTTATTAAATGAGTGTTTTATTCATATTGATCATTATCAGCCTAATAATTGCACTAGGGTTTCTTTTTGCTTTTTTGTGGGCAGCGAAATCTGGTCAATATGAAGATAACTACTCACCATCAGTAAGGATTTTATTTGATCAGTTTAAAAATGGAAAACCCAAACACTGAAGAACAAGGAGTTAAGCTAGAAAAGTTTAATTACGACAATACCATCGTTAGAAAATTTGCTTTTGCAACCACGCTTTGGGGTGTTGTTGGAATGACTGTAGGCTTATTAATTGCCTTCCAATTAATTTTCCCTGCTCTAAATTTTGGTCTTGAATATACCACCTTTGGTAGAATACGACCCTTACATACCAACGCTGTAATTTTTGCTTTTGTAGGTAACGGAATATTTGCTGGAGTTTATTACTCTCTCCAACGACTTTGTAAAGCACGAATATTTAGCGACTTACTTAGTAATATCAATTTTTGGGGCTGGCAGCTCATTATAGTATCTGCGGCTTTGACACTACCTCTTGGCTTAACCACAAGCAAGGAATATGCAGAGCTAGAGTGGCCAATAGACATTGCTATCGCCCTGATTTGGGTAGTTTTTGGGATTAACTTAATTGGAACTATTCTCAAAAGAAGAGAAAGACACATTTACGTAGCTATTTGGTTTTACTTAGCTACTTTCGTTACTGTTGCTGTTCTTCATATAGTAAATTCATTTGAGCTTCCGGTAAGCTTATTTAAAAGCTATTCCTGGTATGCTGGCGTACAAGATGCACTCGTACAGTGGTGGTATGGGCATAATGCAGTGGCATTTTTCCTTACAACACCCTATTTGGGCTTGATGTACTACTTTATTCCAAAAGCTGCTAATCGTCCTATTTACTCATATAGGCTATCCATTATTCACTTTTGGGCATTAATATTTATCTATATTTGGGCTGGTCCGCATCATCTTTTATATACATCTCTACCAGACTGGGCTCAATCTTTAGGAGTAGTTTTCTCTATAATGCTAATTGCTCCATCATGGGGTGGAATGCTCAACGGTTTATTAACCTTGAGAGGTGCTTGGGATAGGGTAAGGGAAAGCCCTGTATTGAAGTTTATGGTGGTAGCTGTCACCGCTTATGGTATGGCTACATTAGAAGGACCATTATTATCCCTTAAGAGTGTAAATGCGATCACACATTATACCGACTGGATCATTGCTCACGTACATGTTGGTGGGCTAGGATGGAATGGCTTTTTAACCTTTGGGATGCTTTACTGGCTAATACCAAGGATTTACGGTACTAAGCTACACTCTATAAAGCTTGCTAACTTCCACTTTTGGATAGGTACGTTAGGAATTATTTTCTATGTATTTCCAATGTACTGGGGAGGCTTAACCCAAAGTTTAATGTGGAAGGAGTTTAAGCCAGAAGGAATATTACTCTATAGAAACTTCTTAGATACAGTTCTACAACTTATTCCTCTTTATGCACTCAGAGCTATTGGAGGTCTTCTGTACTTGGTAGGTGTTATTTCCATGGTATATAATTTACTACTTACTGCAAAATCTGGGGTGTTTATTAAGGAAGAAGAGGCTTTTGCTCCTTCTTTAAAAAATGAAAAGTTTATCCCTCACAAAGGAGAGTACTGGCACAGATGGATTGAAAGAAGACCTGTTCAGCTTACCATACTTGCGCTGGTTGCTATATTAATTGGGGGTATTGTAGAAATGGTGCCTACATTCTTGGTAAAATCCAACATACCAACCATTACCAGTGTGAAGCCTTACACTCCTTTAGAACTGCAAGGAAGAGATATCTACATTAGAGAAGGCTGTAATGCATGTCACTCACAGATGATTCGCCCATTTAGGTCTGAAACGGAGCGATATGGAGAATACTCAAAAGCAGGAGAGTTTGTATACGACCACCCATTTTTATGGGGTTCTAAAAGAACAGGACCTGACTTGCATAGAGTTGGTGAGAAATATCCTGACTCTTGGCATTATAGGCATATGTTAGATCCTACTTTGACCTCACCTGGGTCGATTATGCCTCCTTATCCATGGTTATTTGAAGACGATCTTGATAAATCTACCACTGCAGCGAAGATAAGAGCCATGCAGACACTAGGTGTACCTTATGAAAAAGGGTATGATAAGGTTGCAAATAAAGATTTGGAAAAACAAGCTTCCCAGATAGTAGAAAGCCTTAAAAAAGATGAAATCACCGTAATGGCTGATAAGGAAATCGTAGCTCTAATCGCATATCTCCAGCGTTTAGGCACAGATATTAAAGTAGATCAATATTCTCAGAAATAAATAGAATGCTCAAGTTTTGAAATTATGCTGAAGTTCATCAAACATCATATGGAAACAATCATTGGGATTGAGCTTTTTCCACTGATATCCTTAGTTATATTCTTTGTATTTTTTACTGTGATGCTTTACATGGTATTTAAGCTTAAAAAGTCACATATAAATAAAATGAGCCATTTACCATTAAACGAGGAAGAAACTAAAAATTTAGAATCAGTATGAAAAAAAATAGATTTTTGAAGCGTCTTCTAAAGGTTTTATTTATAACTCTTTCTACAACCCCGTTGTTGGCGCAATCGTCCTCTCAAAGCCTAATATCTTCTTTTAGCACAGACCAGATCCTTTGGGCAGTAATTGCCTTTGAAATATTTCTAATTTTCCTAGCTCTAATCTTAGTTTACATAGTTGTAAAAACCAAAGGGATATTATTTCCTGAAGAAAAGGGCTTTTTTGAAAAATTAAAAGAAAGAATCACAGATTCTGTACCAGTAGAAAAGGAAGCTGATGTAATGCTAGACCATCATTACGATGGGATAAGAGAACTGGACAATAACCTGCCACCATGGTGGAAATTTTTGTTCTATGCGACTATTGCTTTTTCTGTGTTTTATATTGGGTATTTCCATGTGTATGGCGCAGGAAAGTTAAGTAAAGAAGAGTACCTGGCTGAAATGGAGCAAGCAGAGAAAGAAATTGCCGAGTACATAGCTAATAAAGCAAATTCGATCGATGAAACGAATGTAATTGCTTCCGTTGAACCTGCTGATTTAGGTGCAGGAAAAAAGATTTTTGATACCACTTGTTCTGCTTGCCACGGGAAGCTGGGAGAGGGAGGAATTGGTCCAAACTTCACAGATCAGTACTGGATACATGGGGGCGACATCAAAAATATTTTTAAAGTAGTAAAGTACGGAGTGCCCCAAAAAGGGATGAAAGCTTGGCAAAAAGATTTAACCCCACTGGAAATGCAACAGGTTTCCAGCTTTATTATAACATTAGAGGGGACAAATCCTCCAAACGGGAAAGCTCCTCAGGGAGAGTTATTTGTTAGAGAAAAAAAAGACGAGAAAAGCTAGTGCACCCTTCCTCAAAGCTTGTCCCGGCGCGTCAAGCCTGCTCCCCGCAAGGTCATATCGGTCTTGCCGTTCGCCTCTTAGCTCAGGGTGCTCATCATGCCAAAGGCATGATTGGATTAACCTCGAAAGAAATTATTTATAATTCCAAATATTGAATATGCTACCTTATCATAAAAACAGAACTAAATTCATAAAACTGTTTGGAAAAATAGAGCGTCAAAAATTTGGCGTTCTCGAAGAGAAAGTGCTGCTATGAAAAACCAAAGAGCGTTCAAATTTTTAAGATTTTTCTTTGGTTCGTTTCTTTTCATCTTTGAAAAGAAACGAATATAAAAAGAGACTAAGTGCAGAGTAAAGACAAGAAATAAAATGGAAGGCATTTATGAAGACCACGAAAGCTTTAGAGACTCTATTTCAACAGTAGATGAAAAAGGGAAGCGAGTTTGGGTTTATCCCAAAAAACCAGCTGGAAAATTTTACAACAAAAGGTTGCTCGTTAGCATTTTACTTCTTGCTTTTTTATTTTCTGGGCCATTCATTAGAATCAACGGAGAACCTCTTTTACTTCTTAATGTTTTAGAAAGAAAATTTGTAGTATTTGGGCAGGTTTTTTGGCCGCAAGACCTCCACCTTGCAGCTATTGGACTTATAACCTTAGCCGTTTTTGTCATCTTATTTACGGTAGTTTTTGGAAGGCTATTTTGTGGGTGGGTATGTCCTCAAACCATATTCATGGAAATGGTTTTTAGAAAGATCGAATATTGGATTGAAGGAGATTGGAAAGCCCAACAGAAGCTAGATAAACAAGAGCTGAACGTTCAAAAGTTTGTAAAGAAAGGCAGTAAACACCTTATCTTTTACGGAATCTCTTTCTTGATTGCTAATACATTTCTTGCCTATATCATAGGTACAGAAGAGTTGTGGAAGATCATTACAGATCCTCCTTCGCAGCATTTAACTGGGCTTATTGCAATACTTATTTTTACTACAGCATTCTATATCGTTTTTTCCAGGCTTAGAGAGCAGGTTTGTACAACCATTTGCCCCTATGGAAGACTTCAGGGTGTTTTGTTGGACAGAGACAGTGTAGTAGTTGCCTACGATTATGAAAGAGGAGAAAAAAGAGGGAAACTAAGAAAGGGTGAAGACAGAGAAGCTGCTAAACTTGGTGATTGTATCGAGTGCCATCAATGTGAATACGTTTGCCCTACTGGCATAGATATTAAAAATGGCACTCAACTGGAATGCGTAAACTGCACTGCCTGTATGGATGCTTGCGATTCCATTATGGAGAAAATAGGCAAACCTAAAGGGCTGATACGTTATGCTTCTGAAAATCAGATCGCTAAAAAACAAAAATTCTCTTTGACCACAAAAGGGAAAGCCTACTCTGTAGTATTACTTTTGCTTATTGGTGTTTTGTCTAGCCTCATTATCACCAGATCTGAAGTGGAAACCACCATTCTAAGAACCCCTGGTGTACTTTACCAAAAAGAAGATGACGGAAGGATTAGCAACTTGTATAATATTACCATTATTAATAAGAGTAACCAAGACCTAAAAGTAAACCTGAAGTTTGAGGATAACTTTCCTGGTGAGATCAAAATGGTAGGGCTAGATAAAAATCACATCCTCGTAGAGAAAAACAGTTCTACTGAAAGCATGATGTTTTTGATCCTTGACAAAAAACAGATAACAAAAATGAAAACGTCTTTACAAATTGGAGTCTACAGTGATAAAAAGTTACTGGAAACAGTAAAAACCAACTTTTTAGGGCCTTTATAATTTAATTATAGCATGAAAATAAATTGGGGTAATGGCATTGTAATTTCATTTATTGTTTTTGTGGGCTTTATTGGATTTTTAGTTTGGAGAAGCATTTCGACAGACTTTTACTTAGTGGATGAGAACTACTATAAAAAAGAGCTAGCTTATCAAGAGATCATTGACGAAACCAAGGAAGCAAATAATCTAAAAGAAAACGTAGTCATTACTAAAACAGAAAGTAGTATATCAATAAAATTTCCAACTACAGAAAGTAAAGTTGAAGGAGAGATTCATTTTTTTAGGCCTTCAGACCCACGAAAAGACAGAAAAATTTCCTTAGCATTGAATAGCCATGGTATTTGTGAGTTTCCTATTTCAAAACTTCATAGCGGGTATTACAAAGTGAAAATTAGATGGAATTCTGGAGGCAACAAGTATTATACAGAAAAAGAAATTTTTATATAATGCAAGAAAAAACGTATAAACGACTATAAGTCAACCATATACAAAACATTCAACTATGCCTTTTGAGCTTATTTCTGCATTTTCCATTGGCCTTTTAGGAAGTTTCCACTGCGTGGGAATGTGCGGACCTATAGCTCTTGCTTTACCTGTAAATAGTAAAAGTGCTTTTCGTAGAACTTTAGCTATCCTTATTTACAATATAGGAAGAGTAATAACCTATGGACTTCTTGGTTTTGTAATGGGTTTGGTTGGTAAAAGCTTTTCTCTTTTTGGCTTTCAACAATGGGCTTCTATTATTGCAGGAGCTGGGGTCTTATTATTTCTCTTATTCAATACTATACTGAAAAGAAACTTATTCAGTTCAGCTAAAATGGTTGGGTGGTTAAAAAAACCTTTTGCCCGCCTTCTCAAAAAACCTGAAAACTCTTCCCTGTTTTTTATTGGCTTGCTCAATGGTTTTCTGCCTTGTGGACTTGTTTATACCGCTCTTTTTGGAGCTATAGCAACAAACCATCTTTTCTATTCTACTTTATTCATGATATTGTTTGGGTTAGGCACCGTCCCAATGATGGCTTTTGTCACTTTTTCATCAAAAAAGATAAGCCTTGGATTTAGAAATAAACTTAGAAAGACAGTGCCGCTGTTTGTAGGATGCATGGGTATATTGCTTATAGCCAGGGGCTTAAATCTGGGTATTCCGTTTATAAGCCCCAAGCTGCAAAAAGATGCTCAAACAAACGAGCAGAAAATCGACTGTTGCGAAAAACCAAAGACTACCAACAGCAACTAAATTCTTACTTTCAGCCCAACCAAAAAGTTTCTTTCCGCCTGAGGATAATAATTATTTTGCTGATATAACGATCCATCAAACAAATAACCCCAAGTATAACCATTGGAAGAATACCTTCGGTTAAAGATATTATTAACCAATAGGTTCACTTCTATTCTAGATATATTTCTGGTAGAGAAACCATAGCTAAGCCTAAAGTCATTTGTGAAATATGAGTCTATGGCTCTATCTTCATTGTTTGTGTTATCCAAATACTGTTTGCCTACATATTTACTTAGTAACTGAGCGGTAAAACCACCTTGCTTCCATGTAATTTCACTGCTCCCAACTATATTGGGAGAAAAGCTAATGTCTGTATCTTGAAATTCATTTCTAATAATAGACTCTTCACCGGCAAATGCATAATCATAAACAGTCTCTGTAAACTCTTTAATTTTATTTTGACTTAGTGTCAGGTTAGCGCCCCAACTTAAGTTAGGGGTAATTTGGTAATATCCCACTAGTTCTACTCCCATTCTATAACTATCAGGAACATTTGTTCTTACAGAAGCACCCACATCATTCACTTCACCTGTTAAAACCAACTGGTTTTTATAGTCCATCCAGTAAATATTAGCACTATAATGTAGATTGTTGCCTTTTCCTCTTACCCCTCCTTCTACGTTTTGCATTGTCTCTTGCTTAGGCTCTGTTCCTTCAGCGGCATCAATAAAATCGGATCGTATTGGTTCTCTATTGCCAATGGCATAAGAGGCGTACACATCCATATTTTTATTTAAAGCATAGGTTAGCCCAAACTTTGGATTAAAAAACGTAAAGTCTGTATTTACATCGTATACCTTATGGTCGTTGTCAGAGCCACTCGTTTCATAACTAATTGTTCTTACTTGTAGATCTCCAAAGAGATTTAGTTGGTCGTTAAGTTGATAGTTAACCTTCAGATATGTGTTGAAATCTCTCTTTTCACCAACTCCATCATAGTATCTGTCTCTTATATCTGTACCATTGGCAAACTCTGACCAAATAATTTCTCCAAAATGGTCTCCATCATAAATGTTATATCCGCCACCAAGAGTCAGATCTATATTGTTTTTAGAGTAATTAAGAGAGTAAGTAAGACCATAAAAGTCATTATCTAGCCATCGTCTTCTTATAATGTCTGAAGAGGTAATTGTACTGTCTCCTATTACCAAATTACCAAGCCCGTAATCAGAAAAATCATCATCATATTTAAACTGCTCAAAATAGCCACTACCATAGGTGTAGTGTAGTGCTGTATTTAAATTTAGATGTTCACTTATAGAGTAACTAAAGTGCAATTGATAATGATCTTGGCTGTAGTTATCCACTTCATTATCATAGAGATAGTAGTTAAATCTTCTATCTGAGTTTAAGAGGTTATCAATTTGCTGCGGGGTATCGTATTCGCCAGAAAGTTCAATAACTTCTTGCAGTTTCTCTTGATTTCCATTCAATCTAGCTTCTGGCGTTCCATACCATGCTTGTTGAGTTATTTCTTTTCCACCAAATACTATGGCTTTTAGCATGGTTTTTTCTCCAAAATAACCACCAGAAAAGTAATAGGATTTTAAGTTGGAAGAAGATCTATCGATATATCCATCCGAGGTAATTCTCGATACCCTTCCCTCAAAGTTAAAACGATCTTTCAGCAACCCAGAGTTTAATATGATATTGTTTTTAACTGTATTAAAGCTCCCAAAAGTGTTGTTTATTTCTACAAAACTTTTTTTTGAAACAG
Source organism: Bacteroidia bacterium (assembly GCA_030425505.1). Lineage (GTDB taxonomy): Bacteria > Bacteroidota > Bacteroidia > Cytophagales > Flammeovirgaceae > JAUIAB01. The sequence continues at coordinate 109,297 of JAUIAB010000007.1, read as the reverse complement.
TATTGGTTTGCAAGTTGACCGTAGCACCAAAAGCTGCTGCACCATTGGAACTTGTTCCTACTCCTCTCTGAATCTGAATATTACTTAGTGAAGAAGATAGGTCAGGCATATTGACCCAAAATACACCATGAGACTCTGAATCATTGATTGGAACTCCATTTACAGTCACATTTATACGTGTTGCGTCAGAACCTCTTATTCTCATACCAGTGTATCCGATCCCAGCTCCCGCATCAGAGGTAGCAACCACAGATGGTGTGAAGTTCACCAGTATAGGCAAATCCTGACCTAAATTTCTTTCCTCGATTTTTTGCTTGGAGAAGTTACTGTAAGTAGTAGGCGTTTTTTCATTAGCTCGTGTGGAATAAACCACTACTTCTTCATTGATAAAAGCTTCTTCTTCTAACTCGAAAGATAGGTTTACATCTCGGTTTACTTCGATGCTTTGCACATGGGTTTTATATCCAATATAGGATATCTGAATTTGCCGTTTCCCAGCAGGAACTTTGGGAAAAACAAAGTTCCCATTTTCATCCGTTGATGTAGCTTTTTCAAGAATTTTGAGTTGAACATTCGCACTTGGCAAGGGATCTCCACTTTGATTTTTCACTTTTCCTTTTAATACATGCTGTGCAAATGAAATTGAGAAAATAGACCAGAATAGGGTAGTAATAACTAGTTTCTTCATGTGTGTAAAATTTGTGACCTGCCTTTTTTTTTGGCATACATCTTAACCATTGCTTCGTGTGTGCCTCAGTTTTAAATCAGACATGGTTTGTTTTATTTTTAACCATATGTGAAGAGGGGACTTCACTTTCGGTTATCATACTCCCTTCCCAGCATTATCTGGGCAGGTTCAATGGGTATGATCTCAGCCAGAACAAGAGTTACGAGTGATAAAAAGCCAAACAGAAGCTATTTAAAACACTCATAAAGATCTTTTGGCACCCCTTAAAGCTGCAAACTTATAAAATGTGGTTTTCTTTCAAAGCATCCATAGCTGAATTTATCCTTTTATTTCCTGTTCCAGATACTACAGAATAGGGCAAATTCTTTCCTTGCAAATAGGTTTTATACTTTTTGAAGAAGTATTCTCTTTGCTCTTCATCTGGATGCTCTCTTTGGGGATCTGCTTCCCAAGGTATGTCAATATTGGTAAGTAAGTAAAAGTTATACTTATTATTTTCTAGTTGTTCTAAAACCCAAGGGTTTACCTCACCGTATTTATGCTCACTCCATATTTTGATGACGATTAAGCTAGTATCACAAAATAGTATTTGCTTGGCTGCTTTTTCTTTTTCACTTTCCCAGTCCAGCTGACCTTTTGCTATTTTGAGAAGATCTTCTTGATTATAGTTTCTATCTAAACTATTTAGGTAGGATCTTGCAAACTCTGGCACCCACTCTGTTTTATAGTACTCTGCAAGCTTTTTTGCTAAGGTGCTTTTTCCCGTAGATTCAGAACCTATGATTGCTATTTTTTTGAGCATTTTGTAGCTATTTATTATCAACTATGAGTACCTGGTAATTGAAATCGACTTTTCGAATATGTTTGTTTCTACTTTACTTATTCAGGTTTTATCATTTTCACTAGCATTGCGTTTATACGAGTTAACCGTTGTTTTTTCCTTTTAAATAAGTTTCAGGTGTTAGTATCGCTAATTCACTCTTTTTAAAGTCTTTTAAATTCCTAGTTAGGATAATTTTAATTTGTCCGTTTTCAATTGCAGAAAAGTTTTGTAATGCATCTTCAAAATCTTTAAACTCTGAGTTTAATGCACTCAAAACTACATTTTTATCCATTTTCACAATATCAATTATAGTTAAAAGTTGTTTTATCTTTTCTACAATAATATTATGTTTAGCCACTTTTCGGAGCAAGTAATAAACGTTTGAAATTATTACTGGTGTTGTATACCCTTGGATTTGCCTTTCAGCGCAAAGGTTTATTAACTTTGTTGAGTATCTTGCAAAAGGTTTCCTGTCAAAAAAGAAGTCCATCAATACATCGGTATCTAATAAAACTTTTTCCATTATAAGTATTTTTTTTCCAAACGATCTCTAAGTTCTTTTTTATAGTCCATATTCTTTGGCATTTTGAATGAGCCTTTTAATGATTCAACTATAGGGTTAAGCTTAGAACCTTCATTTTTCTGCTCTTTTTCGGTTAGAAGTTTTAAGTAGTTTTCAATGATATCGGACAAGCTTCGGTTTCTATTTTTTGCATAATTTTTCGCTCGCTCTATTATATCTCTTTCTATAGTTAATGTCAGTTTTGTATTCATTGGATGATACTTTAGAGTTATTCTTTCATAAAGTAACAAATTATTTTTAAATCACGTGCATTTTATTTTTATTTTACACGTGTTTTTATAGTTAAGGCAAGTTTTGGTGAAAGAAAAATTTAAAGTATAATTCGAACTCTCACGTTTCTATTATACTTTGCATGATTTGAACAGAAGAACGGTCTCAACATTGTGCAATATATCAATAGCCTCTTTCTTTTTCGATTTCATTAAGAGGTTTAATGTTTTTTTCTTTCATTCTTTTTAAGACTTCTTTATTTATGTCTGACATTGATTTCTCTACTTGTTTCATCTTATTCTGAAAATCAATATCCTCTTTTATAAACAGCTTTACTGAAATTTTTAAATAATGAATTGTTTGCTCCCATTCATTCTTATGTCTTAGGAAAAGTAAGTCTTTTATAAATGCTATTGACTCGTATAGCTCTTTTATATCATCCTCACGCAGTGGCTTTCTAAACCCTTTTAACTCTTCCCACCAAGGCTTAAATTTTTGTTGTTTGTCGCGGTTAAAATGAGCAAGCATTAAGTTTTTCATTTTTCTCAACCCCTTATATTTTTCCAAATTTCGAACAATTGGAGCACATACGTAAAGTGTATCTTTTAGATCTTCATTATTTTTAGCAAGTCGATTTAAAATTTCATACTCTTCTAAAAATGAGCATATACGGATATACCAATATTTTGTTAATGAGACTTTTAAAAAACTGTTGTCAGATTGAATGTTTTTAGCATCTTGATAATCAAAATATAATTCACTAAAAATCAACTGAAGATTTATCAGGCATTCTTGAAGCTCAGTCAATTTATAACTTTCAACCATTAAGTGTTTCAACTTTTAAATAAATGATAGTAATGTCTTTTAAATGCTTTACTACTACTGAACATAAAAAGCTTTCCAGATACCTACCTTAAGTAAATCACAAATTAATGCTTTTTCAGCAAAAACAAGTGCCACTAAAGACTACGCACCCTAGGCTTGGAGGCGCAGGGCGAGACCGAAATGGATTTGGTAGGGCTGGGCAGGCTCGACCCGCCGGATGGGCACTGCGAAAGGGTGTCTTATTTTATAAAATTTAGCTCTACAAAATTCCAAGTAATTTGATTTTGGATTTATGTAAGGGATATTTGTTGTTTATTCTAAAAAGTACTCTGACATTGACAAATAAGGAAATTGCAAATTTTTTTAAAGAGACTGCAACTCTCATGGAAATTCATGGGGAGAACTCTTTCAAAGCCAAGAATTACGCTAGCACTGCGTTTAGACTAGAACAAACCAAAGAGGATGTGGCAAATTTGGAGTATAATAGTTTGCTGGAACTGGGATTTTCAAAAGGCTCTGCCGACAAAGTTTTACAGGTAGTACAATCAGGAAGTCTTCCAGCGTACGATGAACTTGTACATAAAACACCAAAAGGAGTAATTGAGATGTTGCGGATCAAAGGTCTAGGAGGAAAAAAGATTGCTCAGCTTTGGAAGGAGTTGGATATCACCACTGTAGATCAACTGTATCTTGAATGCAAAAGTGGAAAGGTTGCAGAGATAAAGGGTTTTGGGGGAAAGACCGAGCAGAAAATCATACAAGAAATTGAGTTTATTCGATCTTCCTCTACTTTTTTAAAGTATAATGAGGCGGAACTATATATTGAAAAGCTCTTGGAGCTTTTGGAGTCTGTCAAGAAAGAGGGAGATTCTATCTCTGTTGTTGGAGATTATAGAAGAAACTGTGAGGTTGTAGATCAGATCGAATTTCTTATTGCAACAGAATCTAAAGAATGGTATGCAAAAACCTTGGATGAGGTGGGTGACTTGGAGCATCAACCCGTAGTCTCAGGACCTTACACTTGGAAAGGGATTACAGTAGAGAATAGTTTTCCTGTAAAAGTGATGTTTTCAAGCCATCAGAGGTTTGTGTCTAATCAGCTTTTGCTTAGTTCATCTCCAAGGCATTTGAGTTTAAAAGGAGAAGGAGAGAAAACTTTGTATGAAACTGCCTTGGAAAAAGACTTTAATAGCGAAGAGGAGATTTACGAGAGTCTTAGTTTACCTTATTTCATTCCCGAACTGCGAGAGGGTAGTATAGAAAAGGAATTATTGAAAAAGGGAATCCCAGAAATTGTATCTGATGATGATTTAAAAGGAATTCTTCACAATCATTCTACCTACAGTGATGGTATGTATTCTCTTAAAGAGATGGCTTTGGAGTGTAAAAGATTAGGGTATTCGTATTTTGGCATTGCAGATCATTCTAAATCAGCCTTTTATGCTAATGGGCTGAATGAAAAAAGGATTGAAGAGCAGCATCAGGAGATAGATGCTTTGAATAAAGAACTTGCACCATTCAAGGTGTTTAAGGGAATTGAATCGGATATTTTATCAAACGGTTCTCTAGATTATGAAGAGAGTGCACTCAAGACGTTTGACTATATAGTTGCTTCAGTCCACAGTCAGTTAAATATGGATGAGGAAAAGGCAACAAAAAGGTTAATCAAGGCTATTGAAAACCCATACACTACTATTTTAGGACATCCAACGGGTAGATTATTATTGAGAAGAAATGGTTACCCTATTCATTTTGAGAAGGTTATTGATGCATGTGCCCGGAATAATGTTTGTATAGAGATTAATGCGAACCCCTGGAGACTAGACCTAGATTGGAGGTGGGTTTATCTCGCACAGGAAAAAGGAGTTTTATTGAGTATAAATCCCGATGCTCATTCTAAAGAGGGGTTACAAGATATGCGTTATGGTGTTAAAGTAGCCAGAAAGGGTGCATTAGAGCCAAAAAATACTCTTAATGCTAAAACTTTAGAAGAAATAGAAAAGTACTTTACTCTTTAGTAAGGTTTTAATACCTCGAAGCTTGCTTCGATTAAAAAATTGAAATCTGTCTAATTTGTTTGGCACACAGCTTAATCACTACTCTGTGTGTCTTAATTTTAAATCAGACATGGTCTGTTTAATTATCATGCCTCGTGGGTTTGATCGAGGTTAGTTGATTACTAAAAAAGGTTAGAAATGCTTTTAGAGAAAAAATCCATCGATATTTTAAAAAAGGCGGTAGAAAAATTAGAGTCTGGTTTTGATTTGCCTGAAATAAAAAGCCAGTATAACTATGAGAAAATAGAAGAAATTCTTTTGACAGTAGCAGAAAGGATGAGGGATAATTATCCTTATTTCCATCCTTACTACGTAGGTCAAATGCTTAAACCTCCTCATCCTATTGCCAGAGTTGCTTACATGCTTTCCATGTGGATTAACCCAAATAATCATGCATTGGACGGTGGTAGAGCAAGCTCTCGAATGGAAAAAGAAGCCGTCAAAGAAATTGCAAAAATGTTTGGGTTTCAAGAGCATTTAGGGCATTTGACAGGTGGTGGTACTATGGCTAATTTGGAAGCACTTTGGGTTGCAGGAAAAATACATCCTGAGAAAATAATTTTGGCATCTGACCAAGCACACTACACGCACCAAAGGATATCCGAGGTTCTTGGTTTGTCTTTTGCGAAAGTACCGACGGATTGTTTCGGAAAAATAGACGTAGAAGCTTTAGAAGAGATTCTAAAAAAGAAAGATGTTGGAACTGTTGTTTGTACTATGGGTACTACTGGTGTCGGTGCTGTTGATCCACTAGCTGATTTACTGGAGTTAAAGAAAAAATACCATTTTCGAATTCATGCAGATGCAGCTTATGGTGGGTATTTTACTTTGGCTTCAAATTTAAGAAAGGAGACAATAGAAAATTACAATTTGCTACGTGAAGTAGATAGTATTGTTATTGACCCGCATAAGCATGGTCTTCAGCCTTATGGCTGTGGGTGTGTTTTATTCAAAGACCCTTCTGTAAGCAAGTTTTATTTGCATGATTCACCATATACGTATTACAGCTCTGATGAAATCCATTTGGGAGAAATTAGCCTGGAATGCTCGAGAGCAGGAGCTGCTGCTGTAGGTCTTTGGGCTACTCAGAAAATGTTTCCACTAGAGAGGGGGGGAGAGTTTTCTGCCATGGTTGAGTCTTCCAGAGAAGCAGCTTTAGATTTTTATGAGCGACTGTGTTTAGAGAGTGAGTTTGTTGCTTTTTTTGATCCTGAGCTCGATATTGTTATTTGGTCTATCGATGCAAAAAGCACTAAAGAAATGAGCGAAAAGGCAGAGAAATTCTTTTTAAAAGCAGAAAAAGAAGGTCTTTATTTTTCCGTTTTTAAATACTCTAGTGAAAAAATTAAGCTTTTTAAAGAAGATATCGAAGTTAACTCTAGTTATACAACTTGTCTAAGGTCGTGCTTTATAAAACAAGAACACCATACCTATTTAGATCAGATATGGTCTAAGCTGAAATCCATTGAGCTTGAATGATAAAATAAGGGAGAAATTTGATAGACTATTCCTCCCTTAAAGAATATTCTTTTAGAGATTTTCTTCTAAAAAATCTTGCACTTGCTCTTTTTTCGCTGCAAAAACACCCTGGCTTGCAGAAAATGTAGTTTCCTCAACTAAGATGCCTTTTTCCATGGTCATTTTTCCTTTTCCGACAATATTATTTTTAACCTTAAAGCCTTTGAGGGTTTCAGCAACTGCCTCTTTCCCATCAGGATCTTCGCATAAGTTTTTTACTGAATCGATAAAAGGCATAATCGCCATTTTTTCATACCAGGCAAAGAACTTATCCTGATCTTCTTGTTCACCTGCGAATACACTTGCAAAATCTACCTCTAGAGTTAACTCTTTCCCAGCTATCTCTTTCAGTTTTTCTCTCAAAGGGGTAAGTACTTTCTCTTCTTGCTCTCGTGCTATTTTTTTCTGCTTTAAATTCATAGTTATTTTTTATTTATTCAAAAAAACTAAAAATCAACCATTATAAAAATATAAATGGGCAATGTTTTTGAAATTTATTTCAATTTTTATACTTCTGCTTCTTTAGTTTAAAAAGCTGATTTGTCTTTAAGTCAATTAAGCCTCTTATTATGACACAGCCTGTTGCTCTGTAATGACGCAAGACAATTAGAGGTAAAAAAAGCGGGTTGGACGAATGTCCCGCCGGGTGTGGGAAGGCATGCAGGGAGGAAGCTTAGGACATTCTTGAATTTTTAATCCTTTTGATTCAAGTCAAAAGGATAGAAAGAAAAAGCTGCCTTACAATTTACGATTCATATACCTTTTTTATTACAAAACCGCATAAAAACAGACTGTAAGCGCAACAAAAACGAGAAAGAAGGATTAAATTTGAATTCCTAAACTACCTGCCTACAGATCCTAGACGGCAAAGAAACGAAGATCCTGAAACAAGTTCAGGATGACGCATGGGAAGAAGGGGCAAGCTCAGGGTGATATAAAAAACACGGAAGTCATTGCGGACTTGATCCGCAATCTCCATAAACCCTGGATCAAATCTAGGATAACATGCTTTATTGGAGATCATCTTTATCTAATGATATAAAATCTAACTATTAATCGGACTTAGCTTCCTAAGCTTGAATAATAAGATCCCTATTCATACCAATCTTTTGCTAAGTCTTGTAAGTTTGGATTAGAACCTTTAACCAACTCCCATTTCCAGGATCTGTGCCAGTTTTTCAACTGCTTTTCTCTATTGATTGCTTCTTGCATTCCAGGTATGGGCTCAAAATACATTAGGTCTGTTAACTTATATTTTTTTGTAAAAAAGCTACCTTCTCCTTTTTTGTGTTCCCAAATTCTTGCTTCAATATCATTGGTAACTCCAATATACAATGTAGTTCTATTCTTATTGCTAATGATATAGACATAACCGACTTTCTTCACAAGTCTTCTTTCAAGCAGATTTTTGAAATAAAAATAAGCATTTCAAGTAAAATACAATAAGATCATTGTAGACTTGACTATAACCTGAAGAGATCCTGAAACAAGTTCAGGATGACGCATGGGAAGGGGCAAGCTCTGGGTGATAGAAAAAACAAGTAAGTCATTGCGGACTCGATCCGCAATCTATAAAGATCCTAAGCTTTACTCAGGGTGGCATAAAAAGAAAGATCCTGAAAGAATTTCAAGATAATAAGAAATAGTCATAACCAGTAATATTCAAGATTTAAAAATTTCCTTAGAAACTTAAAAATTCTTACACTGTACCAAAAAAATTTTTGGCACGAAATTTTGGTATATTTAAGTCTCTTTTTCTTAAGCATTTGCTTTTCAGTTCATTCTGAATGTTTCCGTTGATATGAGGTGAAAAATATTGGTAGTAAGTGTTAAAAAAACGAGTAAATAGCATTACAAATACACTTATAGTATACTCTATATAAGTGTATTATTTATTTTTTTGATATACCTTTAGAAAATATTTTAAATATAGAAAAATGAAAAAAGCATACCTTTCTTTACTTACGTTAGCTGCCTTCCTTTTGTTCTCCGCTTGTGAAAATGAAACGCAAATTTCACCTGAAACCTTACAAGAAGGAGAAAGTGCAAGAAGCAATGCCGCTGCTATCGATAACACGCCAAAGTTTTACTACCCAGGAGGTGTTTACGCCCTTAACTTGGGAATGACAGAAGCGTTACCTGAACTGAGAAATGTGCCTGCCAATGGTTTGTTTCAGACAAACGATAGATTTTCTTTTAACACGAGGAATGGTTCTATTGACTTGGATTGGATTGCAAGAAAAAGATTTTTGGGAGCAGATAATTCTGGAACCTACAAAGTAGATTACAACCCTTCTGCTATAAAAGCAAAAGGACTTTCTACTAAGGTAAATATATTGTATTATGAAAACCTGGAAGATGTGCCAAAAGCTATTTTGAAGCAGTTTTCTGGTAACGAAGCTGGAGATAGAGACCGCTCTGAAAGTGGTGGAGTTATTATAATTGTTAGATTTGCTCCGAAAACGTTTTTCTTTCCTAGCAAAAGGTTTGATGGTTAGTTTTTTGTAGTAGAAACATATTACAGGTACTGAAGCCTTTCTTCGCTTAGAAGAAAGGCTTTTTGTTTTGCAAGATCCTGAAACAAGTTCAGGATGAGATACAAACAAAGTGTCATCGCTGGCTCGACCGTAATCTGTGAAGGCTCTGAGCCAAGGGGGGATGACGAGAAAAAAGGACATCTTGTAACCATAGTAATTACTCTTAAGTCTAATCTATAAATAATAGAAAGTTGTCCATTGCAGATAAATCCCGAAACGAGTTCGGGATGACGCATAGAAGGGGTCAAGCTCAGGATGACGGAAAAAACACTAAAATCATTGCGGACTCGATCCGCAATCTAAAAAAGGTTCTGGATCAAATCCCTGGATGGCAGAAAAGCGAAGATCCTGAAACGAGTTCAGGATGACGATCTAAATGAGTTAAAGTAAAACAATTGTTAACCGTATACATTATCAGAGACTTATCTTTTTATTTTGTACCTTTATTAATTAATTTGACTTCACAAATCCATTTAAGCTAAAGCTAAAATTTGATACGTTTTTTTTATATAGCGACTCTTTTTTTACTTGCCTATGGTCTTTTCTCTTTTGAACTAACTGCACAGAAAGTCTCTGAAAAAAGATTACAGAACTGGTTTGATAAGGGTAAAGAACTGTATAATAAAGGAAATAATAAATCTGATAGCCTCGCTCTTTTACAATTTCATAAAATACTTTCTTCTAAAAATGCTAACATTCCATTATTGATTGAAACCTACAAGCTCATAGGGAGAATTTATTATTTCAAGAATAATTTTGACTCAACTATTTTTTTTGAAAAAAAGTCTCTCTTCCTAAGAAAAAAGCAGGAAAGCATTGACTATAATTTACTAGCTCTTAATTACAAAAGTCTTGGTGAAACTTACTGGAGAAAAGAAAACTATGATTCAGCATTTTATTACTTAAATCAAGGTTTCAAAATAACGGAAGAGAAAGACTTGAAAGAAAACCTCGCATATATATCGACATCTTTAGGTCTAATCTACTATCACTACGGCAATTATAAATTGGCAATAAACTATTACAATAAAGCCTTAGAAATTTTTGAAGAGGATTACAAAAAATTCATAGACTATATAGTATCATGCAGGAGTAATATTGCATCTTCTTATTCCATGCTTGGAGATAAAACCTCAGGTTTGAGAATACAGAGACAATTAGTAGATGATATTATTAAACAAAAAGGCAACAATACGGAGTCAGAAGCAATTGTAAGGCAAAATATTGCTTTAGACTGTCACTCTGAAGGATTATATGAAACAGCTATTGTAGAGTTTCAAAAAGCGAAAGAGATTTATGATAAGATCCCTGCAATATCAGAAAACAACTATTTAATAAAGTTGTATAAAGCGATGGGTAATACCTATCGGGAGCTGAGAGACTATAAAGAAGCTTCTAAAAACTATGAGCTAGCAATAGAGTTACTTTCCAAAAAAGGGAGTGAAGAAAAAATATTGCTCGCCAATGTGCTATTCGAAAAAGCGGAGCTTCTTATACGGCAAGAAGAATTTAAAAAAGGCTTAGAGCTATTTCAAAAATCTATTCTTTTACTAGTGCCTAAGTTCAAAGACACTTCTTTTTTTGCTAACCCAGATGGTGAAGCTGCTCTATCTGAAATACAGCTCTTTGACGCGCTAAAAAAGAAAGCAAATGCACTATTTTTAGCCTATAATTCCAATAAAGATATACAGTATCTCAAAGGTTCGGTAGACACCTATCTTTCAGCTATCAATCTGGCAGAAAAGGTAAGGAGAAGTCTCAATAGTGATGAGTCGCAGATTATTTTCAACAGCAATATCTATCCTATTTACGAAGAAGCAGTAGAAGCTTCTGTCGTGCTATTTTACCAAACGGAAGATCCGAAATATTTTGAAATAGCGCTGAACTGTACGGGTAAAAGCAAAGCTGCTGTACTTGCCGATAACCTTAGAAATACAGAAATAAAGCAATTCGGGACGATCCCTCAAGAATTGCTCGCTCAGGAAAAACGTGTTAAAAGGAGGCTGGCATGGTTGAATAACCAGCTCATTTCCGCTCCTTCTCATAAGCTCTCTGAGCTACAAGCTATGATCAGAGACGAAGAAATTGCACTTAGCCGTGTGCTTACTGATTTTGAGAAGTACCCACGCTATTACACGCTCAAATACGATAACTCTGAGGTTTCTCTAGAAGAAATCAGAAATAGTTTGCCAGATGATAATACTGGATACATTGAATATTTCCTTGGTGAGAAAAACCTTTATACCTTTTTAGTTTCCGAAGATGATATTTTCTGTTCTAAGCTTGCCATTAGTCCTCTTTTCGAAGATAGACTCAAAGAATTTAAAAAACTGCTTTACCAATACCAGGAAGGAGAGCGGTTTGAGGGCTTGGAACTGAGCAATTATCTTTTCGAACAGCTTTTAGAGCCTGCGACCAGTATTTTGCGAGGCCTGAATAGACTCATTATTGTTAGAGACCAGGGGTTAAACTACATTCCATTTGAGACTCTCTCTCTTAGTGACGATAGCCCCGACTATCTTTTAAAAAGGTTTTCCATAGCATATGCACCTTCATCGAGGGTTTTTATAAGAACCATGCAAAACCCTATCTATGTAAAAGATATAAACGTTTTGGCCTATGCACCTTACAGTCATTTTAGGCAAACTGCCGACAGTAGAAGAAGGGGCTTGTACAGATTGATTGCTTCAGAAAAAGAGGTGAATAGTATTGGTACAACAATATTAAAAGACTACGAAGCGACAAAAGATCATTTTCGTACTCGCGCTCATAATTACTCTATGATTCACCTGGCGACCCATGCCCGTGCTGATGACCAAAAGCCGGGTGACTCGTATATCGCTTTTTATCCTGAAAACCTAAATGACGATACCAATTATAATATGTATACCAGGGAGTTATATGAGTTGAGCCTGGATAGCGTAGCACTATTGGTACTCAGTGCCTGTGAAACGGGTGATGGTCCTCTACTCAAAGGGGAGGGAGTAATGAGTATAGCCCGAGGGATTAATTACGCTGGTTGTAACAATGTAATGATGACCCTCTGGCAGGCAGATGACAAATCTAGTGCCGATATTGCTATTCGCTTTTATGACTATTTGAAGAAAGGAATTGCTAAAGATATCGCCCTGCAAAAAGCAAAACTCGACTACCTCGACTCTGATATTTCCAGAGAGTATAAAACACCGTTTTACTGGGCAAACTTTGTTCTTATAGGCAGCCATTATCCGGTGTTAGAAAAGCAGCCCATCAACTGGGAAACGATCTTTTATGCTATCGGCTCTTCTATCATTCTGATAATAGTAACTTTGGGTATCCTCCGCCACTACCGAATCAGCAAAGAAAAGAGAGAGCACCTAGGTTATTTGGATGAGGATTAGGTATTTGATGCTATTCTTCTTCCGACACAGTAATGTACATGCTTATTGGACCACCTTTCTTTTTTACCCACTCAGATTGACTAGACTTTTTATAGAATACATCTTTTGTAAAAGGAAACGCCGCTGGGAAATATAAGATTACTTTTTCCTTTGTAGAGCCTTGAAACGAAACCCATTCCAAACCAATAATAAAGTTTTAGATAACTGTTCTATCTTTCTTTTGATTTTGAAGAGGCTTTTTCTATTAAAGTGATTCATTTCATTATCAAATAAATTATAACAAAATGAATCACGAAGGTTTAAAATGAATCACTCAACCTGCTCCTTAGTCCAAGTCTATCTTTACCGTTATATTGATCATTGTTAGAGTTCAACATACCAGAGTTAAGGTTGGAGTTTATTAGTTTGTTTAACTCTAGTATTGTATGACCTTTAGATTTAAGATCAATTACATTTTTTAAAATGGATGAGTTCAATTGTAGTTTTTCCATAGAATATAAATTTTATTAAAAAATTAAATTATACCTGCTAAAAGTATCGCTACACTTATCACAAAACCTAATTTTAGTGGTTGATATTTATAAATTTCAACTACTAAATATGACCATAAAACACTGTTTAATAGTATATTATGAAGAAATTTCACTATTTAGCTGTTTTATAAAATAAGAAGGGTAAATTCCTGTCTTTTTGTAGAAAGCATTGGAAAAAGACTGTGCGGTATTGAAGCCTGCACTCTCTGCAACTGCTTTGATAGTATACATCCTAAACTGCTTATTGGAGGATAGTTTTTTAATAGCAAAGTCAACTCTTAAATCATTCAAATAGTGAACAAAACTGGTTTGCTTAGTCATATTAATGACTTTAGATAGATAGGTGCTATTCGTATTGATTTCTTTAGCAAGCATGTTTAAGGTATACTTTTTTTGAACAAACCTATTGGACTCTTCAAACTTCCTCAGAGCTATTAAAATTTCTTCTGCCAAATGTCCTGGAACTTCACTATTGCTAAGGATTTTCAAATTATCGCTTTGTGTTTTTGATTCCTTCTTATCTTGTTTTAGACTTTCCATAAGCTCTTTGTATTTGCGCTTATTGGATAAACTATTTTTTATGTAGAATAAAGCTAAAACTAAAAGAATAACTGCCAGGGTTGAAAGGAAGTATATATATTTCTTGGAGATGTTATTTTCTCCTTTTAGCTCCTGTATAATCTGATTTTTGGATACAACTAACTCTTGTACTTCATATTTTTTTATAATGTTCTTAGAGAGATATTTACTATTATCGTTTAATATGCTATCAAACTTTAAAAGGCGGTTCGTATAATAAAGTTGCTTTTCTACGTTTTTGGCTTTTTTTTGAATTTCAATTAATGGAAGATAAACTTCAATAAGCACTGGAGTGACTTTTTCTGTTTTTGCTAGAAAGTTGTCTACTTTAGAAAAATAAAAAAGGGCACTATCCTCATCATGCAGAGCATAATAGGACTTCCCTAAGTATAAATTAGATACAGCATCCAACGTTTTATCATAAAAAATGCGACTACTTTTGAGTATACTATCTATCGCTGTTCTGTAGTTTTTTGAAAAGTAGGCATTGACTCCAGATAAATAGACATAATGCGCATGCATCAACGAGTCTTTCAATTTTATAGCTTTTTTTAGACCTCTTTTTATCGGAAGAGCTGCAGAATCTTTTTTATTATTATAAATATATGAATCTGCTAAAGAGTATAACCCTCCCACTAAATAGAAGTCTTTACTTTCAATATTACTTTTATCTAAATAGTCAACATAAGACTTAAAAATCTTTAGTGCTTCGTTGCGTTCGCCTATTTTGTTTTTCAAAAGTCCTATATTATGTTTTGTATTCAAAGCATATACTACATTGTTATTTTTGATGCTGAAGTAATGGCATTTAAGATCAAATTCTAATGCTTTTTTATACTGCCCAATTTTATAATATAAATTTCCCTTTTTGAGATAACCCAAAGCTGGGTAGTACTTGTTTTCTTTAAGATCCTTGGTTAAATATATTATACTGTCACTATATGCAAAAGCCTGTTCTAATCTAGATGCATTAGATAAATAATAATAGGCGTTGGCTATTGCTATAGTATCTTTAAGCTTAATAGCTTTCTTAAGGTATGCCCTAGCATAAATTATATCGTTTATAGAATCTACATAATTCTTATCTAAATACTCTTCTAGCGCGTCAAAGCTCTCTTTTGACAAAGAGTCTATTTTTGCAGTTTGAGAAAGTGCAACCTGGGTAAAAAGCAGGAATACGATCATTACCAGGCTTTTTTTAATAGGTACTAATTCGATATGTAGGTTTAGTAATACGTACAAAAGCCTTTCTGATTCACTCCTTTTACAGGTGAGATGGTTTAGAAGCATAAAATTAAACTTTCTTTCTCTTTTTTGTTGTGTTTACCGTCTACTTTTATACGAATTCATCTAATAGAGCTGTTCTAAAACGATATAGTTTACTCTACAACAAAATCACCCAGATTATCAGTTGGAGAAGGAGTAAACAAGAGTGTTGACTTAGATACATCACAGTCTTTTTCCAATATTTTCCACAAAAAAACAGAAGATTTTCCTCTCTTATTTCATAATGCAGCTAAACGATAAAAATTCTTTGTAAGCATATGAAAACCAATCTTTTATAATAGAATTTAGTGGTTGAAATTTATAAATATCAACCACTAAAATTAGGTTTTGTGATAAGTGTAGCGATACTTTTAGCAAAAACACATCATAAAAAATTATGTGCTTTAAAGAAAATTAGAGACTAGAAATTGGAAAAATACTTGAAATAAAAGATCTAAAAATATTTCTGCGTTTTCTTCCATTTTGCAGTCTATAAATTTGAAAGAAGTATAAACTTATAACAATGAAAACAATAAAGTTAACTATTAGCTCCCTTTTCCTGATGCTTTGGCTAAGCTCCTGCGATGAAGACTTAGCTTCCGAAACTGAAGGTTTAGAGGAATACTATATCAAACCATATGAAGTTTCTTTACAAGATACCGTAAATATAGAGTCTACTAATTCTCTTTATGTTATTTGCCTATTTACCCATGGTTGTGCGAAATTAAAGCGCCACTCATTAAGCTACCTAGAAGAAAGCAACCTACTTAATGTAGAGTTAATAGGGGAAAGAGTTTCTTTAAACATGGGAAATGCAAGGTGCACAGATGACATAACTTATGATACTATTTGGTACGACTTCAAGCCAAAAAGTGTGGGCGAGTATAGGATAAACTTTAATAACAACAGAATAATTAAATCCTTTATAGTTAAATAAATCAAAAATGAAAATAGTATTATTACCTATTGTTTTAGCAATATTCCTTTCGGTTGGCACAAGTTCTTGTGATGAAGATACACCTTATCCAAATACTGAAAAGGGAGAGTATTTTGCACATATTGAAGATATAATTCTAGATGATCCTAATAACAACTCTACGGGTCTCTCTAAAAAAGTGAGAGTGGTTTGGCACACTGGACCTTGCGCTTACTTTTTGAGGTTAGATAAGATTGAGCATGAAGATAATAGAGTAGAGGCAAATTTAATTGCTTTTGATAGACGTCTTATTGATAGTGATATTATATGCCCTCAGTTTAATAGAAGAGATACAGTAGATATAGATTTGAGCAGATACCAAGGCAAAGTAAAACTTATTCTAAACCAAGAAATTGAAAGAGAAATAATTGTCCCTTAATTTTTAAACCTTAAAATAAATCAAAAATGAGAAAAATTTTATCATCTATTGTTTTAGCAATATTTATTACAACAAATATTACCGCTCAAAAAAATGCTAAGCAGCAAGATTTTGTACCAGATGAGTTAATTATCAAATTAACCAAAGGCTCTACTGATGAAGAGATACTAGAAGCAAATGATTTGGAGCTTAAAGGTTACCAGTTTTTAAAACCAGATCATGCGCTTTTTAAATTGTTTAGTGAGTATACTTTTAAGAAGGTTGTGCCGAAATTTAAAACCCCATCATCGATATTCCACCTCTAGAGATGGACATACTGTTCCTATTTATGATTTTTATAATCTCTTTGTGCTAAAGCTTTCTGAAAAAGAAGATGTTATATCGTTTGCTAAAGAGCTAGGTAGTCAGGAAGGTGTAGATTATGCAGAACCCAATTATTACGTTCAACTGCAAGGAGTTCCACCTAATGATGAGGAATATTTTAGGCAGCACGGTTTGCGTCAAATAAATATGTTGCGTGCTTGGGATTTTAGTACGGGCTCAGCTAATATTAAAGTTGGTGTTATTGATAGCGGGATTGACTATACCCACCCTGATTTGGGAAGTGGAGCTTTCAATAGAAGAGGAGCTAAAGTGAGAGGTGGCTGGGACTTTTTTGATAATGACAATAATCCAATAGATGAAGTAAACAGAAATGCAGTAGGCAATAGTAATGGTCATGGAACTAAAATAGCTGGTATTATTGGTGCTTACAGAAACAATCAAACGGGCATTGCTGGTATAGCAGGTGGAGAGGCTTCTCAAAATAATCCTGGAGTGCAGCTATTTTCTTTGAAAGTTTTTGGTAGCCATGATAGTGATATAGGAATTAATACTCCCAACTCAAGTATTGTTGCTGCAATAGCTGAAGGGTCTATTAACTCTCCAGGCTTTGGTTATGGTTGTCAGATCTTAAATATGAGTTTTGGTACACCTAGCCTTATTTTTTCAATGAGAGAAGCAGTAAAAACTGCTATTCAAAATAATGCAGTATTAGTAGTTGCAAGAGGAAATTATAATAGCTTTAACAGAAATGATTTTGTTAGTAGAAGATCTTACCCAGCTTGCTATGATCCACAATGGATTATTTCGGTTGGCGCTATAAATGTTAATAATCAAAAAATACCTATTTCTAGAATTGGAGAGGGTATAGATCTGGTAGCCCCCGGAGCACCTGATAATTTTTGGTCAACAACTGTTGTTGGAGAAGGTCAAATAACTATAGTAGATGGTGAGCAGGTAAGACAAGATTATGATAGAACAACAACAGGAGGAACCTCCTTTGCTGCTCCTCATGTTGCTGGTGTAGCTGCGTTACTGCTTTCTGTTAACCCTAACCTCCATCATGAAGATGTAGAGAATATTCTCAAAATCTCTGCAGATGATATCAACAACCCTGGCTATGATGAAGAAACAGGTCATGGCAGGCTCAATGCAGGTAGGGCATTAGAGCTTTTACATAGACCTTATCAGTTGCAACATCATACTGCCAGAGGTGGAAGAAGTGTTAGAGTCGATCCTAATTGGATGAGGAATTTTTTCTTTGTTCTTCAAAGGCATGTGGTAGAAAAAACCATTCAATTACCTCCATTTTTAGGTGAGTTTCATGTTTGGTCGAGAGGAGCCAACGCTACTACAGGCGTATCAGGGGGTGTCTCAATTGGCAGAGATGGAGTTATTGATATTGAAGATATTGGTTATTGCGAAGTTGTAAGAAGAGATAGAAATAGTGTTACACTAAGAACTTATGCAATTTATGCTCCTCAAATTAATCGATGGTTAACCCCATCTCCTGCTGATATTTGGTTTGGGTATACTACTTTAGGTATCCCAGCCAATGGTAGAATCACCTCGCCAACTATAGATGAAAGTCGTTATGTGAGAGCATTTCCCAATCCTAGCAATGGAGAGTTAACCCTACGGGTATTCAATGAAGAAAAAGGAGATGTAGAGGTAAGTATTAATGACCTTTCTGGTAAAAAAATCCAGTCGTATGTGTTTACACCAAAAGAAAATAGTTTTGAAAATCATATTTTAGATGTGGAAAATTTATCAGAGGGCGTTTATCTATACCAGGTAAAAACTTCTACTTACACCAGAACGGGGAAGTTTATAAAACAGTAAAAACTCAGAAGCTTATTGTGAAATTAAAGTGTATTGCTAGGTTAGTGATATGCTTTAGTTTCCTTCGCTCTATGGCAAACGGGGCATCCAGATTATCAGTTGGAGGAGGAATAGCTCTTTTACTACGAAAATGAATAGAAAAGACTTAAAACCGATACTTACCACTTAAAAGGAAAAACCTGGGTAATAAAGGATAGTTAGAAGAGGAATAAACAGATGGATTAATAGCGCTTACCTCTACAGATTTATTATTTGCAATATTGTTTAAAGTTAGCTCAAGCTCTATTTTTTTATTTACAAATCTAAACCTGGAGTTGACTATAGAGCTAGGTCCGCCATACCCTTCACCGAAACTTACGTGTCGAAAGTCTATGATGCAATTGAGTTGCGACGAAAGCTTAATATTTACTTTGCCGATATAGTTATTGAAATCAAAATTAGAGGTGTTGCCAGCCCATCTATTTATAAATTTTTGCTTTTTGAAAGCTAGGCTCAGATTAATTCTATTGCTCAAAGAAGTGCCAGAAGTAATTTCTAGTGTTTTTTGCTCTTGTCGGTTTTCATCCGATACGTTTTCTACAATTAATGGAATAAGTGTATATGTTGATTCGTATTTCAATTTTATGTTGGTTCTAAGTATCGAAAAATATTTATCCAATGAATAAATCGAAAAAAAGTTTCTGGATCTTCCACCTTGTAGTTGTGTGGTTTCTACTACATCATTTGTGAAGGATAAACTGTTAACTAGAACCTGATCGGATACTACATAGCCCCACTCTATATTTCCAGTCATATAGCTTTTTCGATCTTCTACTATCTTGAGAGATGCCAACATAAAGTCTCTCTTTGTAGGAGTATTTGGGGTAGATGAATATGTAACTATGGACCTAAAATTGCTTAGCAAAGGACTTGCAAATAGCATATTTGGTTTTATAAAAGAATACTCCCTGTTGAAGAGAGCCTTGATCTCTGTATTCAAAAGTTTGTAGAGTGTGTTTTTTGAAGAGATAGAGACACTAGGCTCTACTAATACCTGACTGGTTTTTCTTGCGTCTAAAGCTATTTTAGCATTGCGAATACGCCCACCTGCAGTTAGGGTAAGTGTTTTTAGGTGTTTCTTTAATTGGATTTGACCAAATAAATTATCAAAGGCATAATTATTAGAAATAGAAGAAGGGAAAAGAGTAGTATTTCTTGCGAAAACATTTGCATCAAAATTAGAGGATGTTTTTGACCAGCCTAATAATATATTGGCATAAAACTTCTTAGGCAATACCCCATAAAAGTGACTAAATACGCCAAAGTTTAGGTACTTCTGGTTTACAGATTGATCAATAGAATCTGTAGGGTTTTCAAAATCAGAATTTAGAGATAACTTCTCGTCAAGCTGATCAAAACCAAATTCAACGTCTGTAGTGTAAGCCCATTTATTACTCAGTCTATTGGTATAAGAAAGGCTTCCAAAGAGTTGGTCAAGACCCTGATTATCCAACTCCATATTCTCTAGAAAAAAGGTTTGATTAAAAGTCTTTAGTTGATTTTTTCTATGTTTAAAACGAAGCCTTGATGAAAAATCCTTGTTTTTGGAAAGCTGGTAATCCAACTTAGTGTCCTGAAAAACTTCTAGAGGTTTTTGTATTTGATCTTGCTGTTGGGTAACCTCTAAACTTTCCTGATTGGATAAAATATAGGACAACGAATCTCTAAAATTAAAATTTAGTCGATTGTTATAAAGAGTAGTAGTAGATCGGATGCTTAACTTAGAAGATGGTCGTATAACCATAGAGTTGGATGCAAACTGACCTTCGTGAAAGGTGAACTTTTCAGGGTCGAAAATATAAGGAGGCTCAAGCTGATTGTTTACAACTTGCTCTGCTAATAAAAAGCCTTTATACTCCACTTGTCTATTAGCATAGGTTTCTAAGTCGTAGGTTTCTAGATCAACCCCAGTATTATTAGCCACTCCTACGGCAAATAGTTTCAAGCCTTTAAGGTATGAAAGGAACTCTGCTTTTCCTGAATACTTGGAAGTAGTTCCAAGTCCGGCTGTTATAGTGCCAAACAATGGAGCTTTAGCATCTTCTTTTAGCTTTAAGTTTAAAGCAACTTCATTCGATTGTTGAATACCTTGAAGTAGCCTACTGTCGGTAAATCGTTTAAGTACTTCCACTTCGTCCAGCCAATCGGCAGAGAGGTTTTTGCTAAGTACTTTATAATTATTTCCTGTTAGGTCATCCCCATCTAGTAGTATTTTTTTGATCTCCTTACCTTGGTATTTGATGATGCCAGAAGTTCTATCAACTGAAATTCCTGGTAGCTGTTCTAGCAAATCTTCTACATTTCTTTCTGAGCCATCCCGAAAAGTTTCGACAGAATAGCGGATAGTATCTCCTTCTGTTTCTACAGATTGAGATTCTGCAATCACAATTTCAGATAGCTTACTATCGGAAGATAGCTCTAATGTGAAGTCAACACTACCAACAGCAGGCGATAACTCCATGATTTTAGTTGCATAACCCAGGCGGGAAACTTGAATAACGATACTATCCTGATCTGTTTTGAAAGAGAGCGAATAGTGCCCAAGACTATCAGTAAAGGAGTAACCTAAGATTGCATCCTGCTTTGATTTTGATAAGACCTGTGCAAACTCAATGGGAGACTGAGTATCAATAACAGTTCCTTTTATTTCGTAGGACTTAGAAGATGGTTTTTGCGCTACGCCAGATAGACAGATGAATACTAAACCCAACAATACAAGAGCTTTCATGAATTGCTACTCTATTTCTGTTGCAGGACGCTTTCTAGGCAAATTATTATCATCTATCTCTAAATTTGGAAATTCTGCCTGTAGCTTAGCAATATTTGCTCTATTCTTTAGGTAAAACTTTTCCCACTCTTTATCCAAGCATTTATAGACTTCTAGTCTATCCATAAAAGTACTTTTCTCCCTAATTGGGTTTTCAAGTTCGAGCTCCTCAGCTTGAATATTCAATTTTTTAAGCGTTATACTAACTTCTTTCTTCTTATCCGTTATTTTAACTATCAAACCTGGGAGTCCAAAGAATTTCCACGGACCGGCACTAGTTGGAATTGAAGGTGCATACCAGGCTATGTAATCTCTTCCTCGAAAAGTGGTAGTTGCCTGATGACAGGTAAGCCCTAAAAGTTCTTTTTTCTCATTTTCTAGAGACCACTCGGGTTGCATCACATCTTTATAAACAATGGGTTGACCTTCTTCACAAAACAATCTTACTTGTAGCTCTTTTTCAAAAAAGTTTCTCCAGACTACATGACCAATTGTATCTGTATATACTATCTGAGAGGGACCAAGTTCTCCTCCTGTTTGCTTAAACCATCTGCTCGTATTTCTCTGTTTAGAAGCAAAAAGTGAACTGCTCTCTGTAAACTGGAGCTTACTGTCAAAATAGATGAAATCCTCTGCCAACTTAATGGTATAAGTGGCTTCCCCACTTATCGATTGTGCATTGGTTATGCCGACTATAGAAAGTAGTAATATAAAGGACAAGTTTGTTATAATGGCTATAAAAATAGATGAAGTCCTGTATTTCATAGGGCTTTTTCTTTTTAGAGATGAAAAAAAGAAACGTCAGATAAGCTTTAATTATTATTGTTACTGACGTTCCTTTAGGTAATTAATTACTAACTAGATCTTTGAGCATTTTGTAACTCAATAAACCTTTCGTAAGCTCTCATAACTGCTCTGCAGTTTCCACGTGCAGAAAAACCAGGAACTGTTACGCTACACCTTGATAACTCTATAACATTGGAGTTAGAACTGAAGTATTCGCTTGAAGGCTCATTTGCTGCAGTAAGCCCAAAAGGAAGTGATAGTGTAATAAATAGAAAAGAAGCTTTCAATAAATTTTTCATTTGATATTAAATTTTGAATTGCACCTACTCTATTGAAAAGGATTTTCGGTAGCCTCCTTTTATATATTGCTGCAACAATTTGATATCAAATCAATAGAGAAGTTTGCCGTATTCAAAATGGAGTTAGTTGATATTTATAAATTTCAACTTTGTATTTATAAATATCAACCACTAAATAAGGTGTGTAATTCGCTTGAATACAGTAAGTTATATTGAATTTAGAGGGCAAGGAGGAAGAAATTCGTTTTATAGCAAACTGGTCACCCAGATTATTGGCTAGAAAGGTAATAGATGTGCTTGTAGTGTTAGCTTTTATGATTTGAGTTTTAGTCAACAGGCTTTATAAAAGTTAAATTGGTATTAACCTGAGTTCGATTAATAATTTATATTTTTTTGCTTTTAAGGCTTGATTTAATAAACACAGCTTGTCATCCTGGGCTTGATCCAGGATCTAAAAGATAGCGGATCAAGTCCGCTATGACATTTCTTTGTATAGAGTGTTGTTAAAAATGGACTTTTAAGGCATATTTGAACCGTTTTTAAAATCGAACTCAGGTTATTACTACAGGGTAGCGTATTAAATCTTAATAGTTAAGACCCCGTGGATGACTCTAGATTTCGAGATCTTGAATTGGGTCTATAGCAAAATTTCTTATAACAAGGTGATGCTGTATTTATAAATAGAGGGTTTAAGTAGTTGATATACGCCTTCTTCCAGTTTTTGAATACTTTTAATATAAATTGGCTTCTCTTTTACGAGAGTTAAGTACTCTTCTAGCGCCGACAGATACCTACTTTCCTTCGCTGAAACAACTTCTTCTTTTAATTGATCTATATCGCTATCAAAACCCCATTGATCTCTCAGAAATTTTATTTGCTGAAGCTTAAATGCAATAATTTCATGTTTTTTTAATAGTAAATCAGCAACTTTGAGAGCTTTTCGATATTGTGGTGTATCGGTATAGTTGCTAAGGTTGATCCCTTTTTCAAAGTCTTTTTCATTAAAAGAGCTGACTCTTTTACCATTTATAGCAATTTTATAGGTTCCTTGTTCAAGTCCCTTTATCTGTAATATTTCCTTATTTATCTTTTTAATAGGAAAAAAAGGCTTGAGATCTTTTAAAAGCGCATTTATAGGAAAAGGTAAAGCATGTTGAATGAATTTAAATGAGATTTTGCCTTGCGTGATTTTTGGGTTAATGATATTTCCATTATACGCCTTTATACTATCTTTATTAGCATCTATACTAATCTTAAAAATAGTGTCTGGGTAGTTTTTTGATTTTAAATAGTTTAATGCCATAACTAGGTGACCTAATTTTCCAGGGTGAATTCGATCTTTCCCTATAATGGTAAAGGTCGAATCAGTTTCTTGCATCTTTTTATTTATTTCAATAAGAGAGTCAAAGAAGTTTAAAAATGCATAATCATTATCTAATGCTAATTCTGATGTAAATTCAGAATACTTTTTTAGCTCCTGGTTTGGGTGGTAAATAGATTCTGTAGTATCTAAATAAGCAGTTTGCTCATAAGGGGTTACCGAGAGTAGTTCTATTTGTGAGACTCTTTTTTTTAGTGCATTTAAAATCTTTTGATAACCCTGTTGGTATGAGGAAAATCTTTTTTCTATTTCTCTTTGCTTGTATCTATTGGTTTTATTGGTATGTAGATATACTCCAACATCATTCATCCCCAGCATTATGGCAACGCAACTAGGCGTACTTGCAAAAACATCTCTTTTGATTCTTTTTAAGGCATCTTTAGTTTGGTTGCCAGAAATACCAGCATTAATCACCTTAATTCTTTTATTAGGATATCTTATTTTGTGAAAGAGGTCAATATAGTAGTGGAAATATCCAGCTTGGGTTATGCTATTTCCCAAAAAACAAACTTTTTCCCCATTCATGAAGTGGTCTGGTTGAGGGACATCTACTTCACCATAAATTACCCTTTTTTCTTCACAGGAGAATAAGGAAATGGCCAATAGTAAGAAAAAATAACAACTCTTTTTTATATTCTTATTTATATAGAGTTTATGAAAAAATCTCATAAGAAGTAAAAGCAACCAGCTGATTATCAGTGAAAAATGAACTTATTCTAATGAGGCTAATTATTGTTTTTTCGATATCTGGAGTTGCAAAATAGCTAATAACAAAACGATAATAGGAGCAATTACCATATGTGTTTGGTTATTTATTATTAGTGTTATTATAGCTCCTAACATTACTACAATAGCTCCTAATGCTCCAAAATATTTGAGTTTAGGAAAAAGTAGTGTGGATGCTATTGCTAGTTCAATAACTCCAACTACATATGTAAAGTAGTGAGGATACCCCCAGCTTTCAAATTGCTCGACCTGAGTCTTCTGACCAACAACCTTAGTAACTCCTGCCATCATGAAAATTCCTGCAATAAGAAAGGAAACTACCCAGGAAAATATACTTTTTGCTCTTATTTTCATCTATTTAAAATTTGTGACCTGCCTAGTTTGTTTGGTATACATCTTAATTATTGCTTCGTGTGTGCCTCAGTTTTAAATCAGACATGGTCTGTTTCATCTGTTTAAAATTTGTGACCTGCCTAGTTTGTTTGGGTACATCTTAATTATTGCTTCGTGTGTGCCTCAGTTTTAAATCAGACATGGTCTGTTCATTTTTTCAATAATGAGGTTTTTAGCTCAGGAGCTTAGCAATCACTGTTTCTCCTGCTACTGTTTTTTCTCCGATCTTGGTTTTAACTTCCGTGTTTACAGGCAAAAATAAGTCTACTCTAGAGCCAAATTTAATAAATCCAAATTCGTTACCCTGCTCAACGGAATCTCCCTCTTTCACATACCATTTTATTCTTCTAGCTACTGCTCCAGCAATTTGCCTGAGTAGGACTTCTATTCCATTATTCTTTTGAACTACAAGAGTTGTTCTTTCATTTTCTGTACTTGACTTTGGATGCCAAGCAACAAGGTATTTCCCTGGGTGGTATTTGAAATATTTTAAAATCCCAGAGATAGGGTTTCGGTTTACATGTACGTCAAATGGAGACATGAAAATAGATATTTGCAACCTTTCATCTTTAAAATATTCATTTTCAAGCGCTTTTTCTATTACTACTACTTTCCCATTAGCGGGAGCTATTATTAGATTTTCACCACTAGCCAGGTTGGGTTTGGGGTTTCTAAAGAACTGGAGAAAAAACAAAAACTTGATTACTCCTACCGTACTGACTAGCGCCCATACCCATACAGGAAGAAAGCTATATACTAAGGAAGTTACAAGTGCCAGAACGATCAGGAAAAGAATTAAAAATGACCGACCTTCTCTATGAATTCTCATTTACTTTTTGTTTACTCTTCGTTGGACTTATAATCTTCAGGTTTATATTTTGGGTCATTTTCGTCCGGAATATCTATCTTTTTAAACATCTCTTCTACACTTTGCGAAATCTCTTCTGTGTCGTCAATGTAAAAGTTTAAATCTGGAATTGCTCTGACCTGATTTCTAATATTAGAAGCTAGAGTTACTTTAATTTTTCTGCTGCAATCTAATACCACATCCATGATATTGTTTTTTTCTTTTTTATCAAAAAAGCTAAGGTATACTTTAGCAACTTTCAAATCTGGTGTGACCGTGACTTCAGTTACAGTGATAAAAGCACCTCCAAACCAGCTGTGCATTTGCGTTTGAAAGATCTCTGCAAGTTCTTTTTGCAATAGTTTCCCTACTTTCCTTTGTCTAGTTGATGGCATATATCCGTTATCTCACTTTTCAAGCATGCAATTTACATAGAAGTTGTTTAAAGTTAATTTATAAGAGTGAAAATGCTCAAGAAGCTGTAGGTTCGTATAATTTATAAAGTTACTGCTACTGCTCAAGAAGATTAACTCCTATTGCTTTCACATGGTAATTCAATGGTTTTTTTATGAAAAAATCTTTATGTTTAAAGAACATTAAACAGTTTTCCGTTATTAATTATAATATTGCAACACTTATACAAAATGTTTATCGGTTGTAAACGATAATTTCATGCTCTTATGGGTTCACTAATAGACTTCATCTCAAAACTTTTTGATATTTCAGATTGGCCTCCTCGCTGGAATTGTGGCACATGGAGTGAGTTTCACGGATGGCTGTACATCACTAGTGATGTTGCAATTTGGCTAGCCTACTTCATTATTCCCGTTATTTTAATTTGGTTTATTCAAAGAAAACCTAATATTCCTTTTTTACCTGTTTTTTGGCTTTTTGGAGCTTTTATTATTCTTTGTGGAACTACACATATACTTGATGCACTACTTTTTTGGTGGCCAGCCTATCGCTTAAGTGCATTAGTGAAATTTTTGACAGCTCTTGTAAGTATGGCAACTGCATTTGCCTTGATTAGAGATCTCCCAAAAGCTTTGAATATTAACTCTGGTGATAATAAAAAGGTTAGGGATTTAGAATCAAGATTATTGGATAAAGATAAGGAAATTGATTTGCTCAATAAAAAATTAGCTGAACTACAAAGATAACGTTTTGAGTAAAGACAATTTATTGCGTCCAATAACCCTAACTAATGTCATTTTAGTTTTCCTTGCTGCTTTTATAGCTGGAATTATTTTTATAGTTGATATTAATGTTCCTGTAGGAGTATCCATAAGCTCTATTTATTGTATAGTTATTTTATATAGCTGGCTTTTTCCTGGTAATTTTTCCTCTATTTATGCAGGTATAGTTTGCTCTGCTTTAGTAATAATTGGTTATTTTCTTTCTAGTGACCTGAATATTCCTGGACACTTACCACTAGCCAATCGCATAATTTCCATTATAGTTATTTGGGTATGTACTACTTTGATTACTGTAGCAAAAAAGAGCTTTGATGGTCTTGAAAAGCTAAATATAAACTTGGAAAGGCAAGTTGCAAGGAGAACTGAAGATCTAAAGCAGGGGAAAGCTTTGCTAAAAGAAGCTCAATCTCTGGCGAAAATTGGAAGTTGGACATGGTATCCTTCAACGAATAAAGTGATTTGGTCTGATGAAATGTTTAGTATTCTAGGTTTAGATAAAAGTAAACATACAGGCAAAGTAGAAGATCTTTTTGCATTTATTCACCCCGATGATAAAGAAAAAGTAAAAAAGGCATCAGAAAAAGCTATTGAAGAAAAAAAAGCTATACCTATTGAATATAGGATATTTGACGCTGAAGGAGTATTAAAATATATAAGGGGTGATGGCAGTCAGGAAATTGACGATAATGGAAACTTGGTTAGACTTTATGGGACACTACAAGATATTACTGAAAGGGTAAAAAAAGACCAAGAGCTTAAAGATTATTCGAAGCAGCTTGAGACCAAAAACAAAGAGTTGGAACAGTTTGTATATATAGCAAGCCATGACCTACAAGAACCTCTGCGTACAATTTCAAGTTTCACAGAGTTAATTTCAGAGAAATACAACAAACTGCTGGATGATGTAGGCACAAAGAGTATGGGCTATATTATTGATGCTTCTAAAAGAATGAGTTTGTTGATAAAAGGTCTGCTAGATTACTCTCGAATAGGAAGAAATATGGATAAAGTGGAGGTTAATTGTGATGAGATGATTAAAGCCATTGAGAGCGATATGATAGTTGCAATCAATGAAAGTAATGCGACACTTCAAAAAGACTCACTTCCTACAGTGAAAGGCTATGAAATTGAACTAAGGCTGTTACTCCAAAATTTAATATCCAATGCAATAAAATTTAGAGATAAGGATACTAACCCTGTAATAAAAATTACTTCTAGAGAAGAACCTTCTCATTGGACTTTTTCTGTAAGTGATAATGGTATTGGCATAGACTCAAAACATAAGGAAAGGATTTTTATAATATTTCAAAGATTAAACTCTAAAAAAGAATATGCTGGTACTGGTATAGGTCTTGCTCATTGCAAGAAAATAGTAGATTTGCATGGAGGAGAAATTTGGGTTGACTCTAAAGAAGGTAATGGAAGTACATTTTACTTTACAATTCCGAAATAAGTATTATGATTAAGAAAAAATTAAACTGTGTTCTACTTATTGATGATGATGAGCCTACAAACTTTTACAATGAGATGCTAATTAAGCAAGCAGGCTTTGCTGAAAAGGTTGTAGCAGTGCAAAGTGGTCTTGAAGCATTAGATTACCTCAAGTCAAAAGAAGATGGGGAGCACCCAAGACCAGATCTTATCTTTTTAGATATTAATATGCCAGCTATGAACGGCTGGGAGTTTTTAGAAGAATATAAAAGGCTAGATAAAAGCCAAAAGGGAAGAATAGTTGTGGTAATGCTAACAACCTCCTTAAATCCTGATGATAAAATGAGGTCTGAAGGTATTCAAGAAATAACAGATTTTATGAATAAGCCACTGACAAAAGAAATGCTAAAAGCAACTTTGGAAAAGTATTTTAGCGAATGGATGTTAGAGGTACATTGAGGTTTTCTTTTTAGTTGCAAGAAGCTCTTTTGAGCTTATCATTTAGCGCTTTTCCTAGTCCTTCTTCAGGCATCCACTCTGCAATGATAAGCTTAGGGCATAGAGATTCTGCGTGATGAAGTGCATGAAAAAAGTTTTTAGCAGCTTCATGGAGGTCTTTATTTTTTGATAAAATAATTGCCTTTACATTTTCACCTGAATAATCGTCTTTGAAGGATATAGCAACGATTTTTTCACCTGTGTTTTTTTCTATCAATGAAGTAATATTTCCAACCTGCAATGGTATTTTTGGAGCATAATGAGATTTTAGCATTCCTGGTGCTGAAGGGTTTTTGTTATTCCCCGATTTCAAAACTTCTATTTTTGTGCCTAATAATTTCTCGAGCTTTGATGTTTCTATTCCTCCTTGTCTAAAAATTTTAATTTTACCATTTTCTTCTCCTACAATAGTAGATTCTATACCAACCGTACATAAACCCCCATCTAAAATATAAGATATCTTTTCTCCTAAGTTTTTTTCTACATGTAGAGCAGATGTCGGACTAATATGACCAAAAGGGTTAGCACTTGGCGCTACTAAAGGAAAGTCAACCTTTCTTAGCAACTGTAGAGTTAATGGATGATTGGGTACACGAATAGCCACTGTATCTAGTCCGCTTGTGATTAACGGGCTAAGGTTATCTTTTTTAGGTAGTAGTATCGATAATGAACCTGGCCATAACTCTTTAGCTATCAATCTTGCCCACTCAGGAATATTTTTTACTACCTCTTGTGCTTTTTTGAGATTAGGAACATGTACAATTAAAGGGTCAAACTTTGGTCGGTTTTTAACCTCAAAAACTTTTAAAATAGCACTCTCATCATAAGCATTAGCAGCCAGTCCATAAACGGTTTCTGTAGGTATAGCTACAAGATTTCCATTTTTTAGCTGACTGGAAGCATATTCTAAATCTTTTCCTACCACTTTATTAAAACAAAAATTAGATGAAGTGTGCTGTCAAAACTTTTGTATAAAACCCACTAATTTGCCTCAAAAAAGGATATATTTTGTTGCTGATAACCATTTGCCAACAAATACATCTCAGTAAATCATCTCATGGATTCTATGTGATTTCAATACAAAGTTAAATTATTATCACGACCTGCTAAACTAAAAAGCTACTCTCACTACTTTATTTTAACAAACTTTACAGCACCAGATTCGGTCAAATCAGATCTCAGATTGAACCGGTACGTTTTTCCTCCTGAAGAAATCGTAAAAGCAGCGGTATTTGGAGGTTCCTTCCCTAAATTATGAGCAAAAAGGGATAAGGTATTTTCGCTATTTTCTTGATGGTAGAGCGTAATTGTTTTCTTCTTTTTCTTGAGCTTAAACTCCTTTAGTATTTTCTCATTATTAAACTCAAGGGTAATAATATCGCCATCCTTTTTACCACTATCCCATATAGAAACTACAATCTCTGACTCGGTGATTGGTATAAGCTGCTGCTCTGTTACCTTTCTGCTTGCTGTTTTTTCCGCACCACTATCATTTCCCTTTTTTATAGTTTTTGAATTTTCAGCTATTAAACTTTTCTCTACATGCTTCTCTAAAGAAACCTCATCAATAAAGTAATATGCCTGAGGATCTAAGTCATATTTGATATATAAAGTATTGGTATTTTCATCAGAACTAAAATTACCTAAAGTCAAATACCGGTATTCATCTTGAGCCTCAAATACGAAAGAAAAAGACGTCCATTCATTGTCATAAAAAACATTTTTAAGAGCAACTTGTGGTGTGACTCCTATTGGCTCATATTGAAACTGCTCAATTGGAAACCTGGAAAAATAAGCTCCAAAATTATTAACCCCAATACTACCAAAAGTAGTTTTATCTCCACACGTAAGGTTAAAAGTAAGCTTATATTTCTCTCCTTTTTTTAGACTTTCATTAAGCTTAACAGATATAAACTCACGGTAATTTTTTACCCGAAGCATATAAGTGATCAACCCTGCCGCAGCAATTCCTTTAAGAGGTTTAAAAGATGTTCGATGCTTTTCAAAGATCTCATTACCAGTTCTGTATAAAAGATCTGGAGTACCAAAAAGCTTTGTGTTTTGCCTTTTATTCGTATTATACCAATTATTAATCTCTGAAAAATCAGAATACCCACTTTCGTTTTTTCCACTAAAACTTTCAAAACTCTCGTTAGGGACTAGATTTTGAGAGTGAGCTGATAATGTCAAAAAGAGAGTTATAAAAAAAAGAAAAACACTAATTATTGTTTTCACAATGCCAAAGCAGAAGAATTACATTAAAATTATACCCTGTATACATAATCCTTGATTAATCCCAAAAACACACTGTTAATTACTAAAAATCAAATGCTTAAAAATATTTCTAATTAAATTATATCATGGATTTCATGTAACTATTTGCTAGTTAATAATTATTAATAGTTTTGTGCCTTATTAAAGAAAAAGAATTATGAGATTAGTTTGTTTTGTAAGTATTCTGCTGTTCTTCTTTTCATCATGTAGCAAGCAGCAAAAAGAAAAAGTAGTCAAGGGAGAAACGGGAGAGGTAAAGCACTTTCATCATTATGATAAAGAATTTCAAAACCTTACATTAAGTTATATGGGCGTTTTGAGAGGAATAGATATTCATGATTCTTTTGAAGAGGTAAAGAAAAAAGAATCTGGAGTTTTGGTAAGTGAAGCTTCGGATAGACTGTACTATGAACTAAAGCCTGGTGGTGGCATAGAAGGTTCTATAGCTTATCTGTTTTCTGAAGGAAAACTATCCTCAATTACACTATTAGTATCCATACATGATATCGTAGAATACGAGTCGATGCTAGTTGAGTTTATAGACTTCTTCTCTCACAAGTATGGTGTCCCTAAAATAACTGATGATAGAGATGAAATATGGAAAGTGAAAGGCTTTGACGAACATGAGGTAGATATTTTATCAAGAGAAGTAGAAGGCGATAAATTTGAAATCGAAATAGATATTAGCTAAAATTAGCCACTCATTTAGTTGGTTTTACTTGAACCTTAACAGATTTAATTCTTTTTTGATTTACTGAAACAACAGTAAATTGAATGTTGGAGTGTTCAATTTCTTCTCCAGAAGAAGGCATTTTTCCAAAAAGCTCCAAAAGTAAGCCTCCTAGAGATTCACTTTCACCTTTGGCATCATCAAAAATCTCAGTATTGAGATTAAGCGTTTTGCAAAAATCGGTGAGAGTGGTTTTTCCTTCAAAAATATATCTTGAGGAGTCAATTTTCTTATAGCTTAACTCATCCTGATCAAACTCATCATTAATCTCACCTACTATCTCCTCTATGATATCCTCCATAGTTATCAAGCCTGAAGTCCCTCCATATTCATCTACCACAATTGCTATATGCACCCTTTTTTTCTGAAAGTCACGAAGAAGCTCGTCAATTTTTTTACTCTCAGGGACAAAAAAGATGTTTTTTCTAATAAGACTTTGCCACTTAAACTTTTCATCTCTATTTATAAAAGGAATCAGATCTTTGATATAAAGAATTCCTTTTAGCTGATCAATAGTCTCGTGATAAATAGGAACCCTGGAGAAACCACTCTTATTAACTCTGTCCATCAGCTCGTGAAAATCAAACTCGATGTCAAATGCAATAATATCCATTCGCGACTTCATAACCTGCTTTACCGTTTTTGTGCCAAAGCTTGCTATACCTTTTAAAATCTCTTTTTCTTCTTCGGTAACCTCTTTAGTTGAGGTTATTTCAACCGCTTCATTGAGCTCATCTGCTGACAAATTATATCCATTATTTTCAGCCTTTTTTTCAATTCTTTTACTAAGCTGTAGCAAAAGCCAGACAAATGGATATAAAGTTTTTTTGGAAAGTTGAAGGAAGTTGAGAGTAAAACGAGCAAAAGCCAAATTTTTTTGGGTTGCTAATACTTTAGGCACAATCTCTCCGAAAAAAACAATAGCTACAGTGGATAAAACAGTCAGTATGACTATAGAAAGAATATTCTCTTTACCGAAAATTTGCCAAGTAGCAAAAGTCGTCAAAGTAACTATACCTACATTGACTAAATTATTCAAAATAAGTATAGTGGCAAGTAGATGCTTAGGGGTGTCTAGAAGATGTAAAATTCTACTACTGCTTCTTTCCTTACTTTCTTTCAAACCCTCTACCTGAGAGGGAGACAAAGAAAAGAATGCAACTTCAGCTCCAGAGACCAGAGCTGAAACAAACAGTAATAAAAGTGATACACAATATAGAATCACAGAAGATGCACCTATCTCACCAATAGAAAGCAAGATACTAAGCGGCACATCTCCATCTAAACTACTCTCCAAATTGGTGTTTTTTGGTTAAAACTAGAAAGGAAGATCATCAATTTCGCTAGATTGTTGCTCAATAGGAGCAGCAGTTCCTTTATTAGCATCATTAAATGATGGACCAGGATCTTCAGAAAAGCTACCGTCTCTTTTACCCAGCATAATGAAATTATCTGCTACTACTTCAGTAGTATACCTTGTATTTTCATCTTTATCTTGCCAGGATCTAGTCTTTAGCTTTCCTTCTAAGTATATCTGAGACCCTTTTCTAAGGTATTTTTCTGCAACCTCTGCAAGCCCCCTCCATACTACTATATTGTGCCAGTCAGTCAACGTTTTTCGTTCACCGCTATTCTTATCCTTATAGTTTTCTGAAGTAGCCAAAGAAAAAGTAGCTACTGAAACACCACTTTCTAAAGTTCTCACTTCTGGATCTTTGCCTAAGTTTCCAACCAATATTACTTTATTTATTCCTGCCATTCTTTTATAGATTGTTTAAAATTATCAAAAATATTCGTCAATGTAATTGTGAATCAAGATGGGTTTTGGTATGTCCTGTAGCTTTGATATTGTGATAAGACTTAAACTATTTTCTTTTGCAAACTTCTTAAAAATTTTGCTTCTATCTAAATCTACAACAAAAAACTTTGCATTAATCTCTCTATGAGATAGCAAATGCCTATAAACCTTCTCTCCACCACTGATCTGATTTTCTAAAATCTCAATGCCCAAATGTTCTAACTCAGACACAACTTCCTCTTTCTTGGAGTAGATAAAATCTCTTTCTAATACAAAAAAATCAAATAGCCCTTTCCAAATATTTCCTAAAGATGTTTTTTTGACATACACCGAATCAGATTCATTAAAAACAAGATAATTCAGATACAACGTCTTCTTTTTAACTTCCTTCTTGTTTACGGGAAGCCTTTCTTGCCAACCATTTTTCCTGGTAAAACACTCTTCTGAGAAAATGCAATTAAAACAATTAGGCTGCTTTGGCGTGCAACATGTCGCACCCATTTCCATGACAGCCTCATTATACGCACCAGGTTTTTCTTCAGAAATAAGCGCGTTGGTTATTTCATAGATTATATTTTTGCCTGTATTGGTTGCTACATTCTCTTCAACACCAAAAATCCTGGAGAAAACTCGTAATACATTACCATCAACCACTGGTTTTTTTTCATTAAAAGCAATAGAAGAAATCGCAGCAGCAGTATACGACCCCACTCCTTTTAGTTTAATAATTTCTTCATAGGTAGTTGGAAACTTCCCTTCACATTCATCTCGTATATATTTAGCTGCAAAGTGCATATTCCTCGCTCTGCTGTAGTATCCCAATCCCTGCCACATTCTCAAAACCTCCTCTTCGCTTGCTGCTGCCAGACTGGAAACTGTTGGGTATTTCTCTACAAAACTCAGATAATAAGGCAAACCCTGACTGACCTTTGTTTGCTGCAAAATGATCTCAGAAAGCCAAATTTTATATGGATCTTTCGTCTCTCGCCAAGGAAGCGCTCTTTTATTAGTTTCAAACCAGCTTACAAGCCTTTCAGCAAAATTGAGAGGATAAGAAATCTTGAGATCATATTTCTTTTTCATTTCTAAAAACAAAAATAATAAGAAAATAGGGCACCCTCACGCAAGGCTCGTCCCGGCTGTCAAAGCCAGTGCTGACCCTACAAATCCCCGTCGGTCTTAAACTTAGACTCTTATCCAAGGGCGTATGTATGTAACATAAAGCATTATGTATAATTCCTTTTTTGATAAAACACCACAAAAATGAATAACAGAAAAACACAATGCATAATAGCGGCTTGGTTGTTAATACTTACATTATTGTCGCTAACAAGCTTTGGACAAACTAACCATCAAAAAGTTATAACTATCATAAACAAACTGAATCTTATAGAGAACCAAAAAGCATTTTATAAACCTCAGTTAGAATCTTTAATGTACCAAGCAACTGGAAATGATAGTATTAAAATTCTCGAACTAGAAAAATCATTATCAGATATAAAGGTTGCTGAAAGAATTAGTTCTGTTTTTGATGACACATTTAGTAGTGAAGAAATTAACACTCTTTATGATTTTATACGAACAAGTGCTTTTGAGAAGTTTTTTAGTTCAAGAGAAACTCTTAGCTCTATTTATTCTAAATTTCAAGATATAGATAAAGAAATTGAAGAAATAAGCAAAAACATTAAATATTAATAAAGCTATTGAAAAACCTACAAAAAAACTTGAACCAATTATTTTTGATAGGGAAAATGGATTTTATGCGACTGTTGATTATAATTATCCTGTAACAGATACGAACATAAAACTAGAAGAAAACTCTTTGTTAACCTCAAAAGATATTATAGAAGTAAAAAAGGGTTACAACAGCTTTAATAATCTACCAGAGATTAATATTACATTTTCAAAAGATGGAGCTAAGAAATTCTTCTTATTCACAAAAGAAAAGTAAGGAAGTAGCTAATAAAACCTATTATAAGCATCAGAATAGGGTATCTTTTGTAACCATAGGCAAACATTTATACAACTTCAATAAATAAAAATTAGATTTACAGGTCAAAAAACCATTTAAAAACTCTATGAGCCAGGAAAGTACTGTAAGAAACCCTAAACTTTTAGAAGCACTTCTGCCAGTTGTTTTTCTGGTGGCTTTACTATTCTACAATGTTTTTTATGTATTTGGCGATGATGGACTTTCTGGGTCAAACCAAATTATTTTACTTCTTTCTGGTGCAGTTGCAGGCTTAGTGGGTATTAGGATTGGTTTTAGATGGGAAGTTCTTTTAGATGGGGTTGTAAATAGTATTCAGTCTGCTATGCCATCCATACTAATACTTCTTTTAATAGGCTCTCTTTCAGGAACATGGATGCTAAGTGGTATAGTGCCATCAATGATCTATTATGGTTTACAAATCCTCAATGCTAAAATATTTCTTGTAGCAGCATGCCTAATTTGTGCGCTAGTTTCCATTGCTACTGGTAGCTCATGGTCTACTATTGCGACTGTTGGAGTAGCTTTATTAGGAATAGGCACTGCTTTAGGATTAAGCGAAGGTTTAATTGCTGGGGCGATAATATCTGGTGCCTATTTTGGAGATAAAATGTCACCACTATCTGATACAACTAATCTAGCTGCAGCAGTAGCTGGAACAGATCTCTTTACTCATATCAGATACATGACATATACAACCATACCGTCATTTGTTATAACCCTAATAATATTTCTAATACTAGGTTTTTGGGGAATAAGCAGTGAAGGAGTAGCAGATGTGGATTTTATCTTAAAATCCATTGATTC
The DNA here is from genome assembly GCA_030425505.1 of Bacteroidia bacterium. GTDB lineage: Bacteria > Bacteroidota > Bacteroidia > Cytophagales > Flammeovirgaceae > JAUIAB01. The sequence goes on along the minus strand of JAUIAB010000007.1, from coordinate 72,818 downwards.
AAAGTTTTGGGTTACTCCTTGGCTATTCTTAGTGCCTGCAGTAGTCATTTTTATGATTGTGAAAAAAGTTCCAGCATTACCAGCTATCCTGGCAGGGGTATTATTAGGAGGAGTATTCGCAGTTATTTTTCAATATGAAAACATTCTAGCAATTAGTGGGGAAAATAGTAGTTATTTTAAAGCATGTTATATAGCTGTTTTAAAGGCTATGTATGGGAGCATTTCCTTTGAAACAAATAGTGATTTAATTAATGGTCTACTTTCTTCAAAAGGAATGTATGGAATGCTGGGTACAGTTTGGTTAATTATATCAGCAATGGTTTTTGGAGGAATGATGGAGATCACTGGAATGCTACAGTGCATTACAAGCTATATTATAAAATTCGTCAAATCTACAGGTTCTCTAGTTGCCTCTACAGTAGGCACGTGTCTTTTTTTCAATTTTACAGCCTCAGATCAGTATCTAGCTATCGTTGTACCTGGCAGGATGTATGCTAAAACATTCAAAGAAAAAAACTTAATGCCAGAAAACCTCAGCAGAACCTTAGAAGATTCAGGAACGGTAACCTCCGTATTAATTCCCTGGAATACTTGTGGGGCAGCTCAATCAAGTGTTCTAGGAGTTGCAACAGCTGTGTATTGGCCGTTTTGTTTCTTTTGTTTATTGAGCCCACTAGTCACTATTTTATTTGCAATTTTCAATATCAAAATAAGAAAAATAGATTCTAATAAATGAGATTAGCAGTGTGGACTTTATAAGCAACTTCGATGAGGTAACTAAGCAATTTAAAGCTCATCTGCAACTGGAGAGAAGCTTGTCTCCTCACACTGTTGAAGGGTACTTGAGAGATGTAGAAAAGCTATTTGTCTTTTTAAAAGAAAGACATGCAACTCTTAAATTAAACTTTATTTCTCAAGAAGAAATTTCTGACTTTTTACAAAATATTTATCAGTTAGGAATTTCCCCAAATACACAGTCACGAATTTTGTCAGGGATTAAATCATTTTTTCAATTTCTCATAGAAACTGGGCTAATAACAGATAATCCTACAAGTTTAATCTCTACTCCAAAAATCCCAAGAAAACTACCAGAAGTTTTAAGCTATGAAGAAATTTCTACAATGCTTGAAAGTATAGACGTATCAAGACCAGATGGAGCAAGAAACAAAGCAATGATAGAGGTTTTGTACAGTAGTGGAATACGAGTATCTGAGCTTATAAACCTAACTTTAAGCAACCTTCATTTTGATATAGGTTTTATAAAAGTGAAAGGAAAAGGGAAAAAAGAAAGATTTGTACCTATTGGCAAGGATGCTATTCGACTGACTCAAATTTATATTGATCAAATCAGATCTAAAGTAACAAGGCAAAAAGGCTATGAAAATTTTGTTTTTCTAAACAAGAGAGGTAAAAACTTATCCAGAGTAATGGTCTTTATGTTTATCAAAGAAATAGCGCAAAAAGCTGGCATAAGCAAGAAGGTTAGCCCTCATACATTTCGTCACTCATTTGCGACTCACTTGGTAGAAGGAGGGGCAGACCTAAGGGCAGTGCAAGAAATGCTAGGGCATGAGTCCATTACCACCACTGAAATTTATACCCATTTAGACATGTCTTACTTAAAAGAAGTAATGGTTTCCTATCACCCTCTTTATAAGAGAGCCTTATAGATTTTGAAACAAAAATCTTAATAAAACTTATTTAATTTTCTTTTTAGGTTATTTAATGCTATTTTAATAAAATATTGATGTAATAGTCACATTACAGGTGTCCTTTTGTATTAAAGGTTTCTTGTATAACTTTTAAATTTTTTTCAACCTTAAAATCAGCAGCTATGACAAGCTATAAAAAATTGCTTATTGCTATTTTAGCAATATTGTTTCAATCATTTGTTTCTTATTCGCAAGATGGAGTATTTTCCATTCTTGAGAATCCTTTAGAGATTAGTAATCTGAGTGCAGGTCATCAGAAAGTATTAAAACTCCCAAATAGAAATGAATTTTATGTTTTATGGTCTTCTCTTGAGGAAACCAGCCCAGGGATCTTTCTTAAAAAAATAAATTATAGGGGGAGAGTTCTGGTTGACAATTTTAGAGTAAATGTATTAGAAAGAAACTTCAGTTTTAACCCTAACTCTAGCCGACAAGGAAAGTTTGATGCAGATATTAACGATGAGGGAGAGTTAGTAGTTGCTTGGGAATACTATAGATCGGAACCTGCTTTAGTACCCGATGATAAAAAAATTTTTTACATAAAATACAACTTTGATTTAGAACCCTTAATGGAAGAAGAAGGAAGAGTTGGTACTGTACAATTGGAGGGACAGGAATGGGTTGGGGTTGAAGCTAGATTAGATCCTAGAGTAGCTTTAACAAATAATGGAGAGTTTGTGGTTACTTGGGTAAACCCAGACATAAATCATGATAATGAATTAATCGCCACCTCTTTTTATAGAGTATTTGATTCTGAGGGAGCACCATTATCAAATCCAACTTTATTAAGAGAAAACACTGCTTTTGATACCAAAGTATCTACACTATCAAATACAAGATTTAGAGTTAGTTGGGTAGAGCCTGGAAATGGAAACTTACCATCTCAGATTGCTTTTGGAGATCTTAATATTGAGTTTGATGATGGAAGTTTCAACCATGAGTTTATGGTAACTCAAAGTATTGAAGGAGATTTTTATAAATTCTCGGAATCTTCAGGTAACGAAGAGTTAACTTTTATTGCTTCGCTTGCAAATGACTACAGTATTTTAACCACATCAATTGACGAGGAAACTAATTTTACTCAAGTTAAAGAAATTGAACACCCCCAAAACATCTGGTTCTCTACTGTAAAGACTGATATAGGCCAATCAGAGGGAGTTTTAGCCTGCATAACTAGACGCTTAAACCAGGGAGTAAGGCAAGGACCAGAAAATCCAATAGAAATTCTTTTAGCAGAGAGAAGGAAAATTAATATTAGAGCAGTGGATATTAGGGGAAATTATGGGAATAAGTTTTTTGAATTAGACGCAAATGAAAACCAAGCTATCATTGATTATGATATAAGCTTTTCAGAAAATAACAAACTGTTTTCCGTTGTCTGGAAAGCAATTTCTCATGATTTTCCAGGTGGAAAGCTCTTTTTTCAAACTTATATATTGAATGAAAGACCAGAAACGATTGAGTTTTTTGGTGAAGAAGGCTTGCTAGAAAATGAACTAGAAATGTTTTGTGGTTTTTTCGAGTCAGATGAATCTAATCTAGAGGACAGAATTCAATATCAGTTTGTTGATGAGCAGCCTAATGACAACGAATACTTTAGTATTCAGTTTGATGAGCTTTGGACTCTAGAACCACTAGATTTTGAGGAAAAAAGAGTGTACACAATAAAAGTAAGAGCTGTAGATCGCGCAAATACTTCTTCTCCCACTCATGCTATTGAAGTTAGAATAAATAATGTTAACGAAGCTCCTGAACAGATTAATATTAGTAATAATGTAATTTCAGAAAATAGTCCTACTATTTCAATAGTTGGAAGGTTAAATACCGAAGATCCAGATATTCTTGATTGGCATACTTATAATCTCATTGATGCCTTTCCTAGAGAGGGTATGGGTTTTTTTAAAATATCTAATGGGAGTTTAATTACAAGAGCTAATATTGAAGTAGATAGAGACAAACTGTTTTTTGTTAAAATTTTATCTACAGATAGGGGAGGTTTAAGCACGTCCAGATGGATTCCAATTAGAGTTATTGATATACCAGATGAAGATCAAAATGCTAGACAACAAAATAGTTTAATTACCTCTGTTGAAGTCTTCCCCAATCCCGCTAGCCATAATATTCACTTGGAAAGTACTGGTAATAGAGAGGTATATATAGTAGAAGTTTATAATAGCACGGGATATAAGGTAAAATCTTTGAAGGTTAGGTCAAATAAGCTTGATGTAGAAAATTTAAAAGAAGGTTTTTATTTCATTAAAGGATATGACAGCAATGGCATTGAGGTAATTAGCTCTTCATTTATAAAAAAGTAAATATTTAGATTCAGCTTTATAAAATGAATTGAAAGGCAGCAATACTTCACGATAGAGCTGCCTTTTTGTTTTTCTCGATTACATCTTCTAATTCTTTATACCAATCTTTACCGTACTTCCTTATTAGAGCATCTTTTAAAAATTTATACACAGGGACTCCTTTGGCTGTACCAAGCCTACAGCCTGATCTGCAAATATCCCAACGGTCATAGTTAGCAGCATCGAAGTCATCATATTTTTTGATCCTTATAGGATATAAATGACATGAGATAGGTTTTCTGAAATCAGATTTTCTGTTTTTATGAGCAAGCTCGAAAGCACATTGTAAAATGCCAGATTTATCATAAACAGCATAAGCACATTCTTTTCCGTGAACTGTAGGAGTAGAGAAATCACCTTCTTCATCTAAGATATATTTGCCTACATTTTCTATTGCTTTTATTCCTTCTTCATTTAAATATGGTTTCACTTTCTCATAAGCATCTTCAACCTCTTTAAGCTCTTCTTTTTCAAGAGGAGCACCTAGATCTCCTTCTACACAACATGCTCCTTTGCACTTGTTTATATCACAAATAAATAGCTCTTCAACTATATCATCGCTTAAGAGAACATTTCTAACCTGAATCATAAAATTTTAGTACTGGAAAAAAAGTTATACATTAAACTAAGTGATACAACTAACTTAGGTTATACGGTATATAAGTAATTAAGATATGTTAGAATATGTTTTAGAGGCAATAATTATGTCTTGTAAAACAGCTGGGTTGCTTTCTAGGGCATTTCCAACAACTATTAAGTCTGCACCACTAGAAAAAACTCTATCTGCATCTTCTCCTGATCTAATCCCTCCACCAATTACTACTGGAAGCGAAATTTTCTGTGAGACAGCTCGAATCATTTCATTTGAAACAGGTTTATCTGCACCACTTCCGCCATCTAAATAAATTAATTTTAAGCCGAGGTATTCTCCTGCAAGAGCTGTACATGATGCAATTTCAGGTTTGTTATAAGGTATAGGCTCTGTATTACTGATATAAGAAACTGTAGTGGGACTCCCGCAATCGATTATCATATAACCCGTAGGGATTATTTCTAAAGCAGTACTTTTTAGTAATGGGGCAGCTAGAACATGCTGACCTATCAAATGTTCTGGGTTTCTTCCAGAAATTAAGGAAAGGAAAAGTATACCATCTGCATGGGCACTGATATGGGAAAAGCTTCCTGGAAAAAGAATTACAGGTATGGAAGAGTATTTCTTTAGAAAGATAACAATGGCATCAATATTATTTTTAGAGACTAAACTACCCCCGACAAAAAAGCAAAAAATACTAGTTTTATCGAAATAGGAGATAAGTTCTCGAATATTATCTTCAATAAACTTGTCTGGGTCAATAAGTATAGCTATTTGCTTTTTCTTTTCTTTTTTAAGAAAGCATAATTTATCATAATAGGTCATCAGTAGCCGAATAATACTGTTTTATATAAGCAAATCTAAAGTAAGAATAAAGAACATCACTAAATATGAATAAAAATCTCTAAGTCAAATTCTTCTTTATATTGAGTGCGTTAATATCCATTATTAAAAGATGTGTTTTGCAATGGATAAACAAATACCTGATAGTGCTTCTAATAAAGTTGCCTCAAAATTATATTCAAAATAGGGTAAATGTATTTTTTCTAGCATAGAAATAAGTTAATTTTATATTAAAGTCAATTTTCGATAGTGAAGCGGAGTTTTTTTATTGCCATAATAGCAACTTTATGTTGGTCTACTAATAGTATAGCTCAACTAGAGATGAGTGTGTTTACAGCTACAGGTAGGGGAGGGGTAGCCACAACTTTTGCTACGGACTATCAGGCAATAGGCATAAATCCTGCTAATTTGGGTTTCAAAAAAAGCTTTAAAGAACCAAAGTTCACAGTTGGTTTTCTGGAGTCAAATGTAACTTTTTTCTCAGAAGCACTAGACAGAAAAGAAACGTTTGATGCGATTTTCAAGTCTTCTAAAAATCAATTTTCCTTTGAAGATAAATGGGAGGCGGCTAATAAGGTCGCAGGAACAAATCTTTCTCTAAATGTTGATGCTATGCTTATTGGGTATAGCTTTCGTCTTCCTAAAAAGCTTGGAGGCGGTGCTTTTGCTTTTAGTGTAAGAGATAGGATGCAGCTTTTTGCCAGAATAAATAGAAATGCTTCAGAAATAGCTTTTTTAGGTTATGCCTCGGGTTATTTCCCTCAGCTGAGATTAGCAAATGGAGAAATAATACAAAACCCATTATATCCAGGGAATGAGGGGCTTCCTCCACTTACAGAAAATCAATATAATAACATTGTTGATGGGTTTTATGAAAATGAAGATAATGCTAAAACATACGGAGAAATATTGAATGGATCTAGAATATCAAGTTCTTGGTTCAGAGAGTATAATCTAAGCTATGGTCAACAGGTACTTGAAAACTACGATGTTTCCATATTTGTTGGGGCAGGAGTTAAGTTGATTCGAGGATTACTTCTTATTGATTTAGAAGCAGAAAATAACAGCCTACCTCTTTCAAATATTGCAGTTTCACCAACCTTTGGCTTAGACTTTGGGGATGATGCAGAAATTAGCAACCCTACATTCAAAGGGTCAGATGATGCTACCTTACTTCAAACTCTAGTTTTTCCAGAAAAGAGTGGTAGTGGTTTTGGCTTTGATATTGGCTTTACAGCTGTAATTAAGCGAAACTTATACCTTGGCTTCTCTATGACAAATATTGGCAAGTTAACCTGGGATGGTAATGTTTACAAAGTTGCCGATGGGCATCTGAAAGAGTTTTCAGGTCAAGGATTAAATAACTATAACATTTTATCAGGTGAAGACGAGGACTTTCAGTTTCTTGGAGATAAATCGCCTTTTGAATGGGAGGGAAGTAATGAAATAAAAGTTGAGCTACCGAGCGTTCTCAGATTTGGAGCGAGCTATGAATATTTCAGAACAGTTCATTTCGGATTTGACCTAATTATACCTCGAAACAAAGTGGCAGGAAACTTAGATAACACTTTAGTTGCTATCGGAGGAGACTTTAGACCTAGCAAAACAATTAAAGTATCTACTGGCGTTAACTTTGGAGGGAATAATGATTCAAAAATCAACTTTCCTATTGGTATAACCTATTTGGCGAGAAGAGGGTTTTATGAAGCAGGAATAGCGACAAGAGATGTCACCACCTATTTAGCTAACCTAAAAGGTGGAAGTACAATTTCTTTTGCTACAGGATTTTTGAGACTTAAATTATAGCCTTCTTAATTACAAAACTTATTTTTTGAAAAAAATTATTCGCACCAAGCTGTAAGCTTCCCGAAAAACTGGACAGTTTAAAAATGTATTAAATTTAAATTGTAAAGTATGAAAAAAACAATATTTCTATCATATTGTCAGGCTGAAAGTGATGCCTCATATGTTAATGAAATTGATGAAGCTTTTGGTGAAATCGATATTGAACTTATAAGAGATAACCGAGAGGTTTCTTATAAAGATAGTTTCAAAGAGTTTATGAAAGGGATTAGAACAACTGACGCAGTCATTATGGTGATTAGTGAAAGTTATTTCCGATCTAGAAACTGTATGTATGAAGTTCTTGAAGTTTATAAAGATGAAAATTTCAAAGAAAGAATACAGCCAATAGTACTTCCTGAAACAAAGGTTTATAGTGAAGAAGATATCGTAGATAAATGTATCTATTGGGATAAGAAACACTCTGATCTAAATGCTCGCATTAAAAAAGTTCCTACTGAAGCTATTGGCAACCTGGGGGAAGACTTAAGAGTGTACAGTAGTATAAGAAATAATGTTGCTGAATTTTGTAGTTTAATTAGAGATTTATACGTTCCACCCTATGAAAAACTCAAAGAGAAAGGATTTAAAGATATTATCAATAAACTACCATTTGAAGCTTCTTATGATTTAGATATAAACTCTGTATTTACAATAAACAGCAAAGCTCACATATTAGACCAGACATATGAAGCTATTTCAAAACTCCATAAAGAAGTGGGTTTTTATCCATTACATTTACTTGTAAATCAATACCCTTTCAAAACTAGAGGTAAAGGAAACTCTTATTATTATTTAGGTACTTTATATACTAATAATGAAGAACTTGTTAGTTTGATTCAAAAAGTTACAGAAGATGTAATAACAGATCAAAAGATTCTATCGCTTCCAGATTATCAAAATAAAATAGCATTTATCCTAAAAAGCTTAAAATTAAATAAAATATTTTGTGTCAGTCACCACAATATATCACATAAAAAAATTAAAGTAATAAGCCCTGATCTGATAGATGAAGACATCAAATTTCTTTGTGATACTTACCGTTATATTGATTGTTTTGAAAAAATTCAAATAAATAGTTCAAATATAAAGAAGCTCTTAAAGTATGCATTTGTAAGCTATAGACTATTTGAATTTACACTTAGTGCAAAATATTTATTGAAAGCATACAATTTATCAATAGAGTCAGACTTAAAAATTTCAGCATTTATTGCACTATACAATCTACTGAAATTAGAAGATAGTTTTCTTTATGCCAACGATGATAATACAATAAGAATCAGAAATGATATAAAAGAAACAGGGGGTAATAGTAAGTTAAATGAACTCGAGTCATCTGAAACTAAAGACTACATTACTTGGATAAAAAAAGGGCTGTTTTATCATCATAGTAATGAAAAAATAAATGATGCTTTGATAAAAATCACGGAACATTATTATTTGCAATTGAAGGGAGGGATAAGTCAAAACAGTAATATAGAGAGTTTAATACTAGCTTTTGATGAGTTTATTGAGTTTCTAAATTCCACTTATATTTTCTTTGAACATTTTCATAACTTCAATAAACTAATTAGCCGATATACTGAAGGAGTATTAGCTTGTCACGCTATTACAGAAAAGGGGGGGAGTCGACTGAAGTATATAAATGATGATCAGTTAGCTTTCATAATTCGCTATGCTGAAACGGATGATATAAGAAAATACTTCAACAGATATAGACTATCTCAAATTTCATACAGATCTGTCAAAAACAGCAAGCTTAATATAAAAAAAGCCATAAACAACTTTTTTGAAAGCTTTAAATTGTTTTCTACTAAAGGTGGAAGTGAAAAAGCACTATTCAAAAGTAATTATATTAGAATACTATGTAACATAGTAACAGTCGTCTCAATAACAAGCTTCGAAAACAGCTACAAAAATATTATATCAGAAAAGTTAATATACCTTCTTGAAGAGGAGGATTTTTTGGAAGGGCACGATTTAAAGCATATTGGAATTTTTTTTAGTACTGTAGCAAGTAGTGTAGATTCATCTTATTTACACAAACTAGTATCAATATACCTATCTAATGAAAAAAAATATCTCAACTATTTTCTGCTTGATAGTATTATTCTTTCGTTTAAAAATATTAAAACTGAGGTAGAGTTGGGTGAATCTGAGTTTTCTCAACTTAAAATTTTATTTCGAAAACATTATTTTGATAATAAGCAACTAGGCAGCTTAAAACCTGAAAGGTTAATTGACTTTATTTCTATCATAAGGAATGAAGAATATAAAAACTATTTTGGTGGTAAGATAGAAGAAGCAATGAGTTGTAAGTTCCACTTTGAGTTATATTATAGGGCTACAATAAATGGTATTATTAAACACAATCAGAAGGATCTATATGAGTTAGCTAAAAAGTATATTATTAGTGTTGAATTTAGAAAAGTAAATGCACCGTTTTTGGGAGTAAATGCAGAAAGAAATCATACGTTAGATAGTTTTATAAACTTAAATTTTGCATTTGATAAAAAACTACAAGAATCTGACTTTGAAAAAATCAGCAGCTTTAGCGCTTATTATGAGTGGTTATTAAACCTGGATGAGTTTAATTATGATAAATTTGATGCTATCTGGATTACTGAGTATGCAACTTGTTTTTATTATAAAAAATTCTATAACTCTAAAAAATTAAAGAATGAATTAGAAAAAATGCTTACTAATAATATACCATCAAGTGTAAAGAAAGCATATTTAGATATATACATTTCTAAAATATGGGAGAAAGCTTGGAATAAGTGGGTAAAGGATAATACTCTGCCAGCAGAAAAAAAAGTATAAGGCATCTTGCGTATAATCCAATTTGCAAAATAGCTAAAAAACTACCCCACCATCACCGTAACACGACCTTCTTTTAAATGTTTATTTGCCATTTCTTGTACTTGCGATGGAGTTACACTTTGAATTTTACTGATGTAGGTATCAAAATAATTCTCAGGAAGATCAAAATAGTGAATAGTTTTGAAGTATTGTGCTAAGGCAAAAGGAGATTGTATAGATCTGATATAGCTTCCTGCGAGATAATTTTTTACCCTTTCTAGTTCTTTGGAAGAAACAAGCTCTTCGCATAATAGGTCTATTTCCTTATTAATTTCACTTAACGTATTTTCTCTTTTTTCTTTGATCACATCTGTACTAATGCAGAAAAAGCCTGCATTCTGAGAAAATGAAATAGTGGAGTTTATCCCATAGGTATATCCTTTATCCTCTCGAATATTTTTCATCAACCTTGATCCAAAATACCCGCCAAAAATGGTATTCGTTACTTCAAAAGGTATCTTGTCTTCACTTTCTATATTGAAAAGAGTATTGCCAGATCTTATCGAGGTTTGCAGTGCGTTTTCTCTTTCCTTATAAAACAAGCCAGTTTCTTTATCTAAATTGGGTATAAATGGTCGAGATCCATTCGCTTCAATATGTATTGAGCCAAATTCAGAATTTATTTCATTGACAGTTTCTTGATCGTAATCTCCTATTAATAAAACATCGAAGGGCTTATTCTTTATAAAAGAATTATAATGCTCTTCAGCTGAAATGGAATTAAAGTTTTCCACTATACTTGGCATTAAAGACTTCCCATAAGGGTGATCTTCTCCAAATAAATTCTTCTTAAAAAGAACTCTGGCCTCATTGCTGGTTTTTTCTAAATTGATCTTTAGCTTTTCTACCCAAATTTTTTGGAGTAATCCAAACTCTATTTGAGAAAAAGAAGGCTCAGTTAAAATTTCATGTATGAGACTAATAATTTTAGTAAAATGCCTTTTAGGGCAATAAAACTCTATACTAAAAAAATCATTGTCTGCACTGAAGCTTTTAAATGCCCCATGATACTCAAAGTACTCATCAATCTCATTGCTATTCAATTTTTTTGTACCTGTTGGCAGCCAAGCAGATAGCAATGATGCAGCTCCACTATTTTTTTCATACCACTTCCCCGCTTTGAAGATTAGCTGAACTCCTAAAATGGGCTGAGAAGTATTCTTAAAACCATATAATTTAATGTTGTTATTTAGTTGGTATTTTTCTGGTTTTTGTAAGTCAAAATCTGAAAAAGTCTTAAAGTCAGGTGCTGTAGATCTATCAATCATTAAAAACAATTATTTTAAGTTGAATTAAACGAATGTACATAATTTTGCTTCGTTGTCTTTCGGAAGATTATGATAAAAAAAATAAATCCAATAGAAACTGTTTCCTGGGAAAAGCTGAAAAATCATTTTTCGGAAATACAAAACTTAAAGTTGAGAGAAGAGTTTGCTCAAAACCCTGATAGAGCTACTGATTTTTCCATAAGTTTCAATGCGTTTTTTATCGATTATTCTAAAAATTTAATTTCCAATAAAACAAGAGATCTTCTTATTGACTTAGCAAAGGAAATGAAGCTGGAAGAAGCAATTTCTTCTATGTTTTCAGGTTCTAAAATTAATGAGACAGAAAATAGAGCTGTACTTCATGTTGCTCTTCGCGATAGATCTTCTAAATCTATTTTTGTGAATGGGGAAGACATCCTTCCTAAGATCAAAAGAGTTCAGGCTCAAATGAAGGAGTTCTCTGAAAAGTTGATTTCAGGAGAATGGAAGGGCTACACGGGAAAGAAAATTACAGATGTTGTCAACATAGGCATAGGAGGCTCAGACTTGGGACCAAAAATGGTTATCCAGTCGCTAAAGCCGTATCAAAAATCGAATCTTCAATTTCACTTTGTTTCTAATGTAGATGGGACGAATGTATCTGAGGTTCTTAAAAGTTTAGACCCAGAAACAACGCTTTTTATCATTTCGTCAAAGTCATTTACTACCCAAGAAACCATGACTAATGCAGGGAGTGCCAGAAGTTGGTTTCTCAACCAAGCGAAAGAAGAGCAGTTTTTGGCATCACACTTTGTGGCTATATCTACTAATAAAGAAAAAGTAGTTGAGTTTGGAATTGCTCCTGAAAATATGTTCGTTTTTTGGGACTGGGTAGGAGGTAGATTTTCTTTATGGTCAGCAATAGGTCTTTCTATAGCTTGTGCTATTGGTTATGATGGCTTTGAAGAGCTTTTGCAAGGAGCTCATGAAATGGATGTGCACTTTAAGTCAGCGCCTTTCGAAAAAAACATTCCCATTATCCTTGGGTTAATTGGCATTTGGTATACCAACTTTTTTGAGGCGGAGACAGAGGCTGTTATCCCTTATGATGAGTATCTTTCTCTACTTCCAGCTTACCTGCAACAGGGAGTGATGGAAAGTAATGGAAAAAGTGTGGATCGAGAAGGAAATTCTGTCAATTACCAGACCAGCTCTATTGTTTGGGGTGAGCCTGGAACAAATGGGCAGCACGCATTCTTTCAACTGATTCACCAAGGAACAAAACTTATTCCATGTGATTTTATTGCCCCTATAAAGTCCCACAACCCCATTGGAGAGCATCACGATATTCTAATGGCTAATTTCTTTGCCCAAACAGAAGCTTTGATGAAAGGCAAAACAGCAGAAGAGGTTAAGAAAGAATTAGAAGGCTTTGGGAAAACAGAGGAAGAAATTGAAAGAATATATCCTTTCAAAGTATTTGAAGGAAATAAACCCAGCAATACTATTCTTTTAGAAAAAATAACCCCTAAAACTCTTGGAAGCCTTATTGCCATGTATGAGCATAAGATTTTTGTTCAGGGTATTCTTTGGAATATTTACAGCTTTGACCAGTGGGGGGTAGAACTTGGAAAACAGCTAGCGGGGGATGTTTTAAGTGAATTAAAGGATTCAAAACCAATTAGTTCGCATGATTCTTCTACTAATCAGTTGATTAATAGGTATATGGAAATAAAACAGAACAGTAGTAATGCCTAAGGTTAAGCGTAGTTAAAGCGTACTCTAATTTTAGATAATGGTACTCTCTTTTGTTTAATAAAGTTGATATATTGGCAAATATTTTTGGAATAAAGTAAATTCTAAAATACTTACTTACAATCATTAGGAAACAAATAGTACCGATGATCACTTGTATAGTTGATGACTGATTTTTTAACATGGTAAACTGGATACAACAAGCACTTTTTTTAGGAACTCTTATCGTTGCTACCTGGATAATCTTCAAAAGGTTTAAGTTTATCAAAAGAAATATACTTCTTGGGAAAAAGGGTATTGATAAAGATAAAATAGGAGGTTGGAAAACGACCCTTCTGCTGGCTTTTGGGCAAAAGAAGATGTTTGATAAGCCTTTAGTTGGCATAATGCACTTAATCATATACATAGGTTTTGTGCTAATTAACATAGAAGTTCTTGAAATTGTAATTGACGGAATAACTGGAAGCCACAGAGTTTTTTCTTCTTACTTAGGATCATTTTACCCATTTCTGATCAACTTTTTTGAAATACTTGCCCTTGGAGTTTTAGTAAGCTGTGTACTATTCTTAACTAGAAGAAATATCCTTAATATTAGCCGTTTTAAAAAGCCAGAAATGAAAGGCTGGCCTACAAAAGATGCTAATATTATTCTCATCTGGGAGGTAGCTTTAATGTTAGCACTTTTCACCATGAATGCAACAGATAGTATTCTTCAGAATAGATTTGCAGAAAGTAGCTATGTTGCTTCTCATTATCCTCGGGTAGGTACTTTTGCCATTAGCCAGTTTTTCATCCCAATTTTTAGTGGCTTAGATACATCAGCACTAATTATCGTTGAGCGTGTTGCTTGGTGGGTGCATATTATAGGGATATTGTCATTTGCAGTTTATATAACCTTCTCAAAACACTTACACATCTTTCTTGCATTTCCAAACTCATACTTTGCCAAAAGTAGTTCTGTTGGAAAAATGCAAAATATGGATGCTGTTACGAAAGAAGTCAAAATAATGCTAGGTATGCAACAAGACGATGGACAGACTCCTCAGGAAGTTGAAACATTTGGTGCAAAAGATATTTTTGACCTTTCCTGGAAAAACCTAATGGACGCATATAGCTGCACGGAATGTGGAAGGTGTACTGCTGTTTGCCCAGCAAACATTACTGGCAAGAAGCTCTCACCAAGAAAAATTATGATGGATACCAGAGATCGGGTTGAAGAGGTGGGTAAAAAAATAGACCAAAAAAAGGAGGGTTATAAGGAAGAAAATATTCTTTACGGAAATTATATTTCTAAGGAAGAGCTTATGGCTTGTACTACCTGCAATGCTTGCGTAGAAGCTTGCCCTGTTAGTATTGATCCGCTAGACATTATTCTTCAACTGAGAAGATATATTGCCATGGAAGAGTCTGGAACTCCTCCTGCTTGGAATGCCATGTTTACAAATATTGAAAATAATGCTGCTCCTTGGGCTTTTGCTCCAACCGAGCGATTCAAATGGAGTGAGGATCTTTCTCAGGATAATTAATAAAAACTCATTATCAATAAATTATGACAATGCAAGTTCCGACTATTGCAGAGATGAAAGCTAAGGGCGAAAACCCAGAAATACTTTTTTGGGTAGGTTGTGCAGGATCATTTGATGATCGATACAAGAGAGTAACTATAGCTTTTATTAAGATCTTAAATAAGATAGGAGTAAAGTTTGCTGTTTTGGGGCCAGAAGAATCATGCACTGGAGATCCTGCTAGAAGAGCTGGGAATGAGTTCTTATTCCAAATGCAGGCATTAAGCAATATTCAGCTACTAAATAGCTACGAAGTTAAAAAAATAGTGACAGCCTGCCCTCACTGCTTTAACACAATTAAAAACGAATATCCTGAGCTAGGAGGTAATTATGATGTAGTCCATCATTCTTCATACCTAAAAGAGCTTATTGCTTCTGGAAAACTAAAAGTGAAAGGTGGAGAGTTTAAAGGTAAAAAAATAACCTATCACGATTCTTGCTACTTGGGCAGAGCAAATAATATCTATGAGGCTCCAAGAGATCTCATAGAGGCGTTAGATGCTGATCTTGTAGAGATGAAGAGGTGTAAGACAAAAGGCTTATGCTGTGGTGCTGGAGGCGCTCAAATGTTCAAAGATGCTGAGTCTGGTGAAAAAGAGGTGAATATTGAGCGAATAGAAGAGGCTATAGATACAAAAGCAGAAGTTGTTGCTGCCGGGTGTCCCTTTTGCATGACTATGCTTTCTGATGGGGTTAAAAATAAGGAAAAAGAAAATAGTGTTAAGGTTTTGGATTTGGCAGAGCTAATTGCTATCTCAGAGTCATTATGAGTATGGAAAAGATAAAACCAGTTAGTTATTTCTAATATCTAGTTAGAAACTTTGCAATACAATAAAGAGTTTCTAAGTAGGTTCTATATTTTGAAAAAATTATGATAACACCTTTTGAAGACCTTCCTGCTGATGCTAAACTTTGGGTATATCCTGCTCAAAAAAAATTAGAGGATATACAGATTTATTCTTTAAATAGAAAAATAGAATCTTTTCTTTCAACTTGGGAAGCACACCAAAAACCATTAAAAGGAGCCTTTCTTTGGAGAGAAAATTATTTCTTAATTGTTGGAGTCGATTCAAGTTTTAATGTAGCTACGGGTTGTTCTATTGATAAGTTGGTATCTTTTATAAAAAGTCTTTCAGTAGAGGGGAATATTGACTTTATGAACCTTGGAAAAGTATTTATTGAGAGTAATAACTCAATTACAGCAATCCAACTAAGTGAAATCAAAAATTCTATTGAACAAGAAAAATTAAGTGCTGAAACCACTGTTTTTAACGCTTCAATTACCTCAAAAGATGAGTTAAATACCAACTGGAAAGTTAAAGCAAAGAATACTTGGTTGAAGAGGTATTTTACAGCAAAACCCGCTTTTGTGTAATCAAATAGTATTACTTTTCAACTATTAACTTAAGTCAAAGATTGTATAAAGCAAAGTCTTCATAAATGAATAGTATCGTTAAATTCATTTTCCTATCTATAGCTATTATTTCTTTTTTTTCTTGTTCAAAAGAAGAAATCTTTTTACCTAAACCCAAAGGATATCATCATATCGATTTACCAGCTACTGAGTATGTAAGCCTAAAAGGGGATTATCCTTACACATTCGAACATTCTAAGCATGCTAAGGTAATACCTGATACCTCCTTCATGGCAGAGCCGTATTGGATAGAACTATACTATCCTGAACTAACTGCTGAGATCAATATTGCCTATAAACCCGTCAAAAATAATGTGGACTCATTAGCTAAGTATTTTAACGGATCATTTAAGCTTACCCATAAGCATGAGGTTAAGGCAACAGCAATAAATGAGATAATCACAAGTACGGATAAGGGTTATTTAGCATTACTTTTTGAAATTGAAGGTGATGTGCCAAGCCAATTTCAGTTTTTCGTAACAGACTCGACTAATCATTTCTTAAGAGCAGCACTGTACTTTCCAACCTCTACTAAAAATGACTCTTTGGCTCCGGTAATAGATTATGTAAAAAAAGACATGATCAAAATGATTAATACGATAGACTGGAAAGAGAAATAACTGAGGTATTTAACCTATTCTTTTTTATCAATACACTTTAGCCTTCCACTTTCATTTATAATAATAACAGAAAAGTCTAGCATAGATCGAACCACTTCCTGATACTCTTCCTTTTTTAGTGGACGGATTTCCTTTTCTAATTCTTCCATTGTTAAACTCTTCTTTTTTAGAGCTTTCAAAATTTGATTATTATACTCTCCATCTACAGTTTTTTTCTTTTTCTTCTGTTCAATACAAAAATCACAGATACCACAGTTTTTAGTAGCGGACTCACCAAAATAATCTAAAATAATTGCTGTTCTGCATCTATTTTTATGGGTGACATATTTAATAACTTCATCCACTTTCACCTGATCTATCTTTTTCCTTTCTAAAATATCAGCTTTACTGATGGGCAAGTTATCTATGGACAAACGCTCTTCCAAAAAAAGCACTTGCGGAATAGAAGACTGGCGTTTGTAAATAATAATATTTCGCTCATTCAGCTTCTCTAGCAACTGTTTTGCTTTATAAACAGATACATTAGCTAAGCGAGCAATTTGAAACTCGGATATCGCTACTGGTTGAGAGAATACACTTCCTCCATATGCTCTTAACAGCGACTTAATTAGCTGTTCAAACATCTGGTTTGAAACTAGAAAAGAATACAACTCCTCTTTTCCAAACAAAATCTGAATGCTAGATGCTTGATAAAACGCTTCATTAAACTCAATCAAACCAAACTTTTCAAGCTTCTTTAAGGCATGATAGGTGACAGAATAAGGAAGCTGATATGTATGTGCAAATTCATCGAAATGAAAATCAAACGACTGAAGCTTTCCACTTCCTACAGCAAGTTTAAAGTAATTAGCGAGGGACTGATACGTTCTTTTTAAAATATCTAAATCAGGGTGAGCCACCTCTACTCGTTCTTTTAGCTGTGCTACATCCTTTTCAGTATACAATAAAACAGCAAAAGCAAGCTTTTCATCTCTTCCAGCTCTCCCTGCTTCTTGATAGTATGCTTCCAAGCTATCTGGAATTTCCAAATGTACTACCAGTCTAACATCTGGTTTATCAATTCCCATTCCAAAAGCATTGGTAGCTACAATAATTCGTATCTTTCCCTCTATCCACCCCTTCTGCTTGTTATTCCTCACCTCCATGCTAAGCCCAGCATGATAGAAGTCTGCACTTAATTGTTTTTTTATAAGAGTTTTTGCAATCTCCTCTGTTCTTTTTCTGCTTCGCACATAAATTACTGTGCTTCCTGGTACATTATTTAAGATCTCTAAAAGCTTTTTATCCTTATCCTCTTCAAACAAAACAGAATAAGACAAATTATCTCTGGCAAAGCTCTTTTGGAAAACTTTATCCTGTTGGAATAAGAGCTTTTTTCTAATTTCTAAATTAACTTTTGGAGTAGCTGTAGCAGTTAAGGCAATGCAAGGGATATCAGGTATTGACTCTCTAAACTTTCCAATTTCTAAATATGCTGGGCGAAAATCATGACCCCACTGAGAGATACAGTGTGCTTCATCTATTGCTAATAAGCTCACTTTCATTTGCTTAACTCTCACAAGGAAAAGCTGTGTTTTAAGCCTCTCTGGTGAAAGATACAAAAACTTAACCTTTCCATAAATGCAGTTGTCCAATAAAATGTCAATATTCTTATTACTAAGACCAGAATGAATGGCTAAAGCTTTAATATTTCTCTTATTCAACTGTTCTACCTGATCTTTGATCAAAGCAATTAGAGGTGAAACAACGAGGCAAATTCCATCTTTTGCCACAGCAGGAACCTGAAAGCAAATTGACTTTCCTCCACCAGTAGGCATCAAAGCCAAAGTATCCTTTCCTTCAAGAATAGAACGAATGATATCTTCTTGTAGAGGTCTAAAGGCATTATATCCCCAGTATTTTTCTAATATTTCATGAATGTCTTTCAAAAAATAGTATAAGGTAAAGTCTAATATCTATGTTCAAACACCTAATTCATCAAAAAATTTCCATTACCTGAAGTGCTCAACTACCAGAGCATCTCACCACCATATTGTAAATTAGCAATGGAATAGCACACAAAATAGTGAAAGAAAAAATCATAGTAACTGGTGGAGCAGGTTATATTGGTTCGCATACCATACTACAGCTTATAAGGCAAAATAAATTTGCAGTTATTTCTATAGATAATTTTTCAAAATCATTTCCGTCAACATTCGAAAGAATAAAAAAGATAACGGGAGAAGACATAGTTAATTATGACATTGACTTATGTGATCTTGAAAAGCTGGATAAAGTTTTCAAAGAAAACTCTACTATTTCTACCATTATACACTTTGCAGCATATAAATCTGTTCCAGAATCGGTAGAGAAACCGATAGAATACTACGAAAACAATATTTTATCCCTGATTAACATATTAAAGATTTGTCAAAAATATTCTATCAAAAACCTCATCTTTTCCTCTTCTTGCTCAGTATATGGATCTATAGACACCCTTCCTGTAGATGAAAACACAAAGCTCAGTAAAGCAGAGAGCCCATATGCTTATACAAAGCAAATCGGTGAAAATATGATTAAAGATTTTGCAAAAACAAATAATACCAAGGCTATATCCTTGAGGTATTTCAATCCTGTCGGAGCAGATATATCCTACCAGCTAGGAGAAGTTTCAAAAGATAAACCCCTTAACATAGTTCCTCTTCTTGCTAAAGCTGCTTTTGATAACTCAGAATTTACTGTTTGTGGAGTGAATTATGACACTAGAGATGGTTCTTGCATTAGAGACTATATTCATGTCTTGGATATTGCAGATGCTCATATAGCATCCATTGATTATTTGAAAAGTAACCAGTTAAAAGACAACTATGATGTCTTTAACCTAGGGTCAGGAAATGGGTGCTCTGTATTTGAAGCGGTTGAAGCATTCGAAAAAGCTAGTGAGAAGAAATTAAATATAAGAAAAGGGGATAGAAGACCTGGGGATGTTCCTGCCATCTATAGTAGTAGCAAAAAAGCCCTAGAAAAGCTCAGTTGGAACACTAAATACAATATCGATGATATGATGAAAACTGCTTGGAAGTGGTATTTGGAGTTAAATAGAAACTAGGCAGCTCTATTTTATAGACTTAAAATGCTGTAGAAATAGGGTAGTAGCCATAGCCGCATTAAGCGATTCTGCTTCACCAAATCTATCTATCCTAACATTTACATCCATACTAGATGCCAAGCTGTCACTTAATCCTCTAGATTCATTTCCAATAAAAATTATCTTTGGTTTATTTCCATCTATAATATCATTAACCTTCTTCAGAGAAATTCCATTAAGTTCAGATCCAATTAGTTGATAATCAGATATTTGTGTCTTAATAATTTCGTCTAAACCTACATAAGAAGTTTTTACTCTTAAAAACCCACCCATCGAAGCGGCAAGAGCTTTAGGGTTATAAACATCAACACAAGTTTTCGAGCAGTAAATTTCTGGAATCCCATACCAGTCAGCTAACCGAATAATAGTACCCAAATTACCTGGATCTCTAATATCATCCAAGGCAAGTAGCAAGCTCCGATCTTTATAGTAACTCTCTCTTTCCAAAAATGGACAAACCATAATTCCTGCATTGTTTGTTTTCAAAACACCTGCTTTTTTTAGGTCATCTTCTTTAACTATTTCTACAGGAAAATTAAACTTCTGACTAGCGTCAATATTCTCATTATAAAACTGTTCTGAACAAAGCAAAATATCGCCATCAACCTTATATTCTATGGCTTCTTTAAGAATTTTTTCTCCTTCAATAAAAAATTTGCGTAATTCATACCTATATTTTTTTTGATGCAAAGACCGAATGAGTTTTAGCCATTTTCTATTCATAACTTTGAAGTTAATCAGAAACTAAAAACAACACTTAATTTTTTGAAAGTCCGAAGAGCTCAAATATTGAAGAAAACTATTAGAAAGAACCTATTAAGCCTGAGCAATTTCTTATTTTGCTTTAGTTTAATTTTTCAGGGATGTGTGCCGACCAAGCAACTCAAAAAGAATGAGTACCTGCTATACTCTCAAAAAATAAAGGGGGTTGACAAAATTGATGAGGGTGAGCTAGAAAGCATACTAATACAAAAGCCCAACAAAAGGATTGCTTATTTACCCTTCATGCCCTTCTTATTTTTTTACAATATTGGAAAAAAAACCTACGATAAAAAAATTGATCAATACAAAAGAGAATATCAAAAAATTAAACAGGAATATGCTAAGGAAGATAGCATATTAAATAATCAGTTTGATAAAATATTAGAAAATAAAAGCTCATATCCCAGTTTACAAGAGTTTAAAAAAGACTCAGTCAAAAAAATCAAAGAAATCAGAAAGTTTAGAAAAAAAGGAAAGGATAAAGTAGAAAAGAAAAAAGTAAAAGTAGAAGAGGGAAATTTTTTCATGCGTGTTTTAGGAGAACCCCCAAGTATTTACTCCGAAGAAAAGATGAAAAAATCAAAGCAACAGATGGAAGCGTATCTAAAAAATAAAGGCTTTTTCAGAGGTGAAGTAACAACAAAGACAGATACTGTTGAAAAAAGAATTTACTCTACCTATATAATTAAAGAAGGTAAACCGTACATCATCTCAAGTTTAAGGTACCAGGCGGACAGCAATCTTATATCATTGTTACAACAACCTTCTTACAAAAGTCTTATAAAAGTTGATAAAAAGTACGATGTAGAAATACTTGAAAAAGAAAGAGATAAGGCGAATAACTATTTAAAAAATAATGGCTTTTTTGATTTTTCCAAACAATATATATTCTTTGATGTCGACTCTACTAAAACTCCTTACTCTCTAGATATTACAACCAGAATAACCGCTCCAAAAGAGGGAAAACATATAGCCTACAAGGTAAATAAAGTCCTATTTGAAACAGGTGTTAATATAGAGCATCAACATCAAGGCGATACTTCTATATATAAGAATATTGAATTTATAGAAGGAGGTAGAGAGTACAGTAAAAAAGTAATTGCTGAGAAAGTCTTAGTAGAGAAAGGTGATACGTATAGCTTTAAAAGAACTCAAGACACACAGTTAGGTTTGGCTAAAACGCAAATGTTCAAGTTCATTAATATTAACTACGAAAAAACAGGAGAAGATGAACTTAAAGCTCATATATTTACAGACGACTACGAAAAATACCAATATTCTTTAGAAGCAGGTTTAAATATCACTCAATCTTTGCCTGGTCCGTTTGTATCACTTTCATTAAGTAATAGAAACCTATTTGGGGCTTGCGATTTGGTAGAGTTAAAAGGAAATTATGCTCTTGAAGCACAAGCGAGTGCTACAAATCTTAGTAGAAACTTCTATGGGCAAGAATATGGGGGTAGCTTTGCAGTTACATTACCCTGGTTTATGCTTCCTCTACCTTTTAAACTTCATCAAAAAATAGCAACAGTATTTCCATCTACTAAAATAGAAGCTGGAGTATCTGCTATTAATCGACCAGAGTATCAAAGAACTAATTTTAAAGGAACTATAAGTTATAACTGGGAAACAAAAAAGAATACATTCTACAATGTTGACCTTTTATCCATTAGTATGGTTAGAACTGGGAGGTTAAGTCCTGCATTTAGAGATACTCTAGACGCACTTTTTGAAAAAGGGAACACCTTAAAATTTAGCTTTGATAACTCCTTAGTATCCAATTTTGCAATATCCAGAATTAGGAATAATGAAATTAGGAATAATGACAGAAAAAAAATCAAATTTTTCAAACTGCTTTTAGAGTCAGGGGGTAACTATGTTAATTTTCTCAATAAAAACTTTTTAAATGAAAACGAAAAGATCTTTGGACTTAGGTACTTCCGATATCTCAAATTTAATATAGACTACCGGTATGTTTTTTCTACAGGAAAAGAGTCTGAGCTTGCACTAAGGTCTAACTTTGGAATTGCCAGTGCTTATGGAAACGGAACCACAGCACTACCTTATGAAAAGTACTTTTTTACTGGCGGTAGTAATAGCAACCGTGCCTGGAGGCCCAGAAGGATTGGTCCAGGGTCCTATCAGCCACTTAATCAAGAAGGGGAGTTGGAGTACAACAATGAACAACCTGGCGAAATATTGATAGAATCTAATGTAGAATGGCGTTCTAATCTTTTTAGTTTTTTTGATTGGGCTGTTTTTATTGATGCTTCCAATATTTGGACAGTTCGTGAAGATCTATCTAGACCTGGGGCGAACTTTGAGTTTAAAGACTTTTGGAAAGAGCTTGCAATTGGAGGAGGAGTTGGACTTCGGCTTGACTTTACTTTTATACTTATTCGGTTTGACTTAGGAATTAAACTTTATGACCCTGCTAGACCAATTGGAGATAGGTTTGTTGCTAAACACATATCTTTTAAAAAGCCTTACTTACTACCTAACCAAGCCGAGATTAACATCGGTATTGGATATCCATTCTAGGGTAGAAAATTACTTTTTTATTGAAATAGGATTTGTTTTTTTATTAAATTGAAAATAAAAAAGACATGGAGATAAATAAAATTCTAGTTCCTGTAGATTTTTCTGACGAATCTAATAATGCAATGAATATAGCAGCTTCTTTGGCTAAGAAGCTTAATGCAAAAATCACATTATTTCATGCTATTGATACGCCAGTAGTTAGTGAGCATAAAGATAGTTTTGATTTAACCAGAATAAGTACCATGCCTTATGATGACCCAGGGATGTATAGGGCTTATATGGATAAAATAACAAGCAGAGTAAAAGACAAAATAACAGAGTTAAAGGAAAAACATTCCGCTATAGAAATACAAGAGCATATTGTATTTGATGATTTTCAAAAACAACTCTACGAAATCATAGAAAAAGAAAATACTGATCTTATAGTACTTGGCTCGAAAGGAGCTTCTGGGTTTGAAGAGGTTATGATTGGCTCTAATGCAGAAAAGATAATTAGGCATGCAAAAAAGCCAGTAATTACAGTTAAAGATCCAGTACATAAGTTTGATCTTAAAAATATCGTTTTTGCTTCTTCTTTTGAAAAGGTAAATAAAAAAGTTATTGACTTTTTATTTAGTTTTCAGAAGGCCTTTGAAAGTAAAATGCATCTTTTAAAAATTATTAGCCCCAACTCTTTTTCTACTACCAAAGAATCTCAAAATCAACTTAAAAAGTTTGCTATTGAAAATAACTTAAGTAATTATTCAATCAATATTTACAACTCATACTCTGAAGAAGAAGGAATAAGAGATTTCGCTAAAGAAAATAATGCAGATCTAATTGCAATGACAACCCATGGAAGAACTGGTCTTAGTCACCTATTTTTAGGCAGTATTGCTGAAGAAGTGACTAATCACTCCGTATTACCTGTCCTAACTTTCAATGAAAAAATGTTTAAGTAGAAATTAATTATCTGCTAGTTTTAAACAGCTTTGTTTAAAACTAGCTTTTGATAACAAAACACTAATTATTGGGTTTCTAAGGAGTGATTTTTTTGAATAAACTGTGGTGCTATTTGGGAGAAAACAACAAAATCAATTATCATTGATGTGTGTTTTCCGTCCAAAAGGTTAACTTTAAACACTAATTAAAAAGCTAAAAAGATGCTTGAAAAGGCAATAACCAAACTCAACCTTATATTTGATAAGCTCATAACAATGCTACCTAATATGGGCATTGCTCTTCTTGTCTTATTAGCATTTTTCATTCTAGCAAAAATTGCAAAAAATGCTTCTAAAAAAGCTTTTTCTAGGTCTGTCAAAAATAAAATATTAGAAAACCTTCTTTCGAGTATAGTCTACACAACTGTATTCTTTATTGGGGTTTTTTATGCTTTAGGAATTTTAGACTTAGATAAAACAGTAACCTCTCTTTTAGCTGGAGCTGGAGTCTTAGGTTTAGGAATATCTCTGGCATTTAAAGAAACCATATCCAACTTTATAGCAGGTTTTGTTTTAGCAATAAGACAACCATTTAAGCAAGGAGATATCATAGAGGTTAAAGGAATAAATGGTACTGTAAATGAAATTACTCTTAGAGAAACTAAAATAAACAACTTTGATGGGCAAGAAGTGATTATACCTAATAACGAAGTTTTAAATAACCCTATAAAAAATTTTAGCTCGGTAGGAAGAAGAAAAATAACTCTCAAAGTTGGAGTATCTTACGATGAAAAGCTAGAAGAAGTTAAAAGAATAGCTAGAGAGTCCTTGATGTCACTTAGCTTTTTGAAAGAAGGAGACTTAACCATCCATTTTGACACATTTGATAGTAGCTCAATAAATTTTACTATCCGAATGTGGATTGATTTTCCTAATGGAGAGATTGGTTACCTTGATGCGGTAGAAAAAATTATTTTCACTATAAAAAGTGCTTTTGATCAAAATAATATAAATATCCCATACCCCATTCGCACTATTGAAGTTAATGACTTGGAAAAATATCTAACAAAAAATACTTGAACCTCAAATTAATCGTTACTGTTATTATGAGTAGGTTAATTCTATAAAAATGAAACAGACCATGTCTGATTTGAAATTGAGGTACACACGATGAAGTAATTAAGATGTGTACCAGACAAACTAGGCTGGTCACAAAGTTTAAACAGATGATAATATCAAAAAAAGCACTTTCATTTACTTTTTTACTGTTAGTATCGTTATTTTTCTTCTCATATACCTATATCGACAATAGTGATTCAAAAAAAGGAAGTGAGAAAATAGAGTGGATAAGCATAGAAGAAGCCATCAAAAAATCAAAAAAGACTCCAAAGAAAGTTATTATTGACGTATATACAGATTGGTGTGGTTACTGCAAAAAAATGGATAAATACACATTCCAAAATGAAAAAATTGCAGAATATATCAATGAAAATTATTACGCTGTAAAATTAGATGCCGAACAAAAAAAAGATATTCTTTTTAAAGGAGAAACCTATAAATATGTACAATCAGGGCGAGGAGGGTATCATGAATTTGCTGCAGCACTTCTAAATGGCAAGTTAAGTTATCCAACTGTCGCTTTCTTAGATGAAAACTTAGATCTCCTTCAACCCATACCAGGATATCAAACACCTCAGTCTCTAGATCCCATATTAAAATATTTTATAGAAGGATATCAGAAAAAATCTTGGGAAGAGTTTCAAAAAGAATACAGTTCACCTTTTTAATAATATTTGAAATGAAATTTCTCTAACCGTTATATCATCAATCTACTCCAACAATAACAGACTTTCTGTCTACAGCACTAACTTGAAATAAGCCTAAGCCTAAGTTATTCGTATTCTGAATATTGCTTCTTGGATTAGCGGGCGATGCACCCAACATGCCACCATCTCCATTAAGTACCTGATCTAAGTCACTATAAAAAACATATGCCTCTCTGGATAAACTATACATTTCCATCATAACTGTATCACCTAGACTATAAAAAACAGGTCCATCCAAACCCTCTATATTTTCTGCTATATACTCGTCATCAGAATAAAATATTCCATATCCATCAAAGTTTTCAATCTCTCCATTAGTATAAAATTTAAAAAGATAATAATCTTTGGTCTCTTGAGGTTCAGTGGCATAAATTGTAAGATCATAAAACTTCCCTTCATCATCTGGATTTTCCCTTTCCTCCTCATTAACCGCCCATCCAAGGCTATCTAATCCAGGAGTACTATACATATAATCTGTAGCTGTTAATACTTCTCCATTAGGGAGAGTTATATGAAGAGTATATGTTTTTCCTACACTACCTTTATACTGCGTGTAATAAAAACCTTTTTCGCCACTATCCTCTACATAATTAAATGTATTGCCGCTATCATCCAGAACTCGAACTATAGCATTAGAAACACCAGGAATATAGCCTTCACTATAAAAAGAAGCAGTCCTCGTAATACGAACATATTGTAAAGTATCTTCATTGGTAACCAAAGCACTTACTACATACTTTTCGCCAGCTTGTTTAATCTCAGGCTCAATCACCTCATCGCAAGACACCAAGCAAGTAACAGCAACGAGAACTAAAATCTTTAAAAAACCAATCAATGCTTTCATCTTACTAAAATTTAATATTATACGATATAGAAGGTAAAACAGGGAATAAATAGACCATTCTGAACTCTTTAGTACCATCCTCTATTACATTCCCATCTTCATCTTCTTTATTTTGAGTAAAAATGGTAAAAGGGTTTTTTCTATTATAAGCATTATAGACAGCAAAACTCCAAGAACTTTTAAAGCGCTTCTGTTGACTTTTTCTTGGAGTTAAAGTTGCAGATATATCCAATCGATGGAAATCTGGGAGCTTATACCCATTTCTTTCCGTATAATAGTCAACATTATATCCCTCAAAATTATACTTCCCAACAGGTAAAGTAAAAGGTCTTCCACTACTATACGTAAAGTTTCCTCCCAGCGTCCACTTATCATTGATCCTATATGTTGCAACTAAATTTAGTACATGCCTTCTGTCATAGTTTGCTAAAAAAGCTCTGTCATTATTAACTCCGGGAATATTTCTCTCTACTCTGGAAATAGTATAACTGGCAAACCCAGTCAAGTTTCCTTCATTTTTTTGCAAAAAGAATTCCATTCCATACGCATTAGAAGTACCCTGTCGATACTCTACTGCATCATTTTTATTAAGCAAAAGAATTGCATGATCTGCAAAGTCTGTTACGTTCCTCATTTTTTTATAGAAGCTTTCTACAGAAAATTCATACGCATTCTCATTTAGCTTTTTAAAATAACCTATCGCAACTTGATCTGCTATTTGTGGATCTAGATATGGAGAACTTGGAGTCCAGGTATTAAAAGGTACAGGTACTGTTGAATTAGACAACAAATGAATATACTGCACCATCCTATTATAAGATGCCTTGATCGAAGATCTGTTATTAATCAAATACCGAACATTCAATCTTGGCTCCAGATTAGTGAACGTTTTAACCTTTTCTAGATGATCATATTGCGTAGTATCCAGAATAGTAATATTAACATTATCGGGTAATCCATTTTCTGCCTTACGATAATCATAAATAGTAGACTTCCCTACATTTTGGAAAATAGAAAAGCGCAAACCATATTCCATAGATAATTTTTCTGAGATTTGATGCTCATTTCCAGCATAAATGGCATAATCTAGAGCATACCTATTACCCAAATCTAAATTGGCGAAAATAGAGCCTTCCGTACTTGGTCGAATAACACCTGGAGAAAACTTTCTATACGAAGCTTCTCCTCCAAAAGTCAAAATATTTTTAGGATTTATAAAAAAAGTAAAGTCCTCCTTTAGTGTAAAAGCCTCAAGGTTAGCTTTCCAGTCAAAACCAGAAGTCTCCGCCTTACTTTCCAGTTGGTAATCAAAGTCGCTAAAAACAAAAGTAGTATTTGAAAACAATCGATCATTAAATAAATGATTCCAGCGTAAAGTAGCTGTGTTATTTCCCCAATTAAACCCAAAATCATTACCAAACCTGAATACATCACGACCAAGGTAAGCCGCAAGAAAAACTCTATTCTTGTTATTGGGCTTCCAATTAAACTTAGCATTCAAATCATAAAAGTATACCTGATTTTCCCTAGTTTCTTTATCATTAGAAAGCTTCAAAAATAAATCTGCATACGATCGTCTACCCGAAACGACAAACGAGCTCTTATCCTTAACAATGGGAGCTTCAATGGTAAGTTTACTTACTAATAGACCTAAACTTGCACTCCCTGCCAGTCTTTTGGCATTGCCATCAATAGTCCTTACATCCAAAATAGAAGAAAGTCTCCCTCCAAAACGAGATGGTATCCCCCCCTTGTAGAGCTCTGAGTCCTTAATCACATCTGCATTAAACACAGAAAATAAGCCGAAGAAATGAGAAGGATCATAAATAGGGGCTTCATCAATTAAAATTAAATTTTGATCTGCACTACCTCCTCTTACAAAATACCCAGAAGTTCCTTCTCCAGCAGAAACTACACCAGGCATCATTTGAATGGTTTTTATAATATCAGGCTCACCAAAAAGAGCAGGAAGTTTTTTAACCATTTCAACATCAACTTCATTCCTGCTCATTGCAATCCTTGCAATAGGATCCTCTTCATCCTTTTCTTCCACTACTTGTATTTCTTGGATAATAGTTGCTTCGAGAGGTAATTCAATATTCAACTCTGTATTTTCTTTCAAGTCAACTTCTTTCACAATCGATTTATACCCTACATAGCTAAATAAAATAGTATACTGACCTTTCGGCAAGGTAATAGAGTAAAACCCATACGCATTAGAAGATACCCCTGTTTTCAATTCTTCTACAAACACCGTTGCACCTATCAATTCCTCTCCACTTTCTCCATCTTTTAAGTAGCCATTTAACGTGATTTTTTCCTGACCATAGGACTTAAAATATGTCAATACCAGACATATTAAAAAGAAATTAAATAATCTCATTTGACACTAAGCAATTTTTATTAGGAGTATTTGACTCCAGTATTTTGGTACTATTATTAGGACAGGTAAAATAAACACTTAGACAAAAACTTTAAAAATTTTTTAGTAGTGGGTTAGGCTAAAAATATGAAGTGAAATATTTTTAAGTTTTCGTTACTCTACTAGAGTTGCTGTTTTCTTTAATTAAAGAAATTAATTTAGTCTGCCTAATACTATTTTTGTTTCTTCATCGATAGATAAAATGAATAAAATAAAAGTATTCAAATTTGGAGGAGCTTCGGTAAGAGGTGCATCTCATGTAAAAAATATTGGTCAAATAATTAAGAGCTATAAAAAAGAAGAACATAGCTTATTGGTAGTGATCTCTGCAATGGGGAAAACCACTGCTAACCTTGAAGCTGTTTGGAAAGCTTTTTTAGACGGTAAAGATCATGTAAAGTTACTAGACGATATATACAATTATCATTACAAAATTATATCTGAGCTATTTGAGGATGGAGATATCGCTTTTAGACAGTTCGAAATTTCCTGGGAGAAACTAGAAAGCAATTTTAACATAAAATATGCAGATGAAAACCAGCTATATGATCAGATAATATCTTTTGGAGAAATAATTTCAACACAAATAGTTGCTCAATATCTTATAAGCGAAGGAATAAAAGCAGCCTGGGTAGATGCTAGGAAGTACATATCTACAGACGAGCAATGGAGAGAGGGGAATGTAAACTGGAGCTGGACGCAAAAAGCTATAGAAGCATCTTTAACTAAGAAAGTAGCAAAAGAAACTGTAATTACACAAGGCTTTATTGGAGGAACATTAGGCAACCAAACTACCACATTAGGGAAAGAAGGGTCAGATTTTAGTGCTGCTATATTTGCACATTGCCTTGATGCTGAATCTGTGACTGTTTGGAAAGATGTACCAGGAATATTGAGTGGTGACCCGAAAAGGTTTAGGGATGTGGAAAAATACGACTATTTAAACTACAAAGACGCAGCAGAAATGACCTACTATGGAGCGTCGGTAATACACCCTAAGACAATAAGACCATTGGCACTAAAAAATATTCCTCTTTATGTAAAATCATTTGTTGACCCTGAAAAACCAGGAACTTGTATCGGAAATGAAAACTCAAAAAAAGAGATAACATCAATAATATGTAAAACGAACCAAAGCCTTATATCATTTGAAGAAAAAGATCTTTTAAATGTAAATAGACTGGGTTTGGATATAGTTTTTCATGAGCTTCAAAAACAGAATATCAAAATAAACCTAATATCTAACAGTGCTATAACTGTATCAGTTTGTGCTAATACAGACTTAAAGAAGTTTGAAAAGATACTAGCTTTATTTGAGCAACACTTTAATATCAAAATTGCAAATGAGCTGGAGCTAATAACGATAAAAGGCAATTTACTTTCAACTAAAGATAAATTGCCTTTTAAAAATCCATTGGTAGTGTATCAGACTAAAGATACGTACCAGATGGTGGTTAGTTCTAATGAGGGTTAGTGCTAACTTTTATTACCACTAGGCATACTAGAGTAGTTAACCTTTAAAGCATTAGCTTCTCTCAGTTGCTGCTTTACGTCTATCAATATACCCATCTTAGCATCCCTGTCGATCTTCAAAGACATAATAATTTTGTCTTTTTCAGATTCATCTAATTTTTCTTTTTCCTGAAGTACAAACTGTGGAATATCTTCGGGTTCTATCAAAACATCATTAACCTGTATCCTAGGTTCTTTACCATATTTATCAGTGTCTTTTGGCTCACCTATATACACAAAGCTTACTAAAGACTTTTTTTCTAGCTTTTGAAGCTGAGAAGCTGTGGGTAAAGCATTTTTAACCAGGATATCTGTTTCTCTCAATACAGTTGTTACCATAAAGAAAAACAAAAGCATGAAAATAATATCTGGCAATGCAGATGTAGGTATATTTTGACTAGTATTTGCTTTTTTCTTAAACTTAGACATACACGTATTTTATCTTAGCTTACTTATATCCGTCGGCTCGGCATCAGATACTCTAAAAGGGTATGCATCAGAAGCCCTTTTCAACATCTCCTTGTGAGCATCTTTTTTCTTATCGAGGTTATTATACTGGTCTAAAGTTAGTCCTAAACTTTCAGCTCGAAGCTTATTATAGGTTATTTTAAGCTCATCATAAACCTCAATATACTTTTCGTAGCTAGTACCTCGATCCGTTTTAAGAGAAACAACAGCTTTCTGAGGACTGTCAGAAAGCTTAGGGTTTTTACCATTGTTTGTTAAAAACTCTCTCACTTTTTCATCAATATCCGAAATCTCGCCTGGGTCGTCCTCTAAAAGGAGCATATCTTTAGAGTTAATCAGAATATTAAAAATATTCTTTTCCTTTATTTTAACGTCGTCTTGCTCCTCAGGCTTAGGGGGTAGCAAAACAGCAATACCCTTATCCGAAGCAATAGTAGTAGTAACCAAGAAGAAAATAAGGAGTAAAAAGGCTATATCAGCCATTGAACCTGCATTTACCTCCTGGGGTTCTCTTCTACCTTTTCTCATATCTTATTAACGAGTTTCATTACGTAACTAACCACTATTCCAGCTATTGCCAAAATGATTAATATAAACATCATATTCAATGATGCTTCTACTATTTTTTCAGTTCCCAAATCAACTCCAGCTTTTACGGAAGCATTAGAAAGGACATCTCCAGTCATACCGTAGCCTATTAAGTAGATTAACCCTAAAATAACTAAACCTCCTAAGGTACCAACCAAGCTTTTAGGGTTGCTAAAAGACTTAATCAAAGGAAGCACTACAGCAGCAATAGCTCCGATTATTACCATAAACATGGCAGCCGGTAATGCTATATTTACAAAAAAGTTTTCCATAATTTTTTTTAAATCTTTAGTTACAAACTAAACTGTCTTTTTCTCAAGGTTGTGCTTAACAAGTAAGTCCACAAAAGAAATAGAAGCGTTTTCCATTTGATTCACTATGGAGTCTACTTTTGAAACACAGTAGTTATAAAACAGCTGAAGTATAATTGCTACAATAAGACCAGCAACAGTAGTCAACAAGGCTACCTTAATACCTCTTGCCACAAGTGATGGAGAAATATCACCTGCAGCTTCAATAGCGTCGAAGGCATCAATCATACCAATTACAGTACCCATGAAACCAAGCATTGGTGCTAGTGATATAAATAAAGATATCCAAACAAGTCCTTTCTCTAACCTACCCATTTCTACAGACCCATATGAAATAATTGATTTTTCAACAATATCAATTCCTTCAGAAATTCTCATAAGCCCCTGAGTAAAAATAGAAGCTACAGGACCTCTTGTAGACTTACATACTTCTTGAGCAGCTTCAACGCCTCCTTCTTCTAGAGCACCTTCTACTTTTTTGAGTAGTTTGTTTGTATTAGTCGTAGCTAGGTTGAGCATGATTATTCTTTCAATAGCTATTGCTAATCCCAAAATCAAACAAACCAATACAAAACTCATAAACTTCCAATCCCCCTCAATAAACTTTTCTTTTACCACTTGTCTAAAAGAAGCTTGCTCAGCCATTTGATCCCCTGAGTCAGAATTCATGCTCATTTCAGTAGTTGAATCATCATCGTCTTGAGCAATTGTTGCAGAATTTATTCCTAGAAATAAAAATCCAAAAATGGCTAAAAAAAGTACAGCATTTTTCATAATTGAATTAAATTAAACAGTTCTTAGTTATATCATTTAAAAGTTAAAACAAAATTAGCAGAGAGGAAGGGATTCGAACCCTCGATACCTTTCGGTAAACACGCTTTCCAGGCGTGCGCCTTAAACCACTCGGCCACCTCTCTAGGCTTAAGACTAGAAACAAAGAAATTAATAAAATTTCCCTTATGCAAGAAAAATATGTCCACTACTAAAATATTGATAACTAGTTTTCCATTACTTCGCCATGCGTAGTTTGAATAGGAGTTTTCTTTTCAATAATACTATCATCTAGGTCTTCAGCGTTATGAGTCAGTTTCTTAAGTTTTTTGAAGAATACTAACAAAAGTAAACCAAAGGCAATCGCTCCAATAGCAATAATTGTAAATATTTTAAACTCCTGACTATTTTGTGCTTGCTCAACCAAAATGCTTCCTTGATAGAGCTGGTCACTTCCACTTTCACCGCTACCATTAAGCATAAATACTATACCTAATTTGTTGTTATTTTCCTCAGCGTAATCATTTACAATGCTCATAAACTCTTTTTTCCCAGTATCATTAGAAAACTCTAGGAAAAATAACATGTCAATTGGAGCATCTTCGAGCATTAACTTTCCAGTACTCACATTAACATCACTTACAAAGTAGCCGTAGTTTTCTGGAGATACTTTTGGTGCAATTGTTTTTAAAGCAGATTCTTTAATCTCCACCTTTATAGGCTCACTTTGTGCTAGTTCTCCGAGTGTTCCTGCAACTTTATTCCCGAAACCGGTAGCTGCAAAGTAAACCCCCATCATTATTGAGGCATATCGAAGAGGGGCAAGTTTAGTGATAAAAGAAAGTGCGGTAGGAGAGATGCAAAGCTCTCCAATTGTATGGAAAAGATAGGCAAGGAATAGCCAAAGCATCATGGATTTGCCAGATTCAGCCATTTCGTTTTCCATCGAAGCAGCACTCATAAAGAAAAACCCAATACCCATAATAATGGTACCAACTGCCATTTTAAGAAGCGTAGAGCTTTCTTTTCCTTTCAGTTGCTTCATTGCCCAATATCCAGCCACAGGTATTCCAAAAAGTAAGATATAAAGAGAGTTAAGGGATTGAAAAGAACCAGCAGAAATAGTGAGGTTTAATGAATCGATAAACCGGTCTGTTTTATAGTTTGCATAAAGATTCATAAGTCCTCCTGCCTGCTCAAATGCACCCCAAAATACAATTACAATTAAGAACGAAATCAATAAAACTATAATTCGATCTTTTTCAATTTTTGTCAATGGTTTATTCTTAGCTCCTTGCTCAGAACTTTCTTTTTCAGGAGGATTGTAGTCTCCTATTCCTTTAAGATATTTTTGACCTCCCACAAAAACGATTTGACCTAAAAGCATTCCTATACCTGCAAGACCAAATCCATAATGCCATCCATAAGCTCTAGCGACTTCTGCTACTAAAATTCCTGCTAAAAAAGCACCAAGATTTATTCCCATGTAAAATATGGTGAACCCTTTATCTCTTCGGGTATCTCCTTGCTTATACAAGCCACCAACCATAGTAGAAATATTAGGCTTTAGAGCGCCAACTCCTAAAATAATTAATACTAATGCTGTATAAAATGCCCAGGTTTCAGGAATAGCCATAATTCCATGACCTGCAACCAATAGAAAGCCTCCTAGCATAACTGCTTTTTTCTGCCCTAAAAGCCGATCTGCCAAAATCCCTCCAGGAATAGACATTACATACACAAACATGGTATACCAACCATAAAGAGCCAGAGCTTCACCTTGAGTCCACCCTAAACCTCCATCTATAGTGGATGCAGTAATAAAAAGTACTAATATGGCTCGCATCCCATAGTAGCTGAATCTTTCCCACATTTCAGCGAAGAATAAAACAAACAAACCTATTGGGTGACCTAAAACTGTTCTTTGTTGATTCATATATTTGTTAGTTCAAGGGTTCTTTATATATTTTTAGAATTTGGCAATTCGTAAAAATGATAAAAAAGTTCCAAAACTTCATTATTTACATGGAATCCATGAGATAATTTCTTGGGAAAAATCAGTAAGTATCTGATTATCAAAAACAAAACACATCCTTTTGTAAAACCAATTAACAGGTTTCATGTAATTCCCAAAACTTTACGATAAGTGCTTCTTTTCTGATGACGCACTTTGTTGAAAGTGGTTTTGAATTTTCTTATAGACGTTTAATGGAGTAATCGCTTCTATACAAGCACACCTTATATTTTTTCTACAATCGCTACACTCTTTGTTTTTTACTAAGCATATAGCTTTTTCACCTAGAGGTTTCCACCTGCCAGGATGTATCGGTTTCATTGGAGGAAAAATGCCAATAGCAAGCTTTCCAAGTGCGGCGGCAATATGTAATGGACCTGTGCTACAGGCGACCAACCCATCCGCTTTATTAATGAAAGAAATTAATTCATCTAGTGAAAACTTTCCAGTGTAATCACGCAAGTGCGGCAAATCGAAAAAGCTTTTTTCTTCTGCTTTAATTTTTTCTCCTTCTTCTTTAGTTCCAGTAATACAAATACTAAATTTCTTTTCTGGAAGTAGTTTAGCTAATTCATAGTAATGATTGAGTGGCCACTCTCTTGCGCTTCCCTTTGATTTTGGATGAAATACTATATTGATTTTCTCTTTAGAGAAAAAAGGTATATCTAAAGACTTTATTCTTACTTTATCAATTCCATAGTTTTTTTTTATATCATAAATTTCAGGTATTTTTTCTTTAGAAAGCAAAGGGGTTAGAAGCTTGAAGTTAAGTTGAGATTCGTGTAAAGAAGAGTTCTTTCTGCTAAAGTTTATCCTTTTATTGCAATAAATCCAGTGAAACCATCGGTGAGATGTCCCAATTCGTAGTTTTATTCGCGCTTTAGAGGCAAGTTTTGCCAATCCTCGATCTGGAAATACAAATACAATAGTATCTGCTTGTAAACTTTTAAGCGATATTTTTTCATTAATTATTTCTTCTCTATCTAAAAATTGGTCAACGTATCTGGAAATAGCAATAACTGGTTTAGTATAAGCTTTACCAATGAATAGAATTTCTACACCTGGAATTGTTTGTTTTAAGAAATAGACTATAGGTAATGTAAGTACCACATCTCCAATATTGTCTGTTCTACTAATAATTATCCTATTAAACTTCACCTCTCGATCATTAAGATATTTTAAGACTGTTCAAATAAGTCAATCCTATACAATTTGGCTATTTTAGCATATACATTTTTAATTTAAAAAATTGTCTAAGATCTTAGACAATCATATTATGGAAGAACCAAAAAAGTTTGAATATTCATATAAAGAAAAGGTTGAAATCTTTAAAGATGAGTTTCTTCCTCATGCTCAGGCACTTTATAACTTTGCTTATACTAAAACTTTGGAGGAAGAAGATGCAAAGGATTTGGTGCAGGATACCTTTTTAAAGGCATTTAGATTTATTTCTTCTTTCAGGAAGGGAACAAAGGCGAAGGCTTGGCTGTTTAGAATTCTGAATAATAGTTTCATCAATGAGTATAGGAAAAAGAAAAGAGAGCCTTCAAAAGTTGACTACAATGATGTAGAGTCTGTTTACAATTCAGACGATGTTCAATACAATACAACAATTGACCTTCGATCTGAAACGGTACAGAATAAACTTGGAGATGAAGTGACAAATGCTCTTAACTCTTTAGCTCATGATTTTAGGATTTCTATTATATTGTGTGACTTAGAAGGTTTTACTTATGAGGAAATGGCAAAAATTCTAGATATCCCTATTGGAACAGTAAGATCTAGGTTGCACAGAGCTAGAAATCTTTTGAAAGATAGTTTAAGAAAATATGCTCAGAATATGGGTTATAAAGTAGATCAAGATTAATTTATATAATTTCCACCCAAATTGGTTACGTATGAATAAAACTTTTACGAATGAAAACAGTGGTTCAAGGTTTTGTAAAGAATTTGTTGAAATAGTCCAACTTATTCTCGATGATGAAGCTAAAGATGAAGATATCAAGCTTTTTAAGGAATATTATATGAAATGTAAAGACTGTATCAAATATTATGACATTGAAGAGTCTACCATTTCATTTATAAAACAGAAAATTAAACGTCACACTACCCCAGTAGACTTCGAGGTTGGTATCCTTGATAGTTTGCAAATACAAGGCTAATGTTTGAAGAAAAAGCTATTATCTTCTCTGCTCCCTCTGGGGCAGGAAAAACTACTATTGTACGAAATCTATTAGAAAACTTCTCATTTCTTGAGTTTGCTATATCAGCAACTACAAGAAAAAAAAGAGACTGCGAGACTGACAAAAAAGATTATTATTTTCTCTCCAAAGAAGATTTTATAAGAAAAATAAAAGCAAACTCTTTCCTTGAGTATGAAGAAGTATACGAAGGAGACTTTTATGGAACCCTAAAGTCGGAGTTTGAAAGAATTTGGAAGAATCAAAAGCATGTTATTGTCGATTTGGATGTAAAAGGGGGTATAGCAATAAAAAAACTGCTTGGTAAAAAAGCACTAGCCGTTTTCGTAAAACCACCAAGTATTGATTCTCTTAAGGAGCGACTGCTTAATAGAAAGACAGAGTCTAGTGCCAGCTTGGAAAAGCGAGTGGTTAAGGCAAAGCATGAACTTGCCTTTGAAAGCGAGTTTGATGAAATAATTATTAATGAGGATCTTTCAATAGCTATTGAAGAAGCAAAAAGGTTGATAAAGAGTTTTGTTAAACCTGTTGAAGTTTAGGGAAAAAGCTTTCCTATGCTATGTATTAATCTAAATTATATTAACCTCAGGGGCAAGACGAACTCCAAACTTATTACATACGTTTTCTTGAATAGTCTCGCTAAAGGCAAGAACCTCTTTGCCACTGGCATTGCCATTATTTACAATTACTAATGCTTGTTTTTCATAAGTGCCCACATCACCTTTTGAATAGCCCTTCAACCCTGCTTTTTCGATTAACCATCCAGCAGATATTTTTATCTTATCATCCTGAATTTTATATCCATTTAGATCTGGGTATTTAGCTTTCAATGCCTCAAATTCACTTTTATTAATAATAGGATTTTTGAAAAAACTTCCTGCATTACCAACTAGAGTTGGGTCTGGGAGTTTGCTCTGCCTTATTTTTATTACAGCATTACTAATTTCTTTTGCGCTAATTTTTTTGTTTCTTAAAGCTTCACTCAAAGGTTGATAAGAAATATTGAATACAGGGTTTTTTCTAAGCTTTAGGTAAATATGAGTAATTACTACCTTCCCTTTTAAACTTGCTTTGAAAACACTATTTCTATAGCTAAAGTCACAGTTTTCGTTTTTTAGGAAGTAAAAGTCATTACGTTCTATGTCAAATATCTCAACCTTATCGATAAAGTCTTTTATTTCAACACCATATGCTCCGATGTTTTGAACTGGCGCGGCACCAACCGAACCTGGTATTAGTGAAAGGTTTTCCAGCCCTTGCAAACCTAAAGATAAAGTTTTGAGGACTAAATTATGCCAATTTTCACCTGCGCCTACTTTTAGTAAAACATTTTTTTCATTTTCTTGAACTTTTTTGATCCCTTTTATACTAGGTTTAATGACAAGCCCCTCAAAATCTTTAGTAAAAAGAATATTACTTCCTTCTCCAATGATAAGCGGACTAAGCTTTTTTTCTTGAGCGATACTAAATGCTTCAGGCAGCTCTTCTTTTTTGTTTATTGGAAGAAAAAAGTCGGCTTTTACATCAATGCGAAATGTATTAAGCCCTTTTAAACTAAAGTTCTCTATTAGTTTCAATCTTTATTTCATTTAATCCGTAATAAATTGTATATCTGAGTCAAAGTTAAATTTATTTAATTACCATATATTTACGTACGACTCACAAATAGTTGTAAATAAAATATGAAGTCAAAATTCCAATTATTAACTCTTATAGTTTCTATATTCTTTTTATCATTTTTTTCCTATGGTCAAGGTTGTAGTGATGCAGGTTTTTGTACTATGGGAGCAATGAGACCTGATCAGAACTATAATAAAAAGGCTAAGTTTAAACTACGTTCTTTAGAACTTAATTTTTATAGAGGTACAACAACTTTATCTCCAAAAATAACAATAGCTACTGCAGATATTAACTTTGGTATAAGCGAAAAACTTAGTTTCCAGGTGAAAGTGCCTTATCAAATGGTAAAAGGGAGTTTAGGAAAAACATCTGGTTTAGCAGATCTCTCTCTAAGTGCCACAAGAAATGTCTATTCGACTCATTCATTTGATATTAATGTGACTTTAGGTGCTAAAATTCCTACTAACAATTCTAACCTTACCGCAGCAGATACAGTTTTTGCAGAGCAAGATGTAAGACCTTTGCCAATGTACTATCAAGTTAGCTTAGGGAGCTTTGATGCCATAGCTGGAGCTTCTCTAATTTCTCGAAACTGGCTTTTTGCTTTTGGAATTCAAAAAGCACTTACAAGAAATAAGAACAAATTTAGGCATGAAGACTGGCCAGACTATCCAGACCCAGATTATTTAGAATCTAATCAAATTGCTACTAACCTTAAAAGAGGTACTGACTTAATGTTGAGGATAGAAAGAAACTTTCGGTTTTCTAAGTATAATTTTAGTGTTGGTCTATTACCTATTTATAGAATTTCAAAAGATGAAATCCTAGACACAGAACTGAATAGGAGAGTTAAGTTAAATGGTACGACAGGACTTGCAATGTCAGGTTTAGTAAGTGCAGGTTATAATATAACTGTTAACTCGAGTGTAAAGCTCATTTTAGGATGGAAAATTACTCAAAGAGATGTAAATCCTGATGGATTAACTAGAAACTCTGTGAGTTCAATTTCTTATATAACACGATTTTAAATTAGTTTTTTAGCCATATCCTAGTCATGAAAAAAACTTTACTAAATCTGATACTTTTTTTAGCATTTTGCTTTAAAATAAATGCACAAAACTCTCAGGGTTATTTTGAAGAAGTCCTTTCTTTAATTAATGAGGGAAAGGTTGAAGAAGCAGAAGTACAGCTTAAAAAGCAAGACAATAAAAGTGATGCAGAGTACATCTACCTTGTAGGAGAAGTAGAATTGCGTAAGGGGAAAATGGAAGAGGCGATTGATAGTTTTGAAAAGGCAGCTCAAAAAAGCAGTAGTGATGTATTTAATGCTATGTGCTATAGTAGCATAGGTGTTGCACTTTGGGCAAAAGGAGACTATATGGAGGCAACAGACTATCACCTTAAAGCAATAAGAATTAGAGAGAAAATAAGAAATGAAAACCCTTCAGTTCTTGCTGACTCTTATAACAATATAGGTTTAGTGTACATGCAGCTTGAACCAGAAAAAGCATTAAAATATTATACTCAAGCTTTGAATATTTATAAAAGTGGTGGTGTTGAAAAATCAAAAGAAAAAGAGGCAACGACATTTGTTAATATAGGCTTAGCTCTAAATGCTTTGAAGCAGCATCAAAATGCCATTACTCAACTAAATAATGCTTTAGAAGTCAGGAAAAAGTTATATCCTGATGGACACCCAAATATAGCTTTTGTATATTCTAGCTTAGGGTTAGTTTATGAAGCTAAGGAAGACTTTGAAGAAGCTTTAGAAAAACAAGAGACTGCGCTAAGCATGTATAAAAAGTTTTATGGAGATAAGCATCCAGAAATTTCAAACACGTATAATTTAATTGGCAATATTCTTTTAAAGCAAGAAGAATATGTTGGAGCACTGTTGTCATGGCAAAAAGCTATTTGTGCCAATATTCCAGGTTTTGATAGTAAAGATTACAGTGTTAATCCTGAAAGCATAGATAATTCATATAATGATCTGACATTACTGAACTCACTCATGCTCAAAGCCAAAGGTTTAGAAAGCCTTCATTTTGGCAAAAAACTATTAAAGAAAGACTTAGTTATGAGCTTGTCAACTTTGAAAAAATGCGATGAATTGATTGATAAGATAAGGCAGTCTAAAACACAAGAAAAAGATAAACTAGCTCTTGGCGAAATAGCATCGGAAGTTTATGCAAGTGGAGTGAGTGTTTGCTTCTCCCTTGAAAACATATCTTTTAAAAAAGGGGTGTATTTAGAAGAGGCATTTTACTTTGCAGAAAAAAGCAAATCTGCAATACTCTTAAGCGCTATATCTGAAACAAATGCTAAATCGTATGCGGGTATACCTAATAACTTGATACTTAAAGAGAAAGATCTAAAAGCAGATATATCGTTTTTAGAACAAAAACTGGCAGAGAAGCCTGATCAGAAAGAAGAGAAAAGTCTACGAAACAAACTTTTCCAACTAAGAGCTTCGTACAAAGATTTCGTAAGTAAATTAGAGTCAGACTTTCCTCAATATTTTAACTTAAAGTACAATATTTCAATACCTACAATTGATCAGTTGCAGGAAAAAATAGATGAAAATACAGCAGTTTTAAGTTACTTTTATGATGAAAATGCCAATCAAGTATATGCTTTTAGTATTTCTAAATACGATGTAAAAGCTTGGAATTTAACACCTAAAGATGATTTAGCAAAGCTTGTTTTGGGCTTTAGAAACTCGATAGAATATGATTTGAAAGATGTATTTGTAGAAACTGCAAGAGATCTCTATCAATCCCTTTTTCCTCATAGTTTGACAACGTTCTTTAAAAAATTTATACCAAAAAACACGGAAAACCTCATAATTATTCCATCTGGTATAATGGGGCAGTTGCCTTTTGAAGCGTTACTTCGTAGAAAGGCAGGTGAAGAAGATGATTTCAGAGAAATGAATTATTTAATATCCGATTATAGTGTTAGTTATTATTACTCATCATCTCTTTTAGAAAAAGAAGGTAATGACCTAAAAGAAGAAAAGATAGCACTATTTGGACCTGTTAAGTTTGGCTACGAAGGTTTAACAGATTTACCAGGGTCTGAAATAGAAATCAAAGAACTAAAAACGGCATTTGAAGAGAAAAAGAAAACGGCTAAGATATTTCTAAAAGAGGATGCAACGGAAGAAAATGTTAAAGATAAAAACATAGCATCTAATAAATTTTTACATTTTGCAACGCATGGAATTGTAGATGAAGAAAGCCCTGAGCTTTCAAGAATATTTCTACACAAGAAAGTTAAATCTTCTGAAGATGGAAGCTTGTTTTCTGGTGAAATATATAATCTTAATTTTAACTCAGACTTGGTAACTCTTTCTGCTTGTCAAACAGGTTTAGGTAAAACATACAAGGGAGAGGGAATAATTGGTCTTTCAAGAGCTTTAATCTATGCAGGAGCGAAAAACTTAATTGTATCACTTTGGAGTGTTGCAGATCAGTCAACCTCAAACCTAATGATTGACTTTTATAAAAACATAATTGATTCAGAGGAAAGAAATGCAGGTAAATACTCTAAACCTCTTCAGAGAGCAAAACTAAACCTGATAAATTCTGAAAAGTATTCTGCACCATTTTTTTGGGCTCCTTTTATTTTGATTGGAAAGTAAACGAGTTAAAAGTCAGTCAGAATAATTGAAAATTTTTTAGGAAAGCCTGCTAAGTTTTCTTTTAAATCATCAATAAATGTTGGAGATTTAATTAGAAACTCAAGTACGTTTGTCGTTCTTTCTTGAAGGCTATCCATCGGGAAAAGACTCTCTTTTAGTTTTTCTATTTGATTTATTGAATTGATAAATTTCTTTTCTTCAGATTTTCTAAATTTTGCAGAAATGTGATCTAGCCTATTTGTAAAACCATGGAATTCAGCTTTAATGTTTTTTATCAAGCTTGAATCTTTTTCATTTGCTCTGTAAAGTAATTTCTTTTCTAACTCTCTGAAAATTTCTTTTTCATTAGCTAATGATATATCTGAATCCGTTAAATTTTCAACTACTAACTTTTTTAAAGAAGAAAGGTCTTTGAAAAGAGCTTTTATTTCAACTTTCAACTTTTGCATATACACAAATTGCTTTTGAGTGATAATGCATGCAGAATACCTTGGAACTAAAACAGGGAAAATTGCCCTTTCTTCTTCAAATAAATCTTTTAATTGAAGCCAATAAGCTATTTCCCCGGGACCACCAATATAAGCTGCATTAGGTAAAATAAGCTGTTGATACAAAGGTCGAAGAATTACATTTGGGCTAAATCTTTCTGGATAATTATCTACTTCATTTTTGAGTTTGCTTTCAGAAAATATTTTCTCTTCTATAAAAACATTCTTTTTGTCATTATCTATTCTAAGGCGCTCTTTATCACTTAGATAAAAAAGGTTAGTTCTGTTAGAGTTCGCCTGTAGTTTATAGCCTTTACTTTTTAATTTATCAGAGGTTCTTATAAAAGCTTTGTGGAAAATAGGTGAGCTTAAATCTTTCTTTATGACATCAGTAAACTGTTTTTTTAACTCAGGATTATCAGGGTCTAGAATTAACATCCCATACTTGCCAAACAGAGAATGTAAGAGATACCGTGAAGCACTCTGTAAATTCT
Organism: Bacteroidia bacterium; assembly: GCA_030425505.1. Classification (GTDB taxonomy): domain Bacteria; phylum Bacteroidota; class Bacteroidia; order Cytophagales; family Flammeovirgaceae; genus JAUIAB01. The sequence continues at coordinate 29,460 of JAUIAB010000007.1, read as the reverse complement.
TAGCTCTTGTATAGGCTTCTTTAAATGATAGAGGTAAATCCCTTAGTTGATTTAAGAGTTTATTAAAACCATCTAAGCCTAATCTTCCAACAGCGCCTTTTGGCTCTGGGTGTTCCCATTGGTATGATTTTCCAAAAAAAGAAAATGTACTAATTTCTTCAAAGTCATGATCTTCTGTGGCAAGCCAAAAAAGAGGAACAAAAAGTATTTTATTTTGCTGTTTGTTTAGCTCTTCTGATAAGTTGATTACAGTTAATGCTTTGTAGATCACATAGAGAGGGCCAGTAAAAATATTTAACTGGTGACCAGTAGTTATAAATACAGTATTTTCTTTTTTTACTTTTTCAACAGTTTCCGTAGCACTAATCTGATCTTTATCGTATTGCTCTTTTATTATTTTCTCTAATAGCTTTCTTCTTTCTTTACTAAAATTAATACCCTCAGCTGTATTAATAATACTTTGATAGGAGGGAGGGCTTTCATAAAAGCTTGTTAGTATATCAACCTGATTAACATAATCGATAAAAATTTTTGAAAAGCTATTGGTATCAGAATAAGCTAACTTTTCAAGAAGTTTCATATAAAAAAATTACTCAGCAGTTCTGGAAAAGTAAATTTCCAACTTTAAATTGGTATTGTAAAAAGAAGAGTCACTATTAATATCGGCATTCGCATCAAAAAAGCTCACTTGGTTTATGCTCAGAGCTTCATTAGCAGAAGCAAGAGCTAATTCAGAAGAAATTTCGTTTCTCAGTAGTTTTTGAATATAGTCAGTGACATCTGCTCTGAAATAATTTCCAGCATTAGCATTATATCTAAATGTTGCAGGTATTTGTGGGATAGGTGAGTACCCATCTTCAAAAATTATTTCTGGGTTGCCATTCTCATCTCTGACCAAGGAATTACTTTTTATAAGTTTAAAGCGTAATTCCGCAGGAGGGTTTAAGATAGTAGTATTTCTTCTTTCAACAGGAGAAATTACTAATTCAGCTTTATCAATTAAGCTAGTAGCTCCTAATACTTCAGAAAGAGTTTCAGAAGAAGGGAAGCTTAATTTAGTAGTCATGGGAGTTCCAGAAAGTACAATACCCTTGTTTTGAAAATTAGAAGTCGAAATAATTGCATCACTATTTTCATTAAAATCACTTAAAGTACCCTCAAGGTCATAATTGATAGAGTTGAACCTTCTTCCAATTAATGGAAGTTCTCTTCTTAAAGTATCATAAGTTCCATCCGAATTTTGGGTTCTAAATCGTATTTGAAACTTAGAAAGCCCGTTATTGGTATCGAAGCCATAAACTGCAGGAGAAGTTTCTGAGTCATCTGTAGAAACTCGTATTCCTTTCAGAGCTTGAAGCAGGCCTTCCTGAGTTGTTGCATCATTTTGAATTAAATCAGAAAATACCCTTTCACCGAAAGAGTTAGCTAAACTTATTTCAATAAAAGATGTATCTGCTTGAGATAAAGAGTACTCATAGCTTCCGATAGGCTCAGGAACTATGTTTAATTCATTAAACTGGTAATAATCTATGGTATCAATATCTTCTGCTAATTCGTGGATTAGAAAGTTTTGGCTAACGGAGGTGTCTCCATAAGCATAACTATTAGCTAGCATAAGACTCATGCTTACATATTCAGGTTCACTTCCTGATATTATTGGGCTTCCTTCAGATAAATAAATAGGTTGAACATAGCTTTTAGCACTAACAGTTCCATAATCTGGATTATAGTATTTCCCAACAAGCAATCTACTCACACCTGATGTTTTTATAGAGTCTAGATGGACAATACTTGTTTCTATTTTTAGAGAATCAACAAACTGAGTTACTATCCTTTTTCCTTCGTCTATAAAATTTAACCCTAGCTGAGTTGAATCATTGCAAGAAAAAGCAATCAATAAAGTCAAAAAAGCAAATAGCCTTTTAATAAAATACATTCTAAACCTTAAAATCTAATAGTTCAAAGTTAAACAAAAAGGATTTCAGGCTAAAAGTTTTTTGCAAAGCATTTTGAAATTTGTGATGTAAGGGATAAATATAAAAAACCTTCTATAAAGAAAATGAATCAGCATCTAAATGTGAAGGGAACTTATATCTATAATTCTTTAGTACATTATAACTCAGGGTAATAGTTGATATAGTTTCTTCTTCTCCTAAAAAAGCTTCAACATCTCCTTTAGGGTTATAAACAGCTGAATGACCACTGTACTTTACCCCAATACCATCCTCACCCACTCTATTCACGCCAATGGAATAAACAGAATTTTCAATAGCTCTAGCTTTTAGTAAATTATCCCATGCACCCAGCCTAGGTGATGGCCAATTAGCAACAAAAAGGCAGCAATCATAGCTTAAATCAACATTTCTACACCATACAGGAAACCTTAGGTCATAGCATATTAAAGGTAAAAACCTCCAGCCTTTTAATTCTATATAAACTTTTTCACTTCCTTTACTAAACACCTTATCTTCACCAGCCATCTGAAATAAATGCCTTTTGTCATAATACTTAACTTCCCCATTTGATTTGACCCATATTAGTCTGTTGTAGTATTTGTTCTCTTCAGAAATAATCAAACTACCTACAACATCGCAAGAAAGCTGTTTAGAGATTTTTAGTAGCCATGTGGTTGTATAAGAGTTAATAGGTTCAGCTAATCTCGAAGCACTCATACTAAAGCCTGTATTGAACATTTCTGGTAATACAATTAGATCCGTATTCAGCTGGGTATTTAAGATTTTATCTTCTAGCATTTCCAGATTTGCCTCTTTATTTTCCCAGATAGTATTGGCTTGAACAAGGGTTATCTTAACTTTTTCAAATATTTCGCTCATATCAAATAAATGTCAATTTTAAGTTTTTTAAGTTAGAGTAAGAGCTGTAATAAAATATAATTCTAATTCTAATTATCAGTTTATTATTCTGTATTCTTAATAAGAAAGTTGTTGGCTTCTAATCAAATAATTGACTGCCAGAAGCTTGCTGTTTTAAATAGTTTAGTATTTTGTTCCCCAAACTTGAAGATCAGTTAGTTCAAGAAAAGGATGATTAATTGCTTTGTAGTCAGGTAGTTATTCGTTTTTATTGAATAAGTCCCGAATTATTTGGGTTAATTTTCTTTTTTCAGCTAATGATCTATACCTTTCCAAAAATTCTTTGATATGAAAATAAAACAATTGGTCTTGTGTGTAGGATTTTCTGTGATTAGCTTTTTACCTCTAACTTCTCAGGCACAATATGCAGAAACAATAAGAACTGGTAGACCAGGGCAGGCAATAGGACCAAATACTACTGGTAAAAAAGTGTTTCAAGTTCAGTCAGGAATTAATAGAAGCAATGCAGATATTGATTTTCTATCTACAGATATTGAAGGAAACCCAGTAATACTTAAAGCTAAAAACAAAGGTTTTTTATTTAATAATGTATTAAGATATGGGCTATGCGAAAAGTTTGAAATTAGTGCAGTCGTAGATTATTCTGCTAGTAAAATAACAGATATACCCTTTTCGGAAATTAGTAGCGATGGCATCAGCAGCATACAGTTTGGAGCTAGAGTTAATTTGATAGAAGATCCTGATGGAGTTATTCCTGCGCTTGGTTTTCAAGCCAGATTCGAAATGCCTTTTGCCTCTGAAGATTATGAAAAAGATAAAATAGCACCTAAACTAGTTTTAATAGCCAGGCATGATCTGTTTGCTAATTGGAGTCTTTTTACCAACTTTAAACTTTCATGGGATGGTTTTAACTCAGATCCATCTTTTGGATATGTTGCAAATATATCATTCCCAATTACTGATAAACTTGGAGGCTTTGTAGAGAACTATGGATCTGTTCTCAATGGAGATTTAACAACAAAATTTGATACTGGCTTGGGATATTTAATTAACAATAACTTACAAATTGATATTTTAGGAGGGTATGGATCAAACAATGGAATAGAGGACTTCTTTGTTGAAGCAGGAGTTTCTTGGAGAATGAAGTTTGATTGAAAGTCCTTTAAGGTAGCATAAAGAGTTCGGCAATCTGTACAGCATTGGTAGCCGCTCCTTTTCTTAAATTATCAGCTACAACCCACATATTTAATGTATTAGGCTGAGATTCATCCCTTCTTATCCTGCCAACAAAAACATCGTCTTTGCCATGAGCATAGTTGCACAAAGGATATTCGTTTTTTGAAAGATTATCAATGACTTGAATTCCTTTAAAATCATTTAAATAAGAATAAACATCTTCAAGGTTAAACTCTTTCTCAAATTCTACATTAATAGACTCCGAATGACCTCCTATCGTAGGGATTCTTACAGTGGTTGAAGTAATCTTTATTGTATAATCATTTAGAATTTTTTGCGTTTCACTTACCATCTTCATTTCTTCCTTAGAGTATCCATTCTCCTGAAAAACATCAATATGGGGTATGGCATTCATATCTATCTTGTGAGGATAAGCCATATCTTCACTATTAAGCTTTTTACCTTTACGCTCTTTCATTAACTGATCAACTGCTTTTTTTCCAGATCCAGTAACAGACTGATAGGTAGAAACCACAATTCTTTTAATTTTATATGCTTTATGCAATGGATAAAGAGCCATAACCATTTGAATTGTAGAGCAATTTGGGTTAGCAATTATTTTATCCTCTTTATTTATCAAATGACCATTAATTTCTGGAACAACTAATTTTTTGCTGTCATCCATTCTCCAGAAAGAAGAATTATCAATTACAGTTGTGCCATTATTAGCAAAAAGAGGGGCGTATTCTTTCGATACTTCTGATCCAGCTGAGAAGATAGCTATATTAGGTTTTTTTTCTAATGCTTCATCAATAGTAATAACTTCCCAATAGCTATTATTTAATGATATCTTCTTTCCTTTAGATCTCACAGAAGCTACAGGAATTAACTCATCAATTTGCAGCTTCCTCTCTTCTAAAACTTTTAGAACCTCAGATCCTACAAGACCTGTAACACCTACAATAGCTAATTTCATGTGTTTAAAATTTGTGACCGACCTTAATCTGTTTGGCACGTATCTTAATCATTGCGTCGTGTGTGCCTCAATTTTACACCAGACATGGTCTGTTTCATTTAATAAAAAATGGTAGTAAAAAAACACTCGTGTAAACTTAGCAGTTTCTGAATACATTTGCTTTAGAAAAATAGGAGTTAATTTTTTGATTGAGCTTTTAAAAATTCTTCTTTTACGGCAGTTTAGAAGTAGGTATTTTATATCTGGTATTATAGTATATGCAGTAGCTACAATTTGGGTAGCTTATTTGAGTTTTCTTAATAAGCTAGTTGAGTTGTCCCCAATGACATGGAATGCCTTATTTTGGATAGTGATGCTTTTTTGCCTAATTCAGTCCAATGCAGAAAGCTATAAGAGTTTAGATAAAGGGCAGTATTATTTTTTTTATACACTATCTAGTCCAAAGCTGATACTACTTTCTCAAATCATATCCAACTTTCTTCTTTCGATAACAATCAGTGCAATACTAGTGGCTTTTTACTCTTTAATATTTGGTTTTATGCCTGAGAATAAATGGATGTTTATAGCAGCCTTGTTTCTTGGTAGCATAAGCTTTTCAATAGTGCTAGGGTCAGTTTCAAGTATTGCATCAAAAACGGAGAGTAAACATCTTTTTACAGCAGTTTTAGGCCTTCCAGTGATAGTTCCATTATTAATGCTTTTGATAAAAATAGCCAAGAGTTCGATTTTAGGTTTTTCCTGGAATAATATCTTAGATGAAATAATTATAATTCTAGCGATAGACACTATTTGTCTTTCAATATCACTTATCTTATTTCCATTTTTATGGAGAAGTAACTAAACAAAGTAGCTTTTAGCTGCTGTATAAAACTAGTATTACTGCGAAATAATCCTGAAGGGTTAGTGTTTTTAACTCATTATCAGTACAATAAATAAAATTTTATAGAATTTCCTTACAGGTTATGCGTAATTTCTTATTTTTGCCAGAATTTTTATATCCTTTTCATTGGTTTAAAGAGATGATTATGTCAAATACAGCAAAAACTAAAAAATTAAAGCCTGTAAAATCTATTTTAGTATCTCAACCTGAACCTCCTAACCCTAACTCCCCTTACCATAAGCTTGCTGATAAATATAAAATAAAGGTTGATTTTAGACCATTTATTCATGTAGAGCCAGTTGATATTAAAGAGTTTAGGCAACAAAAAATAAAAGTGCTAGAGCATACAGCGGTAATTTTAACTAGTCGGAATGCGATAGATAATTTCTTTAGAATATGTACAGGTATGAAAATAGAAGTTCCTACTGATATGAAATACTTTTGTATATCAGAACAAACTGCCAACTATCTTCAGAAATATATACAGATAAGAAAAAGAAAGCTATTTATTGGTGAAAAAACAGCAAGCGACTTGGTTAAAATAATAGAAAAGCAGCCAGGTGAAAAATACCTTTTTCCATGTTCAAATATTCGAACAGACGACATACCAAACTTTTTAGAAAAAAATAACTTTGACTACAGTGAGGCTACTGTATACAAAACAGTGGCGAGTGATTTATCTGATCTAGCGGACGTCAATTACGATATAATAGCTTTTTTTAGTCCTTCTGGTCTAACCTCTTTATTTGAAAATTTTCCGGATTTTAAGCAAAACGATACGAGGATAGCAGCTTTTGGACCAACAACTGCAAAAGCAGTAAAAGAAAGAAACCTAGACTTAAGCATTGAAGCTCCGTTGCCAAATGCGCCTTCTATGACTGCTGCAATAGAAATGTATATCGATGAAGCAAATAAAAAGTAAAAGAAAGCATATCAAGGGTTAGATATAAATGGAGAATTAGACCTATATTAGTAACAGCAAGAGAAATGAATAAATATCTACTTAACATAAAAGTATTTTTTGCCGTTGCGTTATTGTTTCCAACACTACTATGTGAGGCTCAGCAAGATCCTCAATTCAGCAATTACATGTTTACAGATCTTTATTTCAACCCAGCCACAGCTGGAAAAAATAAAGACTGGAACGAAATTAGATTAGCACATAGATCGCAATGGGTAGGGTACAATGCTACATTTGATGATGGGGGTGCTCCTAATACACAGCTACTGTCTATTAGTATGCCTCTTAGTAAATATAACTTGGGGATGGGGCTAACCTTAGTTAATGATAAGTTTAGTAGTGCTTTTTCAAGTGGTTCTGTGGGTTCATCAAGTAACTTTCAATTATTATTATCAATAGCTTATCATCTAAATTTAGGTGAAGGAAAATTGTCCTTTGGTGGAAGAGGAGGAATATATAACCTATCTGTTAATACTTCTAATTTAAGATTTACAGACCCTGACGGGCCAATAGCCAGTGAAATTTTGGGTAGAGGAAAAATTAGTGAACTAAGTAGTGATTTTGGACTAGGAGCATTTTATGAGCATGCTAAATATTATTTTGGGGTAAGCATTAACCATCTTAGTCAGTCTGATTTTCAATATGGCTCAGGTTTGTCAGTAGCTAGTCTTAGTAATCACTTTTACTTTACTTCAGGATATAATTGGGGAATTTCCCGAACACTTTTGCTCAAACCTTCCGTATTAGTAAAAACAGATATGGAGAGAACATCAATAGAGTTGAGTGTAATAGCTGAAAAAAACGAGAAGTTTTATGGTGGAGTATCATTTAGAGAATTAGATGATTTAATATTTCTTTTTGGGGTTAACTTTTTGGAAGATAATAGGTTATCTGTAGGATATGCACTGGATTACGTTCTCCAAGGAGAGGCAAGGACTGCAAAGTCAACTTCTTCTCATGAGATAGTAATAACCTATAAGATGCCATCATTAAAGTTTTATGAACCATCTCCGATTAGAAACCCAAGGTATAGAATTAATTAAAAAATTTAGAGTAAAAGTTTTTTTGGATTCATTTTTGTATAAATTTATCATTGTAAAAAAAGTTGAGTTTAATTACAGCGAGAAAAGTAATTAATTAAGGTATGGTGAACTACAGTAAAATTAGTGTTTCAGGAATAGCAGCGCTTCTTTTGGCAGTTATTATTCAAGGTTGTGGAGTTTTTGGTGGAAGAGAATCATCAGAAGGACAACTAGTTGGAGTTCCAGATAGAGAATGGACTACTCAATCTATTCCTTATGGAATGACAATAGTCCCTCCAGGAACATTCCATATGGGGCAAATGGATGAAGATATAACTTCGTCAAAGATTAATCTTAACAAGCAGGTAACTATAGGAGGATTCTTCATGGATGATGCTGAGATAACCAATAATGAATATCGTCAGTTTATCAACGAAATGATGACAGGGTCTGATACAAGTTATGAATGGAGTGAATCAGAAGTAATGGATCAGCTTTATCCTGATACTACCGTGTGGATGAAAGATTTTACCTACCACATGGGTGATCCGATGGTACAATACTATTACATGCATCCATCATTTGATGACTATCCAGTAGTAGGTGTTGACTGGTTTGCTGCAAAAGAATTTTGTAAGTGGAGAACAAGATATTTAAACGAATATAGAGAGACGGAAGGCTTATTTGCTATGCCTAATTTCAGGCTTCCTTCGGAAGCAGAGTGGGAATATGCTGCAAGAGGAGGATTGGATGGTAATTCGTACCCTTGGGGTAATCCTTATGCCAGAAACGGTAGAGGGTGTGCTTTGGCAAACTTTAAGCCAGGGCGAGGAAATTACTTTGACGACGGGTTTGCTTACACGTCTCCTTCTTACTCATATTTCCCTAATGGTTTTGGACTTTATGATATGGCTGGTAATGTAGCAGAATGGTGTGAAGATGCGTTTCATCCTGCTAGTTATCCGGTAGTGTGGGATCTGAACCCAACTTACTTTGATGAAAACGAACCAAGAAAAGTAGTTAGAGGAGGATCATGGAAAGATATCAAATATTATATACGAACAGGCACAAGATCTTATGAATACCAAGATTCAGCTAGGTCATACATAGGTTTTAGAGCTGTTATGACCAGCTTGGGTAGATCGTCAGGATACGAATTCTTTTAAATAGTAGACTTTACTTTAAACATAAATTAACAAAAAATAAATATGAGTAAAATGCAAGAATCAGGTTCACAATACTTTTACAGAGTTTGGGTGCCAAGAATAACTAGTTTAGGAGCATCTATTGTGGTTATAGGTGCATTATATAAGATTATGCACTGGGAAGGAGCTGGTATAATGCTTACTGTTGGGTTAATGACAGAGTCATTCATATTTTTTATCGGTACATTCCAACCTGCACCTGCCTCTGACTTTCATTATGACTGGGCTAAAGTATACCCTGAACTGGCAGAAGGAGATGGAGGAAATAGAAATAAACTGTCAAGCAAAAACGAAAAGCAAAATAAAATAATGGAAGCGATGGCTGGTATTGATAAGCTTTTAATGGAAGCTAATATTGGTGCTGATGTATTTAAAAATTTTGGAACTGGTATGAAGTCATTAAACGATAGAGTTAATGATATGAAAACAGTAACCAGTGCTGCTTCTGCATCCAATGAATATGTTCAAAACTTGAATAGTGCTACTAAATCTGTTGCTGAACTAAATAAAGCATATTCTGTTGCTACTTCAGCGATGAACGAAATGAGTAGTAGTGCAAAAGATGCTAAAGAATACCATGGTCAAGTGCAAGTTCTTACTAAGAACTTAGGAGCATTGAATGCAGTTTATGAGATGGAACTTAAAGATGCTAACAGCCATTTGAAAGCAATGAATAAGTTTTATAGTAATTTAACGGTTGCTATGGAAAGTATGACTGATGCAAGCAAAGAGTCTAAGCAATTCAAAGATCAACTTTCTAATCTTACTACCAATATTTCTTCTTTAAATAAAGTATATGGTAATATGCTTGCTGCAATGAAGGCATAGCTTTTTATCATTATTTATTTAAGAATTAATACTTTTTACTAAAACTTAAAAAAAAACTAATATGGCAGGTGCTAACGAAACACCACGGCAGCGGATGATAGGAATGATGTACTTAGTACTGACAGCACTATTGGCGTTGCAGGTTAGTAATGATATTCTTAACAAATTCATATTTATTGATGAAAGCGTAAGGCACTCAGTCAAACTTACTAGAGCTGATAATGAAAGGTCTATACAAGGCATAGCTAGCGTTGTTGAAAAAAATGGAAATAGACCACAAGATTTAGAAATTGTCAAAAAATCAGAACAAGTAAGGGACTGGGCATCTGAAGCAATAAATGAAATTAAAAAGATTAGAGATAAAATTATTGAAATAGCTGGAAAAGATGAGAATGGTCAAATAGACGATAAGGGAGGATATGATGCACAAATGCATTACACCATAGGTCCTGAAGGATCTAAGAAGGGTGAGGCATATGTTTTGCAGCAAAAGCTTAACGCATTTATAGAAAAACTTAATACTGTTCATGACTCCCTTAATATGCCTCCAATAGCTTTAGATGCTAAGGATATGGAGATATATAAAGATGACCCTGATCAAAGAAGAAAAGATTTTGCGGAGTTGCAATTTCAAAATACACCAAATGTAGCAGCATTAGCAATATTAAGTCAGTTAAAGTCACAAGTTGCCCAAGCTGAATCTAAAGCTATAGAACTTTTATCTTCTGAAGTAGGTGCGGATCAACTTAGAGTTGATAAGGTGATACCAGTAGTAAAACCTGAATCTAAAATTGTGGCAGCAGGTACTAAATACGAGGCTGAAATGTTCATAGCTGCAGTTTCCTCCTCGCTTAAGCCTAAAATGACTTTTGGAGGGAAAGAAATTAAAGTTGATAAAGATGGAAAAGGTAAAGTTTCTTTTGTGGCTAGTGGCGGTGGTTATGATAAAGATGGTAATGTAACCAAATCTTGGAAAGGAACAATTAAAGTTCAGACTCCACTGGGCGAGCAAGTTCTAGAAGTTGATGAAAAATATACAGTTGCAAAACCTGTGATTTCTATACAAGCAGCAGCAGTCTCTGCACTCTATTTTAATTGTGGAAATGAGCTTAATGTGCAAGTTCCTGCTTTAGGAAGTGCGTACGATCCTTCATTCAGTGCGAATGGAGCCTCTGTAATTAAAGGAGGTAAAAAAGGATTTATTACACTAATACCTAAAGATAAGAAAGTAACATTATCAGTTAGGAGCAGCGGGAACTTAATAGGATCAGAATCTTTTAGGGTAAGAGCTGTACCTAAACCAGAGATAGTTCCAATTGGCACTGGAAATAAAAAGATTGACTTAAAAAATGGAGTTTCTGTAGCTACTATGCCAAGGGTATTAACAATGGCAGCAGTTGCAGATGAAGATTTTAAAAGTTTCTTACCTAAAGATGCAAGATACAAGGTTACAAGATGGGAAATTACTCTTGCAAGAGGTAGAAGAGCTATAGCAGCTAAAAAAGTTAGTGATAGTAGAGTGAATATTTCTGATTTTGCTGCTAGTGCAAAAGAAGGAGATAGGATTGTAGTAGAAATTAAGCAAGTAAAAAGAAGAAACTTTCAGGATCAGGAAGAAGTTGTTAGTGGTATGGATAACATAATTAATATACCTATAAATTAATATAAGATTTATTATGAGAAAGAACTGGCGTATAGTATTTTTAATTTTATCTATAGCTTTTGCTGGCATAGTTACTGTGTCTGCTCAAGAAATAGATGATAATAGTTATAATTATAACTCTATAAGACCTATTCGTAAGGCCGATATCATGTATAAGAAAAGCGTATGGTATCGATTAGATCTTAGAGAAAAAATAAATGCACCTTTTTTCTCTGAAGGTAACTGGATAACTAAAATAGTTATTGATGCTGTTAAGGCAGGTGTTCTAAGACCCTATAAGAATGATTCTTTGTTACAAAGAATGTCTCTACAGGAGTTTTTAGAAAACTTAAAAGTTCCAGGTGTAGATGGTGGAGATGATATGTTTGGTGGAGGAGATGGCGTGTTTGGTGGAGGAGACGAATGGGGTGGGGGATTTGATGATTGGGGTGGCGATGGAACGGCAACTATAGTAGAAGATGCTCCAGCAGAGTTCTTTCCTAAACAAATCTATATGTTAGAGCTAAAAGAAGATATAATCTTCAATAAGAAAACTTCTCAGCTTAGACATGATATTCAATCAATCAAATTAATTATACCAGGAGATTTGTACCCTACAGGTATTGATAAAGAGTTAGCTACTTTTAGTTATAAAGAATTAGTAGATAATGTTTTTGTGGATAATCCGGATGCTATCTGGTTCAATGAAAAGAATATTAATGAGAATAAAAATTTGGCTGATGCATTTGAGCTGAGGCAATTTTCTGGGAGAGTATATAAATTCTCAAATGCTAAAGATCAAATTGTGGAAGAAGTATATGGAGGAAACCAAAAGCTTGGCTTAGCAAAGTCTCTTGAGTTTAAGTATGACATGGTTGACTACGAAACTGAGCTTTGGTCTTATTAATCGGTTAGTTGTTAAAAAATAATTATTAATTAAACCTTAATTAGTTTTAGTAATTAATTAAGGTTTTTTTATATTTGCAGACCTCAAGCGAGAGTAGCTCAGTTGGTAGAGCACGACCTTGCCAAGGTCGGGGTCGCGGGTTCGAATCCCGTCTCTCGCTCTTTTTTGCCGGGATGGTGGAATTGGTAGACACGCAAGACTTAAAATCTTGTGCCCCTAGGGGCGTGCGGGTTCAAGTCCCGCTCCTGGTACTTCTCATGAGCTACAGTTTATGTGATAATAAAGCCCTCACTAATAATTTCTCATAAAAAAATAAGCATATTAAGTAAATAGAAACAGCCTATTGTAGATTGTATCTTTGACGTATTGAGCACAACACAACTACTAATTCAAATCTTACCGCACTAGTTGTGATTAGCTTTCAGATTGTATCTTTGACGTATTGAGCACAACAGTGCTTTTTACACTAAAATACAGTGTTAAGTTGTGATTAGCTTTCAGATTGTATCTTTGACGTATTGAGCACAACGACACATCCCACATTTGGATATTCTCAGCAGTTGTGATTAGCTTTCAGATTGTATCTTTGACGTATTGAGCACAACTTGCCGCTACAAGTGGCAATGTGGGTATTTGTTGTGATTAGCTTTCAGATTGTATCTTTGACGTATTGAGCACAACAATGCTGGATGGATTTAAAGCACAGGTTACGTTGTGATTAGCTTTCAGATTGTATCTTTGACGTATTGAGCACAACTATGTTCTTGTTTCTGCTAGTATTCTAAAGTTGTGATTAGCTTTCAGATTGTATCTTTGACGTATTGAGCACAACCTGAAAGCATATATTTTAACTTAAATTACAGTTGTGATTAGCTTTCAGATTGTATCTTTGACGTATTGAGCACAACTCTTAGGGCTGTATCTTTCAATTAATAACAGTTGTGATTAGCTTTCAGATTGTATCTTTGACGTATTGAGCACAACCCATAAGCATTATATCCTTTTATTTTTACGGTTGTGATTAGCTTTCAGATTGTATCTTTGACGTATTGAGCACAACAGTGCCTACATTATCAAATATAACTGACCGTTGTGATTAGCTTTCAGATTGTATCTTTGACGTATTGAGCACAACAAAGTTTTTTACGCTTTTTGGAAACTTGCAGTTGTGATTAGCTTTCAGATTGTATCTTTGACGTATTGAGCACAACACTATTCTTTTAAACTAATGCCTGGAATTAGTTGTGATTAGCTTTCAGATTGTATCTTTGACGTATTGAGCACAACATGTATGGCGAAACAACAGCTTTAGTTCCGGTTGTGATTAGCTTTCAGATTGTATCTTTGACGTATTGAGCACAACTTTCCTTTTTCTTGTAAGTCTAAAGCTCTAGTTGTGATTAGCTTTCAGATTGTATCTTTGACGTATTGAGCACAACTCAAAACCTATACATTGATACAAAAAGTATGTTGTGATTAGCTTTCAGATTGTATCTTTGACGTATTGAGCACAACATCCTCGAACATAGTCAAACCAGCTGCATCGTTGTGATTAGCTTTCAGATTGTATCTTTGACGTATTGAGCACAACATAGGTGAATTTATTTACTTGTTAATCAATAAGTTAAAGGAGAAAATAGGATTTTAAAAAAGTGCTCGTGGTAGAAGCTGGATAGCAAAAGTTATCCAGTTTTTTTTCTTTTATAACCGTCAAAAAAGTTCTAGTTGTTGGGGTAAGTCAGGACGTTCTGCTTCTTTTTCTCCTACAAATAACTCGATCATTCCAAACTGTTTGTCAGTTAGTTGAAGAATACAAACATTTCCAAATGGAGGAAGATTACTTTTAGTCCGTTTGATGTGTACTTGTGCATTTTCCCGACTGGCACAATGGCGAACGTATATAGAGTACTGAAACATAGTAAAACCGTCTTTTTCTAACCTTTTTCTAAATTGGGTGTAGTTCTTTCGGTCTTTTTTAGTTTTCGTTGGCAAATCGAAAAAGACAAATACCCACATAATACGATACTGATTAAAGCGACTTAAACTCATTCAAAACTGGGATATTTTATTTTCCGCACACCGCCAGCAAAGCATTGATACAGACTGGCTGTAGTTTGTTGGCTTGCCACCATCAGAGGACTACTTTTTTCATTAATCACTACGTCAACTACAGGTATTTTAAGTAGTTGTTGTTTGAGTTCCTTGTTTAGGTCATAAATGTCGAGCTTTTGCTCCAATATTTGTAAAACCAACTGATCTACAAAAGGACGATAAGGCTCCATAATATCATCGGCTAGGCAATAGGCATTGTACTTATTACGGTGGTGAATGCCGAGTGTGGGCAGCATACCAGAGGCTACCAGGTTTCGGGCAATAACTGCCCGTAAGATAGCATAACCATAATTGAGTAAATTATTGGGCTCTGCATCAAAGCGTCCCCTGGTAAAATTATTGATATTTTCTTTGAACAGATGTTTCCAATAGTATGCTGCAGCACGTCCTTCATAATTTTCTGGGTCTCCGCTGCCTACTTTTCCAGCCCAATATTTCATATTTTCTACTTCAATGCCTTGTTTTTCGAGTAACCATGCCTGGTTCAGTATTTTTGCTCTCACTGTTTGCTGCCATAGGTTCTTTTTAAGCGGCAGACTAGCGTCTATCTGGGCAGTGAACCGTTCTGTTTGCACGTGGTTGCCTTCCAGGTTAAGCATTAATCCTTGTGGTAAATGGCGCTCGTTGCAGGTGACCAGAGCTACATTGTTGTGCAGGAGTTTAGTGACCATACTTTGAGAATAGATTAACCGATAGTGATCGAGTATTACCACACCAATATCTTCGATTGGTACTCTGGCAGGGGGTTTTTCCTTATCGGGAAAATTCACGACCAGTTGCTCGTCTTTGGTGCTGAGATAGGCCTCATTGCCGAAATAGAGTGTTCGTTTGATCATAATTCTTAAGTACTAATAGTCAACCAGCAAAGACCTATCTTCGGGGATCCTATGCTGTTTGTGATAATTTGCGAATTCCTCTTTGCCAGAAAACCACTTCAGAATATATGTCCTATTCAATTTTGAAGCTTTATTCTGTATATAAGCGTGATAAGAGGAATGAAGCCAGTCTTCTGGGTGTGAAGTGAACCCATGGTGTACGGGGTTACGGTGTATATAGTTAACAATAGAGGTAAGGTAACTATCCGAAGTAATTTCTTTATGTTTAAAATTTGGAATAAAGAGACTGCCTCTCCGATCGTACATTTTATTGAATGCTTGTGCGTAGCTGCTAAACAGATTTGCGAATTGTTTGCTTACTGCCTTTTGGAAAGTTTCAAACTTTCCAAAAGGTGATTCAGATTCAGGAGCATAACCCAGATTTTCAGACACATCATGTTCAGCTCTTAAACGTATCAAAAAATGGATGTGATTGGGCATCAGACAATACGCAAAAGTTTCAGCTACTGGTTCAATGTACTTTGCCCACTGTCTTAAAAAGTAATGGTAGTTTTCATCCGAGTGGAAAAGGTTTTCACTTCCATTCGCATGATTGTAGATATGATAAAAAACTTCTGGTAACATTATGTTTATTTTATCTGAGTATCTCTTTTATCTCTTTTACTTTTATCTTTCCGAAAGTTTAAAACTCTCGGAAAGATGTATTTTAAATCTATTTACCTACTTTTATGATTTCTCCCAAGTGGTTATTCGTTCCATTTTACTTCTCCCAGAAAGTTCATTTCAAAATCATAGCCTTTTCCTTCGTAAAGAAAATTCTTCCAACTGCCTTTTGACATTTTTAGAAATGAAGGAACTATTGCTTTGGGGATCGAAGAGTATTCCGTTTGATATTCTTTTATTTTCTCTTCTAATTTATTTTTGGTAGCGCTGTTTGTAGAAGAGTCAATTAATTTTAAGCGAGAGTTAAAGTCGTATTTACGTTTCTCAAAATCTTTTTTTCTATTCAATGTGTCAACAATATTGGCATCTTCTACTATTTCAGGTAGTTGTAATTCATCTTCAATTTTTGAAACTATTTTGTGTTGCTTTTCTTTAACTCCAGCTCGTACTTCAGGTAGAGATTGAGCCTCTAAATGATGTTGCAACATAATCCTTTTTCCGCTACTCTCAAATTGAGTAATACCATACAATCTTTTTTTCTGAAAATCTTTATCCTTCCTTTTTTCGTACTCAGAATCATCGTTTAATACTAATACTTTTTGGCCTACTTTCAATAACTGTTTATTCTCCCATTCACCAATGTCAGGATAGAACTCTTGGAGGTAATAATCGAGATCAAATTTTCTACAAGCCTTAAATATTTTGGCAATTTCAAAAGAAGCTACTGGTATCATTTTTCGTTCGGGATTTTGACCGCCTTTTTGTAACATTATAGCATAGGGTAAAGAGTCTGCGGCGGAGTAATAAAAATTTTTATAATCATGTTTTGAACGATAATTCAATCGTTCTTTGACTACTCTCCCTGCTTTAACCTTTATGCGTACATGTCTTATAGGATTTCCTTGTGGATCAACAGCATTTTCTTTTTGTTCCCTTACGGTTTCTCTTATAGTTGGGTCAATAATATCATCAGTTTTTGAAAGGACGTCTTTTAGTTTTTTACGTTCAGTATAGATAAATTCATCCTTTCCTGTTTTATATTTCCAATCCTTTCCTTCCCTTTTCGGTTGCCCGTTATCATATCGTTCAACGTCTTTTATCTTACCAAGAAAAGTTTGTTTATATAAGGAACTCCTTACAGAATCTCCATGAGCTTTTTGGATAATTTTATTCCCATCTTTGTCTAGTACAAATTCACCTTTTTTGTTTTTTACATATTGAATTTTCCCTCTTTTGCGTACCAGTTTTTTAGTTTGCTTGATGATATTGTCTTTCTCGTAATTGAAAATCAAGGTATTACTTTCAATGTGTTTTATTAGTTTTTGAGAGTCAAAGGAGGCATAAGGTTTTTCAATTTCATGTTTCGAGTAATTTTCTTCAGCATAGTAATATTTTCTTAGTATCTCATCTCGCTTACTTGCATTTACAGGAATTAATGTTAGCACTGCAGCATCAATAGCATGGTGAGTATGTTTGTTTCTACTTTTAATTTCATCAGCTTCCTGAAAACCATATATTTTCCTAAAGCTGGCTGTAACTATTCCTTTTTGTACGGCTACCTTTTTGAAATATAGTTTTAAAAACTCACGAGCATATTTGCTTACCATTTGAGTATCTACCAGCTGCCTTCTTGCCCAACTATCCTTTATTTCTTGTGCTTCAAAACGCTCGACTTTATCTTTCCAGTAATCGAAATGCATCTTGTAATAATGCTTGAACTTTACTCTTTTGTTTTTCAAGATCTCATCTTCGTTGCCTTTGGGCTTTTTGTTTTTCTCATACTTCTCTTCCCAATCATCCCTGATTTTTTTCCAATTATCTAACCGCGGTAAAATAGCGGTTCCTTTTCCTTCAATGTCTTTAGAAAAATTGGGCAAGTAATAAGGGAGGTCTTTACCCTTATCATTACGGTTATACTTGGCAAAAGCTACTGTTTTATTGGCTCGGGTATTATCGGGTAATAAACTTCTGGGAATAGTATGTTCAATGTCGATTTCATTAGAGAAAAGCTGGGTCATAGAAATCATTTTACCAGTATACATACACTGACCTTTTTGTTCCAACCAGAGCTGATAGCGTTCAGTAGCTTTCTTAATATTTAAAACCTCATTTATATCTTGATTGATAATTTTTTTTCCGTTTTCATCTTCTGTTTCAAGAAAAACCTGTTCGCTCCAACTTTCAACTAATGGAATACTTTCTTCAATATTAATGGAAGATTTTTCTTGTCTTTTATATTCTTCTAAAATTTCACGAATCTTTTGTCGCAATTGTTTCCGCTCATTTTGATATTTTTCAATGGCAGCACGTTTGTTATTATCATTGAGTTCACGCGCTAATTCAACTGTTACTTCGGTATCTTCATCAATTTCCCCATTAACAATTAACTCGTTTATTAACTTCCGCAGTACACTCATAGCTTTGTTAAACATCGGATTTTTAATACTATCAATTCTTGGGATAGGTAAAATCGCTTTTCTGGTTGGTTTATGGAGGGGTAAGTATCTTTCTCCCGTTTCAAAATTTATATCCAAATTTTGCTCATACAGATTTTTTCGATTGGAATGATGATATAACTCTCCCTCAAAATTAACTCCAGAGTCTGTCAGTTTTTCTTCAAAAATATCAGCAAGAGTGGGCAATTTTCTGAATCTTCTTTTTGTGTCGAAAAAATAATTTTGATACTCTTGTCCAACCTGGTTTATTAAAGCACTTTTTTCTTCAAAATCATTCCAGGACTCCTCACCAAAAGCGTTTTTACAACCATTTACAATCTTCGTATTATCACTTTCTTGAAGTAAGTAATCAAAACTTTCATGGGCAAAATTTTCAGGATACTCAAGACCTTTATGTGTTTCAATGAGTTTGTTAGCAATGGATACCACACGTTTATTCCATTCATACGTTTTATTAGAAGATTTTAACACTTCAATAATAGCGTCTTTTTTTACTGACCAGCCTTCTCCCAAAAGTTCAGGTACTTTAGCCAAAACAACAGCTTCGTTATATAAATATCCCGCTTTCAAAAACGGGATTATCTTTCGCATAGCTTTTAAACTCAAATCTCCATAACCAGTTGTCATTTTTCGTTTCAATAGGACTAAGGGAGAAATGGGAATTTGCCTATCCTTCTGATTTATCATTTCATCCTCAAAGTCGAACTTATTTCTTGATAAAGTCTCCTGAAGGTATTTTTCATCAAAAGAAAATAAGGCATGCCAGAGGTCATAGATAGAATACCTATCAATTATTTTTGGGGCATCTTGAATAGTATATTTTTCAATTTTTTCAAGAGCATTTTCTGCTCTTATCCCAAACATATCAATTAGACCTCTACAAATAGGCATTCCAGAGATAGAAGTTTCATATTTGCCTGTCTTTTTACTAATAGGATAATTGAATTCAACTTTTTTCTGGAGTTGCTTGTGGAGAAAGCCTTTGATATTTTCGAACTTGAAGTTTTTACCTGCTTTCAAAAACTTTTCCTTAAACAACGCTTTTCTAATTTCAGATGACAATGGTTGTTTTTTTCCATTGTCATCAAGATACTTTATAGTGTTGATAAATTGCCATGCTCTGAATACTTCAAATATAGGATGCGAAACGGGACAACGGTTTGCGGTGGGTTCAAGCGTACATTTACCAATCAGACCTTTTTGTGGACGTAACGAACGTTGCCAGATAATTGCTTTCCATAAACTTCTTACAAATTCATCTTTATAATCCTCTTTCCCTTCTTTGGTAATATCATATCCTTGTGCTTTACATATTTCCTCCAGTTCATTTTGGTATTCTTCTCTATACGGGTATTCATTTCTAGCACGTTTTCCTTTTGCCAAAAACTCATTTTTTAGTGCTTCTGCAATGGTTCTATTATTTGCTAAGGCATCTTTGAAACCACTTTCTCCTCTACGTTCAATTTGTTTTTCTGTTTCTTTGTTTGACTCTCCAATGTCTTTATAGCCCCTTCGTTGGACCAAGTGGTATAAAGCACGCCCAAACTCATGTTTGCTCAGTTTATTATCCAATAATGCTACCCTTATTTCATAAGGGTTTTTGTACTTTTTCCCTCCTTCATAAGTAAAATCACAAGCTAACCATTTCAAAAATTGTTCACTTTCAGGAAATTTTCTTGTTTTTCCTTTTCGGTATTCACGCCAATTTTTCAGTTCCTGTTCTTTTAAAGGGACAAACTCCTGATTTTTGCATAATATTTTTAATAGTTCCCATTTTCTATATTTTCTAGCTTGAATCAATCTTCTTTTTGAGCGGGCTTCTCGTCTCTCACGAGTTGGTGATGTATATCCTCCAGATTGACCTTTTGACATTCCTGTGTTAAAAGTGATAACACCATCTTTTATAATTTTATCACCTTTTCTTATTGCCCATCCACATGAAGAGCTCCCTAAATCTAAACCTAGTTTAACCATACTTTAAATATTTAATTATATTTGAATTTGAAAGACTAATCACAACAAGGCTATAAGCCGTAGGAATTGATCTTTCGAGATTCACTAGGCGGCTGCTTTGGTTGGTAGTCGCCATTTTTTATATCATCTACTATATTGTGTGATTCAATTTTAGAAAGTTGATATTTTCCTGTGAAGTCAGCGAATGATTTTTTACTATGCACAATAGGAGTGATTGTTTATCCGAAATCTACAAATAATTTTTATTCCTTAAAAAGGATGTTTTTAGGGTTTACTTTTCAAAATAAGATCGTACTGCGTTTTGTTAGCTAATAGCTTCTTTGCATTCAAAAAAACTTTATCCTCTTTCAGCTCTCTTTCTAAAAGCCCTTGAGCAAAATAATATCTTGAGATAATTTCTTGCTCTAGAAGTGGAGTTATTTCCTCTTTAATGCTAAGAAGGTCATTCTTACTAATAGTGGTGAGTTTTTCAACAGTAGCATGGAGATTAGCAATTACTTCCTCTTTATAGCCTTCTTCTTTAATGTTGGAGAATAGTTTTTCAAGTTTTTGTAGAGAAGGGCTTTTGAGTTTAGTTTTTTGAGATAAAACCCAATCTGCAAACATAGAATAATCAGAGTCCTCAAGGCGAAATTCAGAGATAGAGTCTATTTTTTCGTGTGTACTTTGGTATATATTGGCATATTCAAAAATATAGTTTGAGTCTGATAAAAATTTTGTCAATCCAGATAACTCTTTAGGCTTAATTCTAATATCAGGAAGTATGCCTCCACCGTCAAAAACAGGTCTTCCGTTTTGGGTTTGGAACTTATTTCTCAACGAATCTGGAGTTTCACTACTTAGGGCATGCTGCGAGTAATGAATAGACTGAATGCACCTTCCACTTGGTATGTAATATTTGGCAACAGTTACTTTAAGGCTGGAGTTAAAAGCCAGAGGTCGGGTAAGTTGTACCAAGCCTTTTCCAAAAGATCTTTGCCCAACAATAACCCCTCGATCATAATCCTGTAGAGTTCCAGCAACTATCTCTGAGGCAGAAGCACTTTTATTGTTGATAAGAACAGCAATAGGTATATCTAAATCTATAGGTTTGCTTAAAGTTGCGTGAGACTTATTCCACTCTTCTAGTTTACCTCTAGTACTAACCACTTCTACTCCTTTAGGTAGAAATAGATTACATATTTTTATAGCTTCAAAAAGAAGTCCGCCAGGGTTGCCTCTTAAATCCAAGATAAGTTTTTCAGCTCCTTGGTCTTTTAAATCAAGAAAGGCATTTTTTACACTTTCACTCGAAGTTTTGGTAAAACTATTCAGCTTTATATAGGCTACCTTATTTTCAAATAGCTGGTATAGTGGAATATCTTCTGCCTTGACCTCTTCTCTTACAAGCTGAAAACGTCTTTCCTCTGTAGTTTCTCTTAAAGGGTTTTGAATTTGTAATGTAACTGTAGATCCAACCTGACCTTTTAATAAGGTATGTATGTCTTCAATAGCCCTATTTTCTAGTTCTATATTATTAATTTCTATAATTTGATCACCTACTAATAAACCAGCATTCTGAGCGGGTGAGTTTTTATATATATCTTTAATTATACATTTGGATTGGATGGTATCTATTTCAATGCCGATGCTTCCAAACTCGTTTGTAGAACTTGTTCGGTAGTCTTCAATTTTATTTTCAGATATAAAATTTGTGTATGGATCTAGCTTTTCTAACATTCCGTTTATACCAGCTTCCATCAATACAGAGTGGTCAATTTCATCTACATAATTTTTGTTTACTTCTTTATAGAGTGAAATAAAAGTCTCAATGCTTTTAGCAAGCTGAAAGTAATTGTCCTTAAAAGAAAAGGCTAAAGAAAAAATAATGCTGATAGATAGTGCGACTATACTATACGTTTTTCGGCTCATTCTGCTTTAATATTAAGATGTAAATTAAAAATACAATTTTACTGGTGTATAGTATAGGTTTTACATTAAAAAATATTACTTTTGTATTTCCAAATCGCGGAGTGGAGCAGTTGGTAGCTCGTTGGGCTCATAACCCAAAGGTCGCAGGTTCGAGTCCTGCCTCCGCTACTAAGAACTCCTTCGAAAAATCCTTTACTTTTGTTATTTCGTTTCAACTAAGGGTTATGGTATCTTACAATAAATTAGTATTACTTTTAGGGTTTATATTGAGTGTAGTTTTTTCTACTGAGGCTCAGGTTAATTCTAATACTTTCAAGAATGGAGCAAATGTAGATAAGTTCAAAAGCAAACAAGTTTCTTTGAAAGAAAAGACATTATGGGACAAGATAAGGGTAGGGGGGGATGTTGGTTTTTCTGCTGGAGATGAAGTGTTTATATTGAAGTGTGCTCCAATTATTTTTTTTGAGTTTGGAGAAAGGTTTAAAGCTGGACCAAGTTTGAACTATGTCTTTTCAAGATTTTTTAGAGCAACACCTAAATACAATACGCACCTTTTTGGAGCTAGTGCAATTGCACGGTATGATGCTATAGTTTTTCCGAGTACAAATATTTTTTTTCAGGGAGAGTATGAAAATTTGACTGGCACAACCAAGGATATTAACGGGCAGGATGTAAAAGGAAAGTGGTATGATTCTGTATTTTTAGGAGTTGGGGTTTCTCAGAAAATGGGAGAAAGAGGGAGCTTTAATATTGTGTTTTCCTATAACTTGAGCTGGACAACGGATCATGGAGTTTATGAGGATCCGTGGGTGATAAAAACATACTTTTTGTTTTGAATATTAATACTAGTAATTGCGTTAAAAGAAGTTAGTTTATCGATTTATCTAAATTTTAGATTTGAATAGCTAAATTTATATTACAAAGGAATATTCTAATGAATAAAATTCTACTTTTCTCGCTTTGCATGTTGCTTGTTTTTTTTGCGCATGTAAGCTCATTGAAAGCACAGAGATGTCTTACTGATCCAATTGACAAAGTAAGAAGAGAAAGCTGGAAACCATTAGGTTCAGTAGAGAAGTTTGAAGAATGGATATTTAAGAAAAGAAAAGAATTAAAAAATAAAGCTTTTAGGGTTGCATCAGAAGATGGTTTAAGGTATATAATACCCACAGTTGTACACGTAATTCATGAAAACTCAGAATCTATAGGGTTGGGAAAAAATATATCTAAGGATCAGATTCTTTCGCAGATTAAACAAATTAATAGAGATTTTAGGCTTGCTAATGATGATAGCACAAAGGTTCCTGACCTATTTAGAGAGTTAATGGTAGATACAGGTATTGAGTTTAAGTTAACTCCTGTTGACCCAGAAGGAAATATTTTAGAAGAGGCGGGAGTTAATAGAATAGGTTTTGATAAAGATGGATGGACAGATAATCAGATTTTAAACGAACTTATTCCAAACCATATATGGTCGCCAGATAGATTTTTGAATATATGGGTATTAGGTTTTTCAAGGAATAATCTATTGGGTTTTGCTTTTTTGCCAACACAAACAGGTTTTGATGATTTAGATGAGCAAATACTTAACTCTGATTGGAGTACGGATTTTTTAGATGGAGTAGTAATGACCTATGATGCTTTTGGTTCTAATTATACTGGTGATGGAAATTTTGACTTAAGAAGGCTTAATAATAAAGGTCGGACGTTAACACATGAATTAGGTCATTACTTAGGGTTGTGGCATCCATGGGGCAGGCAGTTTGCAAGCTGCGGAGATGATGATTACGTTGCAGATACTCCTTTAACAAGCTCTGATAATGGTAATCTAAGCTTTTGTGCTTTTCCTGGACCAAATAAATGTACGGAATTAGTTAATGACTATCCTGATATGTTTCAGAACTATATGGACTATACAAGAGATACATGTATGGCCATGTTTACAAAGGGACAGGCAGAAAGAATGCATATCATATTAGAAAATGCATACAATAGAAATGAATTTAATATTAATTCTCCTAACACACTATTAAATGTAAATGCTTCTTATGACATAGACTCAAGACAAGTCACATTAACCTGGGATGTTTCTGATGAAAATACCTCTGTTTTTGTGATTGAAAAATCTGTAAACAGTTATAAAGAGTATATTAAGGTTGGGCAAGAGCTATCGGGTTCAACATCTTTTGTTGATGGTAATGTATTTTTTGATGATTCAGATAGTTTTATTAATTACAGAGTTTTTTCAGTGAATGAATTTGGCTTCTCTATGCCAGCCATTAGCCGTGTAGATGCATCAAATCTACCAAGTAGTGCTTTTAAACCAAATATTAGTATTTATCCTAACCCTACAATACATGGCAAAAGTCTCACTATTCAGTTTAGAAGCTTTAGCAATGGTATTTTTGTGATAAGAATAGTAGATACAGTAGGTAAAGAAGTTTCTAAAAAAGTGCTTTCTTCAAGCAATAAAACCTTTATAGAAACATTTGATGTAAGTAATTATTCGGCAGGAATGTATCTTATAGAGGTGTCATCTCCTGATGGAAGATTTACTGAAAAAATATATCATCCAGGAGGGTAAAAAAGCTAGCAATTAGATTTGTTTAATCTATTTTATCTTATCAAAGAAAAGAGACTTTAGTTCTGGGGCGTCATCAGGTTTTAATTTTCCTGCTAATATTAGTCGTAGTTGCCTTCTTCTAAGGGCACCATCATATAAATTCTTCTCCTCTTCAGTTTCTGGAATTAGCTTAGAAACAGAGATAGGATTTCCGGACTGATCTACCGCTACGAATGTAAAAAAGGCGCTGTTTGTCTCAGCACTTTTTCCAGAGGGCATATGTTCCGCTCTTACTTTTATGAATACTTCCATTGAAGAGGAAAATGCTCTTGTAACTTGAGCTTCTAGGGTTACTGTATCTCCTAAAGCTATCGGATGATGAAAGGCAATGTGATCTACCGATGCAGTTACTACTATTCTATTCGAATGTTTCTGTGCTGATACTGCAGCTACGATATCCATCAGGTGCATCAGTCTTCCACCCATCATATTATTTAGCGTATTAGTATCATTTGGAAGAACCATCTCTGTGGTAGTTACAAATGACTCTTTTGCTAGTTTTTTTTTATTCATAGTCTGATTTTATATAAATTAAAACTTAAAATCTAAAAAGTTAGATACCCATTGTAAAGTTAAATAATATGCTTTAAAGCTTATTCAAAGTAGTAACTTAACTTAATACGCTTTAGTTTGAACTTCGTAAATATTAGTTTTATTACTTGCAGCCTTACTTTACTGTTAAACAGCTCTTTCAAAAAAACTTAGTTGGAAAGGGCTATTTTTACAGTTACTAATCTCTTCTGGGAAATGTTTTAAGCAAATGAGAAAATGATCAATAACTATTTTTATATAAAGTCTTTATCACAAAAGTTAGATGAGGCAATCAGCGGATACACTATTAAGCAGTGCTTTAGTCAGGAAAAAGACGAACTTATAATTGGCTTATTGAAAGGAGAAAAGGAGTTTTGGATAAAAGCTATACTAAAGCCAAGATATAACTATCTGACTTTTCCTCTGAACTTTAACAGAAGTAAAAGAAATAATATTAATCTGTTTTTGAACTTAATAGATATAAAAGTTATAGGAGTAGAGCATTACCACTATGAAAGAGCATTTTCATTAAATTTAGAAGGTCAGAAAAAACTACTATTCAAACTGTTTGGTAGTCAATCCAACATTCTGTTTTTTAATTCTGAAAAAGTAGAAGAAATATTTCATAAAAAGAGGAAAGAAGACTACTTAATTTCCATAAAAGAACTACCTAAGAAGCTTGATCTTTCGCTTGATGCATTTAAGAAAAAACCATTATTAGAATTTTGCCCATTACTTCCTAAAGAAATTGTAAACCAACTGGTTAAAGAAGGATATGACAAATGGGAGGAAGAAAGAAAATGGGAAGCTATAAAAAAGAAAATTGCGGAATTAGACTCTCCAACTTTTTATATAGATTCCAAAAAAATTTCACCGATACCTTTTGAAAATTTTGATTTAAAAACACAAGACCCGATACAAGCAGTCAATGAGTATTACTTGAAATCTGTAAAACTTCAAACTTTACAAGAAGAAAGAAAAAAAAGGCTTGCTCCTTTAAAAAAGGAATTAAAAAGAACAGAAAACTATTTGAAAAAGGTAAAAGAAAAGCTAGAAGAACTAAATAGTGAAGCAGAGAGCAAGTTTGAAAAGTGGGCAAACATAATTATGGCTAATCTTCACCAAATCAAAAAAGGAGATAAAGAAGTAGAGTTATTTGACTTTTACTCTAATAACCAATTGATAATAAAGCTAAACCCAAAACTAAGCCCTCAGGATAATGCTTCTGTCTATTATAGAAAATCAAAAAACAGAAGAAAAGAAATCGAGGTATTAGAAAAAAATATTGAGAGCAAAAATAAAAAGCTTGAAGAGATAAAAGTGCAAATAGTGCAAATAGAAAAGGAGATTGACTTAAAGAAGCTAAGAAAAAGTAATCTAATAAACATCAAGCCACAGCAAAAAGCGAAACCATACTTTGAGTTTACTATTGGAGGGTTTCAAATATGGGCAGGAAAGAATGCCAAGTCTAATGAGGAATTGACTCAAAAAATGAGCTATAAAGAAGACCTTTGGCTTCATGCAAGAGATGCCAAAGGCTCTCATGTACTAATAAAGCATAAAGCTGGGAAAACCTATCCAACTGAAGTAATTGAAAAGGCTGCATCCATTGCAGCTTGGAATTCAGAGAGGAGGGGAGAAAAACTTTGTCCCGTAATATTTACTCCAAAAAAATTTGTCCGAAAAAGAAAGGGTGATCCGATAGGAATGGTAGTAGTAGACAAAGAGGAAGTAATTATGGTAGAGCCAGTAGATCCAAATATTAAGAAACTTTAAGAAAAAATAACAATTTATACGCAACCAACGTATGGTTTATTAAGTATACTTAAATAAAGTATTTAAATAAACTAATAAAAACCAGTTATGAACAAGCTAACTACAGCATTTGTAATGCTGTTATACATGATTTTATTGTCGTGTAACAACCAGAAAAACGAAGTAAAATATAGTGAGAGCAAGTTTGAGCCTTCTTTTAAACATACTTCTTTAAGTAAGCATGGTAGTCACATTTTAGAGAAAATTGCTTCATTGCCTACAGCAAATTACGATGAACCAGAAAATGATGGCTTAATTGACCTAAAGCCCAAAGTCCAAGCTAGAGGACCTTTTACAGTTGGAGGTAGAACCAAAGCAGTAGCAATAGATTTAAATGATGAAGATCATATACTAGCTGGTGGTGAAACAGGTGATTTATGGCAATCAAATAATGGAGGGCAGAGTTGGAGTAAAGTTTTACTGCCAAATAAAAGCACTTATGGTATTAGCGTAATTAAGCAAGACCCTAGAGAAGACTTTAGAAATATTTGGTATTTTGGAGTTAGCGAAGGAGGCTTTTCTCTATCTCGGTTAAAAGAAAAACCTCTTATTTTCAAGTCGATAGATAATGGCCTGACTTGGATGCCGTACATAAATTATCAAGACTTAACTCATGGAGACGGAGTTGATGAAGTTAGAAATAGAAATACAAGCATTGAGGAGCTTATTGTTTCTCCAACGACTGGAGAATTAGTAGTTGCTGGTGATAAAGGAATATATGAAATAATTGAGCAACCGAATGGATTAGAGATACAGCTTATCAGCATATTACCTCCAAACATTGAATATAGTAGATGTGATTTAGAAGTTTTCAGAAGTGGAGAAATAGTAGCATCTGTAGTTACACGTAATAGGGATAGTTCTGATAAAATTTTATACAGAGATGTAGATAGGTTTTGGCACGATATTACACCTGATAATATGCGAGGTAATAATGTAGGCCTTCCAAAAAGCAGAAGGATTGAAATAGCAGTATCCAGTACAAGAAGAGAAGATTTTTCCAGAGATATTTATTTTTTTTCTTCGGGAGATTCTACTGAGAGTTATAGTCATAGATATAGATTGCTTCATGCATCGCTAAGAGTTTCTGATAAACAGCCTAGATGTACATGGGAAGATAGAACGTCAAATATTCAACCTGTAATAAGATATTTTGGAAACGGGTCTCACAATCAGTGCATAGCAGTATGTCCTAATAATCCTGATATTGTATTCATGGGAACAGTAGGACTTATTAGGTCTACAGATGCTTTTATCACAAATAGAAATGTGAAAAATATTGCTGGGGGTGGTTTGCATGTAGACAATCATAAGATTTTATTTTATCCTTCAAATCCAAAACAAATATTAGTTGCTAATGATGGTGGGTTATATAGAGCGGACTACTCTAATCCAATAAATCCTATAAGGGAAAGGGGTGAAAATGTGGTGGATTTGGTATGGGAGTCTCTTAATGAGGGTTATATAAACACTCAAGCATTAAGTGTAGCTATACCTCCAAAAGGTGAAAGGACTTCTATAGCAACAGGTTTGCAGGATAATGGTTCTAGGCTTTCTATTTCCATGGAAAATGATGTACAATACCTGTATCCCTCAGGCAATGATGGCATGTTTTGTCAGTTTTCTAATAATGGTGATTTTTTATATACTTCTGAACAAGAAGGCCATATTTATCGATCTCGTATTAACTACCAAAGGAATAGACTTGAAAATGTCGGGAGAGTAGCCACCCAAACAAAGTGGGGGAGTAAACCATTTTTTGTAATAGATTACAATCAAGAAAACTTAGCATATGTTATTCATGAAAGTTCTTATATAAAAAGGTATAGGAGCTTTAATGAAAACTTTGACTCAGATTATACTATACGTCCAGCTTTAAATGAGGGAGAAAAATTAGTAGTTTTAGCCTTATCTAGAAATCCAGCAAACATATTGTATGCTGGAACAAATAAGGGGCGTTTATTTATTGTAGAAAATGTAGATAGCGATACTCCAAGAATAGTAGTTATTGAAAAGGAAGAGTTTATTGAAGAAACAAACCTTTTAGAGTATCAAGAAGAGTTATTTCTAGACAGTAATAAAGAAATCAATTCTATAGCAGTAGACCC
>JAUIAB010000006.1 GCA_030425505.1 Bacteroidia bacterium | reverse complement strand
TTCCAATCTCCTTTACAAGGCTTCCAAAGCTATTGTATTGGTAGATTTTGTGATCAGACATATCAGAAATGTATATATCTTCAGAGCCTCCAATTGCAATATCTACTGGTGAGCTAAATGAACCATAAATTCCTCCTGAGTTCATACCTGTACTATCATATTTTGCTACGTTACCATTCCCTGGGTCAACTATATAAACATTCTTATTGTCATCAAAAGCTACTCCTTTTGGACTACTGAATGTATTATAGTACTCTGAGTTTTCTCCTATCTGCTGAATAAGCTCAGCAGAGTATCCCCATGATCTAACTGTATAACCGCCTGTATAGATTTGTACCTTATCTAAGTCTGAGTTGACGATCAGAAGATCCCCTGAGCTATTCATAGTTACATCTTCTACTTTACTTACCAGGCTATCCATATACTGCGATTCCATACCATAGCTAAAGTTTTTCACTCGGGATAAACTATCATCTGCTACCTGAAGACCTCCATATGTATCTGAAACAAGTCCTCGGGGAGAAAGAAATTGACTGTAGTCTGATCCGTAAGACCCAAATTGACTATCGTAAGTACCATCATTGTCAAACACCTGTACTCTATAGTTCAATCGGTCAGAAACATAAATATTACCATCTAAGTCTACATGTATTCCAGATGGCTCATTGAACTGTCCATTACCACTGCCATTACTTCCAAATTTAGTTACAAATGTTCCTGTAGTAGAGAATATTTGAACTCTATCATTATTAGTATCTACTACGTATATGCTTCCATCTGCATCCGTTTCAATATCGGTAGGGTTGTCAAACTCTCCATCGCCTGTCCCATTAGATCCGAACTTTAGGATGAATACTCCTGTACTATCAAATTTTTGTATTCTATCGTTGCCAGTATCTGCAACATAGATATTCCCAAATACATCTACTGCTACTCCTTCAGGATTATTGAATTCTCCATCACCTGTTCCTTGCGAACCTATGCTTCTGACATGTGTTCCATTATCTCTAAATACCTGTATTCTATTGTTATCCGTATCTGCAACATAGATATTATCATAAATATCTACATTGATACCTTTAGGGTTATCAAACTCTCCATTGCCACTACCATATGACCCAATAGAACTACCTATCGAGTATTGAGCTTGGGAAATAATTGCATTAGATATGCAAAATGTAGCAACAAGTGATAATAAAATTAGTTTTTGAAGTGATTTTTTGTAGAACATAAGTAAAGTATAATTATTCATATACTACTAGGCTGCAAACACCTAAGCAAAGCACTTTACTTTTGTCCTTAAATACTATCTTACCTTACATAAGTCAACTTTCTTTTTATTAATCATAAACTCATTATTAAAAAGGGATTTTTTTTCAATGAGTCTTCTTTTTTAATTTACAAAGCCATTTTTGAACATTATTATTGCAATAATCAAAGATTCACTTTAAGCATTTTTTATTATAGAAAGCATTTTTTTGATTAACGCATAACTAAAACCTTACTTAAAAGTGCTATAGAAAAGCCAGGCTTATGCTGCTTAAAAGCAGCTTTTTTATTAAAAATGAAAAGTAAATACTCAAAATCAAGCACTCCTTATCAGCTTTTGCTTCCGGCATTAACCCTTTAGCTAAATATTTTTTGAGCTATTTCATCATTTTGATACTCTATTCCCAAATTGGGAATTTTTTAAATAGTAGATTATCCTTCCACATAGTCTCTGAGGTACTCAAACTCAGGGGTTAAATCTCCTTTACTCGCTATCGTGGCATTTTTGATCATACCAAAACTATCATCTCCTAAAAGATTTGGAAATACTTGATCTACCATCTCTTTCCCGAAGCTTGCTGAAGCATCTTTAGGAACTTCATTTGGCAAGTTATCCACTGCCATTACAGTAATATTATTTTCGCTTGAAAATGCTTTCTCTACCTTTTGAGAGTCTGGATTATAGTCATAAAAGGGGGAATCTATTGTTGAAGGCTTTAAAGTAGACGCAACAGAACCTTCTATATCACAGGTCACATCCGCTATTACTCTAATTTTGAAGTCCTCATTTTTAGCATCTTCTTTGGAAAACAAAACTGGAGCTTCTGGATCCCAATAGGCTGCTGCTACAAATAAGTCAAGTACTTTAGAAAACCTCTTGAAATTACCTTCATATTCTTTTGGGTTTTTATAAAAGTGTTTGAGGTTAAAGTCTTTGTCTTCTTTATGCTTATTGTAATCTTTGGTTTTTATTTGTGCATAAACAGGCTCATCGAAGTTTTTATTTAAAATTTCATCTACAGCTACTTTTTTGATCCCAATACTTTCCAAAACTTCCATAGCTCCCCACGCAACCCTACCATTTCCAGTAACTCCGATTTTGATGCTTGGGAGCTTTACTTTTTTAAGCTCTTGATTAACCTCTTGGAGATCTTCACAATCTACTGCCCTTTTGAGATCAAATAAATTATATCTTTTCCCATATCCCAGCATTCCATTATATGCTCCAACAATACCAGCAAATCGACCAAATGCTATCACTCGCTTACCTTCTTCATTTTTTAGTACCTCATAATCTACAAGTCGAATATTTTTTTCAAGTATAGCTCTCAAAAGATCCTTATTATAGGGCTGCATTTTAATTGTATGTGAGAAAAATAAATAGGTCTTATTATCAATCAGCTGATTGATTGGGACTTCTTTTATCCCTAGCAGTATATCGCATGAAGACACATCTTCTGTTACCTCAACTCCTTTTAATGTGTATTCACTATCGTTATAGCATCGTATATCACTTTTTTGGACTACTATTTCTATGTTGGGAAACTTCTTCTTCGCTTCTATGCATTGTGTAGGTGTTAATGCTACTCTTCTATCTTGTGGGGTTTTTCCTTCTCTGATAAGTCCTATCTTCATATTACTGATTTTGAGTTATTTTAGGATCGATTTGCAAAACAAAGAAATTTATCTCTAATAAGTATTGTTATTTATTTACTAAGAATATATTTGTACGAGACATTTTCCATAAAATTAGAGTAGCTCAAAGTGAAAGTTATCATTGCGGGAGCAGGGGACGTTGGATTTCACATATCTAAATTACTCGCTCAAGAAGAACATGACATTGTACTTATCGATTTAAATCAGGATAAGCTCAACCAGATTGCTAATAATTTAGATCTTGTAACGGTTAGGGGAGACTCTTCCTCTTACAGGGTTTTATCAGAGGCTAATGTTACAAATGCAGATCTTGTAATTGCTGCAACCAGCACAGAAGAAAACAATCTATTAACTGCAATAATAGCTAAGAAACTAGGAGCAAAACAGACTATTGCAAGAATACAAAATGTTGAATTTCTAGAATACAGAAATGAGTTAAACTTGAAAGAAATAGGTGTTGATGAGATTATTTCGCCAGAATCTTTAGCGGCTAAAGAGATTAAAAGATTACTCAAATCTTCCGCTATAACAGATCACTTTGATTTTGGCAGAGGTAAACTTTCTTTGATCGGTATTACTATCAACGAAGAAGTAGATGTTTTAGGAAAACGCTTAGAAGATTATATCAAACTTAACCCCAAATCAAAATACATAACTGTTGCTATCTTAAGAGAGAATAAGACTATTATTCCTCGTGGAGATACAGTTCTCCAACTTAACGACCATGTCTATTACTTGGCATTACCAGATGGTGTAGATGAAATTCTATCCTTAACGAAGAAAGAAAGTGCCAGAATAAAAAATATTATGATTTTGGGGGGTAGTAAAATTGGTTATCATGCTGCAAAAAAATTAAGCAGAAAATTTAGAGTCAAACTTATTGAAAGTAATAAAAGCAAGTGTTTTGATATTGCAGATGAATTACAAAACACATTAGTAATTCATGGTGATGGGAGAGAAGTTAAACTGCTCGAAGAAGAAGGCATTGAACAAATGGATGCCTTTATTGCCGTCACTGGAAACTCAGAAACTAATATTATTTCTAGCCTGGTAGCTAAAAATCATGGTGTAAAGAAAACGATTGCCTTAGTAGAGAATATTGATTATATCCATTTGTCGCAAGGTATTGGTGTCGATACTATGATTAATAAGAAATTGATTGCAGCCAATTTCATCTTTAGATACATAAGGCAAGGACAAGTTCTTTCTATAGCTGGTATTCATGGTGTGAATGCAGAAATTCTGGAGTTTAAAGTAAGACCTAAGTCAAAAATTACAGAAAAAAAACTTAAGCGAATGATCTTTCCAAGAAATGCAATCATTGGTGGTGTAATTAGAAAAGGAGAAGCATTAATACCTGGAGGTAATTTCACTTTCGAACCAGAAGACAGAGTTGTTGTTTTAAGTTGCCCTGATTGTATTCATGCTGTAGAAGATTTTTTTGTATAGTTTTATTTCATGTTAGCTCAGTTTAATTTAAGAGTTATAAGCAGTATTTTAGGAGTTCTAATGGCTATGAATGCAGGTTTCATGCTATTGTGTATTCCTGTAAGTATAATCTATAGTGAAAGTAGTTGGATCTCTTTTCTTTACTCTGGCTTAGCAACAAGCTTTCTTGGTGCTTTGCTTTGGTATTTTGGTAGAAGTAAGAAAGATAATACTCTAAAAAAGAAAGATGGATATTTCATTGTATCTCTTGGGTGGGTATTAATGTCTTTTTGTGGGAGCTTTCCTTATCTAATAAGTGGGGCAATTCCAAACCTGACCAATGCTTTTTTTGAAACGATTTCAGGTTATTCTACAACCGGAGCAACAATACTGACTGATATTGAAGCCTTGGATAAAGGCATTCTTTTTTGGAGAAGCCTTACCCAGTGGATTGGTGGTATGGGAATCATTGTTCTTACCGTTGCTATTTTGCCAATTTTAGGTATCGGGGGTATGCAGCTTTTTGTTGCTGAAGCACCTGGGATTACTCCAGACAAAATGCAGCCTCGCATTAAAGAAACAGCAAAAAGACTTTGGTTTATTTATCTTGGTCTTACCTTACTAGAAACACTCCTGTTATTCATTGGAGGAATGGACTTTTACGATGCTATTAACCACAGTCTTACCACAATGGCAACAGGTGGTTTTTCTACCAAAAACGATAGCATTGCTCATTTTCAAAGTCCATTTATACAATATGTTATAATCTTTTTTATGTTTTTAGCTGGAACTAGCTTTACCTTAAATTATTTTTTAGTTAAAAGAAATTTCAAAAAAGTATGGCAAAATGAAGAGTTTAGATATTATATAAGCTTTGTATTTCTTTTTACCATCACTATAAGCGGTGTTCTGTTCTTTAGAAACTACAGTAGCAACATAGAAGAGTCATTTAGAGATTCTTTATTTCAGGTAGTGTCTGTTGTTACCACTACAGGGTATATTACTAAAGACTACACAAGCTTTGGAGCTTTTATAGCTGCCGTTTTTTTTATGTTAATGTTTATTGGTGGTTCAGCAGGTTCTACTGCCGGAGGGGTAAAAATCGTTCGCCATATCGTTTTATTAAAAAACAGCTTTCTAGAGTTGAAAAGACAGCTCCACCCATCTGCTATCATACCGGTAAGGTTTAATGGTCATGCTGTAAAAAGAGAAATTACCTTTAAGGTACTAGCATTTATGATCATCTATTTAGCCATTTTTGCTACAGGCACTGTAGTAGTTTCTGCTTTAGGAGTAGATTTCATATCTTCTCTGGGAGCTACAGCTACTTGTTTGGGTAATATTGGCCCTGGAATTGGTTCTGTAGGCCCTGTGGATAACTTTTTTCATCTTCCTCAGGCTGCTAAATGGTTCCTATCTTTTATAATGCTATTAGGTAGGCTGGAGCTATTTACTGTCTTAATTTTATTTGCTCCTTCTTTTTGGGAAAAAGCATAAAGCCTATGGAATCTGGTTCTATCAAAATCTATCATCCTTTCAAGGAAATTATTTCTACCATTGATTTACCCTCTTCAAAAAGCGAAAGCAATAGAGTTCTGATAATCAAAAATCT
Organism: Bacteroidia bacterium; assembly: GCA_030425505.1. Taxonomy (GTDB): domain Bacteria; phylum Bacteroidota; class Bacteroidia; order Cytophagales; family Flammeovirgaceae; genus JAUIAB01. The sequence continues at coordinate 115,859 of JAUIAB010000006.1, read as the reverse complement.
ATCCCAAAAAAAAATAGCACTTGATAATCTTTCGTCAGCAAGAGATACGCAAACAATGATAAAGCTACTAAAGGCTAAATCAGAAGTTATCGATGTAATTGACGCAGGAACCACTATGCGGTTTCTCACTGCATATTTTACATCAATAAACAGAAAAATTACCATTACTGGGTCAAAAAGAATGCAGGAAAGACCAATCCATATTCTTATTGATGCTCTTCGCTGGGTTGGTGCTGATATTTCTTACCTCAAAAAAAAGGGCTTTCCTCCTATTGAAATTAAAGGTTTTAGACAAGAACAGAGTTATATTAAGATACCAGGGAATATCAGCAGTCAATACATTTCTGCATTGATGATGATTGCCCCTACCCTTCCTAATGGCTTAGAAATAGAGATTATTCCCCCAATCCTTTCACTGCCTTACATCAAAATGACTTTGTCTTTGATGAAGCACTTTGGAGTTAAATATGAGTTTGAAAATCATGCAATCAGCATTAAACCTCAAGAATATCAGGAAGGTGCATACAAAATAGAGCCTGACTGGTCAGCCGCAAGTTATTGGTATTCTGTGGTAGCATTATCTAAGAGTAGTGAAATCAGACTTAATGGCTTAAGGAAAAAGTCCTTTCAAGGAGATCAAGAAATTGCACAAATTATGAAAGACCTGGGAGTTAAAACCTCCTTTGAACAAGATGGTATAAGGCTTAGAAAAACCACATATGGAGAATCCTTTCAATTTAATTTTTCCAACTGCCCTGATCTGGCACAAACAGTAGCTGTAATCTGTGCAGCTAAAAATATTAATGCCGAGCTTAGTGGCTTACAGAGTTTGAGAATAAAAGAAACAGATAGAATTGCGGCGTTGAAAGCTGAAATCGAAAAACTAGGCAATAAGGTTGTAGTTGATGGCGATGAGAAGATAATTATCCACAAGAGAGAAAAAAAACTGCCTGATAATCTTAGTTTTAAGACCTACGAGGATCATAGAATGGCAATGGCATTTGCGCCTCTGGCCTTGCTTAAAGAAATATCTATCCAAAACCCTAAAGTTGTTGAAAAGTCTTATCCAAGCTTTTGGGAAGATTTTAGAAGGGCTAACTTTCAGGTTAATTAAAATTTAAGCAAAAGCTTAAATTTTAATTAAGTTACTAATTTCCTGATGTGATATCAATAGAATTGCCAGAACCGCTAATGCAACTCCAATTTTATTTAACGTGCTAAGTTTTTCTTTAAATAACAGCACCCCTACTAATGTTGAGAGAATAATAACACCCATATTAAAAATTGGATATAAAAAAGCCCCATTATTGTTAAAATGATTCAGGGCTTTTAGTAAAAAGTATATGGAAAAGTAATTTGGTATACCTAATGCTATACCTCCTACAATACTTTTTAACTCAAACTTTTCCTTATTAATTAGAATAGTAAAAAGCAGAATAATTACTCCAACTACTCCTGAAGAGAAAAATAAAAACACTGAAAAAGCAGCTGTTTTTTCTGGTGGAATCAATTGAGCATTTGCATAATTAAAAAGAATATCAATAATACCGCTAAAAAGAAAAACTAGTGTTGGAAGCAAAAGAGTGAGAATCCCTTTTTTTGATTTACTTGAAGAATCTTTCTTTTTTACAGAAGTGGAAAAGATTGCTAGAAAAACTAATATTAAACCTATATAGTTTAAATAATCCATTGGAGAGACATTCTCCAGTTGCAGAACCCATAAGCTAAATGTAACGGGCATTACCAATGATAGCTTAGAAGCTAGTGAGGCTGCTGATATGCTGACTCTTTGGGTAGTAACTGCCATCATATAGAAGGTAGTGATAAAGATGACTCCCATGCCAAGACCTACTTTTACCCAATCGTTTTCAAGTTTTATGTCATTAACAAACGATATATCGCCAATAAATAAAGATCCTGTGACTACACAAACAAAGTAGTTAATAACTATTGCCTGAAGTGTATTTACTTTTAAAATACTAAATAGCCTAAATGCTATAAAAATCGCTGCAGTTAATAAAACTCCTAAAAAAAAGTATGCCATTTAGCTAAAGGTTGATTTTTAAATCTAAATTAGAGTTATTTTTATCAAATAAATAAAAAAAGTAGCGTTTTAGAAGACTGAAAAAACTTATTGTTTAGTTGGTAACTGAACAATAAGTTAATCAATTAAAAAAAGTATTTTCTTTTTTATAAGAAACGCATAGTTCCTTTCGTTATAGGACTATAAGTAAAACTTTTGACAAAAATAGTTTGATGTTGCACAGATACATTTTAGTTTTTTTAGCGATAATAAGCATAAGTTTTACACCTGTTCAGCATATTTACCTAGTCAGAAAAGGCGAAATAAAGATAAAGCTTCCTATAAATAATAATTGGGATGTAATATATTCCAATAAGTTGAATGGAGCTTTTAACGACAAAAAATTCACTTTTAATTTTTCTATTCCTATTCAATCATTTCATGGCTTTAATACTGATCAGGAAAGAGATTTTTTTATGCAATCTCTCAAAGCTTCATCTTTTCCCGTTGCTACATTTGAAGGAAAACTGAGCGAGCCAATAAAATCAAATATTAGAGAGTACTCTTTTCAAAGTAGAGGAAAACTGAGTGTACATGGTGTAACTATGGAAAGAAAAATAAATGGCAAAGTTACCTTCTTCAAAGGCATGCTTTACATTAATGCTAAGTTTTACATTTCTCCTAGCGACTTTAGAATAAAAACAAATGATTATACAGCAAGTAAACCTGTGGTAATAGAAATTAACGCCGAGCTAGAGAAGAAATAGTTTTTTTTTTAAACTAAATCAATACTTTCATAGTTACTACTGCAAATGGAAAAACTTATGAGTAAAGATCAAAATAGCTTTGGAGGATTATTAGCAGCAATATTTTTGGGAGCAACTGCGGGTGCGGTTACTGCGTTATTGATGGCTCCAGATAGCGGTAAAAAAACAAGAAAAAAAATCTCAAAAAAACTCAATAACATCCAAAAAAAACTCAACAATGTTAAGGATGAAGGAAATCAGAAAGTCCAAAACTTTGCTAAAGACTTAAAGAAAAACGTATCAAACATTGTTGAAAAAAAGTCTTAATTAGCTTTAGAAGACAATTCTGGTATCTTGATTTCTGTGTTGTTTGTAATACTGGTTTGAGTTGAAAGCTAAATTCACAGTTGTATTCTTTTTTGCGCTCTTTTTTAGCTTAAGTCTTCGGTCTCAAAACTATAAAATCTATGATAAGATCAGCTTAGAATCGTTTAATCCTAGTTTAAAAAAAAAACATATCAAACATTCATTTGATGCCATTACTCTATGGTTAGATTCCGAGCCTTTTTTTGGAAAAAGAACAATAGCGCAAAATAAGATAAGTGATTCGGTATCCAACTTTATAATAACGGATGAAGGTGATATTGACGAACTATTAAGTGGCATTAAACACCGGATATCTCTTAAAAAAACAGAAAAATCCTGGATGGTTACTGATGTTATTAAGGAGTGGAGATGTAAAGGGGACACATCTTTTTCTTCTACTTTATGCGACACTGATCTATCTCTTCTTTTTGTTGGAGATATAATGCAGCATAAACCTCAAATAACAGCAGCTTTTAGAAGTGATTCACTGGACTATGATTTTTTAGATAACTTTAAATATATCACTCCTATCCTTTCAGAAGCAGATCTTTCTTTTGGTAATTTAGAATTAACTTTTGGGGGGAAACCATATCAGGGCTATCCTAGGTTTAGCTCACCTGATATTCTTGCTGATAACTTAAGAGAAGTAGGCTTTGATGTTCTTTTTACAGCTAATAATCATTCTTGTGATAGAGGGGAAAAAGGAATATCTAACACTATTAATGTTTTAGATAGTACAGGTCTTCTACATACAGGTACTTTCCTTTCCAAAAAAGATGAAAGACCTCTCATTATAAGAAAGAAAGGTATTAAGTTGGGAGTTTTAAACTATACCTATGGAACAAATGGCTTACCTATTCCAGAAAATCAGGTTGTTAATTTGATTGATACGGTAAGCATTGAAAAGGGAATTAATAAAGTAAAACAGCAAAACTGTGATCAGATAATTGTATGCCTCCATTGGGGATGGGAGTATAAAAGATCTCCAAATTCTGAGCAAGTTAGATTAGCCAACTTTTGTTTTGAAAAAGGAGCAGATATCGTAATAGGTTCGCACCCCCATGTAATCCAAAAAATGGAATTAAAGAAAACAAAAGGAAAAAAAAGATTTGTAGCGTATTCTCTGGGAAACTTTATTTCAAACCAAAGAGATCGATATAGAGATGGAGGTGCTACAGCATTAATAAAGCTTAAAAGAGAAAGTGGGAATGTAAAGCTAGATACAGTAAATTACCTTTTGAGCTGGACTTGGAAGGAAGAAAATGTGGAAAAGATTAATTATAAAATATTACCAGGAAGCTTATACGGTAAAATGGAAGATAGCTTAAGCACAGCAGACCGGAAGAAGTTTAAAAAGTTTTTGAACGACTCAAAAAAATTACTTGATAAAGAAAATATTGGTGTTCCTGAAGGTCACTACTTTAATGCTGAGTAATCTTATAACTTAGCTTTTTCAACTGATCATTGCCATCTTTATTAAAGGATTCCTCGAAGTAGGGTTTTCTAGGTAAAGTGTATATTTGTTTTTTGATAGAATTATGGCTCAACTTTTATTTAGAAGTTTTAGTACATTCTTGCTGATGTTTTTCTCCTTATGCTGCTTAGGGCAAACTAATTTTAAGCTTACAGGAAAAGTAGTCGATGAAACACATCAGCCGTTGATTGGAACTTCTGTTTTAATCGAAGGTACTTCATACGGAGTTGCAACAGATAATAATGGATTCTTTTCTATTTCTGGAGAAAGCCAAAACGAAAATATCAAAGTCAAAATTTCATTTATTGGATACAAAGAAATAATTGAGAGCGTCCCACTAAAAGGCAATTTAGATTTGGGGGTTATACAAATGATGCCTGATTATCTTTCTATGGATGAGATACTGGTAACTGGTACTTTTAATAAGGCCTCTAAGCTGGAGTCAAGCGTTGCTGTTACTACTCTTAACAAAGCTTTTATCAAAACAAGGCAGCAAAGAGGGACAGGAGATTTGCTATTAGCAGTTCCTGGAACTTATGTTGACAATTCTGCAGGAGAAGTTGATGCCAGAATTTTTCCCAGAGGAATGGCAGCAGGATCCAGTACTGGTACTGGGTTTAGGTATGTTTCTCTACAGGAAGATGGACTCCCAATAATGAATACTTTATTGGGTTTCGCACAGGTAGATATGTTTCATCGTTATGATGCAACAGTAGAGCGAGTAGAAGCTTTAAGAGGAGGCAGCACTTCTGTCTCTTCAGCCAACTCACCTGGAGGAATTTTTAATTTTATTTCCAGACAGGGAAGTAAAGATTTTACTGGAGAACTGACTTTCAAAGGAGGCCTACAAGGGAGTGAGAGAACATACTCTAGGATTGATTTTAACGCAAATGGTCCTCTTGGGAAGACTTTTTTTTACAATATTGGAGGCTTTTACAGACATGATGAAGGGGCAAGGGATCTACCATTTACTGCTAATAAGGGAGGCCAGGCAAAAGGCAATTTGCTTAAAACTTTTAAGAATGGTTTTGTCAAAGTGTATGGAAAGTTTTTGCAAGACCGAGTAACCTCTTTTCAGTACTTGCCAATCAGAAATATAGAAACAGCTATTCCATTTGAAGGGTTTGATTTAAATAAAAGTGCCTTATTTCCTGAGTTAAAAACTACCCTACCCAACTTGAGTGAACCAGGTACGGATTTGAAAAATCCACCTCAAAGAAATTTTGATGCTAGAGACTTGATAGCTGCTCAAAACTATTCTCTGGGCATAGAGTTCGAGTTTGACTTATTCGATAATTGGACGATAAATAATAAAGCTAGATATTCTTATTTTAATCAGGACTATCATCAGTTTGCGGGAAATATAATGATTCCAGTAAACGGTGTTTTATCACAGGGAGCAAGAGAGCTCTTTCCAGAAGCAGACTCTTTAGGAAATCCAGTATATCAATTTTATAACCATTATGATGCTGTATCGGGAGAACTGTTGTTTAGAAATAGCCCTGACCCAACGCAAAATGTAAATTCGATAGGAGACTTTTTGATGGCATTTGCAGCAGTAGATTTGGAAAATGAATCATATGATTTTTCTGATCTACTTACTTTTTCAAAAGAAGGTGAAAGAAATCAGTTTACTGCAGGAATTTATTTAGCAAAAAATACTACAGATATCTATTGGAGTGCAGATGCTATTTTGACAACCTTTGAGGCAACACCCAGGCTGGTATATAGCACCCACCCAAATCCCAATTTTGGAGATTATAAGTTAACTCAAATTTTCCCTGAAGTAAGAGGGGAGTTAGTAGATCAGGAGCTTCTAGAAATAACAGATGAAGATGGAGTTTTGGCTTATTCGTCAACCGCATTCACGAGAATGAATATGGACACTGAGGTTGCATCTATATTTTTTAATAATGTTTATGAACTAACTTCTTCTTTAAGCATAGATGCTGGGTTACGATTAGAGTCTATTAGACATAAAGGAGAAAAATCAGGCTTTGATAGGGCTCTTACAGGCAGAAATTTAGAAGAGTTAGCCTTATTTGGAAGAAGAAACCCTGAAACTGGTGAGTTGGAGGTTGCCTATAATGAAAATGGGCAGCCCGATCTTTTCAAAACTATTTCAGGTGCAATTCCCTATGGCTTAGATGGAGATTATACTACACTATCTGACTATGCGGCAAGTTATAATAATGGTACTATCTATTCATTTAATTTCAGATACAACTATTGGACAGGGAGTGCTGGGGCTAATTACAAGCTAAATTCTCACTCTGCGGTTTATAGCCGGTTAAGCAGAGGCATAAAAGTTCCTGATATGGATTTCTATGCACAAAACTTCATTAATAGAGAAGTACAAAAAGGTGCTAAAGAAGAGATTATTCAGGTAGAAGCAGGGTATAAGTTTAACCTTCCTTTTTTATCCTTATTTGCAACCGGATTTTATAGTAAACTAAATAATGTTCCTTATCAGGTAAGGGTGAACTCTGGTGCTGGGCTATCTTATTTTACACCTACTACTTTTAATGAGTCGAGAACTATTGGTTTTGAGTTGGAGTCATTCATGCATTTGAGCAAGAGCTTTAGCATAAGAAGCAATTTGACCTTACAAGATCCTAGGTGGTTATCGTTTACCATGTATAACGATGGAAGATTACCAACAGATAGAAATGAGCTTGACCCTAATGGGCAGCCTTATGACTGGCAGTTTGCTGAAGTAATAGAAACCTTTGAAAATACAATTGTAAGAGATGTTCCAAGGGTAGTATTAGATATTACTCCCCATTTCAGATACAAAAAGGCTGCTTTATTTTTTAATTGGCGATATACAGGAAAAAGAGCTTACAACAACAGAAATGCTGCGTTTGCTTCTGCTTATAGTGTATTTAATGTTGGAGGGTCTTTATCTTTAACTAAAAAAATGCTTTTTTCTGCTAATTGTAGAAATCTATTCAATTCATCTGGCTTACTCAATTTTGCTGACCTTGTAGGCTTGGGAGTCACAAGAGAAGCAATTACTAGCGAAAATTTGAAAAACTATGAGGCTAATGGTATCCCTATTTTTGCAAGACCAATATTGCCAAGAATGGTTACTGCCTCATTAACCTACAAAATCTGATTATTAACAGTGGAGAAAAAAGATAAAATTTATGTTGCAGGACATAATGGAATGGTAGGTTCTGCCATTTACAGAAAGCTTAAAGAAGAGGGTTATGAAAATATTGTAGTTAGATCCTCTAAAGAACTAGATTTGAGAAACCAGCCGGAGGTTCAAAGCTTTTTTCAAAAAGAAAGACCAGACTTCGTTTTTCTTTCGGCAGCAAAAGTTGGAGGAATACTAGCTAATAATCAGTTTAGAGCGGAGTTTCTGTACGATAATCTTGCAATCCAAAATAATGTAATTCACCAAGCGTATAAAAATGAAGTTCAAAAGCTTCTGTTCTTAGGTTCTTCTTGCATCTACCCAAAGCTTGCAGCACAACCTATCAAAGAAGAGTATTTATTAACAGGATTGCTAGAACCTACTAACGAGCCCTACGCTATTGCAAAGATTGCTGGAATTAAAATGTGTGAAGCCTACAGAGATCAATATGGGTGTAATTTTATTTCCGTAATGCCCACTAATCTTTATGGGACGAATGATAATTACGATCTGCAAAAAGCACATGTCTTACCTTCTTTGTTGAGGAAGTTTCATGAAGCAAAGATTAATAAGATGCCTCGTGTAGAAGTTTGGGGAAGCGGTTCACCAAGAAGAGAGTTTTTACATGTAGACGATTTAGCCGATGCATGCCTTTTTTTGATGAAAGAGTATAACTCTAAAGAATTTGTAAATATTGGAACGGGACAGGATATTTCTATTAAAGAATTGGCTGAGCTGATAAAAGATATAATTAAGTTTGAAGGTAAAATACATTGGGATCAATCTAAGCCTGATGGCACTCCAAGAAAGCTATTAGATGTTTCGAAGGTTCATGGAATAGGTTGGCAGCATAAAACCCCTCTTAAAGAGGGTATTTTGAAGACATATACAGATAAGTTTCTTTAGAATGAATCTCCCTAAGGTTAGCATAGTTACCGTTACTTTCAACGCAGCTCCACTATTACCCAAAACGATAGAAAGTGTTTTAAGTCAGGACTATGAAAACTTAGAGTATATTATTATCGATGGAGGCTCTACAGATGACTCTATTAGTATAATCAAGAAGTTTGAAGATAAGATTGACTACTGGCATAGCAAGCCTGACAAAGGGATTTACGATGCAATGAATAAAAGCCTTAATCATGTAAAAGGGGATTATGTAAATTTTATGAATGCTGGAGATTACTTTAAATCACCTTCTACCATCAAAAAGGTTTTTAGCCTACTGAAAGATAGTCCCGATTTGATTTATGGTGACCACGAGGTTATTTATGACTCATTCATCAAAATAAAGAAAGCAAAAAGTCCTGACCTTTTATGGAAAGGAATGGTTTTTAGTCACCAGTCGCTATTTGTAAAAACACAAATTCTGAAAGAAAAGCTTTTTGACTTAAATACTCCCATTATTGCAGACTTTAAGTTTATTTTCGAGTGTTGGGTTGAAGGAAGAAGTTTTCACAATAGCCAAAAAATGATTGCATGCTATAGTGCTGGAGGTCTTTCCGAGGTTAAAAACCTGAAAACAAAGCGTTTGACCTGGAAAGTAGTTAGGTCAAAATTGAAGTCCTGTAAAGTAGACTTCTATTATATTCGCTTAATTTGTGTAACTACATTGGTAGAATTTACAAAATGGGTTTTGCCAGCCAGATTGTTTGAGAGTATGATGAAAGCGAAGAATAGGATTAAATAGTACTAATAGTAAGAAATAGCCATCAAAACTTTCCAGGCTAAAGCAGTGTTTTGGTTTTCGTCTAATAGCTTTTTTGCATACTTGTGAAGGCTAAGTGTAATTTCAGTCTTATCTTTTTTAGATAAAACTTCTTGAACGTGTTGGTTGGTTTGTATAAAACTTTTGATTTCTTCTTTATCAGGTAGTGTTTCTACATTGCCTAGTCTACCTAAATTATTACCAGTAAGAATAGAGCTATTACGTATTTCCTGAGGTATTTGATCAATGCCAATCCCTTTTGTGGCTAGTGGCTTAGGAATTTCAAAAAGCGCATCATAGTTCGCTCTAGTATACCAGTTTCCTCCTAATCTTCCTACAGCATCGAGCTTGAATGGATCTATTTTGGCACTTTCATCTAGTATTTCCTCATTAATATGAGCTAATACTACTTCTGCAATTATTAAATTTCCTGCTCCACCTTCTTTACCTAATGCTACTACATCATTCACTTTACACTCAAAAGCTACAGGTGCTTCAGCTACTCTTGGGGGTTTTACCATTTTCGATGGCACTTCTGTTAGTCCTGCTTTTGTAAACTCATTTACTCCCTTATCGTATTCTGTACTAGCCAAAGACATTTGCTCCACCATAGCATAGTTAACAATATTGATAACTACCTCTTTGTGTTCTAAAACATTCTCAAGAGTATGCTTTGTAGTATTGTTTCTAACTCTCCTTGCAGGAGAGAAAATTAAGATCGGTGGGTTTGCACTGAAAGCATTAAAAAAACTAAAAGGGCTTAGGTTAACCACTCCATTTTTATCCACCGTACTTGCAAAGGCTATAGGTCTGGGAGCTACAGCACCAAGCAAATAACTATGAAACTCTTGTGTGCTTACTTTTTTTGGATCGACTGTTTTGATCATTCTTATTACTTTGCAGGAAGTATTTTTGATCTTACCTCTCCAAACCCAACTCTTATCTCTTCTTTTTGGGCATGCCCTTTCATAATGACGGTATCATTATCTTGTAAAAATTTCCTTTCGCTACCATCTTTTAGCGGTATGGTATTTTTCCCACCCCATGAAAGTTCTAGCATAGAGCCAAACTCATGTTTTTCTTTACCACTTATAGTTCCAGAAGCCATTACATCTCCAACATTTACATTACAACCATTTACTGTATGGTGTGCCAATTGTTGTGCCATGTTCCAATACATATATTTGAAATTGGAAGTACAAACCTTTGTTTCTTCACTATTTTCTGGCTTAATATAAACCTCCAAGCTAATATCAAAGCCTTTCTTTCCTTCATATTCTAAATATGGTAATACTTTAGGGTCTTGCTTAGGGCTGTCAACTCTAAAAGGCTCTAATGCTTCCAAGGTTACAATCCATGGAGACATAGAAGAACCAAAGTTTTTACCTAAGAAAGGGCCAAGGGGCACATACTCCCATTTTTGAATATCCCGAGCAGACCAATCATTGAAAAGAACCATACCAAAAATATGACCCTCTGCATCTTTTGTTGAAACCGCTTCTCCAAGTTTAGTGCTCTTCCCTACTACAAAAGCCATTTCCAGCTCAAAATCTAATAATCGTGAGGCAGAAAAGATAGGCACCTCACTATCATTAGGTTTTGTTTGTCCCTTAGGGCGATGAATATCTGTTCCCGAAACTACTATAGATGAAGATCGACCATGATACCCCACTGGAATATGCTTCCAGTTTGGTAAAAGAGCATTTTCAGGATCCCTAAACATCTTTCCAACATTGGTTGCATGCTCTATACTTGAGTAAAAATCGGTGTAATCCCCAATTTGTACTGGTAAATGCATAGTAGCATCTTTTTGAGCTACTAAAGCCTCACTCTTAAGTTGAAAAAGCTTACTATTGCTATCTGAAAGAAGCTCTATCAGCTTATTCCTCAGCTTGCTCCATGTGTCTTTCCCTAAAGAAATAAAATCATTAAGAAAGGCCTTATTAAAAACAGTACTATCATTAATAACTCCTTCTAAAAGACCTTTCTCACAGACAAAAAATAAGTCTACGATATATTCTCCAATAGCAACACCCGCTCTTGGAGAGTGATTTGCTGTTGAAAAAATGCCATAAGGCAAATTGTAAATAGTAAAGTCAGAATCTTTTGGTATTTCTACCCATGTAGATAAATGTTCAGTCATCTCTTAAAGCTGTTTGCACGTTTTGCGATATGGTTTTTAAAATTCTTATTAATGTTTGATAATCTTCAAAGGTTAGGTCACCCCACCCTTTCTTTCTAAACGATTGAACTAAAGGTAATAAGTTGTTAATTTTTTGTTTGCCAAGTTCTGTCAATTTTATATTAAACCTCCTTCTATCGGTAGCATCAGGAACTCTCTCCGTGAACTTCTTTTTACAAAGAAGATCTATAATCCTAGTAACAGTTGGAGCATCTTTATATGCCGAAGCAGCCAATTCATTTTGATTAACACCATCTTCTTTGTGTAATAAGTCTAAAATAATCCATTGATCAATAGTTACTTCAGCATTAGCGTTATTAAGCTTTCTTTGTAGCTTTTGTCGTAATTGTTTGACGGTTTTCTCTAACATAAAACCGTAGTTATCTAATTGTATTAAATGGTTTTCCAAAGCTTAGCGTAGGTTTAGTTTTGTCAATAAAAATTTGACCTTGACTTAAATCAAGACCAAAAAAGTAATCTTTTGTAATATCAGAGTAAAATAACTTTGATAAATGTAAACCTAAATATAAGCTTTTTTAGTTGTTGTAAAAATTATTGGTATAAAATTAATGAAGGCTAGAGATCTTCATATTTAACTTCATCAATAAATTTAGTTGTGTAATTACCTGAAATAAACTTTTCATTTTCCATCATCTTCTGGTGAAAAGGAATAGTAGTTTTGACTCCTTCAATAACAAACTCACCTAAAGCCCTTTTCATCCTGACAATAGCTTCTTCTCTTGTAAATGCAGTAACAATTAATTTAGCTATCATCGAATCATAGAAAGGCGGAATTGTATAGCCTGCATACACATGTGTATCTACTCTTACCCCAAACCCCCCAGGAGTATGAAGAGTTGTAATTTTGCCAGGACTTGGTCTAAAACCTTGTGCAGGATCTTCTGCATTTATTCTACACTCTATGGCATGTCCTTGTGGTAAATAGTTTTTACCCGACATTTTTTCTTTAGCAGCAATTTTAATCTGTTCTTTAATAAGATCAAAAGACGTAACCTGCTCAGTAACAGGGTGTTCTACCTGAATCCGGGTATTCATTTCCATAAAGTAGAAATCCCCATGTTTATCTACTAGAAACTCTACAGTACCTGCCCCTTCATAATTAATCGCTTGAACTGCTTTAATACCTGCTTCTCCCATTTTCTGTCTAAGCTTCTCATCTAAAACAGGTGATGGAGATTCTTCTATCAGTTTTTGATGCCTTCTCTGGATAGTACAATCTCTTTCTGATAAATGGCAAGCACCTCCATACATATCTCCAAAAACTTGTATCTCTACGTGCCTAGGTTCTTCTACAAACTTTTCAAGATATAAGCCATCGTTTCCAAAAGATGCACCAGCTTCATTTTTAGCATCTAACCATGCTTTTTCAAAGCCTTTTGCCTCGTTTACGATCCTCATACCTTTTCCCCCTCCTCCAGCTGTTGCCTTCAACAATACTGGGTATCCTATTTTCTTGGCTATTTTCTTACCCTCATCAATAGAACTTAAAAGACCTTCTGAACCTGGTATTGTAGGAACACCAGCTTTTTTCATAGTAGCTTTTGCTGTTGCTTTATCTCCCATTGAGTTGATCATTTCAGGAGACGCACCTATGAATTTTATATTGTTTTCTTTACAAATAGCTGAGAACTGAGCATTCTCTGCCAAAAAGCCATAACCTGGGTGGATAGCATCTGCATTGGTTATTTCGCCAGCACTAATAATATTAGGAATGTTTAAGTAAGAGTCTTTACTTGCAGGAGGACCAATGCAAACCGCTTCGTCAGCAAACTTTACATGTAAGCTATCTTCATCTGCTTTAGAGTATACTGCAACGGTTTTAATACCCATTTCAGCACAGGTTCGTATTACTCTGAGGGCTATTTCTCCTCTATTGGCAATGAGTATTTTTTTAAACATAGCTAAAAGAATATTTATTATTTAATGGAACAAAGAAATTAGTTTGGCTCAACTAAAAACAATGGTTGATCATACTCAATAGGTGAAGCATTGTCTACAAGAACCTTCACTATTTTACCTGAAATATCTGACTCAATTTCATTAAAAAGCTTCATTGCTTCTACAATACAGACAACATCTCCCTTGTTTACTTCATCTCCAATATTTATAAATACATCTGACTCAGGAGTTGCAGCTCTGTAGAAAGTTCCTATCATTGGAGATTTTATTTCTACAAGATTATCTAAAGAAGCACTATCTTTCTTAGAGCCAGAGTTTTCAGGATGAGCCTGGACTTTCTCTTGGGTATTAACCTCAGGAGTAGTAATAGCTGGAGCAGAACTAATTATAGGTTGTTGCTCAACAGAAGCTACAATTTGTGAAGTCGTAGAGGATCTTTTTACATGGAGTTTTATTTCCTCTGTCTCTATATCTATCTCTCCTAAACCACTATCCGCGATAAATTGAATGAGATCTTTTATTTCTTTAGCCTTCATAATTACGTTCGTTTTATTTGACTCGTTCTACATAAGACCGATTCTTAGTATCTATTTTTATTTTTTCATCTTGCCCAATAAATAAAGGCACCTGAATTGTTGCTCCTGTTTCCAAAGTAGCAGGCTTAGAAGCATTTGTTGCTGTATCACCTTTTAGACCTGGCTCAGTATAAGTTATTTCAAGCTCTACAAACTGAGGAAGCTCACAGCCTAATATAAGCTCTTTTTCCGCATGATACATAACCTCAACTTCCTGACCTTCTTTTAGCAAGTCGTTATTTTCAATAAGTTTTTCTTCAATAGACACTTGCTCAAAAGTATTGCTATCCATAAAATGAAACCCTATATCATCTTTGTAAAGAAATTGATGGGGTCTTTTTTCTACTCTTGCAGTAGTAACCTTATGACCAGCTGAAAAGGTATTTTCTATAACTTTTCCAGTTTTTAAACTTTTTAATTTAGTTCTAACAAAAGCAGGTCCTTTGCCAGGTTTTACATGTTGAAACTCAACAATTGAATAAATATCATGGTTGTATTCTAAGCAAAGACCGTTTCTAAAATCAGCAGTTGTTGCCATGTTATTTAGTTTTTATTATCTAAAGCCCACTTTACGTAAACAGCTCCCCAAGTAAATCCCCCTCCAAATGCTGCTAATATTAAATTACTACCTTCATGTAGTTTGTTTTCATAATCCCATAAACAAAGAGGAATCGTTGCAGCAGTTGTATTTCCATATTTTTGAATATTTAGCATTACTTTTTCATCCCCAACACCCATTCTCCTTGCGGTTGCATCTATAATTCTTTTGTTTGCCTGATGAGGAACCAGATAGTCTACATCATCACCTTTAAGATTATTTCTTTCCATTACTTCAGCAGATACATCAGCCATTTTGCTCACAGCTTCCTTAAAAACAGACTTTCCGTCTTGATAAACAAAATGTTCTTTTGCATTTACTGTTTCAATAGATGCTGGCTTTCTACTACCTCCAGCTGGCATATTTAAAAACTCAACACCTCTACCATCAGAGCGAAGTATAAAGTCCTGAATACCTAAACTATCCGTACTTGGCTCAAGTAATACTGCTCCAGCACCATCTCCAAAAATGATACAGGTAGCTCTATTTTCATAATCAATAATGCTGGACATTTTATCTGCCCCGACAACTACAACTTTTTTAAACGTTCCAGCAGAAATAAATTGAGAAGCTGTTACCAGTGCATATAAAAAACCTGAACAAGCAGCAGAAATATCATAACTAAAAGCATTTGTAGCCTTTACATCTGCTGCAATTAAGTTAGCTGTAGCAGGGAAAGGCATATCAGGTGTAACAGTAGCACAAATTAAAAGATCAATCTCATCTGGAGAAGTATTTGTTTTTTCTAATAAGCTTTGTACAGCTCGCGTACCCATGAAGGAAGTACCAGCACCAGGTTCTTTCAAAATTCTTCTCTCTTTGACTCCCGTCCTCTCTGTAATCCATTCATCTGTAGTATCTACCATTTTTTCAAGCTCACTATTAGTGAGGACATATTCCGGTAGATAACCACTTACTCCTGTTATTGCTGCTTTAATCTTTGAAGACATTCAATCAGTTTAGGATGAATTTAGTAAATAAAAATAAAGATAGACATAATGCCTATCTTTCAAGTTTTAGAAAAATCAATTTTATATTACTCTGATTCTTTCTCAAGAACCACTTTTCCTTTGTAGTAAAGTTTGCCTTCATGCCAATGAGCTCTGTGCCTTTCATGAACCTCACCTGTAGTCTGACATACTGAGAGCGTAGGAAGCTCTACATTGATGTGTGTTCTTCTTTTATCTCTTCTCGTTTTCGAGATTTTTCGTTTTGGATGTGCCATATCTAATTCACAGTTTCTTTCAAAGTCTGCAAAAATAAAAAAAATATCGGATCTCAGTTTAAAAATTTTTTCAAATCTTTCCACTGATCCTCATTTGTTTTTGGTTTAGCATTTTCTTCCTCTGTACTAAAGAAAATTCCTCCCTCATTATCATCTTCTAAGTACTTGGGGTGAATTTTTCTATACGGTAAAGGCAGGACAATATATTCGCTCACAATATCTGTTATGTCATAGTCAAATGTATTTGGAGGTATTTCAAATAAATTGTCTTCTATTTCTTTGGATTCCTCTCCAGCTTTTAAGTAAAGCGTCTTTTCAATTTTCACAGGGTAGTCAAAAAGTTCTAAACTTCTATCACATGTAAGAACTAATTTGCCAAAAAAAGCTAAGTTGACAGTAGTTGTTCCTCCAGTTCTTTGTACAATAATATTTAATTTTACTTCCCCGTCATTAATCACATCATCACTAAACCGAGAGAAAAAATTAGAGTCTAAAAGAAGGGTATCTTCTGATTCCAGGGTTTCTTTTACAGGTATTTTTACTATGATTTTCTTCATGTGTTTAAAATTTGTGACCTGTCTGGTTTGTTTATCACACATCTTAATCATCCCCCTGTGTGTCTCAATTTTAAATCAGACATGTCTGTTTCATGACCTTTTACTATGATTTTTGGTATAAGAGTACAGCACTCTCTTCTATTTTAAAAATTTCTTTAGCTCTTTGGTTCACTTCTTTCACAGAGACTTTTTGTGTCTTATCCGCTTCTTCATTTACCAAACCAGCATTGCCTAGAAATGAAGCATAAGCTAAATCAACAGCTCTGTTCATTAACCCAACTCTGGAAAATAATAATGATGACTCTGCCTGGTTCTTCACTTTTTCTAATTCACTTACCTGAATTGGGCTACTTTGTTGAATAGAGCGCAATACATCAAAAATTTCTTTTTCGGCAATTTCAAGGGAAAATTCCGGGTTTACTTTCCCTGTGATAATAATTAAGCCAGGATCGATAGAGCCAGTAACATATGAGTCTACAGAAGAAAGAATTCGCTTTTCTTTTACAAGGGTTGCGTATAGCCGTGAAGATTTACCCCTTCCGACAATATCACTTAGAAGATCATCTACAAAATAAAAGTCGCTTCTCCTGTCGCTCATTCTGAAAGCAATATAAATAGCATCTGAGGGCACATTAGCTTTTACCAGATCCCTTTTTTGCTTGCTTTGTTTTTCTTCCAAAGAAAAGTTTCTGTTTACAACTTCTCCTTTAGGAATAGTACCAAACCACTTTTCTGCTAGGTTTGCTACTTTATCAAAAGAAAGGTTACCAGAAGTTACCAAGACAGCATTATTTGGGCTATAGAATTTACTAAAGAAAGAGCTTACGTCTTCATTTGTAAAACTTTCAATATGGCTTATTTCTTTTCCTATAGTAGCCCACCGATAAGGATGCTTTTCATATGCTAATGCCCTTAACTTTAGCATTGCATCTCCATAGGGTTTATTCAAATATTGCTGCTTGAATTCTTCAATTACAACTTTTCGCTGAACTTCTACGGTTTCTTCGCTTAGGTTTGGGGATAGCATTCTATCGGACTCCACCCAAAAAGCGGTATCAATATTATCAGATGGAAGCGATACATAATAGTTAGTTATATCTGTTGAGGTAAACGCATTATTACTTCCCCCTACTCGCTCTACAGTGGTATCATAGTTTGGAACATTTTTAGAGCCTCCAAACATTAAGTGTTCAAAAAAATGAGCTAATCCTGTCTTATTTTCATTCTCATCTCTTGAACCCACTTTATATAATATATTGAAGATGACATTAGGAGAACTATTATCTTCATGAGATATTATTTGCAGACCGTTTTCTAGTTTTGTTTCATTAAATTCAAGCACGGATATTCTGTAATTTAAAAATAAGTGAAAAATAAAGCCGGTCAACTTAATACTTTAGCTGACAACCCACACTACTTGATAAAAGTAGTAAGTAAAGCTAACTCTTTAGGACTTCAATTAGTTTATGGATTATTAGCTCTTTATGCAGTCTCATGCCAAAAACCTCTTGAACAATCTTCTACTCTAAAAGTTAACTTGCTTTCTAAAGAAAAAGATTTTACTATAAAGAGTAGAAGTGGCGAAGAGTATAGAGAAGAGCAAAAAAGGGATTTTAACTTGATTCATACCGACTTGCACTTAGAGCCTTTGTGGGAATCAGAACAAATGAAGGGAAATGCTACATTAACTTTAAAACCCCACTTTTTTGATCAAAAAGAGCTTTTTTTAGATGCTAAAGGGTTTGATCTACATAGAGTTTGTGAAATTTCTTTGAAAGATACCATTCCACTTAAGTTCGAGTATGATAGCTTAAAGCTGAAAATATTATTCAAAAAAGAGATCTCCAGAAATGACGCTATCAATATTTTTATAGAGTATACTGCCAACCCAAACAGAATAGGTGAAAGCAAAAGACTAAATGTATCTTCTGGAAAAGGTCTCTATTTTATAAATTCTAAAAAAACTAATCCATTTAAACCCAAACAAATTTGGACGCAAGGAGAAACAGAATCCAACTCTTGTTGGTTTCCAACTTTAGATCGCCCCAATCAAAAAATGAGTCAGGATATATGGATTACTGTTGACACAACATACGAAACTCTATCCAATGGAAAGTTAGTGTCACAATCATTCAATTCTGATGGCAAAAGGATAGACCACTGGCAACAACAGAAAAAGCATGCGCCTTATTTAGCTGCTTGGGTTATTGGAGATTTTGAAATAATTAATGATGAGTGGAACGAAATTCCCCTATCGTATTACTTAGAGAGAGATTATGCGCCTTATCATCAATCTATCTTTGGAAAAACGCCTGAGATGCTCTCCTTTTTTTCTGAAAAATTTGGGTTTGAGTATCCTTGGGGTAAGTATGCTCAGGTTATAGTTAGAGATTTCCCTGCTGGGGCAATGGAGAATACTACAGCTACTATATTTTATGAAGGTTTGTTGGTTGATGATCGATTTTTTGTTGATGATAATTGGGAGCAGATTATAGCTCACGAACTTTCACACCATTGGTTTGGCGACCTTGTCACATGCGAGTCATGGTCTAACTTACCCTTAAATGAGTCATTTGCAACCTATAGCGAATATCTTTGGGTGGAACATTCGCTAGGAAAAGAGGAAGCAGACTTTGTGAGGAAGAGAAACTGGGATAATTACCTTGAAGAGTATAAAAGCAAGAAAGAACCATTGATTCGCTATTATTACAATGATTCTGAGGATCTTTTTGACAATCATTCCTATGATAAAGGAGGTGTGATTTTACACTATTTGAGATCAATAATTGGTGATGAAGCTTTTTTTGAAGGGATAAAGAAATACCTGAATAATTTTGCATTTAAAAAAGCAGAAACGGATCAGCTTCGACTGGTTTTTGAAGAAACTACTGGTTGGGATTTAAACTGGTTTTTTAATCAATGGTTTTTTCAAGAAGGTCACCCTAAACTATTTGTAAAAAAAGAATATGACAAGACAGAGAAAAAGTTGTTTTTAACTGTATATCAGGAAACTGTTGGGGAAGGCAGTAACTTAAACTGGAAACTCCCTTTTGAGGTGGAAATATGGTCTTCAAGCGATTCTTTAACTTATTCTTTCGTTTTAAAAGAAAATAAACAGGTTTTTGAAATTGATTTACAAAAAGAACCAGATTTGCTGATTTTTAACCCTAAAAACTATCTTCCAGCAGAGGTTGATTTCATTAAAACAGATGATGAGTTCATAGCACAGTTTCAAAAGTCAAAATCACCTTTGAAAAGGCTTGAAGCACTAAGTGCCTTAAGTACTGGGTTAAATGATTCTTCTATCTCAATGGCTTTCATTCAAGCTGTAAATGATGAAAGCATGTGGGTAAGATCATATGCAGTTGAAAAGCTTGCTGAGTTAAATGAAAATTACCAGGGTGATGTAGTGGCTATTTTAAGTCAAAAAGCCGTAAATGATCTAAGTTCTATGGTTCGTGTTTCTGCTTTGATTAGCTTAAACTCGCTAGGTAACTTCCCTGATATTTTAGAGCAAACAGAGAGAGACAGTTCATATAGTGTATTAATAACTTCTCTTTATGGACTGTCTAAGGTCTTATATGATGAAAGCTTACAACAGAGGTTAGAGAGGCATGAAAACTCTATGAGTCATGATGTTTTGACTGCCCTTGCAGATCTCTATAGTGAGCACTCTATATCTGGCAAAAAAAGGTTTTTTGAAGTTTGCATTCAAAAAATGTATGGTTACAGAAAGTCGCTTGCAATAAATCATTATGGAGAATATTTATTAAAATTTCCACAATTGCAAAAAGAAGGCGGGGAGTTTTTGCTTAAAATTTTAAGCGAAGAAGATAATGCAGATATGAAAATATCTATATATCAGTCTTTACTTTTGTTGGAGGATAGTGAAATCAAAAAAAGGATTAAAACTTCTTTAGAGAAAGAAAAAGAAGAGAAAGTAATGCAATACTTGGAGTTTCTAGAAGTTAAATAGAGTTATTGATTCTTACTTTTAGGTTACCTTATACACTAATCTTTGAAGTATTAATAACGCAACCATATAACTCAATATAACGTAACTGGTTAGTACATACTTCGTTATATTAATTCTTTAATACTATATTTGGATTTTAAATAGACATTTTATGATATAACTCTACCCGCTGAGAATAATTTTTTTACTAAAAACTAAAGTCAAGGTTACACGTTCAATATTTTAATTTATAATAACAAATGAAATTTAGGGTAGTTTTCGTATTAACACTTTCACTATTGTCCACTATCACATTTGGTCAGTCGGGGCAATCCAATCAAATTGTAGGTCAAGATACTCTTCAGAACCCAATAGCCACTGCAGTTCCGTTTTTGACAATAGGACCTGATTCGAGAAGTGCTGCAATGGGAGATGCTGGTGTGGCAATTTCTCCAGATGCTAATGCTAGTTACTGGAATAAGGCTAAACTTGCTTTTTTAGATCAAGAAATGGGAGCGTCAATGGCTTTTTCGCCATGGCTTAAAGGCTTAGATTCTGATATTTATTTATTCTATCTAACAGGATTTAAAAGCCTTAAGAAAGGTCAGGTCATAAGTGCTTCTTTGAGGTATTTTGACTTAGGCAATATGCAGTTTACAGATGACAGAGGAGAGATTCTTCAAAATTTTAACCCGAGAGAGTTTGCTTTTAGTGCTGCCTATGCTATGAAACTTTCTGATATGATGGGTTTGGGTATCGCTGGTAGGTTTATTCATTCTAACTTATCAGGATCAATAAATAACAGTCCTACATCTAATACTAGACCTGGTAACTCTGTTGCTGTAGACGTTTCCTGGTTTTATACCAATGACGAGTTAGAGTTAGGGGGATACAAATCAACATTAAACTTTGGAGCAGATATATCAAATATTGGTTTTAAAATGACTTACTCAAACCAACAGCAAAAAGATTTTATACCAACAAACTTGCGAGTAGGTACAGCATGGACAACAGAGTTTGATGCTTATAATAAGCTTACTGCTACTGTAGATTTCAATAAGCTTATGGTTCCTACACCAACTGTTGATGAGTTTGGTGCAAGAGATAACCCATCATTAATAAGTGGTATTTTAGGGTCATTTGGAGATGCTCCAGGAGGTTTTTCGGAAGAGATAAAAGAGTTCACCTATTCTGTTGGGGTTGAGTACTGGTATAATGATATGTTTGCTGCTAGAGGGGGTTACTTCCATGAAGCTGCAGCAAAAGGAAACAGAAAATACTTCACATTAGGGCTTGGGCTTAGATATAGAAAGCTTGGTTTTGACTTTTCTTACCTTGTACCTTCCATCCAAAACCATCCTTTAGAAGGAACAATGCGATTTAGTATTATATTAAGAGTTGATGACGCTACGAACACTTCTAGTGGTAAACCTTCAGGCTTAGGAGACGACATATAAAATTTTACTTTCTTATAAGGTCTGTTTATCTCATTTTGAGGAGCAGGTCTTATAAGGTTTAACCTAAAACTTAAGTATAAACTCTGATCCACTTTCACTGTTAGACCTTACTAAGATGTTTCCTTTGTGATTTCTCATTATCTGCCTAGAAAGACTCAGACCAATACCTGAACCCATTTGCTTAGTCGTGAAAAAAGGCACAAAGATTCTTTCTAGTGTTTCCTCATCAATCCCAGAACCATTATCTTTAACAGATATATTAACATGGTTGTCCTCATCTACTGTTCCTGTTAGAGTTATTTTCTTTTCTTTTTCTATGGAGGAATTACCATGAGCTTGAATAGCATTTTTAAACAGGTTTATTATTACCTGCTCTATTTGTGCCTGGTCTGCGAAGAGTTCGATGGTCTGAGGGTGAGTTGACACAAGTACTTTTATGTTTTGCTTCTCATACTCAGCTTTCATAAAGTCTTTTACATCTTGAAGCAATTTCTCTACATTAAACCTATTGACTTTAGGTTGAGGAACTTGAGTTAAGCTTCTGAACTCATCAACAAATTTCATTAGGTTTTTACTTCTTCTACTTATTGCTTCTACGGCGGTTTTTGTATCTTCCAATTGACCTTCATAACCTTCAGCTTCCCCATCTTTAATGACTTCCAAAGCAGTTTCCGATAAAGAACTAATAGGCCCTACTGAATTCATAATTTCATGAGTTAGTACTTTTATTAAATTCTGCCACGCGTTAAGCTCAACTATTTCCAATTCACTTTGAAAATCATATATGTATAGAATATTCAAAGGCTCATTATGCGTATTTATTATTGATTTATGCATGGTAAGACTCATTAGCTCGCTCTTTTTATTGTATAACCTAACCATTTTGCCTTGGTCATATTCTAAAAGCTTAATGCCATCGTACAAATTTTTATTTAGGCTACTAATATCCTCTATACTCGAGATTGTGCATATATCGAATATTCTTTTTGCTACTAAGTTTGAAAAAATTACACTTCCGTCTTTTTGGTAAAGGATTATTCCAAAGTGGCTAAGTTGGATCAGCTGCTGATAGGTATTTATATTAATTTTATAGAGGTTGTGTACTTCGCTATTTATTTCATTATTATCCTTTTTTTCTTCTCTTTTTTCTTTATAGCTCTTGCTAACCTTTCTGTCTTTATCTTTTGAAAGCAAAAAATAGGCACATGCGATTGCAGTTAGTACTGATGCTGCAGAAGACATCCATTGAGCTTTAGGTAAGCTAACTGTCAAAAAAGCTATTGCAATGCATAAAAAGAAAAGCGAAAGTAGTTTTTTTGTCATTTAATATTGTTCCTTACAATCCATATTTTTCCAAGCGCCTATATAGCGAGGCTCTGGTCAAACCTAAAGATTTAGCTGCTTTGGAAACGTTTCCTGAGTATTTGCTTATTGTTTTTTGAATTGCCATTTTTTCAACTGTTTCCAAATCGTACTCTGTCCAATCCATTTCTTCTTGTTTTGTATTGGTTTTTTCAATCAAAAAGCTAAAGTCGTTTGGGGTTAGTACTTCTCCATCCCCCATTATTACAGCTCTTTCAATCGCATGTTGTAGCTCTCTTATATTCCCTGGCCAATAGTAACCCTCTAATCTTTTTATTGCTTCTGCAGAGGGTCTACTAGTTGGTTTTCTATATTTTTTTGAATATAGTTTTACAAAATGATCCACTAACATAGGTATGTCCTCTACTCTTTCTCTCAGTGCAGGAAGTTTAATCTCTACAGTATTAATTCTATAAAGTAAATCTTGTCGAAACTCATTGCTTTCTACCATTTCATACAGCGGCATATTAGTAGCACAAACAAGTCGTATATCTACATCAACTGACTGATTAGAGCCTACTCTTGTAACTTTCCTGTTTTGAATGGCAGTTAATAGCTTAGATTGTAAGGACATAGAGAGGTTACCTATTTCATCTAAGAATAAAGTTCCCTTGTGAGCTACTTCAAACCTCCCTGCTCTATCTTCTTTTGCGTCGGTAAACGCTCCCTTTTTATGCCCAAAAAGCTCACTTTCAAATAGGCTTTCTGTAATAGATCCCATATCTACCGCTACAAATGTTGAGTCTTTTCTTAGCGAACGATTATGTATAGCTCTAGCTATTACTTCTTTTCCAGTACCATTTTCACCCAGAATTAAAATATTTGCATCTGTTGCTGCCACTTTATCAACTATAGAAAACACTCTGCTCAATGCCTCGCTTTGCCCTATTATTTCTCCAAATGGCTTATCCAGATCTTTTGAAAGAACTTCTTTTGCTTGCTTTAAAGACTCTACTTCTTGATAGGATTTTCTCAGTTTTGCTGCATGAGATAATGTAGCTAAAAGTTTTTCGTTTTCCCAGGGTTTTAAAACAAAATCTGTTGCCCCCAACTTTAATGCCTTAACTGCTAACTCCACTTCACCAAAGCCTGTTATCATTATCACTACTGCTTTGGGGGATATTTCTAAAACTTTCTTAAGCCAGTGAAGCCCTTCTTTACCTGAAGTTGTATCTGCAGAGAAGTTCATATCCAATAATATTAGATCATAGTTATCTCCCTCAAGTAAAAAAGGGATTTTGTTGGGGTCATTTTCTAGTTGAACAAGGTCTGAACTCTTTTTTAAGAGTAATTTAAGTGCTAAAAGAACATCTTCGTTGTCATCAACTACTAATACTTTCCCAAACTCCTTTTTCATCTGTTTAAAATTTGTGACCTGCCTAGTTTCTTTGGCACACATCTTAATAACTGCTTTGTGCGCGCCTCAATTTTAAATCAGACATGGTCTGTTTTATTTTTGTTTTTTTCTAAAATTAATTAATTCAATTTTAGAAATAACACTATGCTGGTAAAGCAACTAATTTTAATTTAATTTTGTATTCTCATTAGTAGATTGAAATTATTATCATTCAGCCCAAACTCGAACTCTAACTTGGCAATAAAGTCTCTAAAGCTGAAAATTTATGTTTTTTTGAGAATATAATTTTCGCTAACATGTAAGGTTCATAATGCAGAAAATAGAGTATATAGAGATAAATGGGATTGTATTTCAGTTCGAAAAGTCTTCTTTTTCGAACTTTAAGGCATATTATGATGCCTTGAGGGATATTCAATCACAAAAAAGCATTGCTACCGACGATAATTCTATTGAAAAAAAAATATCTTCTCTTTTACTAACAAGGCTTAGTAGCGAAAAAACATATCTGATTGAAGAAGACATAAAATGGTTAATCGATAAGTATGGTTCCATTGAGAAAATCGAGAAAAAAAATAGTTTAAATGAAGTAATAAAACCCGAAGCAAAAAATACTCAAAGCTTACAAAGGCTAATTCATCATCAAGTTCTAACAGGTATTGTAGCAGGAATTAGTGAATACCTAGGTGTTGAGATACTATTTTTTAGGTTAGCAACCTTCTTTTTTTGCATATTTTGCCTTTTATGGAGCCTTAGCACTTTAGTTTGGTTTGCTATTGGCTATGTAGTTTTATTGCTTATCTTGCCTGTATCAAATACAAGAGAAGTTAATTCAACAATCAAGCTATCTAAAAAAGATGAAAAAAATATATTTTTTGGAGTTGCCAGGGCTTTGGGAAAGAATTTAAAAATCGATGAGACCCTAATTAGAGCTGCTTTCTCATTTCTTAGCCTTTTTTTGGGGGTTGGTTTTTTTTTATATGCTCTTACTACTATTCTTATACCTAGAGAATATCACAGTAGTCACTTGTCTTCATTAAGAAAAAAAGCTTTTTCTTGGGACTTTGAAAGATCTAAGCTAAAGGTTTTATCTTCTGTTTATGTTTCTAAGGAGGGTTCTTTTCCTGTTCTTAATGTAATTCTAGTCCCTTTTTTAGTAGCTATAAAGATCAAGAACTTTGATTTAGCACCTATTACTGAATCACTTATAAAACCACTTAAAGCTGTTTCAATACTTCTTGGGGGGGTGTTATATGCAACTAGCCTAACAGCTTTATTAACTACCATAAGCGGGTTATTTATTTATCTCTTTCCCTCAGAGTTTTTTTACGTTTTATCAAAAGCTTTTTCAGGAGCATTTATTTATCTTGATATTTTATTGCTTGTAAAAAGTACCATCCCTTTATTTCTATTTTTAGCGACAGCTTTTTTAGTAATAATTCCATGTTTTTTGCTGTTAAAGACAGGTCTATTTTTAGTTAAATGGAAAAGCAATTTTTTCTCAGCTAAGACGATAGGCATTATGGCATCTTTTTGGTTTTTTTCTATTATAGGGACGGCCTATCTTGCTTCTCCTTTTTTATCTCAATACAGCTCTTACTCTTCTTCCAAAGAAGTGTCTACTCTTTCTAACTATGATCAAAAGCAACCATTCGTTGTTTTTTTTGAGGAGAGGTACAAGCATGATTTATATAAAATTGATTTTAATATTTTTCCTAGTGAAGATAAAAACCTGAAAGTTGTAACCCAAAAGATTGCAAGAGGAAATAACCCAAAAGTAGCATCCACTAAAATTAAACGAATTAGTTATGAACCTAGATTATCTGGTAATGAAGTAATTATACCTAGTCACTTTTCTTTAGAACCAAACAGTAGCTATCGTTTTCAAAAAGTGATGGTGGAACTATATATACCTGCAAACCTAGAGTTCCAGATTAACATTAAACCAAATAATTACATGTCATCTACTGGAAGTTTAAAAAAATTATCTCCAAATAAAACATTTACTCTTTCTAGATCTGGAAAGCTAAATGAAATTAGAAGTTCCTCTTTTTATAGCTCTTTTTCTCAGATAAATTTAGATGCTTTTGATACAATAAAAATTCAAGGAAACTGTGTTTTCAAGATAAAAAAGGGCGATACCCACGCTTTCTTTTTCTCAGATACTATTCAATGGTTTAAGCTCATTGACTTAAAGGTTTTGAACAGTTCTCTGCTTATAAACACCAAGGATAATAAACGTTTTACAGGGATATTATATACCCCCCAGCTCACTAAACTGGAACTGAAGAACAATGCCAAGTGTATTATACCAAATTTCGATAGCGATAGTATGTTGATCTCGATAAAAGATAATGTTAGTGTAAAAGCAAATCTTCAAGTAAATAACTTGAAACTGACATCCACTGGTGAATCTATGGCTTTTATATCTGGAAGAAGTAAGTTTTTGGAACTTAACTGTAGCGGTAAATCTCTTGTGAATTTACAAGAGTTTCAGGTAGATAGCGCTTCAGTCACAGTTTTTGGGTTTAGCAAAGCAGATATTTTTGTTACTGAAAAGCTTAAGTTTGATTCATCTATTCAAAGTCATTTTTCCTATAAGGGAAACCCAGAAGTACTTCAAGGAGAGCCCTAAAGTTCATAACTTCTGATTCAATTTGGTAACTTAAGCTTTATATGTAATAACTTCTCTGGTTTTTCTTATTTATTTCTTTAATGAAAAGCACAATAAAATTATATTTACCAAATATTATAATGAGGGCAGTACACATAGTTCTTTTTTCCTTATTTATTGGAGGTACTTTAAAAGCACAAGTATCTCTACCTAAGTATGTTAACAGTTTTCTCGAAATTGGAGCAACTGCAAGAGGAATAGCTTTATCTAATGCTCAAACAGCTACTATTGATGATGCGTCTGCTGGTTTTTGGAATCCTGCGGGGTTATTAAATATTAAAGACAAGTATGCTGGCACTTTGATGTATTCTCCTTATTTATCGGGTGAAGCTTCTTATAACTATGCTGGATTTGCTACATCTATTGATCAAAAAAGCCATCTTGGTGTTTCTGTTATCCGGTTTGCTATAGATGATATACCTGATACGAGGTTTCTTCTCAATGATGGTCAGATTAACTATGATAATGTGAGGTCTTTCTCAAGTGCTGAGTATGCTTTCCTACTATCTTATGCTAGGAAATTCCCGATTTTAAAAGATTTTAAATTCGGTGCAAACTTTAAGATAATTCATAAAAGTGTTGGTATTTTCGGAAATGCCTGGGGCTATGGAATTGATGTAGGAGCACAAACTAAAGTAAATAAGTTTTTGCTTGGCTTAGTAGCAAAAGATATTACCGGCACTTTTAATCACTGGAGTTATAACTCAGATGCCTTATTTGATACTTTTTCAAAAACTGGCAATACTATACCAGAAAACTCTATAGAAGTTTCTTTGCCAAGCATTCATTTTGACGCTGCCCTTCCTTTGTTTTACAATATCAAAAAAAGAGAAGACTTAACTATAGGAATACAGCCAATAGTAGGGTTTGTAGCAACCTTTGATGGAGAAAGAAATACCCTTATTAGAACTGGTATAACCTCTATAGACCCCAGGCTTGGGCTCGAGCTTTCTTACAACAATGCTTTTTTCGTACGATCAGGTCTGGGTAAATTTCAAAGAGTCTTAGATGATAAACAGGAAAAAAAACTAGTCTCTGAACTAACTTTTGGTATTGGCGTTAAAATAAAAAAGCTTTGGATAGATTATGCTTTAAATAATACTGGAAGAAATTTAGGCAGACTTCATTCGCATACATTTGCTATTCATTACTTTTTAGGAAAATCTAAAAACACTGCACCAAGGTACAGATATGAAGAAGATTAAGTTTATATATCTCATTTTCATATTCTTCTCTTTTATTGAATCATACGGTCAACCTTATCTAAATAGTTGGATCAACTTTGACCAACTTTACTACAAAATTGGAGTTAGGGAAGACGGTTTATTTAGAATCACATATGAGGACTTAGTATCTGTAGATTTTCCAATTAACGCAGTAAACCCTCAAAATTTACAAATATTCTTTAGAGGTGTTGAACAAGAAATTTTTGTCTCTGGAGAGAATGATCGCTCAATAGATCCAGGTGATTATATCGAGTTTATTGGAAAAAGAAATGATGGCTTTATGAACGAGTTTATTCATGAGCCTGGAAGTATGCAAACAAACCCATACGAGAGTTTGTATACCCATACTTCCTATTATTTTTTGACTTATACTTTAGAAGGAGAGCTGGGGAAAAGATGGGAAGTAAGAAATAGCAATGCACCGAATGGCACAGAAATTCCTTTTTTGATTGAAGAAGAAATTCTAAGCTTTAGAAATTACTTCTCATACGGTCAAGTTTACCCAACTAACAATACTTCTTTAAATGAAGGTGCTATTGACAGTCGGTTTAATGGACCTAAAGGGTTTTCATCTCCTTACTTTAGTCCAACCAGAAATGGCGGAGCAAACTTTGAGCTAGAAATAGAGGATCTTTTTGTGAATAATAATTTTTTACCAAGGCTTGAGCTTAGAGTTATTGGGCAGTCTAATACAGATCATGAAGTTGAAATTCTAGTTGGGGCTAACCTGAACAGTTTAAGATCGCTTGGAAGAGTTACTTTTGAAGATTATGAAGGCACTATTTTTGAAAGCCCTTTGGTATTTGATGATTTTGATCAGGCTAGTGGAAAAATCTTTGTCAGGTGTCAAGTGATACGGCTCAATAGAGATTATGAAAGAGCTACTGTACCTTATGTAAAAATTACTTACCCTAAAAGCCATAATTGGAATGGATCAGAAACACAAATACTTTCTATAAACGAGAGCACCAGAGGTAATTATACGTTATTTAACAACTCAAATCCTAATGCAAGTTATTTCCTTGAGCGTTCTTCAAAGCTTGTAAAAATCAACCCTTTTATTTCTGATAATCAAGTAAGTTTATCTGTTGCGCCTTTTCAAAGTAATGATAATCTAATTTTAGCTTCTGAATTTAAAACACTCTATAGTTTCGAAAAATCTGAGATCTTAAACATTCCCTCTGCTGGTTATGATTACATTATCTTGACCCATACCGACTTTACTAAACCTGCTGAAGGAACTGATAACCCAATTGAAGCCTACAAAGAATATAGATCTTCTGAAGCAGGGGGTAACTACAATGTATTTGTTGCAACCATAGGAAATGTTTTTGATCAGTTTGCTTACGGTGAACCTACGCCATTTGCTATTACAGAATTTGTCAAGTTTTTTAATGACACTAACAACCCTAGATTTTTATTTATTGTGGGAAAGGGTTTAGGGATGAATGTCGATTATGAGAACAGAAAAGATAATGTGAACTTTAGTTTTAAAAACTGGATACCTCCTTATGGATGTATTCCTTCAGATAATCAATTTACTGCGGGGATTGGAAATAGTAATAGTATATATCCTGGTATTCCTATTGGTCGTCTTGCTTGTGCAAATTCAGCTCAGGTCGTTATTTATCTAAATAAAGTAATTGAGCAGGAAAGTTTTGGCTTTGATGACCTATGGAAAAAAAGAATTTTACATATGGTTGGAGGCTTAAATGTGAGAGATAATAGGCAATTTCAGGCTTATTTTGATAATTTAAGATCCATTACTGAAAATGGTATTGCAGGAACAAAAGTTCTGACAGTTGAGAAAACCACAAGTAATGAAATAGAGTATATTGATATTTCTGATGAAGTAAACAGAGGGTTAAATATTATTACACTGATCGGACATGCAGCTGGTGAGCTTACTGATGTTGATATAGGAGATGTAACAGACGAGACACTTGGTTTCAAAAATCGAGCTAAATACCCTATGGTTATGATAAATGGATGTAATTCAGGGCGTGTTTTTGATAATTCCATAACAAGAGGAGAACAATGGACTTTAGCTAAAAATAAAGGCGCAGTAAACTTTTTAGCTCACTCTAGCTTTGGATACCCTGATGTTTTATACCTTTCGACTAGAGAGTTTTATACTGTGGCTTTTGATGATGACTCCTTTTATTATAAGCCTGTTGGAGAAATTTTTCAAGAAGCCACTAAAAGATTTATTAATAAATATGGCGATACTAATGGAAGGTTTATCGCTCAAGCGCAACAAAATATTTTACAAGGAGACCCTGCCATAAAGCTATTTGCTCCAAAAAAACCTGATTACTCTACAAAAAGTAATGATATTTCTATCTCTTCGTTTATAGATGGAGAAAGCTTATCTAATAGGCTAGACTCAATGCGGATAACTATTCCCATAAATAATTTTGGAATAGTTGATGACTCTCCATTTAATATAAGAGTTAAAAGAACTTTTTCAGATGGTACTTCATCTATCTTTAACAGTGGGTTTTATAACCAAATTTCATATTCAGATACTTTAGCGCTAAAAATATATCCTACTGAAGATGAAAAGGATAAATCTTCAGGAATAAATCAATTTGAAATATTTATTGATCCCAATAATTCAATTGATGAATTGAATGAAGAAAATAATATCGCTGTAGTAGAAGTTTCTTTTAACAAAGGAGCCTTATTATCTATTTATCCACCAAATTATGGAATAGTAAATGAAACTAGTTTAACTCTTTATTCTCAAAGTACTAATCAAGACATACCTCAAAGAAATTATCTATTTGAACTGGATACTAGTTACCTCTACAATAGCCCGTTGAAAACTTCAGAAAGAATTACTGCTGGTTTTACTCCTACATGGTCGGTTTCATTACCAACAGCTAACCAGGATTCAATCACTTATTTTTGGCGAGTTCGGTATGCTGATTTTTTAGAAACAGACGATACCACATGGACGGAAAGCAGTTTTACTTTTATCAGTAATGAAAACAGTTCAGGTTGGATACAAAAGAAGTTTGGTCAGTACATAGAAAATAACTTAGATAGAATATCAGGTGATAGTTTGAATCAAAAACTACAGTTTTTTAGCAGAAATTTCACTTTAAACGCAAGAACAACTGGAGATCAGTTTATAGAACCAAACAATTACTTCATTGAGTATGAGGGGAGTCCAGTTGTCGATGAAGCTGAATGCAGCAGCTTTGTTACAGGAGTTACAGGAAGTCTATTGAGCACTACTGGACTTCTGCTAATGGTTGCTATTGACAAAAATACTGGAGAGCTTAAGATCAAAAGAGACTGGAACTGGGGTGTTGTAACTTTACATTGTGGTTTTGGATTTCCAGGTTCAGTTAGCTCTATCCCATCTGAATTTTTAGGTACTACTACTAACCGTTTTAGAGACAATGATTATATTACTAAATTATATAATGAAGTTTTAAATGAAGGCGACTATTACGCTTTAGTATCTACAGGAGGGATGAGATGGGAAAACCATTTACTTCGAAATCAAACAGATTTATCAACAGCAGTTAAACTTGGCATCAACGTGGAAGAAAGCCTATCTAACTTAAAGAATGGCGAACCTACTATCATTTTTGGACAAAAAGATGCCCCTCCAAATTCAGCTATTGAAATATATGCTGAAAATCCTGATATTACAGGCATACCTAAAAGAGAACAAGTTATAGAGGGTTCTTTTTCATTTTCTCTTGATTTTGATGAGGGTAAAATGACTTCAAAAAGAATTGGGCCAGCTAAAAGGTGGAGCAATATTAAATTTATCAAAGAAGCAAATGATAGTGAAATAGATACTGCTAAGTATGATGTAATTGGCGTAAACTTTGATGGTAATGAGCAAGTACTATCAAGAAATATTGACCAAAATAACTTTGATATATCTAATGTAAACTCTGAGGAGTATCCTTATATCAAGCTAAGTCTAGTGCTTTCTGATTCTGCTAATATAACTCCGACAAAACTTCGCTTTTGGCAAGTGGATTATGACCCTGTACCTGAAGGCTATATTTATTATAAAGATCTTTTTCAACAAAATATATCTTTAGAAGAAGGCGACACTCTTCGAACTACTCTTGCTTATAAGAATATTAGTAAAGTTAATTTTGACAGTCCTATCCCTGTTTCTATTAAGATGAGAAATAGAGCTACAGGACAAGAAACACTTTCTTGGGATACTATACCTGCATTAGCTTCACAAGATTCTGCTCTAATTCCTGTAAAAATCCCAACTTTTGGTTGGGCAGGAGAAAATAAGGTAACAGTTAATGTCAATCCAAAAATACTTCCTGAGTTAGTATATGAAAATAATTTTGTGGATATCAACTTTACCGTTAAAAAAGATCAAACTAACCCATTATTGGATGTGCTTTTTGATGGGCAAAGGATAACCAACGGTCAGATAGTATCTCCAAAAGCATTGGTTACCATTAATCTAAAGGATAACAATAGGTTTTTGATTAAAAATGATACTACAGGTTTTGAATTAGCCTTAAAAGCTAATTGTGATACATGCACTTTTAATAGAATTAACTTAAGTAATGCTACCTGGGCACAGCAAGGAGATAATAACTTTGTAGTTAACCATCAGCTAAACAACCTGAGCAATGGGAGATATACTCTTAAAGTTCAAGGAGCAGATGTTTCTGGTAATTTGGCAGGGTCTAACTCTTATCGGGTAGATTTTGAGGTAATTAGAGAATCTTCTGTTACACACTTTTATCCATACCCTAACCCATTTTCTGATAATGTTCGATTCATCTTTACTCTTACTGGAGTAGATGTTCCAGACAATATTACCATTCAAATTATGACAGTGAGCGGAAGAGTAGTGAAAGAAATTACACAAGAAGAACTAGGCTTAGTCCATATTGGAAATAATATTACACCTTATGCATGGGATGGAAGGGATGAATTTGGAGATAAACTAGCAAATGGTGTTTATCTGTATAGAGTTATTATTAAGAAAAATGGTCAAAATATTGCGCATAGATCTACTTCAAAAGATGGTCTTTTCAAAAATGGCATAGGAAAAATGTATTTATTAAGATAAGCTGCCTTTAAAGCGCTTTTTCAAACTGGGCTTGATGAAGATTAGCATAATATCCATTTCTCGCTAACAAAGTCTCATGCGTGCCAACTTCTTTGATCTCTCCTTTATCTAAAACAATAATTTTATCTGCATCTTTTATTGTTGCTAATCGGTGAGCAATAACTATTGAAGTACGACCTTTCATCATCTTTTTGATAGCACTTTGTATCATTTCCTCCAACTCAGAATCTACTGAAGAAGTAGCTTCATCCAGTATTAGTATTTTTGGGTCATAAACCATCGCTCTTACAAAAGATATAAGCTGCCTTTGACCTACAGATAACGTTGCTCCTCTTTCCATAACATTATAATCAAACCCTTGAGGTAAATTTTGAATAAATGGCAAAGCACCCACATGTTCTGCAGCTATTTCAACTTCAGATAAACTTATTTTTTCATTTCCAAGAGTTATATTATTTAAAATAGTGTCCGAAAAAAGAAAAACATCTTGAAGAACTACACCAATATCTTTTCTTAGTGATTTCAGAGAAACTTTACTTATATCGGCATTATCAATTAATATTTGACCTTTATTAATATCATAAAAGCGATTCAAAAGATTAATTATAGATGACTTTCCAGCACCTGTAGCCCCAACAATAGCACAAGTTTTATTTGCTTCTACCGAAAAGCTAATATCTTTTAAAACATATTCATTATCATTATAAGCAAACCATACATTCTTAAACTCTACCTCACCAGAAATAACATCAATACTTTTTTTGCCTTCTTTAGGAAGGAAAGTGGTGTCATCTAAAAGCTTTAAGATCCTATCTGAGCTTACAATACCGAGCTGCAAAGTATTAAACCGATCTGCAATCATACGAATAGGCCTAAAAAACTGAGAGATATACATAATAAATGCTATCAATACACCAATAGTAAGGTCATTAAGAAGTACACCTCTAGCCCCATACCAAATTAAAAGACCAATGCTCGTGGCACTTACAATTTCAACAACAGGAAAATAAATAGAATAATATAAAACCGTTTTAAGATGAGCCTGAAGATGTAACTTATTAATCTCTTCGAACTTTTTCTGTTCCCTCTTTTCACTATTAAAAATTTGAACTACACTCATTCCAGTTATATGTTCCTGTACAAATGTATTTAGGTTAGAAACTGCGTTTCTAACAAGATTAAATGCACTTTTTATTTTTTCTTTAAAAATATAAGTTGCAAACAATAAAACTGGGAGAGTAGAAAGTGTAACAAGAGTAAGTCTCCAGTCGATGTACAACATCATCCCAAAAATAAAAATCAACTGAAGAAGGTCTCCAATTATTGCAACTAGGCCATTAGTGAAAATCTGTGAAAGAGTCTCAATATCTGATATAGCTCTGGTTACCAATCTACCAATAGGGGTATCATCATAAAATTTAAGTCGCAGCTTCAAAATATGACCATATAGTTTCACTCTAATATCCTTAATAATATACTGACCCAACCAACCAGAAAGGTATGTATGAGCAAACTGGATAACTCCATGAAAAACTGCTAGCACAACTAGAAGAATTATCATCTTTACTAAACCATCCCCATCATACTTGAGTATATGGTCATCTATTGTTAGTTGTACCAAGTAAGGCCTCAGTGGAGCTAGCACAGCTAATCCAAGAGTAAGAAAAATCAAGAAATAAAACTTTAGAATATAAGGTTTAACAAACTGGAAAACTCTTTTAAGAACTTTGCCGTCAAAAATTTCCCCACTTTTTTTATCCTCTTTATTCATTAACTAAACTTTATTAGAAAAATAGGCTAAATTTTCGGATTAAACATTGAAGTTATTTAAAATTTATTTTTTGATGCACTCAAGTTCCAAGCATACAGTAAAATACATTACAGTAATTTTCATCTTTCAACTGGCTAATATCTTTTCTATAAATGCTCAAAAGAACCACTTAAAAGTTCATGAATTTTGGAAAACTAATAAGGAAAAAACCTTAATCGACTTAAATGAGCTGTTAATTTATACTCCAAAAAACAGCTTTTCATCTTTAAATAACCCCTTACCAAACCTAAGTGATGAAGTTTATAGTGACTTAACTGAAATTGGAATATTCATTGAAATTAATAGCACTGAAAAGTTTTACCCTCTAAACATCATCCAATATCATCAAGTAATTAACGATTGGGTAGAAACTACTCCCATAAGCATTACATACTGTCCATTATCTAGTTCTCTGAATGTATTTAAAAGAGAATTAATAACAAACAATATAAGAAGTACAGTATCTCTTTTTCCTTCAGGAATGGTAAGAAAAGGAAATATAATCTTAGCAGATCAAAATACAGAAAGCTACTGGCAACAAATGACTGGAAAAGCCCTTGTTGGGGAATATGCTAACTGCAGACTGGAGAAAATACCTTTTCTTATTTTAACATATAAAAATTTTAAAAAAGCATATCCTCACGGACTTATTATTAAAAAGCCTCTAAACACTCAATATCAATACGAAAAGAACTTTTTTGCACCACTCGACTTATTTCCATTACAAATTCACTCTTCTACTAGCTACAGTACAAAAAAACCAATTGGAAAAACTGCCCAAGAACTTGTCCTCTCCCTTAATATTAATGACTCACTCTTCACGTTCCCATATGAATACATAAAGCAGAAAAAGTGTATAAATAAAGTCCTTGCTGGAAATTATATTACCATTTTTTGGCAAGAGTTTTTCTCAGACCATCCATCAAAAAAAACTATTTATCAAGGCTTTCCAGCAGTATATTCCTCTTTTATCGATGGAGAAAGGCTGATCTTTCAAAAAAAAGATAGTATATTTATAGATAAACAAACTTTATCAAAGTGGACTTTTCTAGGAAAGTGT
Source organism: Bacteroidia bacterium (assembly GCA_030425505.1). Taxonomy (GTDB): domain Bacteria; phylum Bacteroidota; class Bacteroidia; order Cytophagales; family Flammeovirgaceae; genus JAUIAB01. The sequence continues at coordinate 79,371 of JAUIAB010000006.1, read as the reverse complement.
TATTCGGGCTTTCATAAAGGTAAAAAATTAAAAAAAGTAATTTCAACTAGCTCATTAAGCATTACAGCAAATAATTTTAAAGAAAAATTCATAGAATTAAAGCATTAATGTTTTTTTCAACAAGTTATTTACTGATAAAACCAGCTCTTTAATTAGAAAAATCTATATGCCATTACTGTACCTCTTGCTTACATTTGGTACTTATGAAGTATAATATTTATTTGAGGAAAAAGTAAAAGAACAACCACTATGACAATACAACAATTAGAGTATATTGTAGCTCTTGATGAGAGTCGCCATTTTGTAACTGCAGCCGAAAAATGCTTTGTTACTCAACCAACACTAACAATGCAAGTAAAAAAGCTGGAGCTGGAAGCAGGTGTTATAATTTTTGATAGACGCAAGCAACCACTTAAGCCCACAAAAGTCGGAGCAGAGTTTATATCAAAAGCAAGGCAAGTCCTGAGAGAAGTAAAGCAACTAAAAGAAGTAATTATTGATAACAAAGAAAAAGTAGAAGGTACTTTCAGAGTAGGTATCATCCCAACTTTAGCACCTTATCTTATTCCTTTATTTCTTCCAAGGTTTTTAGAACATCATAAAGAAACTAAACTAGTAATTAAAGAACTTAAAACAGAAGAGATAATATCTGACTTAAATAACGATTATTTAGATATAGGAATTTTATCAGGACCGCTAGATGAGTTTCAACTAAAGGAAAAGCCTTTATTCCATGAACCTTTTGTTCTTTATGATAATAAAGAAAACAAATCGCAAAGCACAATTAAGAAAGAAGAAATAGACTCTCAAAAACTTCTTCTAATGGCTGAGGGACACTGCCTAAGAAATCAAATACTAAATATTTGTGGTGAAGCAGCTATTGATAACAAAAATGCAAGGCTTGAAGTAGGTTCAATAGAAACACTTAAAGGAATGGTTAAAAATAATCTTGGGTATAGCTTAATCCCTGAGCTGTCAATTAAAGAAGAAGACAGAAACTATATAAAAAGGTTTGAATTACCTCATCCAGCTAGATTAGTTAGTATGGTTTATCACTATGGGTTTGTTAGGCACAAAGTGTTAGATAACCTCAAAGATTCAATATTGAAAACCTTGCCAAAAGAGCTATTATCTGAGGAAAGTGATACAACAATAATCAACTGGAAGTAAATAAGTTAAACAACAATACTATAGTGCTGTAACCAATTCTTGATAATTTTCAAGCCATGCTGGGTTAGATGAGCTTCAGGGTGAAATTGAATCCCCCTGATAGGCTTTTCTTTGTGCCTAATAGCCATGATTTCATTTTCTTTTGAACTAGCAATAACCTCAAGATCTGTAGGTTTATTTGTTACTACTAAAGAGTGGTATCTTACAACATCAAATGATTTCGGCAAGTCATTGAAAATAAAATCATGGCAGGTACTAATACTAGATAACTTTCCATGCATAGGTTTTAACCCATAAGAAATGGTAGCCCCAAAATAGTTTGCTAAAACCTGATGCCCTAAGCAGATACCCAAAACAGGTATTTGCTCAGGAAGTGAAAACACATAATCTAGTAATCTATATAAATGAGGATACTGAGATGGATGACCAGGTCCAGGGGAAATAACAACTCCATCCCACTTTCTTTCCTCGAGAAGAAAAAGAAAATTCTCAGATCTTTTAACTTCTACATGAACTCCACATTGAAAAAAAAAATCTTTTAGGTTAAAAGTAAAAGAATCATAATTATCAATAAGCAAAACCAAAGCAATAACCTTAGCTAAGTGCTCTTTTTACCTCTTCAGCTATTCGTTTTGACTCTGCTCTACCTGAAAGCTCTTTATTAGCAATACCCATAACCTTTCCCATATCTCTAATAGTTTCTGCCCCAACTTTATCTATTACACTCTTTATCTTTTTGGACAACTCTTCATCACTAATTTGTTCAGGTAAAAAGGACTCAATAACCTTCAACTCTCCCAATTCTTTCTCAGCCAGATCATTTCTCCCTTCCTTCTCAAAAATCTCAATAGAATCCTTTCTTTGCTTTGCAGCTTTCATTAATAAACCAAGCTCTGCCTCCTCCGTTAAACCATCAGAAGATGCTCCTTTCTCCGTTTCAGCAAGCAATATCATTGACTTAATGCTTCTTAAAGCAATTAATCTCTCTTTATCTTTTGCTTTCATTGCTTCCTTAATACCTGCTTCTATCTCTATTTTTAAACTCATAATTAGAACTCCTAAAAAAATTATTTTACAGTAACTTTTAAAACTACTTAAAATAGTTTTAACAAATTTACAAAAGACATTAAAGTTAAATAGCTAAAAACAACAATATTCATTTGTAAAATTGCATAATAAAACCATACACATAATAAGTACTGAATTGAATACAAAACTAAGCGTCAACATAAACAAATTTGCCACTATCAGAAATGCTAGGGGTGGGAACAACCCTGATATACTTCAAGTTGCTATAGATTGTGAGAGATTTGGAGCGCATGGAATCACAGTGCATCCAAGACCAGATCAAAGACACATAAAATACGATGACGTGTATCAACTAGCAGAAGTTGTAAAAACAGAATTCAACATAGAGGGTAACCCAAAAAAAGACTTTGTTGAAATGGTTAAAAAAGTAAAGCCAACACAAGTCACCTTAGTACCAGACGCTGAGGATGCCATAACATCTAACCAAGGATGGGATACAATAAAACATAAAAACTATCTTAGAGACATCATCAATGAATTCAAAAACCTGGGAATTCGAACTTCTATTTTTGTTGATCCAGAAAATAAATTTATTGAAGGTGCTGCAGAAACGCATACGGATAGAATAGAACTTTACACAGAAAGTTATGCAACTTCATATGCTAAGAGCAGAAAAACTGCAATTTCTCCATATATACAATCTGCTGAAATAGCTAATAAACTCAACTTAGAGGTTAATGCAGGTCACGATCTCAATCTTGAAAATCTAAAATACTTTAAAAGTGAAATAAAAAAGCTCAAAGAAGTTTCTATTGGGCATGCTTTAATATGTGATGCTCTTTACTATGGCTTAGAAAATACTATTCAGTTGTATATTCGCCAATTACAATAAAATTGTTAAACCTTACCAATTGAACAATCAGTTCATAAAACGATGAAAGTAAGATTAAATAATAAAGAGGCTTTTGTAAAAAGACATTTAGGAGAAGAAAAAACGGAGCAAGAAGAAATGCTTAACAAGCTCAATATCAATTCTATAGACGAGCTTATTCAACAAACCATACCTCAAAAAATACAATTAAATAATAAATTAAATATACCAAAACCTCTAAGTGAAAAAGATTTCATCAATCACTTTAAAGAAATCGCTAACGAAAATCAAATTAAAAAATCTTTAATAGGGCAAGGATACTACAATTGCATTACGCCCTCAGTAATCCAAAGAAATATCCTAGAAAACCCAGGGTGGTATACCGCTTACACACCCTACCAAGCAGAAATAGCTCAGGGGAGGCTTGAAATGCTTATCAACTTTCAAACCTTAGTATCTGACCTTACTGGGCTACCAATAGCCAACGCATCCTTACTCGATGAAGCAACTGCAGCTGCAGAAGCAATGACCCTTCTATATAACTACAGCAGTAGAAAAAACAAAAATGTCAAAACTTATCTAGTAGCAGAAACAACACATCCACAGGTAATAGATGTTCTTCAGACAAGAGCTACACCATTAGAAATACAGATACAACTATTTGATCCAAACCAGGAAACTACTTTTACCGAAGAAATATTTGGGATGCATTTACAATACCCGAATACATTTGGCTCAATAGAAGATTATAGAGAGTTGATTGATAAAGCGCATACTCATAATGTGTTAGTAACTATAGGAACAGATTTACTGTTTCTTACACTATATGCTTCTCCTGGAGAAATTGGAGCAGATATAGCAATAGGCTCCTCTCAACGATTAGGAGTGCCTTTAGGTTATGGTGGGCCTCATGCCGCTTTTTTTGCGTGCAAAGAAGAGTATAAAAGACTAATCCCAGGTCGAATAATTGGAATAACTAAAGATTCTCATGGAAACGAAGCCTATAGAATGGCTCTTCAAACAAGAGAACAGCATATAAAGAGAGAAAAAGCTACTTCCAATATTTGTACTGCTCAGGTGCTACTAGCTGTAATGTCAGCAGCCTATGCTATATACCATGGCTCAAAGGGTCTGAGAAATATTGCAAGCCAAATAAAAGGACTTACTACACTTTTAAAAGGGCTTTTAGAAGATAATAGTGAGATCAAAGTAAAAAACAAAGAATTCTTTGATACACTATTCATCGAGCTAGAAGAAGAAACAGTATTAAAAATCAAAGAGGAAAGTGAAAGGTTAGGGTATAATTTTAGATACCTTAAAAATAACAGCATCTGTATTTCATTAGATGAAACATGTACTACTGAAGATATCGAAACAATTCTAAAAATCCTCTCAACCTCTACGAAAGTAAATACTACTTTTCAGGAAAACTTAGAAATAGAATTTGACATACAAGATAACCTAGTTCGAAAAACAAAATTTTTAACCCACGAAGTATTTAATAAATACCATACAGAACACGAGTTTCTAAGATATATAAAAAGGCTTGAGAATAAAGACCTTTCGCTTACACATGGAATGATCCCTCTAGGCTCTTGTACTATGAAGCTAAATGCAACGACTCAAATGCTTCCGCTTTCATGGAGCCAATGGATGGATATACATCCTTTTGTTCCTATAAAACAAGCTAAGGGATATCAAAGAATGATCTCTACTTTAGAGGAGTGGCTATGCGAGATAACTGGGTTTAGTGCAATCTCTTTTCAGCCAAATTCAGGTGCTCAGGGAGAGTACGCTGGGCTAATGGCAATAAGATCTTTTCATGAACATAACAAAGATTATAATAGAAAAATAATCTTAATACCTTCCTCCGCTCATGGGACAAACCCAGCAAGTGCAGTAATGGCTGGCATGACTGTAGTGATTGTAAAATGCGATGAAAAAGGTAATGTTGATCTAGAAGATTTAAATAATAAAATCAATCAATACCAAGAAAAGATTGCTGGATTGATGATCACCTATCCTTCAACACACGGGGTTTTTGAAGAGGATATATCAAATGTCTGCACTGCTATCCATGAAGTTGGAGGGAAAGTATACATGGATGGTGCTAATATGAATGCACAAGTTGGCTTAACAAGCCCAGCAAAAATTGGAGCAGATGTATGTCACCTAAACCTACATAAAACGTTTTGCATACCACATGGAGGTGGAGGACCTGGAATGGGACCAATAGGTGTTACCCAAGAGCTTGCACAGTTTCTACCCAAGCACTTCTACACCAAGATGGATAAAGATCTCAATGTAGGATCTGTAGCCGCTGCCCCATGGAGCAGTGCCAGCATTTTGAGTATATCATATGCCTACATAGCAATGATGGGATCTGATGAACTAACCAATGCTACAAAGCAAGCAATTTTAAATGCTAACTACTTAATGGAAATACTATCTGAGCATTACTCCATACTATACCAAGGGAAAAATGGAAGGTGTGCGCATGAGTTTATAATCGACTGTAGAGAGTTCAAGAAATATGGAGTAGAAGTAGAAGATATCGCCAAAAGGCTCATGGATTATGGGTTTCATGCACCAACTGTATCATTTCCTGTAGCAGGAACACTCATGATTGAGCCCACTGAAAGTGAGACGAAAAGTGAAATAGATTTATTTGCAGAGGCACTAATAACCATTAGGAAAGAGATAGAAGAAATAAAATCAGGCATATACCCAAAAGATAATAATACCTTAAAAAATGCTCCTCATACTATAAAAACAGTATCTACTGATACTTGGGAACTCCCCTATTCAAGAGAAAAAGCAGCTTTCCCTCTTGAATGTTTAAAAACAAAAAAGTTTTGGCCTTCAGTAGGTAGAGTTGATAGTGCTTACGGCGATAGAAACCTTATCTGTAGCTGCACTCCAATAGAAGAATACGAACTAGAATCTTAAAAAAAGAACGACTTAAGAACCTGCTCTATTGTTATAATATGCATTTTTTCTTTTAAGACTTTTTTCAATAAAAGCGTGTTATCCTTTAATTTGGGAGTTAAAAAGTTGCAAAGAAGTCTGCAATGACGGTCTCTTACAATAATTTAAATTGAATACGATGAAAAGAAAAAATTTCTCTTAAACAAAAAAAGGAGCATAAAGCTCCTTTTTTAATTGTAGTATAAAGAGAATTTAACTACTCTATAATTTTAGTTACCTGACCTGCACCAACAGTTCTACCACCTTCTCTGATAGCAAAACGTAACCCTTGCTCCATTGCAACTTCCTTTTGCAGATCAACTGTAATAGTAATATTATCACCTGGCATAACCATCTCAACATTTTCAGGAAGAGATATAGTACCAGTAACATCTGTAGTTCTCAAATAGAATTGAGGATTATATCCTTTAAAGAAAGGAGTATGTCTTCCGCCTTCTTCTTTTGATAAAACGTAAACCTCAGCTTCAAACTTAGTATGCGTTTTAACAGTGCCAGGAGCACAAATTACCATACCTCTCTTTATTTGCTCTTTATCGATACCCCTTAAAAGAAGACCTACATTATCCCCAGCTTCTCCCCTATCCAAAATCTTTCTAAACATCTCAACCCCAGTAACTGTAGACTTCAAACCTTCTGCACCCATACCTATAATATCTACTCCATCTCCAGAGTTAATAACTCCTCTTTCAATTCTACCCGTTGCAACAGTACCTCTACCAGTAATAGAGAAAACATCTTCTACAGGCATTAAGAAAGGCTTATCTGTTACACGCTCAGGAATTGGAATGTTCTCATCAACAGCATTCATAAGGTTCATTACAGAATCAACCCATTTACCTTCGCCATTTAAAGCTCCTAATGCAGAACCTTTAACAATAGCACAGTTTTCATATCCTCTCTTTTCTAGCTCCTCTGTAACTTCCATTTCAACAAGCTCCATCAACTCTTCATCATCCACCATATCCGCTTTATTCAAAAACACAACAATATTAGGTACACCAACTTGTCTTGCTAAAAGAATATGCTCTTTAGTTTGTGGCATAGGCCCATCCGTTGCAGCAACTACAAGAATAGCTCCATCCATCTGGGCAGCACCAGTTACCATGTTTTTAACATAGTCAGCGTGACCTGGACAGTCTACGTGAGCATAGTGTCTACCTGCTGTCTGATACTCAACATGCGAAGTATTGATAGTAATACCCCTTTCTTTTTCTTCAGGAGCGTTATCTATAGAATCAAAACTTCTTGCATCTGATAATCCAGCATCTGCTAATACTTTTGTAATTGCAGCTGTTAAAGTTGTTTTACCGTGGTCTACGTGACCTATTGTACCTATATTTAGGTGTGGTTTAGAACGATCAAAGGTTTCCTTAGCCATTTTTAAAAAAAATATATTAATCCAAAACAAATAAAAACTCTACTCTTCTTTGCGAGCCAATGACGGGAATTGAACCCGTGACCTCTTCCTTACCAAGGAAACGCTCTACCCCTGAGCTACATCGGCTTACAATAGAGCGGGAGACGAGGCTCGAACCCGCGACCTGCAGCTTGGAAGGCTGCCGCTCTACCAACTGAGCTACTCCCGCTTATATAATCCAACAAGTCAAAAATTGTATGCACAAATAATGTGTGGGGAGAGCAGGATTCGAACCTACGAAGGCTGAGCCAACAGATTTACAGTCTGCCCCGTTTGACCGCTTCGGTATCTCCCCTGACATACAATCAAACTAGACGTGCAAAAGTAGAGGTATTTTATTTAACATCAAATACCTTTTACAAAAAATTAATTTAGAATTACTTATCAAGTTATACTCCAAAAAATAATATGGTGATATGGCTTAACTTATTTCCCTCTCTAAAAAAGAGAAAGACTCTCTAGTTTTTGGATATGAAAGGAATAAGACTAAAGTGTAGATGTATCATACCTCATTATCATACTAGCACATTATCACATTCGCCAACTCGCCCATCAATTATCATCTATTAGTCTACCAAGTCCTGTAATAATGTGTTCTGTAAATGGTCTACCTCTAAAATAAATATTACCTGCTCCCGTAATATCTGCATAAAGATATTCTCTAACAAAAACTTCAATATTCCCCACCCCATCAAGATAAACATCGCAGTTTTCTACTAGCATATCATAAGCATTCAAGTTACCTGCTCCTGAATGATGTATAATTAACTGATCTAACCTGCCAGAAAGCTCTACATTCCCAACCCCAAGTAATGAGAGTTTTAGTGGAAAATCAGAATAATACTCATCCAAATACGCATTACCCACTCCAGAAAGCTCTATCTCACTAAGAACAGGTGCATACACGATAATTTCAACTGGCTTACGAGGCTGAAAAACTCTAGAAGAAGAGATAATCAACCGATTATTAAAAACTTCTGTTTCGATAAAAGGCAACGCACTTCTTGGAGCAATAATCTCCACCATATAATTCTGCGACTGAACAATAGTTATATTGGCGGCACTATTTTGGTCAATCAACTCAAAAGAAGGCATATACCTCTTCTCACTAATAATAGAACCCCCAACAAAACCTACATCATCGTTGTCATCAAAATCAAAGTAGCAACTCGTAAATAAAAGGGGAATGAGAAAAAAAATAGAATAAATTAATCGGACACTTTTCATATTTAATAAATTTTTAGTTCTAATCCTATGACACCTGAACTCTCTCAAATGTCAAAAAGAATCTCTCTTTTCTTAAAAACGTGTCTCAATGGAGAAATAGTATAAACTTTAGCTAATATGCTTTAGCCACTTCTAGTTAGTGTTACATTATACCATTAAATGTAATGCTTAGTGATATTTAGATGTAGAGTTAGACAAGTTAAAAGCATACCTTATTTGCACATTAGCATATTAACCCATTAGCTAATTTTAGTTTTTCTAACTCCTAAATACCTGGTACTTCTTAAAGCCCCTATAAAACTCATCAAACGCTACTTTGACTATAGTGAAAGTTGGAATAGCCAAAATCATCCCTATTGGCCCCATAAGGCTGCCTCCAACAAAGACAATTAAAAATATAACTAGTGGGTGCGCTTTTACACTTTTAGAAAAAATTATCGGCTGAATAAACGCATTATCTGTTACTTGTACCACACCAAAAACTGCTGCAATCTTAATCATCATTATGACATAGTCTTGCCAGAAAACCAGCTCAGGAGAAGCCAGACCTACGAAAAGACCAAAAGTAGCTCCTATCACAGGTCCTAAAAAAGGAACTAAGTTTGCTACTGCCGCAAAAAGAGCTATTGTGACAGCATAGTCTACTCCTACGATTAGCAAACCCGTAGCAACAATAGTAAACACTACTGTCATCTGAATAAGAAGACCTAAGAGATAATTAGATAATAACTTCTCTGTTTTAGTCCAGGCTGCTATTGAAACCTCAAAATATTTGTTGGGAATAGAAGAAATGAAATATTTACGAATTAAGCCTTTTTCATATAGAAAAAAGAAAGAAATAAAGAGAACAGCTAAAAGTCCTATAAAAAAATTTCCTGTAAAGGAAAGCAAGCCATTTATAAATTTAGATACCTTAGAGGGATTAACCGCACCCATTAAGCTATCCTTCAAACTATCTATTAAAAAGCCTTTTTCCTGTTTAAATATATCGTTTTCGATAATTAAATTTTCTATATACTCGATTGGCACTATAGCCTTTTCAATATAATGCTCATAATCTATACTTGCCAATACCTTTATCTGATTAGTTATTAAAGGAACAAAAAGATAAACAAAGAGCGTAGCAAAAGAAAAGAGGATACAAAATGAAATAATTATTGCTAATGTCTTTGGTAGTTTTATTCCAAAAAACTGGATTTGGCTTAAGTAACTTGTTGGTCCTTTTAAGATAGATGCTATTACCAGAGAAATAATGATATAAGCAAAAATATCCGAGAGTAGCCATGCTAGTCCCAAAAAAGCACTTATTCCTAATACGCTATATATTATTATTCTGTTTCGCATCTTTTGTTAAAAAGTAAAAGTCTAATAATCTAAGTTTAATTAATAATTAGCATCTCACTACAATATATGTCTTTTTGATAAAGAATGTCATCCTGGACTCGATCCAGGATCTTGAAGATAGCGGATCAAGTCCGCTATGACGTTCTTTACATAAAATATTGTTCAAAAACAGCATTTAAACACATTTGAATTATTATTAAAATCAAACTCAGGCTAATAGAATGAAGCCTATATGTTTTCTCTAAAAGTAAACTATTTATTAGAATGTAGCTTTGTTTTCAAAGTAATATATTCAAAAATCTATCATAGATACAGACTTATACTAATAAATCAATCTAAACTCTGAAAGAAATATTGATACAACTATACTATATCTATAAAAGAACGCGTTAAAAAACGCTCTCTATAAGTTCAACCATAATTTAACTGTAATTACCGTAATCTTTTAGATCCTTAATAGAAGCTCAGGATGACAAGCTCTTTTTATAAAAAAGCCTGTTTATTAGAATATAGTTTGATTTTTAAAGCAATATTAATCCTGAAAGGAATATTAACACTATTATATCAATAAAAGAACGTGTTTGAAACGCGCCCTTTGAAGTATACCAAAAACTCAGGAATGTCCAATCTTCTTCCCTTGATTATGATCATTCACCCTACTGAATATTCGTCTCAGCCACTTTTATCGTAAGCGCTCGTCGCAAACGAGTGCTGTTTCAAAAAACCTAACAGGTTTTTAAAACCTGTTAGGTTTGAGACGTGCCATATGCAAAAAAAAAAGAGCTACCCCTTAGGGCAGCTCTTTTCAGTTTTAGAGAAGATATTATGCTATCTCTCTAATTACTTTATTAACTAGTTCTTAGTTAACTCTTGTTCTTACACCAACACCGTAGTGTACATCAAGTACTCTCACACTTCCACCTAACACTCGGATATCCCAGTCTCCATCATTACCTAACATATCAACTACACTAGAACCTCTAGCTGCTGATGGGAAGTTAGATTGAGTATAACCAGTACCAGCATTTGTAACTGCTACAGCAAGCACCTTACCTTCTACAGCATCGAAACCTGAAGCTTGTACCTCTGCTGTAGCTCCTGTACCAGAACCAGTAACTGTAACTACTGGTATGTTCACGTATCCATAACCAGGATCAGTAACAACTACTGCCTTCAACCCGCCATTCTCTTCTACACCTGTTACTGCTGCTGTTCTAACAACTGGGTAAGTTATATTATTGTTACCATCTCTGATTAACTCTTTACCAGAAGCTACCCAATCGTATTGCAATTGCTGCTCATGATTAAGTACATGCACTGCTTCTACATCTGTATAACCACTACCAGATACTAGATTAGCTATCTCAGTTACTTTACCATTTACTACTGTACCAGTAGCAGTAGCTAAAGTACCATCAAATCTCATCAACTTATCAACTATCTCATCCATGTCATCATTACCATCTACTTGCTCTGGCAATCCTGTTGGCTCAAATATAATCATCACATCTCTTAGATAGTCATTTCCAGAAGCTGCTACTAGAGCACTTTCAACTCCACCTGTAGTTCCTACAGCAGCTGTTGCTGAAGCAGGAGCTAATTGTGTAGAAACTACTACTACATAAGCATCAATATCAGCAGGGTTATAACCTGTTCCTGGAGAAGCCACATCCACACCAACTACTTGTTGTGTAGTATTACTTCTTATTGGAAGACCTGTTGCTCCTGTTCCTACTGTAGACTCAACGTCATCGTTATTATCAAAAGCATAAGCATATAACCAAACTGCTGGATCTCTAGGATAAGCCATTTCTGTTCTCACGTCATTACCAAACCCTAAAACTCTACCAACACCATAGTTGCTAAGATCTGCTATTTCTGCTCTAACATCGATGTCAGCAAAATCACCACCATAAGTTTTGAACTCTATGTTAGCATTTCTAAGAAGATCATCCGGTATGTTATTATCATTGATAACTACTCCTGTAACTCTTCCATTTTCAACAGTAACATCAGCACCCATTACTGGCTTACCTTCCCAAGCATCCGGAATAAAATTGTTAGCATCAACTTCCGCCCAGTATGCCATTGGCGCTGCTGTGTAACCAGTACCTCCATCTGTTACTTCTACAAAAGCAATAGACTTAGACGTAATATCAGAAACTGTAGCCTGAGCAGCTTCTATTTCTGTTGTTGCATATATCGTAAAGCCGCCACTTATATAGTCTTCATTCTTATCTGCATCAATAGTCATAGTACTAAGAGTATGAGCAATTCCAGAGACTGAACCATTTTCTACAACTTCTGTTGCAAAATAACTGCCAGCTGCTCCATTATGAGTATAATCTATTTCTCTACTGAATTCACCTGCTATTTGTGGATTTAAATCAATAAAACTAGCAGTTGGTGCTGATAAAACTCTAGGATAAGTTCCGTCCACATAACCCAGACCTCCATCAAATACAGATAGATTGCTACTAAAAGCATACTCTGCATTAACACTAATATCACCAGTATCAGGGTTACCATCTCCATCCACTGCTCCACCATCAAATACATGGTAAACAGTTTCTGTAGCAGAATCATTACCTGCATCAGCATCAGCTGGCGCTAAAGTAAATCTAATAGCATCTACCATATGAGAGTAAACTCCTGCATTAGTAATACCTACCGCTACAGCTTTCAAACCACTAGAAGCAATTGTCATAGTAGCTGTAGATACTTCAAAACCTACAACTTGTTCTAGATCTGGAGCTGATAACTCTACAGTAGGAGAGCCAAAGCCATCTCCATTCCCTGAATCAGCCTCAGTACCTGTCTCAAAATCATCATCATTGTCTGCGTTATCTGTATCAAAGTCTACAAATGCTACTTCCTTAACTCTCTTCGCTACTTTTTGATAAATTCCCGGATCGTTGTTAGCATCATTTGTAGTAACTTGTTTTGCTCCAAGTGCTCCTATTAGATCTCCGTTATTATCCAATGGCTGGAATGTTAACTCTATTTCATCTTCATTGCTAAAGTCACCACCAGCAAAATCTATTGTAATTGAAGCTACTGGGAACTCTGGCTCTATTGCTTGGAAATTAGCATTTTCATTGTTTATACCACCTGTTGCAATGATAGAAGGATTAGCACCTGCCGTTATTTCATCATTTCCAGTTGTTGCTGAAATCTCAACTGAAGTTATTCTACCTGCAATTCTTATAGTACCTTCATTTGAATTATTAGCATCTGCATTAAAGCTTATTGGCTGAGCATTTGCACTTACTAAAAAGTCATCACCCGTTCTAGCATCTGAGGCTTCCTTATGTAAACCTACGAAAAAGTCTCTTCCATTCAAGTTTACTTGAGCAGCTTGACCACTTGGAATACCGCCGATATTAATATCTGTAAGCACTCTTTCAAAACCTTGATCTAATGCTTCTCTAAGTGCTACAATATCTTCCGCAGTAAATCCTTCTCCTCTATTTTCTGATACAACAGATAGTCTATCAAATGTTCCATCATTATTTCTTGACACTTCCAATACTGCTCTGTTATTGCCATTTCCAGCATTAGGCTGAATACTCATAAAGAAGTCATCCCCTGCATCATCTAATTCATTATCATTACCTTGATCACCTGGCGGGTTATTGAATTCTGCATCTTGGTCAAAGTTAATTGTAAAAGTTCCAAGTATATCAAATTCCATATTAAGCTCTCCTATCGAACCTTCGATATTTTGAAGGGTAACTGAAGCAGGCTGTGCAAAATAAGCACCCCCTTCTTCTACTTGTACTACCAAATTATCCCCTAATCTACCATCAGCTGCTTCATTTGATAAAACTGCTGTTCCTTCAAAAGCAAACTGAGCTTCTGATGGATTAGCATTATTTACTGAAGTTGCTATAACTCTAATCCTATCAAGATCTTCATCTGCTTTGTACGTAACACCTCTTACTGACTTATCTATCATAAAACTATGTATAGGACCATTGTTAGAAAGAGTGAAATCTAAAATAGGTGTATTGTTTGGTTCCCCACCAAGTACACCTCTTACATATGAACCAATAGCAGACTGATCATCCGCAAAGTTACCATCTCTTCCCCATACAAGCGCTTCAGTAGTTGTCGCACCATCTGTTATAGTAGCAGAAGGAACTCTTGTATATCCTAAACCAGAGCTAGTAATAACAAGTCCGCCATCTGTAAGAGGAGTACCTTCCATCATCACATTAAACTGACCCATTTCATAAACTCCTGCCGAAGCATCTACCCATGCATCTCCATTTTCCCAATCTTCTCTTTGTAAGTACTCCGCACTTACTGTTAATGCTTCTGTATAACCAGAACCTTGATCCGCTGGATCAATTGCTGTTGCAATAGTAGCACTAGCAAACTGAGGATTCTCTGTAAATACCGCCTGTAAACTTGCTCTAGTTTCCACATCATCCTCAAATTCTACTCCAGTATTTGCAGGATATCCTGCACCACCTGAAACAACTAGCACTCTATCTACCTGATAGTAGTCATTCTCTTCTGGATGCTCACCAGCAGTAGTTTCTAATACAGCAGCCTCCGTACCCATCTCAGTTAGAGTTGCTACTGGAGCTTGCGTATACATACCATACGCATCATCATCAATAGCTATTTCATCTATACTTGCTGTTGATCTTCCAATCCTAGAAACTTTAGCTGTTGCTGCTTCCTCTATTGGATCAGACACTGTAATACTTGGCGCATCTTCATACTCAGCTCCACCATTATCTATAGTAAATGAAACACTTCCATCCGCATTAAGCGTAGTACCTATAACCGCAGCAGTAGTTGGATTTCCTCCACTTACTTCAACAGCTGGCACCTGAGTAAATGGTCCAGGAACTGTAACAGATGCATTCCCTACCTGCTCATCTATATTTTGACCATTAAGTTCAAGATGCAATTTATCTACCACTCCACCATTAGCATTAACAAACTCTACAGGATCGTTATTCGCATCAACAAATGTTATTTTATCATAATTTTCGTTGTACCCAAGCTTAGTCTTAATGGCATCTTCTTGATCAGCGTTAGCTGCTCCACCTACAAATATTTCTCTCATTCCTCTAAACGAGACCGCTGGAGCTGAAGTATATCCAGAACCACCGCTTACTACATTAACTTCTGTTACCTCACCTGTAGCTGCATCAAAACCAGCACTTACAACTGCGTTTCCACCAATCATTACTGTTGGTGCATGCGTATAAGATCCACCACTACTTACTGTTACAGAAGTTACCATTCCTGCATTGTTAGAAAGCACAGGAGCTACTACAGCACCATTACCACCAGCAAGTGCAGGAGTAATTGCTACTTGAAGATCTCCTCTGAGTCCATTATTGTTAGGAAAGTTAGCATTAGCATTTCCAACCTGTGCATCTGTGTGGGAAGCAGAGAAAGTAGCTCTTACTGTTACTCTTTCTAAAGAAGCATCGCCTCCAAGAGCATCAGCAAAATAGGTTTGGTCAGCTGCAAAATCATCAAAATAAACATTGTATGGCAAGCCTTGACCCGAAGCAAATGCAGGAACCATAAATTCATACATTCCATCTGCTGCAGAAGATGCACCAAATGTAGCTGCTCCATAAGAGATGCTTGTTATTTGACCAAAGTCATCATTTCCTCTATTGAAGTTCGCCACAAATCCGTTTGTAATATCCATAGAAGCACTTACTCTAACACCACTAACTGGCTCTATATCAGAGTCTGTAAGATCAATATCAGCAGTTAACTGTCCGCTAACTGTAGCAAATTTTTCAGGATCACCACCAGCTACTGGTATTTCAAATATTGGAATGTTATTTGAAGCATACCATTGCGCAGGTGCATTAGCTCCATCTGCATTATTATCATTTTGAGCAACAAAAGTAACTATGTAGTCAACTGGAGTAAATCCATCTAACCTAATATTTACTGAAGCTCCACCTCTTCTCAAGCTAGAGAAAGTAACCAAACCAGACTCATCTGAAGTTCTGCTCTCTACCCTATCTCCTTGAACAACCGTTACTACTGCCCCTGCTACACTACCTACCACTCTTTGGTTTCCAAAAGAAGAAGTGTTTCCATAAACTACATTTACTGTGTAGTCAATTAATCTTCCAATTGCTTTAAGTGAATCGTTTCTTCTAGCTTCATCCATTGCAGCTTGCTCAGCCGCTAGTTTTTGCTTTAAGAAGTCTTCATCGGAGAACTCGTCTTTACACGAGTTCAATACGAGTATCGCGCCTAGCACGAACATCGTTACGAATGAGAATCGCATTCGAATCATCCTTTTGAACTTTTGTTTCATGTTAAAATTTACTTTTTTTGGTTGCATACTATTTCCCTAAAATCAGCCCGCAATTTAGAGATTAAGATTTGATTTAATACAAGTAGCTTATTGCTTTTTTAAAGAATTTGACAGGGAAACTATTAATAATTTTATTTTTAATCAAATTAAACTTTTAAAAATATTATTTGCATAACTATTCCTCTTTTTTTTAAAAGAAAATATCATGCAATTCTTTTTTTTAATTTACTTTGCCGTTGGTTTAATTACCAAAGATATATTTTGATTTTAAAACTTAACTGTAAATAATAATTTAAAGATTCAATGAAAAGATATTCATTTAAATCGTTGGTTTTTGCACTTATGATCATAGGTGTAGGTGCATTTTCTGTTAATGGTCAGCAGATGTCTGTCGATGAAGAAGAAGACTTGCCAACAGGCAACACTCCTGGTACATTTAATTTTGGTGGTAGAGTTGGTTTAACTTTCGGGACTTTTAAGTGGAATCAAGTTAAACTTGGTGATGCTAGTAATAATGAAGGTAGAAGAAACTCTAGGAATGGGTTTGCTCTTTCTGGCTTTTTCACTTATCATTTAACTTCTACTCTCTCTGTAAGGGGTGAGCTAGGCTGGTTTCAAACTGGTCATGCTAATGTCTTGCATAGACAAAACGGTCCTAATGATATTTTAGCTGAAATAGCGGAATTAAGAGGAGGAAGTTGGAATGCATACCACACCTATACTTTAAATTATCTTAATTTAGATCCCGTGCTAGTTGTAAACCCTTTAAATATATTAGAGAGATTGAATCCACATTTGGTAATAGGTCCATCTTTTGCATGGAATATTGGTTCTATTGATCGCCGTGAGATTAGAACTGAGCTGGATAATAATAACAATGGAGGGGTAAATGTTATTAATACGGTTGACTATGAAATGGTTAACTCTGAGTTCAATGGTTTTGATTTTGGAATTAATATTGGCTTAGGTGTTCCTTATGCAATAGAGTCTATGCCATTTGATTTAGTATTTGATGTACGATATAGATGGGGTCTTTCTAATATCAACCAAGGTATTAATACTTCTTTTGCAGCAGATCAGCCAAATACTAATTTGAACACTAGTACTTGGACTATGTCTGTTGGGGTGCAGTTCTAGTTAGTTCTATATTTTTATAAAGTCTTTTAGTAAGAGAGCCTTTGGAGTTTGTGCTTCAAAGGTTTTTTTATTTTCTCAATATATTGTGCTACTCTATTTATTGCTCTAAGGTTATTTTTGTAGAGATATTCGGAGGTACGAACCCGCATAGAAATCAGTTAAAAAAAGAGAGTAAAAACAATCACTATTATACTTTGCTTTGAATATGGAATAAGTGAAAAAATGGTTTTATAGAATTGTTTTTAGACAATATAACCTCGTTTTTTACCAATTTATTAATTATCAGGGCATTTCTCATCTTAATACAACTGTTTTACGTGTTGAGTATCGGTCATTTACAATACCTCTGAATATCTCTTTGTATGATTATTAGCTCCACTTGATTAATATTCATTTCTTTTTAGAGATAAAAAGAAACGAATCAAAGAAAAATCTTAAAAATTTGAACGCTCTAACGTTTTTCATTGTAGCGTTTTACCTTCGAGAACGCCAAATTTTTGACGCTCTTTTATTGCATATCATTATGCTTACGATAAAAACTATCAAGGGATATTTAAAGCTTGAGTTGCTTTAACTAACAAAACATCGTTTGTTTGGGCAAAGCTTCACTAAAAGGCGCAATTAAATCTGCGACTCAAACAAGAATGTGCAATGCATACTTCCTGAAAGATTATCCATTCTCTCTCTCTTCTGGCATTCAACTAACTCATTAAACAAATACAGAATATATCAATTTAATCATTTGTCAGTAATTTTGTAACTTAACTGTAAGTTATGTTTCCATTATTTATTAAAGAAGTAAAAGCTTATTTCAACTCACTTATTGGCTATATAACGTTAACTTTTTTCTGGGTTATTCTTGGCTTATTTGTTTGGGTATTCCCTCAGACTAGTGTTTTAGAAGGAGGTTTTGCTAGTTTATCTTCCTTTTTTATGATTGCTCCTTATGTTTTTATTTTTCTCATCCCAGCCATTACTATGCGCTCTTTTTCGGAAGAGAAAAAAGAAAAAACGCTTGAGTTATTATTAACTAAGCCTTTATCTGAGTTTGAAATTATTTTAGGCAAGTACCTGGGTAGTCTTTTTCTAGTTCTTATAGCAATTTTACCAACTACTATTTACTATTTTTCAATCTACAAGCTTGGTCAGCCCGAAGGAAATATTGATACCGCGGCTGTGATTGGTTCTTACCTGGGTCTTCTTTTTTTAGCTTCAGTTTTTACATCCATTGGAATAACAGCCTCTTCTATTTCTGATAATCAAATTGTCGCTTTTCTTTTGTCAGTGTTTCTTTGCTTCTTTTTCTATGATGGCTTTTCCTCTATCGCTGCAATTGACCTTTGGTCATCTTCTTCTTTTATTCTTCAAAAGTTTGGCATTGATTATCATTACAACTCAATCAGTAGAGGACTGGTGGACTCCAGGGATTTATTCTATTTTTTGAGTATTACTGTTGTTTTTCTTTTCTTGACAAAGTTTATTCTTTCTTCAAGAAAGTGGAGGTAATGGAGTTTATGTGCTAATGAGATAGTTCCTACAAAAGAGAAATGCATTGTGAAGAGGCATTCCTTTATTTATGAAGACTATCAAGAATATCCCTACCACCTTTTTCTAGTACTTCTTTAGCTAGAGCCTCCCCTATTTCTTTTACTTTTTTACTATTTCCTGTGCCTTTTTCTACTATTATTTCTTTGCCGTCTAAACTGATAATCCCTCCAGATATTTCTACGGTTTCATTTTGTATATTTGCGTATGCGAAAACAGGAATACTACAGCCGCCTTCCATTTTTCTTAAGAAGCTTCTCTCACATAAAATTTCTTTTTCTGAAATAGAGCAATTAACAGCTTGCTTTATCTTGTTTTTTAACTCTTTAGCCATGCCTATTGAGCTCTCCACCGCTATAGACCCTTGAGCTACTGCTGGAATAAACGTATTGACTTCAAATGTTTTTCTTATATGCTTATCCATGTCCATTCTTTTTACTCCTGCATATGCCAACATAAGAGCATCATAGCCTCCTTCCTTCATTTTTTTTACTCGTGTTTGAAGGTTTCCCCGAACATCTTTTAAAGTTATATTGGGATAATATCGCTTCAAAAAAGCCACTCTGCGAACAGAGGATGTTCCAACTACTATTTTTGATTCTTTGTTTAGGTGTAATTGAGGGGTCAAAGAAAGTAAAACATCATTTACCTTTTCTCTTTTGGTGAAAGCAATAATTTCTAAACCTTGCTCTAGAGTTGTTGGCATATCTTTAGCACTATGTATGGCTATATCTATTTCTCCATTTTTTAGTTTTTGTTCCAACTCCTCAGTAAAAACTCCTTTACTTCCAATTTTCCCTATTTCTCTATCCAGTATCTTATCTCCCTTAGTAATGACTGGAATAATTTCCGTTGTGCAATTATGCTCGTTTAGAAGATTAGAAACATACTTTGTTTGCCACATGGCTAAAGGGCTTTCCCTTGTTCCTATTTTTATATGAATTTTGCTCTGCATAGTTTCCTTTTCTAGCTTGTATCCAAGAAATTTAACTTAAAGAAAAAAAGTGTGTCTGTATTGAAAAAACAAAACGCTTACTTTCACCCTTTTCTCGTCTTCCATAAAAGTGTTACTAGAATTTCAACAATTACCATTATTAATGCCAGAAGTATAAAGTATTGCCATAATTGTCTTGGCATAAATCCTAATTTCACTTCACTAGTAAATGATTCTAAATCAGCACTTTTCAATATTTGAATATGGTTTTGCTTCGCTATTCTTTCTAATTCAGCACTGCTAAAAGTATTTATTTGAGATTCTCTCTTTGAGTAGTTGAAAGCCATCTTTTTTTCTTCTGGCTTTAGACTATCTGCCCATACATCGTAATGTCCCGCGTGGAAAGATTGATTGTTAATCGTAAATAAAAGTTCGTTTTCAACTTGCTGCTGAGCAGGAACTATAGCATGTTCAGAAGAGCTGAATGTATATATAGAACTCTTACCCGATCCCTTATCTATTCTAGTTTTTCCAACAGGTTCATTTAGGTAATAATACAACCTCTCTTCTTTATTTTTACTTTGAAATGCCATTTTATACATAAGAGGAAGAAAAAGGGCATGCATGGGTAAGTCTGTGAACTCTGGATCTAGTGGAGAACTAAAAAGGTATACGAGACCTGAACCTCTTTGCGTTTTACTAAGAAATATTTTGCCGTTTTTCAGTTTAATAATGGGGTATCCTTCCGTTTCTATTATGATATTAGCTGAAGGCATTTCAGCCTTTTGAGGGTCTTTTTCAAAAATATCTTTAAAAAAAATATTTCCTAAAGATGGCGGAGATAATTGAACAAAACTTTTATCTGTATTTATTTTTTGATGATTGATTTTCAATTGATTTAATAAATTTTTATCGATTTTATCAGAAGGAAACACAACTATACTTTTACCTTTTTTTAGTTGAGAAAGAAGTTCTCTTTGGAAATCCTGAGTAGTCTTTTCCAAGTTTTCAAGTATAATTAAATCAGCATCAAGAAGCTCTTGAAAGTCTACAGCCTTATAAGAAGTCGATGATAAGTTGAAAAGCTCTTTATCTGCAAAAACCCCAGGTATATAGGGCTGCCTTTTTTGGTATATATGTGCAATATCTATTTGAGGAGCACTTTCTAAGGTAAAATAAAATTTGTTATCGAAGTTTAATCCATTGTCTTCTATTTCTATTCTACATTTTTTAATACCCGGACTAGAAAGAGAAAAGTTGAGTTTTATAGTTTTCTTTGTGTTGCCCTCGATGGTTAACTTCTTTGTAGAAACCTGACGGTCTTCTACAATAAGCTTAACCAAACTATTTTCAATTTGCTGCTTACCATGATTAATTATTTGCAAACGTAGCTCGTTTACTTTCTGCACCCACAAATAAGGTGTTTCTAGCCAAACTGAATCTATGCTTATGTTTGACTTTTCTATTTCTTGTCCTAGAGGAACAAAAAAAGTTGATATCCTTGGATTGAAAGAAAATTTATCTAGCTGACTATAGGTGCTTTTTTGATAGTCTGATAGCCAAAAAAGAAAGGTATTTCCAGAACTTGAGTTATTGATGCCTCTTATTTGATCTCTATAAACCCACTGAAAGGGAGTCTCCGCACTTGAAAACTGAGTTGCCTCTATTTTTTCTATTGCCTCCTCTTTGTTATTATATACTCTTGACTTTACATTTCTCTCATTCGTTACTACTTGAAATTGCGTGTTTTGAGGGAATGATTTTACTATCGCTTTGGCAAAAAGCTTAGCTTTCTCTAGTAGATTAACTTTATGCTCTTCTTGTTCCATACTAAAGGAGTTATCCAGATATATGGAAACTTTATTTTGATTATTCGTTTCTATAATCTGCTCAGATGGAATGAAGGGGTCAGAAAATGCTAGTACTAAGAATGTTATAAACAGTATTCGCGCTATTAAAAGCAGTATGTGCTTGAGTTTAGATTTTGCTTTTGCCTCTTTCTGTGCTTCTTTTAATAAAAAGACGTAAGCAAAGTTTATTTTTTTGGACCGCTGTAATGAAAAAAGGTGTACGGCTATTGGTATACCAATTAGTAGTAAGCCTGTAAGAAGATAAGGTGTACCAAATGCCATTTGTGATTATTTTACTCAATATCAATTTTTTGCAATATGTTTTGCCTAAAATTGATAGTTTCTTAAAAAGAGAGTTTATAATTTAAGTTCTAAATTCGCATTACTGCTTTTACAAAACAAGTGTGTTTATGATAAAATCGAAAATAACAGGTGTTGGCTATTATGTTCCCAAAAAAACGGTTACCAATGACGACCTCTCAAAAGTTTTAACCACCAATAATGATTGGATCATTGAAAGAACTGGTGTACAAGAAAGAAGATACGCTGACGTAGAAGGCGGGGAAAAGAACTATGAAATGGCAGTGAAAGCTTCTGAGGATGCTATTGCAATGGCTGGCATGACAGCAGAAGATATTGATTTGATCGTTTATGCTACACTTAGTTCTGAGTATGTATTTCCTGGATCAGGTGTGTTGTTACAAAGGTCTATGGGTTTTAGAAACATAGCTGCGATAGATGTGAGGGCTCAATGCTCTGGCTTTGTATACGGCATCTCTATTGCAGATCAGTTTATAAAGACTGGTATGTATAAAAATGTGCTCGTAGTAGGCTCAGAAATACATTCTACTGGTTTAGATTTCTCTGACCATGGAAGACATATTACTGTCATCTTTGGGGATGGTGCTGGAGCTGCGGTTTTAACTGCTTATGAGGGCGAATCAGGCATTCTTTCTACACACTTGCACTCTCAAGGTCAGTTTGCTGAAGAGCTGGCATGTATTGACCCAGGCTTTAGCAAAAAAGAACGTTTTACTCCTGATATGGTTGAACCCGGTGGAGGTTTTTTCCCTGTCATGAATGGTCAGCTTGTTTTTAAAAATGCAGTTGTTCGTTTTTCTGAGGTTATTAATGAAGCTTTGTCTCATAATAATATGACTGCAAAGGATATAGATATGCTGATTCCTCATCAGGCAAATTTGCGTATATCTCAGTTTATACAGCAAAAGTTTGGTCTTAGAGATGATCAAGTCCACAACACAATTCAAAAGTATGGTAATACAACTGCTGCTTCTATCCCTATCACTCTATGTGAAGCATATAAAGAAGGTAAGATAAAGGATGGAGATATTGTTTGCTTGGCTGCTTTTGGAAGTGGGTTTACATGGGCTAGCGCTTTGATTAGATGGTAGAGTTATTTACTCATCCCATATGTGCTTTTTGCTTTGTAAGGATATTGCTTCTAGAAAGTAGTCTGTAGAATTACTTTTTTGCTCAAAAAGTAATTCTACATTTCCTTCCGTTTTTATAATTGTATTATTTAGTTCTTTATTTTTCAAAAGTGAGAACTTTACTTTCTCTTTTGATAAGTTTTCAATCATTTCCTCTAATTTTATTTCCGATGCATTCCCGTCTAATACCCAAAAATCAATTTTTAATACCTCTCCTCCATCCAAATATATAAAGTTGTCAGCATGTATTAGGCAAAGGACATCTTCTATAAAATGGAGTTCTATACTTCCATAGGTTAGTATACAGCACTTTCTTTCCTGATAAGGAGGATAATCTACTATATCTGGTTTTGGCAGAGTTTTTAAGACTTCTTCTTTTTTATGATCAATTTTTACTTTACCAAATTTGCCACTTTTTAAAAACTCTAACACACTGACCTTCATTTGAAACCATATTTATTCTATGTGCTAAACTATTTAAAAGCACAACCATTAGGGCCAATACCCACTTCATAAGACTCGATTAAATTACCTTGAGAAGAATAAACGTCCATAGCACCTGATGAAGAGAAGTTGGGTGACTCAAAACCAATTATATTATCTGTTATAGGGTCAATCGCTAACCCATAGTAGTTTTTCGAAATCAGTGGTGATGAAGGCAAAGAGCTAGCGCTTGTACTTAGTGAATATACACCCCCATCGTAGGTATAGTAGATAGTGCTCCTTTCTTTGTTTATGGATAGTTTATTTGGAATATTGTAATTGACTTTATCAACATATAGTCTTAAAACTTCCTGACCATCTGTTATTTTACTGATAGACCCAGGGATACTTTCCTCTTCTATGATGGCAAAGTTTTCGTCAAATGCTAAGTAACCAGATGCTGTTACCCATATGTTTCCTTCAGCATCTAGCTGTAAGCTATTGGGGTTGTTGCCTACTACTATTGTGCTTACAATGGCGTCTGCATTAGTATCAATGACTGAAATAGTACTATCTCTACCGCGACCCCCATTATTTGCAACATAAGCCAGGTTATTATGTATTAGTAACTGATTAGCTCCCTGACCAGTAGAGATTGATTTTATCACACTATTAGTATTTAAATCTATTACTTTGACTGATCCTTGAAATCCATCTGATCCCCAATCGGTCAGATACCCTTTACCTGAAGTGATGCCTAAAAAGTATCTGGGGCTAAAAATATTATCGCTAATAGTATTGATAGAAGTGAAGTCTGAAGCATCAATTATTTCAATTTTTGCAGAGTTTTGAACTGCTATGTAGCCTTTACCTTCGTGTAAAGCCATGGACTGTACCTGATCGCCCAAAGGTCTTTCATTAGCACTGAAAAATAAATTATTGTTAACTGTATTTGTATTTCTATTGTAAAAGGAAAGGGATGCATTGCTGCCTCCAAAAGCTCCTTCATTAGTTATAAAAAATCCCTCCGATCCAGTAGGTATAACTTGTTCGTTATCATCACTATCACAAGCCTGAAATGCAAAAATTGAAAGGATAATTAAAATTTGTTTTATTCTATTACTCATCTTCTTTATTGGTTTATTTAAATTTTAGCTCTTATTAAATTCTATATTCAGTCCTAACTGATAGTTTCTACCTGGCATTGGGTATGCCCTTCTTCTCTCATATCTTTCGTTAAATATGTTATTGATTTCAAACTGAATTCTTCCAGAAAAACGCTGAATTCTAATGCTTCTTGTAAGAAAAAAATTAACTACATGGAAAGGTTTTATTGCTGTTACTTCACTATTTGAGCCATCGGTATATTGCTTTCCTGTGAAGTTGTAAGATGTTAGAAGTCTCATTTTCTTCCAAGCTATTCTAAGTCTTCCTCCTGCTTGATGAAGTGGCGTATAGATTAGTTGCTTTCCTATTTCATTGCTGTTTTGGCTTTCTTTGATTTCACGATTAGTTACTTTCGAAAAGGTATACATACCTTGCAGATTGAAATAAACAGAACGGAATGAGGTACTAACTGATAGATCTAATTCTAATCCTCTTGACCATACACGTTTTATATTTTCAGGAGACCAAATGGATTGCTCATCTTCCGCCCAAAGTATCCAATTATCGACATCTATATTGAAGCCCGTTATGCTTGAATTAAACTGTACTTTTTGCCCTTTTAGATCTAGTTTTTTATGATACGACACTCCTATTTCTTGATTCCAGGAGGTTTCACTACTCAAATTAGGGTTTCCTTTAGCATAGTTCCCCCTCCAGTACAGGTCGTTGAATGTGGGGATTCTATAATTTCTGGAAGTATTCCCAAAAAACTTTAAAGCAGAGAGCTGAAACTGAAAGCCCAGTGAAGCACCTAAGGGATTAGAAGAACCATTAATAAATTCTTTTATTACGCTAACTGCACTTATTATTTTCTCATTTTTTGACTCATACCTTAACGCTCCTTTTGTAACTATTCTATTTCTTGTTGGCTCTTGAGACCCAAAGTCATCAACTATAGCTTTTTCATAAGTATGATTAAGACCAAAGGTTATATCAAAATGATTTTTCAGAGGCACATTTAGGTCTATTTTGTTAATAGTTGAAAGGAAGTAGTTACTGGAGTTGACGCTATCGGAAAGATCAGAAAAATCAAGGTCATGGTTGGTGTAGAATGATTTGTAGGATAAATCGAAAAAAGATCCAGTATGTTTCCAGTTGAGTAGTACTCTATAAAATTCATCCTTTTGCTTAGCTTCGGTCTTTTTGGGTACGCTAATGGGGTTCGGTACTTCAACATTATTATCCTGGTACCAAAGATTAATCCCAACAATATTTTGGTTATTTACCTTCCAATAGTTTTGTTGTAAAACCCCATATTGATTCACGGTTGAACGTTCTCTTCGTTCTTCTACTGATGGAAATTTGTAGTTGTTTGTGTATGGAAAGTCATTTGTTGCTTTGTTGCAGAAAAATTTAGTTTTACTGATGAATTTAGCGCCACTCCATTCAACAGAATAGTCTTGGTAGTATTTTCCGAATGAGCCTATACCCTGAAAGGTTCTCAGGCTTAATCCTCTACTAAAAGTTGATTTGTTATCCAGATGAATAATCCCTCCCATAGCTCCACTGCCGTATAAGCTAGCAGAGCCTCCCATTTGCAGCTGGATATTATCAACAAAGCTTACAGGCACTAAGCTTAGATCTTGTAATCCTGATAAGGAATTTTGTAGGTTTATTCCGTTCCACAAAATGGCGGTATGACTTGCGACCGTTCCTCTAAAAGAAGCAGTTGCTACCCCTCCAAGCCCATACGATCTGAGGTTTCCATACCCTAAATTTCCAAGCATACTGGTTAAATTACTTGAGTTTGCTAGTTGAAGACTTAAGGTATCTACCACATAGGTTTTATGACCAACTGTTAGATTTTTTATGTATTTATCTTTGATTTTAACTTCTTCTAATACAGTTGCTTTGCTTGTATCTTGTTGATGAGAGAATATAGAAGATTCTGCACCAAACGATACAATTAGTAATACAAATAATAAAAGCCTTTTTCTAAAGCCTAACAAAGGTTACTTATTTATAAGATCACGTTGCTTTTCACCCGAAAGCAACCTAAAAAAACCATATTGGCAGGTCTCCTGGCTTGTTAATCTGCTATCGCCTTCCCATCACTAGAAATGACAGTGGCAATGGTGTTGATAACAGATGACTTCTAACTCACAGTTGCGGGGACAGCTACTGTATTTCACAGCATTCCCTTTTAAAACTTTCTCTCGAAAAAGAGAAGGTTACCAATTCTGCAAAGAAATAAACTTTTTGGATTATCTACACAGGATTTAATAACACAAACCCTAACAAAATTTTAATAATCTCGTTATCAGTGTCTTAAAAATTCTTTTACTAAATAAATGTCTATAGTCAAAAACCCTTTGTCGTAAAAGGGAAGATTAAAAAGTTTAAAAATTATGAAAAATTTATTTTTAGCGTTTTCCATTTTTTTAGGAACAGTGCTTTTTTCTAGAGCTAATGAAAAGCCATCTTACAAAGTAATTACCGTAGTTGAATCTATTGTACCACTTGGACTTGGAAGGTCAAGAATAATCGAAAACAAGACAGACGTAGATGTAGAGGATTTTACTACAGAAAGAACTAATGGTAAGAAGAATGGTCAGGCAGCAATCAAGAGAAAAGATACAAGAGTAGATAAGTTCTCAGAAGCTAAGCTACTGAACTTCTACAGCTTAACAGGTATTAATTTCCAAAACATTGCTTCTAACGATGCGCAAATATCTTCAAAACTTGATCAAATGGCGGAAGATGGATGGGAATTAATTCACGTAACAAGTGGGGTTGAAAGTAGTTCTGGAGGAAAAGATTTAAACGGAATCTTTATCACTCGTTTTGTTTTTAAAAGATCAAAAATTTAACCAACCATGAAAAAGTTATTGACAATTATTTGTTTGACATTGTTCTTATCAAAGTCTTATTCTCAAGCAGAAGAGAGTAAGCCAAAAAATGAAATTAAAGTAAATGTGCCATATCTCTTAGCTGGCATGCCTGAAATTACTTTTGAGAGGATATTAAATGGAGAAACTGCTTTTGGGATTTCAGCATCTTTTAGCACAGAAGACGACGCTTATCTAAAGTTTATAGTTACACCATACTACCGATTGTATTTTGGAAAAAAAGAAGCTGCTGGTTTTTTTATTGAAGGAAATGGTGCAATTTATTCAGAAGAAGAATACAACCATCTTTTATTAAACAATAGTGATACTAGAAACCACACCAAAATGGGAGCAGGCTTAGGAATTGCTATTGGTGTAAAACTATTAAACAAAAGCAATTGGGTTGGTGAAATCTATGCGGGTGCAGGCAGAAATTTTAGCAATAGAGATAAAATTAGTGCGTCTTATCCCAGGGTAGGAATAAATGTTGGGAAAAGGTTTTAAAAATAGTACACGGTTGGACAAATCATATTGATTTGAAACTACTTAAAAGAAGGTTTCTATGAAGTCTTCTTTTTTCGTTATTCGTTACAATAGTTCAAAACAAACAATAAGTCTTGAGGTTAGAGAAACTGTAGGCGAAATTTTATTTGGGTTAGCTAAAAGGTTAGAAAGATTGAAGTTGAACTTTTCACTATAGAAGAGACCTTGCTGAACTGGCTCAGATTGATCAATTATTCTTATAACTTTTCCAAGCTTTCTGTCGGAAAATGAGGTATAAATGCCAGCCTTTTTCTTTGCATCTTCAAAAGCTTCTTTAGCTATTTTGGAGAATACTTGTTCTGCCTTAGAGTACCCAAAATTGGTAATTACTAAGTTAGAGATACCGTAATCTTTCAGACTATTGATTAACCCTATCACTGCGTCAAGGGTATCTACTTTTATTTTGCATCCAATCTGTTTTGAAAGACCTGAAAACTCTCCGCCATCGTACGCTTCAATATTAAAAATGATTATTTCTGCTCCGTTCTCTCTGATTTCATTGGATAAGTTAAATTCAAATTCCTGAATATTATCCCCCTCCTCTAGTTTAAAGTATACCGATAAGTATATCTCATCTGGAATTACATCATAATTAGCAAAACCTGTTACTTCAATAGAATCTTGATCGCCCATTAGAGTTTATAATTTTGGCAAAAAAATATTGTCTCACTAGTTTAATTATCAAAGTTACAAAGACATACCCTTTGAACTATACTTCCTTACAAAGTTTTTCATCATTACCTTTAATAGTTTAATTTTTGAGTCTGAGTTTTGCCTGTAAAAGATTCTTCATCTAACTACCCCTATCAAGCACTATGGAAAGTGCCTGATATTTTATCTCATTATGGTATTAGTAATGTTGTGCTATCTCCAGGTTCTCGCTGTGCTCCACTTACATTAGCTTTTAGCAGAAATAAATCATTTAATAGTTATGCAGTAAGTGATGAAAGATCCGCTGCCTATATTGGTTTAGGAATTAGCCAGGGAAAAAGGAGCGCTTGCGTTTTAGTTTGCACTTCTGGTACTGCGGTTTTGAATTATGCTCCAGCACTAGCCGAAGCGCATTATCAAAAGATTCCACTGATTGTACTCACAGCAGATCGCCCAGCAGAATGGATTGGTCAACAAGATGGACAAGCAATAGATCAGGCAGGTATATTTCAAAAGTTTTGCAAAAAATCTTTTCAAGCACCAGATGATTATTTGCATGAAGATAAAGTTTGGTATTTAGAGAGGATAGTATGTGAGGCAGCTATTGAAGCTAGTACTTTTCCCCTTGCCCCTGTGCATATTAACTTCCCAATTCGAGAACCATTTTATCCTAAAAATGATCTTTTAGTTAAAGAAAGTGAATCTAAAGTCATTAAACTATGGCCTTCAAAGGCTATTTTAGACGAACCACAATGGGACGAAATAATTAAGGGCTTAGATAAAAAGGATAAAATCTTAATTGTTGCAGGTCAAGGCAGCTGGAGTGATACTCTTGTAGAAGCTGTGGGCAGTTTAAGAATCCCAGTTGTTGCAGATATTACTTCCAATTTTCACAACTGTGAAAACTCTTTACAAAACCATGAACTTTGGGGTGATCAAATTGAAAGTTTGAAGCCAGACCTTTTAATTACTTATGGAGATAATTTTCTTTCTAAAAAGCTTAAACTTTATATAAGGAAAAACAAACCCAAAAAGCATT
Source organism: Bacteroidia bacterium (assembly GCA_030425505.1). GTDB lineage: Bacteria > Bacteroidota > Bacteroidia > Cytophagales > Flammeovirgaceae > JAUIAB01. The sequence goes on along the minus strand of JAUIAB010000006.1, from coordinate 49,447 downwards.
GGCATATTCAGGAAAAAGGTACTATTGCAGATGTTTTTCAGAGCTGCACAGATCATATTCAGGTATCACCAGAGTATTTCTTCAATGAGCTAAAAATAAAGAAGTGGACTTCTAAAGCAGAAGGTTTTAGTAAACAACGTGTCGATTTTGATCATAAGGTCAAAGAAAAACTAAACCTTTTCTTTCTTAAAAGGAAAGAGGAGTTTACAGAAATAGATGCGGTTTTCAAGCTTCTTCAAAGTATGCCCGACAACTGCTCACTGCACTTAGCAAATAGCATGTCTGTTCGCTATGCCAATAGTATTGGACTAGCAAAAAGTAAAAGAGTAAAAGTTTTTGCTAATAGAGGTACAAGTGGAATAGACGGTTGCCTAAGTACAGCGGTTGGTCATGCCATTGCCAATCCAGATATGCTTCATTTTGTAATTATTGGCGATATGGCATTTTTGTACGATAGAAATGCTCTTTGGAATAACTACCTATCCAACAATTTAAGAATTCTACTACTAAATGATCATGGAGGGGGAATTTTCAAAGTAATTGAAGACCCAAGAAGTTTACCAGAAAATGACCTTTTCTTTTCCTCTAAGCAAACCCTAAATGGCAAAAACACCTTAGCAGATACTAACTTTAAGTATCAAAATATTACTGACTCTGAAGCATTTGACCTGTTGTTGCCAGAATTTGTGAGCAAACAAAATAACTCCATGGTTATTGAGGTGGAGTCAAATGCAAATGTTAGTTCTAAAGCTTATCTGGACATGTTGCAAAATTGTACTGTTTAAGTTTATATCGTCTTTTTTTGAAGATTTACTTATTCAACCTTTATTTGTCTTAACGTTTAGATTTTAAAATTTCTAATTTGTGAAAAAAGTACTCATTTTTGGTGCAGGAAGGTCAGCCTATTCTTTGATACACTATTTATCAAAGGTTTCATTAGGTGAGCCTATCCAAATTACTACTGCTGATTTAAAACAACCAGATTTTGTAATTCCTGATAATACTCTTTTTGAGAAAGTAAATATTCAGGATGAAGACCATAGAAATGAACTTGTTCAAGAGGCTGATTTGGTTATTTCCATGGTTCCTGTTCGTTTTCACTCACTTGTTTTAAAGTCTTGCTTGCAACACAAAAAATCTTTGATTACTGCATCGTATGCCTCTCCCGAGATTCAATCTTTTCATGATGAAGCAGTTGAAAAGGGCATAACTGTTTTGATGGAGTGTGGACTCGATCCGGGAATAGATCATATGTCTGCTATGCAAGTGATGGATAAAATCAGAGGAGAAGGAGGTGAAATAACTCATTTTGAGACATTTACTGGTGGGCTACTTGCACCTAACCATGAAGACAACCCTTGGGAGTATAAGTTTACTTGGAATCCAAGAAACGTTGTACTCGCTGGTAGCGGGAATTCGCAGTTTATACAGGAAGGAAAGTATAAATACATCCCCTATCATCGATTGTTCAGAAGAACTGAAGTTATTCATATCCCTGGACATGGTTATTTTGAAGGATATGCCAATAGAGATTCTTTAAAATATAAAGATCTATACCAGCTCGATAATATTAAGACATTATATAGAGGTACACTGCGAAGAGTCGGATTCTGCAAGGCGTGGGACACTTTTGTACAACTAGGAGCTACAGAAGATTCCTACGAAATGAGGAATGTTAGCAAAATGACACATCGCGACTTCATTAATTCATTTCTGTACTACAATCCTAGTGATTCTGTTGAATTGAAGCTTGCTCACTATATGGGGTTTGAAATTGAGTCTATCGAAATGTATAAACTCCGATGGTCTGGAATATTTAGTGATGAATTAGTTGGTCTGGACTCTGGAACTCCTGCACAAATATTAGAGCATATCTTAAAAAAGAAGTGGACAATATCAAAAAAAGAAAAAGATATGATTGTAATGTGGCACAAGTTTGATTACATATTGAACGGTGCTTCGAAAAGGCTCTTGTCTTATCTAGCAATAACTGGAGATGATTCTTTAAGCACTGCAATGGCTAAAACAGTGGGATTACCAATTGGAATAGCTGCAAAAAGATTTTTAGAAGGCAATAGTTTCGGAAAAGGGGTGGTTATTCCAGTAATAAAAAATATTTACGAGCCAATTCTTAAAGAACTAAAAACCTTTGGCATTAATTTTATAGAGTCTGAAAAAACTATTAACGCTTGATACTATGTCTTTAACCATTCGAGAGTTTACTTTTAATGCTTTTGCAGAGAATACGTACGTAGTTCATGATGAAACAAAAGAAGGTGTTATTATCGACCCCGGATGTGAAAGCCAGGAAGAAAGAAAACAACTACAGAAATACGTAGAGTCGCTTGATTTGAATATTAAATATATTCTTAACACGCACTGTCATATTGATCATGTTTTAGGCAATAGTTTTGCAAAAAGCACTTTTAATGGAATGCTGGCTATTCCTGAAGGAGAAGTTGCAGGGTTAAATTCTGTTCCTCTTTATGCGCCTATGTATGGTGTAAATAATTACGAAGCATCTGAGCCAGATCATTTGATCAAGCAAAATGAAGTAATCTCTTTTGGGAAAACGAAGTTCAAAGTATTGTTTGTACCTGGGCATTCTGAAGGACATGTAGCCTTTTACCACGAAAGTGAAAAAGTGTGTTTTAGTGGAGATGTGTTATTCAAAGAAAGTATTGGTAGAACAGATTTACCTGGTGGCAACCACGAAACTCTGGAGAAAAGCATAAAAGAAGTAATGTACCAACTACCCCCAGATACTATTATTTATTGTGGGCATGGAGAAACAACAACTATCCATCATGAAAAGCAATATAATCCATTCGTTCGATAGTCTATAATGAAAAGTATTTTACCCAATACGATTACTAGTTTAAACTTATTATCTGGTTGCCTTGGATTATACTTTTTTAAGACAGGAGAGATTCACCTCATTAGTTTTTGCATATTTTCAGGTGCTTTTTTTGACTTTTTTGATGGTTTAACAGCAAGAGCGCTAAATGTACAATCTTCTATTGGCAAAGAGCTGGATTCATTGGCAGATATGGTGACTTTTGGCATTTTGCCTGGTCTGATTGCTTTTAGTTTGCTTGATTCTGTATTAGACGAAAAAATGCATTTCTTTTCTTTTCTTGCATTGATCATTCCATTATGCTCTGCTTTACGGTTGGCTAAATTCAACGTTTCAGAAGATCAGTCTACTTCTTTTAAAGGGCTGCCAACTCCTGCTAATGCTATTTTCTTTGCTTCCTTTCCGTTAATCCTTAATTCTAAAGGTTTTTTTGAAAATGTGATAACCAATCCTATTTTTCTATGTGCCTCAGCTATTGGCTTTTCTATATTACTCGTATCTAATATGCCCCTTTTTGCATTGAAGCTATCTAAAGATCAATCTTTTTTGAATACGAATACTATTTTAAAACTTTCTTTTCTTGGGGTCTCAGGGTTGCTTATCTTATTTTTCTTATGGAGTAGCATCCCTATCATACTAGCTCTTTATTTGATGAGCTCTCTGTTTATTAAATGATCTTTTTTTCGTAATTATAATACTATTTGATCTGCATAGTCTTTTAACGCTCCAGAAAACTTACATTATTCGATTATTCATGATGAGGTCTAGTTTTTATGTTAAATTATTGATTATAAGATACTTATTATTCAAATTATGCAATGTTTTATTCCCGAGTTTGGGGCATCAATTAACCCACGTCCTGAATAATCAATTACCTTATAATCAGTAAATTACCCATTTCTATTAAATAAGTACCGAATTATTCGGGTTATATTCTTAAACTATTTTTAATTTTGGTAGTTGAAGCAGTATTTGATTTATGATGAAACAGACATGTCTAATTTAAAATTGAGGCACACAGAAGGAAGATTTAGCTGTACGTCAAACAAATTAGGCAGGTCACAAACTTTAAATAGATGATTAACAAAGACTATATTAACCCAAGATTTATTCTTCTTTTATCTTTTATAGCGATTGTAGCTATAAGTAGAGTATTTTTAGCTGGTAAAGACGTGTTACTGGCAAACTTCACCCCTATTGGAGCAATGGCATTATTTGGAGGAGCGTATTTTCAGCAAAACTCAAAGGCTTTTCTCTTTCCATTGCTTTCTCTTCTTATAAGCGATGCTTTGCTTAGCTTTTTTAATGCTAATTACTCTCTGTTCTACTCAGGTTTTTACTGGGTATATGGGGCTTTTATTTTAATGGTATTGGTAGGAAGACTGCTCAGAAAAAAACTCTCTATTACTAACTTTTTTCTATCCAGTATTTTGGTAGTTGCCATACATTGGATAGTAACTGACTTTGGTGTTTGGATGAGCGGAACTATGTACCCTAAAACTTTAGCAGGATTTTGGACATGCTTAGTCGCTGCGATTCCTTTTGAAAGGAATTTCCTTTTTGGTACACTTATTTACGGAACGTTAATGTTTGGTATTTTTGAATGGGTGAAGCTCAAAAATCCTCAGTTTCAACTTAAAGAAGCACAAAAATAAGTTTCTAATACATCTAAGCTTCCCTAAATTGGTGTGATTTAGTAAGAAATAGGCTAGTAAAGATCATGATAAAAAAAGCATATACGTCAGTACGTCTTTTTTTTAGATCTGCATTTAGCGTTCTTTTATTTTCTACTAATTATTTTAAGAGAGACAAGTGTCATCTTTTTACCGCTTCTTTATCTTATTATTCTATACTTTCTATTGTTCCAATTTTGTCGTTAGGTCTAGCTCTTTCTAAAGGGTTTGGATTGGAAAACTTGCTTCGAAAAGAGTTAAAAGAAACGTTTGGTGCATACCAGGAAGTATTTGATTTAATTTATGGTTTCGCTCAAGCACTATTGAAGTTTACGGGTGAGGAAGCTCTGGTATTAGCTAGTATTATTTTTCTTTTTATATCAGTTCTAGGTCTACTATATCAGGTTGAACTTTCTTTTAATCAGGTTTGGGGAATAAAAAAATCCAGACCGATGATAAGAAAACTTACTGACTACATAACCATTGTTTTTACAGTCCCCATTTTTATTTTATTTTCTAGCAGCTTCAAGTTATTTATTGCCAGCAACTTAAGTATTGTATCTGAGTGGTCGGAAGCAGCAAGTAGTTTTTTAAATACAGCTATAGACGTAATTCCTTTCTTAGTTATTTGGCTTTCAATTACAATATTGTATTGGGCCATTCCTAATACATCTGTGAAGATAAAGTCAGCATTGATTGCAGGTTTTTTCGTTGCTCTTGCTTACAACTTTACTGAGTGGGTATATGTATACTTTCAAATAGGAATCTCCAGATACAATGCTGTTTATGGAAGTTTTGCCATTTTACCCCTTATGATGATATGGGTTCGCTTAGGTTGGACGATTGTTCTTTTCGGCGCAGAAATGTGCTATTCAATCCACTACAAAACGATCAACTTTAAGGATATAGATTTGGAGAAAATGAGCCTGATGGAAAGGTTATCTGTGACTGTATTTACCTTACTTTATATCAAGAATTATTTTGCGAATAATCATTCTCCAATAAATAAAATCCAGCTTCAAAAAGAGCTTCCATTCTCTATTAAATCTATTGATGCTATACTAAACAAGTCAGTAGATGCAAAACTTTTGGTAAAAGTGCTTAAAGATGATGATATGGAGGATTATTTTCATCCAGCAGTTCCATTAAAAGACCTTACTCCCTCTCTAATACTAGATAGAATATTTGCAGAAGGAGTGCCTTATATTGAAAAACTTAAAAATGAAAACCTCTCCCTTATTAAAGAAAATTTGGAAAAAGTATTTTCTAGTAATTGGAGTAAGTTCAATAAAGTCAAACTGGAACCTTAAGCTTAAAGTCCTTTTAATGTTATTCCAATTACAAGTGTTGTTGGGTTATTTTCTGGCAAAGCTGACTCTTCAAAAACATTATTTAAGTTGTAATAAGCAAACAAGTTAATAGAGCTAAATCCAATTCGACCAGTTATACCGTATTGAAGCTTTTCAAGTAAAAAATCGTCTTTCGTTTTTGCTTTTACCATGTTTCCGTCTGCATCTTTGAACTTTACTTTAGTATGAGAACTATATAGGTAGTTTACTCTACCTCCAAACCCAACTCGGAAAGCATTTCTACCAGGGTTTGTTCTAAACCTAAACTCTAGTGGAAGTGTTAAATAGTTAGCTGCAAGCTTCGTTTTTTTGTAGGACAGAGTAGGGTCTAAAGCATATGTTAGCCTACCGTTTGCTTCCCCCAATATCGCATTTTGTTTAAAATTATAGCTTTGAAGCCATAACCCTAGCCCAGGATTAAGGGTAAACTTCTCAGAGCCTAGTTGGATTTCATAAAAGTAAGCCATATTTACCCCTCTTGATCCCCAAGTGCTGAGCTGCATTTCTTCTGGGTAATCATTCCAGACAGCTAAACCAAAATCAAAAACAAAGTGACCTGGTAAATCGAAGCTAGTCTGTCCTTTTGCTTCATTACTCTTAAAAATAGATATGGATGTTATAAACAAAAACGAAACTGCTAATAACCAATATTTTTTTATCCTAAGCATATTTATTAGTATTTAATCTATTTAAAACCTTACACAAAGATAACAGGTATTGCCAACCTTACGTTTATCAACATTAAGTGAAATAAAACATAAAAAGTGCTACTTAACAATACTTTAATGGATTTAACTACTTTAGAAATAAATTTATTTACAGAATTTATTTTTGACTCATTCGGTTATGATTTCAGGAATTATGCAATTCCATCGTTTCGAAGAAGGCTTTCTAGAATTTTGGAGCTTTTTTCTTTGAACAGTCTTTTTGACTTAAAGAATTTATTAAAAAAAGAAAAATCTTTCTTCTCAGAGTTTCTATCAGAGGTCACTGTAAATGTAACCGAGATGTTTAGAGATCCTTCTTTTTGGGAAGAGGTTTATACTACAGTTTTACCTAAAATTTCTAGCCAATCTGAAGTGATCAAGATCTGGCATGCAGGCTGCTCTTCTGGTGAAGAGGTGTTTTCCATGCTAATTGTGTTAGATAAGCTTGGTCTTTTAGAAAAAACTAAAATTGTAGCCACTGATATAGATGAGGAGATACTAAAAAATGCAAAAGAAGGGATAATAAGCTATAGAAACCTGGATCATAATTACTTGAACTTTAACACTTTTGATCCAGATAGTACTCGTAGACTCGATTATTATTTTGAAAAGTCTAAAAAGGGCTTAAAAATGAAACAAGAATACCTTGAAAAGGTTTCTTTTATAAAGCATAATCTTGTAAGTGAAGATCCATTATCCAATTTTGATCTGGTACTTTGCAGAAACGTCATGATTTATTTTGATGAGATTTTACAAGATAAAGTTCTTCAAAAAATGCATAAAAGTTTATATATAAATGGATATATGGCTATAGGAACGAAAGAGTCTATTATGTGGAGCGGAATTGCTAACAAGTTTGATGTAGAGAATTACGAGGAGAAAATTTATAGAAAAACTACGCTATAAAGTGGAAATGCAAGAAGAGTATGAGATTGTATTAATAGGTGGGTCTGCTGGTAGCTTCCAGCCAATAAAGCTGTTATTAGAAAAATTACCAACTGAATTTACGTATTCAATAGTTTTATGCTTACACAGGCCTAAGAATGTTAAAAAGGGTTTTGCTGAAGCTCTTTCGATTGGGATCTCCCATACTGTTCTTGAACCCTATGACAAAGAAAAAATTTTACAAAATAAAATTTATTTGGCTCCTTCTAATTATCACCTTCTTATTGACGAAAAAAAAACAATTCATTTGTCAACAGAAGAACCAGTAAATTACTCCCGACCATCAATAGATTTGATGTTTGAGTCTGCTGCTTATGCTCTAAAAGATAAAGTTGTAGGAATTCTTTACTCTGGAGCAAATCAGGATGGTGCTTTAGGGATGAAGAAAATTAAGGAAAATAATGGGCTAACTATTATTCAAAACCCTAATGAAAGTACTGTACCCACAATGCCAAAGTCTGCTCTTAGCGTTACGCCTATTGACCTTGTTTTGAGTTCAAAAGAAATCTGTTCTTTTTTAAACAGCCTTTGTTCTAAAAAAAAGAAAGTGCTTAAAAGATTTTTGCTATAAAACTTCCAGCAAATACCCTTACCGTACACTCATATATCAATTTAAGAACGTAAAAACTTCTATTTAATGACATTTCCTGGGCAAAGCTCTAATTTTAAATAACTTACTTGATAAATATGGTATATTATAATTGATCCAATTAAGTAATTTATTTAATATTGGACTGATGAAAAAGACATATAGAAATCTTGCCATTTTCTTCTTCATACTGATAGTAGCTTTTACAAGCTATCTAACTTTTAAAATCAATACGCTTCCTGAAGAAATTTTAAAAGAAATGGGAATTATTGAAAATAGCGAACTAGAAAAAGTAAACGAGGTACTTAACCCAGTAAACATTATCCTATCTATAGATATAGTTTTGACGGTATTACTACTTTTTTTGCTTGTTAATAGTAAGTTTTCTGTTACCCAAAAAGAGGAGGTTCTTGTACCAAGAATAATTGACAGGAATCCATTTCAAAATAATGATAAAGAAAATCAGGCGATTTATTCCGCAAATGAGTTTCTTTCGTTTATAAAAGAAGGAGACTCCCAAAGTATAGATTTCCAAAAAATAATATCGTACTTATCTCAAAAGGTAAATGCGGTTCTAGCTTCCTATTATCGACTAAATAACATTTTGGGAGAAGATAAATCGTATACTTTGCGGGCAGCTTATGCTTACATTCCTGAAGATGAAAATCTTACCTTCAAATATGGTGAAGGCTTAGTTGGGCAAGCTGCTAAAGATGGAATCATATTCACAACTGAGGAAATAGATCACGAGGAAATCCAAGCAATGTCAGGTTTAGGGAAATCAAAACCTTCTCAAATAGCTTTTGTTCCTGTAAAAACACAAGGGGAAGTTTTTGGTGTATTAGAAATTGCTCGATTTGAAAATTTTAAGGAAGAAGAGCTGATTTTTTTAAGAAAGTGTTGCAATCACATTGCAGAAATGGAGTTTTCCTTCTCTAAAAAAGAAAATAATAATTTAGACTAGTATGTTTTCAAAGCTTAGTATTAGTTATAAAATACTGATTTTTAATATAATAACTGTATTATTCGTTATTTCTTTAATTGGTTATTTGACCTTTAACCAAACTAAGGAGTTCCTTAAAGAGAGGTATGTAGAAGAATTTCAAAGAATATGTGAGTTAAAGGTAGATCGACTTGCTTCTGTTTTTCAAACAATAGAAAACAATGTTGATTTCATAAAATCAGGAGATGATATTATTGATTATGTATCAGAAGCTCAACAGGTTATTCAAAATAGTGAAGGTATAGAAGAGCTTATCCAACAAATGGATAAAAGGCTATTACCTGATCAAAGCATATACTATTACGATAATATTCTATTAACTAACCCAGAAGGTGTGATTCTCTATGCAAGCGATAGAAGCGGAGTAAAGATTGGGTATTCATACAGAAAAATTACCAGAACTTTAAAACAGGTAGAGGGTAAAGAAACCTTTTTTGGCGAGCCTTATAGAATTAGAAACTCTGTTCAGATGTTTATCATATCTCCTATTATAGATAGTAATGATGCACACAAAGGCTATCTCCTAGTTTTATATGATGTAACTAAAAATATTTTTCCTATTGTAGAAGATTACAATCAGCTTGGTGTAACTGGAGAAATTCTTTTAAGTTTTTTTGACCCTTCATTTTCTAACCCTAATGAAGGAAAAATAAAAATCATCAATACACAAAGGCATACTGATAATGCCCCTTTGACACAGATTATACTAACCAATGACCCAGTTCAGATTTCTGTGCAAAAGGCAGCTATAGGAGCAAAAAGTGATTATGCACTTGACACAGACTACAGAGGAAAAACCACCCTGGCATTATGGGATAAAGTGCCTAATGTTAATTGGGGGCTAACCATAAAGGTAGATGAAGATGAAGTTTACTCTTCCTTAGAGGGCTTTATAAAGCAGTATATACAAGTAGAAACGATAGTACTCATAGTTGCCTTACTTGCTGCTATATTGTTTTTAAACTATATTTTACAACCCCTAAAATTGATTTCCAAAAAGCTCAAAACTATTTCAAGTGGAGCTTTACCTAAAAAAGTAGAACAGGGGAATTTGAGTAAAGAGATTGCTTCTCTTAGCAATAGCATCAATAGGTTTATTGATAAAAGTAAAAGTGAGTTAGGTTTCATCAACTCACTGAATAACGGTCAGTGGGACTCTTCATTTGAAGCTCAGAATAATGAGGATCTCCTTGGGAATGCTCTTTTAGTTTTAAGAGAAAATATCATAAGCAAAGAGAAAAGCAATGCCGATGAGAAATGGATTCAGGAAAGCTTAGCTGGCTTAGCTCTCCAACTAAAGCTTTTTACTTCATTTGAAGAATTTAGTGATACTGTTTTAAAGTATGCTATTAAGCAGCTTGGGGCTTTGCAAGGAGCTTTTTATGTACTTCATAAGTCCGCAAAAAAATCAGATTATCTGGAAATGGTTTCCTGCTATGCTTACAACAAGAAAAAATTCAGGCAGTTTACATTCAAAGTTGGCGAAGGTCTAGTAGGTCAAATTGCGTTTGAAAAAAACGTGAGCTTAATTACTGAGGTTCCAGATAACTACCCTTCCATTACTTCTGGACTTGTAGGAGAGAAAAAACCTAAGTCGCTGTTATTTATTCCTTTGGTAAATGAGGGAGAAGTATTAGGTATTATTGAAATAGCTGGTTTGAAAAGGTTCAATGAAAGGGATATTAAATTGGCAAAAGATATGGCCAAAATTATTGTTAGAGAAATAGAGATTTTAGCCTTGATTAAAGCAAAATAAAAGAGCCAACTCGGTCAGTATAATGCATCAAAGGTCGAGCAAAAAAGCTCCATCATTGAGAACAGAATGATAAGAAACCTTTTTTTCATCTAAAGAAGCTCTTAAACAAGTTTCAGCTTTTCTGGAATAAGAAGAGCCGATAATAACTGTGTTGAAGTTTTTGATATCCATTTGTGATAAGCTATCAATAATATTATGTTCTAGTACCAAATAGTCTATTTTTAGATCTGGCAAACTACTTTTTTTATTTCGATATATATAAAAGCTAGTACCATTAGATACAAATAACAGGTTTCCATCTATTTGAGTAAAGCTTGAGCCTTCGAACAAATTACTTGAGTTATTAGGATATGAATTCACTTTCTTTTCTGAAATATTATTTTTCAAAAAGTCATTTTGCATAAAGAAATTCATCTTTTGAGTATCATTTACTAAAATAGAGTCCGCTACTACCGAAGCGTTGTTTCCTTTCATAAACACAAAGTTCTGATGTTTAGGAATCTGGTATATTCGAATCGAGCATTGACCTAAACTTTGAACTTCTTTAGTTAAAAGGCTTGAAGAAAACACTAAAGCTAATAAAACCCCTAACTTGAAGAGTTGAATATTTCGCAAATAAAAAAATACAGAAATAAGAACTATGATAGTGTAAATCATTATGCATTCCAGCTGTGAAATCGATAAATTATCTAGCTGGTAAAAAGGCAAAAACTGTATTCCTTTAACAAGGAAGTTCACTAATGACAATAACTGGCTCAAAAGATTTCCGATAAAGCCTGCCACTGAAGTTATTCTTGATGATGCTAAAAGTAAAAGACCTGTAGAAACTGCAATAGTTGCAGAGGGTATTACCAAAAAGTTGGATAACCAGAAATAGGTGGGGAAATTATTGAAATACAAGATAGTAATTGGAAAGGTACTCAACTGAGCAGCAAATGCCACAGCAGTTAGATCCCATGTTTTTTTTAGTAGAAACCCTTTTTCTACAAAGATTAGATTAGAAAATTTAGGCTGAAAATACACGATCCCTATAACAGCGACATAAGACAGCTGAAATCCAACATCGTAAATCAAAAAAGGATTGGTAGCAAGTAAAATAAAAGCTGAGCTAAAGATAATATTATAGACACTAGTCTTTTTGCCTAATAACGTCCCTACTTCAAACAGCGAAAACATCATACAAGCCCTTGTTACAGAGGGAGATAGACCCGTAACCATAGCAAAACCCCACAAAAAACTTAGCTTTAACAGGCTACTAAAAACTACAACTGTTCTTTTTTGAGGCAAGCGTACAAAAAGTAAAGAAATTAACTCCACTAAAATCCCTACATGTAAACCTGAAACAGCTAATACATGCATAGCACCAGCATTGGAATAAGCATCTCTAATTTCTAAATCCAAATCTTCTTTAACCCCCAAAACCAAAGCAGAAATTACCTGGCGAGACTGCTCGTCGTCAATATAGGTATCAAAAACTTCCTGACAGTGCTGATTTATAGCATATGCGAGTTTATACAGACTGAAGTCTTTAGTAAGGTCATCAATTACCTGAAAATCTTTTGTTTTTATAAAATGATTATGGAAAATATTCTTCAACGAAGAATAGGTTTTAAAGTCAAACTGATGAGGGTTAGAGGTTTTTTGAAGCACCTCAGCCTGACCTTTTATCAAAATGTAATCTCCATAAGATAAATTTAGACCCTCTCCTCTTTTTGCTGAAAAGTAAGCATAAACTTTACCCTGAGCGTCATACCAGATAGAGTCTTTAGATCTGACAGATTGAACTTCAAGTGTCGTTTTATAACCCTTGGCTGTTTTAGAAACAGGTTTTATGATTTTTGCTTTGTAGTATGTGTAGTCAGAGTGGTATAAAAGATGATTAGTAGAGTTACTTTCATCGAAATAGTAAGAGCTTAAATAACCTAAGCAGAAAAAAAGAAAAAGGATATTGAAACCGAGAACAGTTTTAGCAAAAAGCTTCCTGACCCTTGTTAAAAAAAGAGAAGTAAGGAAAAAGAAAGCAACGGATACCCCACAAACATACTCCAATCCTTCTAGATAAGAATACCTATATACAAGAATGCCAATAATAAATACTAGTAAAACCCGTGATAGGGGATACTTTGATAGTGAGTGCATTATTAGTTTGTATGAAGCACAAGATATAATTTCAAGTTATATATATAATTACTTCATGACAAAATAAATATGAGTAGATGATCTTTATATTCGCATAAAAAACTAGACGTTGAAAAGAAAAGTAGTCAGTCTCCTTATAGTTAGTAGCATAACAGCAACAATTGTTTTTTGCTTTTTTTTGATTCTTGATCAATTAGGTGAGAATCCATTTGGCAGATATAGATACTTGTATTTACCACTTTATGCCATTTCATTCATTTTCACTTTTAAAGTATTTAGAGATAAATACAATCAACATAAGCTAAGACCTCAGCAAGGCTTATTAATAGGGCTCCTATTAACCTTAGTAACTTCAGGCATACATAGTTTAATGCTTGGAGCATATCTTCAGGGTAGCAATCAAGGTGAGAGTATTGTTTTAAAACACAAAAAAGCTTCTATTGATAGACTAGAAAAGGCTGCTGAGCAGCTTCAGGAAAGTATTGGGAAAGAAGAAATAGAAAAAGTTTTTTCTAGCTTACAAAAGCTATCCGCTCAGGATATTGCTTTAGACCAAGGGTTAAGTATGTTAATCTGGGGAATTGTTCTAACATTTTTGTTTATGTTAATATTCAAAAACTAAAAGATATTAATGAATAAAAGTGAAAACAGATGGTTTAATACGCCTTTATTTCTTTCGATCTTAGGAGGAGCAGTACTTGGATTAGGCTGGTATCCATACACCACATTTTTTACTTTTATTGGATTTGTTCCATTATTCTACTCATTTGAAAAAATAATACAATCTAACTCTTCAAGAAAAACACTTAAAATAATAGCTTCCAGCTACTTATTTTTTATTTTTTGGAATATAGTAGCTTACTGGTGGCTTTGGAATGCATCAGGTTGGGCAACATTAGCAGCTTGGGGCATGAACTCTTTGCTGATGTTGTTACCTGTGGCTATTTATCTTTTCATCCGAAAGAGAACTACAGATCAATATGGTTATTGGGTATTCTTACTAGCCTGGTTAGCTTTTGAGTACCTTCATTTACACTGGGACTTCTCCTGGATATGGCTGAATTTGGGGAATGCCTTTGCCTATACTCCTTCATTAGTGCAGTGGTATGAGTATACTGGTACATTTGGGGGAAGTCTTTGGATTTTAGTAGTTAATATTTTGCTCTTTTCAATAATTTTAAAAAAGAAAAAACAGCTTTTTTCACTTTCTGTTTTAATAGTTATACCAATAGCATTTTCTTTATTTACCTATTACAACTATGAAGAAAAAGGAACTCCAATAGAAGTTGTAGTAGTTCAACCAAACTTAGACTGCTATAAAGAAAAATTCAACTACAACTCAAAGACAGGAGAAAGAAACCAACTAACACATGTACCATATCCTAACCAGATAGAAAGATTAATAAGCCTTACAAAAAAAGAAGTAACAGATAGCACTTCTTTTATTCTTTGGCCTGAAACTGCTCTTCACAAACATGTAAATGAAGATGCCATAGCTATGGATCCAAACATCCAATTGGTAGACAAACAAACAAGTCCTATACCGCTAATAACGGGGATAACCAGCTATCAACTTTATGGTAATGCCCCAAAAACAGTGACATCTCGATATCAAGAATCTATGGGCTACTACGATATATTCAATGCGGCATTGTATATCAATGAAAAAGGAGAAAAAGAAGTTTACCACAAATCGAAACTAGTCATAGGAGCAGAAAAAGTGCCTTTCCCAATAATATTCAAACCTCTATTACTAAACTTTGGAGGATCCTCTGGTGGCTTGGGTACTCAAAGAGAAAGAGATGTATTCAATAACAGCAAAGGAGTTGGTATGGCGCCGGTGATTTGCTATGAGTCAGTCTATGGGGAGTTTGTTGGAGAATACGTAAAAAAGGGTGCAAATGCTCTAGCAATAATAACCAATGATGGTTGGTGGGGAGAAACGCCTGGGTACAAACAACACCTCGCTTTTGCAAGCTTAAGAGCTGTTGAAACCAGGAAGTCTATTGCCAGATCAGCGAATACGGGAATATCTTGCTTTATTAACCAAAAGGGAGATGGAATTAAGAAGACTAAATACGATGAACAAGCTGCCCTGAGGGAAGTGATTTTTCAAAATGATCATGTTACATTTTATACTAAACACGGAGATTACATAGGAAGAATAAGCTCGTTTATAACAATAGCGTTATTTTTAGGAGTGCTTGTAAAAAGTCTGATTTTTAGAAAAAGAAAGCAATGATAGCAGTAATACAACGAGTATCAAAAGCTAGTGTAACAATTAATAATAAAGAGAGTAGAGAGATTAAAAAAGGCCTAGTAATCCTACTTGGGATTGCTAATCAAGATAAACATGAAGATATATCTTGGCTATGTAAAAAGATAATAGGGCTAAGAATTTTTAATGACGATGACGGAAAAATGAACTTATCTATGAATGATATTGATGGCGAAATACTATTAATTAGCCAGTTCACTCTTCATGCAAGCACTAAAAAAGGAAATAGACCTTCTTTTATAAATGCAGCAAAACCAGATACCGCTATTCCTATTTATAAAGAGACTATTCAAACTCTTTCTCAAATATTGAAAAAAGAAATTGTGACAGGTGAGTTTGGAGCAAATATGCAAGTAGAACTAATAAATGACGGTCCTGTGACAATAGTGATTGATACAAAAAACAAGGTTTGATTCTATAATAATACTTTGAAAATATTAATCTACTTTGTTAAAACCATAATAATTTTTACTCCACAAGTTTTTAATAAACCAAATTTATTTGTAAGATATAGGGAGAATCAAAGATCCACTTATTAAAACATGAATGTCTTAATAATTGATGATGAATTAGAAATTTGCATTTTACTACAAAAAATTCTTGAAACACAAAAGTTAATATGCGAAACTGCAAACTCAGTATGTGAAGCAAAAAAGAAAATAGAGCATAAAGAATATAATGCAATAATAGTAGATTTACACCTCTCAGATGGCTCAGGGTTTGATATTATCAAAACCATTAAAAACAGGAAAATTAATAGTAAAATAATAATAGTTAGTGCTTATGATTCCAGAGCTGAAAAAGAAAAAGCAAAAAAATTAAAAGTAGATCATTTTATTTCTAAGCCTTTCAAACGACAGCAAATCATAGAAGCCATTAAAACAGCTTTATAAATGAAGAAAATAGTAATTGTAGATGATGATAGGGATACCTGCTTGCTACTAGAAAAATTCCTTAAGAAAAATGAGTTTGAGGTAAGCTCTTTTCATGACGGTAAAAGCTTTCTCCAATGGTTTGATAGTAATGCTGCCGATTTGCTTCTATGTGATTTTAGATTGCCTGATTTTTCTGGATTAGAAATTCTTGAAAAAATAAAAGTGCAGAATAAACTACTTCAAACAATAATTATTACTGGCTACTCTGACGTCAGAATAGCAGTTAAAGCATTAAAAAAAGGTGCTTATGACTATGTTACAAAGCCTCTTTATCCTGATGAAATACTTTTGACTGTAAAAAAAGCACTAAATAGCAAAACAGAAACACGCATTTCAGATAAAAAAGCTCCCTCGAAAGAGAGTAAAAGAAAAAACAAAGCTCAAGCTGACTATTTAGTAGGAAAGAGCTCAGAGTCAAAGTTGGTACATAAGCATATAGAACTTATTGCACCAACAGACATGTCAGTAATTATTACTGGCGAAACAGGGACAGGTAAAGAGTATGTTGCAAGAGCAATCCATCAAAAAAGTAATCGATCAGACAAACCCTTTATAGCTATTGACTGTGGTGCATTACCTAAAGAGCTAGCTGGAAGTGAGCTCTTTGGTCATGTAAAAGGATCATTTACTGGTGCGGTTACCGATAAAAAAGGAAGCTTCGAAGAGGCAGATGGCGGAACACTATTTCTGGATGAAATAGGAAACTTAAGTTATGAGAATCAAATTAAATTGCTCAGAGTATTACAAGAAAGGCAGGTAAAAAGAGTAGGAGGAAATAAAAACATCTCTGTAGATATAAGAATTATAGTTGCAACAAATGAAAGCTTAAAACAAGCAGTAATAAATAATGCATTTAGAGAGGATATTTATCACAGATTAAATGAATTTAATATTAATTTAACCCCGCTTCGTGAAAGAAAAGATGATATAGAGCCATTTGCCTTATTATTTTTAGAACTTGCAAATGAAGAACTCAATAAACAAGTAGAAGGGTTTGAACCAAATGCCCTTAAAAAAATAAAAGAATACTCTTGGTATGGAAACCTTCGAGAGTTGAAGAATATCATTAAAAGAGCTACTCTAGTTTGTGATAAGCAAAAAATACATTTAAACCACTTACATCAAGAAATACTAAATCCAATCACTAATGACAATGGCTTTGTAGAAGATGATACTCTTATTTATCATTTAGATTCACTTAAAGAAGTAGCAGAATATGCAGAAAAAAAGGCAATTCTTAAGATGCTACAAAAAACAAATTTTAATAAGGCTAAAACAGCACGAAACTTAAAAGTTGATAGAAAAACACTTTACAATAAAATTTCAGCTTATGGTATTGGTAGCGAAGAAGATTAAAAACTAACAGATGGAATAGACCATGTCTGATTTAAAGTTAAGGCACACAAAAAGCAATGATTAAGATGTGTGTCAAACAAATTAAGTCAGTCACAAATTTTAAATACATGAAAAACATTACCGAATTATCCGAACCTAAACTAGAAAGTGTAATAGATAACCTTCCTATTTGCGTAGCTGTATTTGACTCTCCGATAAAAGAAACAACTACTATCAATCACCTCCTTCTAGCTAAAGCCAATAGCTTATTCAAAAAAACCTTTCTTATTGATCAAAAGCTTACTATTGGCAGAAGAATAGATGAAATATTTAAATATATAGTTTTAGAAATACTAAATAAAAAAATCTTTAAAGAGAACAGATTTGAATTCATAATAAATACAAGAATAAATAATGGCAACTTTCAAATAAAAGTAATTTATACAAACTCAGATCTAACCCTATATCTAACCCCTAATGCCAGTCAGGCTGAAATAGACGCTGAAGTAGCAGTAAAAAAGGATCAATACAATAAGCTTTTTGAAAAATCTATAATACCAGTAATTATAGTAGATAAAAATCTAAATATTATCGACTCAAATAGCGAATTCCAAGAACATTTTTTTCACTCTAAAGGCACTAAAAACTTTAAACAATTTTTTAAAAATAAGCTTTCGTTTGAAAAACTAAAAAAAGAGCTTCAAACAAATAGAAACGTTGAAAGTAAAGAAGTAATTCTTTTAAACAAGCAAAAAAAACCAATAACTGTATTAATAAGCTTTTTTGAAATTATTGATGACAATCAAAAAAGAATTTATCAAGGAATAGTTAAAGATATAACAAAAGAGAAAGATCTTAGAAGTCAGCTTTTAAAAACAGAACGACTATCCACTACAGGAAAATTAGCACGCAGCATAGCTCATGAAATTAGAAATCCTTTAACTAACATATCTCTTTCTTTAGAACAACTAGAAGAGTTAATTGAAACCATACCTGAAACGAAAGACTATATAAACATTCTTAAAAGAAATACATTAAGAATTGATACCCTGATAACAGACTTACTCGAATCATCTAAGCCAAAAGACTTAAAACTGGAGAAATATTCGATAAATCAAATTCTTGAAGAAACTCTTCTTGCAACAGAAGATAGAATGCAGCTTCGTGAAATAAAGCTGGTCAAAAAATTTAAGAATAACCTTCCTCCCATAAATGTTGATAAAGACTATATAAAAATTGCGTTTTTGAACTTAATACTTAATGCTATTGAAGCAATAACTCATTCAAATGGTACAATAACCATTGAAACATTGAAGAAAAATGAAAAAATAATTGCTAAAATTAAAGACAATGGAAGTGGGATTCCTAAAAAAGAACTTGAGAAGTTATTTGATGCATTCTACACAAACAAAAAAGATGGAATGGGATTAGGGCTAACAACTGTTCAAAACATTATTAATACTCATAAAGCAGATATCGCTGTAAAAAGCATAAAAGATAAAGGGACAGAGTTTTCTATCTATTTTGACACAGCCTTTCATTAAGTTTTATTGTACTTTTTAGTAATCCATATAATTCGACTAATATTAATTCTTTCCATAAAAGTGTAGAATAAACACACACTAAGTACCCTCGTTTCTACATAAAACTTTCGTTTTTTATGCTATTTATAGCTAGGAATTGCATGGAACGATATATGTAAATATGTACAGTAAACTTTAATGATTATGGATAATAATGTAAAAGAACTAGACTTAGATAAAACTAAGGTTTCAAGAAAAACATATGGTAAGTTAGGTTACAGTACTGAGCAAACATCGGAAATTGTTGAAAAGATGAATGGTCTCTTAGCAAGTTTTAATGTTCACTACCAGAAGCTTAGAAATTTCCACTGGAATGTTAAAGGAGCAGATTTTTTCGATATACATGAGAAATTAGAAGAGCAATATAATTATGCTGTAGAAGCAATTGATGTTTTAGCCGAAAGGATAAGAGTATTTGGTAAAACTCCATTAAGTACAATGAGAGAATACCTTAAAGCTTCAAATATCAAAGAATCTCCTTCAAACTTAGAGTCAGACCAGATGGTTTCTGAGCTGCTAAGTGACTACAGAATGCTTCTAGAAGAAATGTTTGATGTTTTAGATGTAGCCATCGAAACAGGAGATAGCGGAACTGAAGACATGGTTAAAGGTTTTATAAAACAAATTGAAAAAAATCACTGGATGTTCACCGCTTTTTCCGAGAAAAAGTAAGATACTTACATTATTTAAAATAAATAATTAAGTTCATGGATTTCAATGTAAATAAGGCTATAAGCATTCTAGTAGAGAAATTAGAAGGGTGGCTATCAACACTAACAGCTATGCTTCCTAATTTTGTTGTAGCGATTTTTGTATTAATTCTGTTTGCAATTCTCTCTAAATTTTTCAGATCTCTCGCAAAAAAAGTATTAAACAGATTTTCCAATCAAAAAGTACTAAACAGTCTCGTAGCAACACTTGTACGGTTTAGTATATTGATAATAGGGATTATTATATCATTGAATATTCTTAAGTTAGACCAAACAGTAACATCTCTACTAGCAGGTGCTGGTATTATCGGTTTAGCACTAGGTTTTGCTTTTCAAGATATTATAGCCAACTTTTTTTCTGGTGTCTTTCTTATAATTAAGCAACCTATAAAAGTAGGAGATATAATACAATTTCAAGACTATCTTGGAAAAGTAGATTCCATAGACCTTAGAATAACAACAGTAAGAACATTTCAGGGACTTCATGTTCTTATACCTAATAAAGAAATTTATCAAAATATTCTTACAAACTTTACTCAAACTCATGAGAGAAGAATTGATTTAGAAGTAGGTATATCGTATGGCGATGATCTAGAAAAAGTAAAAAAAATAACTCTAGATACCGTAAATAGCTTTTCATTTTTGCTTAAAGAAAAAGATATTAACTTCTATTATACAGAGTTTGGAAGCAGTTCAATAAACTTCAAAGTAATGTTTTGGATTGACTATCCTGATCATCCTGGGTATTTAGAAGCTAGAAGTGAAGCAATAATTGCTATAAAGAAAACATTTGATGACAATAATATTACGATTCCTTTCCCTATAAGAACATTAGACTTTGGAATCAAAGGTGGGAAAGAATTACATCAACAAATAGAAAAATCAAAATTTGTAGTTTCTGAAAACTCAAAACCATCATAGCATTATGCATATAAAACCAAAAGCTGGAGAAGCAACTTATATTTTTGATTCATTTGATATGGATGAAAGGAAAGCTTTAATCTACTTAAAATCTATTGACAAGCTTAAAGTTAAAGAGATAGATATTAATTATAGTAGGTTAACAGAAACTATGCTTATGGATATATGTGATAAACTATCTATTCAACCTAAATTTTTAATTAATGATAAAAAACTGAAAAAAAAAATATTTGAAGACTTATCTAATTGCGAGAATGAAGATATTTTAACTTATTTAAAATACAACCCAAAAGCAATTTTAACACCAATCATTCTAGCAATTGAAAAATCTTATATCATAAAAAACCCTTATGATTTTATAAAAAAAGGTATGACATTTAACTAAAATTTAAAAATTATGGAAAAGCAACAATTTAAATTAAAACTGACAATTGCATTGTTATTATGCACATCTGCCCTCTTACTTTTTAACTGCTCTGACAACAAAGAGGAAGCAGAATTAAAAAAAAAGTTTGAACAAAAAAAGAAAAAACTAATAGGCACGCTTGAAAAAGAATCAAAAGAATTAGATAACGAGCTTCAACAAATTAAGAGAGACCTTGATAATTCAAGCGATGAACTAAAGGATAAATTGCAGGAAGAAGTAGATGCTCTTGAAGATGAAAAAAAAGAGCTTGAAAAATATTTGGACAAGGTCAAAAGCTCAACTCAGGAAAACTGGAATACGTTGGAAAGTGAAGTTGACCAATTTTTTAGAACAAAAATTAAAAACTCTGTAAAAAGAGACCTTGATAAAATAGAAGATCAAATTGAAAGATGGAAAGAAGAAACAGAAGATGCTACAGAAGATGTATCAGCAGAAATTGATAAAAAGGTTAATAATCTTGAAGATGAAAAGAAAAAGATAAATGATTTATTGAAAGACATTGGAAACACTTCTGAAAAAGTGTGGGACAAAACAGTAGATAAATACCATAATGTTAGAAAAGATGTAAAAAACAGCTTTAATAAAGCAAAAGAAGACGTCAAAGATTTATTTGATAAAGATAAAAACTAGCTAGTTAGAAGCATCACCTATTGCAAGCTGGATAGTAGTATACTATCCAGCTTTTTTTTAACTGATACAAAAATTAAGTGTAGCTACTATTTAAAGTCAAAAACTTACTTTTACAATTTTATTTTACAGTGTACTTATTGTTATTTTAGCAGTAAGTATTATAAAAGATCACTTATGAAAACCTACCTAACCATTGAAGTTAAAGAATATCCTGATTTAAATGAGCTAGTTAGGCAGTATCCTGATCTAGAAGAACTAAGATTTTCTCAATTTAAGACGGGCACTATTAAAGATATAATCCCTCTTAAAAACTTATCTACACTTAAACGGCTAGATTTAGGAAAGGCGAAGCTAAAAGATATAAACCAACTTAATGAACTATCCAATATTCGAGAGCTTTACATTTCAAATGATTTTGCTGCTCTAACTCAGGTGAAACTTAATCTGGAAGTTCTTCGCATTGTCTCCAGATCTATAGATAATATTGATTTTTTAAGCCACTTTACTAGTTTAAAGGAACTTCATCTTGGTAATAGGGGCTCTAGTTTAAAAAGCCTGAAGGGAATAGAGACTCTAAAAGGCTTAGAAAAACTATCTGCTAGCGAGGCAAAAATTGAAGACTTAGGTTCATTAAGCCATCTTAGCAAACTTAACACATTAGATCTCCACGGTAACAAGCTTCTTAAAGATATCTCTCCTCTTAAAAATTGTAACTCCTTAAAATCTTTAGACTTAAACAATACACCCATTGAAGACCTCAGTGCTATTAGTCACTGTAAAGAACTCGAAGAATTAAAGCTTAGAAACACTAAAATAACAACCCTTAAGCCAATTCAAGAGAACAAGAAACTAAAAACACTATATGTAGAAAAAACCAAACTAAAGTCTTTAGAGGGCATTGAGAACTTAGACAAGCTAGAACTCATCTGGTTTTGGGATACTAAAATAAAAGATATCACTCCAGTATATAGTCTTAAGAGCATAAAAGAGTTAGACCTAACAGAATCAAAAAATGTAGAATCTGCAAGCCTCAATAAACTTACATCTCTTGAAAAATTAGATCTCTTCAGATGCTCTTTCAAAGACAATTTTGATATTTCTTCTCTTAAAAACCTACAAGAACTTAGATTAGATGAGGCTCAAATAAATGACTTTTCTAGTCTAAAGAATTTATCTAGTTTAGAAAAGCTAGATCTTAGAAAAACATCTATTTCTTTCGATAGCTTAAAAGAATTAGTCAACTTAGATAATATCGATAGGATCAATATTTCAGAAACAGAAATTGACCAAAAAAATCCTGATGTTATTGCTCTTTCAAAAAAGTTGAAAGAAAAATCCAAATATGGTCGTGGAGGATTATTTAGTCCTGGACACTGGAATAAGGTCTGGAGTTCAGACCAATTCAGAATAGAATAGAAATCGATAATACTCACAATAAAAAAAAGCTTCCACAGAATTCTATCTATGGAAGCTTTATTATGAAAGTAGTAATTTAAAAATTACTTACTATCCTTATTATCTACTTCTTCGTATTCTACATCAGTAACATCTGATTCTTCTGAATCAGAAGATGCGTTACCTTCAGCACCAGCATTAGCTGAATCTCCAGGGTTACCTGTAGCCTGACCATCTGCTGTAGCACCAGCCTGGTACATTTCCTGCGAAGCTGCTTGCCATGCTTTGCTCAATGCTTCACTAGCAGTATCAATAGCAGCAATATCTTGACCCTCATGTGCTTTTTTCAAATCAGCAAGAGAAGACTCTATTGCCTGCTTATTTCCATCAGAAAGCTTATCTCCAAACTCTTTCAACTGCTTTTCTGTGCTAAATATCAATGAGTCAGCAGTGTTTAGCTTATCTATCCTCTCTTTAGCCTCTTTGTCAGAGTCAGCATTTGCTTTAGCTTCATCTTTCATCTTTTGGATTTCCTCATCTGTCAACCCAGAAGAAGCTTCAATACGTATTTTTTGCTCTTTACCCGTTCCTTTATCTTTAGCTGTCACACTTAATATACCATTGGCATCGATATCAAAAGAAACTTCAATTTGAGGAACACCTCTTGGTGCTGGTGGAATTCCATCCAAATGGAATCTTCCAATTGTCTTATTATCATTTGCCATTGATCTCTCTCCCTGCAAAACATGAATATCAACCGTCGGCTGATTATCAGCAGCAGTAGTAAATGTCTGAGATTTAGTCGCAGGGATAGTAGTATTAGACTCTATTAATTTTGTAAATACTCCTCCCATCGTCTCAATACCTAGTGAGAGTGGAGTTACATCTAATAATAATATATCTTTTACTTCTCCTGTCAGCACACCTCCCTGTATTGCAGCACCCAGTGCTACAACTTCATCTGGGTTCACCCCTTTAGAAGGCTTTTTTCCAAAGAACTTTTCTACTTCTTCCTGAATTTTAGGTATCCTGGTAGAGCCTCCAACAAGCAATACTTCATCAATATCAGAAGCTTTCATGCCAGCATCGCTTAATGCTTTCTTACAAGGCTCTAAGCTCCTTCTTATCAGGTCATCTGCTAGCTTTTCAAAATTTGCTCTAGATAGAGTTTTAACAAGATGTTGTGGAACACCATCTATCGGCATAATGTAAGGCAGGTTAATTTCAGTGCTCGTAGAACTAGAAAGTTCTATTTTAGCTTTTTCTGCTGCTTCCTTTAGTCTTTGCAAGGCCATCGGGTCTTTCCTAAGATCAACTTTAGGATGATCTTTTTTAAATTCTTCAGCTAACCAGTCTATTATAACCCTATCAAAATCATCTCCACCAAGGTGTGTATCTCCGTTAGTAGATTTTACTTCTACTACGTCATCACCTAGCTCAAGGATAGAAATATCAAATGTGCCACCACCTAAGTCATAAACTGCTACTTTAGAATCTTTGCCCTTTTTGTCGAGACCATATGCTAAAGATGCTGCCGTTGGCTCATTAATAATTCTTTTAATTTCTAAACCTGCTATCTCACCAGCTTCTTTTGTAGCTTGTCTTTCTGCATCATTAAAGTAAGCAGGCACCGTGACTACAGCTTCTTTAACCTCTGTTCCAAGATAGTCCTCTGCTGTTTGCTTCATTTTCTGAAGCACCATTGCAGAAATTTCCTGAGGAGTATACGTTCTATCTCCTATTTTAACCCTTGGTGTATCGTTACTTCCTTTTTCGATTTGATAAGAAGAAGACTCTATTTCCTTACTTACTTCAGAGAATTTCTTACCCATAAACCTCTTAATAGAAGAAATCGTATTTCTAGGGTTTGTAATTGCTTGTCTTTTAGCAGGATCACCTACCTTTCTCTCCCCTTTTCCATCTTCCAAAAAAGCAACGATAGATGGTGTTGTTCTTCTTCCCTCACTATTAGGAATAACAACGGGTTCGTTGCCTTCCATCACTGCAACGCAAGAGTTTGTAGTACCTAAATCAATTCCTATTATTTTTCCCATGATATAATTTTTTCTTTTTAGTTATAGTATGCTCTTAAACTTTGACAATGGTTATGCCAGTTAATAAAGTATGACATTATGTCGTTTTCGCAAATAATTAAGGACTTGAAACTAAGGCAGCACAGTTTTTTGTTAACTTTACATACTAGTATAATACTAAGCGAATTAAATTTATCAGTGGTCAAAATAAGTTTTTTAAAAATAATATATGCTATTTTATGGATAATACCTCTTGCGGGTACTGGTCAGCAAATTGAGCTTATTGAAAAAAAGATCAAACCATCTTCCCATCAGAAACTTAATATACTTTCTAAAACTGGAGGAATGATAGAAGTTGAAGGTTGGGAAAAAGATTTTATCTATTTTAAAGTAACAGGCTCTGGTTCATTAAAGGATAAAGTAATCTTTCTGGAATCTATCGACAGTACTGCAAACATTTTGACAGTAAAGCGAAAGACCTCTGTTTGTAAATATTTAAAAGAATCACTCAAAATTGATATCAAAGTCCCACTAAACTTTTATTTGGACATAAATTCTACTGGAGGGGATGTTTTAATTACCAATCTAAAGGGAAGAGTAACAGGAAAAACTCTTGGTGGAGATTTGAGCTTTGCCAATCTAGATGGTGAAATTGATTTTAAAACATATGGAGGAAATATCTTAGTAGAAAAAGTAGCTGCAAAAGGAATGCTAAAAACCTATGGCGGAGATGTGAGAATAATCAATTCCAATGAATATCTACAGGCAGAAACATCAGCTGGAAAAATTATCCGAGAGGCACTAGAGGAAGATATTCATTTGAAAAACAAAGCGATTCAAATTTCAAAGTTAGAAGGAGATATTGATTTAAGGTATGCTCCCGAAGGGGCTATTTTAAATACCCTTCAAGGAGATATTAACCTAAACTATGGCGAAAAAAACCTTCATGCAAAAACACTTTATGGAGATATCAACATCAAGAACTTTTGTGGAAATGTAAGTGCAATAACATATAATGGTAACATTGATCTAACTATTCCTGACTTTTCAAAGCACTCCCCAAATTGTTCTTCCTGGAAAATAGTTTTAAAATCTACAAACGGTGACGTAAAACTAAAAATCCCTAAAAATTTTTCTTTTAAAGCGAACTTAGATATATCCTACTCTAAAGATCAGGCTAAAGGTTATAAGGTTTTTTCCGATTTTGATATAGACCTTGAACATTCTAATTCGTGGATCTGGGAAAACAATCAATTAGTTAGAAAAATTTCTGGAGATGCACTATTACATTCAGGAAATAATAAAATTAACCTTAGCACAGTAAATGGCGATATTTATTTATACAGCTCCAATTAGAACTCTGCATGCTGAGGAAACCGAGGGAATAAACACACATCTCTAATATTTCCCATGCCAGTTACAAATTGAACAAAACGCTCAAACCCCAATCCAAAACCACTGTGAGGAGCAGTACCAAACTTTCTTAACTCAAGATACCACCACAAATCCTCTTGAAGAACATTCATTTCTTGCATTCTTGTCTTGAGCTTATCCAAACCCTCTTCTCGCTGTGAACCTCCAATAATTTCTCCAATTCCAGGAAAAAGAACATCCATAGCTCTAACCGTTTTGCCATCATCATTTTGCTTCATGTAAAACGCCTTTATCCCTTTCGGGTAGTCATATACTACAATAGGCTTTTTAAAGTGTTTTTCTACCAAAAACCTTTCATGCTCTGACTGAAGGTCTATACCCCACTCTACTGGAAATTTAAATTTCTTTTTTTTGTTTGGCTTTGAGTTTTTTAGAATATCTATAGCCTCTGAATAGGAGATTTTTTCAAACTCATTTTCAAGAACAAATTTTAATTTTTCTACCAAGCCTAATTCGCTCCTATCCTTTTCTGGCTTAGTTTTTTCTTCATCAGCTAATCTCTTATCTAAAAACTCAAGATCATCATTACAGTTTTCAACAACTCGCTTTATTAAATATTTGAGCATTTCCTCAGCAACTTCAATGTTTTCTTCCAGCTCAACAAATGCCATTTCAGGCTCAATCATCCAAAATTCTGCTAAATGTCTTGAGGTATTAGAGTTTTCTGCTCTAAACGTTGGCCCAAAAGTGTAAACATTTCCTAAAGACATTGCTCCAGCCTCAGCTTCCAACTGACCAGATACTGTCAAATTCACTGGTTTCCCAAAAAAGTCTTGCTTGAAATCCACCTTTTTTTCTTCATCAAGAGGCAAGTTTTCTATATCAAAATTGGTAACTCTAAACGTTTCACCAGCACCCTCCGCATCAGAGCCTGTAATAATTGGAGTATTCAAATAATAGAAACCTCTTTCATAAAAAAATTGGTGTATCCCATAAGCCACCTCATTTCTAATTCTCAAGACAGAACCAATAGTATTTGTCCTAGGTCGAAGATGGCTTTTCTCTCTTAAGAACTCCAAAGAATGTTTTTTAGGCTGCAAAGGATAAACTTGAGGGTCTGACTCTCCTAAAATATCTAGTTTTTCAACTTGCACCTCAAAAGACTGACCTTTTCCCAAAGACTCTACTAACGCTCCAAGTACACTAACTGAAGCACCCGGGTTTAACTTGGCTTTAATATCCTCAGAAGTTTGACTGGAGTCAATTACTGCCTGTATATTATTTATAGTAGAACCATCATTTATGGATATAAATTGATTATTTCTAAATGTTCTAACCCATCCTTTTACTAAGATCCTTTCTCCCAATTTCCCACTAGAAAAAATCTTCTTTATTGGTGTTCTTTTCACTTTCTTTTCGTTATTATCTAAACAAAAATAGCTACCATTTACTTATTTATTGCTGTATCTCTAGCATAGACTGCAAGAAATCATTCTTAAACAAAAAAGGTTTAGTCTTGAGACCAAACCTTATAATTTAATATATCGTAAAATATTCTTTATCCTAGATATTCAGCTAATAATTTACTTCTTTTTGAAGACCTTAGCTTTTTAATAGCCTTTTCTTTGATCTGACGAACTCTTTCTCTTGTTAGTCCTAGTGTTTCACCTATTTGCTCGAGTGACATTGGGTGTTCTCCAGTAATCCCAAAAAACATCATAATTACTTGTTGCTCTCTTTCTGTAAGAGTAGATAGTGTTCTTAGGGTTTCTTTCCTTAAAGAGTCAGTATAATTAACTCCCTGGTCTGTTCTTTGAATACTTTTATCTTCAATAACATCTAGCAATGAGTTGCTTTCTCCATCCACAAAAGGAGCATCCATTGAAACTTGCTTAGCACCAGCGTTTAAGGTACTAGTTACTTCATCTGGATCCATATCCAAAACTTTTGCCAGTTCCTCAGGTGTTGGCTCTCTTTCATATACTTGCTCCAACTCAGCAAATGCTTTGTTGATCTTACTCAGAGCTCCAGTTCTATTCAAAGGAAGCCTAACTATTCTAGACTGCTCTGCTAAAGCCTGCATGATAGATTGTCTGATCCACCATACTGCATAGGAGATAAATTTGAACCCTCTTGTTTCATCAAATTTTTGTGCTGCTTTAACCAATCCTACATTCCCCTCATTAATTAAGTCATTTAACGACAAGCTTCTGTTCTGATATTGTTTAGCTACAGAAACGACAAATCTAAGATTCGCTTTTGTCAACTTGTCTAATGCTTGCTTATCTCCCTTCTTAATCCTTCTCGCTAGCTCAACTTCTTCTTCAAGAGTAAGCAGTTCAACTTTACTAATTTCCTGAAAATATTTTTCAAGTGACTGGCTTTCACGTCTGTTGGTTATAGTTTGAGAAATTTTTAACTGCCGCATTCTGATCTATCCTAGTTAAATGTTATACTCTAAAATTCAATTTGCAAATATACTAAATATTACTCTTTGCTAGTCAATAACAAGGAGATAATACTATTTGTTCTTCTTCTACTCTTAATATTTAGCTTTATTAAGTTTTCGATTAAATATCCATTTGAAAAAGCTTCTTAAAAAAGCAGTTTAAAACTTTCTTCTCTTTAAGATAATAGACTAGAGAACAAAGGTAAACCCTAAAGCTATTCCTACACCAGAAGCAACAAGCCTTACGTTGTCAGGGTTCTCTTCTGTAGTTTTAGAAGTTACACTTGAATACCCTAATCCTACATCAAATGATATCTGATCGTTGAGAAAAACTCCTAGACCCGCTCCTAAACCATAAGAAAGTAGACTACTCGATGATTCACTGGTAGAATTACCAGTGGTCTCTTCTGCTTTAGAACTCCCAAAACTTACTTCGCCATTAAAATAAGGTTTCAAATTGGTCGCTGTATTAAAATAGTAACGAACAAATGGACCTACAGATAATGACAAATTTTTAATTTCAAGGTCTTGTCTTTCAGCTTTGGAACGAGAATATTGGATCGGCAGCCGTATTCCCAAAGATAGATTATCAATAACAAAGTATCCTATTTGAGGGGAAAACTCTAAACTAGTTGTTTTAGATAAGTCAAAACTATTTCCATCAGCTTTTACTTCAAGATTTGATGATGAAAAACTAAAACCTGTTTGACCTCCGATAAGAAGCTTTCCCTGTTCTGTTTGCGCATTAAGGTTTCCTATTGAAGCAAAAAGTATTGCTAACAAAAAAAGGTTAATTTTAAAAGTTTGCATAATTTATATTTTGAATATTAGATTTAATTAAGACAAAAACTACTCTCATGCCCAAACTACCTTTTGAGGTTTGTTATGCAAAATGTTTTCTATTTTTTCATTTACTTCTTCCGTAATCTTAGAGATATCATCTATAGCCTTCAGATTTTCTTCTAACTGAGAAACCTTAGATGCTCCAAGAATAACAGTACTTACATGCTTATTTTTCAGACACCAGGCTAGAGCTAATCTAGGCATAGACACTCCTATTTCTTTAGCTAAACCCATCAGCTTTTCTACTTTTTTTACCTTCTCTATTGCTTCTTCTCCAACTAGCTTTTCTTTCAACCACTCAAGCCCTTCTATATCTGCCCGAGTACCTTTTCCTGTTTTTTGATCATTGTACTTTCCTGTTAGAAAACCAGAAGCTAGAGGAGACCAAGTAGTAGTCCCAAGACCTATTTCTTCATAAAGCTTTTCAAATTCCAACTCGACTTTATCTCTATGAAACATATTGTATTGAGGCTGCTCCATAGTTGGAGGAGTCAAATTATATTGCCTAGCAACAGAATATGCTTCCATTATTTCTTGCGCAGACCACTCTGAAGTACCCCAATATAAAACTTTTCCTTGTCGAATTAAATCCGTCATTGCAGCAACTGTTTCTTCCATCGGAGTGTTTGCATCAGGGCGATGACAGAAAAATAAATCTAAATAATCTACTTGCAAACGCTTTAAAGCTGCATGGCATCCTTCTACTACATGCTTCCTGCTTAATCCCTTCTGATTTGGCTTATCTCCACCCCAAAACACTTTACTTGAGACCAAGAAGGAGCTTCTCTCCCATTTACTATTTTTCAGAATCTTACCCATAACCAGCTCTGCTTCTCCTTTACTGTATATTTCAGCATTATCAAAGAAGTTGACTCCAGCATCATAAGCGGTATGCATTAGTTTTTCTGCAACACCATTATCAATCTGCTTTGCAAAGGTAAGCCACGCACCAAAAGACAGGGCACTAACTTGCAGACCTGATTTTCCTAATCTCCTATATTGCATTATTTATCTATAAAAAGTCTGAAACAGGTTTGTATTCAAGACCAAAAGTCTCAGCTACAGCTTCATAAACCACATTACCTTTAATGATGTTTAATCCTTTCATTAACTCTTTATCTTTTCTACAAGCTTCTTTCCAACCCATATTAGCTAACTTAATAGCATAAGGCAAAGTAGCATTAGTTAATGCTAGTGTTGAAGTATAAGGAACTGCACCTGGCATATTCGCAACACAATAATGAACGATATCATCTATCAGGTAGATAGGATCTTGGTGAGTGGTAGGCTTACATGTCTCAATACACCCTCCCTGATCTACAGCAACATCTACCAAGACTGTTCCAGGAAGCATTTCTTTAAGCATATCTCTCGTAATGAGGTTTGGTGCTTTTGCTCCAGGAATTAAAACTGCTCCAACAATAAGATCATGCGTAGCTATTAATTCACGTATATGATATTCATTAGACATGAAAGTATTAACATTTGCAGGCATAATATCATCCAAGTACCTAAGCCTCGGAAGGCTAATATCCATAATAGTTACATCTGCACCCATACCTGCTGCCATTTTTGCAGCATTAGCCCCTACTACTCCTCCACCTAAGATAAGAACCTTAGCAGGTCTAACTCCTGGTACTCCACCTAGTAGAATGCCCCTACCTTTCATAGGTTTTTCCAGATATTTAGCTCCTTCTTGAATAGACATTCTTCCTGCCACCTCTGACATAGGAATCAATAGAGGCAAGCTTCTATCATTCTTCTCTACAGTTTCGTAAGCTATACATACGGACTTACTCTCTATCATCGCCTTAGTAAGCTCCTCCGAAGATGCAAAATGGAAAAAAGTAAATACAAGCTGATCTTCTCGGATAAGTTTATACTCGTATTCAATGGGCTCTTTTACCTTTACTATCATCTCTGATGAAGAATAAACTTCTTCAATAGTATCCACCATTTTGGCGCCAGCCTCTGCATACATATCTGGCGTAAACCCACTACCATCTCCTGCGTCAGACTGTACTATTATACTATGCCCTCTTTTCACAAACTCTTTCACACCTGCTGGTGTACATGCCACTCTATTTTCGTTATTTTTTATTTCTTTAGGTATACCTACTATCATCTGTCCTAATCTTTATTTTATTTACTTTCTACAATACTGGTCTTTATTTCTCCTAAAAACTCTTTAACCTGAAGTAATTCATTTAAGAGCTTTTCTTTCTGTTTTTCTTCGTTTATCATTTTTTTATTTTCTTGCAAGATGTGTTGAGCTCCTTTTATGGTATACCCTTTTACCTTAACAAGATTAAAAATCTGTTTAAACGTATCAATATCTTCTTTAGTATATTTTCTTACTCCCCCTTTCTTTTTTTGAGGTTTCAACTCTACAAAATGTCCTTCCCAAAACCGTATTAAGGATGTGTTAACTTCAAAAAGATCCGCCACTTCTCCTATAGAGTAGTACTTCTTCTCTATACCCATAGCTTTAAGCAGAATATTAGTTTGAACATATCATTGATTATATACAGTTCTTAGTACCCTCCACCAAGAGACTGTGTATGCTTATCAGAGATTTTCAGTAATTTATCATATTGATCTGCGGTCAGATCATTGTGAAAGTAATTAATCGGATTAACCCTTTTACCATTATGGAATATTTCATAATGCAAGTGAGGTGCTACAGAAAGACCTGTATTTCCTACTTCCCCAATTTTTTGTCCTCTTTTTACTGTATCTCCCATCTTTACATCAAATTTAGACATATGTGCATAACGAGTTTTATAACCAAAGCCATGCTCAATTTCAATACACATTCCATATCCTCCTCTAGATTTCTTAGCTCTTACTATTTTACCATCTCCTGTTGCATATATTGGCGTCCCTCTGGGAGCAGAAAAGTCACATCCATAATGAAACTTTTTCACTTTTAGTATTGGATGCATCCTATACCCATAGCCTGAAGCAAACCTTCTGAGATTTTTGTTAGAAATTGGTTGTATTGCCGGCATGCTAGCCCAAAGTTCAGTGCTATTTGCTGCTAAATTTAATATACTATCATAAGAATAGGTCTGAACTAGCATTTGCCTTTTCAGTTTATCTATTTTGCCTAGCATATCTGTTACGACTTCATTTCTTGACAGTTTGCCATTAATAAGCTCCAAGTATTTTTTACTACCTCCTGCTCCTGCTTCTCTGATATTCATTGGAATTGGGTCTTGCTCATATATCACTCGATATATTTCATCATCCCGTACTTGTAGCACATTAAGCATTGACTTAACTTCTGTCAAATCCTTGTCAATGAGTTCATAAGCAAACTTCAAATCACCGTTTTCCTTTATTAAATCAAGCTCTTTTTGAGAAGGAAAATACTTACTGTGAATTAAAGAAAATATAAAGCCCACTACTGCGCACGCAAACAAAAAGCCTATTGCATTAACCCATAGGTCAACTCTGGAGGGTTTTATTCTCTCGTACTTGCAAGTTTCAGTATTGTAATAGTATTTAATCTTAGCCATTTAGAAGAAAGGATGCGGATTTACTTTATTCTAATTCAATCAATCGACAAATTTATATTAAAATAATCTCCCAAAAAACTTAAAAAAACTAAAATATTTTTTTTTACTCTTTAAAGCCAGGTTTGTACTTAGATTCTTGAAAGAGTTTTCTTGCACTAGGGTTTTTCATTATGCCTTTTAGTTCTTTTCCAGTATTATTTTTTGCATATGCATCAATAATTTTCCACCCTAGCCACCTGCCAATTCTCCCTGGACAATAGCTAGATATTTCTAATACTTTAGGTCTTTCACCTACATATTTATTTTTTATAAAATCATTCGTCTCAAAAAACAACTTATTATCTACAAAGTGACTCCATATCTTTTTTTCATTGTAGCTTACATCTGCCATTTCTTGCCCTGAATACCCAACTATTAAACTATCTGCTTTAAACGGAAGAAGTTTTTTTGTGAAAAAGTAAGCTTTGCCATAATAAATTATATCAGACAACAGAACATTGTCTTTATTATCGTAATTATTGAATTTAGAAGATAGCAAAGTAAATATTGTTGTAGAAATATACTCGGGCTGGTATCGATCTAATATGTAAGTAGGAACTTCAGGCGGTCTATACCTTAGTTTGTTACCCCCAAAGTAATCTAGACCTATTACAATTAAACTATCCGTAAATATTATGTCTCCCCCAAACCCGAAATTGGAAAAACCAGAAATCATGGTACATATTTTAGGTATCTTATACTCTGGGTAGTAGTGTTTTAAATATTGAAAACCTTTTTTTATTTCTTCTTCATATTTTGAAAAGTCAACAAAGATTTTTTCTGCAATTTCATTATAAAGAGTATCGTTGTATGGCAAAGAAATAAGTTGGTTTATATTTCGAGTTACTTCTTCTTCATTAAATCGCTTACCAAGGTTAAAGTACTGCTGTGAAATAGTTGGGTTTTTTCTTAAGAATTTTTTTATTTCTTCTTTACTACTCAAACTAAACACTTCTTTTTCCAACCTTCGAGTATCAACTTCCACGTTTATATGAGAAACATCTATGTTGTTCTCTTCTTTAGAATTGCAGCCATTAATCAAAAAACATATTGTGATTAGTAATACACTTATTTTTATTTTATCCTCAAATAGTTTCATATGTTTAAAATTTGTGACCTGCCTAGTTTTTTTTGCATATACCTTAATTATTGCTTTGAGTGTGCCTCAATTTTAAATCAGGCATGGGCTGTTTCATCTAATAGGGCTTTTATCTTAGATACTATTGCTTCATTAATTTTTATATTGGATTCATATGTTAGACCAGCTATATGTGGTGTTAATATTATATTTTCCCAGCTTGCTAGTTTTTCAAGATTGTCTTTATCTTTCCCTTCTAATTCTCGTATGTTTTCATTTTCTAAAACATCTAGTGCAGCTCCTTTTATTTTCCCAGCCTTGAGCATATTCAGCACTACTTCTGTTGGGAGAACCTCCCCCCTTGAGGTGTTAATTAGGTAAATATTTTTTTTTAAGGAAGACATAAATGATTCATCTATCATTCCTTTTGTTTCTTGAGTTAAAGGTGTATGTAAGCTAAGTATATCTGACTTTGCTTGTATTTCTTCCAGTGTTACTTCTTTTACAAAACCATCTGCAAAACCTTGCTTGTACTTGTCATATGCTATTACTACACAGTCAAAGCTTTTTAATTTTTTAGCAAAACTTTGCCCCATGTTTCCATAGCCAATAATGCCTACTGTTTTGCCACTTAGCTCTTCTCCTCTATTTTTTTCTCTATCCCAAATGAAATTTTTAACTTCTTGGTTTGACTGTGGAATTTTATTTAGTAGAGAAAGCAGTAATCCCATAGCATGTTCAGCAACTGCATTTCTATTTCCCTCGGGCGTTGATATTAATCGTATATTCCTGTTTTTAAGGCAGTGTATATCTATTTGATCCAAGCCTGCTCCTCCCCTTGCTATGAACTTCAATTTTGGAGCATTTTTAATTAACGCTTCTGTTATAGGAGTTTTGCTTCTTAGAATAATGCCATCTACATTAGTTATAGCCTTTTCAACTTCCCCGGATGTAATAGTTGGCTCATATAATGGCTCTACCCCAATCTCCTTGAGCAATGGCACTAAAGTCTCATGGAAATGATCAATAATTAATACTTCCATATTTTATTCTAATAGTTTTTTATTTCCTCTAAGAAACTCTTCGATTGCCATTCTTTTTTTACCTTCTAACTGTAAAGAAGCTACTCTAAGAGGGTAGTCACTTGATTTAATCCACAGGATATCAGACTCAGTTGCAAAAAGCTCATTATAAAAATCAACTCTTGCGCTTTTGTCAATTTCTATTTCAAAAATTTTTATCTGTTTATCTCTGAACTTAATCCATGCTCCAGGATAAGGGGACAAACCTCTGACAAAGTTTCTAATGTTTTCCGAGGTTTCAGTGACATCTATTTCGCAATCGCTCTTGAATATTTTAGGGGCTTTTTTTAATATCTCGCCTGTTTGTCCTTGTTTTTTCCCTTCAATATTTCCTTCTACAATTTTTTTTACGGTTTTTACTACAAGATTGCTTCCTGCTACCATTAGTTTATCATGGAGGTCTCCTGCTGAATCGTTATTTTCAATTTTAATTTTTTCTTGAAGTAGAATATCACCTGTATCAATCTCTTTTTGTATAAAAAATGTAGTTACACCAGTTTCTTTCTCCCCATTAATTATTGCCCAGTTGATAGGTGCTGCTCCTCTATAATTTGGCAACAAAGAAGCGTGCAAGTTAATAGAACCTCTTTTTGGCATACTCCATACTACTTCTGGAAGCATCCTAAATGCTACCACTACTTGCAAGTCAGTATCAAAAAATTTTAGCTTATCCAAAAACTCACTACTCTTAAGGTTAGTTGGTTGAAGTACAGGAATTGCATGTTTCAATGCGACTTCTTTTACAGGTGAGTACTTTACTTTAAGTCCTCTACCAGAAGGTTTGTCTGGAGCAGTAATAACAGCAACTATATTAAAACCTGATTCTATCAATTTATTTAGTGTGGAAACTGCAAAATCTGGAGTTCCCATAAATATTATCCTAAAGTTTTCTTTTTTGCTCATTACTGAATTTTATATATGACCTATCTCTTTAAGCTAACCTTCTTTATTTTGAATCCTGAAAAGCTAATTTTCGTTATTGTTTTAGATACTTCACTTAAAGACTGACAAAGTGACTCAAAAACTCTATTATTGCAAAGAATTTGCTAATTATTTAATTAGTTGTTTTAGGTAGGTTATTGTATTCTATGCTTTTCACTTAAAGCAATGTTGTATTTATTATTTTAAATTTTATTTGAAAAAATCTTATGGATCTAGGTAAAGAGTTTCAGCATTATGCTACTAAAGATAAAAGATTAAGCAGCTCCTTAGTTGAAAGCTATGTAAAAACAAATATTACTAGCCTTACCCCTAATATCATCGAGGAAAGACAACTAAATGCCGTAGCTATGGATGTTTTCTCCAGGCTTATGATGGATAGAATCATTTTTTTAGGACTTGGAATTGATGATCAGGTAGCTAATATTGTCACAGCGCAACTTCTATTTTTAGAGTCTACTGACGCAAAAAAAGATATCTTATTGTATATAAATAGCCCTGGAGGCTCTGTTTATGCTGGCCTTGGAATTTATGATACTATGCAGTTTGTAAAACCAGACGTAAGCACTATATGTACGGGATTAGCTGCCTCTATGGGAGCAGTTCTTTTATGTGCTGGGGCTAAAGGAAAAAGAGCAGCTTTACCTCACGCTAGAGTAATGATTCACCAACCATTAGGTGGCGTTCAGGGTCAGGCATCTGATATAGAAATTACCGCAAGGGAGATTCAAAAGTTGAAGAAGGAGCTTTATGATATTATTGCAGAACACTCTGGTCAAAAGCATGATAAGGTTTGGAAAGATTCTGATAGAGATTATTGGATGAAAGCGGAAGAAGCTAAAGAATATGGCTTGATTGATGAAGTTTTAAGAAGAAAATAGTTTTTCTCTTTTATGAAAGAAATAACATGTTCGTTTTGTGGGAGCAAGAAGGAGGAGGTAGAATTAATGGTCTCTGGTTTGGCAGCTCATATTTGTAATAATTGTATTGAGCAAGTATCTAAAATATGGGAAGATGAAAATAAACCTAAGCAAAAGCCTACTCCTAAAATTTCTCTCAAAAAACCAACTGAAATCAAAAATCACTTAGATGAATATGTGATTGGTCAGGAAAAGGCTAAAAAAGTATTGTCGGTAGCTGTTTATAATCACTACAAGAGAATCAGCCAAAAAAACACCTCTGATGACGTTACTATTGAAAAGTCCAATGTCATTTTAATTGGAGAAACTGGAACGGGAAAAACACTTTTAGCAAAATCTCTCGCTAGGATTTTACAAGTTCCTTTCTGTATTGCTGATGCTACTGTCATTACAGAAGCAGGCTATGTTGGAGAAGATGTAGAAACCATACTTACAAGATTACTGCAGGCTGCTGATTATAACATTGAAGCTGCTGAAAGAGGTATTATTTATATTGATGAAATTGATAAGATTTCTCGAAAAACAGATAATCCATCTATAACAAGAGATGTTAGTGGCGAGGGTGTTCAGCAAGCTATGCTAAAACTTTTGGAAGGCACTGTTGTCAATGTTCCCCCACAGGGTGGGAGAAAACATCCTGAACAAAAAATGCTTGCTATTAATACTGAAAATATCCTTTTTATATGTGGAGGAGCTTTTGATGGCATTAATAGAACCATTGCATCCAGGTTAAATACGCAGCCTAT
Source organism: Bacteroidia bacterium (assembly GCA_030425505.1). Lineage (GTDB taxonomy): Bacteria > Bacteroidota > Bacteroidia > Cytophagales > Flammeovirgaceae > JAUIAB01. The sequence continues at coordinate 11,191 of JAUIAB010000006.1, read as the reverse complement.
TGGCTTTTCAGGAAGTATTAATTTAGATTCTTTTGATGAGGAAAACCTTCTTCAATACATTAATGCTTCTGACTTACGGAAGTTTGGACTAATTCCTGAGCTTGTAGGAAGATTACCTGCTATAGTTCACTTAGACCCTTTAGACTCAACTGCTCTTAAAAGAATTTTGCTTGAGCCTAAAAACTCTCTCTTCAAGCAGTTTGAAAAGTTAATGAAGCTAGAAGGAATTGAATTACAGTTTACTGATGATGCGATTAGTTTTATTGTTGAAAAAGCATTAGAGCATAAGGTTGGCGCCAGAGGCTTGAGGTCTATTTGTGAAGCAATTATGTTGGATGCTATGTATAATCTGTCCACCAATGCTTCTGATAACAAGTTGGTAATTGATAAAAGTTACGCTGTCGAGCAGTTTGAAGATAAGTTTGATAACAGAAAATTAAAGGTTGCATAAACCACTTTGCTATGGATTTGATGAAGATGTTTGGAAATATTAAGGAAGTAGAAGCTAAGCTTAAAGAAGCTAAAGAAAATTTAGGCAATATTACTGTAGAAGGAGATGCTGGTGCAGGTCTTGTCAAGGCTACTGCTAATGGCAAAAAACAATTAATAAAAGTAGAGATTGATAAATCTCTTTTGAATGATGGTGATTTAGATATGCTAAATGATCTTATTGTTGCTGCTGCAAATAAAGCACTTTCTAATGCCGAAGAACTAGCTAATGAGGAATTAAAAAAATCAACACAAGGTATCTTGCCTAATATACCAGGTATGAACTTTGGGGGTTAACCACATTTAGTTTTGTCTGAACTTCATGAAACTGCTGTTGTTATTTTAAATTACAATGGTGTTTCATTCCTTGAGCAGTTTCTTCCTTCTGTTATATCTAATACCCCTGAAGCAGCCATTTATGTAGTAGACAATGGCTCTACAGATGCATCTGTCTCTTTTTTAAAAAAGAGTTACCCTACTGTTTCTCTTATTGAAACTAGTAAAAACCTGGGGTTTTGTGGTGGGTATAATTTTGCTTTAAAATTGATTAAGGCAGAATACTACGTTTTATTAAACTCCGATGTAGAAGTTTCAAAGGGTTGGCTACCTCCATTGATAAACCACCTAAAATCATCCAAAGATCATGCTGCTTGTCAGCCTAAAATTCTTTCTTATCAAGATAAAGGTTTATTTGACTATGCAGGAGCTGCTGGAGGTTTTTTAGATCTTTTTGGTTATCCCTTTTGCAGAGGCAGACTGTTTGGTACCATTGAAGAAGACAAAGGTCAGTATGACTCTTCTATGGAAGTTTTTTGGGCTAGCGGAGCATGCTTGTGCATTAATGCAGATTTGTTTCATAAAATAGGAGGTTTAGACAGCTCATTTTTTGCTCATATGGAAGAGATTGATCTTTGCTGGAGGTTAAAAAATGAAGGCTTTAAAGTTCATGCTATACCTCAAAGTAAAGTTTTCCATGTTGGAGGAGGTACTCTTGATAGATTAAGTCCATTCAAAACTTTTTTGAACTTTAGAAATAATTTGCTTTTACTCGCAAAAAACACTCCTGACCTATATCTTTTTCCTATCCTTTTTGTGAGGCTTATCTTAGATGGGCTTGCTGGCTTCTATTTTTTATTCTCGGGTAAAGCTAAACATATGACAAGTGTCATTAAAGCTCATTTTAGCTTTTATCTACGCTTGCCTTCTGTTTTATTAAATAGATTAAAAAAAGGTAAAAGAAGGTCGCTTCTCAGTAATACTCTCTTTCGATCATCCATTGTATGGCTGTATTTTGTAAAGAAGATTAAACGATTTGAACAGTTAAAGGGTTAGCCTTCTTTTGAAAGACCCTAGTCGCAGATACTTTTTCACATTCATCCAAAATGCTAAAACCAGATAAAAGAATATTGGAGAACCGAATGTGAGAAAGGTAGTATAGATAAAGTAGAGTCTAATAATGTTAGAAGAAATTCCCAGTTTTTCTCCAATTTTTTCACAAACACCAAAAGCTTTTTGCTCAAATAGGTAAAGGAATCTTCTATTTTTCATTACTATGAAGTTTAATTGATAAACATTTTTGTATGTGTAAAAGTTTTACATAAGGCTATTTAAACTATCAAGCATAAAATACCTATCTGTTACAAACCCTTCTGCATATTCAACTTCACACAATTGCCCTAACTCTCTAGCTCTAGCTTCCAAAAAGTTTAAAAACTGAGGTGTAGAAATAAATGTTTGTTCTTTCTGTAAGCTTTTAGGGTTATAAAACTGTGATTCATAAGCCTTTATTACCTCAATTTTTTGATCCCAATACTTACTTATATCAATAACAAAACTTGGGTTTATATACTTACTTTGGATGTAATAAAGAAGGTTTTGGGGTCTCCAGTGCTCTAGTTTTTTACCTTCTTCTTCAACCTCAATTTTTTTTAAACCACTTAGAAAACAAGCCTCCTTTACTAGTAAGGATGCTCTTGAGTGGTCAGGGTGTCTATCATCTACTGCATTAGCTAAAACTATTTTAGGCTTATATTTTCGTATTTTCCGAATTATATCCAATTGATGTTTTTCGTCATTTACAAAAAAGCCATCTCTAAAACCAAGGTTTTCTCTTACTGTTATTTGAAGTAGCTTAGAAGCTTTTTTTGTTTCTTTTTTTCTTTGTTCAGCACTTCCCCTAGTTCCTAGTTCGCCTTCTGTCAGATCAATAATTCCTACTTTAAGTCCTTTTTCTATATGAGCTAGTATTGTTCCACTGCAGCTTAGCTCTGCATCATCAGGATGAGCTGCAAAAACAAGAATATCTAATTTCAATTACAAAAAATTTATAAACTAAATATACTAACCTACTTTTTATTCAGTGCCTTCCTCTTTCTCCCATAGCGATTTTCTCACTTTTCTCCACCTTCCTTTTCTGTACTGATACACTTTTCCACTAATATTTAACATTGCTCCATCTATCCCTTTGGTTAGATCAATTGCATCATTTTCAATTATGTGGATAGAACCGCCAGTTTTGCTTACTAACTTGACATAGTCATTTTGTATTGGCAAGTATTTTTCTGTTGTTGTTGCTCCATCTTTTGTATATGTAATTCCACAAAGGATTACTCTTATCGGCTTATTTATATTCTCTATTAGGTATTTGTCTCTAACTGCACTTTTATTGTCTGCTACTAATATAACTTCCTCTACATCAGGGTATTGCTCAACGGCAAATTTAACTGCCTCAAAGTCATTTTCATCATAGTCCTTATTGTTTACTCCTTTTATAGCAGCATCAACCATTGTAGTTAATATTTTTTCTACGTTATCTGTTGATACTTCATACATCCCACCTGAAAGTTCACTTTCTTTAATTGGTATTCCATTAGGGTCACAATCATTGAAGAAGATAAATTGTTTGATTTTGTGATTATCTTTATTGTCAATTATCCACCTTGTTGCCTGAGCACCATGCATAAACATACTCGAAGTCCAATCAAATACTACTACAGATGATTTCCAGTTCATTTTATTTACTTCTAACGCTTTGTATGTCGTAGAGTCCTCCCAGGTATTGCTGTTTAATATGTACGACTTTATCTCGTTTATAATTTTTGATCGAAGAGGGTTTGCTATCGGGTCAAATTGTATTTTTGATAATGCTAATGGCAAAATTTGATCGCTCACTAAACCTTCCTCCAGGCTTCCTAAACCATAAATATCTTTGCTTTGCTTATAATGAATTACAAAGCCATGGAATAACTCCTCTGCCTTTTCTTTTGTTGTAGCATTTGTTTGAGAAACAAAACGAATCTTTATGTTTTTATCTTTTAAAGCAGGGTAAAATTTATACAGATAGTCCAGCCTTCTTTGATTTAGCTTATCAAAGTTTATCTCTTCTGGATGTTTGGAGTATACAAGGACAATTTCTTCAATATTTTCAATATCTAATTCTGGTAAAAACTGGGAATTAAAAGTGGCTCTTCCATAAGATAGTGGTATCTCTACAGATTCTGGCTCTTTATCTAATGTAAGATATAGTGGAAGCTCTTCGTACTCAGAGCTTTCCAGTATTTCATCAAAAACTTTATCTGTTACATATTCAAAACCCAATGTTAATTCTTCTTCAGATATTATGTTTTGGCTTTCTTCTTCTAAACTTTTTACATTTTCTAAATCTTTACTAGAGTTTAGTCTATTTTCTGTATCAAACTCTACATTCTTATTTGTAACCAATGCACTAGATAACTTTTTGACATTATCAATAGATTTATTTAAATAAATGTATAATGCTCCTGTTCCTATAATTGCTATACTAGCCAAAAGCGTAACTAATGGCCTAGAAAAGTTCTTTAAACGGTTATTCAAATCCTGATAAAAAGAAGGATTAAGCTTTTCCTGCATCATTATCCAATGATCAGGATTATAGCTGGGCTCAACGCCATCTAATCCTTTCTTTATTATTTTATAAAACTCTTGATCGCTCATTTTTCTTTTGTCTAATAACTGACCTTACTTTTCTTCATAATCATTTGCCTTAGCTTTCCATTTGCTTCTGATAAATAGCTCCTTGAGCTACCATCTGTAATCTTAAGCTTATTTGCTATTTCTTTATGCGAGTACCCTTCAACAACATAAAGGTTAAACACCAACCTCTGCGTTGCTGGAAGTGACTGCACAAGCTTGAGAATTTCTTCGCTTTCTAGCCTTTTAAGCGCTTCTATATCGGACTCCTCATTATCTACTTTTTCTAAAGGAACCATTTCCATTTTTGCATTAACTTTTTTGTATCTGTCAATGGCTGTATGAATAACAATGGATCTTATCCAAGACCAAATGGAAGATATTTTATTTACTGCTTCTATATTGGAAAACACTTTAAGAAATGCATCGTTTAATATTTCTACAGCGTCTTCTTCATTTTTAGCGTACCTAAAACTAATTTTCAGGGATTTGGCATAAAAATGCCTATAAAGTTGTTCTTGGGATTTGGGATCTCCCTTTTTACAACCTTCTACGATTCGATTAATATGTATCTCCTCGCTCTGCAATGTTTGAACAAAACCTAGCATTAACCCGTATTATCTATTTAAATAGACCATCCCTTATATCTATAGACGACTATTTTTAGGAAAACGCAGATTTTTTTTTGTTTTTTTACAAAAATAACTGAGAACTAGTCAACTTTCTACTTAAGTTTTATTTAAAATGTATATTAACTCAAGAGGAGTTGCTCTTTTAATTGCAATTCTTGTCTCAATAGCAACTATTACTTTTTTAGCCTTACTCAAAGAGTTATCTACTAAAGGACTAATTGTTTCAGGTTTTATTTCTTTTTCTACTTCTTTTTTGCTTATCTATATTTCTATAGAGTTTTTAGTTTTTAGAGGGGTTGCAAATTTGAAGCTAGCTCTTGACAAAATAAGAAATGATGAAACACAAAGCGTACCGCTGAGGAAAAATACTCTTACTCTTAAACCAATCAGAGATATTAACGCTAAGCTTATTGGATATACTCAAAGAAAAGAGAAAGAAATTTTAAAGTTGAAAGAATTGGAAAGTTATAGAAAAGAGTTTTTAGCTGATATTTCTCATGAGTTAAAAACTCCCATTTTTGCGGCGGAAGGTTATATTCTTACTCTTTTGGATGGTGCAATTGATGACCCTAAGGTTAGAAAAAAGTTTTTGAAAAAAGCTGCCAAAAGTCTGAACGGTTTAAATGCTCTTGTACAAGATCTTTTAACTCTTTCTCAGATGGAAACTGGTGCAATACAAATGAATTTTGAATCATTTAATATTAGCATTTTAGCAAAGGATGTTTTAGATCAGCTGGAAGATAGAGCTGCCAAGCGAGATGTTCAGTTAATTTATGAAGACAGCAAGGAAGCAGAACCAGATTTTATGGTCTTTGCCGATTATAATAAGATTAATCAGGTTTTGATTAATCTTGTAACTAATTCTATAAAATACAACCATGAAAATGGTTGGGTTAAGGTTTATTTTGTTATTAATAAAGAAACTATTACTGTGGTTGTAGAAGATAACGGTTTGGGTATTCCTCCTGGAGATATTGATAGAGTTTTTGACCGATTTTATAGGGTAGAGAAAAGCAGATCAAAAAAACAGGGAGGTTCGGGACTTGGTTTAGCAATTGTAAAAGAAATTATTGAAAATCATGATAGTAAAATTTTTGTAGAAAGTAATGTAGAGAAAGGCACTAAGTTTTCCTTTGAATTAAAAAGAGATATAGCAACTAGTTTTGAAAAAGATTGATTTTGAAAGTCTAATCCTCTTTGAGGATAAAGATTATATAGTTATTAACAAGCCGCCTTATTTAGCTTCCTTAGAGGTTAGAAACTCTCCTGAAGCTTGTGTTTTGGACTTGGCAAGAAGTTATTTCAAAAAAGCTACATTATGCCACAGACTGGATAAAGAAACTTCTGGAATTTTAGTTATTGCAAAAAATACTGAAGCTATGTCTAACTTAGGCAAACAGTTTGAAAATAGAAGTGTTGAAAAGTTTTATCATGCTTTCACGGATGGTATTCATTCTTTTTCTAATCTAACTTTATCTAAGCCTTTAGCAACTACTAATAAAGGACTTGCTGTAATTAATTTTACAAAGGGAAAAAAAGCAGTTACAGTCTTTAATAGCTTAAAGTTCTATAAAAAAAACACACTAGTAGAATGTCAGCTTTTAACAGGTCGACTTCACCAAATTAGAGCTCATTTATCTTTTTTAAATGCTCCTATTATTAATGACCTTGATTACGGAGGTAATGCTCTTTATTTGTCAAGTTTAAAAAAGGGGTTTAATCTAAAAAAGAATACAGATGAAAAGCCTCTGATCAATAGAGTGGCTTTGCATTCCTTTAAAATTTCTTTTTTGTCTGTAAAAGGAAGCAGGGTAAGCTATGAAGCACCTTACCCCAAGGATATTAAAGCTTTAGAAAGTCAGTTGCTTAAGTATTAGAAATAATAGGAGTAATATCTTCTAACGTTGTTTTTGTCAATAACTTTTAAAACAACCCTTCCTCTTATTTTTTCAAGAATTTCAGAAAACTCTTCCGGACTGGATATACTGTAGTTATTAATTGACTCAATAATATCTCCTTCGTCTAGTCCCATCCGACTTATTAAGCCCCTATTTATATCTTTTATTCTTATACCTGCTTCTATTCCCAGCCTGGCTCTCTCTACTTTTGGCACTGCCTCTAATATAGCACCCAAACTAGAGGCATTAAATACTTCTCTTTTTATGATTCCTGTCGTTCCCTCTATGTTCGTAAGGGTCAGGCTTTTTACAAATATTTTGTTGTCTCTTTTAATTGTAACTTGGATTTTATCTCCAGGACTATAAAAGCTCATTTGCTCATCATAATCTGCCTTACCTTTGATTTTTGCATCATTAATTGAGGTTATTACATCTCCCTTCTCTATATCATTTTTTTCAGCTGCTCCATCCTTCTCTATAAATGTGATGACTACTCCTTCCAAGTCTTTTAAACCAAGTTTGGAAGATAGGTTTTCATCAATATCTACTATGTCTACTCCAAGGAATGCTTTCTGCACTTCTCCATAGTTTTTAAGGTCGTGAATTACTTTTACTACTATATCGGAAGGAACTGCAAAACCATAACCAGCATAGGATCCTGTTTTTGATAGTATAGCAGTGTTGATTCCTATTAGATCTCCGTTGATATTCACTAGAGCTCCTCCACTATTACCAGGATTAATCGCTGCATCTGTTTGAATAAAAGATTCTATTGGAAATATATCTTCTAATATGTTAATGCGCCTTCCTTTTGCACTTACGATACCTGCGGTTACTGTCGAGTTTAGATTGAAAGGGTTTCCTACTGCAAGTACCCACTCCCCTACTTGTAGTTCTTTTGAGCTAGCTACTTTTATAAACGGAAGGTTACTGGCATCTATTTTTAAAAGTGCTAAATCGGTAGAGGGATCTATCCCTATTATTTGTGCTGGAAATGACTTCTTGTTGTATACTACTTCTATTTTATCAGCATCTTCTATTACATGGTTATTGGTTACTATGTATCCATCTTCTGAGAATATTACTCCTGATCCAGAACCTACAGCTACCTGATCTGATGCTCTTCCTCTAAAGAACATGTCCATCCAAGAGTACCTTTGGTACTGGGTTTCTGCGTAAGTTCTAACGTATACTACTGAGTTAGTACTTTTTGATGAAGCAATTGTAAAGTCAATTTTTTCTAATGCACTACGGCTACTTTTAACTACATTTTTGTTTGAAACATTGTAGTAGGACTCCTGAGAATTTTGTTTTGGTTGGGAAATATAGTTTGGTTTAGTACTATTAAAGTAACTATACATACTCGCTCCCAAAAAGCCAGATATTATTCCTACTAAAGAAAACAGAAGTGTTTTAAGAATATTTGATTGTTTCACCATTTTCAAAAAAGACTTTTTTAACTAATAGCCTTTTTATCAATCATTGTGCCTTATTGAAGTAACCTTATTAAAAACACTAGCCCTACGCTTACCACAAGTCCGAGAGTAACTTTTCCCAAGTCTTTTACTGTCATTTTGACAACACTTTGCAAAGATTTTATCTTCAAAGCCTGGTTTAATGCTAATTCACGTCCAGCTAATAGTCCTATAAATACCCAGGTTGTACTCATAGGTATGCTACTTAGTTCTTTAAAAAAGAAAAGTATAAGCCCATATATAAAGTCTATTATTGTAGCTGATCGTATGTCGTGTGTATTTGTTTTTTCATTTACAATTTTCTGTATTTTACCTCCTTTGTTATAAAATATGTACGCCTGCAAACCAAGTATCACTACTAAGCTTAATAAAAGACCAACATAGCTTAAGTTTCTTGGTAAATAAACATAGATGTTTGACAGGTCTTGAATAAGCCACATGCTCCATAGAAAACCTGTAGATAGCCACTGAAATACTGTCCAGAGGTTTTTATTTGACTCTAAGGCGGGTTTATTTAAAAACTTCTTTTCTATTGCTTTACTAATTAAAAAGTATATAACGATTGCTCCAATAAAAGCTACCAAATATCCCATAGCTGATTTTATTAGCATACTTTCAATCAGCTTTATTTTAAAGACACTTATTATTAAAAAGGTAGTACTAACTGGAATGCCAACTCTTGTTATCAACATTAAGACTAGTGGAGGAAGCACATACCACCACTCGAATGGCTGAGGCAACTCCCCTACTTTGTTCAACCTACCATATGAGACATCTCCATTGTATGAATACCATCCATAAACAAGTACAGCTGAAAGAATTGTTCCTGTATACAACCAAAGCACCCACCACTTTTTATCCTTATTGGAGCTTAAAAAAGTCCCCAGGGTTTGAATAACATCATTACCAACTACGGAATATGCTGCTAGTAAAAACCCTAAAACCATAAAGACTACATCCATTGTAGCTAATCAATTTTTGAATTTGATTGTGAAGATATTTTTTGATTTCGATTTATTTTAGCTAAATGAGATTTATTTTTTACTATTCACAAATTGTTCTTTATACATTGATCATTTATTAACTTCGAAGATGGCTTATTTATTTACATCTGAATCTGTCTCAGAAGGACATCCTGACAAAATTGCGGATCAAATTTCTGACGCCTTGTTGGATAACTTTTTAGCTTTTGATCCTAATGCTAAAGTTGCCTGTGAAACACTAGTAACTACAGGGCTTGTTGTTTTGAGTGGCGAAGTCAAGACGAACTCTTACATAGATGTTCAAAAGATCGCAAGAGAAGTAATTAATGATATTGGATATACAAAATCAGAATATCAGTTTGATGGTAATTCTTGTGGGATTATTTCAGCGATTCACGAGCAGTCACCAGACATAAGTCAAGGTGTAGAGGAAGGCACTGGTTTATTTAAAGAGCAAGGTGCTGGAGATCAAGGAATGATGTTTGGCTATGCAACTAATGAGACGGAGTCTTATATGCCTCTTCCTCTTCAAATATCTCACTCTCTCCTAAAAACTCTTGCAGAGATTAGAAAAGAAAGTAAGGAGATAACTTATTTAAGACCCGATGCAAAAGCCCAGGTTACTATAGAGTATGATGATGATAATAATCCATTGAGGATAGATACTATCGTTTTATCTACGCAACATGATGAATTTCACAGTGATGATACTATTGTACTGAAAAAGATTGAAGAGGATATAAAAAAGAAGCTTATTCCAAAGGTTTTTGATGGGTTTTCGGAGAAAAACAGGTCTTTACTTTCTAATGAGACTAAGTTTTTGATTAACCCTACAGGTAAATTTGTTGTAGGAGGGCCTCATGGAGATACTGGATTAACTGGCAGAAAGATTATCGTAGACACTTACGGAGGTAAGGGTGCCCATGGAGGAGGTGCTTTTTCAGGTAAAGACCCTTCTAAGGTAGATCGTTCTGCTGCTTATGCTACAAGACATATCGCCAAAAATTTGGTCGCTGCGGGGTTAGCTAAAGAGATTCTAGTACAAGTATCCTACGCTATTGGTGTTGAGAAGCCCGTGGGGTTATATGTAAACACTTTTGGTAACTCAAACACTAACTTATCTGATGGTGAAGTTGCTAAAGTGATTAATGAGATTTTTGATATGAGACCAGCAGCTATTATTGATAGATTGCAGCTCAAATCTCCAATTTATTTGGATACTGCCTCTTATGGACACATGGGTAGAGCATCAGAAAAGAAAACTCTTCATTTCAAAAATAATGGTGGTGGTGTTGAAAAGGAGGTTGAAACGTTTACCTGGGAAAAGATTAATTATGTGGAAAAGATTAAGGATGCTTTTAAATTACAGGGTGTTCATGAAATGGTTTCTTGAGACTTATTGATGTCTGGGGCTTTGAAGGTAACACTAACATACTATAGTAAACTTCTATAGTTTAGAGCGTAATAATAGCTAAAAGAAAGCTTTTGATTTTTTAAGAGTTTAACACGGTAAAGAATAAGCTTTGAAACATAGCTTAGAGATACTCAGAGGTAAAAGACTTGTATTACTCCTGAGTATCTCTAAGTTATAAGGTTTAATTCAGTATTATTTTTTATAGCTTCTCATTCACTTATTATAAACCTGAGTTCGATTATAAAAGTAAAGCTAATTGATTGGAAAGGTTAGTTTTGTACTTGATAGCAGGCTTTTTAGGGAAAAAGGAATAAGCGATTAGTCCAGAGATAAGATTAGTAATAAAATTGGT
>JAUIAB010000005.1 GCA_030425505.1 Bacteroidia bacterium | reverse complement strand
AGAAGATTTTAATCCTAAGTTTATTTCTAAGCACTATTTTTGGTTGCAATGAGTTAATCGATGTAGTAGAAACAGAAAATACTGGCAGCTTTTCTACTACTGAAACAAAAGATAAAGAAATGATTCGACTGGGCAAACGCCTAGAGAATCCATACTCCGTTGATAACATGACCAAAGCATGGTATAGCCTTTTAGAAAGAAGAGAAAAAAGCAACCAAAGAATTGAACCCGATCAGTTGGAATTCCCTTTGGAAATGCCGGTGCGTACTACCCATCACTACCTCAAATTCCGACCTGGCTCCGATGAGGAACTAGAGCAATTGGTGGATGACCAAAACCTGGAGCTCTACGATTATCCTTTGGATTTTGAGATGGAAGAAGGTGGTACTTTTTACCACGATCCTGCTGTGCCAGAAGATCTCCCTACGTACCAGTATGTAGCGGTGACTGCAGATTACCGAGTACCAAATGTTAGAAGAGACCTGATAGAGGAGCTATACATCCCCGAAGAAGATCCAGAGCTGGAGGGCAATGAAGACTTCATAGATGCTTTAGTAGATGAAGCCTTGTTCCTAACAGGCAATCTAGATGCAGAAGATATGAATGAGCGCGTAGAAAGTGGCAGTTCCAATCAAAGAATAATGGGAAGAAGATGGACACCTGCTGGGACAGTTACAGTTTGGGATGGAATAGTAGGCAGGTATGTGCCTGTAGTAGGTGTTGAAGTAAGGGCGAGAAGGTGGTTTACTACCAAAAAGGGAGCTACAAATAATCAAGGTCAATTTTGGTGTGATGGATCTTTTAGAAGAAGAGCCAGATATACGATCAAATGGCAAAGGTATCACTATAGCATTAGTTCTGGCACATTTGGGCAAGCATACAAAAGAGGACCGAAACAATCTGGAGACTGGAATACTGCACTAGGAAGAAGAGGATCTCTACTTGTTGATGATGTGCAGCAATACTATGCATTAATTCACCAGGCAGCATATGACTATTACTATAGTGATCGCTTTGGAATTTCTAGCCCTCCGAGAAACTCATTTTGGAGGCCTCAAACAAAAATTGCTGCAGATATTTCCAGAAGGCAAAATGAAAAGCCAAGTCATGCAGCCATGTATGCCAGAATTGGTAGCATATTACCTTCTATTTATATCCGTAAATGGAATAGCTCCCCTGATAGGGTATATGCAGTTACTGCGCATGAATTATCACATTATGCGCATTGGGATATGAACAGAGACGCTTTTAGAAATCTTTGTATTGATTTTATTACCAATGGTCGGAATGACGATAATGCTGTGATAGAAAGCTGGGCAAGTGGTGTAGAATGGCAGTTTGCTCAAAATAGATACAAAAATTTATTTGGGCTAAATAGGTATCAGTATGAAGGCAACTATCAATATCAACCAATTTTTTCTGAACCTTCAGATTTAGTTTATACATCTATAGTTGTTGATATGATTGATAATGAAAATCAAAGAATTACCATACATAGAGGTAATGTAGCATATCCAGTAGACCAGGTTTCGGGTTATACCATTCAACAAATAGAGCAAGGACTAAGAGGAGCTAGATCTTGGAATGCTTGGAAAGAAAATATGATTAGTAGACATGATAATGATACAGAAGATTTTTTAAATGAACTATTTGGAAATTGGCATAGATAAATACTTAGGTTATGAGATTACTGACTGCATTTCTGTTTTTTGTATTTATTCAAAGTTGTTGTTGTGACTTTGGAAAAAGAACAAATAGAAAATATATTATTGAAAATAATACGGTGCATGAAATCCAAGTTGGTTTTTATGAATACAGTCGTTATTTGTATGGTGATAGTATTAGTGGGAAAGGAGTTCTTTCAGAAGGCATGGCATCAGATGATGGTATGGGAAGAATTATAAGTGCTTCATCTGCTTTCCATACTGATTCTATCATAATAACTTTCAACAAAAATGATCGAAGGCAAATTTATTATTATAAAAAAGATCAAGTTAAAAGCATTCCATCAACTGCTAAAAACTTATTAAGTGATTCTTCTTATTTTAAAGAAAGTGATGAGCTATATCGCTTTATTCTAACCGAAGAGGATTATAAAAACGCTGAAGAGTTGTAATTACAATTAAGAGGCATATGCTACAGAAAATAACTTACAAAGGCTTTTTGATAGCTGGAATTAGCTTTTGTTTCATAGCAATTAGCCGTGATGAAAAAACTGATTTTTTAGTTAAAGCTAGATATATTTATATAAATGATTAACAGGTACTTAAAAAGAATTTTCACTATTTAGCTGTTTTATGAAATAAGAAGGGTAAATTCCCGTCTTTTTGGAAAAAGCATTGGAAAAAGATTGTGCTGTATTGAAGCCTACACTCTCTGCAATCGCTTTTATAGTATACATCCTAAACTGCTTATTAGAAGATAGTTTATTGATAGCAAAATCAACTCTCAAATCGTTCAAATAATGAACAAAACTGGTTTCCTTTGTCATGTTAATGACTTTAGATAGGTAGGTACTGTTCGTATTGATCTCTTTGGCAAGCATATTTAGAGTGTATTTTTTTCGAACAAACCTATTGGACTCCTCAAACTTATTCAGAGCTATTAAGATTTCTTTTGCCAAATGCTCAGGGACTTCGCTATTATTAAGGGTTTTTACATTATCGTTTTTAAATTTTGCATAATTTTAGATCATGCTTTTAGCATGATGAGCATCCTTGGCAAAGAGGCGAAAGGCAAGACCGATGTGGAATTGCAGCGTGGCAGGCTTGACTCGCCGGGAAGAGCTTGAGGGAGGATGCCCTTTTTAAAAATAGAACTATGAATATTTTACAAAAAATGATTGTATCATGATAAACCCATCACACATCGAGCATATTGGAATTGCTGTTAAAGATTTAGAAACTGCCATCAGCTATTATGAAAAAATAATTGGCGTGAAGTGCTACAAGAAAGAGGAGGTAAAAGATCAAAAGGTGGTGACGGCGTTTTTCAAAGTAGGAGAAGTGAAAATAGAGCTACTGGAAGCCACTGATCCTGGCAGTCCAATCGCCAAATTTATCGAAAAAAGAGGCGAAGGTATACACCACATCGCATTCGCTACCAACAACTTAGAAGAGAATTTGAAAGATCTGGAAAGCAAAGAGGTGAACCTAATAGATAAGAAGCCAAGAAAGGGTGCAGAGAACATGGATATTGCGTTTATCCACCCCAAATCTACTTTTGGTGTACTGACAGAGCTTTGTCAACCTCGCAAAAAAGGTTAGTCTAATACCTGGAAGGTATTTAGAATAGCGCTAAGCTCTCTGATTATTTCTCTTTTATCTTTTCCAGGAGCGTTTACGAAGCCTTCAATGTAATACAAGGTTTGAGTATCTGTATCTACAAAAATATAGCTAACGAAAGACCCTCCAGTAAAGGCGTTTTTTATTTTCCAAATTCCCCTTATTTCTTTAGCATATTTGTTTTGAAAGCTAACTTCTTTTTCTGCTGGAGGCTCCAGCATTTCTGTGATTACATATTTTGTTTTATCATCTGGGTCAAAAAGGTAGTTTTTCCCAAGCTCATCTCTCCAACTCAGAACATTTGATAATGCAAATTGGCTTTCTGATTCATAGCTTCTACGAGCAAAAAACAGGTTCTTATCTACTTTAGCCTCAGGATGTCTTAGCCACAAAAAGTCCGTAGTATCCATCACGGTCTGATACCCCTTCAATAAGGCGAAAGAAAAGGAGTGCTTGTCAAATAGTTTTTTAGAAAACTCTGGATCTGCCAGCCTATCGTTAAATGCCATAAAGTGCCTTTCCATTTCTTCTTTATCCAGAATTTTTCGGATTAGGCTTGCATTATCATCTATTTTGTTGGTTAGCGTTTTTCTCTTGTTACTGAAAAGCTGAATTGCTATTTGCCCTTTGGCATATACATCTCTATCTACCTTATAAAAAATGTCATTATCACTTTTTATTTTTTCCACACTAGAGCCTGTAAAGCTTTCTTGAAGTAAGAGGTTTCCTGGGGATTCTAAATCAAATGTGGTTACTACTACAAGGTTTTTATGCTCCTTTAATAGTCCTTTAAAATCAAAAGGTTTGATATGTCTTATAGTGAAAGAAGGTTCTTTTTTTAACACTCCTAGTACAGGGTATTCAAGAGCTGCTTTTACTGATTTTCCCAAGTCTTCATTCCACAGTTTATCATCCATTACTACTATCACTTCTCCGTTAGCACCCTTGGCAGAAGGTAGTAGTCGTTTGTCTTCGCTAGAAGAACAACCATATATAGATAGAAATAGAATTACTAGAAAAAGACTTTGAAAAGATATTTTGTAATTGTTGATCATATCTTATGAATAATCGGTTTGGGTTTAGGCTTCTTAGTTTGTAATTATTGCAAAATAAATTGCTTAAAGCAAAAATATAGATATTACATTAAGATTGATAGTTTATTTTGCAAAATAAAATAGTGTAATATTGGTTTTCAACTACTTACAATACAAACACCTTCTTTTTTATAGCAACTTGTGCATTATTTGTGCGGCTATTTTTTTTCTAGCACCGGAGGCAAAATCTCAGCAAAAATGCATTAAAGTTAGTAATAGTAGTAAAACAATAAGTTTGGAGAATGAGGCTCCAGAGCAGGTAATCGTTTGTGCTGGGCAGCCTTTTTCGCTACAGAGTTGTAGCGAACTGGATGAGGTATTGTTTGAAGTTGAAGGAGATGAACGTAGATTCAACCCTCAAGAAGAGATAAGAGTCAATATTGCTGGAACGTATTCTATTACTCAGCTAATTGGTAATGAAACTGGAGGGCAAAAGGTTGAATTTGAAGATGCTTTGACTGTAGTAGAAGCTACACCAGTAGTTTTTGACGCTTTTTCCTGTGAAAACAAATCCATTTATATTCAAACAGAAGATTCTGGCTTCAGTAAATTCTTATTGGACTTCGGAGATGGTAATACTTTGATAACTGATGAAAGTGAGTTGACATATACCTACTCTAGTTCTGGAGACTTTACTATTACTGTTAATCGTATTGGAGATAATCTTATTCACTCTTGTTTTGAGAATAAAAAGAGTATTTCAGTGAAGGAAACGATTCCTTTACCTAAGATTCACTATTTGGAAAGAACTAGTTTACAAGGTTTTGAAGTAAAGCTCGAAGTTAACAAAGATCAAAATGCATCACTTCAAGTCTTTGAAAATAAAGGTATTACCAATGTGCTTAGCAATATAGAGATAGATACTTTGGAAAAGGATCTTTTACGTATAACCACATCCGTTAATAAGCCATCGGATATTTTGTTTTTTGAAATTAGTGAACAGAGTTTTTGTCAGAGTAGCACCGCTAGAAAAAGTAATATTTTGCAGTCTCTTTATCTAAGCACGACAGAAAACAACGAAGGAACACAGGTTTTTTCATGGAATAAATATCAATTAAACGATTTTGAAAAATACGAATTGGTAGGAAAAAGCACTGAAAGTCAAACCGTTGCCAATTATTCTATTAGCTCTGTATCTGATACTAGCTTAGTGCTAGAAGAAACTTTCTGTGAGGATACGGTTAACTTTTTTGTACTAGCTATTACAGAACAAGGGTTTTATAGTAGAAGTAATAGTGTATTAGTTCAAAAAAAAGAAACGTCTGAAAACTTTGACGCTATAGAAAGTCTGGGTTCTACTTTTGATGAAGAAAATAATTTAACTATTGCATGGGAGCTTAAAACAAATGAAAGTAAAAGTATTTTGGTTGAAAATTGTGAAGAGCTTTTGGCTGATATTCCTACTAACAATAGGAATGGTATTTATACAGTTCAAAATTTAGACTCTTCTCAAAAGTGTTGCTTTAACATCTCTAGTGTTGATTTTTGTAATAAAACCTCTAAACCTAAAAAAACCTGCCCTATTTATTTAGATTTTTCAGAGAGTGATAATCAAATAAGCTTATTCTGGACACCTTATGATTCTACTAATAACCTTAGCTATCAGGTAGAAGTTGCCCCCAATAATAATGATTATAGATTATTGGAGCTGTCAAATACAACTGAAAACAGGCTTACATTAGAGAAAGATGTGCTTTTTTCTTATTCCAGAGCTAGAGTTAGAACTCAAAATAGTAATAATGAACTAGTTTACTCCAATTTTATTGATCTTGATCAAATTGTTTTAGCTATTATACCTACAGGTTTTACTCCAAATGGTGATGGTCTTAATGATTTCCTAAAAATTTACACGAAAAATATCAATTCTTATGAATTGATTGTTTTAAATATTTGGGAAGAAAAAGTCTTTGTTGGAAAATCAGATAAAAAGTACTGGAATGGTATTTATAGAGGCAAAAAAGTACCCTCAGGAACTTACTTATGGATTTTTCGAGGGGTTGCTAAGAATGGTAAAATTCTTAAAAAACAAGGTGCTGTTCAAGTGATTTATTAAGTTTTTTTTAGTTAACAAATAAATAACAAACCACATAACTCATTTAAATTCAACTATTTACTTTACTTTTACACCAATGTAGTTTTTATTACAAAGGTAATTTTAGCTGCTATTTGGAGTTATAATTGCAGAATAACCAGAAGTGAACCGTCTATTACGATATGGTCTTATTATTTTATTACTATCAAGTTTAACCAACTGTAGTAAACGGATATGCCCTGCCTATCAAAGTGCTTTTCTTATTTACCCAGGTCAGGCGGAAGACTTTTTCTCTTATTTCAATGAAATAGATAGCTTACCAAAAAATAATGGCTTATTCCAAAGCTATGACAAAACATGGTACGGTCTAGCTAAATCGAAAAAAAAGCTTATTCCTTATCACATAGATGTTAATCGGAGATTTAAGGTAAATATTTATCATGATCTTTTTGGGATGAGTAAAAGCTTCCAAAGAGCTATATGGAATGAAGTAAGACCTCCCCTACCTGTAGACTCTCTCGCACCATTAATTGATAGTGTTGAAATTTTAGAAATAGGCATTGATGATTTAGCTCTCTTGTACGAAGAAACAGATAGTATAAGCAGTGATATAGCTATTGAAAGTGACTCGAGCCTTGTAGAGAAGCCAGAGACTTTTGAGCAGTTTTGGTATAACCTTAAGTATAAATCTTTAGTGGAAGAAGAGAATAAGCAAATAGAAGATGCTGCTATTTTCAGAGATACCGTTCAGGACTACAGATCTCATTGGTGGCAGTTTTGGAAACCGAAAATACCTTCCCCAGAAGATAAAGAGGGCTTAGAAGAAGATAATAATAGCAGAAAACATTGGTGGCAATTTTGGAAGCCAAAGAAAAATGATATTGAGTTAAACCAGGATTCTCTCATATACGAAAATCAATATAGAATTTTTGAAGAAATGCTGGATAATCAAGATTCTGCTAGTGTAGACTCCAGTAAAGAAGAAGACCTTAGTGATAAGAAAAAGAGAAAAAGGAAAAAGAAGAACAAAAAGAATGAGGACTCTGTAATAGAAGGCTTATTCCCTTTTGAAAAAGAGGAAAAAGATAAAAATAACGATTGGTAATTAGTTTTAATATTAATTAACTTACATATAATCTATGAAATAGTTTCACAAGGTAAATTAGTGTTCATCTATTTATCAGAAGTAAATGTGGTTTTTTTGTGAAGTTAATGGATGAATTTATACAAGTATCTGTAATTAACAGAGTTTCTTTTCTCTGACTATTTATGATGAAGCAAAAAAAGAGCTTACAAATAAATTTTTTAGCTTTTTTACTAGTAGCCTCCTGCTTTTTCACCCAAAATAGTGTATTAGCTCAATCTAATGACAGCATAGTAGTAGTTTCAGCGCTTTATCCAATTAAAGTAGTTATTGATGCAGGTCATGGAGGGAAAGATCCTGGCAACGTTAGAAGCTTAAAAAAATACAAACACGAGAAAGATCTAAACTTGGCAATAGCATTAAAAGTAGGAAAGTATATAGAAGAAAGGGTAAAAAACTGTACTGTATTATATACCAGAAAAGAAGACAAGAAAGTTTCATTAGACAATAGAGTTTTATTTGCTAATAAAAGCAATGCAGACTACTTTATAAGTATTCATTGCAACTCCTTACCAATTAGATCTGTAACTGGTACTGAAATTCATATTCAGAATCACAAGTTTAAAACAAGTAAGGAACTGGCTCTGGAACTCGAAAAGCAGTTTTCCAATAGAGCTGGAAGAAAGAATAGAGGTATAAGAGATAGAAGAGATAGAGGTTATAATTACCAAGTTTTACAGTATACCACCATGCCAGGGGTTTTAATAGAGTGTGGTTATATGAGTAACCCAGAAGAGGAAAAGTATTTAAACTCAGAATACGGTCAGGATATTATTGCTTCTGCTATTTTTAGAGCTTTCAGAAATTATGTTTCTACAAAGAAAAAACCTCCTAAGACAACACGATCAACCGTTTTTAAAGTACAGCTGATGTCTTCTTTTAAGAAGGTAAACTTACAACACCATCAGTTTAAAAGACTAAAAACAAGAGTGGAAGAGGTACAAGGAAAAAATAAAGATGGAAAAACGTATTACATCTATTATACAGGTAGAGAGTATGACAAAAGATCTGCCGAGCAATTAGCCATTGTTTATAGGAAAAAAGGATTTAAAGATGCTTTTGTGGTTAAAGTGAAGTAGTTTCCTTATGTAGGAAACAGATCTTTTACTCAGATACCTACCCCACAGAATAAGTCTTTCCTTCAATAGCTAATAGAGTATTTGGAAACACTGCTTTTGCTTCCTCAAGAAGACCATCCAAATCACCATATCTGGCAGAGTAATGTCCAATAATTAGCTGTTTAGCACGAGCTTCTTTTGCGATTATGCCAGCTTCTTTAGCTGTAGTATGAAAAGTGGCTTCTGCTCGGTCTAGATGCTTATGCAAAAAAGTAGCTTCGTGGTAAATTAAATTTACTTCCTTACAGTAGTTAGCAGTTTCAAGGTCAAATCTGGTATCTGAACAAAAAGCGTAGGATTTACTTTTTTCTGGAGGCAAGGTGCAATCACTCGATAAAACAGTTTGCTCTGCAAAGTTTACATCCCTCCCATTTTTCAGATCTTCATAATACTCGTACGGGAGGTTTAGAGGAAGCTTCTCGGGTACTATTTTTCTTTTTTTCTTTTTTTCTCTAAACACAAAACCAGTGCAGTTTATGCTATGTTTCAAAGGAAAGCTATTAACTTCAATCAGCTCACTATCATAAATAGTTTCTACTTTATCAGGAGCAGTTTCGTGAAAGAATGTAGGATAGCTAAGAACTGTTGTTGAATTTCTGAAGCAAGTAGTAATCACCTCGTCTAAGCCTCTAGGACCATGAATATGAAGTTCTTTAGCTCTATGGTTAAGATGCATTGTGGACAATAACCCAAACAAACCATAAAAATGATCACCATGAAGATGAGAAATAAAAATTCTACTTATTTTATGATATTTAATGCCATACCTAATAATTTGAAACTGAGTACCTTCTCCACAATCTACTAAAAAGAACTCCTTTCCAGCATTTACAAGATGGGAAGTCAGATGCCTTCCTTTAAAAGGAACTGCTGCTCCAGAACCAAGTATGGTGACTTTGAAACTTGACAAAATATAAATACCCTGATTATCTTTATCCCTCCTACTTACAAGAAGATCCCTTATGCAGGAAAAAGCTTTTCTCTGAGCTTATTTGCTCGTTCTAGCATCTTACCGTCTTTATCTTCAGGATACTTATTTTGCAACTGTTTTGGCTCTCCCCCTCGATTACCATATACTCTTTCACTATCCAAGTTTACCCCTTTATTAGGAGCATTATTGTGTTGACCAAAACAGCTAGCTAGTAAAAAAGAACAAATGCCGATCAAAAAAATTGCTAATCTCTTTTTCATGTGTTTAAAGTTTGTAACCTGCCTAGTTTGTTTGGTACACATCTTAATCATTGCTTCGTGTGTGTCTCAATTTTAAATCAGACATGGTCTGTTTCATATAATTATTACCCTTCAAAGTTTAATATTATGCTTACTTTATGTGTATAAACTGCTCTTAGTTGATCTGAGAACTCATTATTATTTTTCTTAAAAATATTAGCCAGACCATGAGAAAAACGTATTTCAGGTGCAAAATTAAAAATCTGCATATACATATGAAAGCCAAAACCATAAACAACCTCAACATTACTATCACCATAAGCAAGGTTATTTAATGGGTCATCTATTTTACCCCCAACTCTAAAAGATGGACTAATTCCACCAATCATATATAGTAGATGATTGTTTCTTCTTAAAGATTTATATTTCAATAATAGAGGAAATTCTAACATAGTTACTTCAGACTTTTTAATTTCTGTTTGTTGGTTAACATAAGTATATTCCATAGATCGTTCATACAAGGAGATATTTGGTTGAAACCGAAAATCCCACAATATACTTGGAAGACCAACATTTAAAACAAAACCAATAGTAAAACCAGGAGAGCGAGAAGAATATACACCAATTAAGCCATCTTCTTCTGTAGGGGTATTAGCATACAAATCCGAGTACTTTACCCGCATAGAAGAAGAGAAAAAACCCAGCTGCATCCCATAATGAATCCACTTTTGTTCATACTGAGTTAAATTAAAAGTAGTTGCTCCTTTTTTATTATTGATAGATTTTTGAGATTGAGCAATAGAGTTACTTAAAAGTAAAATAGCAAAAGAAAAAATTAAGGCTTTGACCCAACGTAAATTGTACTTACTCCAAATGTGAACGATTGCCATGTTATCAATTTAAATCCTTGTTTTTCTAATACTTCTGCAAATACTTTACCACTGGGAAAGCTTTCCACAGAATCTGGAAGATAAGTATACGCAGATTTATCCTTCGAAACAATTTTACCAACCTTTGGCAAAATCTTTTTAAAGTAAAAATTGAAAAGTTTTCTCATTATAGATGAATTAGAGTTGGAAAACTCTAAAATTATTACCTTGCCTTCCCTCTTCAGCACTCTAAAAATTTCGCTTATACCTTTTTCCAGGTTCTCAAAGTTTCTAACCCCAAATGCAACGGTTACTGCTGAAAAAGACTCTGTCTCAAAAGGTAAATTTTCAGAGTCTCCATACTTCAGGTCAATTATATTATCCAATCCCTTTCTTTGTACTTTCTTGACTCCTAACGAAAGCATTCCTTTTGAAATATCAACCCCTACTATCTTTTTGGGTTTTATCTTAGCAATACTGATTGCCAAATCACCAGTTCCTGTAGCTATATCTAATACGTTATCCGGTTTAAGGGACTTAAGTATTTTAACTACTTTTCTTCTCCAGTATTTATCTACCCCAAGGCTTAAGAATCTATTTAAAAAATCATACTTAGAAGAGATGTTATCAAACATCAAAGCTACTTGCTCCTTTTTTGTTGCTTGACTATCAGAGTATGGAACGACTTTCTCCATAAAATCTTTACTATATATATGTTTATATAACTTTTTGAATATAAACTATTTAAAAGAAAATGTTTATAATTACTTTTTTGATCAAAATATTAATTTTTAACAAACGGCTAGAATCAACTGTTTATAAAAAATGGCAAAAACACCATCTAATATGATACCACTGGGCTATAAAGCTCCTGATTTTGACCTTTTAAACCCCACTTTAGAAAAACATCAATCACTAGATGAGTTAAAATCATCTCTAGCAACAGTGATAATGTTTATTTGCAATCACTGTCCGTTTGTTATCCACATCAACAAAAAACTAGCGGATGTAGCTAAAACATACCAAAGCAAAGGTATCTCCTTTATTGGTATTAATTCTAATGATTATGAACAATATCCTGACGATTCCCCAGAAAAAATGATCATACAGTCCGAAAAATGTGGATATCCATTTCCTTATCTCCTCGACAAAACGCAGGAAGTTGCAAAAGCATATCAGGCCGCCTGTACTCCAGACTTTTATGTATTTGATAAAGACTTGAAATGTGTCTATAGAGGTCAGTTTGATGATTCAAGACCTGGAAGTAATGTGGCAGTAACTGGAAAAGATTTAACAAACGCTTTAGATGCTATTTTAGAAAACAAAGCAGTAGTGGAGGAGCAGTACCCTAGTATGGGGTGTAATATCAAATGGAAAAAGAGTTGAACAAAAGCTTTTGTTTTTTGCTGGTATTTTTTTTTTCAGCTACCAGCTTATTATCTCAGGACTTAAACCTTACCTTCAAATTTCCTGCTGTTGATAGTAAAGTTGAAAAAAACATATGGTCTGGTGGGATAGCTGCCCCTCAGTTTAATAAAGCGTTTTTAAATCAAGACAATTTAAGTGACCTGGTAATCTATGACAATGTTTCTAAAAGAGTAACGTGTTATGTTTATAACAATGGAAAGTATAACTACGAACCAGAGTTTGAGTTTCTCTTTCCTGAGGTTTCTCACTTTATCAAATTAATAGATAGCGATAATGACGGTGATTTAGACTTATTTACTCTAGATAATAACGGGTTGATTGTATACAAAAACTCCTCTCAGAGTAATGATTTAATATTTGAAGATGAACCTGCTTTAGTTTTCACTGAGGCATTTTCAGGCATATTGCGATTGCAGATCAATATAACAGATATGCCAATAATAAAAGACTTAGATGAAGATGGGGATATTGATGTATTGACACCAACACCTTATGTTGGTGGAACACTGACTTACCATCAAAATAATAGTGTTGAGAACTACGGTAGAACAGATACATTAGCTTTTCAAAAAATATCAGATCAATGGGGAGGTTTTGTGGAGTGCGGAGGATGTGAAAAAGTAATATTGAGAGGAGATACGTCTTCTTGTTTTACTAATCAGAAAATTCTTCATAACGGTACAGCAATTACAAGTATTGATTACGATAATGATGGGGATAAGGATGTACTATTTAGTGAAGTTGGCTGTACATCTTTTTTGGGACTTACTAATGTAGCCAACAACTCAGAGCCTATAATTGGAAATGTGAGAACCGAATACCCAGACTCAAGCTTAACTCTACCCTTCCCAGTTGCTTACTATGAAGACTTTGATAATGATGGAAACAAAGACTTGATAGTAAGCACATTGTATAATGGAAGTAACAATGGGTTAATTAATTACAGTTCATCTGTTTGTTTTTATCATAGAAGCTCAGAAGGTGAAGCCTCCACCAAGTTTGAGCTTTTAGAGAAAGGGTTTTTACAATCAGAAATGATGCTTTTTGGAGAAGAACCTTACCCTTATTTGTGCGATATAGATAATGATGAAGACTTAGATTTATTAGTAGGCAATTATGGTAAAGTAAACCCTTCTGGAGATTTTTATTCTACCATTTCTCTTTTTGAAAATACTAGAACTAGTGAAGATCCTGAGTATAGACTTATAACTGATGATTATCTTTCTTTTTCTGAAAAAAAGTGGAAAAGCATAAAGCCACAGTTAATAGATCTTGACAAAGATGGAAAAAGAGAATTTGTGTTTTCTTACATCTCTAACGATGAGTATGATCTTAAAATAGGTTATTTCGTAGATAATGGTAATTCTAATTTTAATGCAAGTAATGTTAATAACCTAGCGCATAATATCTCCATAAGTAGGTTTGATTATATGAAATTCTTTGACATAGATCAGGATGATGATCAAGACATTTTAGTAGCTAGAAACTCTTCTGGAAGAATAGAATGGTATGAAAAAGAGGGAGATAACTTTCTATTAAAAGAAGAGAGCATAGGTAATATTGGAGGAATTAGAGAAAAAATAAAATGCTTTGATATAAAAAGAAATTCAAAAGACTCCCACATTGAGCTAATTACATCAACTTCTGTTAAGCAAATAAACGTTTACAAAAACTACGATTTTGCTGAAAATAGATTTTACTTCTCTAATAAAGCTAAAGTAGAAGATAAAACCTCCAGTAGATTTGGAGAGCTTAGTGGAGTAACCTATACCTCTAAAAGCTTAATCTTGGGAAGCTTGGGTGGAGGATTAATACATCTATCAAGAAGCTCTGAAATAACAAGTACTGAAGTCTTGAAACCTACTGGTATTAAAGTATATCCTAACCCTGCTGATAATAATTTAAAAGTAGAATTTGATCAAATTATTACAGAGTTTGTAATATATAATATGCTTGGGCAAATAGTTCTTAATAAGAAAAAAATTAACACAAGTAAGTTTTTAACCATAAGTACTAAAAACTGGGCAAACGGATTTTATTATTTACGTTATAATAGTGATAGATTGAATAATGGAACACTTAAAATCACTATATCTCACTGACACATCTGTTATAGGTGTGTAGGAAAATTTAAATTAAACGAATGAAGAACACTGTCCAGCTCATAACGAAATGGTTAGGGGGAAAGCACCTAAGAGAAATAGAAGACCACTATGAGAGGGCAATAGCACAGCTTATTATTAGTTTAAATTTAATCACTTTAGTACTATTCATCATACAACAGCCTTTCTTATTTCTTAGCGATTACAAAAACCAAGCAATAGCTTCTCTAGGGTGTATTTTGGCTCTAGTAGCGAATCTATTTATTATAAAATTACTAGGAAAGCTCAAGTTTGCTGCCCACCTATACAGTTTAGTATTAATAGATTTTTTAATAATTTCTATAATTTCTTCTAACGGTCAGGTCAACATAGTTACTCTTGCTTGGAGTATTGTCTTAATGCTGTATGCTTTCTTTACATTAAGTAAAAAATACGGATTTATTTATTCATTAATTGCCCTATCTATACTCTCCTTTTTTCTTGCACTAGCTAAAGAGGGAGTTCCTGTTCAGCATACAAAGTCAATAAATGTTTTTCAGCCAAATGTTTACAGCTTAGTTATACCTTTTGCCTTTATTTTCCTAATAGTTGATCAATTTCTAAAAACAAACTTTAGAGCTAGAGTAGATCTAGAAAACTCTTTTGAAGAGCAAGAAAAGCTAAATATAGAACTAGCATCAAGGGAAGATAGACTCAACTATCAGCTGAAAGAGCTTAACAGGGTGGGTGCTCACCTGAAAGAAAGTGAAAAAAAGTACAGAGATATTGTTGAGCTCGCCCAAGAAGGTATTTGGGAAGTAGACGGGGATGGAAAAACAGTTTACGTGAATGAGAAAATGTGTCAAATTTTAGAGTATTCTAAAGATGAAATAATAGGTAGATCTTTCTTTCATTTCATGGATGAAGAAGGAAAAGAAATTGCTAAAAGAAATATAAAGAAAGTAATAAAAGGAGACCAGAAGTATTACGACTCAAAACTAGTCACAAAGTCTGGAAAAGAAGTCTGGACTATTGTTTCTTCCAAGGTAGAGTTAAATGAAGATGGTAGTTTTAAAGCTGCTACTGGTATGCTGGCAGACATTACAGACAGGAAGAAAGTAGAAGATAAAGTCAAGCAATTAAAAGAGTTTTATGAAGGAGTACTAAATCAAATCCCAGCAGAAGTGGTTGTCTATGACTCACAAAAAAACCCTGTGTTTAGAAATGAGGCATCTAAAGCGCTACTTACTAAAATTGAGGTAAACGCTAAAACCAGTGGTTTGACTAACTCTGTTTATAAAGTCAATACAGAAAAATATCTCAATAGAGCCATTAGAAAAAACACAAAAGTAGAGTGGGAGGATTCTTTAATTATTGAAGGAAAGGAAAAAAACTTACTAAGAATACTTTCTCCTGTTTACTGGGATAAGGATGCTATAGATCAGCTTATAGAGTATAGTATTGATATTACCTCATTGAAAGAATCTAAAAAGAAACTTCTAAAAAGTTTACGAAGACAGAGAATTCTTTCTGAAGTTTCCTATACACTCAATGGGACGGATAGCTTCGAAGAAAGGATGCAATCTGTGCTGGAAGTTATTGGAAAATACCTACAGGTTAACAGGATTTATATATTTGAAGACTCGGAAGATGGTAGGCACACAAATAATGCATATGAGTGGAATAGTGGTGACCTTCCGTTTTTATTAAAGTCGATAAAAACGTTGCCTTACTCAATGGTTCCTTCTCTTAAGGGTCTACTAACCGAAAATGAAATCTTTAATATTAAAGATGTAAATACGCTACCTGAAGATCTGAGCAAGTTTTTTAGCAATACAGGCGCAAAATCTGTAATTCTTTTCCCAATAGCATGTGAAGATAAAGCACATGGGTTTGTTGGTCTGGATCATAACTTGGAATCAAAAAGGTGGGATATGGCTGATGTTGATATGCTTAAAACAATATCAACGCTTATTGATAATGCCTACAACAGAAGAAAGGCAAGAGAAGATGTAGAAATTCTTTCAAGATTCCCAGAGGAAAGCCCAAATCCTATATTGAGAATTTCAACTAAAGGTCAGATATTTTACGCTAACTCTCCTGGAGAAATAATTTTGAAGGAATGGGATACCAAAGAAGGCGAATTTGTTCCTAGTTTTCTTATGGAAAGGGTAAACTCGGTGATACACTCCAATGAAATTATCTTTTTTGATCAGAAAATAGGAGAAAAAACATACAGTATAACACTCAGCTTATACGCTGATAAAGGATATATAAACTTCTATGCTGCTGATATTAGTGAAATGGTAAAAGTTAATAAACAACTTGCCATTGCTAAGGAAAAAGCGGAACAAGCATCTGTAGCTAAAGCTCAGTTCCTTTCTGTAATGAGCCATGAGATCAGGACACCGATCAATGCAATTATTGGCTTAGGTCATTTATTGCTTCAGGAAAACCCAAAACCAGATCAGTTAGAAAACCTAAAAGCACTACAGTTTTCTGCTAATCATCTAATAGCATTAGTAAACGATATACTTGATTTTTCTAAAATTGAAGCAGGAAAAATAGACTTTGAAAATATAGAATTTAACCTCGGCGACTTACTACAGGGAATAGGTCAGATGTTTGCTCCAAAAGCAGAAGAAAAAAGAATATCATTAAAAGTGCAACCTGCTAAAAACCTTGAAAACTTTTTGATAGGAGATCCAATAAGAATAAATCAGATACTTACTAATTTGATCGGTAATGCTATTAAGTTCACTTCCGAAGGAAAAGTTGAGTTATTATTTAACCTGGAAGAGAAGAACTCAAAAAAGCAAAAACTTACTATAGAAGTAAAAGATACAGGAATTGGCATACCACAAGACAAACTCAAAAGTATTTTCGAAAACTTTACTCAGGCAAACTCTGATACGACAAGAAAATATGGTGGAACAGGACTTGGTTTAGCTATTTCCAAGCGTTTAGTTGAGCTAATGGAAGGTGAAATAGAGGTTAAAAGCACAGAAGGTAAGGGTACTTCATTTATTATAAACATTGAGTTAAGCAAAGGGAAAAAGATTACTTCTGGATCTACTGAGAAGATAACAGCTATTGAAATAGATTCTAGCTTGAAGGGGCTTAAAGTATTAGTAGTTGAAGACAACAAAATGAATATTTTAGTTGCCAAGAAGTTTTTAGGAAAGTGGGGAGTACAAACATTTATAGCTGAAAATGGAGAAGATGCCATAGAAGCAATACAAAACAACAATGTTGATCTTATTTTGATGGATATACAAATGCCTGTAATGGACGGATATACTTCTGCATCAAAAATTAGAAAAATTAAAGGGAAATACTATCAAGGAGTACCTATAATAGCACTTTCGGCTAACGCTTCTATGGATGTAAAAGACCAAGTTTTAGAAAGTGGAATGAATGATTATTTGACAAAACCCTTTAACCCCGATCAGTTATTTAAGGTGATTAGGAAATACGTTAAATCCCATCATTTGGAAGAGGTCTAACTTATCTCATAACTCATTGCCTATCTAGTGCTCTTTGATATTTTTTAGCATGCCTCAAATGCTCTTTATATGTTGAAGAAAAATGATGAAAACCAGAAAAGTCTTCTTTTGCGCACATATAAAGAAACTTATGTTTTTCATAATTTAAGACTGCATCAACCAATGCAGGTGAAGGGATATTTATAGGTCCAGGAGGTAAACCAGTATATTTATACGTATTGTAGGGAGACTCAACTTTGAGGTGTTTATCTAAAACACGTCTTATAGAGAAATCTCCTAAAGCATAAATGATAGTAGGGCAGGATTCCAGAGCCATACCTCTATTTAGTCTATTTATATAAATACCTGCAACTGTTGACCACTCTTCTTTCTTATTCGTCTCTGCATTAACAAGTGAGGCAATTGTTGTTACCTGAACTGGAGTTAAACCTACTTTTTCAGCTTTATTCTTTCTCTCAGTATTCCAAAACCTATCGTATTCAATCTTTAACCGTTTTATTAGCTGATCTTCATCTGTATTCCAAAAAACAGAGTATGTGTTTGGTAAAAAAAGGGCAGGAATGGTTTCTTTAGTAAAGGATAATTTATCTAGAGTAGAACTCTTAAACAAGAGCTTAATAGCAGAATCTTTTTCTGCAATAATGTTTTTACATAATCTTTCCAGTGCTTCTTCGACGGTACGTACACTGCTAAAAGTGACATTGACTTCCTCTTGCTGACCTGAGCGTAAATAGCGAACAGCCGTTAGGTTATTCATTTCAGGTTTTAGTTCGTACTTGCCAGGTTTAACATTCTCATTGTACTTTAACAGTTTAGAAACAAACATAAAAGAAACTACATCATTGACGTAGTCATACTTTTTGAGAGAGTCAACAACCTGATTAATAGTTGCATTTTTAGGAATATAAACTGTTCCATTATCTTTATTTAACAAGATATTAGGAGTATAAAAAAGTTGATAAGAGTAAAAAGAAAAGGTTACAAAAGAGAGAGATAAGAAGATAAACAGGATTACTAATCTATACTTTTTAAACATAACTCAGCTGATTATAAAAACTCTACTATACTCTCTAGTTTCAAACTTCTAGAACCTTTAATTAATACCATACATTTTTTGAGAAAATGTGTTTTAATGTACTTGGATAAACCTAAAACATCTTTGAAATAAAGAAAACTATCAAAATCAACTTTATTTTTTTCAAAGTGTGTACCTACAAAAAACACTTTATCAAAATTAAGGTTCATTACAGTATTTATCACCTTTGCATGTTCTGTATCTGATAAACATCCAAGCTCTAACATATCACCCAAAATAAGAACTTTACTCTTTCCTTTAACCTCTGCAAAGCTTTCTAACGCAGCACTCATAGAAGAAGGATTAGCATTATAGGCATCTAAAATAATTACATTATCATTTTTTTGGATAACCTCAGATCTCATATTTTTTGGTTTATAAGAAGAGATGCCTGACAAAATATTCTTTTCTGGAACTTCAAAAAAACTTGCTATAGCATAAACAGAAGAAATGTTTTTCAAGTTGTATTTTCCGAAGAGGTTAGTGTTAACTTTTTGGTCATTGAAGGTAAAACTCAAATAAGGTTCAAGGTAAATATTACTTATTGCTTTTTCATAATTGAAAAACTTAGTGTTTTTATCAACCCCCATCACCTTTGGTGGGATATTGTTATCACTCTCATCAACAAATAAAAGACCATTATTCGATTTCAAATACTCAAAAAGCTCTAGCTTAGTTGCTATATTTTCTTCAAAGCTTTTAAACCCTTCCATATGATCCATCCCTACATTGGTGATTAACCCATGAGTTGGTTTTGAAATTTTACACAAAAACTCAACTTCCTTTGGTTTATCATCTCCTATTTCAATGATTGCCAAGTCCGCATCATTAGGAATTCTAAGTATGCTTAGCGGCACGCCAATATGATTGTTGTAATTTCCTGGAGTAGAAAAGACTTTAAATTTAAGAGATAAGATATGATGCAAAAGTTCTTTAGTGGTAGTCTTTCCATTAGATCCTCCAATTGCTATTATGGGTATATTTAAAGTTTCTCTATGGAACAGTGCCAGGCTCTGAAATGTCTCTAAACTATCTTTAACAAAGAATACTCTATTATCATTGTTTAATGTAGGATCATCCGAAACCACACAGTGCGCTCCAAGGTCTAATGCAAGGTTTACAAATTTATTTCCATTAAAGTTTGCTCCTCTTAAAGCAAAAAAAAACTCTCCTGGCTTTAAACTTCTTGTATCTATGCTTATACCCTTAGAATCTAAAAATTCTTTATATAAAAGAGAGATTTCCATTACATTAATTTATCTCCAAACTACATTAAATTATTACTCTTTGATTGTTTCTTTCAGAAAATAGAAGTGTTTAATGTACGGCTTCCTCATTAAATTCTATTTAAAAATTTATTCTAAATATATTACGCATTAAATCTATTTTGTAAAATTACCGTTTAATACTTGATATAGCTAAAAACTCTTTTTAGTTAAGAAGAGTGGATATTAAATTAACTTCTAAACAAATAATAAATTTGGGATGAAAGACTAACTATCTCTATGCAAAAACTAAATTTAACACAAGCTTTAACACAAAAGCTATCGCCACAACAGATTCAGTTCATAAAACTTTTGCAAATACCTACGGCAGAGTTGAGCTCAAGAATTGAAGAAGAACTAGAGTCTAATCCCGTATTGGAAGAAGGAAGAGAAGAGGAGCAAAAAGAATCAGAACTAGAAGATGATGTCAACTTAGAAGAAGAGTCGCTAGAAGCCATAGAAGAAATCAACTTAAGTGATTATGTAAACTCAGATGAAATAAATGGGTATAAAATGCAGGGTGATGGCTCTTTTGATGATGATGAAAGAGAAATGCCAATCCCTACTACTCAATCTTTATTAGATAATCTAATAAATCAGCTAAGCTTCTTAAAATTAGATGAAAAGCAGGAAACCATCGGAAAACAACTTGTTGGCAGCATAGATGATGAGGGCTATATAACAAGACCTTTAGACTCAATAGTTAACGATTTAGCCTTTTCACAAAATATAGATATTACTCCAGAAGAAATTGAAGAAGTTCTCAAAAAAGTTCAATTATTAGATCCCCCCGGAATTGGGGCTAGAAATTTACAAGAGTGCCTTGCTATACAACTTAAAAGAAAAAACCTGGAAGACTCTAAAGTAAAATTAGCATATAAAATTGTAATGCTTTGTTTCGAAGAGTTTAAGAAAAAACATTATGAGAAAATTCAGAAGAAACTTGAGATAAATCAGGAAGAACTTAAGGCTGCTGTAGAAACTATCCTAAAACTTAACCCAAAGCCAGGAGGTTATCAAAGTGTTTTAGAAAAATCGCAAATATTAACGCCTGATTTTATTTTGAAAGAAATAAATGGAAGGCTAGAAATCATATTAAATGCGAAGAATGCGCCTTACTTAAAAGTAAGCCAATCGTATGCAGATATGATTGACGCTTATTCTAAAAGTAAAAAGAAAGACAAGAAGCTTAAGCAAACTGTAACTTTTGTAAAGCAAAAATTAGATGCAGCAAAGTGGTTTATTGATGCTATAAAACAGCGACAAGAAACTCTTTTAAAAACAATGCGAGCGATAGTTGAGCATCAAAAAGCATTTTTTACATCTGGTGATGAAAGTAATCTTAAGCCTATGATTTTAAAGGATATTGCTCACAAGATAGATATGGATATTTCTACTGTATCGAGAGTGGCTAATAGCAAAGCTGTACAAACAGACTTTGGAGTTTTTCCTCTCAAATTCTTCTTCTCTGAAGGTATCTCTACAGATGAAGGAATAGATGTTAGCAGCCGGGAAGTAAAGCATATTCTAAAAGAAATCATCCAGAACGAAGATAAAACAAAACCCCTATCGGATGAAAAAATAGAAAAGCTTCTAAAGCTTAAAGGGTATAATATCGCCAGAAGAACTGTTGCAAAATACAGAGAACAACTCAATATACCTGTAGCTAGGTTAAGAAAATCACTTTAGCACTCTTGCAAAAAAAACTAAAAAGAATACCCAGAAAAAGTGAATACTTAGCGCAAATTATTTCGATTATCTTTCACCCAATTTTTATCCCTACATTTCTTTTTTACACAATTCAAAAAACCACCAATCATCAACTTAGTACACAGTTTATTTTGTTTACTCTGTTGTTTACTGTAGTATTACCTGCTTTGTTTGTTTATTTTCTTAAAAAAGCAAATAAAATTGAAGATATAGAGCTTGAGAAGAGAAAAGATCGTTTGATACCCTATTTAGTTTCTACACTAATATTAATTTTCTGGGTAACATTAACTTTTTTACTTAGTTACGCACCTCAGAAAATAATAGCAATTCAAGCTGGTATGGTCATATCCCTATCCATACTTTTAATTATTAACTTAAAATATAAAATAAGTGTACATGCTGCAACTCTTGGAAATGCCCTTGGCACAAGTATAATGATCCTCTCTTTTAATGCTAATACCATAAACTTTATATTAACCGTCTTAGGAGCATTTATTGCTTTATTATTAGTTTGTTATTCAAGAGTTTTACTGAAAAAACATAGCATTGGACAAGTTTTATGGGGAAGCATTATGGGAATAGTCATAGGCATAATTATACTAGTATAATTAATGGTTTTAAGAAAAAAATATAAGCTATGCCTAAAAAACACCTCCTAGAGACTCTTATAATCTAGTAGCTTTATAAATTCCTATTGCTAGCTATTTACCAATACTTGAGTTCAAACGAGTCCTTATATTAGAAGAAAGAATTAAGAACTACTTTCAGTTTCTTCTAGATATCTAATGCATACTTTTTTTTGAGAAATAATATCTAAAAACTCAAATCATTTTTACTGTTACTAAGGTCAATTACACTATAACCCGATTTTAAGTAAAAGATAGTTTATAAAAAAGACCAGTTAAAATAGTTAAAGCAAAGAAAAATCTTAACATTAGGCAATTAAATTCATATATGACTGGTAATTTTAACCTTTCATAAATTTCAAAATAATTCAGAGAAAATCATTATATCGCTCAAAAAAATTGAGAGTAACTGGTCTACTCCTAATTTTTGGTGTATTATTAGTGTTTTCTTGCCAGAAAAAGCCAATTACAAGTAAAAAAAATAATGTAAGTAACTCTGACTCTACTTTTGTCAATAAAAAGGAGGAGCTAGAAAAAAAAGAAGAAAAGACTGTAATTAACAGTATTCTTACAAAAAAAGACTCTACACAAAAACAATTAAAAGAAAAAAAGGAAAATAGCACTTCAAAAAGGCTTGGAAAAGATTCTTTAAAAATAGTTGTATCTCCTTATGATAATTACATTAAAAGTGTAAAAAACTTAAGAAAATCATTAGAAAAAATTACTGGGAAGCCAAAGACTGAGTATTGGGCTAAGACTATTTCACTAATGAAAACCTTAGAGGATACGCTCCAAAATGATAAAGACCTATGGCTTCGAACTTCCGAGCTTATAGTTAATCCTGAGGCTGTTCAAACTATTAATCAATTATCTGATGGACTAAACTCTTTACAGGACACTACTTCACAAATATCTTCTGCAGAAATCTTAAACTTATTCAACTCTCCTGCCAATGCAGAAGCATTAACAAACCTCATATACTGGTTAACTTTAGTGGACTCAGAAGAAAACTATGATGGCTTTGCTTTCTTTGAAGAGTTAGAAGAACTAATTGTAAATCAGAAAAACACATCTAAAAACATTGAAGTTGAAGAAAAAGTAAAATCAACAACGACTCAGGTACAAACTACCATAGATTACAATGCAGAAAAACAGCAGTTTGATGCTGCCAACCAAAAAATGTACTTGGAAGGAAAGGCCGAAGTGATATATGGAAATAAAAAGTTAGAAGCTGAAATTATAGAAATAAGCTATGATAAAAGTTTAGTCAAAGCATATGGTAAGCAAGATAGTACCGGACAATGGGGTGGTTTACCTGTATTTACTGAAGAATCCGTAGTTTATAACGCTGAAGAAATCACTTACAACTACAAAACAGAAAAGGGTATAATTAAAGGTATTGTAACAGAGCAAGGCGATGGCTTAGTAAGAAGTGAAACTGTAAAAAAAACACCTGATGATGTCCTATTTATGAAAAATAATATCTATACAACTTGTGATAATACTGAACCTCATTATGGTATTCGATCTAAAAAAATAAAAACAGCCGTTAATAAGTATGTGATCTCTGGGCCTGCAAACCTGGAAATCAATGGTGTTCCTCTTCCATTGGGTTTACCTTTCGGTCTTTTCCCTGCTTCCAATAAAAGAACTTCAGGAATTATCGTTCCTCAGTATGGAGAATCTGCTGATCGTGGTTTCTTTTTAAGAAATGGAGGTTTTTATTGGGCAGTAAACGATTATGTAGGGTTAAAGTTCATCGGAGAAATTTACAGTCTTGGTGGATGGGGAGGAACTTTTGATGCTAACTATAAAAAAAGATATGCATACAACGGGAATCTTAACTTAAGCTTAAGAAATGTAGTAAGAGAAAATAATGACCTCACTAAAGATATTACTACAGACTACTGGTTGAGGTGGTCTCATTCTCCTCAAACCAAAAAATCTTCCAGGTTTTCAGCTAATGTAAATGCAGGAACTAGTACTTATAACAGAAATAACTCTACGAATCTTGACAACTATCTCTCTGCTACTTTTAATTCAAATATCAGCTACAATAAAACATTTCAGGGAACTCCTTTTTCTTTCAGTGCTAACTTAAGGCATAACCAAAATACTCTTACCAATATTGTTACTCTCAACCCTGAAGCTAACCTAACTATGAGTAGGGTAAACCCATTTCAGAAGAAAGGATCTTCTGGAAAAGGGCTATTAAAACAACTTAACTTTTCTTATACTTTTAACTCTAAAGGAGAAGTAACTAATGCTCCAAAATCTAGCGGGAGGTTTCCTTTTAGCAATATCTACCAACCAGATACTCAAGATACAGACAGTGAGCCTGATACCTTAGATTTCTTTAGAGAGTTTCCTCAAGTATTAAAAAATTTTACTTATGGTGGTGTACATAGAATACCTATTTCATCTAGTGCGACCATATTAAAGTTCTTGAGTTTTAGCCCAAGTATCAACTATACAGAATACTGGTATCCTTATAAGTATGATTTTACCTGGCTGGAAGAAGAGAATGCAGTTAAAGTAGATACCATTTCTACACTTGGAAGGGCTTATAATTTTAGCGCAAGCGCTGGGTTGTCAACAACTTTGTATGGTATGTATGCTTTTAAAAACGGTACAGTCATTCGCCACATGATGCGACCTAATATAAGCGCAAGTTTTACTCCTGATTTTTCAGATCCTTTATTTAACCTATTTCAAGAGGTTCAAGTAGACAGTACAGGCACGACAAGAAAAGTATCAAGAGTACATGGGGGAAATATGGGTGGTCCATCTACAAATAAAAGCGCTAGCCTTTCCTTTAGCCTTAATAATCAGCTAGAAATGAAAGTAAAGGATAAAAAAGACTCTACCCAACAAATGAAAAAGATAACCATCTTAGATAATTTCAACTTCAGTTCGGGATATAATTTTGTAGCAGACTCAATAAACTTATCTGATATAAGTATTTCTGCAAGAACAAAACTATTCAACAAGCTAACTCTTAATTTTAGTAGTGCTTTAGACCCTTATCATTACGAAATTACTGGAAGAGACCCTGAAACTAATAAGGTAACTAGTCAATATAGATCCAGGTTTTATGCTTGGCAAAAAGGAAATGGAATAGGTCAATTAAAACAAGCAAGGGTAGCTGCATCAATACAACTTAAACCACCTTCTTCAAAAAGTAAAAACTCTAAACCCTCATTAAAAGAGGAAGTAGATGATGAAAATTTAACTGAAATAGAACAGCAAGTTTTAGAGGATATAGCAAATAACCCTAATTTATATGTTGACTTTAGTATTCCATGGAGTTTAAGTCTTAACTATAATATAAATTATACTAAAACTGGCTTTTTAGACTCTAAAGTAGTTCAGACCTTAACCTTTAACGGAGATTTTAGTTTAACGCCCAAATGGAAGATAAGCTATAGGTCTGGGTATGATTTTGAGAAGAAAGAACTTTCTATGACTACTATAAGTATACACAGAGACCTTCATTGCTGGCAAATGAATTTGACCTGGGTTCCTTTTGGCCCAAGACAATCTTACACCTTTGAAATTGGTGTAAAGTCATCTCTCCTTCAGGATCTTAAAATCAATAAAAGAAACTCTTGGCTAGATAGAAGTTTTTAAAGGCGATTGACTGATCGCTTTCCATTTATATGAAAAAGAGAGCCTAATTGTTTGATATGCAATGATTAACCTTTCCTCACAAATGTCTGTAAAGTTTATTGCTAACTCCTTAGTACCATAACCCTCAATATACTAATACTTGCTATTTTCAATGTTAAATACAATACCTTAATCAGTATTATTTCATAGATCTTGTGTAATTTTTACAGTTTTCTATAAAAAAATATTACTTTGCTCTAAAATTTAATCATAATACATTAATCACTTAAACCGTTATTAATTCAAATATTTTAACTGTATGAAGACATTACTATTTAGTCTAATTTCATTTATTGCGATTTCGCAAACCTTAGCTCAAGACTACAAGGGTAGTTTACCAAAAGCAGAAAACTATCTAGCTGAGGGAAAGTTAGCCGAAGCTAAAAAAGAAGTAGACGCTGTAGAAGCAGCCGAGATAGCTAAACTAAAAAAGAAAGGTAAAGAATTAGTCCCCAAAGTAAACACCTTGTATGTCAAAGGTAAAGTATACCAAGCAATAGCACTATCTAAAGAAGATAAGTACAAATCTCTGGATGAAACCCCAATCAAAACTGCTATGAAAGCATATGATATGGTATTAAAAGAATACCCTAAGTCATCGCAAGCAACTATGATAAAAGAAGGTGGTGCAGACCCAAATAATTTAGCAGCAGGCCTTTTACCTCCAACGAAAGAACAGTTTTATGCAGGGTTAATCAATATGTCTGCAGAGGCTTACAATAACCAGAATATGGAAGATGCCATGGCATATGCAGAAAAAGCACTAATGATTATGCCAAAAGATACACTGGCTATGAGCTATGCTGCTCAATTTGCATATGACTTAGAAGACAAAGAAAAAGTAATCAAATACAGCAACGAGTTACTAAAAGAAGGATTTAAAAAGCCTTATTTGTACTCTTGGCAACTAATGTATGCTATGGAAACAGCTGAAGAAAAATACAATTCAGTTCAGGACAAAATAGAGAAAGTAACAGAAGAGTATACTAAGAAAATAAGTGAGTTGAACGTTGAAAAAAATAAAGCGCAAGTAGAAAAGCTAAGTAAAGAATTAGAAGAAAAAAGGTCTGTTCTAGAAAAGAATGTTTCTGATTTTTATACAACGGCTTTAAGCATCATTGAAGGGTTTAAAAAAGACTTCCCCAATGACGAATACATGAGAAACACAGAAATTAATATTTATCTAAGGACAGGAAAAGCAGAAGAGGCAATTTCATCTATAGAAAACTCTCTTAAAGAAAAACCTAATGATAAGCAGCTTTTATTTGCTTTAGGAGTAATGTATGAGCAGGTTTCCCAAAATACAAAAGATAAAACCCCTGACAGCGACCTGTGGAAAACACAGCAAAGCAAAGCTGCTGAAGCGTATAAAAAAGCTATTGAGCAAGATGATACATTTTATAATGCTTATCTCAACTTAGGAGGGATTTACTACAACTCGGCTAATGACATAATTAGAAAATTGAATGAGTTAGAGATGGATAATATGGGTAGGTATAAGAATAAAAAAGAAGCTGATAAATTAGTTTCTGAGATTAAGAGTTTGTACTCAAAAGCAAAACCTATTTTTGAAAAAGCTCAAAAGCATAAACCTGATACAGAAACTCAGAATCTAAATGCTTTCATAGATAGAATAAATTACTTTAATAAACAAAACCCATAGAAAAAGGAGTCTAAAGACTCCTTTTTCTAACTCTCCTTCCATTTAATAGTACAACCTATTGCTTTAGTCACATTTTTCTGAACTTCTTTGTTTGCCAATAACGCATCTACAGCATTTTCCAGATACCGCTCTTCTACTTTATCTGAGTTTTGTGGGTTATCATCAATCCCTCCAATATAAGCTACTTCAAGGTTATTTTTTAACAAATAAATATGAGGGGTTTTTCTAGCCCCATAAAACCTGGCAATATCCTGCGTTTCATCTCTTAAATAAGGAAACGGAAACTCCTTGCTTTTTGCTCGCACTTGCATCATTTCAAAAGAATCTCCTGGTTGTATGGTTTCATTATTTGGATTAATTGCTACCACAGGAAAACCCTTAGAAGCATATTTATTATGCAAAGCAATAATTCTATCTTCATATAACTTAGCATATGGACACTCATTGCATGTAAATACAACTATATACCCTTTGGCATCTTTAAAACTTTTCAACGACATCATTTTGCCATCTACATTTTTTAAAGAAAAATCCTTTGCCTTATCCCCAACTTTTAGCCCTTCTTTACTTTGGCTTCCCATACTATCAGAGCAGGAGTAGAAAGAAAAAGCTAAACCTATTAGAAAAAATAGTTTGATTTTAGTCATCATATTTATAGTTTAATTTATTTACAAATAAGGTAATTTATCTTATCAACCTTTTAATCAGAAATGAAGTTATGAATTTCTTTAATAAGCTCTTCTTGAGAAAAAGATTTCTCAAAAAACGATGTTTTATTTCTTTTTTTATCTACGAATAAGGTAGCAGGTATAGCTCCACTCCAAGTTTTATCTACTTTATCAATCCAAGAGTTAGGATTTATTTCATCCAAAAGATAAACTTTTGAAGCTATTCCTTTTTTTTCCAAAATTTTTGATGCTTTTTCTTTGTCTTTAGCAAAGTCAAGACTAATAAAATAAAATTTTACAGAAGAATACTTGTCAGCTACTTCTTTAAAATGAGGCAGTTCTTCGACGCAAGGCTTGCACCACGAAGCCCAAAAATTGAACACTTTTACCTCTTCAGAAGCAGATTCAATATGTTTATTGAGGGTTTCATAGTTGATAATCTCTAAAACTTGAGCGTTTGTTTTACCCGAAATAAACAGACCAGAAAAAAGTATTAAACTAAATAGTTGTACTTTTGATATATAGAAAAACTTAAACATGATAGGCACTAAATGTTTTTTAGAAAAATTTTGTTAATCAAATTCGGAGGATACTAAAAATTCTATATAAATGAAACCTAATAATATATTTAGAAGTTCATTAGTTCTTGTTTTACTATTAATGATTTTCAACCCAGCTTTAAGTCAGAGAAAAACTCAAACAGAAGACGATCTTCATGATCAATCATTTTCTTTTGGTATTAATTTCAATACAAACGGTGGGTTGATTGGTGGAGCAACATTGAGATATTCAAAAAGGTTTAAAGATCGCTTATATCACTCGCTCAATGTTGAAGCAGTAAGTGTAAAGCACCCTAAGGAGCAACGACTTTTTGATACATCTACTGGAAATATTTCTGTTTACAATAAAAAAAACAGCCTCTTTACCATAAGAAGCATGTATGGTATGGAATACGTTCTTTTCAAAAAAGCTAGAGAAAGAGGCATACAAGTAAATGCTTTAGCTTCAACAGGACCTGCATTTGGCATTATAACCCCTTATAGTGCTGGGCTTGAAAGTTTTTCGGAGAGTATTTCCAATGCTGAGGTACAAGTAGGGTTAAGCGGAAAAATTTCTATGATATTTGAACTGGGCGTTATGAAAAACAGCATGAGTGGTTTTGAAGCAGGGTATACCTTTGATTTATATCCAAAAGAAATAGTCATATTAGAAGGCGCAGAGAACAAGAAAACATATTCTTCCGTTTTTCTTACGTTCTTCTTTGGAGGGAAAAAATAAGATTAAAATGTCAGTAGATACAATAGAAATAAAAAATAAAAGAGCAAAAAAACCAGATTGGTTAAGAGTAAAACTCCCTATTGGGAAGAACTATAAAAAAGTTAGGGAAATAGTAAGCAGTCATAAGCTACATACCATTTGTGAAAGTGGAAACTGCCCTAATATGGGAGAGTGCTGGGGAAAGGGTACTGCTACTTTTATGATATTGGGAAACGTTTGTACAAGAGGGTGTTCATTTTGTGCAGTAGCAACAGGAAGACCCCCTGAGTATGATACAGAAGAACCAAAGAGAGTAGCAGAAGCTATAAAGCTTATGGGGGTAAAACATGCTGTAGTTACTTCAGTTAATAGAGATGAATTAAAAGATAGGGGTGCAGAAATATGGTATCAGACCGTTGTAGAAATAAAAAAAATAAGCCCTGAAACTACAATTGAAACATTAATACCTGACGTCAGGGGAAACTGGGATGCATTATATCACATGATAGAAGCTGGTCAGGAAGTAGTCTCTCACAACATGGAAACCGTAGAGGCATTATATAGAACGGTTCGACCTCAGGCTAAATACGAACGAAGCCTTGAGCAAATAAAAAGAACAAAAGAGTTTGGAAAAAAAACGAAATCGGGGGTTATGCTTGGTTTAGGAGAAACGGACGAGCAGGTTTTTAAAATCATAGATGATTTAGTTAAAAACGGCTTAGATATTTTAACAATAGGTCAATATTTGCAGCCTACAAAAATGCACCTAGAGGTAGTTGAGTTTGTTCACCCCGATAAATTTCAGTTTTTTAAGGAAGAGGGAGAAAAAAGAGGATTAAAATATGTAGAG
Organism: Bacteroidia bacterium; assembly: GCA_030425505.1. Taxonomy (GTDB): domain Bacteria; phylum Bacteroidota; class Bacteroidia; order Cytophagales; family Flammeovirgaceae; genus JAUIAB01. The sequence continues at coordinate 94,629 of JAUIAB010000005.1, read as the reverse complement.
TCAGGACCTTTGGTACGATCTTCTTACCGAGCAGAGAAGCACGTGAATGTCTAGAAAGTTAACTCCATCTTAATATCTGTTCTTTCATACTCCGTTTTTCCGATTGGAACTTCAACAAACCCTAGTTTTTTATAAAGGTTGAGAGCTGGTATTAGTTTTGTGTTAGATACAAGGTATACTTTTGTTGCACCTACTTCTTTTGCTTTTTCTATCGTTTTTTTACTTAGTATAAGTCCAATCCCTTTTCCCTGAGAAGACTCACTAACAGCCATTTTTGCTAGTTCAAACACATTTTCTCCTTCATTGATTAGAGCACATGTTCCAACTATCTTATCTCCTATTTTAGCAAAAAGAATATGTCCTCCTTTCTGAATAATATTTTCTTCTGGCTTGCTTAAAACCTCTTCATCCAACGGCTCTACAAAAAAGTACTTTTCTATCCAATCAAGATTAAGTTTTTTAAAATCTTCCTTGTACTTAGAAGAGTAATCTATTATTTGAAAGTTATTTGTCAACCTTATCTTTCTATAGGGGAATAATTTTAATTATCCAATAATTTGAAAAGTTCCATTAGCTTTTCCTTCAACTCTCTCCTATCAACTATAAAGTCTATAAAGCCATGGTCAAGAACAAATTCTGAGCTTTGAAATCCTTTAGGTAGGTCTTTACCTATAGTTTCTCTAATTACACGAGGTCCTGCAAACCCGATTAAAGCTTTAGGCTCTGCAATATTAAAATCTCCAAGCATTGCAAATGAAGCAGTAACACCACCAGTAGTTGGGTCGGTAAGTAAAGAAATGTAAGGAATTTTAGCTTCCGATAACAAATGAAGTTTAGCAGAAGTTTTTGCCATTTGCATCAAAGAAAAACCTGCTTCCATCATCCTAGCACCTCCAGATTTGGATATCATTAAGAAAGGAATCTTCCTTTCCAAGGAATAGTCTATTGTTCGTGCAATTTTTTCCCCAACTACTGAACCCATTGAGCCGCCAATAAAGCTAAAGTCCATGCAGCATACAGCAATGTCTTTACCTCCAAGCTTTCCACAAGCACTTCTTGCTGCTTCTTTAAGATTTGTCTTCTTTTGGCTGGCGACAACCCTATCTGGATAAGGTTTAGAGTCTTCAAATTTCAAAGGATCTCCTGGTATTAGACCCTCTTCTATTTCTGCAAACTCATTATGATCAAATAATATCTCAAAATACTCTTTAGAGCCAATTCTTTGGTGATGACCATCATCAGGGAAAACATACGAGTTGCTTTTTAACTCTTTAGTATGTATCAATTTTCCACTTGGAGATTTTACCCAAAGACCATTTGGCGAATCTTTTTTTTGAGAAGTGGGAGTTTTTATTCCTTTTTGATTTCTTTTAAACCAACTCATACGTACTCTTTTGCTACTGTTTCGAAATTAACCACTTTAGAAGTTAAAAACACTTGTCTACAAAATTAATTCTTAGAAGTTATCTAAAAGAAAAACAAATTTGAAACTTGATAAACCATAATTAACTTTAAAAAACACTTCAACAAGTGAGAATAAAAAAATTTGAATCCTTAAGAAAATAATAATAAAGAATGCAAACAGAAGAAAAAATAAATTTTAAACCTGGGGTTATTACAGGAAGCAAGGTACAAGAGTTATTTAAATATGCTAAAGAAAAGCAATTTGCTCTACCTGCAGTAAATGTAGTTGGAACTAACTCTATCAATGGTGTAATGGAGACAGCAAGAGACCTAAACTCTCCCGTTATAATCCAGTTTTCTAACGGAGGAGCACATTTTTTTGCTGGTAAAGGTTTAAGCAACGAAAACCAAGAAGCTGCAATTGCTGGTGCTATATCTGGAGCTCACCATGTACACCAGTTAGCAGAAAAATATGGAGCAGTAGTAATTCTTCATACCGATCATGCTGCTAAAAAATTGACCCCCTGGGTAGATGGTATGCTAAAAGCCAGTAAAGACTTTTTCAAAGCTACAGGTAAATCTCTTTTTAGCTCACATATGCTTGACTTATCAGAAGAACCAATAGAGGAAAATATTGAAACCTGTAAAAGATACTTGGAGCAAATGAGTGAGATGGATATGACATTAGAAATAGAGCTTGGCGTTACAGGAGGAGAAGAAGATGGTGTGGATAATACCAATATTGACTCTTCTAAATTATACACTCAACCTGAAGAAGTGGCATATGCATACAAAGAATTAATGAAAGTAAGTGAGCGGTTTACCATTGCAGCTGCCTTTGGGAATGTTCATGGGGTATACAAACCAGGCAATGTTAAATTAGAGCCAAAGATTTTGAAAAACTCACAAGAGCATATTCAGCAAAAATTTGGTACAAGTGAAAAGCCTATTGATTTTGTTTTTCATGGTGGTTCAGGTTCTTCCGTAGAAGAAATCAGAGAAGCTATATCTTATGGAGTCATTAAAATGAACATTGATACAGATCAACAGTGGGCTTTCTGGGAAGGGCTACACCAGTATTACAATCAAAATAAGGACTACCTACAAAAGCAAATTGGCAATCCTGATGGAGAAGATAAGCCTAATAAAAAATACTATGATCCAAGAGCATGGTTGAGAAAAGCAGAGCTGTCTTTTAATGAAAGGTTGAAGAAGGCTTTTGAGGACTTAAATAATATTAATACCCTGTAAAAAAACCAAAACAGGTAATATTGTCAGTTACTTTTTTATATAACGTCTGTTAATTAATCGCAGAAAAACGCGCATCTTTTTGCTGATAATCAAGTACTTAATAGCATTTATAGAGAATTTATCTCATAGATTCTATATAACTATTCGGAAAATATAACAGTACAATTAGCAGAAAAAGGTATTGGCAGTACTATTGTTCATAAGATGTGGTAGTTGAAGGATAAATATGATTTTTAATTTGGAGAATATTCCGGAACTAGAAGGAGATAATATAATTCCAATAGTTTCTAGTGTTGATGACATAAAGTTTAATGAAGGTGAAAAATTAGACTTACCAATTTTACCTATTAGAAATGCTGTTCTCTTTCCTGGTGTAGTAATACCTATTACAGTTGGTAGAGAGAGATCTGTTAGATTAGTTAAGAACACATACAAGGGAAATAAAATAATTGGAGTTGTTGCGCAAAAAAACTCCAATATGGATGACCCAAGTGTTGAAGATCTATATACTATTGGAACAATAGCAAAAATTCTAAAAGTTTTAGTTCTTCCTGATGGCAATACTACTGTTATAATCCAGGGTAAGGCAAAATTTAGCCTCATTGACGTAATAAAAGAGAGCCCTTACATTGTAGCAATGGTGGAAGCTCTAGGAAAAGATGCACCTATAAAAAATAAAAAGGAAAGAGCTGCTCTAAAACAAGCTTTAAAAGAAGCAGCTGAAAAAATACTAAAGCTTAATCCTGAAATACCGCAGGATGCACATAGCTTTTTAGAAACGTTTGATAACCTTGAGTTTTTAGCTCATTTTCTATCTTCTAACCTTAACGTCTCTGTAAAAGAAAAACAAGAGCTCTTAGAATTAAAAGATGCTAAAACAAGAGCAACTAAGCTCTTACAGCATTTATTGAAAGAAATTCAGCTGTTAGAAATAAAACAAGAAATACATACTAAAGCTCATTCTGATATTGATCAGCAGCAACGAGATTACTTTTTGAGACAGCAAATGAAGGTACTGCAAGATGAGCTTGGAGTTGCAGGATCTGGCAAAGAGTTAGAAGAGCTTAGAGCGAAAGGCGAAAAAAAGAAGTGGCCAGAATATGCCAAAAAACACTTCTTGAAAGAGCTGGACAAACTAGAAAGAATGAATCCAGCTGCTGCTGAGTATCCTATATCTATGAATTATTGCGAACTGATGGTTGACCTACCTTGGGATACCATTACCAGCGATAAATTTGATATAAAACATGCTGAAAAGACACTAGACAAAGATCATTACGGTCTCGATAAAACAAAAGAAAGAATTATTGAGTACCTAGCAGTATTAAAGCTCAAAAAAGATATTAAAGGACCAATATTGTGCTTATATGGCCCTCCTGGGGTTGGTAAAACTTCCCTTGGAAGATCCATTGCAAAAGCCTTGGGAAGGAAGTATGCAAGGATGTCGTTAGGAGGCTTGAGAGATGAAGCAGAAATAAGAGGACACCGGAAAACATATATTGGTGCTATGCCCGGAAAAATATTGGGTAATCTAAAAAAAGCAGGTTCGTCCAACCCTGTGTTTATCTTAGATGAAATTGATAAAATTGGCTCTGATTTTAGAGGGGATCCATCTTCTGCATTTTTAGAAGTTTTAGACCCTGAGCAAAATAGCAGTTTTGTAGATAATTTTTTAGAAATAGAATATGATTTATCTAAAGTTCTTTTCATAGCAACTGCAAACTCATTAGATACCATTCATCCTGCTTTAAGAGATAGAATGGAAATTATTGAAATCAATGGATATACTCCTGAGGAAAAAATTCAAATTGCTAAGAAACACCTTATTCCTAAGCAGAGAAAAGAACATGGATTAACTGCTAACCAGATATCTTTTGACGAAAAAAGCATAAGAGCAGTTATTGAAGGGCATACTCGAGAGTCTGGCGTAAGAAACCTGGAAAGAGAATTGGCTTCTATTATAAGAAAAGTAGCGAAGTCGGTAGCTCTGGAAGAAGATTACAATAAAAAAATTGGAATTAAAGAAGTTGAGAAACTCTTAGGGGTAGCAAAGTTTGAAAGTGAACTTTATCAGGGAAATGATATTGCAGGAGTAGTTACTGGCTTGGCATGGACGCCTTCTGGTGGGGAAATTCTTCACATAGAGTCACTATTGAGTAAAGGAAAGGGGAAAGTTATACTTTCTGGAAAGCTAGGAGATGTAATGAAAGAATCTGCTACGGCTGCACTTTCTTATCTTAAGTATAAGGCAGATGAAATTGGCATAAAACACAAAGTTTTTGATCAATACGATCTACACCTCCACGTACCTGCTGGTGCTATACCAAAAGATGGACCATCTGCTGGTATAACTATACTAACCTCTTTAGCTTCTGTTTTTACGCAGAGAAAGATAAAGGACAAACTGGCAATGACAGGAGAAATAACACTGAGAGGGAAAGTTTTACCTGTTGGAGGAATAAAAGAAAAGCTTCTTGCTGCTAGACGAGCTGGGATCAAAGAAATCATCTTCAGTAAGAGTAATGAAAAAGAGGTGAATGAAATTGACGATAAATATTTGAAGAACCTGAAATTACATTTTGTAGATAATGCAGATGAAGTTCTTGAAATAGCTTTGTTGGAAAGTAAAGTCAAAAACCCAATTCAGTTTGACCTAGAAGAAAACTCTAAGTCAACTGTCTCTGGGGAAGCTTAGAGCTATTAAAACCCTCGCTCGTGAGTAATGCTCTCTGGGTGAGTCTCTTTTACTTTGTAGAGCAACCACCACGGGGTAGCTGGAAAGGCATGGTGCTCGTAGTGATACCCAAAAAAGTAGCAGGATAGAAAAGCCAAAAGATGGTTTTTTTTAGGACTTCTTGCGAAATGCTCATTATTAGGTTTTTTTCTGTGTGGCAGGTAAGTGCCAAAATAGAAAAGCTGTAAAGTAGATAATATCGCTGGTATCATCCAGTAAATGATCAAGTTAATATCGCTGAAAAATAGCTTCAGGATATTATACGTAATCGCCATTAAAATTATCTGCCATATACTTAGGTACTGAATTATAAATTTGAAGTACCACAAAAAGAACCCTTTTTCTGAAAAGTCAGGGTCTTTATCTGTTGCTACATGCTTATGGTGCAAATGGTGCTTTTTAAAGAGCTTGTTATAAAAGTTAAACGAAAAAAGCGTGGCACTTACAAAGCCAATAGTTTTGTTGATACGAGTATTCCTGGAAACACACCCATGCATAGAGTCGTGCGCTGTAATAAAAAGACCTGTATATAGATGTGTTTGAACTAGAATATGTAAGTAGGTAGACCAGTGAGAAAAGTTTATTGGTTTACTTAAAAGAAATAATAAGTGAAGAAGCCATAAAATAATAATAGAACTTCCAATTATTACTCCTCTATAATCATTACTAGAAAGTTTAAATGCAAAATCCGTTTTTTGAAGAGCTTTACTAATCATTTACTTCAAATACTTACTATTTTTAGAAATTTTTAACTCTTTTTGTATGTTTTCAACTTTTACAAGAGCATTAAAGTTTAAACAATAGTAAGTAACTTCATAGGAATAAAAAATCATAGTTTTTTGTTGAATCAAATTAAAATCAGTCTTTTATCTATCTTATTCATATTTAACCTTTTGGGGTTAAAAGAAGCTTATGCCCAGTTTTTCCACTTGGATAAGTATGGTAAAAATAGAATTCAGTATAAAAAGTTTAATTGGAAATATTTAACCACTCCAAATTTTGAAATATACTACTATGAAGGTGGTAGAGAGTTAGCAGAAATAGCAGCTAAACATGCAGAAAAAAACTTTGAAAGAATAACAGGCTTGGTTGGTTTTGCTCCTTACAATAGAACAAAACTATTAATTTACAACTCTTCAAAAGACATTAAGCAAAGTAATATTGGTGTTAACCATCAGGGTTATGACGTTGGAGGTCAGACAAAGTTTGTTCGCTCAGAGGTAGAAATTGCTTTTTCGGGCACGAAAGCCCATTTTAAAGATGAGGTACTACTGGGGATAACCGATATTCTCATATTTGAGATGATGTATGGAGGAAACCTGAAAGAAACACTTAGAAGCGCCTACTTACTTAACCTACCTGAGTGGTTCATGGCTGGAGCAGGAAGGTACATAGCCAAAGGCTGGAGTGAAGACATGGATAATCTCGTTAGAGATTTGATAGTAAACACAAATATTAAATACCCTCGCAAGCTTTCGGGCGAAAATGCAGCTATTATCGGTCAGTCTGTATGGAATTACATTGTAGAAGAATTTGGCAAAGCCAATATTTCCAGCCTTCTTAATCTAACAAGAATCGTAAGGAACGAAGAGCTAAGTATTAGAAATGGTTTAGGAATACCTTATAAAAAATTCATTCAGGGCTGGAGAAATTATTACCTAAACCTACAAGAGAAAATATCTGGTCAGCATTCCAACCTTGACTTTCAGCCTTACTTAACTTTTAAGGACCATCATGAAATAGTATCCATAAAGTTTAGTCCTGACGGTACGCAACTAGCCTACACTATTAATATTAACGGCAAGTATCATGTCTATACTAAAGAGGTAAATACAAGCTCTAAAGAAAAACACGTTTTCTCAGGAGGATATAGATTACTTAGTCAAAAAATAGATAAGAAAATACCACAAATAGCTTGGAAAAATAACAATGAGCTTTTGATAACTTCTCCTAAAGCTGGTGAAAACTACTTGTGGACAATTGATACCCAAAACAAAAGCCTCAAATACAAATATTTTGGTATAAATAAACTCAAGCTATCTGTTTTAGAGAACATACATTCCATAGATGTTTCCAGTAATGGTGAGCAGTTAATTATTAGTGGTGATAAAAAAGGAATCAACAACCTTTACCTTTTAAATCTTAAAAACAACAGAATTTCTCAACTAACTAATGATAATTATGATGCTTTAAATCCGATTTTTTTCAATGAGGATAAAGACGTTCTATTTAGCTCTAACCTAACAAAAGATTCTCTTTCACAAGAGTTGCAGCCAGGCTACGACATTTTCAATATCTACAAAATTAACCTTAGTACTAAACAGATAAGTCAAATTACCAAAACTCTTGGAAGAGATATTATACCAAAACCGTTAAACGCTAATGAGTTTCTATACTTAAGCGATCAAAGGGGTATTAAGCATCTCTATCATTTTTCTATAAAAGATAGTATCAGCAGTCAGGTAACAAATTACTTGACCAGCATAGATAATTATGCGGTTTCATCTAAAAATACCATAGCTCTGATTGCGCATAATAAGTTAGAAAAAAAGCTTTTTTTGACGGATAGCATTGATGTAAATCAAAATGTTTTTTCGGGAAAAACGCCAAGGCAACAACTTCTGGACTTAAGGTATTTGCAGCTAGCCAGAAAGAGGAAGAAAGAAAGAAAAGAACAGGAAGAAGAAATAATATCTATTGGTGAAGAAGGAACAATAGAAGATAACTTTAAAGAAGTTGGAGACTCTTTACAAGTACTGACAGATTCTTTAAAACAAACATTAGGAGATGTTGTCAATACTGACGACTATGAGTTTGATACATTTGATGGAAATAAAAGAAAAGACTTTCTCAATAAATACAAGGAAAAATTTGATCTCAACCCGTTTTCTACAGATGGTGAAGAGATGAAATTCGACCTTCCTTTTGACTATGAAAGCAGGTTTACCACAGATAATCTTATTACTTCCTTTAGGGTAGACCCATACAGAGGCACAGGTCTACTCATGGAAATAGAAATGACCGATATTTTTGAGAACCACAAAATAAACGCTGGAGTATTTGGCTTAGCTGACTTTAATAACAATAACTTTTATGCCGAATACGAATACCTTAGACACAGATTTGACTATAGATTAAAGTTTGAAAGACACAACTTAGAGGTAGTAAGTGAGCCAGTTACTTATAGGTATTATCTCAACCACCTTCAGCCATCCGTATCTTACCCTTTTAGTATTTCATCCAGAATTACGGTGGGTTCTTTTCTTGCTTTTACTAGGCAAACTACTATTGCCAGAACAAGACTTACCGAACCAGACCTAAAGGTAGATTATGGAGGATTTAACATCGAGTTTGTATTTGACAATAGCCAAATTACAGGCAAAAACCAAAAAGAAGGAACGAGTGTAAAAGCAAAATTTGAAAAATACTACTCACTTAAAAATAGCTTGCAAAATTTTGGCTCTTTTATAATTGATGCCAGGCATCATCAAAAAATATATAGGAGTTTGGTGTTTGCTACCAAGTTTAATTATGGCTTCTTTTTCGGAGATGCAAAAAACGAGTTCAGACTTGGGGGAATGAATAACTGGCTATTCCAAGAGATAAACGATGACCCAAGAGCGGTAAGCACAAGGACTGGTCAGGCACCAGAAATGAGCGACCTACTCTTCTCTAGGTTTATAACTAATATGCGTGGCTTTAATTATAACCATTGGAACGGTAACAATTTCATGCTTTTCAATGCAGAAATACGGTTACCACTATTTCAGTTTTTGTCTAATAGAACTATTAACTCCAAGTTTTTCAGAAACTTTAATCTTGTCGGGTTCACAGATATCGGATCTGCCTGGACAGGATTAAGCCCATTCAACGAAGATAATGCAATCAATACAATCAGAATTCCAGATGATGGAACTTCAGGAGGTTTCGTAGCTACCGTAAAAAACTTTAAAGACCCATTTTTGGTAGGTTATGGCTTTGGGTTTAGGTCATACATTCTTGGGTATTATGCCAAGTTTGACTTTGCTTGGGGAATTGAGGATAAGCAAAGAACCGATATGAAGTTCTATTTAACTCTGGGACACGATTTTTAAATTATTTTTTCTTGCATCTTCATAAACGCTTTATTTGTATTGAAGTTAATACGATAAAGTTTCTAAAATATGAATTTAAATATAGGTGATAAAGCTCCTGCTTTTGAGGGAATTGACCAGGATGGAAATCCAATTAAATTGTCTGATTTTAAAGGCAAAAAAGTAATTCTTTACTTTTACCCAAAAGATAATACTCCTGGCTGTACAGCACAGGCATGTAATCTAAGAGATAACTATAACCAACTTCAAGAAAACGGATATCAGGTTATAGGAATTAGTTCTGATAGTGAAAAAACACATAAAAAATTCATTGAAAAACATGAACTTCCATTTCCTTTAATCGCTGATGTAGACAAAAAAATTCATGAACAATTCGATACCTGGAAAGAAAAGTCTATGTATGGAAGAAAATATATGGGTACGGTGAGAACAACCTTTGTCATTGATGAAGAAGGAAATATATCGGATATAATCAGTAAAGTGAAAACGAAAGACCATACCGCTCAAATAATCAAATAGTTTGAGGGATGAATCATTATTCATGGGTTGATTAAGTAATCAGCGAATAACTCGTTCCCATGAATAAATCTTGAATTATTCAGGTAAAGTAAATTTCTTCCATTACTTTGTCAGTAATGAAAATAGCAATACTATCTGCTTTTTACCCATACCGAGGTGGTATATCTCAATTTAGTGGGCTTTTATTTCGTGCCTTAGAAAAAGATCACGAAGTAAAAGCATATACGTTTAGTCTACAGTACCCCAATTTTCTTTTTCCTGGCAAAACTCAGTTCACTACTGATTTAGACAATGCTGACCCAATACCTAGCACAAGAGTATTGAATACCATAAACCCTTTTAGCTACCTTAAAACAGCAAAAGAAATCAATAGCTACTCTCCCCAGCTTTTGATCATTCGTTTTTGGATGCCCTTTTTTGGTCCTGCATTGGGTACAGTTGCAAAAAAGATTAATCCTTCGACTAAAATTATTGGACTGTTAGATAATGTTATTCCTCATGAGAAAAGATTCTTTGACAAACCTTTTACTAAGTATTTTCTTAACAAATGCGATGGCTTTATAGTAATGACAGATGCTGTAAAAGAAGATCTTTTTTCATTAACCGATCCTAATACAAAATACATCAAAATTTCCCACCCAGTATACAACCATTTTGGAAGGAAAATAGAAAAAAGTAAAGCAAGAGAACTGTTGAAAGTTTCTCCTTCTAAAAAAACACTACTTTTCTTTGGTTTTATAAGAGATTACAAAGGCTTAGATGTTTTGCTAAAAGCTTTTGCTCAATTAGATGACACCTACCAGCTTATAATTGCAGGTGAGTGTTATGGAAGCTTTGAGAAGTATCAAAATTTAATCGATCAAGTTAAAAACAAAGACAACATTTATTTATTTGATAGGTACATCAACGATAGCGAAGTTTCCACTTACTTTAGTGCTGCTGATGTATGCGTTTTACCCTATAAGTCTGCAACGCAAAGTGGTATAACGGCAATTGCAAACCACTTTGAAGTGCCTGTAATTGCAACAGATGTCGGAGGTCTTAAAGAAGACATAGAAAATAGTAAAACAGGTATAATCGTTTTTGAACCTGAACCCCTGGTAATCGTAGAAGCTATTGAAAAATATTTCGCCGAGGGGTTAGAAGGTTTGTATTCAAAAAATATTGCTGAGAAAAAAGAAGCCAACTCATGGGATGCATTTGCAGAGAAAGTTGTGGGGTTTAGTAAGGAGTTATGAGGAAAGCTTACCCTTTTAAAAATGGGGTGTAACACTCAAATGGGGTGTAACACTCAAAAATAGTCTAAGAATCAGTAAATTATTCACTTGTTTTCTTTAATCCTCACACCCCTCTTTCCTTCTAGTATCCATTATCTGGGAGATTTTCCAACCCTCTTCAGTTTTTACCAGCTGAAAAGCATTTACTCCACAATGGCTAAGTGTATCATTGAGATAAAACATATACGGAGTCCAAACGGATGCCATGCCATCATCTATTTTTACATCATAGTTTTCAATTCGTTCATCCCATATTTGGTCTTTGGGTTTATTATTTACTGCTGAAACAAACTTTTCCACTTCCTCCTTTCTACTGATAGGTTTGCTTTCTCTGATTCCAGTGGTTATTAGACGGGCATTTTCAGCAAACACACCTTGTACCTTAGTTCCGTTTCCTTCCCTCATCCCATCAAACAATTGTTTTATAATTGCAATAACAGTTTTTTCTTCTTTTTGATCATTTGGCTCGCTCTTAACTAATGCTAAAAAACTATTAATCAGTTTATTATCAATAGTTACAGCTAAATGATAGTGTTTTAGTTTCCAACCTGTCTTTTTCTCTTTTATCAGTATTCCTGAAGCTCTACAAACCCCCATCCAGGTATCTAAAGTTTCATTAAACCATGCTGTGTTTTTCTTTTGGTCAAAATATACTTTTCGTTCCAAAGGCTTAAAATCCCAGGCTTTATCTCTTGCAAAGTACTTTTTAGACCATTCTTTCAACTCATCCCTTAACCAGCGCTCCGTCTTGTCTGTTCCAATATAAATACATTCGTCACTCATTCTACCAAAAAAACCTTCGGAATCAGCTGTAGCAGCTGCTTTGTGCCAAGCATCCATAAATGCGTTTATCTCTTGCTCTGGTTTTTGAGCACTAACCGTTAAGCTCAATAAAATGAAGAGTAGTGGTAAAATTCTTTTCATATGAAGTTGCCTTTAAAGTTGTGTATATTTATTCTATGCAAAGGGTATGTTTTTTGCGAACTATTTTATTAAACAATATGAAACACAGACCATGTCTGATTTAAAACTGAGGCACATACGAAATAATTATTAAAATATGTGCCAAACAAGCTAGATAGGTCACAAATTTTAAAAAGATGAAAAAAAAAGATGAAAAACCAAAGGTTCATCCAGATCTAGAGGGTTTCGACATGAAGGTAAATGAAAATGGAGAGATTATAAGCACTTTTAGTATTGAAGAGATCAATAAGTTTTTAGACAAAAACGTAGTAGACAAAAAGCTAAAAAATAGAGATGACCTTGATGTCAAAAAAGATGAAAACGAGGAAGATTAAATTATTGGTTTGCATAGGCTTGTGGGACTATCGAAGCACTTTCCTGTCCGCTCAAAACTAACTTGCCTATGGAGCAAACCCTTGCTGTTAACCCATGCAACCGCAATAAGTTATATACGTTGTTGTGATTAGTGTTTATTCTTTTGTTTTTGTATCAAATTCAACAACTGTTTCAAAATTGAAAGATTCATTTTTTGCCACTCCTTCGTATTCAAAGTCAATCATCAACTCAGCGTTCACTAGATAATTATTCTCTGACGTTTTTCTCCAATTCATTCTCACTATATCACATGGATTGTGAGCATTTCCCAAATAAATCGAGACTTCAGTTTCATCTTCTAGTGAACTTTTCAATTGCAGATTATCTAAGTCGTCAGGATTTTTTAATTTCAAATCAAGCCATTCCATTACTATTGCTGTCTCCACGGGTTGTTCTTCATAGTCTAACCTTGAGTTGAAAGGTGTCAACGGAATATAAACTCGATGAAATAGTGTCCGTTTCAATCCAATATGCTCATTTTCGAACCAATACTTTTCAACGATTCCCTTCTCTGCTTTAGTTAATGATTGCAGGTTAATCTTGTCCATTTTATATTAAGCACAACAACCTACTTTGAAGTAAAAGTGGTCTCGGCAAGAATCGAACTTGCATCTAAAGTTTAGGAAACTCCTATTCTATCCATTGAACTACGAGACCTTTTTCGAAAAACTAATCCCCTATCTTAACTGAAAGTGTATAGGAATTACCATTCTTTGTCTCACAGCTCTACCCCGTTGCTTACCAGGCTTCCAGGCATCTGCCATTTTAAGTACTCGCACTGCTTCTTCATCAAGACCTGCACCTTGTCCTCTTAGTACCTTAACATCCGTTAACTTACCATTTTTCTCAACTACAAATTGAACAATCACTTTTCCTTCAACTCCCATTCTTTTAGCCTGTCTAGGATAGCTAATATTTTTACCAACCCAAGCATAGAAGTTTTTATAGCCCATTTTTGGCTCAGCACCTTCCTCTACTACCTCAAAGATTTCATTCACATTTTCTTCTTCTACCTCTTCTGTTTCTATTATTTCTTCTACAACTGTTTCTTCATCTATTTCTACATCCAGCTCAATTTCTATTTCTTCTTCTATTTCTTCCTCATCAGGAATCTCAACTATTTCGGGTTGCTTAATTTTTGGGGGTGGAGGTGGTTTTTGCTCAGTTGGAGGTATCTCTATCATTTCTTCAATGTCAGAGTCCAAATTACCTAAATTTACTAGTTCCTGCTCTTCAAATAAGGGAAATTCAAATGCTGCTAAAACAACAGCAAGGCTTAAAATAGCTCCAATATTTCCTATCAAAAACCCATACTTATTAATATCAACAAGAGGATATTTTTTCAATAGTTTTGGATCTAAGTCTGAATCTTTTGCACTTTCACGGCTTTTAGTTTCAAAGCTCTTTAGCAAGTATCTTAATAGAAAAATAGAGCCAAGAATAAAAACAATAAATAGGATTAAAACACCCCAAATTGATAATGCATCGAGTAATCTAAGCATGATTTAATTTTTTTATAGAATGTAAATGTAAAAAAAAAATGTTTTCTTGTATATTTATTTCATCCTAAAATAAATAGGGACTATCATTCTTTGGCGGATTGGAACTCCATTTTGTCTACCAGGCTTCCAAGGATCTGCCATCGTTAGTATTCTCACGGCCTCTTCATCACAACCTCCACCTATACCACGCAATACTTTTATATCCGTCAGTTTACCATCTTTTTCAATTATAAACTGAACAATCACTTTACCTTCAATACCCATTCTTTTAGCTTGCCTCGGGTATTTTAAGTTTTTTCTCATCCATAAACTAAAATCTAACTTTGGCTCAGCACTTTCTTGAGCAAAGTCCACTATTTTTTCTATTACTTCTTCATCATTACTATTTAACAAATCACCTTTAACTATCTCATCAATTATATCTTCTACATTATCTTCCGCTTTTTCTACTACTTCTGTCAAGTCATCCACTAATATAGTTTCATCTGATACAGGTTCAATTTTAGGAGTTAGTGTTAGTTGAGGTTTCGATTGCGAAGGAATTTTGTGTTTTGTAATTGGGATTATTGGCTCAAATACAGTTTCTTTAGAATGTTCTGTATTAACAATAGACACCTTTGCAAGATTATCCATTACAGGAAACTCAAATGCTGCCAGTATAATACCTAAGCTTAACGCTAAAGCTATATTCTGTACTAAAAACCTTATTTCTCCAGGTCTAGACTTAGTAAAATTCTTTTTGAGAAAGACTCTAAGAAAGTATACCGAAGCTATAATTAGAACAAAAAAAACTATAGGTAAAATCCAGGGATTTAATAATCGTAATATCTCCATCATTATTTTTAAATTTGCCAGTTGCTTACTTAAAATAGTAATTTTTTAAGTCAAAAGCTAATTTAAAGTACTCAAACCAATAATATATGATTGAAATTATTCCTTCTCTATCTGTAATGAATGGCAAATGTGTACGCCTGGAACAAGGGAATTTTGATAAGAAAATAGTCTATGATGATAATATTATTGACATAGCAAAAAGGTTTGAAGATCATGGAATTAAAAAAGTTCATCTAATAGATTTAGAAGGAGCAAAAGCAAGAAGATTAATTAATTATGATGCTCTTGAGCTTGTTGCCAGACATACAAGCCTAGAAGTAAACTTTGGTGGAGGTATATCTACAGATGGAGATTTAGCTAAGTCCTTTGAATATGGCGCAAAAAGTGTTACGATAGGTAGTATTGCTTTTACAAACAGAGCTTTATTTACTAGTTGGCTAATTACCTATGGTAGAAATAAGGTTACTTTAAGTGCCGACTTCGAAAATGGAAAAGTAAGACATAAAGGTTGGCAGGAATCCTCTGATGCAGATTTATTTGAGCATATCGATTACTATTATCAAAGAGCAGTACAGTATTTAAAATGCTCTGATACCTCTAAAGATGGTTTGATGAAAGGACCAGCTTTTGATGTATACAAAAAGATTATTGATAGGTTTGAAAATATAAAACTAGTAGCTAGTGGAGGAGTTAGCTCTATTGAAGATATTGAAAAGCTAGCTGATCTAGGTGTTCATGGTGTAATGATTGGTAGAGCTTTTTATGAAAAGAAAATTACACTAAAAGATATTGAAAAGCTTTTAAGCTAATTATCTGTTAAACCTGGTATTGATTATTTATTTTTTTGAGAAAAATAATCTGTACTTTCCTCACTCACCAGTGAGAGCTTTATGCTTCGATTATAAAAACGTTTTTATTATTGTGCCTCTTTGACTTGCCTAGAGATAGTTGACTAATAAACTTTATTAATGTGAATAAAATAGATGTCTGCCTTTCACCTGCTCTTTTGCAGTACGCTAACCCCTGTAAGAATTCTAGCGTAGTAGTAGTTGATATATTGAGAGCTACTTCTAGCATGGTAGCCGGCATTGGAAGTGGAATAAAACATATTAAACCCGTTGAAGATGCAGTGATATGCAGTAACTTCAAACAAAAAGGCTACGTAACAGCAGGTGAAAGAAACGGTGAAAAAATAAAGGATTTTGATATCGGAAACTCTCCCTATGAGTTTATGGATAAAAGTTTACACAATAAGAAAGTAGCTATGACCACTACCAATGGTACAAAAGCTATTAATAGTGTTTATGATTGTGAAGAAATCATTATAGGTGCTTTCTTGAATATTAAAGCCGTTGTAAAATACATTCTATTTCACTCTAAAGATATTTTAGTGCTATGCGCTGGCTGGAAAAACAGATTCAATATAGAAGATACTTTATTTGCAGGAGCTCTTGTTGATCAACTACACAATAAATATGAAATAGCTAGTGATGCTGCTTTATCTGCTTGTGAGCTATATCGATCTCAAAAAGAAGATTTACAAACCATTATGTCTAAAGCTTCTCATTCAAAAAGGCTTTCTAGACTTAGTCAAAAAAAAGATTTGGAATTCTGTTTTAAGTTCAATCAATTTAATGTTGTACCAAAACTAGATAAAACCTCTGGAGTGATTTATTAAAAAACTTCAAAGTTTAAGCCATTTAATTACTACTATATTTGCACTGAATTTATTCTATAGAATTAAATAATTATATATTATGGCAAATATGGTAGCCATTGTGGGAAGACCTAATGTTGGAAAGTCAACTTTATTCAACCGGTTAGTAGAGCAGCGTGATGCCATTACAGATGATGTTAGTGGAGTAACAAGAGATAGGCATTATGGTATTGCAGAATGGTCTGGTAAAAAGTTTAGCGTTATTGATACTGGTGGCTATGTAGTTAATAGCGATGACGTGTTTGAAGAGGCAATACGAGAACAGATTAACATTGCTTTAGACGAATCAAATGCTGTATTATTTTTAGTTGATAGCGAAGTTGGAATCACAGGCTACGACAAGGATATTGCTCAAGTACTGCGCTCTTCTAAAAAACCTGTGTATTTAGTTGCTAATAAGTCCGATAATTATCAAAGGCAGTTACAGTCGTCTGAGTTTTATGCGTTAGGGTTAGGTGAAGTTTATCCTATTGCCGCAATTAATGGTTCTGGAACTGGAGAGTTATTAGATGACCTCATTCAACACATTACAGAAGAGGGCTCAGAACAGGAAAATGAACTTCCAAAATTTGCTGTTATCGGAAGGCCTAATGTTGGAAAATCATCTTTGGTGAATATGTTAATGGGGCAAAATAGGAGTATAGTTACTGACATAGCTGGAACTACCAGAGATGCTGTTGATGCACACTATAACCTATATGGAAAAGAGTTTATCCTTACAGATACAGCAGGGCTTAGGCGAAAATCGAGGGTGAAAGAAAATATCGAGTTTTATTCTACAATGCGGTCTATAAAAGCTTTGTATGATTCTGATGTCTGTATTGTAATGATTGATGCTACTCAAGGTGTTGAAAGCCAAGATATTAGCATTATGCAGCTTGCTCAAAAAAATAAGAAGGGTATTGTTTTAGTTGTCAACAAGTGGGATCTTATAGAAAAAGAGACAAATACTGCTATTGATTTTAAAAATGAAATTATTAACAAAATAGCTCCTTTAGACTATATACCAATCATTTTTACCTCTGTAACACAGAAAAAGCGTATTTTCAAAATTTTAGAAAAAGCCATTTCTGTTTATGAGAATAGAAAGAAAAAAATCCCTACTTCGAAGTTGAATGAATACTTACTACCTGAAATAGAACATTATCCTCCTCCTGCTGTAAAAGGAAAATATATTAAGATAAAATACATAACCCAGCTAGCTTCTACTAGTCCAGCTTTTGCATTTTTTTGTAATCACCCTAAACTGATCAAACAACCTTATACCAGGTTTATTGAAAATAAAATTAGAAAGCACTTTGATTTTGAGGGAGTTCCTGTTCGGGTCTTTTATAGGGAAAAGTAGCTCAGTATGATTTTCTCAAAGATTTTTGAAGAAGCTTGATACTGGCAAGTTGTATAAGCAACACTACAGATATAGTAAATAGGATACTAAAAAATACTTTATCAATGTGATAAATAAATAAACTAAAGCTGCCTGTATCTAAATAAAAAGCAATTATATGGTGTAAAATGGCACCAGATATAATAATTAAAATAAATTTTGATATTCCTATTTGATCAATAATAAAATTATTATCTCTTAAATCATCAACCTGATCTTTTTCTGATAATAAACTCAACATCTTCTCTCGGTAATAACCTATAAATGTACACGAAATAGCATGTACTCCTAACGAATCATAAGCAATATCTATGGATAGACCCATTAAAAAACTAAAAATAATATTAAGTGTATTATTATTTGTTGGAAGGCTAAAGACATACCCAAGATAGACATAACATATAGCTGCTTCAAACATTACTAAATTTTGAAAAAGAAGTGTTTGTAACAAAAAGTAAAAAATAAAATTGATTAGGTATGGCCTTATTGCTTTTATCATTTTAAAATTTATCTAATGGTAATGCATGTATTTTTTCCAAACTATCTTTTTCTGATTTTTTCAAGTTCTCAACTGCATAAACATACCTTATCTTTCTAAAGTCATTTTCTAATTTAACTTTTGCTTTTATAAAAGGATCTCTTAGATCTTCTATTACACTTTCTACTTTTCCAATTAAAAGGTTTGGAGGGAATATTAGTCCATACCCTGCAGTAACGATACTATCTCCCAGGTAGATTTTTTCATGTGCTGGAATGTCTTTTATCACAGAGGTGTATGTACTTTTGCCATCCCACTCTAAAAGACAAAGAGTTTTTGTACGCTTGTTTCTAGCTGCTATTTTTAGCTGCTTATTTAAAAGTGAATATCCAATAGAAAAGTTTTTGGAAGTGTATTTAATTATACCAATTACCCCTTTACTATTTATTATACCCATATTTGCCTTTATTCCATCTTCTTCCCCTTTGTTTAGAGTCAAATAGTTTTTACTCAGATGAATGCTTTGATTAACTACTTCAAGAGGAATAACTTCATAGGATCTTGTGGTATCTATAGTATTAGCGCCTTTGTTTTCTTTATTTATTACTTTTTGTATTAAAAGAGCATTCTCTTTAGCTAATCCTATATTTTCTTTTTTTAATTGTGCAAAGCCCACAATACTTGATTTTACTTCAAAGAGGCTTCCTATAAGGCTATTTGCAGAAGAGAAAAAATTATAATGGTGATAGCTATTATTTCTTATTAATAAGAAAAAAGAAATAAAAAGAAGAGTGATGAAAGTGATTCCTTTCTGGTGCTTGTATAAGATTTCTAGGAGTTTCTTCACTCTTCTTTTACTATAATTCTTATTCAGAAAAAAATCTTAGGTCATCAATACCCCTTTGAAATAAGAAATATTCTTAAGTGTTTTACTAGTTCCTCTCACTACTGCTCTCAATGGATCTTCAGCTATATGTATTGGCAACTTTGTTTTTATTGCAATTCTTTTATCCAAACCTCTAATAAGAGCTCCTCCTCCTGTCAAATGAATACCATTATCATAAATATCTGCTGAAACCTCAGGAGGTGATATCTCAAGAGCTTTAAGAATTGCTTCTTCTATTTTAGAAACCGATTTATCAATAGCATAAGCTATTTCCGTATAAGATACTTTTATGACTTTAGGTATACCAGTCATTAAATCCCTTCCTCTTATTTCGTAATCTTCTGGAGGATCATCCAGTTCAGCTAAAGCAGACCCTATTTCTATCTTCATTTTTTCAGCAGATCTTTCTCCAATAAGTAGATTATGCTGCCTACGCATATAGTCCAATATATCTCTATTGAATATATCCCCAGCAATTCTAATAGATTGATCGCAAACAATACCTGACAGTGCAATTACAGCAATCTCTGTAGTTCCACCTCCAATGTCTACAATCATAGAACCAACTGGTTGTTCTATATCTATCCCTATTCCTATAGCTGCGGCTATAGGCTCATGGATCATGTAAACTTCTTTTGCGCCTGCATGTTCAGCAGAGTCTCTAACCGCTCTTTTTTCTACTTCTGTAATTCCCGAAGGAATACATATTACCATTCTATAAGATGGAGGAAATAATTTCTTACCTGTATCGATCATCTTTATCATTCCCCGAATCATTTCCTCCGCAGCATGGAAATCTGCGATTACTCCATCTCTTAATGGTCGAATTGTTTTTATATTTTCATGCGTTTTTTCATGCATTTGCATTGCTCTTTTACCAATAGCTATGACTTTATTTGTTTTTCTGTCAATAGCAATAATAGAAGGCTCATCTATTACTATTTTACCTTTATAAAGTATTAAAGTATTAGCCGTTCCAAGATCGATAGCTAGATCAGTGGTAAAAAAATCAAATATTCCCATTCGTCTTTTTTTCTTAGATCAAAAGTACTATTTTTTTGATGGATATGAATTGAACAAAGGTTGTTTGTAAATATTTACTTCTTCTTTTTTTTCTTTAGAGACTTAATAAAGTTAGCCCAGGCAAATGGATTTAAAATAGAAAAGGTGGGCTGAAAATATTGATTAGAAGTCTGATTTATTTTCTGATCCATATAGTTTTTATAATTAAGACTTCCATCCATTGGTACACTTGACGCCATTTTTCGTATTCTTTCTTCAGATAAATTTTCTTTCATCCTTTCTATTTCATCATCTCTTAAATTTAAAGCTAAGAAAGCTTCTTTAAACAGCTCTTTTGTTGGATAAGGAAATACTTCTATTACTGGCAAATAAGTGGTGTCTGTCTCTAAATTAATCAGTACTGTAAGACCTAGGTCATTTGTTTTAGGAACAATAAATTTTTGATTTTTATGAGCAATAGACTGAAAAGTGATAGTATCTCCTGAAATTACAGGCATAGAAAAAAACCCAGTCGGATCAGATATCGTCCCTCTTCCAGCCTTGTTAATAAATATATGAACACCAGGAACTCCATATGCACTGTCTCCCTCCACTATAAGCCCTGACAGCTGCACTGTTTTTTCATCTCCTTGTGAAAAACTATTAGATAGAGCAGCAAAAAATACAATTGTCACTATCAAAAATATTCTAATCATTACTTTCTTCTTTTATCTATTTAAAATTTGTGACCTGCCTAGTTTGTTTTGCGCATATCTTAATCATTGCTTCGTTTGTGTCTCAATTTTAAATTAGACAGAATCTGTTTTGTTTTTTTCCTGATTGGATTGTCCTAATAACTCTTGCTTATGCTCTGAAATCCAAATCATTACAAGCTTCCAAATCCATTCACTATGAGGAGATTTATAGCAAATCATATTGCTATCTGATATCACAGCTAATTGTTCTATACTTGATTTCTTCAAACTAGCATTCATCGTATGTATTTCCTCTATTTCATTCCAAGGAATAAAGTCTTGTAATGATCTTATTTTAAAAGCCCATGCTATAATTTTATTTTCATAATATCTGATCCCGTTTACATCAATTAATAACTCTTTTTCTAATAAAAAAATTAAAGACACTCCAATAAGTATAACAAAATTCATTATTGAAGTAAGCCAAATAGACCAATGTTGTAAGGTAGTAGATGACAATAATAATAATAATGCTATTATGGGAATTAGACTTACAAATACGTATTTTGTAGGACTTTTAAAGCTTATTTTTAATCCTTTTTCCTTTTCTTTCACCAATAAGCCAAATGGTTTATTAGCAAGATCTTCTCTTTGATATTTAGTATCAAAAAGTTTGTAGAAGGGGATATCCAGATTCTCTGTCTTACGTATTATTGGCTTATTGATAGAAACATCAGCGATCGTCCAGTTTTTTTCTTTAGCTATCTTTTCAGAGATTTCTCTCATCATAGCATAGCCATATTCTATTTGTTTATCGTTTTCACAGGCTATATGCCCAAATACCTGAGCATTTTCAGGTGGCTTTGGAATTTCTTTAAGAATTTTTTGATAAATTTTTTGTTGATATCCTAATAAACTTTCCCAATTCTCTTGAACGTCACCAGAGAGCAACATTAAGCGAATATGAGTTGTATTATATTCAGGATGGTCTTCTGTTTTCATAACAAAAGTTTCCAGTAATACAGCTCCATCATCTGGTAATAAGATGTCATACCACACAGCTTGTGGCAACATTAATTGTGCTTTGGTAAAAATTTTTTCCAAAAATTTTTTATTCTTTTCTTATAAAAACAAATGACCTAATAAAACAAAATATATCTTCTTGACGATTGCATTACAACAATTTTAACGATTTTGAAGATCTTGTTTAGCTAAAATCAACTATATTTTCACAAAACATGTTCAAATGTTTTTTTCAGAGTATTTTCAAAATCAGAAAGAGGAATCATGTTTGGTCCATCGGACAAAGCTTTTGCTGGATTAGGATGTGTTTCAAAAAAGAAGCCTCTTACACCTACAGCTGCTGCTGCTTTTGAAAAAGGCAAAGCATACTCTCTATTACCTCCACTCTTTCCACTTTCCCCTCCTGGTTTCTGACAAGAATGGGTTACATCCATCACTACTGGATAACCCAACTTCTTCATTTCTAAAATATTTCTAAAATCTACAACCAAATCATTGTTTCCATAGGCGTTGCCTCTTTCTGTTAGCATAATTTTATCATTACCAGAAGCTAACACTTTTTTAACAGGATAAATCATATCCTTTCCAGATAAGAATTGAGCTTTTTTGATGTTGATAATTTTTCCAGTTTCTGCAGCTGCAACTAAAAGATCAGTCTGTCTACACAAAAAAGCAGGTATCTGAATTATATCTACTACCTCTGCTACTTCTTTTGCCTGGTAAGGCTCATGAATATCAGTAGTTAGTTTTAGTCCAAATTTATCTTTTACTTTTTTTAAAATTCTCTTTCCTTCTTCTAGTCCCGATCCTCTAAAAGAATCAATAGATGTTCTATTGGCTTTGTCGAAAGAAGCTTTAAAAACAATATTTATGTCTAAGCTTTTGCTTATTCTTAAAATTTCTTCCGCTACTTTAAAAAGCACATCTTCACTTTCAATAACACAGGGTCCAGCAATTACAAAAGGTTTTTCTATTAGTCTTTTGTACAATTTATCTATCTCTTTATCCATTTTAATTTTTCGTATAGTTAACTAATCTTGGAGCAAACCCACTAGGTATGATAATGAAACAAAATTTTTTAACCGAAGCAAGATTCTTAGCATTAAAGTCTCATTAGTAAGTTAAATTCTATCTCCCCTTAGCTTCCTGTATCTTTCACGTGCCTCTTCTCTATGGATACTTCCAGGAAATTTTGTAATGTGCTCCAAATAAAGATTCATCGCTCTTTCTTTTTCTGAAAGATCTTTATCGTAAGTTTTAGCAATCGTATAGTCTATTTCTTCTGCAAGTATACTTTCTGGGTTTGTTTCTACTATTTTTTGAAGTGTATTTATCGCTTCTTTATGATCATTTTTGTAACTCAAAACTTTAGCTTTCTGAAAAGCAGCCTCATCTACCAATGGATGATTAGAACAATTGATCAATATAGAATCAAATTTTGTGATAGCTTTATCAATATTCTTTTTAAAAAAATCTAATTCTGCACCAGCATACGTTCTCAAGACAGCATCTGCCGAATCTAAATCTTGGTTTTCTTTAATCAAAAGTGCAAAATCGATTGCATCATTTGCTATTTCTTTGTGGGTAGCTAGTTTCAAAACATCCAAAATACTAGCTGAAAGCTTAAAGTCGCCCATAAAATAAAAAACTCTTGCTCTACCAATCCTCGCTTCCTGCTCATATTTATTTCCTTGCTCTTCTCTTTCTATTTGTTGATACAACAATGCACTTTCCCAAGGATTATCTGAGGTTATGTAAACTTCAGCCAACTTCAACTTTATTTTCGTTTTTTGCTTGCCATAAATCCGATTAGAATTTAAATACTTCTGTAATAATTCAATTGCCTCTTCCGAATTATTTAAATACTTTGCTTTCAGGTCTGCCAATTTAAGTGCGATGTCAATGCTATTATTCGAAATTCCATATACATCAACAATTTGTTGGTATTCTTGAAGTAAACTTTGAACACTTTCCTTATTCACATGCCCATTTTTCTTGAGCTGTTCTTCCTTGGCAAAAATCAATAGCTCCCAAGCCTTAGCTTTAGTAAAATCATTACTTGTCTTTTCTTTTACATATTCCAATATTATCTCTGCTTCCTGATATATTTTTGCCTTAATAGCCCTTTCTCCTAGTGGAAGCAGTTTTTCGCCTATTTTCTTATTTCTTCTGTCTATAGATTTACCTTGTAAGAAAGCAGAGTAGTAATCTTCTTTTTGAACATAATACCACATTAATATTTCAGGGTAATATATATTTTGAGGATCTTTTTGAGAATATTCAAGAATCAACTTCTCCAAAAACACATGATTATCCAGAGGCATTATCTTCTCATTGATAAAAACTAGAAAATCGTCTAAATCTGCTTCTGACTCATTATCTGTATTCAACTCATCTAAATATTTACGAGTTGCGTTTTCTAAGTCGCCTGCTTTCAGGTAATTCTCTGCTAACTTCTTCGTAAACTTTTGCCTAGATATTTTCTCCAATTGATTCAAAGCATTTATTGCATCCAAATGCATATTTTCATTTTCAAAAAGTAGAGCAGCAGTTTCTAGTTGTTCAGGCTGTTCAGATATTATTTTCAAAAAATCTTCTTTGAACTTTATCGCACTGATAGAGTCTTCCGTATCCATCAAAAACTTAAAGTAGTCGATACTTAGGCTGGTATTGCTTTTATTATTTTTCAGAAGCTTTTTAAGGTACTTTTTTGTCTTTTTCTGCTCATTCTGCTCTTTAAGTGCTAATAAATAATTTTCATGAAAAGAGGGGATTTCATCTCCAACCTTTTTTAATAATCCTTCGTAAATGTTTATAGCTTCATTGTAATTTTTATTCTCAATAAATGTATCTGCTTTTTTTAGCTCTTCATTTTGAGAATAACTTTTAAAGGTTAATACTAAGAATAGAAAAGTATTAACACATATATATATTATTATATTCTTTTTTAAATACATATATACTTATACTAGTTAGTGCGTGAATATGTGAATATCTTTTTTAAGATAAAATAATTCACATAAAAATACATATATAAAATTTTGATAATCAATAAAATAAATTAGTTATTCACACCTGTGAATAAAATTGTGAATAATTTATATACATACCATAAACTGTGAGTACTCTTACAAATTTTACACATAATTTTAGTCAACACAACAAACACAAAAAAAATTGGAATAAATGTTAAAACTTGAAATAAGTTACTCACACTATTTTCTTGAATTGTGAATAGTTTAACACAACAAAAAATTAAAGTGTATAAAGTTACAAACACAACGGATATTATTTAATTGCATTTATTTTTCATAAATAAAATGCGCAACTTAATATTAGCTTGTCTTAGTATTCAAAATCATATAATTTTATTCCCTATATTAAATTATAATAGCAAAGAAAATGGAAAACTCAGCAGTACTTCTCTTTTACATAGCTTTAGGTTTTATGGGAACACCACTTATCAGCTCTTTGATACTAGGCTTATTTTATGCATTGAAGAAAACGAAATAGAGGCTATATAATTCATCAATAGAATTATTTGTGGAATACAGAATTAAGCTGCCTTTATTTGAAGGACCTTTTGATCTTCTTCTCTTCTTTATAAAAAGGGATGAAATAGATATCCAAGACATTCCAATAGCCAAAATAACCAAAGACTTTCTCGAATATGTAAAGCTATTGGAGGAGTTCAATGTTGAGCTTGCAAGTGAATTTATTTTAGTTGCTGCTACATTGATGCGGATAAAATCTAAAATGCTTTTACCCAGACCTCAGATTGATGAAGAAGGAAATGAGATAGATCCTAGAGAGGAGTTAGTTAAACATTTACTAGAATACAAAAAGTTCAAAGAGATCTTACCCTTTTTAGAAAATAAGGAAAAGGAGATGTTTGAAAGAGAAAAAAGGGGAAATGCATTGACTGAGTTTAAAAATATTGCAAAGTCCAATCAAATTGAAACGGAACTACAAGATGTAGACCTATACAAACTGCTCAAAATTTATCAAAACGTAATGGATAGGCATAAGAGAGAAATATACAAGCCTATTCACAATGTAATTCCTTATCCTTATACGATTGAAGGTCAGAAAGAGTATATTTTACAAAAGCTAATCCAAGGTAAAACATTTGCTTTTAAAGATATATTCATGGTTAGTCGTGATAAAGTGGTAACTATTTTCAATCTTTTGGCACTGCTAGAGCTTATTCAACTAAAAGAAATAGCTATTCAGTTAGGTGAAGGATTCAACAACTTTTGGATTAGCAGGTCAGAAGAAAATTCTATTGAAAAAAAATCAGAAGTTAATATTTAATTTTTTTAATGCTGATTTCACTTTATTCTTAATACTTTCTTTAATCGTTGTTTTTACTTTTTTTACCTTTCCCTCAGTAGGTCTTGCTTTGAATACTGTGTCGTGATAGGAAGATGCTCCTTCTCTTTCTTTCGTATAGAAATAGGCAAAAAAGGACTTACGGGTTATACCTTCTGGAACATTTATTTTAGAATATCCATGGTAGGATATTTCGCTTGTTTCAAATACTACACATTGGTTGAAAGTAGGCAAGACCATTTTTTCACAATTTTTCATTTTAGCATCCCACATTTCTAAATGACCGCCATACTCTTCTTTCCAGTCTTTTTGCAGATAGACAAGCATGTTTAGCCTTCTATGCACATTTTTAATATGATGGATATTGAAGTCAATATGAATATCAAGAAAGCTGCCATTTGCGCCTTGGTGTAAGCCAGTTCCTAGTGAGTCGTCGGTAACAAAAACATCTTCGATTCCTGTTATTTCACTAATCCATTGATAGAAAGAAGGGGAAGATATTTGTTTTCTGACTTTTTCAAAAACAGGATCGAAAGAAGAAAAATCGGATCCCTCAAATTTGTTCTCATTCAATCCTTTCCAATGAATTTTTAACTCATCTACAGAAGGAAAATTGGAAAAAAGACTCTCAGCAACACCTGGCTTAAAAAAGTTGTTTATAACCAGATGAGGATATGGTCTTGCCTCTTTGAATTCTTTTCTTGCTTTTGATTTGAAATTTTCTGTGAGCCAATTTTCATTTATACTATCCATAATGCATATTGAGTCAAAATCCTTTTAGAGCAAAGGTATATTAAGGTAAAATTACTTAACAAAATAGTAAGATCTTTAGAAGGGGATTTGTTAATAAACAATAAAAACCATTCGACCACAAAAAGCCTTATATATTTGTTAATTAACTAATTAATAAAAGTATTAAATAGAATGAAAGAAGTTTATATTTTATCTGTTGCAAGAACACCTATTGGAAGCTTTGGAGGAATGTTTTCTGGACTTTCTGCATGCGAATTGGGAGCTAAAGCCATAAAAGGAGCTTTAGAAAAGGCTGGTATCGATAAAAAAGAGATTGATGAAGTTTATATGGGCAATGTAGTTTCTGCTAATCTTGGTCAGGCTCCGGCAAGGCAAGCTGCAAAATTTGCAGGATTAGAAGATAAGGTTCCATGTACTACTGTTAACAAAGTATGCTCTTCGGGAATAAAATCTGTAATGATGGCAGCTCAAAACATAATGACTGGTCAAGCAGATGTGATGGTAGCTGGTGGTATGGAAAATATGACAAATATCCCATACTATTTACCAAAAGGAAGATATGGACATGGATATGGACATGGTCAGGTCTTGGATGGTTTATTGAAAGATGGCTTGACAGATGTGTATGGAAATATGGCTATGGGAGTTTGCGGTGATGCAACAGCGACAAAATACTCAATAAGCAGAGAAGAGCAAGATGAATATGCAATAAGTTCCTACAAAAGAACAGCAGATAGTACGGAAAAGGGATACTTTAAAGAAGAAATAGTTCCAGTAGAAGTACCGCAAAGAAAGGGAGATCCTTTGATTATTAGTGAAGATGAAGAGTATAAAAGAGTAAAATTTGAAAAGATACCTTCTTTAAGACCAGTATTCACTAAAGATGGATCAGTAACTGCAGCTAATGCTTCTACCATAAATGACGGAGCGGCAGCAGTTATATTGACAAGTGGGGAAAAGGTAAAAGAATTGGGTGTGAAACCAATTGCTAAAATAGTTTCATTTGCGGATGCAGCATGTGAGCCAGAATGGTTTACCATAGCACCTACACTTGCAGCTCCTATTGCACTTAAAAGGGCAGGTTTAAGCATTTCAGATATTGATTTTTTTGAAGTAAATGAAGCATTTTCTGTAGTAGCACTAGCTTTTGCTAAAAAAATGGAAATTGATAGAGATAAAATGAACGTATTTGGAGGAGCCGTTTCTTTGGGTCATCCTCTTGGAGCTTCAGGTACTAGAATATTAACTACTTTGACTTCTGTGCTAAAACAAAAAGGAGGAAAAAAGGGGCTGCTAGCTATTTGCAATGGGGGAGGAGGAGCTTCTTCTATGGTTATTGAAATGGCATAACATTTGGCTAATAGTTTGTATTTGCCACATAAAAAATAGTCAAGTTGAAAATAGTCACTTACAATGTCAACGGAATACGTGCAGCAATAAAAAAAGGCTGGCTGGAATGGGTAAAAGAAAGCCAGCCTGATATACTATGTCTGCAAGAAGTTAAAGCTCTCGAAAAAGATTTCCCCAGTGAATTATTGATTCAAATGGGTTATAAGTATATCTTATGGCATTCCGCTGAAAAAAAAGGATATAGCGGAGTAGCAATTTTATCTAAAATAGAGCCCGAAAGTAGTAATATTGGAATAGGGATTGAAGAATATGATAAAGAAGGAAGGGTGCTTGAAGTGACTTTTAAAAACTTCAAGCTTATAAATACTTATTTTCCTTCTGGAACATCGGGTGATGAAAGGCAAAATTTCAAATACAAATTTTTAGATAATTATTACAGGTGGGTAGAAGATAAAATAAGAGAGCATCCTAACTTAATAATTTGTGGTGATGTAAATATTTGCCATAAAGAGATAGATATTCATAATCCAGTTTCTAATAAAAAGTCTTCTGGTTTTCTGCCTGAAGAAAGACAATGGGTAACTGAATTTTTGGAATTGGGTTTTACGGATACGTTTAGATATTTTGATTCATCCCCGCACAAATATACTTGGTGGAGCTATAGGGCAGCAGCCAGAGAAAAAAATAAAGGCTGGAGAATAGATTATTTTTTTAATAATAATGTTATAAACGGTAAAATGATAGAATGTACTATTCTACCTGAAGCAAAACACTCTGATCACTGTCCAGTAGAGTTAGTGGTAGATGATAGTTTAGTAAACAGATAATGAATAACTTAGAAGAAAACTTAAAAGACTTTAAAAAGAGCTACTTTAAAAGAAAAATTTTTAGAGGAGTTGTTTTGTTTGTCTTAATCCTTTCTTCTGCTTACCTTTTTTTCTCTGGCATAGAATTTTTTGCTTACCTGCAACCAGCAGTAAAAGTTCCACTTGTTCTGTTGTTTTTTGTTGCAACTATTTTTGCATTGTTCAAGCTAATCGCTTTTCCATTATATCAGTACTTTCACCCTGATAATTATATATCTGATGAGCAGGCAGCCAGTGAGATAGGTAAAAACTTGCCTGATGTAAAAGATAAACTTTTAAATACAGTACAGCTCTTAAAAAAAGACATAAAGGATGACCTTATAAATGCTAGTATAAGTCAGAAAAAGAGTCTATTTAAGAGCTATGAGTTTGGTAAAACTATCGATTTCAGAAAAGTAATCTCATTATCAAAATGGATAATAATACCCACTTTGTTTTTTGGAGCTTTAATGGCATTTAGCCCAGATATACTCACAGAAAGTACAACACGTTTGATAAAATTTGATAAGAAATTTGAGAAGCCTTTGCCATTTTCTTTTCATATCAAAAATGATGAACTAAAAGCCTTTGCCAATGAAGAGTATACTTTGGAATTAGAATTACTTGGAAATCAGTTGCCTGAAAATGTTCATTTGCTACTCGAGGATAACAGGCAATACAGGATGTCAAAAGAAAAAGGTTTTAGCTATACATTTCAAAATCTTAACTCCTCTCTGAATTTCAAATTTAAGACAGATAAATATGAGTCAGATTTTTATCATTTAAAAGTGGTAAACAGACCTGTATTAGAAAACTTAAAAATTGATTTAGCTTATCCAACTTATACAAGAAAAAAGAAGGAAAGAATAGAAAATATAGGCGATTTGGTAATTCCTCAAGGCACAAATGTTAAATGGATCCTTGATGCAAAATACACAGAAGACATTTCATTTAATTATACTAATGAAAAGGAAAGTAATTTTTTGAAAAAAGAAGAAGATTTGTTTCAGTACGAAATGACTGTAGATAAAGATTTTCTCTATTCAATAATATTGAATAATAAATATGGAAAAAACAGAAATAAAATAGAACATACTGTAAAAGCAATCCCAGATGAATACCCAGCTATTCAGATGAAGCAGGTAGTAGACTCAACTTTTCTGACTTCTGTGTGGATTGGCGGTAGCATAACTGATGATTATGGTTTTTCTAAATTTTATTTGAAATACCGAATAAATGGCGAGGAAAAAACCAATAAATTTAAAACACTAAAATTGCCTTTTGATCGGTCAAGCAATGCTCAAAGTTTTTTAGAAGAATTGCCATTAATTACTTTACAATTATCTGAAAATCAAGAGATTGAATATTATTTAGAACTTTGGGACAACGATCAAATTAATGGTTTTAAAAAGGTAAAAACGCAGGTTTATAAATGGAAATTCCCATCAAAGGAAGAGAGACAGGAAAAACTGGAGAAAACGACGAATAAAACTGAAAATGCTTTGAAGGAAAGCTATGAGGAGGCAAAGAATATTTCGGATAAACTCAAGAACTTAAGTGATAAGATAAAAGGAAAAAGAAAGCTATCCTGGCAGAATAAAAAAGAAATTGAGGAGATAGAAAAAGAAAATAAAAAACTCATTAATAAAATAGATTCTCTTAGAACAGAACAAGAGATATTTAGAAAGCAAGCAGAAAAACTAGATAGCGAAGGGGATAAGAAAATAGCTGAAAAAGCAAAAGAGTTACAAAAAATGATGGAGGAGCTGCTGGATGAAGAGACAAAAAAACTTTATGAAGAATTAGAAAAACTATTGCAGGAAAATGTCGTTAATAATCAATTACAGGAAACGCTTCAAAAACTTACTAAAAAGCAAGAATCTATAGAAAAAGAACTGGATAGAGCATTAAACCTATTTAAAAAGTTAAAGATAGAGGCTAAAGCAAACAAGATAGCATCAAAATTGGAAGATTTATCTGAAAAGCAAGAAAAGCTGAAAGAGAAAACGGAAGGGGCTTCAAAAGACAAAATGGATAAAATAGGAGAGGAGCAAAAAGATATCTCGGAGAGTGTAAATAAGATGAAAGAAGAGCTTAAAAGCCTTGATGAGATGGTAAAAGAATCAAATACAAACTTTCAAACTAAAGATTTGGATGAAGAATTTAAAGAATTGCAAAAGCTTCAGGAGGAAGCAATAAATGAAATTAATAAAGAAAAAAAAGAACCAACTCTTGGAAAACAAGAAGAGTCTCAGAAAAAAATGAAGAAAATGTCTCAAAAGCTTCAAGACCAGCTAATGCAAATGCAACAGCAAAGCTTAGAGATAGATCATTTGGCTTTACGTAAAACGTTAGAAAGACTCATCGAAATCTCCTATGAGCAAGAAGATATATTAAAAGGTTTTAAAAACATAAGAGTTAGAGATCCTGAATACATTGATTTAAGTAAAAAGCAGCTACAAATGGTCGATAAAGCAAAAGCTATTGAAGATACTCTTTTTTCTTTATCAAAAGATATTTTTCAAATACAGTCTTTTGTAACAAAAGAATCAACTAAACTGAACGAGTATTTAGCTGAGGGAATTGAGTTAACAAAAGAAAAAAAACCAAGCCTTGCATCTGTTAAACAGCAATTTGCTATGACATCTATGAATAACCTGGCAATTATGATAAGCGATATTTTAGATCAGATGCAGCAAGAAATGAATAGCTCTAGTAGTGCTTCAGGGAAGAAAAAGCCGAATAATAATGCTTCTATGCCAAAGTTGAGTGATATGCAAAAGCAGTTAAGAGAAAAATTGGAGCAAATGAAGAAATCAGGAAAAGGTATGCCTCAGATGACCAAAGAAATAGCTAAAATGGCAGCTGAGCAGGAAATGATACGAAAAGCGATGGAAGAAGAAGCTGGAGAAAATCAATCAATGAAAGGGAAGGGTCAAAAAAATAACTATCAGGAAATGATAGAAGAGATGAAAAAGACAGAAGAAGAACTATTAAATAAGAATATAACCCAAGAGACTATTAATCGACAGCAAAAAATAATAACAAGAATGCTTGAGGCAGAAAAAGCATCTCAGAAGAGAGGAGAAGAAAATAAAAGAGAAGCAAAAGCAGCTGAAGAGAAAAGTTATGCAGATCAAGTTCCTAATGAATTTTCTGATTATATTAGAAAAAAGAAGCAGCAAGTTGAAATTTTACAAAAAATTCCTGTTTCTTTGAATCCATATTATAAAAGTAAAGTAAACGAATATTTTAATCGTGTCAGCAGATAAAATAACTTCTACAGAATCCATAACGATAAAAATACCGTCGTTAATGGAGAACGGCAGAATAGTTGAAAACTATATAGATCAAACAAAGGAAAAATACGATCTTGATGATGATGTGTATGGTAACATTTTGGTAGCATTAACAGAGTGTGTTAATAATGCTATAGTTCATGGAAACAAAGAAGATAAAACGAAAGACGTGACTATTGGTATTGATATCAAGGATCATGAAATTTCATTTACTATCGAAGATGAAGGCGAGGGCTTCGAATATGAAGAATTGCCTGATCCAACTGCTCCAGAGAATATTGATAAACTAGGAGGAAGGGGAGTCTTCTTAATGAAGCATTTGGCTGATGAAGTTAAATACTATGAACCTGGAAATAAAGTAGAGATCACCTTTTACATTTAGTAGTAATGCAAGAAGTTTTTTTTTTATGAAACTGAAAAATTCTCTTTAAAAGAAGAGGAGGAAAACAAAATAAAAGTCTGGATAGCTCAAAACTTATCCGATAATAAAATCCAGCAATATCAAATCAACTACATTTTTTGTGACGATAGTTACTTATTAGAAGTTAACAAGAAATACCTTAATCACAATTACTTCACTGATATTATAACTTTTAATAATTCTGAAGATGACTCTGAGTGTTTAGAGTCAGATATTTTCATTAGTGTTGAAAGAGTAAATGATAATGCTCTAGCAAATAAAAACCCATTAGATCAGGAGTTGCATCGAGTCATTATACACGGAATTTTACATTTAGTTGGTTTTGATGATAGGGAAGAGGCTCAAAAAAGAATTATGCGTGAAAAAGAAAACCAGTCACTTAAACAAATTGGATTTAATCCTTATTAACTTTGTAGAGTTTGAAAAAAGATAATGTTCCACGTGGAACATTTTGTAAGATATGAGATGAAATGCGAGATACATACGATATAATAGTTGTTGGGGCAGGACATGCAGGCTGTGAAGCAGCACATGCAGCGGCAAAAATGGGCTCAAAGGTTTTGTTGGTTACCATGAATATGGAAACAATAGGACAAATGAGTTGTAATCCAGCAATGGGAGGAGTAGCTAAAGGTCAAATAGTTAGAGAAATTGATGCTCTTGGGGGTTTATCAGGTGTTATTTCTGATAAATCTATGATACAATTTAGGATGCTTAATAGATCAAAAGGTCCTGCAATGTGGAGTCCAAGAACACAAAATGATCGAATGCTTTTTTCAAGAGAGTGGCGGCTTGCTTTAGAAAAAACGCAAAATGTGGATTTTTGGCAGGAGATGGTGAAAGAGATAGTAGTTGAAAAAGGTAGAATAGCTGGAGTCAAAACTGGTTTGGGAATAGAGTTTAGAAGCAAAGCAGTTGTTTTGACGAACGGAACATTTCTCAATGGGATTATTCATATAGGGGAAAAGCAATTTGGAGGAGGTAGGACAGGAGAAAAAGCAGCTACAGGATTAACAGAACAGCTTGTTTCACTAGGGTTTGAGTCTGGGAGAATGAAAACGGGAACGCCACCACGTGTAGATGGAAGAAGTTTGGATTATGCAGCTATACAGGAGCAAAAAGGAGATGAAAAGCCAGAAAAATTCTCTTTTAGTGAGGAAACAAAGCCACTGGATGAACAAAAAAGCTGTTTTATTACCTATACAAACCCTGAAGTGCATGATTTATTAAAAACTGGTTTTGATCAGTCTCCAATGTTTAATGGTAGAATTAGAGGAATAGGGCCAAGGTATTGTCCATCCATTGAAGATAAAATTGATCGTTTTGCGGAAAGAGACCGTCACCAAATATTTGTGGAGCCAGAAGGGTGGAATACAGTAGAAATTTATGTCAATGGCTTTTCTACGTCTTTGCCAGAAGAAGTTCAGCTAAAGGCTCTGAAAAAAATCCCTGGTTTTGAAAAAGCAAAAATGTTCCGACCAGGCTACGCAATAGAGTATGATTATTTTCCCCCAATGCAGTTAAAACTGACATTGGAGACAAAAAAAGTAGAAAACTTATACTTTGCAGGGCAAATAAATGGCACAACAGGTTATGAAGAAGCTGCTTGCCAAGGTTTATTGGCTGGAATAAATGCGCATAATAGAGTTAAGGAAGAAGAGCCTCTGATACTCAAAAGGTCTGAAGCGTATATAGGAGTTTTGATAGATGATCTAATCAGCAAAGGAACAGATGAACCATATAGAATGTTCACTTCCAGGGCAGAATATAGGATATTACTTCGGCAAGATAATGCAGATGTTCGCTTAACACCAATAGGAGAAAAGTTAGGCTTGGCAGATATAGAAAGGTTGAAAAATGTTCAAAAAAAGCAAAAAGAAACAGAAGGGCTGAAAAAGTATTTAAAATCTATAAGTATAGTCCCAGAAGAAATAAATACACTTCTGGCTGCTAAAGAATCTGCTTTGCTAACGCAGAAAATAAAAGCAGAGCAAATAATAAAGAGACCAAATATATCTGTAGAAGATTTAATAAATATAAAGGCTGATTTTTCAGAAAAATTAAATCAATATGGTGAAAAAGTCAGAGAGCAAGCAGAAATTTTAGTTAAGTACGATAACTATCTTGAAAAAGAAGAAAAATTAGCAGAAAAGCTAAATCAATTAGAGAATAAAAAAATACCAGAGAAAATAGATTTCTGTAAGATTGCAGCATTATCTAATGAAGCTAGAGAAAAGCTTCTGAAGGTGAAGCCTACTACATTGGGTCAAGCATCGAGAATAAGTGGCATAAACCCTTCAGACATTTCTATTTTGATGGTACATATAGAAAAGTAAAATGCATTACAACTATCTGATAAAGAGCATACTATTTATCATTATCACATTACTTTTAAAGTCATGTGCAATAGTACAGCCACCAACAGGAGGACCAAAAGATGAAGATCCTCCTAAGCTTATTTCGTCTGTACCAGCTAATAATAGTACAAACTATAGAGGTGATGTAATTGTACTAGAATTTAATGAAGAAATTGAAGCAAGAACATTAAAAAAAGATCTTGTTATATCTCCCTACACAAAAATTGGTTTCACTCCAAGAATTAAGAGAAATACCGTTTACATCAAGTTTGATCAACCATTTGAAAAAAACACTACCTATACTCTAGATTTTGGCGAAGCAATCACCGATATAACTGAAAAAAACAAAGCAGATAGTTTACGACTTGCATTTAGTACAGGAAAAACATTAGATAGTTTATACATCCAGGGAAGGGTAGGAAATGTGCTTACACATGAACCAGTAAAAGATGTTCTTGTAGGTCTTTATACTAAAGAAGATACACTAGGTATTTTGGGTGAGAATCCACCGTATTATTTTGCAAAGACAGATGAAAACGGAATGTTTTTACTATCCAACCTAAAACCTTCTGATTATCAGGTTTTTGCACTACTAGATAAAGATAAAAACCTTCAGTATAATAAGGTAGAAGAGAAGGTTGGGTTCGTTCCAAATAGTATTAATCTAACAGCAAGTGTAGATAGTCTATTTATTCCAATATCAACCTATGATAATAAGCCGTTGGAGTTTGTGAGCACTTCAACAAAAAAGGGTTATGTAGAAATATCTTTTAGCAAACCTCTCAAAAGCTATAGCTTGAAAATTCCAGAAGAATATGACACATTGATCTATCACCAAAAAGAAGAAAAGTATATAAAAATCTACCCTCATAATATATCTGAAATGTCAGATTCCTTAACAATAAGTTATACTGTTAAAGATTCAATCGATAATCAAATATCTGATAATCAAAATATTATGTTTGATTTAGAAAGTAAGGTGGCAAAAAAAGAAAATGAAAAAAACGAGATCAAAAAACTAAGCCCCACGGAAAAGGAATTAACACCTGGTCAAATATATTCTCATAAATTTGGTTTTAAATATCCAATATCCAATTATCAAAAAGATAGCATTACAATTGCAGTAGAATCAGATACAGTTTCTATGGACAGTATTCCATTTTACTGGAATAATAATAAAACTCAACTAACAGTAGATTCTCTAATAGCGAAGGAAGAAACAAGCATTACTTTAAAGAAAGGCACATTTATAGATATAACTGGTGATACCATTCCTTCGGGATCATACAAATACACCTTAAAACAACCAGAGAAATATGGAATTGTAGAAGGCATAGTTGATTTGAACTATGACAATTATTGGATACAAATGTTAAGCAATAAACTAGAAGTGGAACAGCAGATAAAAAATGACACACTTAAAGTACAAGAAGGAGAAAAAGTGTTTCGATTTGAGTTTGTTAAGCCTGGAGACAAACTTCTGAGAGTATTAATAGATGAAAACAAAGATGGTGAGTGGTCAAAAGGTAATTTTTACACGAAAACACCTCCTGAAAAAGTAATATATTACAGTGATACTATCCCAGTAAAAGCCAACTGGGAAATCACTAAAGAAAGTATTATTTTAAAAGAAAACTAAAAAATGAGTTTATTTAGAATTTTAGTTGCAATACTAATACCTCCTTTGGGTGTAGCATTAAAATATGGTTTTACAAGAAACTTTTGGATTAACCTGATACTAACAATTCTTGGTTACATTCCAGGAGTAATACATGCTTTGATAGTAATTTGACCCTTGCAATCATACACAAGACCTGCTGATTATTTTATAAATGAGATAATCTAATACCTAATAAAAAGCATTTTGATAAGAGTTCGTTTCTACAATGGTATATCTTCAGCTAAAAAAATATTAGTACCAGGAAGGTTAGAAAAATACTGGAAAGTTAGAGAGCCAAAAGAAGCGGATAGTATTTGGAGAAACCTAAATAATATGTTTAGAACCTTTTTGTCTAAAGGTTTAAAAAACAAGAAACTAATAATCTATGCACAAAACCATCTTAAAGAAATAGTTACGGATGATAATGGTTATTTTACAGTAGAAGTTGAGAGAAACAAGCTAAAACCTTCATTAAGTGATTATACAACACTATTTCATAAAATTGAAATACTTGGGCTAAGTAAAAACTTTGAAATAGATCACGAAAAAATAATAGACTTCTCAGACAGTTTATCCCATATAGTAGTTTCAGACATAGATGATACATTTCTTGTATCTCACTCTACATCTTTCTTCAAAAAAATACAGCTTCTCTTTTTTAAAAACATCTTTACTAGAGAAATATTTAAAGGAATTAGAGAGCAATACAAAGATTTGCACAAACAAGGAGATGTTCCTTTCTTTTATGTTTCAAGTAGTGAATGGAACTTATACGATATGCTTAAAGAGCTGGTAATAGTTAAGCAATTACCTCCAGGGGTGTTCTTATTAAGAAAATCACCCTTTACCATCTTTCAGTTTTGGAAAACGGGAAGAGGAGATCACTCGTCAAAGCATAATCAAATTCAAATGCTTCTTGATTTTTTCCCAAAAGCAAAGTTTTCGTTGATAGGAGATAACAGCCAATCAGATCCTAAAATTTACAAAGAGATAGCATTACTAAACCCAGAAAGAATAAAAGAAATAAGGTTGAGGATAGTAAAAAGCTGGAAAGAAAATGTAAAAGAAGATTACATTAGAGACCTGCTACCCATTGACGTTAAATATATAACAACCTACTGATTACCAGAATAAATGTTAACCTTATTCTTATTCACACAAATATGTACTTTTGAAGTGTTTTTTTGAGGTTCACCATCAATTTGGAAAGGTGCATTATCAGGATTAGTAATTGTGCATTCTTGTATTTGATAGTGTTTTACAAAACTCATAGTAGTAACTTTTCCAAATAACATTTTAATCAAAAGAAAAGGTATTTTAAAAAGAGAAAAAGGCTTAAAAACAATAATATCAACCAAATTATCATCAATACTACCTAAAGGATTTACCTCCAGACCTGTTCCATAAAACTTACCATTGGCAATAACCAACATTACTGATTTAATAGCTATTTTCTTATCACCAACATCAATAATAAATTTATAAGACTTAAACTTATATAAATTCTTTAGGTAAAGTAAAAAGTATCCCCACATACCTCTAGTATCAGAGAAATCCTTTATAATATCAGCGTTAAAACCAAAATCTGCCAGGTGAATGCAATTAGTGTCATTTAATTTGAGCGTATTAATACCTCTAATAGTAAAGCCTTTTAAGCTGGATATAGCCAGTTCGGGGTTTTTTGGGATATTTAACTCATTGCACATACCATTTGCAGACCCAAGAGGTAAGATATAGTAATTATACGTACTACCAAAAAAATCTACGAGAAGCTTTAGAGATCCATCTCCTCCTAATATTACAATGTTTTCTGGAGAAAAATCAGAAACTTCTTTTTTTATAAAAACCTCATTGTCATTTTCTTTAGTATAAATGATATGAACGTTCTCAAAAACCTCTTTTACTTTTTTTACATAAGGGTCTTTATCAACTCCTCCTGAAACAGGGTTTACAATAGCTAAAGTTTTACTAGTAATCATGAAATTATTTAAGGTTAGAGATATTCAGTTTTATTTCAATAGTTGAAGTATCATTTATTTATAAGATTCCAGCAAAAAAATATTAACCTTCAAAAGTATATCTTCTGTAAAACACCAACTTATATATACTAATTTTATTTTAAAACAATTTTATTAGTTTTCGTAGAAAGCACTTTATACTAAACACACCTTTATTTAAAATGATAAAAAAAACATTCTTTATTTCTATCACATTAGGAATCATTCTTTTTTCTTCTTGTGAAAAAGACATTGAAACTCCTCAAGATGTTATCAACGCAAACTTAAACTCTTCAAGCAAAAAAAAGCCTTGGGAGAGCTTTAAAACTAAAAGATCTACAGCAATAATGAAGACTATAATTGGTGGACAAGAAGTAAGTGTAACAAAAATAATAATCAGCAAAAAGATTCCTGATTTACAGAAAAAAGAGGCATTTATTAATGATAAGCTTAACAATATAATACTTACACAAAAGGATAAAAGTTATTTTGTTTCTTTTGATAAGGGTGAGTTCAAAGGAATAAATTCAATACCCACAGAAAAAATATTTATAAATAAGGTTTTAGAACTTAAGAAAAACACGGACAATCTTTCCTTAAAAGATACAGTCTATGATAGTCAAGCATCATTTATGATAATAAAGAATAATGAAGAAAGATATCTTTTCAACAAAGAAAGCAAACTGTTAACAGCATATATATCTGAAAGTTCTTATGGAAAAGCTACTACAAATTATTCAGATTATAAAGAAATAGAAGGTTATCTACTCCCATTCAAAGAAGAAATAAATATTCCAAAATCAAATTATAAAGTAGTGAAAATATACTCAAGTATAGAGGTTAATCCAAGCTTTAATAAAGACCACTTTAAAAAAGAAAAAGGCTGGGTTTCACTGACTGTTGGTCAAAAATTTCCAGATTTTCAAATACCACAAATACACAATGATAAACTAATCTCTAATAATACAGTAAAAGGAAAAGTAACATTAATAGATTTTTGGGCTACATGGTGCAAGCCTTGCATTGAAGAGTTTCCTAATATTGAAAAATACTATAAAAAATATAAAACTAAAGGGTTTGAAGTCATCAGTATATCTGTCGATGAGAATAAGGATAAATTAATTTCATATAATAGAAAAAAACCCTTTTCTTGGAAATATAACACCTACTTAGAAGGTGGTTTGCAAAGTAAAATAGCCATAGCTTGTCAAGTAGTAACAATACCTAAACCAATTCTTATCGATGAAAATGGAAGTATAATAGCGGTGGGAGTTAATGCACGTGGAGAAGAGCTAGCTAAACAACTACATATTTTATTTGGTCGTGATTAAACATATTTTTAATATTTCTAATAAGTACTCTCAAGAGATTCAAAGCAAAGCCTTAGCTTTGAAGTACAAGAACGTTCACCAATTCATGTTATGAAAAGAGTACTTATTACGGGAGGCGCAGGGTTTTTAGGCTCCCATTTGTGTGATAGATTTATAAAAGAGGGTTTCCATGTAATAGCAATGGATAACTTAATCACAGGAAGTGTTGAAAATATTGAGCATCTTTTTCCTCTAAAAGAATTTGAATTCCACCACCATGATGTTAGTAAGTATGTTTTTGTGCCTGGTAAGCTAGATTACATTCTTCATTTTGCATCACCAGCTAGCCCAATCGACTACCTCAAAATACCAATACAAACCTTAAAAGTGGGTTCATTGGGTACACACAATTTACTTGGCTTAGCCAAAAACAAAGGAGCGAGAATATTAGTGGCGTCTACTTCAGAAATATATGGAGATCCCCTAGAGCACCCTCAAAAGGAAACGTACTGGGGAAATGTAAACACAGTTGGTCCCAGAGGTGTTTATGATGAAGCAAAAAGGTTTCAGGAAGCTATTACAATGGCGTACCACAACTTTCATGAACTAGAAACGAGAATAGTACGAATATTTAATACTTATGGTCCAAGAATGAGGTTGAATGATGGTAGAGCACTTCCAGCTTTTATGCACCAGGCATTACTAGGAAAAGATATTACCGTATTTGGAGATGGTAGCCAGACAAGATCTTTTTGCTATGTAGATGATTTGATCGATGGGATTTATAAACTATTATTAAGTGACCATTCAGAGCCAGTCAATATTGGAAACCCCTCAGAAATAAGTATAAAAAAATTTGCAGAGCAAGTAGTTAGGTTTACTGGATCTAATTCAAAAATTACGTATAAAGATTTACCAAAAGACGACCCAAAACAAAGATGCCCAGACATAAGTAAAGCAAAAAAACTATTGGAATGGACGCCAAAAGTAGATTTAAACGAAGGTTTAGAAAAAACACTGTCTTTTTTTAAGGAAAAAGTAAGCTCTAAAATAAAGGCTTAAGCTTCTTCTATTTTTTTGTTCTTGAGAACGAGGTTTCTATCTGCTATTTTAGATAAGTCTTCGTTGTGAGTCACAACAAGTAAGGTTTGATGAAATACATTTTTTAATTTATCAAAATGAGAATGAAGCTCATCAGCATTATCTTTATCTAAATTGCCACTTGGCTCATCAGCCAAAATAATAGAAGGTTGATTAATTAAAGCTCTTGCAACTGCAACCCTTTGCTGCTCTCCACCAGATAGCTCAGAAGGTCTGTGATCTTCTCGGTGAATTATACCGAAAGCATCCATTAACTCTTTTGCTTTTTTTATAACAATATTCTTGTTTTTTCCAGCAATAAACCCAGGAATACAAACATTTTCCAAGGCAGTAAACTCTGGAAGAAGGTTGTGAAATTGAAATACAAATCCTATATCCTGGTTTCGTAAAAGTGCTAACTTTTTTGAATTATAACTTTTTATATTACTACCATTGATAAACAAGTCACCACTATCTGGAGTATCCAAAGTACCAATAATTTGTAGTAAAGTAGATTTTCCAGCACCAGATGAACCAATTATACAAACAAACTCACTCTTTTTTAAAGAAAAGTTAACATCACTTAAGACAGATAACTTACCATAATTCTTAGAAATATGTTCAGCTTTTATTACTTCAACCATATACTTTCACTCCTAAAACAAATACATCATCTATCTGATCAGCATTTTGCTTCCATTCACTAAACTCTTTGCTTA
Source organism: Bacteroidia bacterium (assembly GCA_030425505.1). GTDB lineage: Bacteria > Bacteroidota > Bacteroidia > Cytophagales > Flammeovirgaceae > JAUIAB01. The sequence goes on along the minus strand of JAUIAB010000005.1, from coordinate 52,368 downwards.
ACAGCTCTTTTTGATCCTCCAAAGGGAATTTATGTATATCTAAAATAAAATCTCGGAAATTAGAAGTTTTATACTTTTTACCCTTAAGGTTAAACTGATTGGCAAACCCATCAGATGCTAGATAGATCATAGTGTCTTTTGTCAGTTTAATATCATGGTTTTCAAACTCACTGTCAATATCTGGATAGTATATGCCTACACTAAAAAAGCTACCTTTTACCATCAGTATTTCTCCTCCTTGAATATAAAAAAGTGGTCTTCTTGCACCTGAAAAAGTCATTATCTCTTTTTCTCTATCTATTCTTAGAAAAGAAATATCCATCCCATCATTAATATCTTCATTTTTTTCTGGATTAAGAGATTCTAAAACCTTACTGTGAAGAGCACTTAATAAACTAGCTGGATCTTTTTCTCCTATTTCTTCAAAAACCTGATTAAACATGTCATATCCCAAAATAGAAATTAGAGCGGCAGGAATACCATTTCCTGTAGAGTCTACTAGTGCCAAATAAGTATAATTTTTTGTATTCTTAATCCATACGAAATCTCCAGAAACAATTTGCTTAGGTCGTTCGAAGATAAAAGAAGAAGGAAAAGTTTTAAAGAGTACATCCCTATATGTTAGAATAGCAGACTGTAAAGTCTTAGCATATCGCATACTTTCTTTAGTCACCTCATTAGCCTTCTTTAGAGCAGAGTTTTTTCTTTCAATTTCACTGAGAGCAGATGCAAGTTTCTCAGTTTGAGCTTCTATTTCCTGTTTTTGAAGCTCAATTTCCTGGGTTCTCTCCTTTACCTTCCTTTGAAGTTTTAATTGATTTCTTTGTAAACTTTTTACCCTGACTCTAAAAAAAAGAACCAGTACAGATACTGAAAAAATAAATGCCAGAAAAAAGAATAGCTTTGATTGATAAAATGGACTTCTGATTCTAAAAGAATAAGCTGTTGGCGCAGCACTCTCTAACTGACTAAAATTATTAGCTGTTTTAACCAAAAAAGTATACTCATCTGCTGGAAGATCTACATAAAAAACTCTATTTTCTTTTGAAGGGATACTCCAGTTTTCATCATGTCCTTCCAACATCCATTGATAATAAGTGTTAGAAGGGTAACTCAAAGAAATAGCATTAAAAGTAAACTCAACTACCTTCAAACTAATAGGTATATCAAGAATACCGGTTGGAATATTAGTCCACGGATTTATAATACTAGAAGAATAAGTTTCCTTTTTGAAAGGAATTAAAGAACGAAAATGAATAGTAGGAGAAAAAGAAGAATAAACTTTCTTATCTGGTTTAACTTGAACTAAACCATCAATAGTACCAAGCCATATACTTCCATCGCTATTTACAATAGAAGCTCCAGGCAATATTTGTACTGGTAAGAAACCTTCGTCTTTAGAATAATTTTCTACAGAAAGTTCATCGTTTTGAATAATGCTAACTTTGCTTAATCCTTGACTAGTACCAATCCAAAGGTTGTTTTGTGAATCAAAACCGACAGTACTGATATTGAAAGAGGGTAGCATTAACTCAGGATAAGAGATAATATCCATTCCATAATTATTGCTTGGAATTTTACATAAACCACCTCCATTAGATGCAACCCAAACATTTCCACTAAAGTCAAAAGAAAGATCATTGATAAACATAGAAGGAAGTCCTGAAAAATTATCATAACGCTTTAAACTATCCTTTTCGTGTTTATAAATACCATCTCCATAAGTACCAACCCAAAGATTATTACTATTATCTAGCTTAAGAACACGTACATGTTTTTTTTCCAAAGCAGAGAAGCGATCATCAAAAACAATACCTTCAGGCAAAACTTTATAAATACCATTTGAAGTACCCAGGAGTAAATCATTTTGATACTCAATGCCAGAAAAAAAGCTAAGGTTCTCTTGGCTTGGAGTAGATAGTTTTTTTACATTATTACCATCTAATAAATAGACAAAACCTTTGCCACCTACATACACTAAACTTCTTTCTTCAGGCTTTGAAAACAACAACGTAATTTCCTTGTCTGGAATCAGATAGACATGCTCAACTTCAAACGCAGAACCATTTTTTCTAAAAACATCTAACCCTTTTTTTGTACCAACATAAATAGATTGCTCAGTTCCTTTTGCTATGGAAAGAACCTGTGCATCACTAAACCCTTCATTTTTAGAGTAGTTTTTGAAAGTTTGATTGTTTAACCGATAAATACCACTATCAGTACAAAACCAAACACCACCTTGAAAGTCTTCCGTTATTTGATGCACATTCTTATCCAACCCATTCTTTTCATTAACCTCAAGGCGACCACTTTTAGAAACTTTAATAGCACCTTTATTAGAAGATATCCACACCTCTTTGCTATCGTTAGCATATAGCGCTGCCAACTTTCTATCTTTGAACTGAGTGATCAATGAAGAAGAGTTATTTTTCACCTCAAACAAAGACTTATCAGTTAAGACAAGTAAGCCCCTGTCGTCATCATGTGCAATATCTACAATACTCTCACCTGCAAACCCAGAGGAAACTGTGTTTATTATCTTAAGAAAACTACCTTCTTGTTTTATCTCCAACAACGTATTTTCTTTGGATACTATCCAAAAAGAAGAGTTCTGTAGATAAAAATTAACAGCTTCAAAATTACTTTCAAGCTTAACGATACTTCCATCACCAATATTCAAATAACTCAACTTACCTTTCCTTAGGAAAAACACTTTATCATCATTTATGATAAGCTTTTCAATAGAAGTTTTATTGCTTAAATAACTTTTAAAATCATTTCCATCAAAAGAAAAAACTCCTTCATCTGTTGCGATCCACAAGTTACCACTTATGTCTTCCTCAATATCATGAAGAATACTTTTTCCTGGTGTATCACCAACTCTAAAAAACGAAAAACTATTTCCATCAAAACGGTTAACACTTCCATTTTTAGAACCTATCCACAAAAACCCTCTAGAGTCTTGTTTTAAACAGCTACAATAATTTTGAGACAAACCATTTTTTGTTGTGTATTTTGTTGTTGGAAGCTTTTGAGAATAAGAATTATTTATAAATAAAACAAAAAAAGCAAATAAAAGATATTTACACCAGAGGTTCAGCACTAATTAAGTGGATAAGAATTTGGTTTAAAAATAGAACTTTTATATAAAGTTTGATAATTAAACTATAGAAAACTTCTTAATTTATATACTATACCTTAACTAACTTCACAAAAAGATATAATGTGTTGCTGACAGTTAGACATATATCAATATTTCAAATAAAATAACCGAATGAATTCCATGTAAATTTAATTAACTGAGCATCCTTCCAAAAAGCTTGTTCTGGTGCGCTAAGCCTACAACCCTACAAAACCCATATAGGTCTTGCTGTTCGCCTCTTTCCATCGGGTGCTTAGAATAATGTAGTAAATAATAATGCATTAGATTATTAAATAAGCCAACTTTTTTAACCTAGAAACCTTTACAACTTCTAAGACCACATAACAGGATTCCCTGTTTCAATAGAAGCAGACATTAATTTTTTTAAAGGCGCAATAATATATGCATACTCTTGTTTTATAGTTACTCCTTTTTTTTCAACAATAAAACTAAAAACCTTCTTTGGTTTTACCTTTCCATCAGAGTGAATTTTAGATGTTCCAATAAATTTTTTTTTAGTAAAGTTATCGACAAACTGATATTGATCATTACCCAAATAAACCTGTCTAAAATCTTTCGATCTAAAAACTACTTTTGTGCTTTTATTGTCAAAACCCTTTTTAGAAATAAAAAAACCTTCTTTATCTATTCCGTACAACTGTTCATAGCCCTGCCAAATAAAAACTTTCCTTTTATTAATATTTACTGACTGTTTTACCTCTCTTGTTTCCTTAACACTTAGAAAGAGTTTTTCTTCTTTCTTTTTTTCTTGCTCTAAAACTAATAATTCTTGTAAAAATGTTTGAGAGTAATTAATTGAAAGCGAACCACAATTAGAAGTAGGTAAGTTGTTAAATAAAACTGGAAATTTACTTTCACCACCAAGTTTTTCTAAAATACTCCAAAATGCAGACATTCCTGAAATATTAGCTAAGCGTTCGTCTACTATTTTCATGTCTTCATGCGGACAAGCATTTTCCATCCATTTATCAAAAGCATCATTTCTTTTAAAATACTCATTTTTATCCTTTTGATATAGATTTTCTAAATCAAGATACAATCCTTCATCACTGGTTTTTACAAATTCTTTATAAGGAGGGTTTGAAGTTTTTCCTTCTTTATAGCAATTACATAAAACAAATGCGTTATATCCCAAAGCTTAAGCAATTAAAAAAATGGTTTTTAAGTTAAACGTAAAATAAACAAAAAAGACCACCCCTTATGAGGCAGCCTTCCTTGTACATATGAAAAAAACCAGCTAGCTGATTACATCATTCCTGGCATTCCGCCACCCATTCCTGGCATTCCACCTGGCATTCCAGCAGATTCTTTTTCTGGCTCATCTGCAACTACACACTCTGTAGTCAGTAGAAGAGCAGCAATAGAAGCAGCATTCTCTAATGCTAGTCTAGTTACTTTAGTAGGGTCTATAACCCCACTTTTCACAAGATTTTCATACTCATTGGTTCTAGCATTAAACCCTTCATCTCCTTTCAAATCTTTTACTTTTTGAACGATAATTGAAGACTCAATTCCAGCGTTTGCAACAATTGTTCTCAAAGGAGCTTCAAGAGCAGTTCTTACAATATTAACACCAGTCTTCTCGTCTTCATTTACAGTGTCCACTTTATCTAGAGTAGATAATGCTCTGATGAAAGCAGTACCTCCACCAACTACTACACCTTCTTCCACAGCAGCTCTAGTTGCATGCAGTGCATCATCAACCCTATCTTTTTTCTCTTTCATTTCTACCTCAGTAGCAGCACCAATATACAAGATACCAACACCACCAGAAAGTTTAGCTAACCTTTCTTGTAGCTTCTCTTTATCATAATCTGAAGTAGTATTTTCTATTTGCTGTTTAATTTGGTTGATTCTAGCTTTAATATCATCAGTCTTACCACTACCATTTACCACTGTAGTATTATCCTTATCGATAATAACTTTCTCCGCAGTTCCTAAATAATCGATAGTAGCATTTTCTAGCTTGTAACCTCTTTCTTCAGAAATCACGACACCTCCAGTAAGAACTGCAATATCTTCTAACATTGCTTTTCTTCTGTCGCCAAAACCTGGAGCTTTTACAGCAGCGATTTTAAGTGTACCTCTAATTTTGTTAACAACTAAAGTAGCTAAAGCTTCACCATCTACTTCTTCAGAGATAATTAAAAGAGGCTTACCAGTTTGAGCTGTAGCCTCAAGTATAGGAAGCAAATCTTTCATTGCAGAAATCTTCTTATCATAAATAAGAATATATGGATTCTCCAACTCTGCTTCCATCTTCTCCGTATTGGTTACGAAGTAAGGAGAAAGATAACCTCTGTCAAACTGCATACCTTCTACAATTTTAACCTCCGTTTCTGTTCCTTTAGCTTCCTCAACAGTGATAACACCATCTTTACCAACCTTATCCATAGCTTCTGCGATCATATTACCAATCTCTTGATCGTTATTTGCAGAAATTGTAGCTACTTGAGCAATCTCTTTAGAACTATTTACCTGCTTAGATGAATCTTTAAGGTATTTAACAACATTACGTACAGCTTTGTCAATTCCTCTTTTAAGATCCATAGGGTTAGCACCAGCAGCAACATTCTTAATTCCAGTAGTAAAGATTGCCTGAGCTAAAACCGTAGCAGTAGTTGTTCCGTCACCAGCCTGATCAGCCGTTTTAGAAGCAACTTCTTTAACCAGCTGAGCACCCATATTTTCAATTGGGTCTTTCAACTCAATTTCTTTTGCTACAGATACCCCGTCTTTAGTTACAGTTGGAGCTCCGAATTTCTTATCAATAATTACATTTCTTCCTTTTGGACCTAAAGTAACTTTTACAGCGTCAGCAAGTGCATCTACACCTTTCTTTAATTTATCTCTAGCGTCTGTATCGAATAAAAGTGATTTTGCCATATTTATTTAAATGTTTTGATTAAAATATTAAAAAAGATTATTGAAAATTAAACTACTGCAAAAATGTCAGACTCTCTCATGATCAAGTACTCCTTACCATCTATAGTAACTTCCGTTCCAGAATACTTACCATAAAGAATTTCATCACCTATTTTCACAGTTAAAGGCTCATCTTTTTTACCGTTACCTACAGCAACTATCTGCCCTTTTTGCGGCTTCTCTTTAGCTGTATCAGGAATAATAATACCAGATGAAGTTTTTTCTTCAGCTGCAGCAGGTTCAACTAAAACTCTGTCATGCAAAGGCTTAACATTAACTTTTGACATATCTATGTTTTTTAAAGGTTTAACAATTTCTCATTCATATAGCATTTGGTATGCCATAATTATATGTATGACACAATGTCGCTGGACTCCTTCTTATGATTATAAATGAAGACCACAATACATGAAAAATACGCATTAGAGAAAGATGAAAACTAAGGCATCCTCCACAAGGCTCTTCCTGGCGATTCTTTCCTTCTCCTCAGCCCTCCATGCGGCATAACCCTGAGTCAGGAGATGTCGATTTGATGGTGGGTGAAATACCACCTAAGAATAAGCCGAGCTTTATATCTATTGACTGTTAAGAGAAATAAGAGAATACAAAGTGTTTTTCTATGCAAATGGTATTTCCGACCCCTCAGGAGTATTTCTCCTAACAGGTGTTAATAATTAAACTATTCAATTATGTAGTGAAAGCTTATAATTGTGTTAATAAATTCAAAAATTTATAGAAACTTCATCTATATTTATGGGTTATCATAGAATATTCATAAATTTGACCCAAACTTTAACGCTAAATTCAAATTCGATTAAATAAAATGGTAAGATTCAAACGCGTATTATTATCTGCAATTGTTGCAGTATCTCTCCTTGCTTCAGGGTGTACATTGAAGCAAATGATCAAAGCAGCTGAAAAACAGAACTTAAAAGTAAAGCCTTCTCCTTTGGAGATGCACGGAAATACAGTGGACTTTTCACTTTCAGCTACGTTGCCACAAAATATGTTAAAACCTAAAACTACCTATACAGTAGAGGTTTCTTACAAGCCTAATAACGCTGAGGCTATGAAAGTAGGAGAAATGCAGTTTGATGGTAACTCTAATCAAAGAAAAATGGAGAAATCATTTACATTTGATTATGAGGATAGATTAGAAAGAGGAAAACTAGTTTTGAAAGGTACTGCTAGAAAAGGCACTAAATACAAAGAAACTCCAATGATGGATGTTCCTGGTGGGGATGGAATAATTACAACTCCTGAGTTGGCAATGCCAGCGGGGTCAGTAAACTATGTGGCTCATGGCTATGATGGCAAAGAAGAGTATGAGCCTCAAAACATGGAGTTCTTTTTCTTGAAAAACAGATCAAACCTAAGGTGGAGTGAAAAAAGAGGAGACGAAGCAAAAAAGTTGGAAGAGTACATTTCACAAAACAATCCTACCAGAACAGTAACACTTACTGGTATGCACTCTCCAGAAGGACCAACAAAAGTAAATAGTAAACTAGCTCAAGAACGTCCTGAAACCGTAGAAAAATTCTTCAAGAAGAAGGCTGATAAATATGACTACAAAGATCAGTTAGGAGAAATAAGCTTTGTAAACAAGCCAGTTGTTGAAAATTGGTCACTATTCAAAGAATTACTAAATGAAAGTACTAGGTTTACCGACGAGCAAAAAAGCGAGATACTATCTATCGTTAATGGTCCTGGTGACTTTGTATCTAAAGAACTAAAGCTTCAAACACTCAGAAGCTATAGAAGTCTCTTGAAATACATCTATCCACCATTAAGAACAGCAAAAGTTGAAATATTGAAGATAAAAGATAAATTAACAGAGCCAGAAATAATGGCGTTTGCTAAGCAAATCATGGATGGTGAAGAGTCTACAGATAAACTAACAGATGAAGAGTTAGCTTATGCTGCTGATAAAACACCTCTTTTGACAGAAAAAGAAAAACTATACAAGGAAGCAATAAGCAAAAACGATGCATATTACAGTTACTGCAATTTAGGTGCAGTTTATCTACAAATGGCAGCACAAAAATCTTCAGACTCTGAAAAAATGTCTTACGTAGATAAAGCAATCAATCAATTTGAGCTTAGCATAAAAAGAAGAGAGTCTCCAGAAGCTTATGTTAATCTTGCACTAGCTAATATGCACAAAGGAAACAGTGAAGAGGCGATGAATGCATTAAACAAAGTTGGATCTGCAAGAGGTAGAGTAGGAGCTACAGTAAATGCATTAAAAGGATACCTTGCTATAAAAGAAGGAAACTACGATGATGCAATCCAAAACTTATCTGCTGCTGGTAATGATCCAATGGTTGTTTACAACAAAGGATTAGCGCAATTATTGAAAGCAAGCAAAGCAATGAGTGGAGAGTATGATATGGCAAAATCTACTACTCAGGAAGCAATGAACGCGGATTCTAATAGTGCATATGCATACTATGTTGCAGCAATTATAGCTGCAAGAACAAATGATGCTGATGGTGTTACAAGCAATATTGAAAAGGCAGCTTCGATGAACTCTATGCTCAAAGAAAGAGCAGCTAAGGATTTAGAGTTTATGTCATATTGGAACGACTCTAACTTTATGAATGCATTGAAATAATTAGAGCTGTTTTCTTAAATACTTTGAAAGAGCCAGTCTCATTAAGAGGAACTGGCTCTTTTATTTTCTAGCGTAAAATAGGGTTTAATTGAGAATACCAAGATAACCCAAATAATTCCTCGCAGCATCTTGAAAACTCTCAATGAAACAACAAACTCGGGGTCTAAATAGCTTTGGTGCAATAACACTTGGTGTAGATGTGGGAAGAAGCATTTTTACATGCACAACGTATGTATCTAATTTCTAGCTCTTTACAAAAAGGAATAGAAATACTTAGGAATGATATTTTGATGAACCCTGATCACCCAACAGGAAGGCTTTACCAAAAAAAGTTGAGAGAAGCTTTAGGGTACTAATAAAATTAAGATTTTCGAGAGCTTAATTAAGAAACAACTATAGCAACTCAGAATCTAAAACATCATCAATGGTTTTGGGTTGCTTTTTTCCTCCTGTTCCAATGTATTTAGCATTACCAAAGGCTAGAATTGCTAAGAAAATAATTCTTAAAAACACTAGACCAACAGCAAATAATTCATCTTTTCCAAAAGACTTCGATAGCCTGTTTGCTATTACTACTCCAAAATAAATATTAGCAATAGGAATTAAAAGCAGGAGAAACCACCAGTCAGGTTTTCCAACAATCCTCATTAATACAATCAAGTTATAAATAGGTACGATACTAACCCAGCCAGGTTGTCCTGCTTTAGTATAAAGTTTCCACAAGGTTGCAAGTACAAAAAAAAGAAAACCACAAATAAAAACACCAGCAAAAATAGCTTGCAAGACTTCTAAGTTACCTGATGAACTTTCCATAATAGTTTTTATTAACAAAACACAAACAAAATAATTATACGATAACTATTAGTAAAAAGATTTAAATTCTATTAATTGCCTATTTTTATCATTCTTAAAGTAAAAGTTTTTTTGCAAATTGTAATTATTAAATAATAAAAGAAGAAAAATGAATTTAAAAAAGGCAATTATTTTACCATTAGCACTATTATTTATTACATTTTCATGCGATAGTGATGACAATGGAGGAGTAGATAACTTTGGAAGACTAACGGCTCATGGCTGGAAAATATCAGATATTGATATTACTGTAGAAGTTAGCAATGCATTTATTGGTCTAGACGAAACAATTCAAATTACGGAACTGCCACCTTGTTATTATGATGAAAAGTATACTTTCGCAGATGGGGGAGTAATCCTAGTTGAATACGGTAATGTACCCTGTGATGGTGTAGATGAAACAGGTAATGTAGAGCTTAGATCATGGCAGCTTCTAGAACCATCTAATAGAATACAGCTTCCTGTAAGCCAGTTAATACAGCAGTTCAATATTAACTTGGATGACTTCGCTTCTGATTTCCCTGAGTTGGAAGGCTTTGATAGAGATGAGTTTGCTCAAAAAATCTTTGAAAATGCTTCTACATTTGAAATAGACCAATTAACAGAGACAATTTTTCAAGTTTCTATTAGAAATCAAGAAACTAATGTTTCTATTCCTGTTTCAGGGGTTTTAGTAGAACTGCCTGTTACAATAAGCTTTGAAATAGACTTTATTTCTTTTTAAAAAGTAAATATGAGTACAGAAAAATCTTTGGAAGAAAAAAAATCAAATAAAAAAATAGCAGACAACTTTTTTAGAGAATATAGTTTAAAGACTATAAAAGGGAAACTACTGGCATTAATACTATTTTTCTTAGTTATTCTATTTTCATACACTTCCATAGTCTTGAGGCAGAATGAAAAAATAGAAAACCTAAACGAAAATGTAGTAGATACTAGCTATCCTGTATCACAGGCAACATCTAAGATTCTAATAGGAGTAGATGAAGCTGAAATGACCCAAAGAGGATTTTTGCTCACAAAATATTCAAAGTTCAGAAGAGAGAGAATACGTATATGGAACGAGGTAATAAATCCATCTCTAACAAAACTACAAAGCATATCAGGTCTTCTTAACTCTGAACAACAGGGAAAAGTTTTTGAACTCGCAGACCTTCTCATAGAATATAGGCAGTCGCAAGAAAAAGTAGATAATTACATAATAAACAGATCTGTTGCTTCTGGCATAAATAAAAACAAGGAGGAAACAAATGTATTAAAAAGTGAAAAAGGTCTGAATACATACATAGAAAACTATCTTCTTGGAGAGAATGCAACATTTTTAAAAAAAATAAAGGCTATACTTATACCTTTAAGTATTGATCAGTTTGATCTTCTGGAAGAAGATTTAAGGAGTTTGGATAGAGATATTGAACAATCCAATGCGACCTTTATCATAACATCCATACTCGCTGCATTATTTGGTTTAATATTTGGCATTTACTTAATAGCAGCTTTAAAAAAATCAATAAAAAAACCAATTGAACAACTTCAAACGATATCAAGGGGAGAGTTAAAGGGCGAAGAGGTATCTACAAATGATGAACTTAATGAAATACTGGAGGTTGGTAATTCTTTGAAGAAAAACTTAGAGAAAGCTAGTAGTTATGCCATTTCAATAGGTGAAGGTAATTTCGAAGCTAAATTTAAGCCTGCTAGTGAGAAAGATGAACTAGGAAATGCACTGGTTCAAATGTCTTCTAAACTTAAAGGTGCTTCACAAATAGACCAACAACAAAACTGGGCGGCCAGAGGTATTGCAACCTTTGGAGAAATAATAAGACAAAACGAAGAAGACTTCAACAAGCTCTCTGATCAGATAATCTCCAATCTCATAAAGTATATTGGTGCAAACCAGGGAGGTTTTTTCATTCTTAATGAGGGCGAAAGTGAGAAACCACATCTCAAATTGATGTCTACTTATGCTTACAACAAGAAAAAGTTTGCTGAAAAAAAGCTGTATATCCATGAGCTAACATCCGAAGGTTTAGTAGGACAAGCATACTTGGAAGGAGAAACTATTTACCTAACAGAAGCTCCACATGACTTTGTAAACATAACATCAGGTTTAGGAGGAGCAAACCCCAACTACATCCTCATAGTTCCATTAAAGTCTAGTAGTAGAATTGAAGGAATTATAGAACTAGCCTCTTTTAATGAGTTTCAACCTTATCAAATAAGTTTCGTAGAAAGGTTAGTAGAAGGAATAGCAGCAGCTATAATTTCTATAAAGGCAAATCAACGGACAAGATTATTACTAGAGCAAAGTCAACAACAGAAAGAGCAACTCATGACACAAGAAGAAGAAATGAGGCAAAATGTTGAAGAACTTGCAGCTACACAGGAAGAAATGAGAAAAAAGCAAAATGAATTAGAGCGTTTAAAGACGAAACTAGAAAAAGAAGTAGAGTATCAAACTACTGTACTATCAAGTACACTTCATAGATATGATCTTGCTTCAAAAGAAGCATCTATAGGTATTTGGGATGTAATATTTAACGATAAATATAAAACATTAGAAGAAGAAACTGAAGTATGGTGGTCTTCCAAACTTCGAACAATGCTCGGCTATGAAAAAGAAGAGTTTGAAAATAAGTTCAAAACATTAGCTGATATCATTCACCCAGATGATAAAGAAAAAACAATTAACCTTCTAAATAAAACGCTGGAAGACACCAAAAAGACTGTGTTCAAAACTGACTTTCAACTCAAAATGAAGTCAGGAGAATACAGTTGGTATAGTGTAATAGCTTCCGTAGCGAGAGATAAAGAAAATAACCCAGTTAGGGTAGCTGGTATAATAAGTGATATAGAGAAACTAAAAAAATTAGAAAAAGAAAAAGATTTAAGGACAAATGGTGAAAAGTTTTTTCAAAGAGTTGCAGCAAACACTCCTGGAGTAATATACCAGTACAAATACAATGAAGAAGAGAAAAAAGGAACCTTCTCTCTTTTAATACACACCGCTAAAGATATTATTGGTAAAAAAATAGAAAATATAGTTTCTGATGCTTCGGCCAATATAGAAATTCACCCAGATCATATTGAAGGGTTTCAAAAAAAGATAGAAGACTCAGCAAAAAACAACCTAACATTAAGATGGGAAGGAAAAGTAAAAGTAGCAGGTTTAAATGATTATCAATACATATGGGTAATGTCTGAAGCTGTACCGAGAGAAGAAGATGGATACAAAGTGTGGGATGGTGTAATGTTTGATACAACAGAGTATAAGAAAAAAGAACAAAGACTAAATAACTTACAAGAAAAGTTAAAACAGCAACAGGAAAAAGAAGAAGGTGGGTCGAGAAGAGAAAGAGGAGGAAAGAGAGACAAGCAGGAGTCAGAAGGAATTATTCCTGAAGAAGTAGCTTCAGATTTGGGTATAGTAATGTTTAAGTTTTGGAATGACTCTGAAAGGTTGGTAGATCACTTGAGTGAAAGTGTAAAAGAAGTACTAGGGTATTCAACCAAAGACTTTAGAGACAAAGAAATTCTTTTCAAAGATCTTCTTCCAGAAGAAGATAGAGCATTCACCTTACAAATGATCAAAAATAAAATAGTAGAGTCAACAAAAATGAATCACACCTATGAGGTAAAATATAAAATTCTTGATATTGACGGAAACCCACGCCTTATTTTGGAAAGAGGTAAGGGGGTAAAAAACTCGAAAGGGTTTACTTCTAGGGTTGTAGGTTTTATGACGGATATTACCAATCTGAGACCCAACGCATAGCATTTAAACGTAAAAAGTATTAGTTTTTGCAAGTACTTCCTTGCCACTAACCTTTTGCTAGAATAGATGCTGCTATAAAACTAGAAAATAGAGGGTGTGGGTTTTCTACAGTACTTTTTAATTCTGGATGAAACTGAACTCCTATATAAAAAGGATGATTTTTTAGCTCTACAATTTCAACAAGGTTTTTTTCAGGATTAATACCCGATGCCATCATTCCTTTCTTCTCAAAATCTTCTAGATAAGTATTATTAAACTCATATCTATGACGGTGGCGCTCAGAAATAGATTGCTTTTCATATATAGAAAAAGCCTTCGAAGACTTTTTTAGTTTGCAAGGGTATGCACCGAGACGCATAGTCCCTCCTAGCTGAGTAATATCTTCTTGTTCTTCCATTAAAGAAATAATCGGATGAGATGTACTGGAATCTATTTCTGTAGAATTAGCACCTGTTAGCCCTAAAACATCACGTGCAAAAGAGATAACAGCACACTGCATGCCTAAACAAATTCCTAGAAAAGGTATTTTTCTTTCTCTGGCATAAGCAGCAGCTTTAATTTTACCCTCTATTCCTCTCTCACCAAAACCTGGTGCCACAATAATACCAGATACATCTTCAAAGAACTGTCCTAAATTATCTTCACTATGAGAAAATAAGCTTTCTGCCTGCACCCATTCAATTCTTATTTTGCATTCATTTACTGCTCTGGCATGAGTCAAAGCCTCGATAATAGATTTGTACGCATCTGGAAGTTCAACATACTTACCAACCAAAGCTATTTTCACCTCAGTAGTAGGGTTTTTTAGCTTTCCTAAAAATTGCTTCCATTGCTCCAGTTTTGGCTCATTTTCTACAGAAAGAGATAGACCTTCTAATACTATTTCGTCTAGCTTCTCTTTTCGCATCAAAAGAGGAACATCATAAATAGTTTCTGCATCAATGGACTCAATTACTGACTGAAGACTAACGTTACAGAAGCGAGATATTTTTTGCCTTATCTCTATAGGTAGGTGGTGCTCTGTTCTACATACAAGAATATTTGGTTGTACACCATATTCTAATAAAGTTTTAACAGAGTTTTGCGTTGGTTTTGTTTTTAATTCCTTAGCAGCTTTCAAATAAGGAATTAAAGTGAGGTGAATAACCAAAGAGTTTCCTGTACCTAGTTCCCACCTTGCTTGCCGTATTGCTTCTACATAAGGTAGAGATTCAATATCGCCGACACAGCCCCCAATTTCAGTAATTACAATATCATAATTACCTGTTTTTCCTAAAGAGTAGATATTTCTTTTGATCTCATCTGTGATATGTGGAATAACCTGAACCGTTTTTCCTAAATAATCCCCTTTTCTTTCCTTGCTGATCACTTCATTATAAACCCTTCCAGTGGTAATATTATTGGACTGGCTTGTGGGTTGATTCAAAAAACGTTCATAATGACCTAGGTCTAGATCTGTTTCAGCGCCATCATCTGTAACGTAGCACTCTCCATGTTCGTACGGGTTCATAGTGCCCGGATCAATATTGATGTAAGGATCAAACTTCTGAATAGTTACCTTATACCCTCTTGCTTGAAGGAGTTTACCGAGTGAAGCAGAAATAATCCCTTTACCTAAAGAAGAAGTAACTCCACCCGTAACGAAAATAAATTTAGTATTAGGAATTTGCATTGTAATAGCCAAAATGCAAATATACAGATGGAGTTATGTAGAAGACTAAAAAAAAATAATTAACCTGCATTATTCATTAGGAAGCCGTTAATTTTAGATTAAATAATTGATTATTAGATGCTTGTATTTTAAATCACACAATGTTTTATTCTCCAAATTTGGGAATTAGTTAGCTCAAGTCTTGCATAATCAATTACATTGTAATCAGAGATTACCTGTTCTATTAAATTAAGTCCCGAATTATTCGGGTTAAACTAACCTACACTTCCCTCAAGACTTATACTTAAAAGCTTTTGAGCTTCTACTGCAAACTCCATTGGTAATTTATTGAGAACCTCTTTAGCATACCCGTTTACTATAAGCGCAATAGCTTTTTCATCATCAATACCTCTCTGGTTACAGTAGAAAATTTGATCTTCCCCTATTTTAGAAGTAGTAGCTTCATGTTCAATTTTTGAAGAAGAGTTATCAACTTCGATGTAAGGAAATGTATGTGCACCGCAATTATTACCCATTAAAAGTGAGTCGCATTGGGAAAAGTTTCTAGAACCTTCAGCTCTTTTCATAACTTTAACAAGCCCCCGATAACTATTCTGACTTTTACCAGCAGAAATACCTTTGGATACAATCCTACTTTTGGTATTCTTTCCAATATGAATCATTTTTGACCCAGTATCAGCTTGCTGATAGTTATTTGTCATGGCTACAGAGTAAAATTCACCAGTAGAGTTATCTCCTTTCAAAATACAACTAGGATATTTCCATGTGATAGAAGAGCCTGTTTCTACCTGAGTCCAGGAAATTTTAGAGTTGTCACCATAACAAATACCTCTTTTTGTTACAAAATTATAGATTCCACCCTTGCCGTTTTTATCTCCAGGATACCAGTTTTGAACAGTAGAATACTTTACCTCAGCATCTTTTGCAGCATAAATTTCTACCACTGCAGCATGTAGTTGGTTTTCATCTCTCATTGGAGCTGTACAACCTTCTAAATAGCTTACATAAGAATCTTCATCGGCAATAATTAGAGTTCTTTCAAACTGACCTGTATTAGCTGCATTAATTCTAAAGTATGTAGATAATTCCATTGGGCACTTAACCCCTTTAGGGATGTAGCAGAAAGATCCATCACTAAAAACAGCTGAATTAAGAGCAGAGAAATAATTGTCATTTGTAGGAACTACAGAGCCCAAATATTTTCTTACCAACTCTGGGTGTTCCTGTACAGCTTCGCTAAAAGAACAAAAAATAATTCCAAGTTCAGCTAATTGCTCCTTAAAAGTAGTTCCTACAGAAATACTATCAATTACAGCATCTACTGCAATCCCAGAAAGTCTTTTTTGCTCATTAAGTGGTATACCAAGCTTTTCAAAAGTAGCTAGTAGCTCAGGGTCTACTTCGTCCAAAGATTTTGGCGTAACTTTTTGCTTTGGAGCTGCATAGTAAACAATATCCTGATAGTTGATTTTTGGAAAACTAATATTGCCCCACTCTGGTTCTTTCATCTTCAACCATTTGTGGAAAGACTCAACCCTCCATTCTGTAAGCCACTCTGGTTCATTTTTCTTCTTAGAAATAGCTCTAACAACACCCTCATTTAACCCCTTGGAAATAAAATCCGTTTCAATGTCCGTAGACCAACCATGTTCGTACTCCTTAAGAGCTAATTCATCTAATATATCATCCGACTTCATTACTTCTTATTTAGAATTAAACTAAATTAACTATAAATATTGTATTAACTATTATATGAAGACCTAAATTTTCTAAACTAAAAAAGGCCTATGCATGTTTATTCGATATAGATAATTGAATCATTGCACAAGTAATGTTTTGCTCAATTGTCATAAAAAAAAAAGAATAATTATTACATTATTTGCTTTTGTAATCTCTATATGAATAGAAACAAGGTTAAAAAAATTATAAATCTTTAGTAAATGCAGTTGTTTTGCATCCTGCATTTCTTTTTCATAGCTGGTTGAAAGAAGCACATTGGGTGAGTTTTTACTCGCCCTTGTGTTTTTTAGTATATAGCTGAAAACATTCCAATTAAAAATATGTACCAAATAAACTTAACTCTGGTAGATATTATTTTAAACAATCTTTCTTAGTTTTGCTTTCCTAGTTGTACAGATTTAATTTTACTTATAAATATACGTATGTCTAAGACTGTTAGACTTAAAAAAGGGTTTAATATAAATTTATTAGGAGAGGCATCTAATAATGTTACTTATGATGTTAAGTCAGCTATTTTTGCTTTAAAGCCTACAGATTTTATAAACCTAAAACTTCCAAAGCTCCTCGTAAAGGAAGGAGATCAAATCCAAGCTGGAGACCCTGTTTTTTACGACAAATCCAATGAAAGAGTAAAATATACTTCTCCTGTAAGTGGAGAGGTAGCAGAAATCAGAAGAGGAGATAAAAGAAAGTTGCTTGAAATAAAGATATTGAGTGATGAAGTTATAAAGCATAAAAGCTTTGATAAATATTCTATCTCTGATATTCACAAACTTTCAAAAGACTCTGCAAAAGATCAAATGATAGAGTCGGGGGTTTGGCCAAATATAATCCAAAGACCTTATGCTATTGTTGCAAACCCTGACGATACACCAAAGTCAATATTTATTTCTGCATTTGATACGCACCCATTGTCACCTGATTATAGTGTGACATTTAAAGGAGAAGAACATTTTTTTGAGGCAGGAATAGAAATACTAAAGAAGTTTACAGATAAAATTCATATCAGTGTAGATGGATCTAAGGAAGTATTACCAATATTCACTAAAACTGAAGGAGTTGAAGTAAACAAGTTCTTTGGTTCTCACCCAGCAGGTTGTGTTGGAGTTCAAATACATCATATAGACCCAATCAGTACTGGTGAAACAGTTTGGACGATATCCCCTTTTGGAGTTATTCAAATTGGAAAACTTTTCTTAAATGGTATTTATGATGCTTCAAAAGTTATTGCATTTGCAGGATCTAAACTTAAAAAGCCACAGTATTATAAAACCTACATCGGTGCTTGTGTTGACAAGTTTTTAAAAGAGAGTGAGGTAGATACTTCTAGCGAGTATCGTGTTATTTCTGGAAATGTACTTACTGGAGAGAAAATTAGTAATAATGGGTTTGTTGGTTTTTACGATCAATTAGTTACTGTTATTCCAGAAGGAAACAAACCGAGGTTTTTCTTAACAGATGGATGGCTAAGTTTTACAAAACGTCTCAGTTTTCATAGAGCATGGGGATTATTATCCTTCATCAACGGCAGAAAAGGTTCTACAGTAGATACCAATAAGAATGGAGAAGAAAGAGCTTTTGTAATGACAGGGGCTTTTGAGAAAGTTGTACCGATGGATATTTTGCCGACACATTTAATAAAAGCTATTCTTGCAGAAGACTTTGAAGGAATGGAAGCACTGGGTATTTTTGAGGTTTCTGAAGAAGATTTAGCCTTGTGCGAGTTTATAGATGTATCTAAGCATGATATACAGAAAATAGTTCGAAAAGGAATAAACCTAATGATTGAAGGGTAAATCAGTAGAAACCTTTGATTTTAACAATTACTTGCTGAAATAATGAAGTTTTTACATAAAATTCTTGATAAACAAAGGCCTCTTTTTGAAAAAGGGGGTAAGCTGGAGAAATTCTATTATTTGTTTGAAGCTGGAGAGACTTTTCTTTTTACTCCTTCAGAAGTAACTAGTAATAGAGGTTCTCAAATAAGAGATGCAATTGACCTGAAGAGAATGATGATGACTGTGGTAATAGCTATGGTACCATGTTTATTATTTGGAATGTGGAATGTAGGTCATCAACACTTTCTAGCAACAGGTAATGGTTTAGCTTCTTTCGGAGAAAAGTTTTGGTTAGGGGCAAAGCTTGTATTGCCAATAGTAGTAGTTGCTTATTCTGCTGGAGGAATTGCTGAAGTAGTATTTGCTGTAACTCGTAAGCACCCAATCAATGAAGGGTTTCTAGTAACAGGGATGCTTATTCCGCTAATTATGCCTGTAACTATCCCACTTTGGCAAGTAGCAGTAGCATCTGTGTTTGGTGTAGTAATAGCAAAAGAAGTATTTGGTGGCACAGGAATGAATATTCTTAATGTAGCTATGACAGCAAGAGCATTCTTGTATTTTGCATACCCGTCTGAAATTTCTGGGGAAGTTTGGACATACCTTGGAGAAAGTGGAGAAACAAGTCTTACAGATGGATACTCAGGAGCAACATTTTTAGCTTTAGCAGCAAGTGCAGTATCTACAACAACACCGTTGTTTGGAAGTGGGGGAACACTCAGCATGGCAACAATGGGCTGGAATCCAGGTATGTATGATATTAAGAGTTTGTTTATTGGGACAATACCCGGTTCAATAGGAGAGACTAGTACATTTATGTGTTTAATTGGTGCCATAATTCTGATATTGACAGGCGTTGGAAGCTGGAAAATCATTGTTAGCGTATTTGGGGGTGCTTATTTGATGGGCTTAGGTTTCAACTGGGTAGGCGCTAATGAATTTATGATGATGCCAGCCCACTATCACCTGGTAATTGGAGGGTTGGCATTTGGTGCTGTATTTATGGCTACAGATCCAGTTTCTGCAGCGCATACAGAATCAGGAAAATGGATTTATGGTCTTTTGATAGGAATATTAACAGTAGTGATCAGGGTGTTTAATCCTGCTTATCCGGAAGGAATAATGCTGGCAGTTCTTTTGATGAACGTGTTTGCTCCTTTAATTGATTTTTATGTAATTAAAGCTAACAAAAAAAGAAGATTACAACGTGCGACAGTCTAATACATATATCATCGTTTTTACGTCTATTCTAACAGTAATTCTTGGTGGTTTACTGTCTTTCACTGCAGTGTATTTAAAACCCATTCAAGAAAAAGAGGTTGAACTAGAAACAAAAAAACAGATACTTAGTGCTGTAATAGATGTTTCTATGCTTGAGAAAAGTAAAATAGCTGAAATATATAAGCAGCGTATTCAGTCTTTTGTTGTAGATGCAAAAGGAAATGAGCTTTCATCCAATGAGTATGGTGCAGGAAAACCAGAAGATATTGATATAAGCAAGCAATACAAACTTTCGAAAAAGAGTCCTCAAGAAATGAAGTTGCCCGTATTTAAATGTATGAAAAAGGGAAGTACTACACAAATTGAGGCTTATATAGTTCCAGTATATGGATATGGTCTTTGGGATAATATATGGGGTTTTGTTGCAATAAAAGGCGACTTAAATACTTTAGCTGGGGTTACTTTTGACCATAGAGGAGAAACTCCTGGTTTGGGAGCAAGAATTACTGAAAAGGAAGTTCAGAATAGATATGTTGGAAAGAAGTTGTATGACAACAACTGGGTTCTTAAGTCAGTAAATATGCTCAAGGGAGAAAGTAACAATAACTTGAGTGAGCATCAAATAGATGGAATGTCAGGAGCAACGATAACAGGAAATGGTGTGAATGACATGCTAAAAAATTACATTGGATATTATGAGCCTTACTTCAAAAGGTTAAAAACGAATAGTTAAAAAAGAGAATTATGAGTGAAGCAGCAGTTTCGGAACTAAAAGTTAAGAAAAAAGCAGAGCCTCTTCTCTCGAAAAGAAGAAGAAGAATAGTAACGGATCCTTTAGACGATGATAACCCAATAACCGTTCAGGTTTTGGGAATATGCTCTGCATTAGCAGTAACAGCAAAGTTAGAGCCTACGCTTGTGATGTCTATTGCTGTAATGTTTGTAGTAGTTTTTTCTAACTTAATCATTTCAGTGTTGCGTAATGCTATACCACAACGAGTTAGAATAATTGTTCAACTAAGTGTAGTTGCATCTCTTGTAGTTTTAGTAGATCAATTCTTAAAGGCATACTTGTATGATGTATCGAAGGTAGTGGGAGTTTATGTAGGGCTAATTATTACCAATTGTATCATAATGGGACGATTGGAAGCTTTTGCAATGGGAAATAAACCGTATGACTCTGTTTTAGATGGCTTTGGCAGTGCCTTTGGGTATGCTTGGGTAATTTTAGCAGTAGCATTTTTCAGAGAGCTATTAGGTTCTGGTTCACTATTTGACTTTAAAGTTTTTGAAGCAATTGGTTGGTCTAAGGACGGTTGGGTTGGATCTGATTTTCCAACGAATGGTTTGATGACATCACCAGTGGGAGCATTTATTATAGTTGGTATAATAATATGGGTTCAGAGAGCTAGAAATGGCTATGTTGAAAGTTAATTACTTTTTAATATCTCGAAACTTACTTCGATTATAAAAACATTATTGATTACTATACCTTGTGGGTTTGCCACGAGGTAGTTGATTGAAAATTTTAGAAATAATTTTTAAAAAATGTTAGATCTTTTTAATCTGGGAATAAAGTCCATATTTATAGAAAATATGGTGTTTGCATACTTCTTAGGAATGTGCTCTTATCTTGCTGTTTCTAAGAAAGTTACAACAGCTTCGGGTCTTGGTATAGCTGTTATATTTGTTCTAACAATTACTGTCCCTCTTAACTGGCTAATCTATGACTTCATTTTAAAAGAAGGAGCATTATCATGGATGGGGAGTTCATTTGCTGGTGTAGATCTTAGTTTTTTACAATATATAATGTTCATAGCTGTAATCGCTTCCATTGTACAGTTAGTTGAAATGATTATTGAAAAGTTTTCCCCTGCACTTTATGGTTCTTTGGGAATATTCTTACCACTAATAGCAGTGAACTGTGCAATTTTAGGGTCATCACTTTTTATGGTACCAAGAGAATACACTTTTGTTGAAGCTACAGTATTTGGTTTCAGCTCAGGTATAGGTTGGTTTTTAGCTATTATTGCTTTGGCAGCTATTAGAGAAAAACTTAAATACTCTAATGTACCTGCTCCTTTGAAAGGTTTAGGAATAACGTTTATTATTACCGGACTCATGGGAGTTGCGTTCATGTCTTTTATGGGTATATCGATTTAATCTTTTTGCCAAGGCTTCTTGTAAGGTAAAAGTATAGTGCTATTATTTGCATATGCACACAGATGTATTGATCGTAGTACTATCTCTTATCTCTTCAGGTTTTTTTTCTGCTACAGAGATTGCATTTCTTTCTGCTAATAGGTTGCATATAGCCATACAGAAAAGAAAAGGCGTTTTTTCTGGAGAAATAATAAGTAAATTTTTAAGTAAACCTGCCTACTTTCTTGCATCAATACTCCTTGGAAACACTATTTCATTGGTAGTTTATGGTATTTTCATGACCAAACTCTTAGAGCCAGCTATTGTTAGCTTTCTCTCTAAAATAATTACTACTGATAGTTTAATACTGAAAGAAACACTAACTCTGGTTATCCAAACATCTATCTCCACACTTATTGTTTTAGCTACAGCCGAATTTCTCCCCAAAAGTATTTCATTGGTAAACCCAGACAGGTTTTTAACTGCTTCAGCACTTCCAATGCGATTATTTTATCTTATTTCATACCCAGTAGTTTGGTTAGTTGTTAAAAGCTCAAGGGTATTAATATTCAAAATTTTTGGATATAGTGAAGAGAAGAAAAAACAGGTTTTTGGCTTAAATGATCTCAATGATTATGTGAGCAAAAGGTTTGGGTCTGCAAATGAAAAGGAAGAGTCAGGGATTGATAAGGAAATTTTAAATAATGCGTTAGAGTTTAAAGCAATAAAAGTCAGGGATTGTATGATCCCTCGAAAAGAAATTATTGCTGTAAGCCAGGAAGATGAAATACAAGACCTAAAAAAAATATTTGTCAATAGTGGACATTCAAAAATACCTGTATTTAAAGATTCCATTGATAACATAATTGGTTATTGTCACCATTACCATTTATTTAAAAAACCTAAATTAATAGAAGAAATCATTACTGATATTATAATAGTACCTGAAACTATTTTTGCTAATGAGTTGATGATAAAATTCATTTCCGAAAGAAAGAGTATGGCATTAGTAGTAGATGAATTTGGAGGTACTTCAGGAATAGTAACCATGGAAGATATCATGGAAGAAATATTTGGAGATATTGAAGATGAGCATGATCAGGATAAATTGGTATTCAAGAAAGTAAGTGATAAAAAAATTCAAATAAGTGCTAGGTTTGAAGTAGAAGTATTGAATGAAGAAGATAAATTAAAAATCCCCGAAGGAGAATATGACACACTGGGTGGGTATTTATTGGATATTCACCATGCCTTACCGCAAGTAGGGGATATTATTGAAACGGAAGACTATTTATTTAAAGTTATTGGTATGGCAGGGGCACGAATAGACTTATTAGAAGTTAATGTCAAATAACACTTGCTTTTAATTAAAAGGAGATCAAATAACAATTTCTTAATATAAATAATAGAAGAGGATGCCTTGATTTTGTCATAGGATTCCTGATTTTATAGTTTATTCCATATAAAACCAAAACTTCCCTTTATTTTTGTGAAAAATTTAAAGAATGGGACTTAAATGTGGCATAGTTGGACTTCCTAATGTAGGCAAATCAACCTTATTTAATTCGTTATCAACAGGAAAAGCGGAAGCAGCAAACTTTCCTTTTTGTACTATAGAGCCAAATGTAGGTGTAGTTACTGTTCCTGATGAAAGACTAAGTGAACTAGAAAAATTAGTGAACCCTGAAAAGGTGATACCAACAGTTATTGAGTTTGTAGATATTGCTGGGTTGGTAAAAGGAGCAAGTAAAGGAGAAGGTCTTGGAAATCAGTTTCTTGCAAATATTAGAGAAGTAGATGCTATCGTACATGTGGTTAGGTGTTTTGATGATGGAAATGTAGTTCATGTAGAAGGCAGGGTAGATCCAATAGCTGATAAAGAAGTGATAGATGCTGAGCTACAGTTAAAAGATTTGGACTCTGTAGAAAAAAGGATAAGTAAAGTAGTCAAGCAAGCAAAAAGTGGAGATAAAGAATCAAAAAAAGCGCTAGATCTTTTAGAAAAAATAAAAACACATCTGGAAAGTGGGCAAAATATAAGGACGATGGAAATGTCACAAGAGGATAAAAAGCTTGTGGATGAGTTCTTTTTACTAACAAATAAACCAGTCTTATATGTAGCAAATATCAGTGAAGAAGATTTAGGTAGTGAAAATGAATATGTAAAAAAGCTTAGAGAAAATGTTGAAGAAGGGGCAAAGGTTATTTCACTGTGTGCTTCATTGGAATCTCAGATTTCAGAGTTGGGTGATGAGGAAGAGAAAAAGATGTTTTTAGAAGAGTATGGTCTCAAAGAGTCAGGGTTAGATAAACTAATAAGAACATCGTATGATTTATTGAATTTGATAACGTACTTTACTGCTGGTAAAAAAGAGGTGAGAGCATGGACAATACAAAAAGGATTTAAAGCACCTCAAGCTGCTGGAGTAATCCATAGTGATTTTGAGAAAGGGTTTATTCGAGCAGAAGTTATAAAATACAACGATTATATAAATTATAAAAGTGAAAATGCATGCAAAGAGGCTGGTAAGCTTGGGGTTGAAGGAAAAGAATATGTTGTTTTGGATGGTGACATAATGCATTTTAGATTCAATGTTTAAATAAGAAGTCAAAAACACCTTATAAAAAGCAGCTAGTTTTCTTTTTCTAATTCAGCTAGTTGCTTTTTATCCAGAAACTCACCTTTTAAAGTATAGTCTTCAATATATTTTCTTTTAATTTCTCCTAAAAGATACTTTTCAATAATAAGGCTTGCTATAGAAGCAGCTGCTCTACCTCCCCATCCAGCGTTTTCAATATAAGCGGATATAGCTATTTGAGGGTTTTCTCTAGGTGCAAAAGCAACAAAAACAGAATGATCTATCCCTTGAGGGTTTTGAGCCGTTCCAGTTTTGCCACATATTTCTATTCCAGGAATTCTAGCTCTCCATGCAGTTCCATCAACTACTTGAGCCATACCTTCAATTACAATTTCAAAGTGGGTAGAATCTATACTAGTTAACCTTTTTATTTTATATTCTTTGGAAAGAATACTATCAGGAGATTGTAAAAAATGTGGGGTATAATAATAGCCTTTATTTGCTATAGCAGCAGTCATATTTGCCATTTGCAAGGGAGTTACTAAAAGTTCTCCTTGACCTATACTTAAAGAGTATATATTAGAAAACTTCCAACGGTTTTTCCCATAAAGCTTGTCGTAAGTGCCAAGAGAAGGAGTAAACCCAGATTTCTCTTGTGAAATATCTACACCTAAAACATCACCCAGACCGAAGCTTTTCAAATGATTATACCATTTATCAACACCCTCTCTAGCAGTCAAATAAGGAGAGCTTTTTTGCTCTTTTTCTATAACACGCTTAAACAAACGATAGAAGAAAGTATTAGAAGAAAACTTTATCCCTCTGACGATGTTATAGTGACCAAAGGGTGCGTGATCTTCCATGGGACTATTGAAACAAGCAATTCTTTCATTGTTTTTAATCACTCCTTCTTGCAATGCTATTAGTGCTTGTAAGGGTTTAAAAATAGAGCCTGGCGGATAAGTAGCCATAGCAGGTCTTACAAAAAGAGGGGCAGTAGTATCCGCTTTTACTTCAGAAAAATAATCACTTCTTTTTCTTCCTATCAGTTTGTTTAAATCAAAACTAGGCATAGATACCATACATAATATTTCTCCAGTTTTTGGCTCAATAGCTACAACACCACCTTTTTTACCTGACATTAGCTTATAAGCATAGTTTTGAATATCTAGGTCAATGGTAGTGCTTAGGTTAGTGCCTGGAGTAGATAGCGTATCGAAACTACCGTTTTCTAAGCTACCTTTCACGTTTCCGGAAGCATTTGTCATCACATATTTTACTCCTTTGTTTCCTTTAAGAAACTTCTCATACCTTGCTTCCAGTCCGCTGATACCAATGTAGTCACCCTGTTTGTACATTCCAGAACTATCTTTTTCTAAAAAAGAAGGACTAACCTCACCCACATATCCTAAAATATGTGCTAAACTATTGCTTGTATAGAGTCTTGCGGGGTGTTGTACAACTTCTATATTAGGGTAAGAAGAAACTAGATCAGATATAGAATAGAACTCATCTCTTTTGAGAGACTGATATATAGAAAAATGCTTCTTACTGAAGTAAGATCCTTTTTTTTCAAAGCTATTTAAAGAAAGTAAAGATTTAAGTTTCTGAATTTTAAGAGAATCTTTAAAAAGCTTATGATTCCCAATAATATCATAAAGAGGCTGGTTAGATGCAAGAACTTGCCCTTTTCTATCAAAAATTAACCCTCGTCGAGGATGCAAAGTTTTTCTCTTGATAATATTACTTTCAGCAAGATTTGAATAGTCAGAATTGATGATTTGAAGGTAGAAAAGCCTAAAAAAAAGGATAATAAAGGTTAAAACAATAAAGTTTCTTATAAGAAAAAACCCTCTAGACATAAATATATTTTAAACAGCTTCTACTCGTAAATGTTTTAATCATTACAAATAACCAGATTTCACTACTAGTTGTGTTAATAAATATTAAAATTCATTATTCTCAAAAATAAATCATTCTAATTGCAATAATCAAAGTTTAAGTTTGTATTATACATAATCTAGTGTAAAATGAGCGAAACGGCACAAATAAGACAAGAGCTTCAGGAAAAAATAAGTCAGGTTAATCAAGAAGTAAGAAAAGTAGTTGTAGGGCAAGACTATATGGTTAACAGATTAATGATAGGACTTTTTACTAATGGTCATATTTTGCTTGAGGGGGTTCCTGGCTTGGCTAAGACCCTAACAGTAAATACTTTGTCAAAAGTATTGGATCTGGATTTTAAGAGAATTCAGTTTACACCAGATCTTCTTCCAGCAGACCTTATTGGTACTATGATTTACAATCAGAAAGAAGGAGAGTTTGAAGTAAAAAAAGGACCAATTTTTTCTAACCTGATACTTGCTGATGAAATAAATAGATCTCCAGCTAAGGTACAGTCGGCGCTGCTTGAGTCAATGCAAGAAAAACAGGTTACTATTGGTGAAACTACTTTTCCGCTGGATAAGCCATTCTTAGTATTGGCTACCCAAAACCCTGTAGAGCAGGAGGGAACATATCCATTACCAGAAGCACAGGTGGATCGTTTTATGCTTAAAGTATATGTGAATTATCCACAAAGAGAAGAGGAGTTGGAAGTAATGAGAAGAATGTCCAACTTATCTTTTGAAGAAAATGTTGAAAAACTTCTAGCAAAAGAAGAGATATTTTCGATTAGAAATGCTGTTAATGAAGTAAATATTTCAGAAAGCCTCGAGAAATATATAATTGAAATAGTTTTTGCTACTCGCTTCCCTGGTGAATATGGAATGAAAGAAGAAGCCGAGTACATACAGTTTGGAGCATCTCCAAGAGCTAGTATAAATTTACACAGAGCAGCAAAAGCAATAGCATTTTTTGAAGGAAGAGACTATGTGCTTCCAGAAGACATTAAAGAGATAGCTTATGATGTTTTGAATCATAGGATTATGCTGAACTATGAAGCAGAGGCAGATGGCATAACTTCTAAACATATAATTGAGAAGTTACTACAACATGTTTCAATAAGTAAATAAAAACGCAGCTTTTTGGGGAAATTAGTAATAGCACCCACTCCTATTGGAAACCTAAAAGATATCACACTGAGAACTCTTGAAGTCCTCAAAGAGTGTGATTTGGTTCTTGCAGAAGATACGAGAAATACAAAGTTTTTACTAGAGCATTATAAAATAGATAAACAATTTAGTTCCTACCATAAGTTCAACGAACACAGTATTACCAAAAAAGTAGTTGAAAAAATAAAAGAAGGAAAAACGATTTGCTTAGTATCAGATGCTGGTACACCTGGAATTTCTGACCCAGGGTATTTACTAATAAAAAAATGCATTGAAGAGGACATAGATGTTGAAACACTACCTGGAGCAACTGCATTTGTGCCTGCATTAGTAAACTCTGGTTTTTCTATGGATAGCTTTGTTTTTGAAGGGTTTTTACCACATAAAAAGGGGAAACAATCAAAAATAAAAGCGATTTGTGATGAAGAAAGAACTACAGTACTCTATGAGTCACCTCACAGACTGCTAAAAACACTAGTTACATTTGCCGAGTTTGCTAGTGAAAAGAGAAGAGTTTCCGTCTCCAGAGAAATAACGAAGGTATATGAAGAGACAGTACGAGGAGAGTTAAATGAAGTAGTTAAACACTTTGAAAAAAATAAACCTAAAGGTGAAATAGTAGTTGTAGTAGAAGGTCTCAAATCTTTCAAAAAAGAACAGAAAAAGGAAAATGAAACAGACCATGTCTGATTTAAAATTGAGGCACACACGAAACAATGATTAAGATTTGCGCCAAACAAACTTGGCTAGTCACAAACTTTAAACAGATGTATAAAAAGAACACTGCTTACCTAGTAATATGGAGCTTGAGCATACTATTTAGTTGTTCAAAGCAAGGAGGTAATGAAAGGGTTATTTCTCAAAAAAATAATGTAGAAAAGCAAAAGTTAGATTTTGTAAAAGAGATAGAAAAGGCTCACTTTAAAACCCTATTTGAAAGTCATAAGGCTATATCTTTTGATATACAACTTTTCTTTAATAATAAAGAGAGACTTAATGCTAACATAGTAATGCTTACCAACTCTGGAAAGGTGAAAATTAACAAAAAAGATGGTACAGAGCTTCTATATAATGGTAAAGATATGCTCGTTTTTCCACCTGAGGCAAACAATGAAAAAGCAAGGTTTGATATGTTCACCTGGTCTTACTTTTTTGCTATTCCTTACAAGCTAAGTGACCCTGGAACTATTTGGGAAGTACAAAAGGAAAAGACAATGTTTGAAAAGGAAATGCCAACTGCTAAACTAACATTCGAAAGTGGAACCGGAGACTCTCCAAAAGACTGGTATCTTGTTTACAAAAATGAAAAAACGAATCTCATAAGTGCTATGGCATATATTGTCACCCTTGGAAAAACACTTAATGAAGCAGAGAAAAACCCTCATGCAATAACCTATGAGGAATACAAAAAAGTTGAAGGTATTCTTTTTGCTACTTCCTGGAAATTTTGGGAGTGGAATGAAGTGACTGGGGCTACAAAAGAGCTAGGAAATGCGAAGATTTCAAATATTAAGTTTATAGATGAAAGAGTTGGTGAGTATTTCTTAACTCGTTCAAGTTAATACGATCAAATTGCAATTTTTATACATAACCACTTGGTTTTCAATAGTTTTTTACTAACTTCTAATAACCCTTTGCTTGCTTTTTAACATAGAAACTCAGGTTAATTAGTAGACAAGTAATACCAAATTAACGTTTAAAAGTCATATTGATAAAACTGAAACTATAAAGAAAAGTGTTGAAAATGTGCTTTATAAAATACTGTAATAATATGCGCGTTTTCTTTTTAAGGATATTTTTGAAAAAATCCTATTATCCTGATTTTATACTCAGGGTCTAAAAGATTGCGAACTTGTTTTGCAATTTTAAATACAATAAGTTATAATTAAAATTGGTTTGATCCATTTCTTCGAGTCCTTAAGTATACTATTACAAAAATGACAACTATACTACCAGCTAAAACAATCCACCAGAAGTATGTATGAGGTGGTTTTTTATAAAGTGGAGAGGGGTTACCATAAAAAACCAGGTTTGCCCAGTTTAGTATATTTTTGTCTGCTTCATATACCAGGTTTTCAGATTCTAAAAAATCAATTTTAGCCTTTTGCAGTGCTTCGTCTTTACCTAACCCTTTTTCCAAATGGTGGTAAAACCTTTTTATAATAAAGGAAGTAGAAATATCTTCTGCGTACCATCGGGTAAGTATGAGATTATTGCACCCAGCATAGCTAAAACCTCTAGCAAGGCTTAAAGCGCCTTCGCCTTTTATTTTTTTTCCTTTATCTGTCTGGCAGGCACTTAATATTGCAAGATCTGTATTACTCAAATTGAGAGCGTATAATTCTGTAGAGTATAGCTTATAGTCTGTAGTATCTGGTCGAAAGACAATATATGATTTGTCCGGATCGCTATCATTTACATGGGTATGGGTGGCTAAATGAAGTATATTGTGATAAGAAACATTTTCTAAAAAGGCTTCTTTTGTTGCTTTTTCGTTGATCAAAATTGTTCCTTTGAGGCTGCTTACTTCTTTATCTGTTTGTTTTAGAGGATAGTATAGCCTTTCTTTTTTTGTGAAATCGATTCGATAGTTAGCAAAAGGCGCAATAGCTAAAACCTCAATATTACCCATTTTACGTTTAGCATTATTTTCCTCTAATGTTTTTTTTAAAGAGTAATTGTAGGTTATGGAGTTTTTATAGAGCAAATACTCTTCTTTGACAGGTCTAAGTATTTCGAAAGGGATATCTTGAAAGTTAATATCGGGAATAATAAGTAGTTTTTTATGTTTTGAAATGACCTCGTAAACAGGTTGTATCAAGTGTTGGTATAAAGTAGTAACCCAAGGGTCTTCCTCAAACTTGTAATGTCTTTCATCAGGATGGAGATACAATTGTTCTTTTACATAGCCTAGGGATTTATCAAAAAGAGAATCTTTATCTATTTTGTATAATTCATATTTGTCTCGCACAATAGAGTATGCATAAATAGCATCTGGAGTGTCAAAATAAGAAAGAATAGCTAAATCCTTTCTTTTGCAATAGGTCATTGCTTTTGTCATGTCAATATTCTGATTCGAATACTTAAGTTGATAATATTGAGGATATTTTTCAAAGCTTTCTTTTATATTTTGTAATTCTATTTCCAGATCTCGGATTCTACTCACTATTAGTCTTAGTTTTTCTTTATCTCCCTCGTGTTTATTTTTCTGTGTTTTTAGTAGGGCAATGTTTTTCTCTACTTCCCTTTCTTTAGCAACTAAGGTATCTGGCACAGTTCCAAAAGATTTGATCTTATCCTCCCACAAGACATCTTGTAGTACAGAAGCTTTACTTTTTTCTATAACTTGAACAATGACTTCTCTAAGGCTTTCTTTTTTTTCTGCCTTGTACAGAGCATATCCTGCTTTCACGGCATTTACAAAAATGGGATATACTTTTTCGGTAAAGAATAGCTTAGAAGCACTAGATTGAAAAGTTTTTCGGTTTTCTTCTGAGAGCAAAACTGCCAAATGGAAACTTTTCCAGGCATTTTTCAAATGTTTTTGATTTCCATCTACAGCATATAATTCTTGGTATGCTTGTCCCATTTCGTCTAACAATTCTAAAAACTGACTGACAAAAGAAGTTTCTTTTAGAGAAAAAAGTGTATCTCCTTCTAGTTGAAAAGAGGGACTTATTTTTTTTAAGCTTTCCTGACAATAACTTAAAGCCTTTAATGGCTCACCAACTGCTCTTTTCCACTTGCTTTTTAGAATAAAACATCTCAGCACATATTCATTTACAGAGTTAAAACCTTTTTCTATTGAGTTTTCAGCTTTACTTAGATACTTTTCGGCTAAAGCATAGTTTTTGAGGGTTAAATTTACTTCTCCAAGTAAATTATAAATACTTATTTCTAGGTTTACTGGTAAACTTTTGTTGTTTACAATTTCTGACGATGATTTTTTAAGTATTTCTAAGCACTCACGGTGTTTACCAAGCTCTAAATATGCTTGTCCTTTTAAATACTTAATTACTAGTAAAGCTAATGAGTTATCTGGAAGAGGAACTTCTGATATATTTATGTTATTAAAGACTTCTAAACTTTTAGTAAAGCGTCCAAGTTGTTGATAACATCTTCCGATATTTATGCTTGCTGCTAAAGAATTTCCCCCATTTTTTACATCTATTAATTGTGCTTTCTTTAGATACTTTAAGGATAATTCATAATCACCTATACCATCATATATAATTCCTACTTCATTATAAAAAAGACTGTGTAACTTACTGTCTTCTATTTTATGTAGTATTTCTTCGCAATATTCAAAATATCTTGAAGCAGTACGATAGAAAAATAAATTACTGTAAGCTTGTCCTATCGCAAGGTTAGCATCAAATTGAAGTAAAGTATTTTCAAACTTTACACTTTTGAGTTCTTTTAAGCATTTGCTGTAGTATTCAATTGCTTTTTTGTAATCTTCAAACCGGTAGTACTCATCTCCTACCATGTATAAAGAATTCAAAAATTCTTCGACGTAGGTATTACCCATTGAAGTATTGTAGAGAGATATTGCTTTTTTGAACTCTTTTATTGCATTATCATCTTCGGCATTGTATAATTGATAAGCATAAAGATATTGTTTATAAAAACTCTTAGCTGATTGAGCCTTAGAATCGTAGATTAAAGAAGTAGTAATGATTAAAGTAAATAATAGCTTTTTGAACAAGTTTTTAGTATTAGAATTTTATGGTTTTGCCTCTTTCTCTTCTTTTAGGTGTTTCCTTCTTTTTATCCTCTTCCCCAAAATAAGTTACAAACTCAGTTTTTAGTACTTGTTCAATAGTAGTATTTGCTTCCAAAACATGTTTTTTACTTTCTTGGGAAAAAGCAAATGATGCCATTAAAAGTAAAGAAAAAGCGAAAAGTGTGTTTTTGATTGTTTTCATGATTTATATGGTTTTAGTTTAACATTGAGACTAATTTTACTATTTATTTTACCTAAATGAAAATATATTATACTATTAAATGTGATATTAATGGTTTACTAATCGATTAATAAAAACCATTCTTTGGTGAAAGAAAAAGTTGGCATCTAACTAACATAGCTTAATTTTGATCAAGAACTTTTGATCATGACAAAAAACACTATCAGAAAAGAAGATGCTTTAAGCTATCACTCTAATCCAATACCAGGAAAAATTGAAGTGATCCCCACTAAACAAACACAATCTCAGAGAGACTTAGCACTGGCATACTCCCCTGGTGTAGCAGAACCTTGCAAAGAAATTGCCAAAAATCCTGAGACCGTATATTCTTATACCTCCAAAGGTAATTTAGTTGCAGTAATTTCCAATGGCACAGCAGTATTAGGTTTAGGAGATATTGGACCTGAAGCGTCGAAGCCTGTAATGGAAGGAAAAGGTATTTTATTTAAAATCTTTGCTGGAATTGACGTTTTTGATATTGAAGTAGATGAAAATAACCCTTCTGAATTCATAAAGGTGGTTAAGGCTATTGCACCAACTTTTGGAGGTATTAATCTAGAAGATATCAAGGCTCCCGACTGTTTTGAAATAGAAACTCAACTAAAAGAGAAACTCAATATTCCTGTAATGCATGATGACCAGCACGGTACTGCCATTATTACAGGTGCTGGTCTAATCAATGCACTACAAATCGTTGATAAAACGATAGAGAAGGTTAAAGTTGTAGTTTCTGGTGCAGGAGCTTCAGCTCTTTCTTGCATTAATACTTTTATTGCTTTAGGTGCTAGAAAAGAAAATATAATAGTGTGTGATAGTAAAGGGGTTATTAATACAACCAGAAATGATTTAACGAAGGAAAAAAAAGTAATTGCTAATACTACTAACGCTAAAACTTTGCGGGAAGCTTTAATAGGAGCTGATGTTTTTCTGGGCTTATCTCGAGGAAATGTATTAGTTCCTGAGGATCTTCTAGCTATGAATACTAACCCGATAGTATTTGCTTTAGCAAACCCTGATCCGGAAATAGCCTACGACGTAGCTATTGAAACTAGAGATGATTTGATTATCGGAACGGGTAGATCGGATCATCCAAATCAAATTAATAATGTGCTAGGGTTTCCGTTTATTTTTAGAGGAGCATTAGATGTGAGAGCCACAGAAATTAATGATACGATGAAGCTTGCTGCCATTCACGCAATCGCTGACCTTGCTAGAAAGCCAGTGCCAGATGTGGTCAATAAGGCATATGATGAGCATAAGATTGTTTTTGGTAAAAACTATATTATCCCTAAACCTTTAGACCCTAGGTTACTGACTACAGTTGCTCCAGCTGTTGCTAAAGCTGCTATGGATTCAGGAGTTGCCAAAAAACCTATTGCAGATTGGGAAAGGTATGAAGCTGAGCTTGTAAGTAGATTAAGAGGTGATGAAAATATTATCCGCTATACCATAAGTAAAGCTAAGCAAAACCCTAAAAGAATTGTTTTTGCAGAAGCAGAAGATCCGAGAATTTTAAAGGCCGCACAAATTGCATTAGATGAAAAAATAGCAGAGCCTATTTTATTGGGTAATGAAAAAAATATTTTAAAAATTTGTAAGGAGCATCAGTTAGACCTAAGTGGTGTAACAATTATTGATCCCTCATCTAGCTCAAATCATGAAAAGAGACAGACCTTTGCTAGGGTGTTTTTTGAAAAACGAAATAGAAGAGGCTATACTTGGTATGAAGCTAGTGAGGTGATGAAAAGAAGAAACTACTTTGGTGTGATGATGGTAGAAGTCGGTGAAGCAGATGCTCTAATATCGGGTATTAGCAGGAATTATGCAGAAGTTATTCGACCTGCACTTCAAATAGTTGGCACTGAAGAGGGAGTGAAAAAAGTATCTAGTATGTACATGATGCTTACCAAAAGAGGACCTTTGTTTTTTGCAGATACAACTATGATCCAAGAGCCTACAGCAGAAGAGTTAGTAGAGATAGCTCTGTTAACTTCTAAGTCTGTAAAGAGACACTTCAATATTGACCCATGTGTTGCTATGCTATCGTATTCTGCATTTGGTTCTTCCAATGGAGAAGAACCAAAAAAAGTAAGAAAAGCTGTAGATATTTTGAGAAAAAAACATTCGGAAATAACTGTGGATGGAGAAATACAAGCGAATCTTGTTTTTAATATTGATGCTCTTAGAGAGAATTACCCATTTACAGATTTGATTGACAAAAGAGCTAATATTTTGATTTTTCCAAATTTGTCTTCCGCAAACATTGCGTATAAATTGATGCAAGAAATGGCTAATATTGAAGCTGTTGGACCAATAATGTTGGGGCTAGATAAACCTGTCCATATTTTGCAGTTAGGAAGTTCTGTCAGAGAAATTGTAAATATGATTGCTATAGCTACTATTGATGCTCAAAATAAGCAAAAAAAATTATAGTATAGTAGCTCTACTAAGTATGTAAGAGAATGTGAAAATAATTTAAGAGAGTATTTGAGCATATTTGAAATTCACCCATAAATAATAGTATTTTGTGAAGTAGTTGTTGTGCTTTGTCTAAGAGTGATTACATGGAATCCATGATATACTTTCTTAAAAAACATTAGTAAACACTTGATTATCAAAAACAAATTGTACGTTTTTGAGGATGTAATTAATAGACTCTATATAAAAAAATGAGTGAAAAAGAGGAAAAGCAAAGCTTTATGAAAAAAATCTTTGTATACCTAAAAAAAGTATACAGGTTTTTAGGGAAGAATACACCTTATTCTTTCCTTGCTAATATTGGGTTGGTATTAGTAACTGCTACGTTACTTCTTAGCTTAGTTTTTAAGGCATATCTTCCAGTTATCACAGATCATAATGAGACAGTAATAATTCCTAATTTAAGAGGTTTGTCTTTTGAAGAAGGTAAAAAAAAGTTGGAAGAGCTCAATCTTAGATGGGAAGTTTATGATTCCAGCAGTAATAATTTCACTTCCTCTTATCCCCCACTTACTATCTTAGATCATATGCCTAGTTATGGTGATAAGGTCAAAAATAGCCGTAAAGTATATTTTACGCTTAACCCTTCAACTCCTCCTTTAGTCCGATTACCTAATTTAATGGATGGATCTGTTAGGAATGCGCAAATTATTTTGGGCAACTATGATTTAAAAATTGGTAAAGTTAGTTATACAAGAGATGTTGCTCTTAATGCAGTATTAGAGCTTACTGTGAAAGGTGAAAAGGTTACAAGAGAAGAGTTAGATAGTGGTTATTATATTGAAAAAGGGTCTGTTGTAAATATAATTGCTGGAGATGGTTTTAGAAGAGCAAGTATTAGAGTTCCAAAATTAATAGGCTTAAGCTTAGATCAGGTTGATGAATTAATGTTAGGTCTAGGGTTAAAAGTTGGAAAAATCAAATATGTTGAAACAGATACAGTAACCGTTGGAACAATTGTTAGGCAATATCCACCTCACGATAGAGGGAGAAGGTTAAGAGTGAAGTCTGAAGTAGATATTTGGGTTGAAAACGAGTAGCTGCAGCTGCTTTATTGCTTTATTATTATAATAATCATCTATGAAAAAGTTTTTCTTTTTTTTTCTTTTTGTAAGCTTTTGGTGTGAAGGTCAAGTCTTATATCCAATTATAAAAAGCCAAAATGCAAATACTAGAATAGCAGAAGACTCCATAGTAATCAGTCTTCCTTTTTTTGATGACTTTAGTAACTTTAATTATGAGTTAGCGAATAATTGGGAATTTTCTAATGGAGTTTACATTAACTCTAACTATGCACTAAACCCTCCATCTGTAGGTGTTGCAACTTTTGATGGTATCAGTTCGAGTGGACTGGGGTACATCGAAGAAGACTCAGAAGAAGTTGGTCAGGCAGATGTTCTCACTTCCCATTTTTTTGATCTATCTGAGTATGAAAATAGAAATTTAGTATTGTCATTTTTTTGGAATAATGGCAACTATGGAGAGTTTCCCGATGTAGAAGACTCTTTTTCTCTTGAAGTTAAAGATAGAGAAAATAACTGGTTTGAGTTATGGTCAGTAAGTGGTGGTGAAGTAGGTAATAGCTCTTTCAGCAAAGAAGAGGTTTTAATTGAAAATGCTGACTTTAAGCATGATAGCTTCCAGTTTCGCTTTGTTTCCAAAGGAAGAAAAACAGGTAGTTATGATGTTTGGCACTTGGATTATGTTTATTTTTTTTCTGAAGGTTCTGATAGGAAAGATCTTAGAATTGACTTTGCTCAGGTAAAAAAACCTACCTCTCCTTTTGGGAAATACTCTTCTCTCCCAATGAGTCAACTACCTGGTTTATACCAAGAAATACTATCTGATACAATATTCTCCAAAATCAGAAATCTAAGTGATACTTTTAATATTATTTTACCCAAAGCTACGGTCAGAGAAGTATACTCTAACCAGCAAGAGACAAGTTTATCAACTATTGCAGTTAGCGAAAACGGTCAAAATGAATACGAAGAAGGTGCCTTTATATCAAGTGGAGAGGTATTAACCATAAAAACTCAAAATCAATTACCTAATATTGATTTTACAAGAGACTCCCTATTATTCGAATACACATTTTTTTTAGACAGCATAGAGACTAATGAAGTGATTAGAACAACAACTAATGATACAATCACTTCTTATTATCATTTTTCAAATTATATTGCTTATGATGATGGTTCCGCTGAAACTGGTTTATCAGTTCATCAGAGGTTTGGAAAAACAGCTCAACGGTATACTATTTCTGAGAGTGATTTTATTACAGGTGTTGATCTTTATTTTCCCTATTATGACCAAAGCTTAGAAGGGCAGCCTTTTGGTTTATCTATATTAACTAATTTGAGTTTTGACGACCAACAAGAAGAAAATATTATTTATGAACAAAGCCTTCCTTTTAGATACTCTAATGGTATAAATCAGTTCTTCAGATATGAGTTTACTAACCCTATTGCTGTAAGTGACACGTTTTTTGTTGCGATTCAGCAGTTATCTGATTTGGATTTAATTGTCGGTTTTGATTTGGAAACAGGTAATGGAAGTGAAGTTTTTTTTAAAACTGGTAATTTGTGGGAAAGGAATACAAAGTTTAATGGTAGTTTGATGATTAGACCTGTATTTTCAAAAAGTTCGACCATTCTTTCTACCGAAATACCAGATGAAAACTTTAAAATCACACTTTTTCCTAATCCAGCTTCTTCATTTATAAAAGTGGGTTTGCCTTTTAATATTTCATCTCCAGTTAGTTTGGTTGATCTATTAGGAAAAAAGGTTCATTCCTTTCAAACTAAATTTAACCAGAAAGAATACTTGTTAAATATCGATAATATCCCAGAAGGGCTATATTTTATACAAGCCTTTTCTCCTAATAAAACGTTAAAAAAATCCTCTTTTATTATTTACAGATAAAATAATTTACTGTATGAAAGGATCAGACCATTTTGGGTCTGTATAAACACTACTTCCAGTCAGTGTTCTTACAAATATTTCTACAGCATCTCTTTCTTCATCTGTTAACATTAACTGTTGCCCTCTTCCTCCTGGCATAAGTCTCCTGTCCAAGTTTGAATTAAGAGTAATATTATTATAGTGGTCTAAAACCTGTTGAAATGTTGTAAAAGATCCAGTATGCATTAATGGTGCATGTAGACGTCCTCTTGAATCCATTATATCTCTTATTGCTGGTGATTTGGTATTGGTAAGATCTATTTCCTGCTCTGAGTTAGCTACAGATATAACACCATTATTCCTTGATTGAGGATCTATATCATATTCTGGAGCTCTATGGCATCCTCCACAACCTAGCCCACCTCCCGTTCTTTGACCTTGAGCATTAAATTGAGGTGGTGTAAGAAACAATCGTTTTCCACGGTTTTGTTTTTCAGTAAAAGTTGGAAAATCATCTACACTTTCTTCTACCAAAGCTCTACCTACATCGTAGTCGGAGTCATATGATTGAATACTTCTTACAAACTGACTGATAGCAGTTTTTATTCTATCTTCAGTAACTGTCTCACTACCAAAGGCCTCTGTAAATAGTACTTGGTAATAATCTAAGGCTGAAAGCTTTGTAATTAAGTCATTAAAATCAGGAGCTCCGTTTACCCCACTAAAGCCCATTTCAGCATGATCTTTTATTGGTTGAGTTGATTGATCTTCTAAGGAAGTAGCTCTTTCATCCCAAAAATACCTTGATTCTTCAGTGTACCTACTATTAATTAACCGCATGGAATGCCTTCCTGTAACTCCGTTAACTCCTTCACTTACTATGGCATCATCTGTAAAACCTAGTTCTTGCTTGTGACAGCTTGCACACGCTATTGTATTATTTGTAGATAGTTTTTTGTCATAAAATAAAACTCTACCCAATACTGCTACTTCATCTGAAGTCGTTTTATCACTTGCATTATCTTTTGTGATGTATCTTGGCAAATCTTGATTTGCATAATTTGGAAGATTATCTAAGTTTATGTTAGTACCAAAATAGTTTCTCAAGATAGATGCTGGTGTTGGGTCAGGTGTAGTCGGGTTAGAGCCATCATCATCATTTGAACAAGAAGTATAAAAAAAGCTTACCAGGATAATTAAACTGATTAATAGTTTTCCTTTCTTTGTCATTTTTGTGGTTTTAAAATATAGCTAAGTATTTTGTATTAGTTTTTATTATATCTAAAATACAATTATTCATTATTTTATTGTGCTTTCTGTGTAAGAAAGTTTATTAAAATTAACTTTTTATGCTATAAACACTAAATATTTAAGCTCTTTTTTGTGTTTTTTTTATAAAAAACTATTCTATAATTCAAAAAAACATCTCTTTAAGTAACAATACTTAATATTTTCACTTTAAAAATCACTAAAAAGTAACCTGTCTTATGTTTTCTGCAATTATAAACGAAAAAAGTCTTTTATTCAACGCTTACCCGTATTCCTTCAGAGTGGCTTGTAAATTCAGGAGCATACATAGATTGTATAGTAGTGATCCCATTAGAAAAGTCTCCTTTCTGTGAAACTCTTAGTGGGTACTCAAATACGTATGTTCCTTTAGGTAGATATCCTATAAAAAAGTTTGTAGCTAGGTCTCTTGGGTTTTCATAGTAATAGAGCCCATCTTGGTATTTGTGTCTTGATATTGTACTAACTGGTTCAAATGAGGATGCTCTCATATCTTTAAGATGAACGTACTCCATATCACGGTCAACCCTTAACTCTATTCTTACTTTCACAAGATCTCCTACAGAAAGTTTTGTGTGCTCATTTATTGGCACTATAACTTGACCACGATCTGTATTTTTTTGTAGGAAAAGTTCTTTTTTAAGTTTTAATGGAGTTTCTGCGGGTGTGATTTTGTCTAACTGCTCAAAGTACTGCCAATAAACTGCTCCCCAAGCTACCCCTTCTTCTTTCTTGGATATTTCTATTCTTCCCATGTCAGTAGAAATTTCATTTTTATTCCAAGATGTTTTGAAATAACCTGTACCTGCTTCAATATTCGTGTCTTCTCGTTCTTTAGGATCTATTTTTTTGCCTCCAATACTTATCTCTGCCAAATTATCATTTGCCAGAATATCTGTCCCCCTTCTCAATAAAGCATAACAGGCTTCTACCGTTGCTTTAGTTGTTTTCCAATCTTGTGTTTGCTTCTGCTTAAGCAACCATGTTTTCAACTCTTCTACTGCTTTTTGATCTTCTGCTACTACATCATATACCTCTATCATCAATGCTTGTGTTTCTATTGGTGCCTGATACCAGAAGTAACCATTGCTACTTTTCCAGTACATTCCCATTTCCTCAGAGTGAAGAGCTCTTTCACTAAATGATCGAATCATTTCTTTCGATGTAGAACCCTCATCAAACTGGTGCAATGCGAGACATGCCATGCCCTGAGCATAAAGATTCGTTTTTATCCAGTACTCTTTTGCCTGGTTTAAGAAGTACTCAAACGCTTCTTGATTTGCTTTTGAAACTTCTACTTCTTTGAAGTAACTTCTAGTATATAAGTAGTGATATTGTATGTAGCTTATGTGATTATCTTCTAGTTTTATTTTCTTTTGTTTTGCTAAGTCTTTAAGTCTTTGATAGTCTTTGCGTATTTCTGTGTCCAAATAGTTTAATGCTTTGGTTACCATACTCCATGTTTTAGAGTCTTTTTTAATGCTTTTGACACCTAAAACATCTAAATGCCCCATTCCTGCTGTAATATGTTGGGTCATATAACGATTTTCTGGCAACCCAGGAAACCAACTAAAGCCACCACTAGAATATTGGGCATCTTGTATTTTATTTAATGCTATTTCTAACTCGTTTGCCATTCTATTAAGATCAAACAGAACGCCAATCATTCGCTTTCTTTGGGTTTCGCTTTGTGCTTGTAATACCCATGGTGTTTCTTCTAGTAAAGCTGTTTTGAGTTCCTGGTTTTTCTCCAAGTTAGAAAGTAGAGCATCAGGCTGTATATTCTTCCAGGTATCAAAGACTCTCTTGATTTTAGGGTTGCTATTGGCAATATGGGATGCTATTGCATTAGCATAATATCTGCTAAATGTTTGTTCTACACATTCGTAAGGATACTCCATAAGGTATGGTAAAGCTTGTACTGCATACCAGGCTGGATTGGATGTATATTCCAATGTATACTTTTGATGTTTGAGCGTCTTTGAGGTATTATTCAGCAGTTTTTCAAACTCAAATGTCTTTGTTTGTTTGCCTCTGATAGGAAGCGGTAATGTTTCTGTAACAAGCATTCGATTTGTTACAACAGGGATCATTCTTTCTTCTCCATCGGAGAAATTACCTGCTTTGGCAACTACTCTATAGGTA
Source organism: Bacteroidia bacterium (assembly GCA_030425505.1). Taxonomy (GTDB): domain Bacteria; phylum Bacteroidota; class Bacteroidia; order Cytophagales; family Flammeovirgaceae; genus JAUIAB01. The sequence goes on along the minus strand of JAUIAB010000005.1, from coordinate 11,016 downwards.
ATTGCTTGTATGCCCTCCGGGATTGCTATTTCCCACTCTACCGTTGTGCTTTGCTTTGGTTTTGTAGCAAAACTTTGACCTTTTTTTACTCCTTTTGAAAATATATCAACAGGTTTCATGGTTATTGCATCAAAGAACTGTAGCTCAACCTGCCCAGAGAGGTTTTTATCCACCAAGCTGCTAATTTTTGTAGAGAAAATCATTTTATCATTTTCCCTAAAGAACCGAGGCTGATTGGGCACTACCATTAGGTTTTTCTGTGTTACCAAATGCTCTACAATGCTTCCCGTTTTCATGTCTTGTGTATGAGCAAATCCAAGCATTTTCCATTTGGTAAGAGCTTCTGGTATAGTAAAGTTTATAATTATCTCTCCATTTGCATTGGTCTGTAAATGAGGGTAGAAAAATGCTGTCTCATTGAAGTTAGTTCTGACTTTAACATTAGAAAGATCTACTTTTTGGTTTTCATTTTTAGCCAAGTTTCCATCTTCTTGAGGTGAAGGCATATCAGATCTTTCAGTAGCTATAGTACCATCTGCATCCATAGCAAAACCTGTTGAGGTACTTACTACTTCCTCTAAAACATCAGACTCCTCTTCAAACTCTCCATCCTTCACACTACTTGGAGCCATTCTAAGGTTTCTTTGAAGGTTACCACTATAGTTAAACCTAGCATTTCTATAATAATAGTTGTAGTAATTATATCCAAACCAATTGAGTTGATCATACGTGATAACCTTAGGGTATCTTTTGTATCTGGCATGCCAATTTTGAGGGAAATAAGAAGTGAAAGCCTGATATTTAAAGTCATTAATTGTTTGCCAGTTTAGCTTTGAGTAGTTTAGAGTATAAAAGTTTTGATACCAGCCATGAGCTCTAAATTGGTCTAAAGATTCATCGTAAAGGGTAGCAACCATTTCAGCTGCTATTTTTTCCTTATTTTTCCCTTTTACTATTATTTTCCATTGTTCTTCCTGACCTGGTTGAAGCTTGTCTCTAAATGTTGCAAACTCAATATCTAAAACCTTATTAGTATATGGGACTTGAATTACTATATCATTAGTATATAGTCTATTATGCTTCACAAACATATAATGTGCTATCAAGTTGCCCCTATGCCTTTCTTCTATATCAACCTTGAATATTTTTTGCTCTCTATTGAGCTCAACTCTTTCCTTATTGATTATTTTTCCATCCAGTTCCAGTTCATACAAAGCATTTATTTTTTCCTCTGAAGTACCAAATAGGATAGTGGCTTCTTCTCCTGGTTCAGCCTTTGTTTTTAAAGCTTGGCTATAGTTAACAGTTTTTACAGGTACGCTTTTCTTTTCAGAAGAAAACACTTGAAAGTAGGTTTTTCCTTGTACACTTTCTCCATATTTATCTTTCGACGATATTTCCAAAACGTATTCTCCTAGATCCCACTTTTCAAGATCGTTTAATGTTAGTTTTTTATTGTTTTTTGTATTGAATGATGTAGAAAACACTTTCTTTTCTTTTTCCCACTTGAATTTGTTGTTTTCATCTTCATAAAGGTCATGTGGAAATAATTGGTAGTACTCTTCTTTAGAATATAAATGAAGATCCGGTTGATTCCAGTACCTATCTCTAAACGTTTTATTTGAGCCTTTAAGCTTCCAAATGGTTATTTCACCAGCTGCTGGTTCAAACTCACCTGCCAAATTTTGTGTGTATATGTCAAATGTATCTTTACCAACTTTGGTATCAATATTTGAAACGGGAATATTAAGGGTAAGTGCTTTATATCCTACATAAACTACTTTTGATGAACTATGCGTTTCTCCATTGATGTCTGTGACATCTGCATAGATGGTATAGCTAAAAGTTGGCTCTACTTTTTTGTCTATGCTTAGATCTGGTATTGCTTTAAAGTCTATCTCAAACTGCCCTTTTTCATCTGTTTTAGTTGCGCCATTTACTATTTCTATCTGTGGTGAACTTGGATAAAAACCCCACCTGTACCAAAACCAATAAGGAAAAGAGGCATTTCTTACTACTCGGTATTTTACTTCTGCTCCATCTATATTTGCTCCAGAAAATGCCTGAGCATTTCCAGTTACTTTTATCGTTTCATTTAGTTTAAAACTCCCTTTTAGTGGGTTAAAGTTTACCTGAAACTTTGGGCGTTTATATTCTTCTACAGAAAAGCTTGCTTGCCCCAGAGTGCTATTTGTTTTAAGGGACATTTGACCAGTTAATCCACTAGACGGTGCTGTAAAGATTCCACTAAACGTACCGTACTCATTGCTTTTTAAGGTTAAATCTCCTTTTGGTTGATTGTTTACATCGTAAAGTGTTACAATGACATCACGATTTTTAACTGTTTCTGGCTTCTTACCATCTGTCATTAGCACTAGTCCTTTAAAATAAATGGTTTGACCAGGTCTGTATATTGATCTATCCAAGAAAAAAAAAGTTTGAATACCAGTAGTTGGCGGATAGGTTATATATTGGTTTATTTGTCCAGAATAGGATGATGAATAATAAGAATAACCTTGACCGATCTCATCTGTGCTTACAAAATCATCTCCTTTACTAAAGTTAACTTTTATTCCATAATCATAAACACCTGGTTTATGATTTTTCTCTACCTGAATGTAACCATTGCCGTCACTTTTTAAAGTGCCTTCTTTTTTGAAATAATATCCTTTTTGTGATTCGTATTTTTTCCTGAATACCTCTGCTTCTACACCTTGCAGTGGCTCTCCTGTTTCTCTGTGTACTACATAAAAATCAGTATCTCCATTTTGATGATTTCTGTGTATGTAGCTTATGTTAGTGACTGTTATGAATGAATATACCACAGCACTTTTTTCCAAATTGAAGTTTTCATCTGAGCTAAAAATAAGCATATACTCCCCTACAGGAAGTGCATCTATTTTTATTTCTAAGCTGTGACTCTGAAAGTCTCCATCATTTGGTAGTGAATAATTTCCTGTTTTAAGTGAGCTTTTATCTAAAAAGTATTTAATAAACTCCTTGTCTTTATTGATATCATGCTTTTTAGAGAGGTCTTCTCTAAGCTCTTGAACATCTGTTCGATCTATCTTTACAACTCTGTAGTTTATTTTATCAAGGTTATTATACCGAATAAAGGCTCTAAATGGCTGGTTTGGAATATTTCTTTTTTCTATTTGCGACTCTATAGTCTGCTTTGTAATATCTATTTTCAAGTTTTCGCAAAGTATTGCCCCGTCAGAATCTGGAAATCGTTGAAGCCCAGCATCACAAAGCTCTATTGCTTTTTTTAGATCCCATTTGTGATCTTCAGAGATTAGTGGCTTGTACTGATAACCAGATAATTGGTGCGATAGAGCTATTTTGTGAGTTACTTTTGTAGATACCGGACTTTCGATCGTTTCTTTTTCAAGTTTTTGAAGTGTTTTAAGATATAGTTCTTCCTTATTAGGAATAATAGAATTGTTTTTCACAAACTCTAACCGTTGAAGGTCTACTTCTACCAATGCTTTAGGATCTTCATCTTCTAAGTGAAGCTGTATTAGCTCTTGGTATATTTTCAAAGCATGATATTTCATAGAAAGAGTATCGTCTGAAGCAATTTCTAAGTCTACAAAATCAAATGCTTCAGCGAGATACTGTGCATCATCTATCATAAATGTGCTTGCTGGCTTTGTTATATCTGGCTCAGGATTAGAGAAGAATGCAATAGCTCTATGTGCGAGGAAATCAAAAATGGTAGGTCGAATTTCTCTACTAGTTTCTCCTCCTTTTGCTAGTACTTCATCATATATGTTGATTGCTATTTCTTTACTTTTTTCCGAGTCGTCTAAAGATAATTGATACTGTCTAAATGTTTCTTCTACTATTTTTTGTAAGCTCCAGGTTTCAATATCATCTTGTTTTATGCCAGCTATTTGAGATCGTTGGTTAAACCTATATCTATTATTTTGATAATAAGACCAATACATCTCGCCAAGCATTGAGTGTAATAGTGGTTTTGCAGGGTATGTTGCTGTTTCCGCTTCTTTTTTTAGTTTAATTAAGTTCTTTACAAAAGCATTTTCTTCTTTGTAACTTGTATATTTTAGTTTGTGTATAATTGCTTTTACTAATTCTCCCCAATTTTCTTTCTCCAAAGCAGAGCTATAAATTTTTTCAACCTCTTCAAGTGCAGACTCAGGGAGTCCTTTTTTTTCTAGTTGCTTTACTTTTTCCCATCCTTTTCCAAGTTCTTTATTATCCATTTTAATATTTTTTTGAGCACAAGCAGTTTGAAAAAATATGAATATGCAAATGATAAGATTTCTTATTTTCATGAGTGCTTTTTTTAGTTTACAACTCGCTTTAATATAAATATATAAGTTGTTATTAGAGCATTGCAAAAAGTATGCTTTTTTTACATATTTTTAACTAACACTAACAATCAATTACTTGTAATGCAAAAAAATATTTTCTTGATTTTTTGTTTATTGCTGTCAGCAAAATCATACTCTTATATCCCAAATATCCCAAAATCTTCAAAAGAGCTTCTAGATAGCAGTAATGTACACAAAGGTTTAAAAAAAATAAGCTGGATTAGTGGAAGTTGGAAAGGAGAAGCTTTTGGCGGTTCTTTTGAAGAGATATGGAGTGAACCATCTGGGAATTCTATGATGGGTATGTTCAAGCTTATCAAAGATGATGCAATTGTTTTTTATGAGATTATGACTATTTCTTTTGATGAAGAAAAGGGTCTTAGTTTTCAATTAAAACACTTTAATGCTGACCTAACAGGTTGGGAGGAAAAGAAAGAAGTTCTTGTTTTTCCTCTGGTCAAAATCACGAAAACTGAAGTTCGTTTTGATGGTATTCGCTTTAAAAAAATAAGTGATACAACCATGCATGTATTTGTCCTGAACTCAGAAAAAGATGCGGCTGAAAAAGAAATTAAGTTTGTTTTTAAAAAGTAATGGTTAGAATAAATTATTGAACTTTATATAACGCAGATTTTGTATCTAAAAACTTGAAGGTTAGTAGCTTGAAAAAAGTATATGATTTAGTAATAGTAGGAGGGGGTGCTGCTGGGTTTTTTGCAGCCATTCAAGTTGCTGAGATCAACCCTGATCTTAAAATTGTCATTTTAGAAAAATCGAGCAATTTATTAAGTAAGGTAAAAATCTCTGGAGGAGGAAGATGCAATGTGACCCATGGATGTTTTGATCCTAGTGAGCTGGTTAACTATTACCCAAGAGGTAATAAGGAGTTATTAGGTCCATTTCACCGTTTTTTATGTGGTGATATGATGAGCTGGTTAGCTGATCATGGTGTTGAAACTAAAATTGAGGATGATGGTAGGGTTTTCCCTATCAGTAATAGCTCATCTTCAATTGTCAACTGCTTTATTGGTTTATCCAAAAAGCTCGGTATTGAAGTAATTACTAATTCTCCAGTTACTTCTCTTGATAAAGAAGGAAATAAATGGATGATTAAATCTAAAAAAAGAGCTTTCGAAGCCAAAAATATACTCTTTGCTACAGGTAGTAGTGTTGCTTCATGGAAGATTATTGAGTTGCATGGTCATGCTATTGTTCCACCAGTACCCTCATTATTTACTTTTAACATTAATCATCCGGCTTTAAAGTCTTTGGAAGGTATTTCAGTACCAAATGCTCGGGTTAAAATTTTGGAGTCTGATTTTGAGGATAGCGGGGCTTTATTAATAACTCATTGGGGCTTAAGTGGTCCAGTAGTTTTAAAACTTTCCGCTTGGGCTGCAAGAATTTTGCATGCCAAGAATTATAATTTTGATATTTCTGTCAATTGGGTAAGCAAAGATCATGAAAGTGCAAAAGAAGTTATCCATAACACAAGAGTTAATCATGGAAATAAAAAAGTAAAAAACCTAGCATTATTAGGTTTGCCTAAAAGACTTTGGCAAAGAATGGTTTATCTTCTCAAACTGGAAGGTGTAAACTATGCATCTTTGAGGGCAAGTGATATTGAATCTTTGGTTGATTTAATTACTAATACAATAGTGTCTGTCAAAGGAAAAAGCACTTTTAAGGACGAGTTTGTTACTTGTGGTGGAGTGAATAGAAAAGAAATTAACTTTAAAACAATGGAAAGTAAACTATCGTCTGGAATTTATTTTTCTGGAGAGGTAATAGATATTGATGCTGTTACTGGAGGTTTTAATTTTCAAGCTGCATGGACTACGGCTTTTATTGCAGCTAAGGCTATAGCTGAATTATAGATATTAGTATCACAGGAAGTGTATAAAAAAGCACTTCCTGTGATACTATTTGTTACTTTTTAATAACTTTACTTCTATAGGTTTTATTATTTTCAGTTTTTACAGTGAGGAAATAAACCCCTGCATTTACTTTTCTTGATAAATCTATTTCAATTAATTTACTTTTTTGGTCAAATAATTCACTAAAGAAAACTTCTTTTCCAGATAGATCTGCAATAGATACTTGTATTATTCCTTTTGAATACTCAGGTAATTCTAGGTGAAATACATTTCCCAGAAAAGGGTTAGGGTATACATTTATTTCTTTGTTTTCTTTTTTAGACTCAAATCTAAAACCGCCGCCAAGCATTTCAATTCCTATGTTATTATTGCCATTACTAATAGGAACCCAATCACTCATAATTACTTGATTGCCCCAAAAAGGCATCACTTCAATAGCATAGTATACATTATTAACTCCTAATAAATCAATCAACATACCTGGATCGTCTTGCATAGTAAAACTACTTCTATGCAAATCAAAATTAGGCGAATCTTGCTCGTCCCAAGGACTAAAGGTATTGTCCATCTCAACAGGTTCATTATCTCCTATTTTTCTCCAGAGCTTAAACATATTAACACCATAAAAATGCATACCCCAAGTAATATTTACCTCCCCTAATTTGTTTAAGGTTACTCTTACATTCTCTGGGTATCTATTGAACCTAGATAAACGTTCACCTGAAAGTGAACTTGCAGAACCCAACCTATTTCTAGCGGTTAATCTATACTCGTAATATACCCCACTATATGGTAGCTGGTCAACGTAAACCCAAGTGTTTCTGTTTATTACAGCTACTTCTTCAAAGTCTGAAACGTACTCTTCTTCATTTCTCCACACATAGCTATAAAAGCGCCTTTCTAAAATTAATTCATCAGCTCTCCTATGTTTTAAATTACCTACAAAATCTGACTCCCATAGTAAAATAGCTGACTCACTATCAATACTTAATATTCTAAACTCTGCTGGTATTTTAACAGGATCTCCTATAAGTACTTCATTTGATTCTGCATAATTTGACCCTCTTCTTCCTGCTTGTAGTACTTTCAACCGGTACTGATACAATCCATCAGCAATATTATGGTCATCATAATAACTTGTCGATCCATATGTGAGTATTGTTACTGGTGTGTAATCACTACCATTTTTATTTCGCTCTAATAGTATTTCTTCTGGTGGGTTAATATTGTTTGCAGCAGGTAGCTCCCAACTTAATTGTATACCACTATTGTTAGCTTCACCAAATATGTTTCTAGGGCTACTATATCTCCAGGCATTTTCTATCTCACCTAGTACTCTAAACCATAGCTTTCTATTCGTATTAGTTACAATATCTTGTCCATTACGACTATCTACCCTGTTCTCTATTGCATTACCTCCAGCCAACTCATTCCTCCACAACCATGGTAAAGCTCTTTCATCTTCTTCTCTAAATACTGCCATTACACTCAACCAGTATCTTCCTTCTCCTAGTCTTGTTTGCTCACCCAGATGCATCTTAAAACTATACCTGTGACTGGCTTCATGTGGTAATACTTCTATCCTCGTATCTCTTTCCAAATCATAGTATCGCATTAGTACCCTTTGTTTTTCCCCGCCCTCTTCTCTATATAGGTTTAAACGAACACCTGTTGGCTCATCCCCTCCTTGAAAGGGCTGCCTTATCTTTCCCTCAACATGAAACTCCTCTACCAACCATGAACTACCTCTTTCTATTTCAAAATCATCCGACATTTTTATGCCATATCTATCTATATTCCTTTCAAAGTCCCTCTTTATGAAACTAGAAGACCCTGAAGCTTCTACTATCTCAAAGCCCTGATCATAAAGTATATTCTCTCCCTCATCTATAACATCTACTCTTAGCTTTCCTCTGGATCTTAAATCTCCATTGTTAGTTTCTAGAGTTAGATAAGTAGTTCCTTCTAAGTTTGCTTCTAAGTTTAATAAATCTCCATCTACGTTATAAGAAACTACACTTTCATCTGAGCTTGCAGTTACTAAATAGTTCAATACCTCTCCTTCTATCTCAAAGTTAAAACATGAAAGATCTATCTCTTTTTCTCCTTCTTCTACTGTTATGCTCATGCTTCCTAGGTCTTTTACATATGATTCATTAGAAAAAGAAAACAGCCCCTTTCCATAAGTGGATACAGCTACCATTCCATCACTAGTTCTACATTGTATCATTGTCACATTAGCTGCTCCTATACTCTCTAGCGCTTCCCTCTTCCATTGAATATTGGATGGATTTAATTCCTCCCCAGCTGTTAAGTGAATGTCTTTTGTAGAAAATAAACCCATTCCAGTACCAAGGAAAACTTTTGAGTAACCTCGCCTATTATCTAACCTTCTAACAGCCAAATAACGAACAGATGGGCTTAAACCACCACTCAAATTTCCATCTACATTTGTCCAAGTATCTCCGCTATTTTGAGAATAAAATATGCTAGGCACCCCTTCTCCAGAAAAGGTGACAAAAACCCTTCTTCCATCCCATGGATCTACTGCTATACAATTAATCCTATTAGTATTTTCAATAAAATAAACTCGCGCCTGATCTTCACCTTCTTCTACATCTTCTTCTCTTATAAAACTCTCTCTACTAATTTCTACTATTCTTGGGTTTGCTCGATCAGCATTTTCTACTCTATATAAATGCCCAAACTTAGTGGCTACATAGAGTATATTTGCTGGTTCTTTACTTAAGGCTAATGTTGATAGTTTGTCATCTTCGACTAAAGGAAACTCTATTCTAGCATCTACATTAAAGTTTACATTAAAGTTTCTGTACCTGTTGATGTACTCACTTTCATGGATTACATATGCCAACCCATCTTGGTTTTGATCTAATACAAAAAATGGTCTACCTGACCAGTCTGTTTCAGACCATATTTCATCTTCTTGCCTTTCAAAGGTATTTGTTGCATAATCTACACTAATCCTTGGTATATTGCCATATTGGTTTGTTGTATACAAATACCTTCCATCGTTGGAAAACTGACAAAACATACCATCACTTGATGTAGGTTTTACATATCTATCATCTCTATTTTTATTAAATGAAAGCCTGGATCCCTGATCCTGAAGACCTGTGGCAATAGCTGTTCTTCTACCCGTTGGAGGTATAGCCACGCTGTATGCCTGAGTGGTTACATACCCGCTATTTAACTCTTCCCATTCAAAACCAATCCTATCTCTTCTTGAGTCAAGGTTAGCTCTACAATTATTTGTTTTATATACACCGCCATCATTAGCAACAATCATGTGATCTGGATTAGAAGGGTAGAAAAGAATTTTATGGTTATCCGGATGCAACCCACCTATACTTTTAACATTATCATCTGACCTAAAGCCATCTGTAGAGCAAATAAAAGCCTTGCTTCCAATGTATACTAGGTCAGGATCATTAGGGTGAACTCCTATACACATATTGTGTGTTCCCTGGGCTAAATAGTCTGAAGCAGGTTCTAGGTTAGCACTTCTATCTTCCCATTCGCAAACTGCTACCCCATTATTTACTCTAAGCGTCCCATGAAATAATCTATAGTTATAAGGATATTCATTAGGGAGATTCCCATAAGAGAATATGTAAATATCTCTGCTTCCATCAGGCCTTCGAATATTTGACAAAGCAACCTCCATTCTACCGCTTTCAGGCAAACCTATCTGGTTTCCTTCCATTTCTTCAGGAGTTATATCCTGCCAACTACCATCTAAACTTCTATATATAATTTTGTCAGGGGTTCTACCTCCTACAGGCGTACCAATTATCAATTCGCCAGTTGAAAACTGTTCCATACCTGCTTTTACATAATCTGAAGCAGGAAATAATAAACCAATAGAATTAACTATTACTATATTATTCTCTTCTATATTCACAGTAATCACTCTCGTGCCTCCTGCAACTACTAAATTTCCATCTAGTGGTGACACAATAATTCTGTCAATAAAACTCATTGTTTGTGCATTGCTAAGATCTTCATAACCTAATAGAGGGTTCCAACTATTTCCATTATCAGTTGATCTAAAAATAAGTATACTGGTACTACTTGCACCTGATAAACTAGCACCTTTATTTCCTTTTCCACAATACCAAATATGCCTAAACCCAGGTCTTGAGTCTTGGACAATAGAGCTAATGCCATATACATCTCTTACTGGTAAGGAAACTTTAGACCATGTTTGACCTCCATCAAAAGTTTGCCAAAGATCCCCTGACACACCAGCTGATAGCATATGAGACTCATCTTGCAGATCTACTGCCACACTTCTAGTTCTACCTCCAACATTAAACGGTCCTCTTGAATTTACTTTTGGCTTTAGCTCTGGTAAATCATCATTGGCTAATTCTTGATAGTTTGCTTCAGGTAAGCTTGAAATAAAATTCAGTTGATTTTTGTTAAAAATAGCACTCCTATCCTCAAGTATTGTTAGTGGTTCTACTTCACTTCCTTCCTTTTTTTGATTGTTACAAGATGTGTAAAAAGCACTTAAAAGTAATATTAATAAAAATACGGATCTCTTTTTTTTCATAACTGGTTGTTTTTTGCTTGTGTATATATAGTCTTACTTAATTATACTAAAAAAAGTTACATATGTACCTTTTTATTTTACAGCATATAAAAAATCCTATTAACCCAAAATACGCAATAGAAAAAAAGGTATAGCTTTGGTATTTAAACTTCTAACGTTGAGCGTTAGAAAATAATAGATATAAAATTTAACTTATCCTTTAGCAATCAACAGATTACGCCATGGG
>JAUIAB010000036.1 GCA_030425505.1 Bacteroidia bacterium | reverse complement strand
TCCGCAAGCTCAAAATAAAGGAGTTGGAATAATTGTACGCTTGCCTTTAGCCAGTGGATTATTAACTGGAAAATTTAACGAAAACACCATTTTTAATAGTGATGACCACAGAAACTTCAACAAAAATGGTGAGATGTTTAATGCAGGTGAAACCTTTGCTGGGCTTCCATTTGAAAAAGGAATTGCCTTGTCAAACGATTTAAAAAAACTATGTCCTCCAAATCTTTCAATAACCGAAATGGCACTCCGCTGGCTTTTAGACCATGAAGCTGTTAGCTCAGTTATACCCGGAGCCAGTAATCCTAAGCAAGTTAATTCGAATGCAAAAGCTAGTAATATAGATCCTCTCTCAGCAGAACTTATCGATGAGCTTAACACGTTTTACAAAACATGTGTACATAATCATATCAGAGGGTCGTATTAAAACAAGTTGATTTAATAGACTTTAAATACAAGAATACAGAGAATTAAAAATGATTTTAAAACAATTGAACTGCTCAAAAAAAATATAGGTTAGATGTAATTTGATAGTAATCAAAGTACTGAATAATACTAAACCAATTCTAAATTACCTGAAAGAGACATACAATATTGGGGACAACAATTATACAAAGAACCGATTAATTGAATACACTATGAGCAATAAGCGATAATACTAAACCAATTCTAATAAACACAAAACCCACAAAAACAAAAAACCTCGATAATTTAACAATTACCAAGGTTTTGAAGTGTATTATATTTTAAAAAGTCGGGGTGGCAGGATTCGAACCTGCGGCCTCCTGCTCCCAAAGCAGGCGCGATAACCGGGCTACGCTACACCCCGAGGTGTGTTTTTACTATTTCTTTTATCCCGGATAATTAAGAAATATTTGCGGAGAGACAGGGATTCGAACCCTGGCAACACTTACGCGTTGACAGATTAGCAATCTGCTCCATTACCACTCTGGCACCTCTCCTAAACTTTAATAAGAACCTTGCAATAAAATTGCGGTTGCAAATGTAATTTAAACCAAAGAAGCACACAACTATTTTTATACTTTTTTATAAATTTTATTCAAATATCTAGTTCCATGGTCAGGCAGAATAATGACCATGACATCATCCTCTTTCAAATTTTCCTTTGCATACTCCAATGCGCCAGCTACAGCAGAACCGCAAGACCAACCTATAAAAAGACCTTCCTCTCTGGCTAATCGCCTAGCCATAACAGCAGAATCCTTATCACTGACTTTTACAAACTGATCAATTAAAGAAAAATCAACATTCTTAGGAAGAATATCTTCGCCAATCCCTTCCGTCAGATAAGGGTAAATTTCCTTTTCATCAAACTCACCAGTTTCCTTATACTTTTTGAAAACAGAACCATATGCATCAATCCCTATCGTAGTGATAGAAGGGTTTTGCTCTTTCAAATACTTAGCTACACCACACATAGATCCTCCAGTTCCTACACCAGCAGCATAATGCGTTATTTTACCATCCGTTTGATCCCATATTTCAGGACCTGTAGTTTCATAGTGAGCTTTCCCATTAGATAAGTTATCATACTGATTAGGGTAGAATGAATTGGGAATATCTTCATTTAGCTTTTTAGCTACGGAATAATAGGATCTTGGATCATTAGCATCCACATTAGTAGGACAAACAATCACTTCAGCACCAACAGCTCTTAAAATATCCATTTTCTCCTTTGATTGCTTATCAGCAAGAGTGAAAATACATTTATACCCTTTAGAGATAGCAGCCAAAGCCAAACCCATACCAGTATTTCCTGAAGTTCCTTCAATAATAGTTCCACCTGGCTTAAGTTTACCTTCCTTCTCCGCATCCTCAATCATCTTAACAGCCATTCGGTCTTTCATAGAGTTGCCAGGATTAAAATACTCTACCTTTACCAAAATAGTTCCTGGTACGCCTTTACTTACACTATTAAGCTTCACTAAAGGAGTATTACCTATTGTTTCAGTTATTGAATTCAAATAGTTCATTAAATGGATTTTTATCGATTACAATTTTTAAACAACTTCAATACAAATATCCATAAATCAATATCCTCTGTAAAGTTTTTTTTTAAATTTTGTAACGAATAGTGAACAGAGAACCTTTTAATAGGGTTGAATAATAGTAATTTTTTTTAGTTTTGACGATACTCAACTAGCGCGTAGTGGGTGGAAAAGCTTTTTTAGAAAAATAAATGATTTATCATAAACCATATTATCATAAAACTTCCAAAGAGTGGATAATCTTGATCCATGGAGTGGGGGGGAGTTCATCCGTCTGGTTTAAGCAAATTAGAGACTATAAAAAAAGCCACAACGTCTTACTAGTAGACTTGAGGGGACATGGAAAGTCTCAATCCTATGATAACAAAGGTATAATCAAATACTCTTTTCAAGATATTTCCAAAGATGTCATAGAAGTAATGGATCATCTTTCAATACCACAGGGACACTTCGTTGGAATTTCTTTGGGTACCATAGTTATCAGAACCATAAGTGAACTAGCACCAGAAAGAGTATCTTCAATGATAATGGGAGGAGCAGTAACAAGACTAAACACCCGATCCAAAATTCTGATGAAAATTGCAGATCTTTTCAAAAAATACGTTCCTTTCATGTGGCTATACTCTTTCTATGCATTTATACTTATGCCTAGAAAACATCATAAAGAGTCAAGAAACCTTTTTATAAGAGAAGCAAAAAGGCTGGCACGAAAAGAAATAATGCGATGGTTTACCCTCACAGCACAGGTAAACCCACTTTTAAAATACTTTAGAGAAAAAGACCTAAGCATACCAACACTATACGTAATGGGCGAGCAGGACTACATGTTCTTGCCTCAGGTAAAAAGGCTAGTAAAAAAACACAAAGCATCCATTTTACAAGTTTTAGAAGAGTGTGGACATGTAGTAAACGTAGAGCAACCAGCTGTCTTCAACCAACTTTCACTGGCTTTTATAGAGAATCAGAATTCATAAAAATGCTATTACTACTATCTCCTGCTAAAAAGATGGACTTTAATGATGAGGCAATCCCAACATCTGAAACATCGATACCTACATTTTTATCCGAAGCAGAAAAACTGGTAAAAAAACTTAGAAAGCTTTCAAAAGAAGAACTCAAAAAACTAATGAGCATAAGCGATAATCTCGCAGAACTCAACTGGGACAGATTTCAGCAATGGACAGCAGATACTACTGAAAATACTAAGCAGGCAGCTTATGCATTTAAAGGAGACGTTTATATGGGACTTGAAGCAAGCTCTTTATCAAAAGAAGATATAAACTATGCGCAAAACCACCTTCGAATCCTATCAGGTTTATATGGGTTGCTAAAACCTCTGGACTTAATCCATCCTTACCGATTAGAAATGGGGACATCCCTTCAAATGAATGATAAAGTAAGCAACCTATATCAGTTTTGGCAAAAGAAACTGACAAAGCAAATAAATGAGGAGTTATCCAACCACTCGTCAAAAGCTTTAATAAATTTAGCTTCAAATGAATATTCTAAAGTAGCTGATTTTCAAAATATTAAATTTAAATACTTAAATATTAAATTTAAATACTTTAGAGAGGGCAAATACAAAAGCATAGGCTTGCTCGCAAAAAAAGCTAGGGGACAAATAGCAGCCTATATTCTCAAAAATAGAATTGAGGATATGCAGAAAATAAAACTATTTGATGTAGATGGTTATGCTTTTGATGACAAGCTATCTTCCGAAAAAGAGTGGGTATTTGTAAAATGAATCTTAAGCATAGAAGATGGGAAACTGGAAAGTAGTAACGTCATTTATTTACCCTCATGAAGCGAGTCTTGCAAAAGCAAAATTAGAATCAGAAGGAATAACTGTAATCCTACGAGATGAGAAAATAGTAGAAACATATAGTGCTTATTCACAGGCAGTAGGAGGAATAAAAGTACTAGTGAGTAAGAACGATTTTACAAAAGCAATACATATTCTTATCGAAAGTGGATTTATTTATACAAATCGTGCTACTACAAATAGTTTTATTCTCAAGTTTAATGAGCTTACTTCTAAGCTGCCTATAATAGGAAAATCATCCTATGAGTTGAGGGTACTTGTTACACTAACTTTGCTTATCTCAAGTATACTAGTGCCAATACTGATTTTTTACTCGGTATAGTGTACATAGCGTTAACTACGGTACTCATTTTTACTTCTTTTCCAAAAAGCTATACTAACACCTATAATCAAAAATGCTCCCGCTATCCACCAAATCCATTGACTACTTCTTTGAAAATTAATAGAATTTGTATTTCCCATAGATACAAAAGCTGCCCAAAAAAATGGATGAGCAATATTAGCATCTGTAGATTTTAAATATTTTAACTTGGCAGCTCGAAGAGCATCATCTTTATCAAATCCTTCTCCAAGTGATTCATAAAAGTACTTCATAATCGTAACAGCTTGCTGATCGCTGGTTTGCCACATACTCATCATTAAACTTGGGCTTCCAGCAAAAGCAAATGCCCTTGCTAAACTAACAATTCCTTCTCCCTGTTCCAGTTGCCCATCACCGGTCTGGCATGCACTCAATACGACTAACTCAGATGGTATATTCATAGTATAGATCTCATAAACATGCAGAGAATCATCATGTATAGAGTCATTTGAAGAAGTAAAAATCAGTTTTGAATTTTCAGGGTGTTTATCGTCAACAATACCATGCATAGCCAGGTGTAAAACCTGATAATTTGCAGCATTCTCTTTAAAGTTAGATTCAGTAGCTTCATTTCCAAAGAAGAAGCTACCATCTACTAGTTGAGAGATTGCTTCTACTTCTTTTATTGCACCAGGTAGGTTAGATAATTTATCCTTATTACTTAAGTTGCTCAGGTTACCTCTTAAAGTTATTGAATTATTAATACTTGTATTAGGCGAAACTTCATAAATAGGTGCAAAGGCAAGACATTGTGCTGAACTTGATTTTGTATTGGATAGACTATTCATCCAAATATTTGCAGATAAGTTATATGAAATAGAGAAATCGCAAATAAGGTAGGGCAGATCTTTATAACTTTTTATTGTTTTTGCATCTTCAGTTAGCAAGAGCTCAAAGGGTAGGTAATGAAACTGACCATCTGGAATGATAATAAGTTTTGGTGTTTCACTAGTTTGTTCAGATTGAATAAAAGAGCTTACAGGACGAATAAGTTGATCGTATAAAAGTTTAGCAGAAGTGACAAAAGAAGAAGAATAATCTTTGTCATGCTGTGAGACTATATTTCTTAAATTAGAGATACTTTGACTTATAGTAGAGTCTTTATGAATTTGGTGTAATTGAAAATTCTTTTTGCTAATCGCAAAAAGAAAAACTTTATCGTGGCCTTCGAAAAACTCAAGAACAAAAGAATTGTAATCAGGGAGGGACTCTTGAACTTGATGAGTATGAGGAGTAGTGACCTGATACTTTAGTTGATAATATTTAGGATATGTATTTTCAATAAATAGGATTAAAGAGTCAAATTTTTTCTTTTTCTCGAATAAATAATCTTGATACAAAAAAATCTTAGTTGAGTCTTCTTGCTCTTTTGCACCTACTAATTTTTTACGATAAAAAGCTTGTTCAACCTTAAGAGCTTTTTCTAGTTGAGCGAGAGAGTCAGGAAAATTAGCAAAGGATTCAGCTTTTGATTCTCTTAGTGCTTTCTGCAAAAAAAAAGCTTTGCTTTTTTCTGCAAAAGTGAAAGCCTGATGAAGATAATTAGAATCATTCGTACTTTGAAAAAGATCATGCGCAACATCAATTCCTCCTTCATAGGCATCAAAAGATCTTTTATTTAAAAAACTTATATTCTCTTGCCCTAACTCAAATCGAAGATCATCAATGAGTTGCGATGCTAGGGCATAAGTTTGAAGAGAAATAGTTAAATATTTAATATCTTTCTTTGTAAAAGCTTCTTTTAAGGCATTCGCTTTATTCAATAAAACCTTTAAAAGGATCATTCTTGAGCTTATATTCGAGTTTACAAGCGAAGGGTTCGAGAAAATATTCTTATCATTAAAGTTATCGATAAGATTGATCATTGAGCTCTGATAAGCTTTAAGAGCATCATCATTACTGCCTTTCTTTTGATAATAAGACCCAATACTATTAAAATCTCTTGCTAAATCGATATGTTTTCCAAAGGCAGTTCTTTTATCAATGTCTAAAGCTTTATTTAGAAAGTAAAAAGCCTTATCATAATTATTTAATTCTAAATGAAGAAGACCAATATTATTACACACTAAAGCTATTTCTTTGTGCGTTTCACCTAATTGTTTCGAAATAAGGTTTAATGATTTTTCGTAATAATATAACGAAGAGTCATAATTACTTCTTCTTCGGTGTAGAGAAGCCAAATTATTAAATATAGACCCTGTTCGATGATGATCTTCATTATAAATTTTCTTAAAAACACCTAAAGCTTTAAAATAATACTTTCTGGCCTCACCAAAATTATTGGTTTCAAGATAGTAAGATCCAAGACTGTTATAGACAGTACCTATAAGTGAGTGTTTTTCTCCAAAGCTTTGCAAGCCAATTTTTAAAGCTTTGTTTAAATACAAGAGATGAAGTGCCTCATCGCCTTTATAGGAGTAGGAGAGACTCATGTTGTAATAAAGAGAAGCTGTTTTTGGGTGGTTTTCGCCCAGAAATTTTAGTTGGATTTTAAGGTTCTTTTTGAAATAGTCTAATGCTTTATCATATAATCCTTTATCTTGAAAGCAAAGACCAATATTATTATAAGCATAGACCAGGTTTGGGTGATTTTCGCCTAATACTTTTTCTTGTATTGAAATTGCTTTTTGCAAACTGTTAAGAGCTTTTTCATAATCTCCTTCATTTCTATAAGACTCGCCCATACTACTCAATACAAGAGCAACTTTTGGATGAGCTAAGCCAAAAACCTTCTCTCTTATTGCTAATGCCTTATGATAATACTCTAATGCTTTTTTATAATTTCCTTTTCCTTCAAAGCATAAGCCTATTCTATTGTAGCAATCAGATACTAAAGGGTGTTCATTTCCATACTTTTGTAAGTTGATTTTTAGAGCTTCATTATAAAAATTTAAAGCAGTTTCATAATTACTTTTATAATAATAGCATAATCCCAAATTATTATATGCAATAGCTATGTAAGCATAATCCTTTCCAAAGTTGAGTTTCCAGATTTTTATAGCATTCTTATAGTAATCAATAGCTTTATTGTAGTCGCCTTTGCTTTGGTAACATAAGCCTATATTATTTAAAATTGTAGCTACTTCAGGGTGATTATTATCATGATTCTTTAATAAAACTTTTCTTGCAGCTTTATTATAAACCAATGAACTGTCGTAGTTGCCTTTAAACTGATAATAAGCTCCTATATTTCCATACACCTCAGCTATAACAGGGTGGTCTTTTTTTAGATTTTTTAGTCCAACAGATAAAGCCTTTAGAGCTAAACTTAAAGTAGAGTCATATGTAGCTAAATAAAAATGTGAGGCACCAATCGTATTTAGTGATTTAATGTATTTTTCCCAATCTTTAATCTCTTTGTAAACTGTGCTAGCCTTTTTTGCATAAAACAAAGCACTATCATATTTAGCATTTTCATTTAATTTTTCTGCTTTTTCTAAGTACTGATTCGCTGCTAATAATGAGTCTGGTTGGTTTTGTGCAGATAATGTATCTGTTGCGATAAATGCGAAAAAAAGAGTAATAAGAATATTTTTAAATTTTGGAAGTAGGAGTTGCATTCTTTATAAATAAGATTACTTTAAATATAGTAGTAAATTATATTAAAGGTAACCTAATTTTATCCCTCTTTATCTTTATTTTAACCAATTAGATTTATATTAATCTTTTTTCTTTTTCCAAAAAGCAATACTAATACCTGATAATAATAAGATTGCTCCTAACCACCAAACTAGGTTGGTACTATGCTTAAACTCTACAGAACTAATATTGCCTATAGGCACAAATGAAGCCCAAAAAAATGGATGTGCTGTATTAGCATCAGCAAAACTTAAGTACTTTAATTTTGCAAATCGAAGCGCATCATCTTTATCTAATCCCTCATCCAATGCCTCATAAAAATACTTCATGAGAATAGCAGTTTGCTGGTCACCAACTTTCCAAAGACTCATTATTAGACTGGGACTTCCTGCGTACATAAAAGCCCTAGATAGGCTCAAAATACCTTCACCTTGTTCTAGTTGACCTTCTCCAGTTTGGCATGCACTAAGTACAACTAGATCAGAGGGAATGTTCATAGTATATATTTCATAAACGTGCAGAGAATTGTCTTGTATAGAGTCATTTGAAGAAGTGAAAATCAGTTTTGAATTTTCTGGGTATTTATCGTCAACTAGACCGTGCATAGCTAAGTGCAAAACCTGATACTTGGATGCATTTTTTTTGAAATTTGATTCAGTAGCTTCTTTTCCCAAAAAGAAATTGCCTGTTACTATATTAGATATTTCTTCAACTTCTCTTACTGTGCCAGAAAGATTAGTTAGTGGCTTATCATTATCTGAGTTATTTATACTATCTGTAAAGCTTGAAACATCGTAAGTAGGTGCAAAAGCTAGACATTGAGCAGTATTTTCGGCTATACTTGGCTCACTATCAATCCATAGATTTGCCGATAAATGATAAGAAATAGAGAAATCATGGATAAGATAAGGAAGGTCTTTATAATTATTGGTAGGATTATCATCTTTAGTGAGTAAAAGCTCAAAAGGAAGATAGTGTAACTGCCCATCAGGAATAATAATAAGCTTTGGTGTTTTAGCAGTTTGTTTAGGTTGAATAAAAGAGCTTACTGGTTGAATAAGCTTCTCATACAAAAGATATGCATGCCTTCGAAAGGCTTCATAATGATCTTTATTATACTTCGAAATAGCATCTCTCAAAGAAGAAATACTTCGGTTTATAATAAAGTCATTATTATTTATTGAAGTTAACGTAAAGTTATTCTTACCAATAGTAAAAAGAAAAATATCTTTATTGCTTACGAAAAACTCCAAGACAAAAGAATTAGAATCTTGAAGAGATCTTTGTATCTGATGAATCTTCGGTGTCGCTATTTGATATTTTAGTTGATAGTATTTTGGGTAACTGTCTTCAATTAGTGCTATTAAAGAATCAAATTTTTTTCTTTTATCAAACAGATAACTTCTATATAATACTATTTTAGATGAATCATTCTGAGATTGAGCTTCAACTAATTTTTTCCTATAAAAGCTCTGTTCTATTTTAAGATCTTTTTCTAATAAAGTAAGTGAGTCAGGAATATTTGCAAAAGACTTAGCATTGGATTCTCTTAAGGCTTTTTGTAAAAAGAAAGCCTTACTTTTTTCTGTAAACTCAAAGATCTTATGTAAATAGGTAGAGTCATTCGTATTCTTGAAGAGTTCATATGCAACATTTGTACCTCCTTCATATGTTGTTATATAATATTCATTAAGCGAACGTATATTTTCTTGCCCTAACTCAAATCGTAAACTATCAATAAGTTGGCTAGCTGTTTCATACGTATCTAAAGAGGCTTGTAAGTATTTGTTTTTTTCTTTTTCCTTTTTAGAATATGCTTTTAAAGCATTTGCTTTATGGTTTAAAACATTTAATAAATAAGGCTTAGAATTAATACCATTAATTTTGGGGTTACTAAGAAAATTAGAGTTATCATAATTTTCGGTAAGACTACTTATAGCCTGCTGGTAATAACTTAAAGACTCTAAAAAATCTCCTTTTCCTTCATAAAGTTTACCCAAGTAAAGGTAGCTCATTGCAAGATTTGGATGTTTTTTATTTAGAGTTATTAGACAAGCCTTAACAGCTTTTTTATGATATTCTAGTGCGTTCTCTTTTTCATTGGCCTCATTAAGGCATTCTCCAATATTATTATATATAATTGACATATTAGGGTGAAACTCTCCATAAACTTTAGTCATAGGGTTTACAGTTTTCAGATAAAAGTTTAAAGCAGCTTCGTTATCCCCTTTCCTTTTTAATACAGTTGCAGTATTATTATCAATATTTAGTGAAATAGGATGGTATTGGCCAAGTAATCTTTCAGCAATTCCTTTTGCTTTTTCATAAGACTTAATTGCTTCAGCAAATTCTTTTTTCTTCTCCCAAACCATACCAATATTATTATAAATGATAGCAATATATGGATGGTTTTCTGTATAAATGGAAAGAGAAATCTTTAAAGATTCATTATGGTGAAACAAGGCCTTATCATACATACCTATATTTTCCATTGATCTTCCAATATTATTGTGAATTGCAGCAATTAGAGGTGGGTTGTCATTATTAGATAGTTCTAGCACTTTACTATAAAACTCAATAGCTTTTTCATATTTAGCAGTATTCTCTAGGCAGACACCAATATTATTAAAAGTTGTAAGTGTTTCTTCATGCTCTTCTCCTATAAGTTCAATTTGAATACCCATAGCTTTTTCAAAGTATTTTAAGGCTTTTTCATAATCACCTGTATAAATACTCCAAACACCTACTTCATTGTAAGTCTTTGCTAAAGTGAGGCTTTTAGGATTAATTTCTCTAAGTCCAACATCAAGCGCAAGCTCTAGAATTATTTTAGCAGTATCATATTCAGCAATAGCGAGATAGGATTCAGCAGTAGTATTTAATGTTCTTATATATAGCTCCCAATCTTTAATTTCTTTGTAAACTGTACTAGCCTTTTTTGCATAAAACAAGGCACTATCATATTTAGCATTTTCATTTAATTTTTCTGCTTTTTCTAAGTACTGATGTACTGACAAAGAATCTGTTTGAACTTTGGAAAATACTAAACTTGGTATGTTTAAAAGAAAAAAAAGAGCAATAGAAATTTTCTTCGATTTAGAGTTTAGGAGTTGCATTCTTTATAAATAAGATTACTTTAAATATAGTAGGAAATTATAGAAAAGGTAAACTGACTTGGGATATTAATTTGCCTACTAGAGCAAAAAAAACTGCTTTCTTGATTATCAGAAAGCAGTTTTTAAATAATATAAAACTAAAATAGACTACCAAATATTTTCTATTGGCATCCAGTCAAAAGTTAGAGTTACTTCATCTTCATTAGTTGGAAGGTTATTGAAGTTCTTTAAAGTTATATTCTCAATAGTCATTGAGCTTACCAAAGTATTTCCATCCCTTCTTCTTGTTTCATAAGAAATTGGGAAAACTTCTACATTTCTCTCACCATTATCCGTTAAATCAGATATTCTAATACTTGTAACAGCATGTGGGTTGAATCCAGCTGGTAACTGCTCAAATAAACGTAGCTTAGATGAACTAAAGTGATTATCATTAGAAGCATAAACAGATTTACATGCAGCATCATAACTCACTGGAGTGTCATACATCGGATTTGGTATATTATTATCATAAGTAAACATCCATTTTTTGACATATCCTTCAGACGCATCATTAGAAGGTTTTCTTTTTAAGATTTCTGTTATATTACCCCAAGCGTCTGTTCTAACATCATACATGACAAGACCATTTCTTCCAGACTCTTGAATATTTAGTAAAGCTCCCTCTACATGATATATGTAAGTGTATTGTACAGTAGTTCCTGCCTCAGCGCAATGAAAATTTGTTAGCCGACCGAAACGATTGTAAAAATAAGATAAATCAACATCTTGCATAGATACATTCACACGTTTACTGCCTGCACCGTATGGAGCATTACCATAAGTAAAATCTCCGTAATTAATATCTCTGTCTCCGACGTAGCTTACTAACTGGTCGTCATTATAGTTTATATTGAAAAAAATATTTCCAAAGCCACCATCTAAAGGAGCATATTTATCACAAGCAATGCTTCTTAATCTGTACTCTGGATCTTCTGCTGCAATAGGAGATGTATTCAAGTCTTCTAATTGGTTGAGACCACATCCTCCTAAAAATAAACTAGACAGTGCTACTATAATAAATAGCTGGTTTTTTAAATTTTTCATAGCGTTAAATTTTTATTTATTTAACTTAACGATATTACTTAAGTAAGGTTTTGATGTATATTTATTTTTTTAGTTGTTTTATCTTAAAGCATTTGTTTTAACGGGTTTTTTGTTTTTTTATAAATGTTTTTTAGCTATTTTTTATTAAAAATCGAATCAATTAACTAATAAAAGCACTTTTTTTTGCGCAGTATCGTAGGCTTGGGATACTAAAAAAACGACATGTAAATAACCACTCAATAAGAGCATAATTAATAAAATGGATTTTTAAATAAGTTCTAAATTTTTAAAAACTTTATAGAATATTTCTTATTATGAGAAAATACATTTAAATAGTATAACCCTGATTCTATTCCTTTAAGTGATATAGGTAGCGCTTTACTTCCTATACCATAAATCTTTTTTAACCTCTTGCCATCTATACTGCTAATAGTTACTACTTCAATAGAATAATTATTCTTCAAATTTAAATAGATTATATCCTTAGCAGGATTAGGAAAAATAGTAGCAAAAGAAGAAAGTTCATCATTAATTCCTGTTGGAATATCTTCTCTAAATGGAGTCCATTCACTTGGAATAAGATTAGAGGCAACATTTACAGGAAAATTTGTTAAAATATGAAATTCCCCAGGTAGCAATTCTATAGTCTCATTACGTTCAAGATCGAAACTATTTCCAGAAAACACATCTAGCCACTCTCCGGAATTAGGTAGATTTAATGTAAAAGAAGAGCTCTCAGTGGAAAAATTTCCAAATACATAATAATCCTTTTCTTGATAAGAAAGCTTTATCCATTTTTGAAGTTGATCCAGTGAGTAAGATAAATCCCCATTATTAAACAAATCAGAATTATTCTTTTTAATCTTTATAAGCTCGGAGAAAATATCATATAACTTCCTTCGATTATCATCAGCTAAATAATTAGACGGAACAGGTTTTAAGTCTAACCTACAATCATTTCTAACACTACCGTCTTGGCAATAATTAATAGAATAATCAAAACCTAACTCTTGGTACTGCCAGAGCATCTTAGCTCCTGGCAAAGAGAAAAAGAAAGAAGAGTTGAGCTTAACTCTGTCTAATGCCGTTGAAATTTCTTTTGTGTCATAGTTGCTAGAAGATTTTCCATTTTGAAGAATTTCATACATAACCCTTTCCTCGTCATGGCTTTCCATATAACTGATCAGATTATTTTGTTGCCAGCCTCTTTCAGAATAAATACTCCACTCCAAATTATCATTATTACCAACTCCTAATCGCTTATACGCCCAGTTCATGTTTCCCCAAAGCATAATGCCATAATCCGTAAGCTCTTTCTCTTCATTATTATCAGACAAATGCTCAAAAGAAATAATATTATCAGGATCAATAGCTCGTATCTTATCCACCATCCTTTTCAATAATCGTATCCTATCTGCATCGTATTTACTACCCCAAGAGTCTGTGCTATTCGGTTTAAAATTATTCCCAAACCCCTTAGTGAAATCAAAACGAAACCCATCCACCTTATACTCTGTAATCCAATACGTATTTACACTATCAGTGAAAGCCTGGGTGTAAGCGCTCTCATGGTTAAAGTCAGACCCCCAATGGGCAGCAGAATTTTCAAAATTATGAAAGGCATTATACCAGGGGTTATCAAAAGACGGTCGGTTAGCATCTTCATCCCAGTACATCCTTGCAAGAGGAGAAGAATTAAAACTATGGTTCAATACCATATCAATTATCACAGCAAAACCTCTTTTATGGCACTCATCAATCAGACTTTTTAAATCATTTTTAGTTCCATAAAACTTATCAGGAGCAAAATAAAAATTTGGATTATAGCCCCAACTCAAATTCCCTTCAAACTCATTGACAGGCATTAACTCAAGGGCATTAATTCCAAGACTTTGAAGATAATCTAAAGAATCAATAACACTACTGTAGGTTCTTGCTTCACTAAAATCCCTGATTAGAAGTTCATAAATAACAAGATCTTCTTTATCTGGAGATTCAAAATTTTCTACTTCCCATATATAATCAGACTGACCTGTTTGCATTACAGAAGCACGGTATTCCGTTTTTTCATACGGATAATCAATTAAGCCAGGGTAACTCTCTTCAGGGATATATCTATCATCCCAAGGATCACTTATCTTGTCACAATAAGGGTCAGCTACCTTAAGTCTTCCATCAATTAGAAACTGATAAACATATTCTCTTTGCGGACTAAGATCACCAACTGTTAACCAGAATAGCTCTCCATCTGGAGTCTTATTCATCATAAAATCTTGAGAAACCTCCCAATTATTAAAATCACCAATCAGGTGGACAATTTCCTTTCTCGGAGCTTGCAGCACAAACGTAGCAACTTGACTATTTTGAGGATCATAATTTACCCCTAGCTTCATATTTGAAGGAAGAGGTATAATGGAAGGCGGACTATAGACAGTGATTTTAAGCGTATCTGTTTTAACCTCATCATTTCTAGAAGCATGAGCTACAATTATTTTATTACCAGAGCTTTGAAAACTTGTTTCTATTTCAATTTGGGTAGTATTATCCTGAGAGGCAATTACCTCACCATCAACAATCAAATCAATAGTAGCCAATTCATTAGTAGTAGCAGCAAGAGTAAAAAGTGTGTTTTCTTCTACCAAATGAGAAGGATCAGAACTTGGTTGAGTGATCTGGATATAAAAGCTTGGAGGGTTTACATTAAAAATGAAGTCTTGCGTTTGTCCATCAGACCAATCCCTCCCTTTCAGTAATATTCCTAGTTGATCAATTTCTATAGGCTCGAGGTTCAAAAAATCAGCTGGAACAAATGTGATAACCCATTGATTAGAATTTTCTCTTTTAGTTAATCTTGCTGGTTCTGCCTGCTCGTTGGCAGGATTAACATTGCTTGGGGCATCACCGTTTCCTGGAGCCCAAGCCCAAACCCAAGCTTGGTCTAATTGCTCTAGCTTATCATTACCCATAACATCAAATACAAAAGTAACTTCCTCCTCGGCAGAAAACGAGGCTGGTGTAGTAGTAAGGGTTTGACTGAAAACTAGATTAGAAGTAAAAATTAATAAAAATAAAAGTGAGCGAATCATAAAGTTATTTAAACTGTGAAATACTATTTTCGGAAAATACGGTTAAAGATATTTTGTTTTCTGCACACAACATCTCCAAGCAAAATGACTTCTTCCTCCATTTCAACTTTGATATTACTTGCATTTTTCGTGAAAATTAACTCATTATATTTAAACCCAATATATTGAAAGCTTAGTATGACTTCTTTATTATTTTCCTTTACTGGAACTTCAATAGAGAAAAAACCATTAAGGTCACTGATAACACCTAGAGATTTTTTTTCCTTTTCAGTAACAATAGTCACTCCAGGAAGGGGAGAGTTATTAATATTAACTACTTGACCAGAAATTTTGATAAAATTTTTCTTTTCCTTCTCTTCAATAGTTGATGTATTAAATCCCTTTTTTTCTTTCTTATCAACTTGAGCAGTAACAGAGCTGAAAATAGATAG
Source organism: Bacteroidia bacterium (assembly GCA_030425505.1). Lineage (GTDB taxonomy): Bacteria > Bacteroidota > Bacteroidia > Cytophagales > Flammeovirgaceae > JAUIAB01. The sequence continues at coordinate 1,979 of JAUIAB010000036.1, read as the reverse complement.
AAAAGCCGTTAAACCAGTTAACGCTTTGAAATAGGGAAAAAAGCTTTTAGTAGAAGTTTTATACTCTTTATTAATCTGGCTTAAACGGAGCTTTCCACAAACTTTTTCATTCTTCTTTAGAGTATTATGCAATTGAGTTTCACTGTATTTTGTAAGGTCATGAACTTTTTTTTGACATTTTTCGCAAAACTTCCCTTTATCTGAAGCTTTCATTTTACTCCATTCTTGCTGGCATGGATTAGAAAGAAGAATTTTATACTTCATAAATTTGATATGCTATTATCCTAATATAAGAAATAATCTTTTAAAAAGACCTTGTAAACTAGCAATTATGCTGTTTGTCCACCACAGCTTGACCCTAAACCAGCGGTGCATCCATAACAATGCTGATCAACAGCAATATTTCTGTTTTCTAAAGATTCAAGATTAAATTCCGAAATATGAGTTGAAGTGCTATTGACTTTCATATCCAACATCTGATTAAAATCACAATCATAGATAGTTCCATCCCAACCAATAGAAAGAGTATTCCTGCACATAACACCTTCTGCCGCAGAAGGGTTAAATGCATCCACTAATTTTTGCATATACTCATCATAATTATCACTGACTAGTAAATAATCCAAAAAGCGGCTTATTGGCATATTGGTAATGGTAAATAAACTGTTAAACTCAATACCAAACCTATTTTTAAGCTCTTTCTTATAATCAGACTCTAATGTTTTTTGTGAGCTAGGTAAAATAGCACCTGTTGGATTATAAACTAAATTGAGCTGCAAATCTGTTCCTTCTTTGCCATAACCAACCGAATTAAGCATTTGAAGAGCCTTGATAGATCGATCAAATACGCCACTTCCTCTTTGACGATCCGTACGAGTAGAGGTGTAGTGAGGTAGAGAAGAAACTACTTCCACTTTGTGTTTGGCAAAAAACTCCGGTAAGTCATGGTATTTCTTGTTAGCAAGAATAATGGTAAGATTACATCGATCAATAATATGCTTGCCTAGTTCACTTGCTTCTTCAACAAACCATCTAAAGTTTGGATTCATCTCTGGAGCACCACCTGTCATATCAATAGTGCCAATATCATAGTGAGCTAAAATATCGATACACTGTTGCATGGTTTCTTTGGTCATGATTTCTTTTCTATCAGGACCAGCATCTACATGGCAATGTTTGCAGGCTTGATTGCACATTTTACCAAGATTTACTTGAAAAGTTTGAATTCTAGTAGGCTTAAGGGGAAAAAGATTTATTGCCTTTAATTTTTGACTAAATTGTTCAAAACTACCTTCATTTAAAACTTTTAATTGAGCAGCACTATTAGATAAATGATGAGCTTGAGCTTTAAGTGACTTCATCAATTACATCATTATTTTTTTTGTGTGATTCATCATTTGCACACCATGAACTAGTGATGCTCCACCTCTTATTGCTCCTGAAACATGAACTGCTTCCATCAATTGCTCTTCTGTACATCCTTTTTCAAGAGTATCCTTAGTGTAAGCATCAATACAATAAGGACATTGTATTGCGTGAGCAACTCCAAGCGCAACTAATGCTTTCTCTCGCGCAGTTAGAGCACCTTCTTTAAATACACTTCCATAATAGTCAAAAAACTTATCAGCCAGTTCTTTGCTAAACTCTCCAATATTACCAAATTTTTTTAAGTCCTCAGAGTTGTAATAGGTTTTCATGTTTTTTTAGAATTTAATTCAAACTTACAATGAAAAGAAATAATTTAAGGGCACTTTTTGATTTGTATATATATTTGCATCATTTTGAATGACTAACAACCAGTTCCAAGGCTAGTTTAGTTAGAATAAAAACTGATAAAGTAAAAATAAAACACATATGAAATTATTACGTTGGATCAGCTATTTACTATTAGTAGTATTGGGTCTTTTTTTATTGAGTAGCAAAGAGTTATGGTACGATGAGATAGAGGGGGAAGAGGATTGTGCGATACCTAGCAAAGG
>JAUIAB010000041.1 GCA_030425505.1 Bacteroidia bacterium | reverse complement strand
GCAGTGGTGGTAGTAAGGGAGCTTCACTTAGTGACACATACACAGGCTTTAGTGGAGGCACAGAAGATGGAGGCGGCAGTAAGGGAGGTTATGATCCGAAGAAACACTATGGAGGTGAGGGAACGGTGTATTCCTGGGATATGGGAGATACGAGAAGCCCGGGAGTAAAGGGGAATAGCCCGCAGACGCTGCCAGAGGTAAAGATCAACTGGTGGAATGTAGTGAAAGGCTTAGCAGGCAGAGGTGTAGGTTTGATGCTTACACCATTAACCTTTAGGGGGGATTCGGAGCCTTTGGCAGATTACCCAGTGTTTCCTGAAGTAGCACCAAGGCTGGGAGATCCTAGTAATGGAGAGCCTGAGAGAGAGGATGAAATGGGGCCTGATGGAATGGCACAACCAAACCCAGAAACAGGAAACCCACAAGCTGAGCCTGAGCTTCAACATGAAAGACAGCCGTCTATAAGGGTTTTAATAGTTTATGAATCACCAGGGAGAAATTTAAATTGGTTGAGAAGATTTCTTCGAAGAGTGTCACCTGCTCTCTTTGGAGAGCGAGAAGAATCAAGAGCTGTAGGTCTGGGTAATAGATTACGTTTTTTAATGCCTAACGTTGAAGTATCCTACTTCCAAGTAGGAGGCCCAGGTAATTACTTAGATTCAATAGGTGTACTAACTAATACAATTATTAACCTTTCTGCAGCAAGTAGTGGGTTACCTTATGAAGCTATTGCTTTTATTCCAGAAAATAATACTGCTGCTGCTATCGACGCAATAAGGTATTTTATTTCATGTTTTGCAGCAGCAGAGCTTATGCCTGGAGTAACAGCACCACAAACTTATTTTTCTTATTTTCCAAATTTAGGAATATTTGTGCCTGTAGGTTCATTAAGAGACCTTATTCCTTCAGTAAGTGGTTTCCCATCAATTACAAATCAATTAGGAATTTATAGATTAAGTAGTGCTTTGCCTAAACTACCAAGTGATTCAGAGCTTAGAAGTTTTTTGCTTGGAGGGAGTCATTAAAAGTTACATTTTATTTTTTGATTAAGCTCTTTTATTAAGAGCTTAATCAAATCCATTTTTTTCTTTTAAAGAAAAATATTAGAGCAAAAATTATAAGAACCATAATAGCCCAGACGGAGTAATATCCATATTTCCATTGGAGCTCAGGCATATAGTTGAAATTCATTCCATAAATACCAGCAATAAAGGTAAGAGGGATGAAAATAGTAGATATGATGGTAAGAACCTGCATCACCTGGTTCATCTTATTGCTAATACCTGAGTGGTAGAGATCCATAATAGTTGCAAGTGTATCTCTTTGATTATCAGAAGATTCATTTGCTTGTATGATGTGATCATATACATCTCTGAGATATCGAGTTGTACTTTCGTGTATTAAATTATTGGGGTCTCTATAAAGAAAGGCTACAGCTTCTCTGAGAGGAGAAACAGCACGTTTTAAAAGTAAAAGCTGTTTTTTAAAGAATCTAATTTCACTTAGAGCATCTTGGTTGGGGTTTTCTATTACTTTTTCTTCTAGTTTTTCAGTAGTATCACTAATAAATTCGGTAACAAAAAAGTAATTGTCAACAACAGTGTCAAGTAGCCTGTAAAATAAATAGTCCGTTTCTTTTCCTCTAATCTGGCTTTTTTTGTTTCTAATTCTAGATCGTAAGGGATCAAAGACATCACCAGGTCTTTCTTGGAAAGACAAAATCCAATTTTTTCCCAGTACAAAACTCACCTGCTCAGCTGTGATGGAGTTTTGATCCTCACCAACGCTAAGCATCTTTAATGTGAAGAAGATATAATTATCAAACTCTTCCACTTTAGGTCTTTGGCGTGTGTTCAATATATCTTCTAACAATAGAGGATGCAGGTCGAAATGTTTACCTATAGATTCTATGATTTCAACATCATGCAGTCCGTCAATATTGATCCAGGTTATGGAATTTTTTTCTTTGTATGAAAAACATTCCGAAGGACTTTTACACTTTTTTTCACTTAGTTCTTCTTGAGAATAGTCGATTAAAGTGATTTGTGTTTCTTCAGATTTTTTTTCGCCTATATGCACTAAAGAACCTGGAGGTAATCCTGATTTTTGAGATAATTTATGTTCTTTTTTCATTTGTTTAAAATTTGCAACTTACCTAGTTTGTATTTTAATCATTGCTTTGCATATGACTCAATTTTAAATTAAACATGGGCTGTTTCATTTTCTTAAATAAAGGAAGGATGAAATTTAAGTTTTTCTCTTTTTTAATAAAAGAATAGTATCTCTTTAACAAAATATTTATTTCTAACTTTTTAATAGGAAAAGAACCTAAATAAGATTTTGTAGTGAGAATGAGGAGAATATAAAATCTAGTAGAAAATTTCAATAATAATTTGATGTGAGCAAACTACTCATATAATAAGTAGTAAATAGACAACTTACAAACTGTACTATTTGATATTTCTATAACAATTTGTACTTTCGATAAAATAAATCTTAAAATAGATTTTAACCATTATATCCGACCAGTTCCAAGCCTATTCCTTATAGGAAAGAGGAATTATAAGAAACGTAAGAAAGAAACAAAACACATAAAAATATGAAGAGAGGCATACTAATCCAGCTAGCGTTAATTTTCTATATAACAGTATTATCATTAACTCCGATTTACTCTCAAAGACCGAAGAGCAAGGTTCTGGAAACTTGCAGCACCTTATCTGCTGGAGATTTAGGCTATGTACATGGTACATCT
>JAUIAB010000035.1 GCA_030425505.1 Bacteroidia bacterium | reverse complement strand
TCTTCGAACAAATCAAAACATACCTCAAAAAACAGAAGCAAGACTCTTTCTATTCTAAAGCCCTAAGACAACAGTTTAGGATCTATCCCATGAAGCTCAATCGATACATCCGTACTCTGGTAAGCTTTGGATATATCAACAGCGGATACTAAGGCAGTATTTAAAGTGGTTAGACAAAGAAAGAATAAATAATATGAAAGTCCGACACCAGGACATACTAGCTTACATACAAAGCTTGGAAACAAAAATCTATCTCAGAAATCCATAAATCACTACCTCGGAGTTATTAAACTCTACTACCAACATCTCAACAAGGAAGAAAATCCTACCACAGGAATAGTAATCCAAGGAATTAGAAGAAAAATACTCTATGACCTTCTGGAACCTAAAGAACTAGATCATTTATACGGTAACTATCCAAACAAATCTCTGCAAGACAAACGAAACAAGGTAATTCTAGGACTTATACTATACCAAGCCATCAAAGCAGAAGAACTAACTAAACTACAACTAAAGCATATCCAAATCAAAAAAGGCAAAATACTTATACTTTCGGGTAAAAAATCCAATAACAGAATCCTAAATCTACAATCTCAGCAAATCATAAACCTTCATGAGTACATCTATAAAACCAGAAAGAGTACTTTGAAAAAGTAGATAAGGGTGAGCATATTATCGTTCAGAGAGGAAAAGATAAAGCATATGCATTAACTCCTATTAGCGCCGATGATATGTACTTCAATGCTGAAATGGTTAAGAAAATCAAGCAAAGTATTTTAGAAGTTCAACAAGGAGAAGTTCAAACTGTATCTACCCCTGATGAAATCAGAGATTTATTGGGTCTATGAGTTATACATTAGAATTTTCTAAAACATCATTAGCAGATATTGCAAAACACAAGAAAGCAGGAGACATTCCTACACTAAAAAAGATTGAAAAGTTACTCAATGAACTAATGAAGCATCCTACTACAGGAACTGGGCAACCAGAAAAACTCAAATATAATTTACAGGGATTGTATTCCCGTAGAATCAATAAAGGCATCGGTTGGTTTACTCTATCAATGAAAAAACTGTTACTGTACATATATTGAGTGCATGGTTCATTATGAAGATAAATAATCCCCCCCAGCACAGTCCTACCCTACTCTTGCTGCTAATAGCAGCAATTAAGGAAATTAAAATCTCATAATCCTGAAGGGTAGTATTTCATTAGTTTTACCACTGTTTTCTGGTTGAGCGTTGCCACAAGAAGAGTTTGCTAGAATCTTTTAGATTTATACAACAAGAAACCCACTCATGTAATATTTCCCTAAACAGAACAAGCAAAAACCTTCGTTTACAGAGCATTTTCGTTCAAAAAAATACTTTTACAAATATTTTGTTATGTAATTTTTCTATAAGCAAAAGTACTTATATTATCACTAATTATATCTTAAAAAAAATCTATACACGGTTTTAACATTTACAATATATAAAAGTGGAGAAAAGTGGAGAAAAGTGGTTGATAGTGTAAATTAAATATCTATTTTTGTCTAGGAGCATTTTGGAGAAATGTCTTCACCTAAGATGAAAGCCTTTTTCAGTGAACATAGCAGCAAAGTAGACGGTAAAGGTCGCCTTATTCTTCCATCGAAGATAAAAGGGTCTTTGCCAGAAGATCAGCAAGACACTATATGGCTATCGAGAGGTTTTGAACCTTGCTTAGTGATGTATACTCAAGAAGAGTGGGAGAAAATTTATAAGCAAATTCAGTTGTTGAATCCATTTAATAAGAAGGAGCGACTTTTTCAAAGAACTTTTTTAAGAGGCAGTACAGATGTTGACTTAGATAAAACAGGAAGGCTTTTAATTCCCAAAGGTTTATTGCAGTATGCTCAAATAGAAAAAGACACCTTGCTAGTAGGATTGGGGAATAGAGTCGAACTGTGGAATCCTGATCTTTATGAGAAGCATATAATTGAAGATGATAGTGAGCTATCTGAATTAGCAGAAAGCTATTTGAATACAAAAGACCCTAAAGAAGAAAAGGGAGTTGTCTTTAATATTCATACAGATGGCGAACAAAGAAATGTAAAAACTAAAACAGAATAAATGTATCATACTCCAGTATTACTGGAAGAGTCTGTGGATGGACTCAATATTAGAAAAAACGGAATTTATGTCGATGCAACATTTGGTGGTGGGGGGCATTCGAAAGAAATTCTAAAAAGACTTTCTCCTGGTGGGAGGCTAATCGTTTTTGATCAGGATGAAGATGCTAAAAAAGAAGCAAAAAAAATTAATGATAAACGAATAGTTTTTGTGGAAGCTAACTTCAGGTATATAAAAAATTATCTAAACTACAATAACCTAGAAAAGGTAGACGGGATAATTGCAGACTTTGGAGTTTCCTCGCATCAAATTGATTCTAAAGAAAGAGGTTTTTCGTGGATGCAAAGCATTACTCTTGATATGAGAATGAGCAATGAATCCTCTCTCACTGCTGAAGATATTCTTAATACATATTCTCGCGAAAAATTAGTCTCTATTTTTAGAAAGTATGGTGAACTTAAAAATGCTAGAGTAATCGCTCAAACCATTTTTAATTATTGCCAAAATGCAAAACTCACTACAGTAGACGAACTAAAGGATCTTTTAAAGGCATTTACACCAAAGCTTAAGTCTCACAAGTTTTTTGCTCAAGTTTTTCAAGCTTTAAGGATTGAAGTCAACGACGAAATAAATGCAATAAGAGACTTTTTAGATAGTAGCACAAAGGTTTTAAATAAAAAAGGCAGACTGGTATGTATTGCCTACCATTCTTTAGAAGATCGACCGATAAAAAATATTATTAGAACAGGAAACTGCGACGGAATCATAGAAAAAGATTTTTATGGTAAAATAGATTCTCCTTTTGCAGCTATCACCAATAAACCTATTGTGCCGTCAAAAGAAGAACTTGAAAAAAACTCAAGATCGAGAAGTGCAAAACTTAGAATAGCAGAGAAGAAATAACAATATGGCAACAAATACATTTACAACCGATACGCAAGAAAAGAAAGTAGGATTTAGAGCAGGCCTAAACATTCCTTCAATTCGCCTTGCATTTGCTGAAAGAAAAGCATCAAAATATATCTCTCTTTTATTGCTAATAACAATACTGGGAATAGTCTATATAGCTAATACATACAAAGCTGAAAAGCTACATATGAGAGTTACCCAACTCAATAAAGAGACAAAAAGACTTAGGACTCTATATGTGAATAAAAAATACAATCATATGATGCTTATCAATGAAAATTCGATCATCGATAAAGTTTCCTCAAGAGGATTAAAGAAAAATGATGATCAACTAATTCAAATTGACTAAAACTAAAGAAAAGTGAGAATTAAGAAATCTATACTTGTAAGAGCCCGCTGGGTATTTTTATCGCTAATTCTTTTTTCTGGATTAATAATATCTTCTCTTTTAAAGATACAGTGGGTTGAAGGCGATCAGTGGAGAGAAAAGTCTCAAAAAAATGCTTTCAAATACGTGTCTGTAAAAGCCACAAGGGGAAATATTATTAGCAGTGATGATAAATTACTAGCAACCTCACTCCCACTCTACAAGCTAGCTTTAGACCCTACAGTTTCAACAAATCAACTATTTGAAAACCAGATAGATACATTATGCTCATTAATCTCTTCGTTTTTCAAAGAAAAACCCGCAAGTTACTATAAAAATAAACTTAGAAAAGCCCGACTTAATGGAGATAAATATGAGTTGATAAGTAAAAAGTTTATCTCGTACGAAGAAAAAGAAAAGCTTGAAAAGTGGCCTTTTTTAAAAGAGGGCAGATTTAGCTCAGGAGTTATTTTTGAAAAAGTAGAAAGAAGGTTTAAGCCTTTCAACCAACTTGCCAGGAGAACTTTAGGATTTATTAAACCTCATAGCAAAGAAGGTAAAATAAATGGGAGAGGGTTAGAGTATAGTTTTAACAATTTGCTTGCTGGAAACGATGGAAAAGCACTATGCTATAAAACCTCAACAGGTATTTGGAGACCTGTAAATGATGAGTTTTCTAACATAGAACCTGAAAACGGTCATGACATTCAAACAACATTAGATATTGACCTTCAGAATTACTCCAATGATTTATTGAGAAAGACCTTACTGAAATTTGAAGCTAACTATGGTTGTGTAGTTTTAATGGAAGTAGAAACAGGAGAAATTAAAATAATGACTAACCTAGGTAAGTCTGGAGAAAACTACATCGAAAATTACAACTATGCTGTTGGTAATCAAGGAGTTGTTGAACCAGGGTCTACTTTCAAATTAGCTTCCATGATAGCTTTGCTTGAGGAAACAAATACCTCTATTGCTGATACAGTCGATGCAACTACTAAAGGCGAGTTTGAGTTTTATGAGACTTGTGTGATGAAAGATGCTTCTTCCTGGGGACATGGAAAAATCACAGTGAAAGAAGCTTTTGAAAAATCCTCTAATATTGGAGTGTCACGACTTGTTTTTGACAACTTTCAAGAAACTCCAAAGAAATTCATTGGTTATTTAGAAAAGTTTGGTTTAAACCAGCCATTAGGTTTTCAGATGAAAGGTGAAGGAACCCCTTTTATTGACAATCCTGATCAAACAACATGGAGTGGTTGCTCCCTGCCATGGATGTCAATAGGCTATGAGGTCAAATTCTCACCTTTACAGATTCTTGCATTTTACAATGCAATCGCAAATGATGGCAAGCTACTAAGCCCCATAATTGTAAAAGACATATTATCAGGGAATAAAGTAGTAAAAAGCTATAGTGCAAGAACAATTAATCCAAAGGTTTGCAGTAATAAAACGCTAGAAACAATTCGAGAGCTACTTGAAGGAGTAGTAATAAGAGGGACTGCAAAAAACATCTATGACCCTAATTTGAAAGTAGCAGGAAAAACTGGTACTGCACATAAATTTGAGAAAGGGTCATATACAGATAAATACTATGCCTCTTTCGCAGGCTACTTCCCAGCAGACAAACCAAAGTATTCTTGCATAGTTGTTATTGATGATCCTAAAACGGCTAAGTATGGTGGTGATGTTGCAGCACCTCTATTTTATCAAATAGCTCAGTATGTAAAGAAAAGAAAGATCAAAAAAGATCTTGAAGAGGTAAAATTAGTTCATCAAGAAAATTTCCCTTTAATACAATCAGGAAACATTGAAGACCTAGCTCTTTTAAGTGACTATTTTAAGTTAAAAACACAATCTCTAAATTCAGAAAAATGGGTTAATACCAATGTAAAAGGAGACACAGTACAATGGGTAAATAATACGATTGCTAAAGGAGCAATACCAAATGTTCAAGGAATGACCCTTAGAGATGCTCTTTTCATCTTAGAAAACATGGGGCTAAAAGTGAACATTTTTGGAAACGGAAGAGTAAAAACGCAATCTATAAAACCTGGTACAACACTTAAAAAAGGATCTACTATTTATTTAAGCCTTAGCTAAAGAAAAATGCAAAGAAGCTTAGAAGACATATTAGAAAATATAAATTTTGACTACCTCCAAAAAGGAGAGAGCTCCTACGTCAATGGCTTAAGCCTTAATTCAAAAGAAATAACAAAAGGTTTTGCATTTATAGCTGTAAAAGGGACTAAAACGGATGGGCATAAATTTATTGACCAAGCAATTAAAAGTGGTGCTAATACTATAATCGGAGAACATCTTGATTCTGCAGAAATAGCAAATAACGCTACAGTAAATTTTATTAAAGTTGAAAACTCTCAGAAAGCAGTTGGGCAAATTGCAAGTAACTTTTATGAAAGTCCATCTGATCACCTTAAAATAATTGCGATAACTGGCACCAATGGAAAAACCTCTACAGCAAACTTTTTATATCAAACAAGTCAAAACCTTGGAATAAAGTCAGGCTTAGTTTCTACCATTGAAATAATAGTAGACAAAGAAAAAAAAGACACTTCTCTGACTACACCAGACCCTATCACTCTTCAATCTACCTTTAGAGAAATGCTAGATAAGGGCTGCAAAAACTGCTATATAGAAGCTAGCTCCCATGCTATTAGCCAAGAAAGATTGGCAGGAACAAAAATAGCAGGTACCGTTTTTACCAACATAACGCATGATCACTTAGACTATCATGGTAGTTTTAAAAACTATCTCTATGCCAAGAAAAAACTATTTGATGATCTTGCAAAAGACTCCTTTGCCTTGCTTAATGAAGATGACTCCAACGCTGGAGTAATGGGGCAAAATACTAAAGCCAAAAAAGTTTATTATTCTATAAAAACTCCGTCTAGCTATAAAGGAAAAATCATTGAGAACAGTATTGAAGGCTTGGAGCTTGAAATCAACTCAAAAAAAGCTTCTTTTATAGTTTCTGGAAAATTTAACGCCTATAATTTAGTGGCAGCTTATGCTAGCATTTGTGAATTATTACCTGAGCTGCCAAAAGAAGTTGTACTTACCGCCCTATCTCAGTGCAGGCCTGTAGAAGGGAGAATGGAAATTGTACACTCTAAAGATAAGGTTACTTGCGTGATTGATTATGCGCACACGCCAGATGCTTTAGAAAAGCTCTTGAAGTCGATAAAAGAAAATAAACGTAGAGAAATAATTACCCTATTCGGCTGTGGTGGAGATAGAGATGAAGAGAAGCGCCCAATAATGGGTAAAATAGCAAGCCTACTGTCTGATAAGCTAATTATAACAAATGACAATCCTAGAAGTGAAAATCCAGAAGTAATTGCTAATCACATAACTAAGGGAATAGAACTAAATAAAAATTTTGAAGTCCTACTTGATCGTAAGGAAGCTATTAAACACGCTTGCCTTTCTGCAAAACCAAACGATATAATTGTAATTGCAGGAAAAGGACACGAAAAATACCAGGAAATCAAAGGAATAAAATATGAATTGGACGATGTAGAAATTGCTAAACAAGCATTAAAAGATAGAACAACTAAAAACCACTTAATAAACACCTAAAAAGTAAATCTCTAATGTTTTATTATGTATTCAAATATCTTCAAGAACAATTTAATCTCTTAGGAGCTGGACTATTTCAATACATATCTTTTAGAGCATTAGTAGCAGCAGCTCTTGCAATCTCTCTTACTACCCTAATAGGCAAAAAACTAATCCCCTATCTGCAAAAAAAGCAAGTCGGAGAATCTATACGAAACCTTGGGTTGGAAGGGGAAAAAAGTAAAAAAGGAACTCCAACGATGGGTGGAATCCTGATCATACTATCCGTAATAATTCCCGTTATCCTTTTTGCAAAAATCACCAATATTTATGTGATAATATCTGTAATTGCATTCCTTTGGATGGGGCTAATTGGCTTTTTAGATGATTATATAAAAATATTCAAAAAGAATAAATCTGGATTAAAAGGGAAGTTTAAAATACTCGGTCAGGTGACTTTAGGGATAATCGTAGGATCTATTCTTTATTTTAGCCCAGAAGTAAAAGTAAGAGAATACTACAAGACGAGTGAAAAAGAAAATATAGAAGCTGTAGTTGCTGAGAAAAGGTATGAAGATAAAAAAGCTTCCAAGACAACCATTCCATTTTTCAAAAAAAATGAATTGGACTATGCAAATCTATTGCCTTTTGAGAGTGACATATTAGTTGGAATTTTTTACATAATAATAGTTACGCTAATTGTAACAGCAGTTTCTAATGGCGCGAACATAACGGATGGATTAGATGGTCTATCAGCAGGCACCTCAGCCATAGTTATCGTGGCATTAGCTGTTTTAGCTTACGTATCAGGTAACTTTATCCTTGCTGACTACCTGAACATAATGTACTTGCCAAATATTGGTGAGGTCGTAGTAGTTAGCTCTGCATTAGCAGGAGCTTGCATAGGTTTTCTTTGGTTTAACTCCTATCCCGCTCAAATATTCATGGGTGATACAGGAAGTTTATCTCTGGGTGCAGTGATAGCAGTGCTTGCTCTTTGTATTCGAAAAGAACTTTTGCTCCCGATTTTGTGTGGCGTTTTCTTTATAGAAAACCTATCTGTTATCCTTCAGGTAAGCTATTTTAAATATACAAGAAAGAAATATGGTGAAGGGCGTAGAATATTTAAAATGTCTCCACTCCATCATCATTATCAAAAACTAGGAATTCCAGAGTCAAAAATTGTAACACGTTTTTGGATTGTGGGACTTTTATTAGCCCTGGCATCTGTTGTAACATTAAAAATAAGATAAAACGTGAGTCCCAATTGTATCATATTAGGTTCTGGTGAAAGCGGCAAAGGAGCTGCTATGCTAGCCTCTAAAATGGGTCTTACGCCACTAGTAATTGATGAGAATGCAATTTCTCAAAAAGCTAAAGACTTTTTTAATTCAAAAAACATAGCTTATCGAGAAAAATTTAACGATTATCTGGAGATCAAAAACGTCAGCCCCTGGATAAAAAGCCCTGGAATACCAAGAGAAAGTGCCTCAATACGGTTTGCAGAAAAAAATGGGCTAGAGCTAATTTCTGAGATTGAGTTTGCATATCCATTTGCAAAAGGAAAAGTAATAGCAATAACTGGCACAAATGGAAAAACAACTACAAGTTTACTAACTGCTCACTTACTTAAAGAATCTGGATTTAAAGTAAACCTTTCAGGAAATATAGGCAACAGCTTCTCACAGTCATTACTCAATGAAGAAGAGTTTGATGTCCATGTAATTGAAGTAAGTAGCTTTCAGCTAGAGGATATAAAAAAATTCAAACCAGACATTGCAATTCTATTGAACATCACGCCTGATCATTTGGATAGGTATGAAAATCAATTTGAAAAATATGTTGACGCTAAGTTTAAAATCACAAAAAACTTAGATAGAAACTCCACACTTATTTACAATGCAGATGATGAAACAATTGCTCAAAAACTAAATAATATTGAGCTGGAGGCAAAAACAAGTATACTATCTGAAAGTTTCTATCAAGACAATAAATTATCTATACCTTCTCAAAAAGAGAATTTATCAGAAAACCCAGATATACTATTTAAAAACTCAAATTTTCTAATTGAAAACCTGCCTTTATACGGCGCTCATAATGCATTGAATATCAGCGCAGCAGCAACCACTTGCTTAAAGCTAAGTATATCGGAAAATAAAATTAAACAAGCCCTATCTACATTCAAGCCAGTTCCTCACCGACTAGAGAAAATTGATACAATAAATGGCATTGACTTTATCAATGATTCTAAAGCCACAAATGTAGAAGCAACGCTTAGAGCTTTAGAAAGTTTTCAAAAACCTATCATCTGGATTGCAGGAGGAGTAGATAAAGGAAATAACTATGAAATCTTAAAAGATGCAGTTAGCAACAATGTCAAAGCTATTGTCTGCTTAGGAATAGATAATCAAAAAATAATTCATGCTTTCAAAGAAAATGTATCCTACATTTTTGAAACAAAACAGATGAGTGAAGCAATAGATAAAGCCTATCAACTTGCAGAAAAAGGAGAAGTAGTATTGCTTTCTCCAGCATGTGCAAGCTTTGATCTATTCAAAAACTTTGAAGACAGAGGGAATCAATTTAGAGAATACATTGAAAACAATTTAAAAAAATTAGATATAAGCTCTATACAGTTATAGATATGAAAATAGTTGACAGTTACATATTAAACCAATTCAAAGGAGACAGAACGCTATGGGTAGTTTCCATAATACTAATGCTATTTAGTTTACTCCTGGTATATAGTGCCACAGGTAGTCTAGCCTATAAAAATATGGGAGGTAATACTGAAGCATATCTTTTAAGGCACTTCTCTTACCTGGTAATTGCTTTATTAGCAATGTTCGTATGCCATAAAGTAGATTATATTTACTTTTCCAAAATATCCAGATATGCTTTATTACTTTCTGTGCCTTTATTAATTATTGCTTGGCAATTTGGATCTACCTATAATGATGCCTCAAGATGGTTAACCATTCCCATCATTGATAGAACCTTTCAACCTTCTGATTTAGCAAAGCTAGCTATTATCACTAATCTGGCTAGCATGTTATCTAAACGTCAGTTAAGTATTACAGAATTCAAAAAAGCTATCCGAACACCTATGATATGGTGTGGGATCGTATGCGGATTAATAGGATTAACAGACTGGTCGTCAGCAGCTTTGCTATTTGTAATTTGTTGGATGCTTCTCTTTATAAGTAGAGTACCAATCAAATATTTAGGGCTCATGGTCGTTATCGGGATCACCGCTGGAATCTTTGCCTACACATTTGGACAGAGAGGTGCAACCGTTTCAAGCAGGCTAAAAACATACCTCAGCAATACAGAAACATCATATCAGGAAGAACAGTCACACATGGCAGTTGCTAGTGGAGGAATTACAGGAAAAGGCATAGGAAAGAGTACGCAAAAGAACTTTCTACCTCACCCCTACTCCGACTTTATATTTGCCATAATAGTAGAAGAGTATGGCTTTTTGGGCGCACTTCTAATTATAATACTCTATCTAATATTACTATATCGGGGCATGCTTATAACCATGCAGAGCAAACGAACCTTTGGAAGCTTACTTGCAGCCGGGCTAATATTCTCAATAGTAGCACAAGGTTTCATCAATATGGCAGTAGTAGTGGGCATACTTCCAATTACTGGTTTGCCACTTCCCCTGGTAAGTATGGGAGGAACTTCCCTATTTTTTACAGGAATAGCATTAGGAATTGTATTAAGTGTTAGTAGAACAGATAATTTCTTAGAAGAAGCATTAAACAAAAAAATGCAATGGAAAAATACTCCAAGAACGGCAAAAGAGTTTGCTTACGATGGAGCAACAGTGTAAATGAAACAGATCATGCCTGATTTAAAATTGAGGTACACACGAAGTAATGATTAAGGTATGTAACAAACAAAAGGCAGGTTAAAAACCTAAACAAATGAGAAAGCATTCTCCTAAATATCGCCTAAAAAAAATCATCATAGCTGGAGGTGGCTCTGGAGGACATATCTATCCTGCATTAGCTATAGCAGAGACATTAAAGCAAACAGATCCAGATGTAGAGATACTATTTGTTGGAGCAAAGGGAAAAATAGAAATGCAAAAAGTACCTAAAGCAGGATATAAAATCATAGGGCTTTGGATATCAGGACTTCAGAGAAGCTTAAGCGCAAGAAACCTATTATTTCCTTTAAAAGTTATAATTAGCTTCATAAAAGCGGTAGCTATAATACGCTCTTTCAAACCTTCTATAGTGGTAGGAGTTGGAGGATATGCCAGTTGGCCAATACTTAGAGTCGCGCAGTGGTTAAATATACCTTCCCTAATTCAAGAGCAAAATAGCTATGCAGGGCTAACAAACCGCATGTTGGCAAAAAAAGCTAACAAAATATGTGTCGCTTTTGATAACATGAATCGTTTTTTTCCTGCTTCCAAAATAATAAAGACAGGTAATCCAATAAGAGGGTCGTTCCAGATCAACTCAGAAATAAGAAGAGATGGGTTTGAGTATTTCCAGCTTGATCCTAATAAAAAAACACTTTTAGTGATTGGAGGAAGCATAGGTGCATTATCCATAAATAATGCACTACTTAAAAACTGGAAAAAACTTATTAGTAGTGATATTCAAATCATTTGGCAAACGGGCAACAGGTACTTTGAAGAGTTATCTAAGAGAATAACCTCTCCTTCTTCTAATTTGAAAATGATGCCATTCATCGAGAGAATGGACTATGCTTATGCTTGTGCAGACCTCGTGATTTCTAGAGCTGGAGCTATGGCAATTGCAGAGTTAAGCCTGCTTGCTAAGCCCACCGTATTTGTGCCATCTCCCAATGTGGTAGATGATCACCAAACCAAAAATGTTCTTGCACTAACTCAGGAAAATGCTGCATTACTGATTAAAGACAATGAAATTGAAGAAAAGCTAAGTGAAATTGTCATTGGTAAAATACATGATGATAAAGAACTACAATCATTATCAGAAAAAATCAAATCTTTTGCTAAAGAAGACGCTGCCATTGCAGTCGTAAATGAAATAATCTCTCTTGCCAATTCCAGAGGAAAAGAAGTCGTTCTAGAAACTACTTCGTCTAATCATCAAGTAATGGCTATCTAACATGCAAAAACTCCTCAATAACATATCGAACATTTACTTTTTAGGAATTGGAGGAATAGGTATGAGCGCATTAGCACAGTGGTTCATTCAACAAAATATCAATGTAGCTGGGTTCGACAAAGTAAAAGGAAAAACCTGTGACCTTTTAGAAAAACTTGGAGCTGCTATTACAGATCTAGACGACATCAATACAATACCTGAAAAGTATAAAAACAAAGAAGAAACAATAGTTATATATACTCCAGCAATACCCATAGAAAATGCTCAATATCAGTTCTTTAAAGAAAGGAATTTTAAGCTATATAAGAGAGCAGAAATTTTGGGTAAGCTATCTGAAGAGATGTTTACCATCGCTATAGCGGGTACGCATGGCAAAACAACAACTGTCAGCCTGATTGCTCATATTTTACTAAAAAACAGAGTTCCATTCGTCGGGTTTGTAGGTGGAATAGTATCAGAATATCAAACAAACTTTCTTCAGCATTCAGAGGAAGGAAAGTCTCCCCTACTCCTTGTAGAAGCTGATGAGTTTGATAGATCCTTTTTAAAGCTCAAACCCAGTATAGCATTAGTAACTTCAGTTGAAGCAGATCACTTGGATATTTACATTGACGAAAACGATCTGCAAAATAGTTTCTTACAATTTGCTAAATCTATTCCTGCTAATGGAGAAATACTAATCAATGAAAAGCATAAAAACGTATTCGAGGGGCTAAACATCACTACATATGGAGAAGAAGATGGAGATTATAAAAGAGATTTTAATAAGAAAGGATTTTCCATAATAAATAATGAAGACTCCACAGATGAGATTACCCTTTCTCTTCTTGGAAAACATAATAGAGAAAATGCCATTGGAGCCTATGCTGTCTGCCGAAAAATAGGCTTACAAAAAGAGCAGATTAGTACGGCTTTATCATCTTTTAAAGGGATCTACCGGAGGTTTGAAATCATTCACAGAGATGAAAAAAGAGTCTTTATCGATGATTATGCCCATCATCCTACAGAAATTGAGCAGTTTATCAATGGCTTAAGAGAAAACTTTCCAAAAAAACATGTAACTGTTATTTTCCAACCACATTTATACACCAGAACCAAGGATTTTCATATTGGATTTGCTAAGGCACTATCTCTGGCAGATAGGGTAATTCTGCTAGAGATATACCCAGCAAGAGAAAAACCAATACCAGGCGTAACATCACAAATTATTCTAGATCATGTAAAAACATCAGATAAAATATTAGTCAATAAAGAAGATCTTATTTCAAAACTTGAAAAGTTAGATTTAGAAGTTTTAGCAACCGTAGGTGCTGGAAATATAGATCAATTGATTACACCAATCAAAAACAGGTTATCCCAACTTAATTATCAGAAAATATGAATAACCATCATACCATATTAAAGAAAATAGGGCACCCTCTCGCAAGGCTCGTCCCAGCGCGTCAAGCCTTCCCCCCTCAGACCCATTTCGGTCTTGCCGTTCGCCTCTTAGCCCAGGGTGCTTACTTACATATCTTTTTTCAGCAAAGAAATACTATTCAACATTTATACGATTATAGCATTGGTTTAAGATTAGAAAATTTGCTAGAAGCTGTAGGGTGGAGATCCATACACAGCGCGGTTCATTTAGGCATCGTGAGAGGGAAGGCAAAGGCGAGATGGCATGCAGAGCAAAGTAGGGAAAATGAACTTTGTGGATGGTGCCTTTTTCTTTTGCTTCGTTTTCTTTTGGGCAAGCAAAAGAAAACGAAGAAGACATTACTAGAGAAGAGAAATCAATCCAATATAAGATTGGCTTCCAGATTAGATTTTACTTTTTCATCCGAAAGAAGTCAAGACTTGCAAAGTAGTAACATATTAATACATTAAAACATTATCATAGCATGAAAAAAACAAATAAGTTTCAATGGGGGAAATGGCTTTTATGGCTAGCAATAGGAAGCCTTTTGTGTTTTGGAAGCTTTATAAAAGAAGATTCTGTTACAAGTAAAATCAGTATCTCGATCAAGCCTCCTAGCAGTCATTTTCTTTCCAAAAAGAAAGTACTAGAAGTCATAGAAGAAATTAAATTAACAAGACCCCAAATTTTTAATGACAAAGAAGTCGATCTAAAAAGTTTAGAAAGAAACTTAGATCAAATCTCCTTTGTAAAAAAAGCAAATGTCTCAAAAGATATTGAAGGACATCTCAAAGTAGTAATTGATCAGGAAATACCCCTAGCTAGAGTAATTGCTTCAACAGATATGCAAAAATACATTTGCAGAAATGGTACTTTAATTAATTTATCAAAAGAATTTACCGCTAGAGTGCCATTAATTACAGGAAAGGGAACAGAAAAAATCTTCGAAAAAAATTACTTTAAAAGGAAAAAAGGAAGAATGCTTTTGGACTTTCTACACCACATTGAAAACACTCCTAGGTGGAAAGCTCAATTTGCGCAAATTACCATAGACGAAAAACATAACATGACCATATATCCCCAGGTAGGAAAAGAAAAAATAGAAATGGGAAAACCAAATGATTTTCTAAAGAAATTAGACAAGTTGGAGAAATACTATAAAAAGATAATTCCAACAAAAGGATGGGGTACTTACAGCAATGTAAAACTGCAATATAAAGGGCAAATTGTTTGCGAGTAGATTGCCTTTATGCTATATTTCATCGAAATAATGATTTACACTATATAAACACCAAATTGACTATTAAAAGCAATAAATTATAACTATGCAAAGCGATAAAATCATTGTTGGACTAGACATAGGAACTACGAAAATATGTGCCATAGCAGGCAGACTCAATGAGTTTGGGAAACTGGATATTCTTGGAATGGGTAAAGCTGTTTCAGAAGGAGTTAAAGAGGGTGTTGTAAGTAATATTAGCAAGACAGTTTCTGCTATTGACTATGCTGTTTCACAGTCAGAAGAAACCTCACAGCTAGATATTAATGTGGTTAATGTAGGCATTGCTGGAAAACACATACAAAGTTCTTTACATCATGGTAGCATTACCAGAAATAGCAAAGAGGATGAAATAACACAAGAAGATGTAGACAGAATTACCAGTGACATGTACAGAATTGTGACAGAACCTGGAGCAGAAATCATCCACGTTATGCCTCAGCACTTCACGGTAGATTACGAAAGTAATGTCAAAGATCCTGTGGGTATGGCTGGAGTAAAGCTGGAAGGAGACTTTCATGTAATTACGGCACATACCAATGCTATCAGAAATATAAAAAAATGCGTTGAAAGAGCTGGTTTAGAAATTGATGAAATGATTTTAGAACCATTATCATCAAGTTTATCTGTATTAAGCGAAGAAGAGAAAGAAGCAGGAATAGCTTTGATAGATATAGGAGGTGGTACTACAGACATTGCCATTTTTCATGATGGAATAATAAGACATACCGCTGTACTGCCTTTTGGTGGAGATATTATTACTTCAGACATAAAACAAGGTTGTGGGGTAATGCAAAACCAAGCAGAATTGCTAAAGGTCAAATACGGTAAATCGTTAGCAATAGAAGCTAGTGACAATGAGGTGATTTCCATCCCAGGGTTAAGAAACAGGTCACCGAAAGAGATATCTATGAAAAACCTTGCTTACATCATCGAAGCAAGAGTGGAAGAAATCATTGATCTGATAATGGTAGAAATAGAACGCTCGGGTTATAAAAATAGATTAGCAGGTGGTTTAGTAATTACTGGTGGTGGTGCTTTATTGAAAAATCTTAAGCAATTATTTGAATACAAAAGTGGACTAGATGCAAGAGTAGGTTTTCCAAATGAACACCTCGGGAAGTGCTTTAATGATGAAGTAAAAAACCCAATGTATGCTACTGCAATAGGCTTAGTGCTTGCTGGGTTTAGGTCTCTCGACGATAGAGAGAATAAGCACACTTCAAAAGCACACCACTTTAACATTAAAAATGATAGCAGCAGTACTAAAGGAAATAGAGACTTTTTTGGTACTATATTAAAAAAGACAAAAGAACTCTTAATCGATGATTTTGATGATAAGACAAACTGATTTCTGACATAACTTTATTCTTTATTCTAATTTTTATTCATCAAAACAGTAAAAATTTTGACAGTCGGTAGCTGTTTGTTTAAATTTATACCTATAAATAATTAATTATGGAGAAAGGCTACGAATTTCAGGTTTCGCAAAATTCAAAATCTTCAATGATAAAAGTTATTGGCGTTGGTGGCGGCGGTGGAAATGCTGTTAACTATATGTACCAACAAGGCATAAAGGATGTTGATTTTTATCTTGTAAATACTGATAATCAAGCATTGGAAAGTAGTCCTGTACCTCATAAAATTAGAATAGGAAAAGTTTTAACAGAAGGTTTAGGTGCTGGTGCTAGTCCTGAAACAGGCAGAAGTGCAGCTGAAGAAGATATAGAAGAAATAAGAGAGGTGCTTGGAGATAATACCAAAATGGTATTTATCACAGCAGGCATGGGAGGAGGAACAGGAACTGGAGCTGCTCCGGTCATAGCTTCTGTTGCAAGAGAAAAGAAAATATTGACAGTTGCAATAGTTACTATGCCTTTCTTTTTTGAAGGAAGACCTAAAGCAAAACGAGCTGAAGAAGGCATTGAAGAACTAAAAAAGCATTGCGATACTGTTCTGGTAATATTAAATAATAAGCTAAAAGAAGTGTATGGGAAAGCATCTATGAAAGAAGCTTTTTCTCAGGCTGATAATGTTCTAACAACCGCTGCCAAGTCGATTGCTGAGATAATTACTGTTTCTGGTAATATCAATGTAGACTTTAAAGATGTGCAGACAGTGATGAAAAACTCTGGAGCTGCCGTGATGGGATCAACAACAGTTGAAGGAGAAAACAGAGCCAGAAGAGCTGCAGAAGGAGCACTTACTTCACCTCTATTGAATGACACCAACATCCATGGAGCAAAGTATATACTATTAAGCATTACTGTAGGTGATGAGGATAGCTTTGAAATGGAAGAATTAGAAGAAATCACAGAATACATCCAAGAACAAGCTGGAGAGTCCGCAGAAATAATTTTTGGGCATGCTATAGATTCAACTCTTGGTGACGCAATTACAGTTACACTCATAGCTACAGGTTTCAATCATAATAATTCTGACAATAAAGAAGTTATAGACCTGGAGTCTAGCAGAAGATTTAAAAAAGAAATCATAGATACAGATAGATCTGATTTCTTTGACAGAGAAGATGATATGATTGAAGAAGATAGTGCTTCAAATAATGATAAAGTTGTATTTGATTTAGATGGAGACTATGAAAAGTCAGAACCAACTGATTTTGATCTAAAAAAAAAGCATAGTGACTATTTAAAGCGCAAAAACTCTTCGCTAGATCAAAATGATAACAAGTCTGTTAAAGAAATGAGCAATGAGGAAATTAAGGAAAAACAAGATATGCCAGCATATCTTAGAAAAGGAGTTAAATTGAAAGACACTCCTCATTCTTATGACAACAATTTGTCAAAATACAGTCTTAATAGTGATAATGAAATCTTAGGAGACAATAAGTTCTTCTATGATAATGTAGATTAGTAAATCATTTATTTTTAAATAGGGGCATATAGAGGCACTATAAATATTTGATATTCAGTGCGTAAGCAATATCTTAAAGAAAGAAAACACCCCGAAAATCACCGATATTGGCAAAAAACGGGGTATTTCAGAATATCTAGATCAGACTTATTAAGGCATCACCTGAGGATAAAATTCTATCATCTATTTCTTAAAGGGCATAATAGTTCTCCATATTCCAAACCAAAAAACAATATCATTAAAGCTTTTAAAAATTTACCACCGTAGTAAAGCTTATCTATAATATGTAAGTAAAAGTATACAATCCCATCATCATCCATTAATAACTCTATGTCTGTATTATGAGCATAGCCAATTTCTATTAAGGCACTGGAAGGCAAAATATTTCTACAATCCTTTTCCGACCTATTTAAATAATCAACCTCAGGTAAAAACTCAACATCACATGCAGGATTATCAATACCTATCCATTTAACTTCAATATGATCCCCTTCGTATATACTTACAACAGCTTCAGGCAAATTCCTCGATTTTTTTGTTTTCGATTCAATATCATTTAAATAAAACTCCCCTATCAAAACAAATAACTTACAATGGTTTTCACTTTCCTCAACTAATACTTTCTCTAATACTAAATTAAAAACATCGTTATAAATATGATTATTAGAAAAATCAAAACTCAGCAATTCTATAATGGTATACCTTACATACATTTACTCCTCCTTCCAGGCCTCGCATATAGATGTCTATATCTCCATCCCCATCTCTGTCTCCGATATTAAACCAACTCAGATGATCTATATCCCAAGGGTGTAACTGTAATGCAGCTCCTCCTATACCTCCACGCAATAATGGACTAATACTACCCACTGGTAAGGCTGCTAACTCTCTTAGTATATAAACAGAGCCTCTACGCTCTAATAAATACCACTTACCCCTATCCTCACTATCCAAACCACTCAATACCACATCCACCATGCCATCTCCATTCATATCCCCAGGATAGATCTGGCCAAAGCCTCTACCCAACGAA
>JAUIAB010000034.1 GCA_030425505.1 Bacteroidia bacterium | reverse complement strand
AACTGCATAGAAACTACCGTTACACTTCCTACATTACCAACCAGAAGTACAGTGCAACCGATGTGTGGAGAAACTATCGTGGTAGAGCCGATTGTGAAAACAGAATCAAAGAACTCAAACAAGACTTCGGTGCAGATAATTTTTGTTTAAAAGACTTTTGGGCTACGGAAGCAAGCTTAATTTTTGTCATGATTGCCTACAATCTAATGAGTGTATTTAGACTTTTTGTCTTACAAGAAAAGACACAGAAAACACTATCTACATTGCGCTACAAAGTCTTTGCTATTGGTGCTTACTTCCAAAAATCTAAAAACACTATAAAACTAAATGTAGCTCTACATAAAAAACGAAGAAAATGGTTTATGGGTATATGAGATTACCCGATAGATTTAACCCTTCAAATCCCTAATGCGTAATTTGGGATAAACGAGTTACCCGTTTCCATTGGATGAGTCCCGAATTATTCCGGTTAAGTTTTTATTTGCTTTAATTAGAAAAGCTTACTTAGCTAAAGTTCTTTTATATAATCCCTGTTCTAGAGAGAACTATAAGTCGTTAAGAATAACTTGCGCTTTTTGAGAGTAGCTAGAGTTTCTTGAAGCTAAGTCTTCAAAAACTTTCTTTGCTTTAGCTACATCATTGTTGAGGACATAGCAAAGACCAAGATACCATTTCGAGATGATATTAAATCGATTTTCTTTATTTATGATTTTTTCAAATAGAGGTATAGCATTTTGTGTGTTTTTAACAGCTAAATAGGAAACAGCATTATAAAAAAGTGCAATAGTGTTTTCTTCATCCTCTTGAATAATAGATTCAAACTTCTGTACAGCTAGAGTATAGTTTTCATGGTTATACGCTTCCATTGCTTCTTGAAGAGAATTAGGGTCTGATCCTCTTACAGTAATAATATCTTGGTAAGGGGAAAAGTTTTCTTCAAAAATTTTTGTACTGGAGTTGAAAAAAAAATATTGGCTCATGAAAAATAGAGCTATCAAAACGGAAGCAGCAGCACTATAATAAATCCACTTAAAGTGTAAAGTTTTGTTTTTAGGTTTTTTTTCAATTTCATCATGCCAGGAGTTCATTTTTGACCTTAAGTCTGAAATAGAACTTCTGTTAATACTTTCAATAACAGCACACTGAGCTAGATAAAGATTGTAAAACTCTTTATCTTGGCTCAGCCTTTTCTCAAAGCTTTCCTTATCATTTTCTTCAAGGTTTCCTAATATATATTCATCGATTAAGGCAATATCTTTTTCATTTAATTCCATAATTAATATACTTTTTTACCCTGAAGAAGAGGGTGTTTCAAAGCTAGCTTTATTAGTTTTTGTAGACACTTATATTTTTTACTTTTTGCAACATTTTCATTAGCATATCCTGTAAGATGAGTAATTTCTTTCATGCTTAGCCGTTCAAAATAGTGATACGTTAATATTTGTTTGCAAGGTTCGTTTAGTGCATGTAATAGTTCCTTTACTAAAGCTTCTTTATCTTCTTGGCCTACTAAGTTATCTTCATCATAACCAGTAAAGAGGTTATGCTCTAAGTTGGAAAAAACTAATTTCTCTTTACTAGAGCTTTTTATCTTGCTAAGCCAAATATTTTTACAAATACCGAATAAATATGTTTTTATACTACTTTCTGATCTAAACTTATTTTTTCTAATAGACTGATAAAATATGATTAAAGAATCTTGAAAAATATCTTTAGCATCTTCCGTATTGCCTCCTTTACTTAGAATAAATCTTTCAACAGACTTATAAAACTTACTATAAAGTTCTTTTAAAGCTTTTTCGTGATAACTTCTATCAGACGAGTTGATTTCTTGCAGTATCTGTTGATCAAAGGAAGTCATTATTTGATTTAGTTGTAAAAATATCTTATAAGTTACCCTTTCATATTAGAAAATTCAATTTAAGTTGAATTAATATGAAGCTTAAATAGGCTAATTGAACTTATTTTAGCGTAAAGATAGTAGGATAAGCCTATTAGCAATTAATTCTTAAAAAATCAGTTATAACTTTTTGTTTTGCTAAGTTTCCCCTCTTCAGTGAAATATTTCCACTCTTTCATTTTTCGGTCTTGATACTGCTTGCCAGTAGAAGCAAGCTGCCCATTTTCATGGTATGTTTTTATAATGCCATATATATTCCCTTTATCATAGGGTATTTCTGCTTTTTCAACGCCAGAAGAATAATACTCTTTGGTTAAGCCATCTAATTTACCATTAACATAATTCCCTTCCCACTTTTTCTTGCCATTTGAATAGAATAGTGTATTCTGACCATTTTTTTTGCCATTTTGGTAGCTTTCTTCTGCTTTTAGTGTTTGGTTTGGATAGTATTCTTTCCAAACAGCTGTTGGTAGGTTATCATAGAAAAATCGTACTTCTTTTTCAACGCCATCACTGAAATAATAGATTTCTTTTCGTTCTTTTTCTTTATTCTTAAAAGTAATTTTTACTAAAAGAGAACCTAAAGAATCATACTTATACCCATTCCCATCTCGTTTACCCATTCTATAGGTATACTTGCTTTTTACAGAACCATTTTCATGATAACTATAATTTTCTCCATGAAGTGCTCCATTAATCATTTCACCACTCGCTAGTAATATCCCTTTTTCGTTATAACGCTTAAAAGTTTCTCTTTCTTCACCTTTACTTTCTTTTTTAATTATCGTATCTACTTGCCCGTTGGTAAAATAGGTTATATGATCTCCAGATACTTTTCCCTCATCATAGGTTAGCTCCATTTTTTTAGTGCCACTTTCGTAGTATTCACTAGCTTTTCCATTTAGCATCCCCTTCAAATAAGAAGATTCTTTTTTTACCACCCCAGATGGATAGTATTCTATCATTTTTCCATTTAACTTCCCCTGTGTAAAGATGCTTATGCTTTTAATTTGTCCATTTGGATAAAAACTTTTAACTGTATCCTCAAGTAAGTCGTTAAGGTAAAATGCTTCTTGTAGCACTTTTCCATCTTCGCTGTAAGCTAATGATTTGCCATTTTTTTGATCATTTTTGTAAAAGAATAATGCTCTAGTTCTACCCGACTCATAATACTCTACCATTTTTCCTTCTCTCTTACCTTTGATGAGGTTTACCTCAGCTTGTAGTACTCCAGATGGGAAGTGCTTTTGCATTAACCCATCTATTTCACCTCCTTTATAGGTACATTGAATCATTAGATCACCATTCGGAAAATACTTTATATATTTTCCCTCAATATTTCCTTTTTCTACATTGTATTTAACCTTCAGTTGCCCTGTCTCATAGTATTCCTCATAGAGACCATGCATTTGTCCTTTTTTGTAGCTGCTTTTAACTCCTAATTGTAATGAGTTAGCAAAATATTTTTTATAGATTCCATGCTTTGTTTTCGGGTCCTGCTTTAATACTTCGTATTCTTCTTTTAAAATTTTTTGCTCTATATCATAATAGTTTCGGATTAATAAAGGATTTTTTTGAGCAACCAAATCTAATGCTGTAAAAGCAGTATAAACTATGATAGAAGTAAGTAATACAATATGTGTATTCTTCATTTAAAGATCTTTTGTGCTTTTAAAAACATACATGGTCAAATTTTGTTCCATACGAATTCAGCTTTGAGAATTCCTTTTATTGTTATTGCCTAGTTTAAGTCTTATTAGACTTTTTGAGAGGAAAAAACATTTGTCGTAACATTCAGTAAAATACTTTCTTTCAAGCATTGTAAAGTTCTGGTAATTGCCTACTTTTGTAGCTTAAAACTTTTTAGCAATTACTATATATGTCTTTATTTAAAAAAGTATTTGGTCAGATATTTTCAGGGCAAGAGCAAAATACTTCAACAACTATTGTATCTGATAAAGATTTAAAAGAAGTAGGTAGGAAGAGTCTGCGATTTGGAAGGTATAACGATGCTTTTTCTAAGTCTAACGAGCAGTTGAATAGCTGGGATAAAGCTGTTTCAGATTTTAAAGATAAAAACTACTTGGATGCCTATGAGAACTTCTTTAAGTATCTAAATGATGAGACATTTAATACTGTTAGCTATGAGAGAAAAGAAAACAAAATTTCTTTTCAGCTTATACAGGGCTCAAAAGTAGTCAAAGGGGAAATTGACGATAGAAAGTTTAAAGCTGAAGCGGGGGTTGTGAAGTTTAATGCACCTTCTGTACCTGTGATGAGCAAGCTGCTTAGTATTAACTATAGTTTAAGATATAGCCATTTTGCTATCAATGATAACACATATTGTATTAAAGGCTCATCTAAATCAATAGACTGTTCGCCTTCAAAGCTATATTACACGCTTAAAGAAATAGCTACTAATGCGGATAAACAAGATGATCTTCTTTTGAGCGAATTTTCAGGAATGGAGTCTATTGAAGATGATAATATTATAGATATACCTGAAAATGAAAAAGAGGTAAAGTATAAATACTTACAACAATGGATTAAAGAGACTCTTGAAAAAACAGAGAGCTTAGATGAAAATAAATTCTCAGGAGCAATCTCTTATCTTTTCCTAACACTTATATACAGAATAGATTTTCTTATTACACCTGAAGGTAAAATAACAGATATTTTAGAGCGAATTCAGAATATTTATTTTGCCAAAGACAATAGGTCTTATATTGACAAGAATAGAGAAATAGCAGATCAGTTTAAGAAAATTTTAGAGCTTTCTAAGGAAGATGTTTTTACTAGCTTATACAAGACAAAATGTACTTTTGGCATTGTAGGAGCTACAGATCACAAACAAATAGCTGATTTTATATACAATCAAAATGAAAGTGCCAAAAACTACAGAGCTGATAAAGGGTTAGAAGGAATAACAAATGAGGAGATTGTATTAGCAATTTATGAATATGTAACTGGTTATAGTTTGTTTAATTTTGGAATGCACTGGCCTGCTGTTCAGTTATTTAATTTGCTGATGAATGTCTTGCATCAAAACTACTACAGTGAAATGGGTATTAGCACAGAATATGCAGACCTTAAAACAGGTAGTTTAAACCCACCGGCAATTCAAGAGAAAATTGACCAAATTATTAGAGTTGCAAGGCAGGAGTATCCAAATTTCAACTTTGAAAAAAAGTATCTTAATTATAATTCTAAAGTAGACTTTTCTGAGACCTTCTTGAAAGAGTTTGACTATTTTGATTTCAGTAAATAACCTCGGAATCTGGTCATTTAAATTAAAAAAGAAGGCTTCACCAAATCTAAGCTTGGAAAAATATAAACATAGTGGAATGAAAGAAATTATAGAAAAGTATAAAGACATAGTTGTACAGATCTCTACTCCATATGGTTCGGGAAGTGGATTTTATCTGGCCAAGGAAAACCTGATCATAACAAATAGGCATGTTGTGGAAGGGTGTCATGAGGTTGTTATAAACTCTGCTAGTTTAAAAAAAACACTTACTAGTGTTCTTTATATGGACCCTGCTCATGACGTGGCATTTCTAGAGCTTCCTAAAGAACATGATATGGGTAGTATTGAAGTTCATGAAGAAGAAGTCGTAGCGGGAGAGTCTATATTAGCAATCGGTCATCCTCTTGGATTGAAATTTACTGCAACCCAGGGAATCGTTTCTAAAGCTCAAAGGAAATTTAATAATATAGATTATATCCAGGTTGATGCAGCTATTAACCCCGGAAATAGTGGAGGGCCATTAATTAACCAAGAAGGAAATATTGTTGGTGTTAACACTTTTATATACAGAGACTCTGATGGTTTGGGCTTTGCACTTCCTTCAAAAACATTACTTGAGATAATTGCTGAATATAAAAGCAAAGAAAGAACGGAGTTTTCTTTAAAATGCAGTAGTTGTGGCAACATAGTCACTAAATCAGAGTCGCCTGATAATTACTGTTCTCACTGTGGTGCTAAACTTCCAGAAAATGATATGCACCCAAAAGAATATATACCTGCTGGAAGCTCAAAGCTACTAGAGGGGATTTTAACTTCTATCAACAAAGACGTTAGGCTTGCAAGAATTGGAACTACCTCATGGGAGATAGAAGAAGGCTCTGCTAAAATAAGGATTAATGCAGACCAAAATACGCGATTTATCTATGCAG
Organism: Bacteroidia bacterium; assembly: GCA_030425505.1. Taxonomy (GTDB): domain Bacteria; phylum Bacteroidota; class Bacteroidia; order Cytophagales; family Flammeovirgaceae; genus JAUIAB01. Next base: position 14,151 of record JAUIAB010000034.1, on the reverse strand, counting down.
ATGCTTTTTTGTGTAGACTACCTAAAGAAAACATTAATAATCTTTATGAATTCTTACTAAAGGAGAACTACGATTTGGAAGGTCTTGTGTTTAGTGTAAGCCAGCAAAATATTATTTTAAGCTCGGTGGTGCATGAAGAAGATTTGAGTGAAGAAACAGGGATAGAGCTTTATGGTGAACTTTTTAAAAAGGCTGATCATTATGATAATATTCTTGTAGATGAGTATAAGGCTTTAGCATTGGATCACGAGGATTAAGTTGGAGTTGTTGTAGTTAATTATATAATCTTGTTAGACATTTTCTGCAGATACTTTTGAGTATTTTCTAACTGGTAATTTCTTTTGTAAAAATTAATTTTTAGACCTTATATAAATTAATTAACTTCCCTAGTTAGAAAAAAAATTAATACTCTAATGCTTGATAAATATAGCATTGCTAGAAGGATAGCCAAAGAAATTAAAGATGGCTTCTATGTGAACTTAGGTATAGGTATACCTACGCTTGTAGCTAATTATATTCCTGAAAGCATTGATGTAACACTTCAATCGGAAAATGGCTTATTAGGGATTGGTCCTTTTCCTCTCGAAAAAGATTTAGATCCAGACCTAATTAATGCTGGTAAGCAAACCATTAGCATGACCAAAGGTGCAGTTCTTTTTGATTCGGCAGAAAGTTTTGCCATGATACGAGGAGAACATATCAATCTTACTATACTTGGAGCTATGGAAGTATCTGAAAATGGGGATATTGCTAACTGGAAAATCCCTGGGAAAATGGTAAAAGGTATGGGAGGTGCAATGGATTTAGTGTCTTCAGCTAAGGAAATAATTGTAGCAATGCAGCATTGTAATAAAGCTGGAAAATCCAAGCTTTTAAAAGAATGTACGCTTCCAATAACAGGAGTAAGATGTGTAAAAAAAATAGTCACGGATCTTGCTGTGCTTGAGGTATTACCTGAAGGAGGCTTCTGTCTTCTAGAAAGAGCGCCAGGTGTTTCTGTAGATCAAATAATTAACTCTACTGAAGGTAAAATAACTGTTTCTTCTAATAATGTCCCAGAAATGGGACTAGATTAAATTCAATAAATACTTTGTATATCTAATTAAGTTAAAAGCCAAATTTTAATGCGTATGAATAAAATCAACATCTTTTGGAGGTTATTGCTCTTTTTGGGCTTAACTTCTTTTTGCTTCAATAGCATTGCACAGACAGCTACCATATCTGGTAATGTTAAAGATGCTTCTACAAATGATCCTTTGATAGGAGTAAATATTGTTGTTAGAGGGAAGGTTATAGGTACCACTACCGATCTTAACGGAGACTTTAAATTACAAACAAACTCTGTTCCTTTACCTTTTACTTTAGTGTTTTCTAGTGTAGGATATGACCCTAAAGAAGTAGAGGTTAACCAAGAAAATCAAACAATTGAAATTACCCTGGATGAAAAGGCTATTTTGGCGGACGAAGTTGTGGTTTCAGCTTCCAGAGTAGAGGAAAATATCCTTGAGTCGCCAGTAACAGTAGAAAAAATGGACATTTTAGCGATTCAAAATGCTCCATCAGATGATTATTTTAAAGCAATCGGAAACTTGAAAGGAGTAGATGTTGGAACTAGTAGTATCAACTTTCAGGTTTATAATGCCAGAGGTTATAACTCTACCAGCAATACTCGATTTGTTCAATTAATTGATGGAATGGACTCCCAGGCTCCTGCATTGAACTTTCCTGTATCCAATCTAAATGGACCTTCCCAGTTAGATATCGAAAGCATAGAATTTCTTCCTGGCGCTGCTTCTGCTTTGTACGGCCCTAATGCTTTTAATGGAATCTTATTGATGAATAGTAAAAACCCTTTTGAATACCAAGGTTTAAGTGCTTATACAAAAGTTGGTCTAAATCATATTGGAGCTGAAACTAGTGAAGGAGAACCTGATGGCGCTCAACCGCTTTATGAGGTATCTTTGCGATATGCAAAAGCATTTAACAATAAATTTGCATTCAAAGTTAATTTTAGCTACTCAGGTGCTGAAGACTGGTATGGAACAGATGATACTGACCTTAAACCTGAAAGGCAAGGAGCATTACTAAATAACCCTGGTGCTGATAAAGTTCATTACTATGGTGATATTGCTTCTATCTCACTACCACTGGTAGGCTTTCAATTACCAGGGAATCACCCTTTAGCACAATATTATTCTTTAATACCTAATCAGGTAGTATCAAGAACGCCTTATCCTGAGCCCCCATTAGTAGATTATGATGCGAAAAATATAAAGTTTAATGCAGCGCTTCACTACAGAATTAATGATGATTTAGAACTTTCTTACTTAGGAAGCTATGGTGGTGGTACAACCGTTTATTTGGGGGCACAACGGTACTCTCTTTCAAATTTTGGAATCCAACAACATAAAGTAGAATTAAAAGGGAGCAACTTTTTTGTTAGAGGCTATACTACAATTGAAGACAGTGGAGATTCGTATATAGTTGATGGAGTAGCAGCGGGGATTAACAGTAGTTGGAAATCTAATGGTGATTGGTTTGGAGAATACACCTTGGCATACCTTGGAGCTTTAGCCCAAAGATACCCTAACCCAGCGGATGCAGCTAATGCAACTGCAGAAGAGAGAACAGCTTTTCATGATGCTGCTAGAGCTTTTGCTGATCAAGGTAGGCTTCTTCCAGGAACTTCTGAGTTTGATCAGGCAAGAGAAAGAATAAAAGATATCTTGATACCAAATGGAGGTAAGTTTAATGATCAAACTAGGTTTTATCATGTTGAGGGACAGTACAATTTTAGTGATATGATTGATTTTATGGATCTGCAAGTTGGTGCTAGCTACAGGTTATTCGACTTACGTTCTAATGGTACAATATTCGCTGATACAACTGGTAATGATATTACTATTCAGGAATACGGTCTTTATGCTCAAGCAACAAAAAGACTATTAGATGATAAATTAAAACTAACTGGATCTTTACGGTATGATAAGAATGAGAACTTTGATGGGCAAATTAACCCTAGAATATCAGCGGTACTAAAAGTTGCTGATCAACATAACTTTAGATTATCCTATCAAACTGGGTTTAGATTACCTTCTACGCAAGAACAACATATTAGCCTTGATGTCGGAACAGCAAGGCTTTTAGGGGGACTGCCTCAATATGCTGAAGCAAACAATATCTACCAATATGCCTATACCAGAAACTCTGTTGAAAACTATGTACAACAAGTAACGAATCAAGGTACTTTAGCAGCAGCTCTTTCACCTCAAAACCTAGCATTATTAAACCCTGTGCAGGATGGAGGGTATGCTCCAGTAAAGCCTGAGCAAGTAAAATCAATAGAAGTAGGTTATAAAAGTTTAATAGGGAAAAATTTGATGGTTGATGCTGTTTACTACTACAATCTTTACTCAGACTTCACTGTTCAGGTTGCGATAGTTAAAGCTGCTGGAGATATTTCTGTAAACCCTATAAATGCTCAGAGCTTATTGGTGGCTACTTCAGCTAATACATATCAGGTTTATACCAACCTTACAGAAGATTTAGCAGCTCATGGTGCTGCCATTGGTATTGATTATCTCTTTAATAAAGGGTACACTGCTGGTTTAAACTATAATTGGAACAAGCAAATTGACGAGCTAGGAGACGAGTTTGTTAATGGGTTTAACACTCCAGAGCATAAGCTAAACTTATCTGTTTCAAATAGAAAAGTTACGGATAGATTAGGCTTTAGTGTGAGCTACCGTTGGCAGAGTGATTTTAGGTGGGAGTTTTCTTTTGCTGAAGGAGATGTACCATCATATTCTACTGTAGATGCTCAGGTGAGCTACAGATTAAAAGAGCTTAAATCTGTTGTAAAACTTGGAGGCTCAAACCTTTTAAATAATAGATATGTCCAAAATATTGGAGGTCCGACTATCGGAGCAATTTATTATCTATCTCTAACATTTGATCAGTTCATGAATTAATCTAAAACTTGTAAAGACATGAATAAAACAACAAAAATAATTGCAGGTCTTCTCATTCTACTAATTGGTGCCTGTACATACGATTTTCCAGAAGATACAAGTAGAGAGCCAAATCCAGGTACTGCTGACTTTTCAAAACTAGTCACAGTAGGGAACTCTCTTACAGCAGGCTTCATGGATGGAGCACTTTATAATAGAGGGCAAAAAAACTCATTTGCCAACATTTTAGGACAGCAGTTAAAATTAGTTGGAGGAGGAGAGTTTAATCAACCTGACATTAACTCTGAACATGGGTTCTTGCAAACAGGTCCAAATGGTGAAATCTTAGGTCATTTAAAACTTGTATACGATGCTAATGGGCAGCCATTGCCTAGACCTATTTTTCCAGGAGATCCTCTCACTCCCTATCAGGGAGATAGGAGTCAATTAAATAACTTTGGAGTTCCAGGAGCTAGAGTATGGCACTCTATACTTTCTGGTTATGGACAAAGTAACCCTCATTTTGGAAGATTTGCTTCTTCTGAAAACGCTAGTTTGATAGGGGATGCATCTAATGCAGGTGGTAGTTTCTTTGTAATGTGGCTAGGTAACAACGATGTCTTGCAATATGCAACTAGTGGTGCTATAGGGGCTACGGAAGGACTTGGCGAAGCGGATATGACAAGTGTTGCTGACTTTTCAGAAGCATACAATGCAGCATTGAATGAAATGCTTTCAGTAGCGAATAGTAAGGGTATGGTGATTAATATTCCTAATGTTACGGATATTCCGTATTTTACAACAATTCCATATAACTCGTTACCTTTAGATGAAGCTACAGCCACTCAGCTAAACGCAGGGTATGAACAAAATGTAAGAGCTGGAATTACAGCAGTAGCCATTAGAACTGTTCTTATACCAGCAATAATTACTGAAGGGGTTAAGTTGTCTCAAGTAATTCCGGGAGTCATCAGGGAAGCAATTAGAATTTCTCAGGTAGTTCCTGCTGTTGTTACAGAGGGAGCAAGAGTAACTCAGATAGCTCCTGCTGTTTGGAGAGAGGTTATTAAAGAACACTCAAGACAGATTTTATTAGCTGAGGGTGCTTCAGAAGAAGAAGCTGAAGCAGGTGCTGAAGAGTATGTAAACTCAGAAGCAGGTCAGGCTCAAATCCAATCAAAAGTCCAAGACTATCTAGAAGATGAAAATAATGAAGCATTTGATAATATTAATGCTGCTATTGATGCACAAATGGCTTCTGAAGAAGTACAAGCTCAAATTCAAGCTCAAATTGATGCATATTTAGCAAATCCAGATGATCCAGCATTTGCACAAATCGATGCAGCAGTTGATGCACAAATGGCTAATAATCCTGAGGTTATTGCTGGAATAGAAGCATTAACCAGCGCTTATATCACTGCTTATAATGAGGCTGCTAATGACGAAGATATTAACTCTCCTCAGGCAACAGAGCCATTTACTCAAGATCAGTTTGACCAAATAACTGCAGCTGTAGCGGATCAGATGGCAAATAGTGTTGAAGTAGCTGCTGGCATTTCAGCTTTTACAGAAGCCTTTGTTGCAGCCTATAATACTAAACCAAGTAACCCAGTAGCAACACCTCCATTTACACAGGATCAATTTAATCAGGTTTTAGCGCAGGTAAACTTTCAGCTAGAGAATAGTGTAGAGTTACAACAACAAATTGATGCTCAGGTTAATGCTCTAAAACAAACTGGAGAATTACCAACCTTTGTTGCTGGGATTAATCCACTTTTAATAGATGATCCAAATAGCCAAACAGGATTTAGGCTAATGAAGGAAAATGAGTTGGTTACTTTCATCTTCTCTACCGTGAGTGATTCTGTGCCAATATGGTTAGAGCAAGGAAGGGGTATTCCTGATCAATATATTTTAACAGAAGATGAGATTGCTGTTGTAGAGCAAAGGGTTACAGATTTTAATAATATTATCTCAGCTGCTGCTAATGCAAATAGTGATAGAGTAGGTTTCGTAGATATTAATTCTATTTTCTATAGCTTGGCAAAAGAAAATAATCCAAGTTCTTTGAATGGAATTGGAGCAAATGCAACTATCTCTCCCCCGTTTGGGCTATTTTCTTTAGATGGAGTTCACCCTAATGGTAGAGGGTCGGCATTTATTGCTAATAAAGTTATAGAAGCTATTAATAGTAAGTTTAGTGCCAATATTCCTAAAGTCAATGAAAATGACTTTCATGGTAATGACTTACCAGAATAAATAATTCCAAATGCAAAAGTTTGAACTTATCAATAGAGGTGCTTTTACTGCTTTGAAAGCATCTCTTTCAAAAGGAGATAAGCTAAAAGCAGAAGCGGGTGCTATGGTTTCTATGGATAGTACGCTTTCTATTACTGGGAAACTAGATGGAGGCTTGTTGGGTGGTTTAGGAAGAATGCTTTCGGGAGAAAAGTTTTTCCTTCAAACTATTTATGCAGAAAAAGGAGATGGTGAAGTTATTTTAGCACCTTCAGCTACTGGAGATATTCTACCAATCGAGTTAGATGGGAGCGTTTCGTATAATATTCAAAAAGATGGCTTTTTTGCGGGATCGGAAAGCTTAAAAGTGTCTACAAAAACACAAAACCTTTTAAAAGGACTTTTTTCAGGAGAAGGGTTTTTTATAGTAAAAGTGGAAGGAACTGGGACTCTATTTATGAGTTCATTTGGGGCTATTGAAAAAATAGAAATACCTGATGGTAAAGACTACATAGTAGATAATGGACATTTAGTAGCCTGGCCTGACAATATGCAATATAGTATTGAAAAGGCTTCTAAAAGTCTAATTTCATCTTTTACTTCTGGTGAAGGGTTTGTTACAAAATTTAGAGGCCCAGGAACTGTTTACATTCAAACTAGAAATGCTTCAGCTTTTGGAGGGTGGCTTGGAAGGTTCCTTCCAAAAAAATAAATTTAAAAATAATACTTGACAACATAATAGAGGGAATGGTTTTTGAACTGTTCTCTCTTTTTTTTGTTAGTTTTAATGACATTTAATGTTCTATTTAGGTATGATTTGTAATAAACTGAAAGCTGTTTTTTTAATACTCTTTGCACTGACTTTTTTATCATTGGAAAATGCTAATGGGCAAAAGTTATGGAAGAGAAAAAAAATCATTCGTAAGTCTGTTTCTGGTCATCGCCATTCTACAGCTCCTGGAATTTCTAAAAAAAGGAAAGGGATAAGAGAGTCAATAAGAGGTTCTGCCAGAGTACAACCTCAAGGAAATAGAAAAAGAAAAGGATTTAAACCTATTTCAGGTTATAATTATTACAAAGCGCCTTTAGAAACTAAAAAGAGAAAGGGAATAAGAAGATCTATTTCGGGTAAGCAAAAAGTTTCCGTTATCGATGAAGATCATGGACATTTTTTTGAAGCTCCAATTTCAGGATATGAATATAAATACCCTGTAACCGAAGGTTCTTTAGGGTATCGACCTAGTAATAGTCTTTTCAACAAGCTTTTTGGACTACAACCTAAACCTGTAGATTACAACGGTAACCCCAGGGTTGTTTACAAAACAAAAAAAGCTTTTTATCATAAGCTATTTGCTAGTGTAAAAAGGAAAAAACAAAATCAGCATTTTGCTTATGCAAAAATAAATAAGAGTAAAGCTTATGATAGATCAGAAGCAGCAATATGGAACTAATTTTTGTTTTTTAGTTGCTCTTATTGTTAAATATTCCTTCCAAAGATAAAATTGCATACTAATAATTTTTCTATTTCTTTTTCCTTAACAAAATAAGTACTTTTGCGCCCTTATGTTTTTGATTTAAGAAACAAGTATACCAAGCTTGTTCAGGTCATCCATAAGTTAAACGTAGTAATTAACACTTATTTAATGTTGCTGAATAATGAATAATTTGCTTTTTATCATTCCTGTTTTTGGAGTAATTGCCTTACTCTATACAATCATTCAATCGATTTGGGTCAATAAGCAAGATGCTGGAGATGAAAAGATGCAAAATCTTGCAGGTCATATTGCAAAAGGTGCCATGGCCTTTTTAAAGGCTGAGTGGAAAATCCTTACGTGGTTTGCTATTATAGCTGGTGCTTTACTGGCCTATTCGGGTACTACTGTGGAGACATCATCTCCCGTAATAGCTGTATCCTTCCTCATAGGAGCAGTATTTTCTGCTTTTGCAGGATGGATTGGGATGAATGTAGCCACTAAGGCAAATGTAAGAACTACACAGGCAGCAAGAACTAGTCTGGCAAAGGCTTTAAAAGTATCATTTACTGGAGGATCTGTAATGGGCTTAGGAGTTGCAGGCTTGGCAGTATTCGGTCTTGGTAGTCTTTTTATTCTTTTTTATTATATATATGTTGTTTCTGTAGGGGGAGATGTAAATGGCTTAGCCATGGAAAAGGCGCTTGAAGTATTAGCAGGGTTTTCTTTAGGTGCAGAAAGTATTGCACTATTTGCCAGAGTAGGAGGTGGTATATATACTAAAGCAGCAGATGTCGGGGCTGACTTGGTAGGAAAAGTGGAAGCAGGTATTCCTGAAGATGACCCTAGAAACCCAGCAACTATTGCAGATAATGTTGGCGATAACGTGGGGGATGTAGCAGGGATGGGAGCCGATTTATTTGGATCTTACGTAGCTACCATTTTGGCTACAATGGTTTTAGGAAGAGAAATAGTAACTACCAATGATGGTTTTAATGGTATTTCTCCAATCTTGTTACCCATGATAATAGCGGGTGTTGGTATTATCTTTTCAATTGTAGGAACTCTTTTCGTAAGAATAAAAAATGAAAATGGAAATGTTCAGAAAGCTCTAAATATAGGTAACTGGACATCTATTATATTAACAGCAATTGTATCTTCTTTTATTGTAGATTACTTGCTTCCTGAAAACCTGTCTATTAGAGGGTATGAGTTTACTTCAGCAAATGTATCCTGGGCTATTTTCTTAGGTTTGATAGTAGGTGCATTGATGAGCATAGTAACAGAATACTATACTGCTATGGGTAAACGACCAGTTCTTTCTATAGTAAAGCAATCTTCTACAGGTCACGCTACTAACATCATTGGAGGGCTTGCTGTTGGAATGGAGTCTACAGTTGTTCCAGTAATAATATTAGGTGCTGGTATTACCATCTCTTACGCATTAGCTGGTCTATATGGAGTTGCCATTGCAGCATCAGGAATGATGGCGACCACTGCAATGCAATTAGCTATTGATGCCTTTGGTCCAATTGCGGATAACGCTGGTGGTATTGCTGAAATGAGTGGTTTGCCTGAAGAGGTAAGAGATAGAACAGATATTTTAGATGCAGTGGGAAATACTACAGCTGCAACTGGAAAAGGGTTTGCTATAGCGTCAGCTGCTCTTACTGCATTGGCACTTTTTGCAGCATTTGTTGGTATTGCAGGAATAGATTCCATTGATATTTACAAAGCGCCAGTTTTATCAGCGTTATTTTTAGGTGCAATGATTCCATTTATATTTTCTTCTTTAGCAATTGCAGCTGTAGGAAGAGCGGCAATGGATATGGTTAAAGAGGTCAGAAGGCAATTCAAAGAAATTCCTGGTATAATGGAGTACAAAGCGGAGCCTGAATATGAAAAGTGTGTTCAAATTTCTACTAAAGCTTCATTAAGAGAAATGGTGATACCAGGTGCTATTGCTTTGGTAGTGCCAATTTTGGTGGGTTTTGGATTTCAAGGGGTTTTTGAAGGAACCTCTTCTGCAGAAATTTTAGGAGGATTACTAGCTGGTGTAACAGTATCTGGTGTACTTATGGGTACTTTCCAAAATAATGCGGGTGGTGCTTGGGATAATGCAAAAAAATCTTTTGAAAAAGGAGTAGAAATTGATGGGAAAATGGAATATAAAGGTTCTGAGCCTCATAAAGCTTCTGTAACTGGAGATACCGTTGGAGATCCATTTAAAGATACATCTGGACCTTCCATGAACATTCTAATCAAATTAATGTCCATCGTTTCTTTAATAATTGCGCCACATATTTCTATCAAAAAATTGCATAGTCACTCTGACTTGGATAAGAAGCTTAATCAAATGGAAATTAAAGCGGAGAAAGTAGAAACCAAAGATGCTCTTTCTTCTGATTATTATACACTAATAAATCGCAAAAAGTAAACTTTTTAATAGGATGAGGGTCATTAAAAAGCTGCTGATTTTTTTTCTTTTTATTGTAGTTGTTTTTCTAATTGGAGCTTTTTTTCTTCCTGAGAAATACACAGTTGTAACATCTACAGTAATAGATAAGCCTATTGGTCAGGTTTACAAAAATATAGCAGACTTCAATCTAAGAATGAAATGGAATCCATGGTCTGCAATGGAACCTTCTGCTAAGTTTACTATAATGGGTGAACAGGGAGAAGTTGGAGCATCTTGGGAGTGGAAAGGAGAAGAAATAGGATGGGGAAAGCAAACTTTGACTAAAGTTGAAAAGAATAAGTATGTGGAATCAAAGCTTGAGTTTTTTGAACCTTGGGAAGATGTATCAAAGAATTATTATGAGCTTGAAAAGTTGGATGGTGGTAAAACAAAAGTTACTTGGGGAATGGAAGGCAATGCGCCTTATCCAACTGGTAGGTGGATGATGCTATTCATGAAAGGACAAATAAAAGATTCTTTTGATAAAGGTTTGGCTAAACTCAAGACTATCTTAGAGTAAGATAAGCAGAATTTAATAATTTAGTGGAGATCATAAGTTAGATAGCTTATGATCTTTTTTTATTTCATATACTCTAGGTAAACTATCATTTTTTCAACAAATTAATTTTTAGTTCGTAGTTTTAACCATAGCTTATATACTAAAACTACTCCTGTAGGATGATTAAAAAAGAAAAGAATATTCTACTTACTTTATTGACTGTATTATTTTGCAATTTTCTTTTTGCTCAAGTCGGTGAAAAGTTGGATAAAGAAAAGTTAACGCTACTTTCAATAAAGCAAAGTGCTATTTCTCCTTCTTCTTTTCAAAAAGCGCATTTACACTTTTTTGAAGCACAAAAAGCTATAGAAAGAAACGATTGGACATCTGCAAAGAGTCATTTAGATAGTAGCATATATCATAACCCTAATTTTTCTAAGGCCTATTCTAATAGAGGGTTTATCTTTTTTAGATTAAAGGAGTATCCTCTAGCTATATCTGATTTTAATAAAGCATTGTCCCTGAATGATAAATTAGATTTATCTCTGTACGGTCTTGGCATTACAAGCATAGAGACGAATCAGTACCAAAAGGCAATGGATAATTTTAATCAGGTTGATCCTTCACATTCTTTATATGGTAAAGCCATTTTAGGAATAGCAGAGTCGTATTATTTGCTAGATAAATACCAAAATGCATTAAATACATTAGATACAATATATTTTGAAAGTAATATCTTGAAGTCAGAAGCCTTTTTCTGGAAATCTGTTTCTTATTTCAAGATAAATAATAAAGAATTAGCGTATCAAAATATTGAGTCAGCTATTCAAAATGATTCTCTAAACCCTACATATCATTTCGCAAAAGCTGAGTTTTTATTGGAAGATGAAAAATATAGTGAGGCTATCGATAGCTATAACACTGCAATTGAATTAAAAGAGAATTACCAACCTGCTTTGCTCAACAGATCTTTTGCAAAAATGAAAGTATTTGAATTTTCTAGCGCAATAAAAGATTTAGATAAATTAGTTGCTTTGCAAGAAAGTGATGTTTTTTTAAGTAATAGATCAGTGCTGCTTTCAAAAGCTAATCGGTATAGTGAAGCTATTCAGGATGGTAAGAAAGCAACAGAGTTGAACCCCGATAATGGAAAGGCTTTCTTGAATTTAGGTAATGCTTATTTTCTAAATAAGGAAAAAGATAAGGCATGTTCCTCTTGGGAAAGGTCAGCTAAAAAAGGAATTGAGTTAGCCAAAATGCATATTGAGCAAGAATGTAAAAAATGATTTTATTGGAATCTTTAAAATGACGACTAAACTTTATAAAAAGCTATTCATGTCTTGTGCAAAAACTATTTTACTCAATAGTATTTTTCTTTTATTAGGACTTCAATTAGCGTTCTCACAGAAAAATGTCTCTTTTGAGAAGTCTGACTTTCCAAAAAATAAAAGAGAGAGACTTAAGAAAGCCATCAAATACATACGGTTAGGAGATGGGTTAATTGAGTTAGATAAAGACTATGACAAAGCGACTAGGTATTATGAAAGAGCAAATAAATTTAACTCCAATAATTCTGAACTCAACTACAAATTAGGATTAACTCATATAAGAAAGGATAAACCAGACTTTGAAAAATCCAGAGCTTACTTCAATAAGTCATTATTATTAGAACCAAATTTTTCACAAAAGGCTAATTATTATCTCGGGAAAACGTTTCATTTAGAAAACCAATGGGATAGTGCCAGATATTTTTATGCAAAATACGTGAAGAACATTTCAGATAAAGGAACTAGTCTTAAAGAAATAACAAAAGCAGAGAAAAGAATAAGAGAGATTGAATCTGGAATAGATCTTTCTAAGCAGTCGTCTAATATAAAAGTAGAAAACTTAGGCAAGCGTATTAATACAAAATATGCTGAATTTGGGCCTGTTGTTGACACAGCTCAAACAATTCTATTTTTCACTTCTCGTAGAAATAAAAGTACAGGATATGATCTGGATAAAGACTTAAGATTCTTTGAAGATATTTATTATATCACTAAAAGAGGAGATAGATGGGCAAGAATAAAACAGTTTACTAGAGAGGCTAATTCTAGTGGTCATGAAGCTATTGTAAATATAAACCTTGAAGGCAACCAGGTGATTCTTTATAAAGGGGCTAATGGTGGAGATCTTTGGTCTGGCTATCGAACTAATGATAGAATTTTAAACCTAAACCCTATGACTGTCATGGTGAACTCCAAATACAGAGAAACATCAGCAGCTGTTTCTGAGAGCAAAGACCTTATCGTTTTTTCTAGTGATCGGCCAAATAACTCAAAAGGAGGGTTAGATCTTTTTTATACCATTAAAACAAAGGCTGGTTGGTCTGAAGCAAAAAATCTTGGAGAAAATGTAAATACCCCTTACGATGAAGATGCGGTTGTGCTATCAGCAGATGGAAGTACTCTCTACTTCTGTTCTAAAGGGCATAACTCAATTGGCGGTTTCGATATTTTTATGTCCAAAAAAATAGATTCTGTTAGCTGGTCTGTTCCTCAAAATTTAGGAATGCCTATCAACTCCGTTTACGATGATATTTATGCCAGCTTCTCAGCGGATGAAAAACAGATTTACTTTTCTTCTAATCGACCAGGAGGAATGGGAGATTTCGATGTTTACATGGCAGATGTGGTTAGTAATGAAAAAGAAGGAGCCTACATCACAGCAAGCCTGGATGATGCAATAAAAAAGAAGGAACATTGGAAGGAGGATAGTTCTGATGAGCTATTTTATTCTGAAAACCTGAAAGTTATCTATGGTCAATTAATGGATAAAGAAAGTAAAGTACCTTTGCCAGGTAAGGTGATTTTGATGAATCTTGATAAAAATGAAGAAATTGAGATACCAACAGATCAAAGTGGAAACTTTAAGGTGGTGATTCCAGATGATTTTGCTTATGGGATCAACATTACCTCTCCAGGCTATGTTTTTTCCTCTCGGAATTACTCCCTATTAGATAGCACGATTACTTCTATTGAAGAAAACATCTATTTGCAAAAAGCAAAAAATGGAGCTAAAATCATATCTCAAAATATACTATTTGAAGAAGGGACGATAAACATTCTTGATCAGTCTGCACTAGAAATTAAGCGACTATCAAAAATGATTCGTTCAGCTAAGAACTACAAAGTAGAAATAAGAGGTTTTATAGAAGAAGAAGGCTCAGCCAGATTTGTGAAAGAGTTAGGCTTGCAAAGAGCAAAAGCTCTGATTGAAACACTGGTAGAAGCAGGTATCGACAGAAGAAACCTTTCTTTTAAATCAGGAATAGATGACGTTAATTCTTCACTTCCAAAGTATGTTTCTCAAAATCGACTGGAGCTAATGTTTAAGAAAAGTTAGTGCTTTGACTTACTTTTAAACACTCCTGAGTTTGACACGTAGATTTGGAAAAAGTGGCTATACGTTTCGTGGAGGTGTTTTTTGGAGTAATTTTCCAAAATTTGTATATCGAAAACTGGCTTGATTATTTGCAAATAAATCATTCTCTTA
>JAUIAB010000033.1 GCA_030425505.1 Bacteroidia bacterium | reverse complement strand
ACCAATTTTATTACTAATCTTATCTCTGGACTAATCGCTTATTCCTTTTTCCCTAAAAAGCCTGCTATCAAGTACAAAACTAACCTTTCCAATCAATTAGCTTTACTTTTATAATCGAACTCAGGTTACAAGGATATTTATTGATACTCCTTGCTGAATATCAAATACATTTTCATCCTTTTTACCATTAGGGGTTGTTTCCTTTTTCTTAGAATTACCGTGTAAATCCAAAATGTAGATTTTGTCAAAGCATTCTAAAAGGTGTTTTCGCATTTGTCGAAATACAATACCATCTACGAAGCTATTATTGGATATGTAGGCTAAAACACCACTACCATTTTTTTCAATGTAGTGTTGCCCGTACCGAATGAATTTTACATAATCATCTGAAAGAGAGTTGTAGCTTTTTTCATTCAAATCCTTTTTATAGTCAGCAATAAGGTTATCAATCCAATCATTCTTATTGGTGCTGCTTACGGCATAAGGCGGATTTCCGATAACGCACATTACTGGTGTATCTCGTTTGATGTGGTTGGCTTCATTGGCTTCGGTACTCAACCAATTAGCAAATAGGGTTCCTGTGTCTGGGTGGTGTTCTTCTAAGCTGTTGGTGAGGTAAACCCGCAACCGTTCCCCTCTTTTTAAGGAGGGGTGTCCAGAGGACGGGGAGGTTCTCTTATACCCTGTTTCGGTCAATAACAAATCCAGTTTTAGATGTGCCATGGCATAACTCGCCATAAGTAACTCAAAGCCATTCAGCCTGGGTATCAGATGTTTTTCTACATAGTTACTCCAAATGCCTTGTTGTCCTTGAAACTTCTTGTAAATATGTTTTACCACTTCTGCCAAGAAAGTGCCTGTTCCTGTTGCTGGGTCAAGAACCTGGACACGATGGGTGTCTATTTCTGCTTGTTTATAACCAGTAGAAGACCGAGCATCTGGCGTTTGTGTATTTACTTTAATTTTCGTTTTGCTGGTGTCAGCAAGCCCTTGCGGTAAGTCGAATTCGGTTTTTAGAATGTCGTCAACTGCCCGAACAATGAAGTTTACAACGGGTTGTGGTGTGTACCAAACGCCACGCGATTTACGCAGTTTTGGGTCGTATTCGCTTAGGAAGGTTTCGTAAAAATGGATAATCGGGTCTTCCATTTTTGTTGACTTCCCGTAGTTTTTTAATATTTCTTTTACGTTGCAAGCCAAAAAGATTTCCGATAGGTTTTCCACTACCCATTTGATACGGTCGTCAATGTCTGGTCCTGCAATGTAGCCAAAGAGTTTTCGCAAAAAGGGGTTTGACTTTGGAATGAGTTCTGCTGCTTCCTGTCTGCTAAAATTATCCAACGTAGGGTCGTGCAAACGAGCGGCAAACATCCCGTAAGCAATGGTTTGGGCATAGACATCTGCAAAACCTTTAGGGGTGATGTCGTGTGAATCAAAATTTTCCTAAAAGCCAACATTTGGTCTTTCAGTGTGCTGTTTTCTCGGTGTTCTTCATCGCTTGTTAGAGCTTTGCCGATAATATCTGAAAGCAGACGAGCTTTCCCTGCCATCATTTCGGCGAGTTTTTTAGGGCTTTTGATGGTCTGCCCAATATGGCTACAAAAGTCTTTGATTAGGTTTTCGAAGCGCTCAAAGTTCTCAGGTAGAGGTTTTAAACCACTGTAGCTTTCCGCTCCTCCTGATGAGGAAGGGATTAGTTCTGCAATGGCGATTTTGGTAATGAACTCTCCTTCACGGTACAAGTGAAAGTTGATGTAATCGGTAAAGATAAGGTTGTTTAGTGATGCCTTGTATCGATCAAACTGCTCTTTGTTCCCCGTTTTCTTTGTTCCGTCAAGGTCTTTATCGCCAATGTCTTTGGCTTCTATAAATCCTACGGGTATATCTTTTTTGGTCAGAATGTAGTCAGGTGCTCCACAACGTTGTCTTTTTGGTTCGTTAGTCGCTCTTATGGTTGGCATCAAGCTTTCCAATAGTTGTTGTAGGTCTCCACGGAAAGTGTGTTCGGTAGCATTTCCGAGTTTATACCTTTTGTCTATGTTGTCAATGTATTGTTCTAGTGTCATTTATTCTTTCAATTCTTGTCGGGTATTGGCAAAAATCAAATGTGTTATTTGTGCTGTCCGCTTTTTACCATGAGGCACAACTACCAAGTGAGTAGAGTGATCCCAAGTATTTACATAATAACATCCCAAATATAGTATTTTATGAAGGTGAAATGCTGAAAAAATGAGGTGGTAGGTTGCGCACCCTAGGGAAAGAGGCGAAAGACAAGACCGCAATGGGTTTTGTGGGGTGCAGGCTTGGCTCGCCGGGAAGAGCCTTGCGTAAGGGTGCCCAATTCTTTTATCATTCGTTTGCCTTTTTAATAAAAAACCAGGTTGTCTTTTTCTTTTAAGGTTTCCAAGTCAATTTTTTTTACAAATTGAAACCCAGGAATTTTTTGGAGCTGGTTTAACGATATAAATTCTTCGTGCGTAGATTCATTAAATTCAATAAGGAATAGGTAATCTAAAATTTTAACCTCTGGTAGTAAGTGCATTCGTGAAGTGTAGTTTTTTTCAAAAACTTTGTTTCGGATAAGCCGAAGGTTATAGAGTTCCCTTTCATCTAAAAAGTGAAGTAGGTCTATCCAAGTGTTGTCATTAAACTCAAGCCTTAGGTTTTCTTTTCTTTTTAGTACTGAATTTAAATGTTTATTTATAACCCATGCAATTTTGTGTATTTTCTCAGCGCTAACTATCCCAAAGGCGCTTATATTGGAAGAATAACTAAATTCTAATGAGAGGCTCAAGCTTTTATAGTTAAATTTTTAGTAAAGATTTAAGTTAATAATTTGATCGAATTTTGATATTCGTAGAAATGCATTTTTATTTGCATCCTAAATAAAAAATACAAAGATGTCTGATATAGCACAAAAAGTAAAAAAAATCATTATCGACAAGTTAGGAGTAGAAGAGTCTGAGGTTACTCCCGAAGCTAGCTTTACGAACGATCTTGGAGCAGATTCTCTAGATACGGTGGAGTTAATTATGGAGTTTGAAAAGGAGTTTAATATTACTATTCCTGATGATCAGGCTGAAGGTATTGGCACTGTTGGTCAGGCAATTACTTACTTAGAAGAACACGTAAAGTAATTTTTTTTTAAAATTAACTTTATTCCATATTAGTAAATGAAATTAAAAAGGGCTGTCATAACGGGTCTGGGTGCTTTAACTCCTATTGGAAATAGTGTGTCAGAATACTGGCGTGCTCTTGAAGGTGGAGTTAGTGGTGCTTCAGAGATCACAAAGTTTGATGCTTCGAAGTTCAAAACACAGTTTGCTTGTGAGGTAAAGAATTTTGACCCGAATGTGCTTATTCATAGAAAAGATGCAAGAAAGATGGATCTTTTCACGCAATATGCACTTTTTTCTGTTGACGAAGCCCTTAAAGATTCTTCTCTAGACTTGGAGAAGATCAATAAGGATAGAGTAGGTGTAATTTGGGGATCAGGCATTGGAGGTTTAAAAACTTTTCAAGATGAGGTTGCCTCTTTCGTAGATGGAGGCAGAATCCCTAGGTTTAACCCTTTCTTTATTCCTAAAATGATTGCAGATCTGAGTGCTGGACACATTTCCATACGTTATGGTTTTAGAGGTCCTAATTTTACTACAGTATCTGCTTGTGCGTCTTCTACCAACGCTATGGTAGATGCATTTAACTACATTAGGTTAGGCAAAGGCGATGTATTCATTTCTGGCGGTTCTGAAGCTGCAGTGACTGAAGCTGGAGTAGGAGGTTTCGGCGCTCTTAAGGCGCTTTCTGAAAGAAATGACTCTCCAGAGACAGCTTCAAGACCATTTGATAAAAACAGAGATGGTTTTGTACTAGGTGAAGGTGCTGGTGCTCTAATTATTGAAGAGTTGGAGTTTGCAAAAGCCAGAGGTGCCAAAATTTATGGAGAGATAGTTGGTGGTGGGATGAGCTCTGATGCTTATCATATCACTGCTCCTGATCCTGAAGGGCAAGGCATACGACTTGTAATGCAAGACGTTTTGTCTGATGCTCAGATGAAACCTGAGGAGATAGACTACATCAATGTGCATGGTACATCAACGCCTTTAGGAGATATTGGAGAGGTAAATGCTATAAAAGAGGTTTTTGGAGAGCATGCTTATAAACTTAATATAAGCTCTACCAAGTCCATGACTGGTCACCTATTAGGAGCAGCTGGAGCGATTGAAGCTATAGCATGTATTCTAGCCTTAGAAAAGCAGATTATTCCTCCAACAATCAATCATTTTGAAAGTGATGAAAACCTTGATGCAAAATTAAATTGTACGTTTAATAAAGCTCAAAAGAGGGAAGTAAATACAGTATTGAGCAATACCTTCGGGTTTGGTGGACACAACTGCTCTCTCATTATAAAAAAATACACTGACTAGCTGTAAATAATTTTCTTCATGTGAATTGGCTTAAAAGGATTACCAACAGACCTCTCACCAAAAGAGAAAAGCAGGTCAAAAAAGTTATCAAGCAACTTACAGGAAAATATCCTTCTAATGTCAAAATATATGTCTTAGCTCTGCGACACTCTTCCGTTTCGAGAGATTTGGGGGGGGGGTTTAAAGAATCCAATGAGAGGTTGGAGTTTTTAGGTGATGCAGTACTAAATCTGGTAACCGCGGAGTTTTTATTCAAAAAGTATCCTTACAAAGGGGAAGGTTTTTTGACAGAAATACGCTCTAAGTTAGTTAACCGCGAATCTTTGAATCAGCTAGCAGTTAAACTTGGTCTTAATGAGTTTGTTGCTGTTTCTGGTAGAAAAAACTCTCAGAGGGCTTATCGGTCAATTTATGGAAATGCAGTAGAAGCATTTTTGGGTGCATTGTATTTAGACAAAGGCTTTGCTTTTAGTAAGAAGTTTATTGTTCATAAAGTAATCCAACAGTACTATAATATGGAAACACTTATTGAAACGCGCTCCAACTACAAAAGCCAGCTTTTAGAATGGTCTCAAAAAAAGGGCGTGAAAGTCAATTTTGCTTTACTGCAAGATTCTAAGGAAAGCAAAGATGGGCAGTTTACAATTTCTGTTTTAATAGATGAAGACGTAATTGCAGAAGGGAAGGGTTTTAGTAAGAAGAAAGCAGAGCAAAACGGAGCTAGAAAAGCTTGCGAGGAGTTAGGAATAGCTTTGTAAGTATATTTGACAATAAACTGATTTCTAGCCTCTTATCTTGATATAATACGATAATGGATATATGCCAATCTTTTTCGTAAAATCATCTTATGGATTCGATGTAAATTAGTCTTATGAAACAGATCATGTCTGGTTTAAAATTGAGACACACATGAAAAAGTACGATATAGTGCTTCTTACCGAATCGAGGTATGTTAACCCTTCTGTTAATACAGAATATGTAAATAATATCTTACTTGAAGATGAAATACTAAGAAAAGAACTGGAAAAAAGAGGTTTACAAGTAACCCGCCAGGACTGGGCAGATCCCGAGTTTGACTGGGGGCTCTGTGAGAAAGCAGTTTTTAGAACGACATGGGACTATTTTCACCGTTTTAATGAGTTCAAAAGTTGGCTCGAACAGGTGAAAAACCAGACGCAACTGATCAATACTTATGAGGTTATCCGTTGGAATATGGATAAGAAATACCTCATGGAGTTAGAAGAAAAGGGTGTTACTATTCCTCCCACTCGTATAGTAAAGAAGGAGGAGAATAAAAGTCTTCAAATTTTGCAAAGTGAACTTGGCTGGGATGAGTTTGTGCTTAAACCAACTGTTTCTGGCGCAGGAAGGCATACTTATAGAATTTGCAAAAGCTCTTTAGGTGAGTATGAGGGGTTATTTGGTGAACTACTAGAAAAAGAGGATATGATGGTGCAAGAGTTTCAGAGAAGTATTACTCACAAAGGAGAAGTTTCTCTACTATTTTTTGGAACTAACTATAGTCATAGTATTCTGAAAAAAGCAAAAAAGGGAGACTTTAGAGTGCAAGATGATTTTGGTGGAACTGTTCATCCTTATACCGCTTCTAAAGAGGAGGTTACTTTTGCAAAGAGTGCATTAGAAGCTAGTGGCAAGAATACAGCTTATGCTCGAGTAGATATTATTTGGGATAATGATAACAACCTAGCTCTTTCAGAGTTAGAGCTGATTGAACCTGAGTTGTGGCTCAGAAACTACCCTCAGGGAGGAAAGTTTTTTGCAGATGCTATTTTGAGAGAGTTTTAGTCTACCCTAATTTAACTAGAAAAATAAATTGAATAAGTAAAACCTTAACTCAGCTTTTCAACAACCCAGTTTTTCAAAGCATCTATTTTAATTTTATCTAAAACCTCGTTGCCAAAAGCTTCGATCAATAACTTTTTAGACTGGCTTAAAGAAATACCCCTAGATCTTAGATAAAAAAGAGCTTCTTCGTCAATAGCTCCAGTGGTAGATCCATGCGTACATTTTACATCATCTGCCCAGATTTCTAACTGGGGTTTGGTATTTATCGTAGCATTATCCGAAAGCAAAAGATTATTATTCGACTGAAATGCATTTGTTTTCTGTGCCTTTTGTTGCACATAAATTTTTCCATTAAAAACACCTGTTGCATTTCCATCAATAACTCCCTTATATAACTGATTACTAATAGAATGAGGCTCTCTGTGATTTATAGAAGTGTGGTTATCTACGTGAGACTTGCCATCAAGCTTATAAATGCCAAACATATTGGTCTCACAGTTAGAGCCTTTTAAGTCAATATCCAAATCATTTCTAACAACCCACCCATTATTACTCACTTTGTAATTGCTGTACCTACTATCACCCTCCTGGCTTACATGGCTAGTGTTTATCTCAGAGCTACTTTCACTATTAATTTGTATTTGATAGTGCTCAAATTTTGCATTTCTGCTAATAACAATCTCATTAGCAGTATTTTGCAAAGATTTATTATTACCAACTTTGATAGAATATTCAATAAGAGTGGCACTACTTCCTTCTTCAGCTACAATCAAATTTCTAGTTGCAAAGAAAGGCTTATATTCATTTGCTGAGATGATATTTACTATAGCTATTGGCTTTTTAACCGTATAGTTTTTATCTATCTTAATGAATACTCCTTCACTTGCCAACGCAGTATTCTGGGCAATAAATGCATTCTTGTTTTCTAAATGGCTGCTAAAATGCTGATCCACTAGAGAAGACTCACTTTTAATAGCGTCTTTCAGAGGTTTTAAAGTCAAACCGTTTTCTAAATCTAAAGATTCAGCAAAATCAACAAGCTTTCCATTATCAAAAAATAGATAGTAGGCATCAAGCCCCTCAATTGTGTGCCCTTTTAGCCGACCTTTCTTTAGAGAGCCAAAAGCTTCAAAGTCAAAGCTTTCATTAGCAATATTCTTAATATTAGTATACTTCCACTCTTCATCTTTTGTGGTAGGTAGTTCTACCTTTTCAAATAGATCTTTTGCTTCTTCTCTTTTCTTTTGAAACTGGCTATCTGAAAGACCATTCAGGTTTTTAAAGTTCTTTTCTACAAGAGCTAAAGTTTGTTCTTTGAGCATTTTGATCAGATTTAGGAAATGGTTTCTACTTCTTCTTTTATCCAGTCATAGCCTTTTTCCTCTAGCTCAAGTGCTAGTTCTTTAGTGCCTGACTTTACAATCTTACCCTTATATAAAACATGCACATAATCAGGAACAATGTAGTCTAGAAGTCTTTGGTAGTGTGTAACAACAATAAAAGCATTGTTCTCACTTTTAAGTGAGTTAACCCCATTGGCAACTGTTTTTAGAGCATCAATATCCAAACCAGAGTCCGTTTCATCTAAAATAGCCAGCTTGGGCTCCAGCATAGCCATTTGAAATATCTCATTTCTCTTTTTTTCTCCTCCAGAAAACCCTTCGTTTAAAGATCTATTCAATAATTCTGGATCTAAATCTACGACCTTCATTTTTTCATTCCTCAACTTAAGAAAAGAGACAGCATCTAACTTTTCCTGTCCTCTTGCTTTTCTAATTTCATTTACTGCTGTCCTTAAAAAGGTTGTATTTGTAACGCCTGGAATTTCTACAGGATATTGGAATGCTAAAAAAACACCTTTCTGAGCCCTTTCTTCAGGTGCCATTTCCAAAAGATCTTCCTCTAAAAAAGAAACCTCGCCTGATTTAACCTCAAAGCTATCTCTTCCTGCTAGTACAGAGGCAAGAGTACTCTTTCCAGAGCCATTAGGCCCCATGATAGCATGCACTTCACCTGGTTTTACATCTAAGGAAATCCCTTTTAAGATTTCTTTATCTTCTATATTTACTCTTAAATCTTTTATTGATAGCATTTTCAAAGCATTAAACTTATTTGTAAAATTAACCAATTAACACAATTCATTACCAAGTGTTCAAAAAAGTTATTTTTTTATCTTCATCATTATAAATACAACCCATATAAAAACCACAATATCACATAAATGAAAAATAGTTAACTTCACTTGCTTATTTTTGCATAAAACACTGGATTGGAAAAAGAGCTTACTTACTTTCTTGAACCTCACATCGCTTTTAATGATGAAAATCTAAACGGCTTTTTAAAAAGAAAATTAAAATTAGGCGAAGAGACACTTTTCGATTTTACCCTTTTAAAAAGATCTATTGATGCCAGAAAAAACAAAGTCAGGGTATTTGTAAAGCTAAAAATCTATATGAATGAAGAAAAACCAGCTTTATTTAACTATACGAAGCCTACTAATAAAGTTTCGGAAAACAAAAAAGTAATCATAATTGGAGCTGGACCAGCAGGTCTCTTTGCAGCACTGCGGCTTATTGAACTTGGAGTTAAGCCAGTCATTATCGAGAGAGGGAAAGACGTAAGGAGACGACGTAGAGATATTGCAAATATTAACAAGCAACACATAGTCAACCCCAACTCAAACTATTGCTTTGGCGAAGGGGGCGCAGGCACATATTCAGACGGAAAACTTTATACTAGGTCAAAAAAGAGAGGTGACTTCAGAAGAATACTAGAAATTTTTGTAGCCAATGGTGCTAGTGATAACATACTAGTAGATGCGCATCCCCACATTGGAACAAACAAACTTCCCAAAATTATCGAAGAAATAAGAGCTACCATTTTAAATGCAGGTGGAGAAATACACTTTGATCAACAAGTAGTAGATTTCACTATTGACCAAAAAGAGATTAAAGGGGTAGCTTGCGCTTCGGGAGAAGAGTTTGCTGGAGATGCAGTTATCTTGGCAACGGGGCATTCGGCTAGGGATATATTCCGTTTATGTGATAAAAAAGGAGTTCGTATTGAAAGCAAAGCATTTGCATTAGGGGTTAGAGTGGAGCATCAACAAAGTTTAATAGATCAAATTCAGTACAGTCTTAAAGAAAGAGGAGAATACCTTCCAGCAGCTTCTTATAGTATATCTTCCCAAGTTAAAGTTAATAACTCTACTACTGGTGTTTTCTCTTTTTGTATGTGTCCTGGGGGCTTTATAGTGCCTTCTGCAACACAAGAAGGAGAAATAGTAGTAAACGGAATGTCACCCTCCAGAAGAAACTCCAAGTATGCCAATTCTGGAATTGTGGTAAGTGTAG
The DNA here is from genome assembly GCA_030425505.1 of Bacteroidia bacterium. Classification (GTDB taxonomy): domain Bacteria; phylum Bacteroidota; class Bacteroidia; order Cytophagales; family Flammeovirgaceae; genus JAUIAB01. The sequence continues at coordinate 12,068 of JAUIAB010000033.1, read as the reverse complement.
ACCCTGAAAAGGATACGTCGCTCATTAATAATAAAGGTGCTTTATCTGCATTGGAGTTTCAGGAAAAGATTGAAAAAACAACTTGCAGTATCGCTGGAGGAACGCAAACAGCTCCAGCACAAAGGCTTGTTGATTTTGTCTCTAAAAAACTATCTAGCGAGCTTAATGAAACCTCCTACCAACCTGGTTTGAAAAGCATAGAAATGGATGCCTTTCTACCAAAAGAAATTACGGACAAACTACGAATAGCCTTTAAAGCCTTTGGTAAAAAAATGAAAGGCTTTCTTACCAATGAAGCTCAAATAGTAGGTGTAGAAAGCAGAACCTCTTCACCAGTAAAAATTCCCAGATCTAAAGAAAACCTGGAACATGTTGAAATAAAAAGGCTTTTTCCTTGCGGAGAAGGTGCTGGCTATGCCGGAGGTATAGCCTCTGCTGCCATGGATGGAGAGAGATGTGCTGAAATGGTAGTTAAAACGTATTTTTCACTATAATCGATGCATAAAACCAATTTTAAAACCATCTCTTGAAGCAACAAGGCGATATTCATCATCGGAGTTAAAAGAAACCCAGGAATGCCTATTGTAGAAATAGCCAATAAATAAAGAAGAACCAAACTCAAAGTCATACTTCGCTCCAAGACCCAATACATAACCTATACCTTCTTGAGGGTCTATCCTATCAGGAGTTTTGGCATCTAAGTCGACAGTAATGGCACTGTTAAAAAACAGATATTTTAAAAAATTTATTCTGACATCTAAAGGAATACTGACAAGAGATAAATCCATTTTCTGAGATATGCTTTCTCTTCCTGGCATGAACTTAGATCTTTGAACAATGTCGTATTTTGAATATTCTACCCCTGCCTCTATTTCCAGCCATTTTTTTATTGGCTTACTATAAAGAATACCAAAAGAGCGAAACTGCTCTCCATCATAGCTTGGAGCACAGCTCATTGGTTCTCTAGCAGCGAGAAAAGACTTTCCAAAAGACGAAAAAGTAAACCCAACTTTACTACTTGGTTTTTTTGGGTTTTCGCTTTGGGAATAAAGAGTGGAAAATGAGAATAAAAATAGTAAAATTAGTAAAAAATTCTTTTCATGCGTTTAAAATTTGTGACCTGCCTGGTTTGTTTGGTACACATCTTAATCATTGCTTTTCATTTATTATAGACGACAAAAAACAACTAAACGCAGGGGAGAAAAAATATTTTTAACCTTCTTATTGTCAATATTTTAAGCTCTACTCAATAACTCATTCACCATTTTAGGGGATCCTATAAAAAAAGGAATCCGCTGGTGAAGGTCTGTAGGTTCTATATCTAAAACTCTTCTTTTTCCATTTGTAGCAATTCCTCCAGCACGTTCTATCAAAAATGAAAGTGCATTACATTCATACATTAATCGCAACTTTCCATTAGGATGAGACGCTGTAGCTGGATACATAAAAATACCTCCTTTCATAAGGTTTCTGTGAAAATCAGCCACTAAAGCTCCTGTATATCTGGCTTTAAACCGTTGCTTTTTACAGTGATCTATATATTCTCTTATCCCTTCTGAAAAATCATAGTATCCCCCTTCGTTGACAGAAAAAATAGTGCCTTCTTCAGGAATTTTCATACTCGGATGAGAAAGAATAAACTCTCCTAAAGATGGTTCTAAGGTAAAACCATGAACATCATAGCCTGTAGAGTAAACCAACATAGTAGAAGAGCCATATAGTACATAACCAGCAGCTACCTGCTCACTGCCTTTTTGCATAACATCTTCCAAAGTAGGTACTTCATTGGTAGATGTTTTTCTTCGGTAAATAGAAAAAATAGACCCAATAGAGATATTTATACCCAAATTGGATGAACCATCTAAAGGATCAATAGCTACTAAATATTTAGCATGGCTATTACCTGTTAATGTCAAATTTTCTCTCTCTTCAGAAACAATTCCACAGGTTTGTCCTCCTTTTATTAGTGCTCTGTGAAAACGTGTATCTGCAACTACATCCAACATAAGTTGGTTTTCACCCTGCACATTTTCTTCCCCTATACTACCCTCAATGCCTGTTAATCCAGCTCGATTTACTTCTCTATTAATGATTTTTGCTGCAAGAGCAATATCTCTAAGAAGCTGAGATAATTCTCCGGTAGCATACGAAAACTCTCCTTGCTTCTGCGCTATGAAACGATCAAGAGTAGTTCCAATAGGAGCTGCATGCTTTTCTATATTATTTTTTATAATAGCTTCTTTAGTATTCATAGATGTTCGAACTAGCATAACTAATTTAGTTCAAAAAAAATATCTGAAGTTTAAAAATAATAATAGTGATTGTTTAAACCTTCAATATCGACAAAGAATTCTTATTTCCTGTAACTTTACTCACTAGTGAGTATTTTAATGCTTTGGAGCTTACTTTGATTATAACAACGTTTTTAGTTATTGTGTCTCGCAGGTTTTCTCCAAAGTATTTGACTAGTTAAATCAAAACGAATTGATTTGAATAAATGCAGTTGATAGATATAGACCAATTAGATCCCAAAGAATACATCATTGTAAAAGGTGCCAGAGCTAATAATTTGAAAGGTATTGATGTTGCTATTCCAAAAAATAAATTGGTAGTGATAACAGGAGTTTCAGGTTCAGGAAAGTCTTCATTAGCATTCGATACACTATTTGCAGAAGGTCAGCGAATGTATGTAGAAAGCTTAAGCTCTTATGCAAGGCAGTTTTTGGGTAGAATGGAAAAGCCAGATGTAGATTATATCAAAGGTCTTAGCCCGGCAATAGCTATTGAACAAAAAGTAAATACCCGAAACTCAAGATCTACAGTAGGAACATCCACAGAAATATATGACTACCTAAAGTTATTATTCGCCAGAATAGGAAAGACATTCTCTCCAATATCTGGTAAGGAAGTTAGAAAAGATACAGTAACGGATGTAGTAGACTTTATTCTTGAGCAAAAAGAAGAAACAAAATTTATCATTTCTTGCCCAATACAAACTAAAAAAGGTAGAACACTAGCAAAAACAATTGAAATACTCCTTCAACAAGGGTTTTCGAGAGTTTCTGTTGATGGAGAGATTCATTTATTAGAGGAAGTTTTAGAAAAATATATAGATGATGACAAAGATTCAAAAACAACTATTGAGCTTGTAATTGACAGGAATACTGTAAAAAAAGAAGAAGAAAGCAGGTTTAGAATATCAGATTCTATTCAAACGGCATTTTTTGAAGGAGAAGGGATCTGTTACGTAGATATAGTACAAAACAAAAAAGCAAAACGGTACACTTTCTCTGATCGCTTTGAAGAAGATGGGATTTCTTTTGAAGAACCCAGCGCAAACCTTTTCAGTTTTAATAACCCATATGGAGCATGTAGAACTTGTGATGGTTTTGGCTCTGTACTCGGCATAGATAAAGATCTGGTTGTGCCTGATAAAAGACTTTCCGTTTTTGAAGGAGCAATTGCTCCCTGGAGAAGCGAAACCATGAAAAAGTGGCTTCAGCCTTTACTATTGTTGAATTCTGACTTGGATTTTCCAATCCATAGACCCTACAGTGATTTAGACGAAGAGCAAAGAGAACTTTTATGGAAAGGTTCTGGAAGATTTAAAGGAATAAATAAATTCTTTGAACATCTGGAAGCTAAAACGCATAAAATACAATACAGGGTATTACTATCAAGATACAGAGGTAAAACGCAATGTCCTGACTGTAAGGGGTCTAGAATCCGAAAAGATGCCAGCTATGTAAAAATCAGTAACACATCGATCACCGACTTGGTACTCCTCCCTATCGATCGGACTTTAAAGTTCTTTGAAGAACTGACACTCGATAAGCATGACAAAGAAATATCAAAACGATTATTAGTAGAGATTAAAAACCGACTTAGCTACCTTACAAAGGTGGGTCTTGGTTACCTTACCTTGAATCGGCTTACCTCTACCCTATCTGGAGGTGAGTTTCAAAGGATAAAGCTAGCGACTTCACTTGGAAGTGCTCTGGTAGGATCTATTTACGTTTTAGACGAGCCTAGCATCGGGCTTCACCCCAGAGACACAAACAATCTCATAAAAGTACTTTGTGAGTTAAGAGACCTTGGAAATACGGTTATCGTAGTGGAACACGAAGAAGAAGTAATACGAGCAGCAGATTATATTATTGATATAGGACCAGATGCAGGTTCTGATGGGGGAAAGCTTGTTTTTTTTGGTGAAACATCTGATATCAATAAAAAAACAAATACCTATACTTCTGACTATTTGGAAGGTTTAGAGAAAATTGAACTCCCCGAAAACAAAAGAAAAGCCAGAGGGTTTGTGAAGATCATTGGTGCAAGAGAAAATAACCTCAAAAACCTTAGCGTAGATTTTCCACTTGGCTTGCTCACCGTAATAACAGGAGTTTCAGGTTCGGGTAAGTCTACACTGATCAAAAAATTACTTTACCCCGCATTAGGAAAGTACCTCGAAGATTACAAAGGTGAATTGGGGAAGATGGATTCACTAGATGGTGATATTGGAGAAATATCTCAAATCGAGTTTGTCGATCAAAACCCTATAGGAAAGTCTTCCAGGTCGAACCCGGTTACCTATATTAAAGCTTACGATCATATCAGACAGTTGTTCTCTCAACTACCAACTTCTGTTCAAAAATCATATACGCCATCTTTCTTTTCTTTAAATGTAGACGGTGGAAGGTGTGATGCTTGTGCGGGAGAAGGTGTTACAAAAATAGAGATGCAGTTCATGGCAGATATTTTTCTAACCTGTGAGTCTTGCAAAGGGAAGCGATTTAAAAGCGATATTTTGGAAGTGGAATACAACGACAAAAACATTGCAGATGTACTCTCACTTACAGTAGATGAAGCGGTTACTTTTTTTGAACAAAAACCAAAAATTGTAGAAAAACTGAAGCCCCTACAAGATGTTGGTTTAGGCTATGTGCAGCTAGGGCAATCTTCTAATACCCTCTCTGGCGGAGAGGCACAAAGGGTGAAGCTGGCATACTACTTATCTAAAGGTAAGCCTTCTGGTAAGGACAGGGTTTTATTCCTTTTTGATGAGCCTACTACTGGCTTGCACTTCCACGATATCAATAAGCTATTAAAATCCTTAGATGCATTGGTACGACAAGGACATACGATAATTGTGATCGAACACAACTTAGAAGTTATTAAATGCGCTGACTGGGTAATTGACCTCGGACCTGATGGAGGGGAAAAAGGAGGGCAACTTTGTTTTCAAGGAACACCAAAAGAACTTGCTCAGCAAAAACAAAACTTTACTGCCCAGTATTTGATGACAAAGTTTTAAATAACTCCCTTTATCCCAAAATACGCAATAGAAAAAAAGGGTTAGATTTGGTTGATGAATCTCTAACGCTGAGCGTTAGAAAATAATAAATATGAAATTTAACTTATCCTTTAGCAATCAACAGATTACGCCATGGGGCGGAATGGTTTTTTTAAAACAAATGCTGGATAAAATGGGATTTAGAACCCATTTAGAATCTTGTGCAGACCTACCCACCCAAAACTCTAATCGTGGATATAAAATATCTACCATTATAGAGTCTTTTATTACAAATTACGCATTAGGAGTTTCAAGGGTTAAATCTATCGGGTAATCCCATATACCCATAAACCATTTTCTTCTTTTTTTATGTAGAGCTACATTTAGTTTTATAGTGTTTTTAGATTTTTGGAAGTAAACACCAATAGCAAAGACTTTGTAGCACAATGTAGATAGTGTTTTCTGTGTCTTTTCTTGTAAGACAAAAAGTCTAAATACACTCATCCTTAGAAAAGTTGTGTAAGAATAACCAACCGAAAGAAATTCATGTTGCATCAGTAATTGCAAGTGCTCCAGGTATTCAGTTTATCCAGTCCAAAAGACCTGATGTAAAAATTTGGATAGGAGCTATTGATAACTCCTTAAATTCTAAATCGCACATTGTCCCTGGTCTGGGTGATGCTGGGGACTTATCATTTGACCAAAACTATAAAGCACATCTGTACAGTATAAAACAGGAACAGTGTCTTAATAGAATTATGCTTTAGATTCCGTATAAGATCTGGAAAGTCATTATATATTTACCTTTTGAAAAAATATGCGGCACTATTTTAGTAATGCACGTATAATTAATACATATAGATTCTCGTAAAGCCTAAAAAGGCTAATGGAAATAATAAAGGATTAATGCTTTTAGATATTGGTATTCTTCTTGGTGGGTTGATAGTACTAATTACTGGTGGTGAGTATTTGGTTAGAGGTGCCTCAAATATTGCTCTTCGCTTGCATATCTCTCCTTTAATAATTGGCTTAACTATAGTTGCCTTTGGAACTTCGGCGCCAGAACTTTTTATCAGTATTAAAGCAGCTCTGGAAGATAGCCCTGACATGGCTATGGGTAATGTAATAGGTTCTAATATTTGTAACCTAGCATTGGTTCTTGGAATAACAGCTGTATTTAGTCCTATACCAGTAAATTCCAATAGCATTAAAATTGACTGGCCTGTAACTATGGGCAGCTCACTATTACTTTACATTTTAGTAATTGGAGGGTATTTAAAAAGAGTGGAGGGTATAATATTTGTAATTCTTCTTATTTCATATGTCATTTTCTTGATAAGAAAGTCTAAAAATGATTCTTTAGCAGCAAAAGCGGCAAGTACGGTAAATTCATCTGATAACATAGAGAAAACCACTTTTGTAAACTGGGCAAAAGACATTTTTTTTATTGCATTTGGTATTGTTGGATTAACTTTTGGTTCTGACTGGTTTGTTTTAGGAGCAAAAGAGGTATTCTTGGATATTGGTATTGAAGAAAGAATAATTGGAATAATTGTATTGGCTCTTGGAACAAGTCTTCCTGAACTTGTAACATCTATAGTCGCTGCTTTGAAAAGAAATACAGATCTTGCAGTAGGTAATTTGATGGGGTCTAATATATTCAACGTTCTTTCTATTTTGGGAATTACCAGCATTATAAAAGATATAAGAGTAAGTTCTCTAATCGTTGATCATGATATGCTATGGATGCTAGGAATAACTCTTGCTATATTGCCAATGATGGCTTTTAAAAGAAAAATTGAACGTTGGCAAGGTGTATTACTATTAGGTATTTATTTTTTCTATATATTCAAGATTTTACCATAAAGACATTCTGCTTAATTTTGTTTTGAGTAAAAAAATATTTGAATAACTTAAACATAATTGAATAATGAGATCTATCAATAATTATCTCCAAAATCACAACCATACGCACTGGAATTTATCTCCTGAAGAATTAACAGATATCACTTTAAAAAATGAGGAAGGTGTTTTATCTGATACAGGTGCTTTAATGTGTGACACAGGAGAGTTTACAGGAAGATCTCCTAAAGATAGATACATAGTTAAAGACTCTATCTCTGAAAATGCCGTTTGGTGGGGTAATATTAACATTCCTATTGAAGAAGAAACCTTTGAAAACTTGTATGAAAAAGTATTGGGTTATCTGGAAGATAAGAAGCTATATGTAAGAGATGCATATGCTTGTGCTGATGATAAATACAGACTTAATATCAGGGTAGTAAACACCCTGGCATGGCATAATCTTTTTTGCTACAATATGTTCTTGCGGTTTGAAGAAGAAAACCCATTTGACCATCAAGACTTTACTATAATTAATGCTCCGAACTTTAAAGCAGACCCCGCTATTGATGGGGTTAAAAATAGCAACTTCTCCATCATAAGCATCAAACACAGAATAATACTAATAGGTGGTACTGGTTATACTGGTGAGATGAAAAAAGGTATTTTTTCTGTGCTTAACTTTATCCTTCCGCACGATAAAAACATTCTTTCCATGCATTGCTCTGCAAATATGGGTAATGATGGAGATGCAGCAATCTTCTTTGGTTTATCGGGAACAGGAAAAACTACTCTTTCGGCAGATGAAAATAGGCAACTAATAGGAGATGATGAGCATGGGTGGGCTAAAGAGTCCGTATTTAACTTTGAGGGGGGGTGCTATGCAAAAACCATTAACCTTACTCAAGAAAAAGAGCCTGAAATATTTGATGCAATAAAGAAAGGAGCTATTTTAGAAAATACTAGATTTTACCCAGGATCTAATAAAGTAAACTACGAAGACAATTCCATAACAGAAAACACAAGGGTTTCATATCCTATTCATCACATTCACAATGCAATTCTGCCATCTATTGGAGCTGTTCCAAATAACGTTTTCTTTTTGACCTGTGATGCCTATGGAGTTTTACCTCCAATAGCTAAGCTTAATAAGGAACAAGCTATGTACCACTTTATTTCTGGCTATACTGCTAAAGTGGCAGGTACTGAAGAAGGAATTACGGAACCAAAAGCTGTATTTAGTGCATGCTTTGGTGAGCCATTTTTACCTCTCCCTCCAACAAAATATGCTGAAATGCTAGGGGATAAGATGGAAAAAAATGAAGTCAATATTTGGTTAATAAATACTGGGTGGACTGGAGGACCTTATGGAACAGGAGAAAGAATTTCTTTAAAATTTACTCGAAAAATGATTTCTGAAGCTTTAGAAGGAAATCTCAACAATGCTGAAACTAAAACCCACCCAGTTTTTAGAGTTGAAATGATAACAAAATGTGACCAAGTTCCAGATCAAGTTTTAGACCCTATATCTTCTTGGGAAGATAAAGAAGACTACTTTAAAACAGCAAATAAGCTTGCTGAAGCTTTTCAAAACAATTTTAAAAAATTTGAAAGCTTGACAAGCAATGAAATTAAGAAAGGAGAACCTGTTATATTTGAATATGCTTAAGTCTTTAAGCTCAATAAAAAGCTTTTTTATAAAAAATGGCAATAAGTAAAAAGTCAGATTCAGCAAACAATTTGCCTTTTGGCAAAAAGAATTACCTATGGATGGTCATAGGAATAATAACCATTTTCTTTGGGTTTACTATTATGTCCTTAGATCAAGAAGAATTTGGCTTTGGGTTTCTTGGACTTACTCTTGGGCCTATTGTTGTTTTAGCAGGGTTTATAATAGAGTATTATGCTATACTCACCAAAGATCCTTCTAAAAAATAAACTCCTCCAAAAAGCCTGAATGAGTTTATTAGAAGCAGCTTTATTAGGATTACTTCAAGGGCTTACAGAGTTTCTGCCCGTTAGTAGCAGTGGCCATATAGAGCTAGGAAAAGCTATACTTGGTGTTACAATAAAAGAAAACGTGCTTTTTACAGTGGTGCTACACTTTGCTACTGCATTAAGTACCATTATAGTCTACAGAAAGGATATATACATTTTATTAAAAGACACCTTCAAGCTTGGTCTAAATGATTCTAGAAAATTCATCGGGTTAATAGCACTTTCCTGTATACCAGTTGGTTTAGTGGGAGTCTTCTTCAAAGATCAAATAGACACCCTGTTTGAAGGAAATATATTACTCGTAGGAGCAATGCTTCTTATAACCTCATTACTATTATTTTTAACTCAAGCTAAGCATAAAGAGACAAACAAAAGCATAAGCATATTTCAAGCAATTCTTATTGGCCTAGCACAAGCAATAGCAGTTTTACCTGGGGTATCCAGGTCTGGGGCTACCGTTTCTACAGCTTTACTTTTAGGCATAAAAAGAGAAACTGCTGCCAGATTTTCTTTTCTTATGGTTATCCCTCCTATTTTTGGAGTGATGCTATTAGAGCTAATGTCTTTTTACGAAGAAGCTTCTCATGCTAATCTTTCTGGAAGTTTACAACCAGAGTCTTACTTAATCTTTATTGTAGGTTTTTTTACAGCATTTCTTTCAGGTTTATTTGCCTGCAAGTGGATGATTGCACTGATCAAAAAAGTTCAGCTTCATTATTTTGCTATATATTGTTTAGTAGCTGGCTTATTAGCTATTTCAGCTTCGTTCTGGTAAGGTAAACTTTAGTTTTTATTTGAAGCAAAGTAGCTTACTTAAGAATCTCTTTTTGTAAGCAATTACTCCACAGAACCTGGCTTTCTTCTCCTCTAAACTATCCTACCCAAAAAGTTTTTTTACAAAAGATTTTTATATAACAAAATAAACATTGATATTTGCTTTGTTAATAACACAACATAAAACAAGTTTTTTTTAAACCCCTTCATTGAGGTGCAAACCGAAAAACCTCCCATTTTGGTAAAAGAGTAGGTATCAATAAACAAAATATTTAATAGGATGTATACGTACAAATTGAAAAAGAGCTCAATAGCTCTAGTTAAGTTTTTTCTTCCAATTCAAATAATCCTATTTATAGGATTATTTAATGCAACTTTTGGTCAAATTGGTAATTATTTTGCTCCAGGTGAGAGGCTAAATAATGAGGGTGATAGAAATACATTTATTGGTGTCAGCTCAGGTAGTTTAAATACTGAAGGTAATAATAATTCCTTTTTTGGCTATGAGGCTGGAACAGCTAATACTGAAGGTAATGACAATTCTTTTTTTGGTTTTAGATCAGGCGAGAGAAATACTACTGGATATGCTAACTCTTTTTTTGGCGTTTACTCAGGTAGTTTAAATACTGAAGGTAATGACAATTCTTTTTTTGGTGTAAGCGCAGGTGCGTCAAATACCATAGGAACCTTTAATTCTTTTTATGGCATGCAAGCAGGAACTAATAATACAACAGGTGAGATAAATTCCTTTTTTGGTGGTCAATCAGGATTGAGAAACACTACAGGCAGTAATAATTCATTTTTTGGTGTAAACGCAGGTTGGTTAAATACTACTGGAAGTAATAATACTTTTGTAGGTACAAAAAGTGGTCAAAGGAACCTTGAAGGAAACAACAACATATTTATTGGCTATGAGGCTGGATATTTTGAGACTAGATCCAATAAATTATACATAGCTAACTCTTGGACTAATAGACCTTTGATCTATGGGGACTTTGCATTGGATAACAATTCAGGCAGGCTCGGTATCAGTATAAATGATCCTCAAGAGAAATTAGATGTTGCAGGAGCTATACGAATAGGTGATAATATCAACCGAACATCAGGAACAATTCGTTGGACAGGAAATGATTTCGAGGGTTATGATGGTAATGAGTGGCATTCATTTACTCAGCAATCTCTTCCTCAAACTCTATCACTAGATGATACAGAACTAAGCATAAGTAGAGGTAACAGTATCGATTTGGGAGCATTACAAGACGGTGTAGAAGATGCTGACGCTGATCCTAGTAATGAGTTGATTAGCAGGATATCTTTAGAAGGTAATGAACTAAGAATCAATGAGGGTGAGGTTATAAGGACAGTAGACCTAAGTGTATTTACCAATACAGACTCGCAAACTCTATCTTTAGATGATACAGAGCTAAGCATAAGTGGAGGTAATAGTATCGATCTAGCAGTATTGCAAGACGGTGTAGAAGATGCTGACGCTGACCCTACCAATGAGCTGATTAATGGGATGGTTTTAGAAGATAATGTACTAAGAATCAATGAAGGAGAAAACAGTCAAGCTGTAGACCTAAGTGTATTTACCAATACAGACTCGCAAACTCTATCTTTAGATGATACAGAGCTAAGCATAAGTGGAGGTAACAGTATAGATCTAGCAGTATTGCAAGACGGTGTGGAAGATGCTGACGCTGATCCTAGCAATGAGTTAATTAGTGCCTTTAGTCTGCAAGGGGATGAGTTAGTTTTAGAAGAAGGTGATAATACGCATAGAGTAGGTTTAGAAGAACTATTACAGCCCAATGGACCGTGGGTGGAAACTGCTGAGGGAGATGCTGAGTTGGTGGCACCAGGAAATATAAGAATAGGATTAGAGGATAACCCTAGCAGAGCTAAACTAGAAGTAGTTGGAGGAGACGTGTTATTTTCTGCCGATTATGAAGTAGTAAACAATTCCTTAAGAGGAGATTATATGCTATGGAATTCTGAAAAAGGTTCATTTAGGGCAGGTAATCCCAGAGGTGTAGAGTGGAATTCTGTAAACCTGAGTTCGATTATAAAAGTAAAGCTAATTGATTGGAAAGGTTAGTTTTGTACTTGATAGCAGGCTTTTTAGGGAAAAAGGAATAAGCGATTAGTCCAGAGATAAGATTAG
>JAUIAB010000032.1 GCA_030425505.1 Bacteroidia bacterium | reverse complement strand
ATATCGAAAGCCGTTTTTTAAATGACTCAATACCAGTATCTTATCCCAAAATCGTGTCAAACTCAGGAAGAAACCTTTCTTTTAAATCAGGAATAGATGACGTTAATTCTTCACTTCCAAAGTATGTTTCTCAAAATCGACTGGAGCTAATGTTTAAGAAAAGTTAGTGCTTTGACTTACTTTTAAACACTTTCTCTCCTGCTTTGATAGGCACAGTAATATGATTCTGAGAAGGAGGAATAGCACAATCGTAATTACTATTATAGGCACAATATGGGTTATAAGCATAATTAAAATCTATATCCACAAACTTGCCACCATCATAGTCCATATCTACATATCTTCCTCCACCATACGTTTCTTTTCCAGAGGTATCATCGGTAAATAGTAAATACAGTTTATTTTTGTCTTTACTACTCAACTGGTCACTTTTCAACAATAACACGGATAAATCTTCACCATTTAAACTGAAGCTTGCTTTAGCATATTTTAGATAATATCGTTCTCCACCTTGTGATGTTTTGATAGTTAAGTTCTCAGGCAAATCAAAAATTTGTAGTTGCGCTTTTACTTTGTATTTCAAGCTGGGCTCAAAATAATTTAGCTCCTCAAACTTTTTTTTCTGCTTGTTAGTCAAAGGAGAATCTTTATCCTTCTTAAACTCTTCATTTTTTTCTTCTCTATGAGAATTCAGCTGTTTTAGATACTTTTTATCAGATTTATCACTTTGTCCATTCAGAAGAAACCCCAGAGTCAATACTGCAACCCCAATAAAAAGAAGTAGGACTATTTTTTTCATAAAATTCAGTAATTCAAAAAGACCTGCGCACTAAAATTAAATACTCTTTAACTTAAACATACTAAAATAACATATTTTGTATGGAACAACGATTATCCCTCATCACACTTGGAGTAGAAAATATAAATATTTCTAAAGATTTTTATATCAAAAAACTGGGTTGGAAAGCAACAGAACAAAGCAATGAAAATATTGTTTTTATAAAGTTAAATGGACTTTTATTGTCTCTTTACCAAAAAGAAAAGCTAGCTGAAGATGCTAAAGTTAATTTCCAAAACAAGGGTTTTCAAAGTTTTACACTAGCCTACTGCACTCGAACAAAACAGGAAGTAGATTCATTGTTTGAAAGCTTTAATAAGCTTGATGTAGAAATAATAAAAGAGCCTGAAAATGCTTTCTGGGGAGGATACAGCGGATATATCTGCGACCCTGACAAATACTTATGGGAAATAGCATTTAACCCTTATTTGCAATTCGATGCGAAGGGGGATATTGTATGAAAAATGATTACCTTTCAACAACCCATATCATTCGGTCAGAAGTTTCAGGGTCAAAACCCTGTAATTTATAATCCCCAAACATAGCTTTTATAGTAAAGCCTGACTTCTGGAAATACTCTTCAAATTGATGGGTGGAGATTTTATTTACTCTCTCAGAAAATTTATACTCTTTTTTTTCAGCTGAAAAAGAGATTTCCTTAACAATATCTTCCTCTGTTTGACGCTTTAAAATAGTAAACACAACATCCTCTCTAGCGATAGTTTCTCTTATAGGGAGAGTTTTACTTACTTTTTCTGTGTTTAGGTAATCCAATACAAGCGTTCCTCCTGGCTTTAGACTTTCATAAGCAGAGTCAATTACCCTCTGATTATCTTCTCTGTCATCAAAATACCCAAAGCTTGTAAACAAGTTTAAAATCACATCAAAGCTTTTCCTTTCAAATGGGCATCGCATATCATGGATTTCAAATTTTAAGCGATCATTTTCGTATGCTTTCGCAAATAAAATACTAGATTCGGAAATATCTACTCCCGTAACTTCAAAGCCCTTTTCATTCAGATAAATAGAGTGTCGACCTCTTCCACATGCAAGATCTAAAATAGAACTTGCAGCAGATGGGTTTAACTCTTTTATAAGGTTATCAATAAAAGAAGCAGCCTCCTTATGGTCTCTGTGCTTATACAACAAATGATAGTAAGGCGTATTAAACCATGCTTTAAACCACTCTTTTTGTTTAGTGTCTTCCATAACTTCAGCAAAGTTATAGAGCTGAATGAAATAGGGATATAACAGATTGTTATTTTTATTTTATTCAGTAAAGAATAAATAGTATTTTTCGGGTTGAAAGGTAAAAACTTTAGTGTCAATGAATAAGTTGGAAACGGTTGAAGACTACATAAATCGACTGCCAGAAGATAGAAAAGAAGTTATTCTTAAATTAAGAAATGAAATTCTGAAAAATATTCCCAAAGGCTTTTCAGAAGAAATAAACTACAAAATGATCGGTTATGTGGTGCCGCATTCCCTCTATCCAGCTGGCTACCATTGCGATCCAAAGCTGCCGCTTCCATTTATGAACCTGGCTTCGCAAAAATCACATGTTGCTGTTTACCATATGGGAATTTATGCTATGCCCGAACTTATGGATTGGTTTGTGAATGAATATCCAAAGCACAGTAAGGCTAAATTGGACATGGGGAAAAGCTGCATTCGCTTCAAAAAACTAGATCAAATACCTTATAAATTTATTGGTGAATTATCTAGCAAAATAACGCCAGAGCAATGGATTGCTATTTACGAAAAAAACAAAAAATGAGCATATGTTAGTTTTTAAGAAAGCCATACTTCTCGTTCTGAGTTTGTTTCTTACTTCACAATTACTTTATGCTCAAAATAACTGCAACTGTTGCACAGAAAACCATAACCAGTTCGACTTTTGGGTTGGGGATTGGGTCGTATACGATACACTAGGAAACCAGGTTGGAGAGAACCTAATAGTTAAGCTTGAAGATGGATGCATAATTAATGAACACTGGAAAGGAAGCAAAGGATCTACAGGAAGAAGCTACAACTACTTCAATGCAAAAGATACCACCTGGAATCAACTATGGATAGATAATAGTGGAGAAAATTTAGTATTGAAAGGGAAAGCAGAACCAGATAAAATGATTTTGAAAAGCGAACTAAAAAAAGGGCAAAAAGTAGACTGGTACTATGATCAAATCACTTGGAGCAAAAATAAAGATGGTTCTGTAACTCAGCTATGGGAACGGTTTGATAAAAACAATAATCTATTATCCGTTGCTTTTAAAGGTATTTATAGAAAGAAAGGTTAAAAGCTGTAAAAATGAAGAAAAATATATTTTGATACACTTTCTTTAAGTTCTACATACGAAAGTTTCCAACAATGAAAATCATATTTTCAATATTAATAGTACTTGCACTACCAAAAATAGCCATATGTGACAACCCAAAATCAGATCCTACAATAGTCAGAAAGCATCTGGAGAAAATAGTAAAAACGAAGAGCTACAGAAACTTTGAAAATATATTTGCTCTCAACAAAGTAGCAAAATACATACACTCAGAGTTTAGCAAATATGCAGATACTACATACTATCAAAAATTTACTGTTGGGGAAGAGGAGTATAAAAATGTGATTAGTGTATTTGGAAGAAATAATTCCAAAACCATAGTTATAGGAGCGCATTACGATGTCTGCGGAAATCAGGATGGAGCTGATGATAATGCAAGTGGGGTAGTTGGTTTATTAGAGCTTGCACGGCTTTTAGAAAAAAGAGAGCTAAAATACAGAATTGAAATAGTAGCTTATACCCTTGAAGAACCACCTTTTTTTAGAACAGAGTATATGGGTAGTTACCAACACGCCAAGCATCTTTATGATAATAGCATTGATGTATATGGAATGGTATGCTTAGAAATGATTGGCTATTTTGATGAAACAAAGAAATCACAAGATTACCCTATCGGGTTTTTATCTCTTTTTTATGGGAATAAAGGAAATTACGTTGCCTTAGTAAACCGAATAAAAAAAGGAAAATTTGCTAGAAGATTCACTAAAATTTTTAAGAAAAGAAGAAATATCCCCTCAAAAAAAATTTCTGGGCCAACAGTTTTGCAAGGAATAGATTTCTCTGACCATCTTAACTACTGGAAGTTTGGTTATAGCTCATTAATGATCACAGATACGGCTTTTTATAGAAATAAAAACTATCATAAAAGTACAGATACTATAGATACACTTAATCCTGAAAAGATGGCAAAAGTCATAGATAATACCTTAGAATCAATTATTAGTTTAAAATGAAAAAAACATTAGTCACTCTAGTTCTTACACTTTCTTTATTTGTTTGTAATGGTCAAAAAGAAAGTCAGGTAAAACCCATTTTAAAAAATATAATTTCAGATTTATCCAATATACGGGATTTTGCAGCTTCTTCTTCAGAAGATGAAGCCTATATAACAGCCCAAAGCCAACTTGGCGAAGTATCTGTTATTTTAAAATTGAAAAAGAAAAAAGGAAAATGGGAAGATCCTGCAGTTGCTTCATTTTCAGGAGAGTATAAAGACCTTGAGCCATTCATATCACCAGATGAACTCACCCTTTTTTTTGTTTCTGATAGACCACTTGATGCCTCTTCGCAAACAAGAAAAGACTATGACATCTGGTATGTAGAAAGAACTAACAAAAATAGTCCCTGGTCAAAGCCAAAAAATATAGGGAGTCCAATCAATACAGAAAACAATGAATTCTACCCATCTTTATCCAAAAATAAAAATATGTACTTTACAAGTGACTCACCTGAGTCCAAAGGGAAAGATGACATATTTTTCAGCCAATGGGATGGGACTAAATACCTTCCCCCAATATCTCTTAGCGACTCTATAAATACAGAGGGCTATGAGTTTAACTCCTACATAGCACCTGACGAATCGTATCTTATTTTTAGTGGCTACAACAGACCAGATGGACTGGGGAGTGGTGATTTATACATAAGCTTTATGGGAGAAGATGGGAATTGGAGCAAAGCAAAAAACCTCGGAGAGCAGATAAACTCCAAACAAATGGATTATTGCCCGTTTGTTAACCAAACAAGTGGGGCTCTTTACTTTACAAGCAAAAGGAGTGCGGTAAAGCCCCAAAACTTTGAGAGTTATAAGTCCTTATTAAAAGAAATTAATAAGTATGAAAATGGTTTGAGTAGAGTTTACAAAGCTTTTGTAAAGGAAATAATAGATTAAAAATCACCATCGCTATTATCATTTAATCCATTCTCTCGGCTTCTTTGTTTTTTCTGGTTTAGCCTATAACTAAAGCTTAGCAAAATTTGCCGTGCCCTCCATTGAAACTCAGATTCAGAATAAAACCCCTCGCTTTCTACGATAGACCGTCTCTTCCTTGAGTTAAGCAAATCTCTGACACTCAGCATAAGAGTTCCTTTCTTTTTCAAAATGTCCATGGAAGCTCCAAGGTTGAGACTATACATAGATAAAGATTTCCCCTGAGTAGTAATTCTGGGAGAACTGTAGTTGAAAATCGTTTGAAAATCCACTGTTTTTAAAATAGTTAGTTTAGAAGAAAATCGTGCTGTCCAGGAATAGGTGTCACTATAAAAATCCTGTTCTTCATATACTCCATCTGTTATTGCTCGGTAAAAATTAAAATTACCATTAAGCTTCCACCATTTATCTACATCATAGCCAACATTAAACTCTAATCCATATGCATTTTGAGTAGATAAATTTATTGGAAAAATAAGGATTAACCCCGAGTCATCTACTTCTGTGATTCTTTCAATCACTCCTGTACGGTATCGATAATAAATGCTAGAAAGAATAGAGCCATTTTTGAAATAATTTAAATGACCTAATTCAAAAGAGTTAGTATACTCTGGATTCAGATTTGGATTGCCAGAGAAGAAATTTCTATTATCACTAAAGTTGAAAAAAGGAAGTAAATGCCTAAATCTAGGTCTGCTCAATCTCCTACTATAGCTTAATTGCAAAGTATTACTTTTATCCAACTCATAAGAAAAATGTGCACTTGGGAATAAATTCAAATAATCTCTATCATTAATTTCATTCGTTTTTAGCAATTCAGTGCTTATATCCGAATATTCAGCTCTCAAACCAAGTTGATAAGAGAAGTCTTTAACTTTATTTCCAAACATCAGATAGCCAGCATAAATATCCTCCTGATAGACAAAGAAATTATTAAAATCGGGTAATATAAAAAACTCCCCATTTTCTTCCTTTTCCTTTACAGAATAATCATTTTCAATAGATCGTAAATTTATCCTAACCCCTGTTTCAAGCTTTCCATTTTTCCCGATGGGATGAATATAATCCGTTTGAAAAAACCAGGTTCGTTCATCTTCTGTATTGCTAACCTCTTGGCGCAAATCATCAAAAGAGGTATCACTTACTTCCAATACATTTGAAAACTCGCTATCGTCATTATTAATCCATTTTAGGTCAGCCGTCCATTCTCTTCCTTTTTGAGAAAAAGTTTTTTTATAACTCAAAGCAAGCTCTACTGTTTCTCCATCTTCCTGCTCATTATCTGTACGTATAGAAGTATTTACTAACGCATTGCTTTGATCAAAATCACGATAGGTCAATACAGATTTGTTTTCTCCATCCGATATTTTGTATAACCCGCTAATAGTTAAAGTATTCCAGTCATTTAAATATACCTCTGAACCGAGACGAAAATTATTGGCTAACCCACCTCTTTCTCTATCTCTAAACCTCTCAAACGAATACGTTGAATCTCCAGTAAATTGCTGTATGGAATAACCTGAACCAGGGCTATTTCTATAATTTACTCCATAGCTTGTAAAAAGATTAATCCACTTCTTTTTATAGTTTAGGTTTATCGAAGCGGAATGATTGTCTGGATAACCTCCAACTAATTCAAATGAGCCATTAAGACCTTGATTTCTCCCTTTTTTCAAAACAATATTAATAATACCAACCTCACCTTCTGCATCATACCTTGCCGAAGGGTTTGTTATGACCTCCAGTCTTTCTATCATACTACCTTGCAACTGACGCAAGGCATCCGTGGAACTTATGCCGACTAATCCAGAAGGCTTACCGTCAATTAAAACTCTAACATTTTGACTTCCCCTCAAACTAACATTCCCATCCACATCTACCGAAACAGAAGGCACATTATCCAATAGCTCAATGGCATTTCTTCCAGCATTAGTCAAATCATTTCCTACATTAAATATCCGCTTATCAAGATTCAATTCAATCTGTTCCTTTTCTGCAATGACCTCAACTTCCCCTAATTCCGTAATACTTGGAATAAGCATTATCTTACCAACATCAACCCGATCATTACCTACTATAATATTCGAAATAATATTTTCTTGGAAAGACAAAAACGAAACCTTTAAAAAATAGCTTCCTGGTTTAATACTGATTTGAAACTTACCCTCTTCATTCGAAGCTATGCCTTTAACAAAAGTAGAATCAGCAGTTTCTTTATAAAGAGCTATAGATGCAAATGGAACGGGACTGTTCCTTTCATCTACAACAGTACCTTCTATTGTAGATAGCATTATTTTACTCTTTTCGTTAGAGGATTGTGAATAAATGGATGTTATACAAAAAAAAGAAACTGCTACTACAAAAAATCGTCTCAAATGCCTATTGTTAAATTATCTCTCTCTTAGACTAAGAAAAAGAAAAAAGGTTTAAGTTTGAATAAAAAAAGTATTGTAAAGTTACTTTGAAAAAAGACCTAAAAGACCTTTTACCTAAACATAAATCAGATATAGACGCCATTCGAAAGCTGGAAAAATATACTTTTGAAGAAATTGAGCAAAACATACCTTATCTCTTAGAATGGACACAAGACTTGAACTGGGAAATAGCACTACCAACAGCTCAATTATTATTGCCATATTTTAATCAACTAACAAATTATTTGATTCCTGTTCTTTCTGGTACAGATGATTGTTGGAAGTACTCTATTCTTAGCCTCTTTGAAAAAGAATTTTGCATATCAAAGGATAAAAAACTGTTGTTAGCTTTGAAGCGAATAAAAGATCATCCTACAAAGAGTGAAAAAAAAGAAGGAGTATCTGGTCTTATTAATCAAATATTAGCTTAAAATAAAACAGACTTATCCCTTATTGAGCAATCTATCAAAACTCATAAGAAAAGCCAAAATTTAGGATCCCCTCACTACCAAAACCTAATTCAGTAAATCCACTAAACTTTCTTCCTAGCCTCAGTCCTAATACGCTTACATGATAGGCTACATAAGTTTTACTATCACCGTCTTCTTCTACATTAGATGAGGCCTCCTTTTTTTCAAAAAGACCACCAGTGCTAGCGCTAGAATACATCCTGAAAAAATCAGTTTGTACATACTCATATTTAATACCAACTAAAGCAGTGAAATACTTAGCTGTTAACCTTTCTCGAGGAGCACTATTAGACACTAAATCATACTTTATTTGTTCATATCCAAACTTTGCCCCAATAGTCAAGTTATCTGTTAAAAAATACTCATACCCAACCATTCCAATACCTGTTGCTTCTTGATTTTCAGTCTTATATAGTCCTCCGGTAATCGCTGTTGCTAAGATATCTGCCGTAAAAAAGGATAATTGCGGAACAGTTAATGCACCGTACTTTAAAGTTATTCTGCTATCACCTGCACTTTGCCCTTTTACATTATAAAAAGAAAAAAGCATCAAGCTAATTATAAATGTAGCTAGCTTGTTTCTCGAAGAACTGAAAAATGTATTTTTCATAATTATAAAATTTTATTGCTTGCTTGTTGTTAACAAATTAAATTTAATCAAATCCACTAAAACTTAGATAGTGAAACCCATTTATTTAACTATTATTTGCAGTGCATTATTGTCTATATCTTCAAAAAAAGATACAACTACTCCTGGAGAAACCTTTTTCCAGCAAAGAATTATGCTTCTCGCGGCAAATACACAAAGTATATTCTATTTAAAAACAACAAAAACAGGAGGAGATACTTATTATGAGTATACCGATTCCGTATTTATAGAACAGAAAAATATAAGCACAAATGAAGTTGCTGAATCTAAACTAATTAGAGTAGTTCATTCAGAAGATACTACTGCTCTAGGTGAATGGAAACATACAGATTTACTAAAAAGTGAAATAGATATTTTAGAATACCTTAAAGAAAATAATGCGCAACATGTATACCCAGGAGAGCATTATAATCTGCAGTTTTATTTCATAGGTGCTAAGGGAATTATATTTGATAGAAGCATGGACTCTGCTGGCAACAACCCCAGCTTCGAAGTATTAATGAGTATGCATAGGCTAAAAGAATTAATTCCTGATCTAAAAAAGAGACATGAGGAATATTATGGTGCTAGATTAGAAGAAGACTTAAAAGTATTCTCATACTTTCATGTTCCATATAGTCAAAGAAAAAGATGTGAAATATTAAAAATCGGAACACTCGAGCCTCATTATGAAGATCTAATAATTATTTGTGAATAACTGTTCTATAAATACATGTTAGATGATAGCAGAAAGTAAAAATAAAATTAACATTTTTACTTTAAAGACGTTCTCAAAAAAAGTTCACTATATTTAAGCAATGCAAAAAAAGAATATCATATTACTAGCAATAGGAGGTGTTGTAGCTTTACTAGTATTAGTATTGTTTGTACTATGCATGTTTTTTGAAATATGCTTTTTCAATTTTGGAAGTGATAAAGTAGAAACTATAATAGAAGTTCCAGTAGAGGACTCGATTCAAGTTGAAAAGCCAATAAAAAAGTTTTCTCCTTCGCCCATATATTTCAGATATGGAAGTGCTGCATATAAAGACTTATTTGTAGCTCAAGACAAAGCAAAAGAAGTAGCTGATTTCTTGCTTAATGAAGAACCTTACAAAAATGTAACTCTGGTTGGCTATACTTGCGATGTAGGAATAGAAAAAGACAATTTAGATCTTAGCGATAGACGTTCCTCTGTTGTAAAAAGTATGTTGATTTCTTATGGGGTCGCTCCAACAAGAATTAATATTCAGCCACTAGGGGAAGAGAGTTATATTGAAAGCACTTCAGAAGATAAAAGTGAGTACAGAAAAGTAGAAGTTTCTATTAATTAATTTGTTCTCTTTAAGAAATTACTTTTTCGCTACAAATTTTCTCTAAAACCTCTACTGTTCTATCAATATCTTCCTTTGTGTTATATCTTCCAAAAGAGAAGCGAAGAGCTTTAGACGAGCTACAGGATTTAATTGATTTTATCACGTGAGATCCCACTTCAGATCCACTAGCGCAAGCACTACCGCTAGATGCGGAAACTCCATTTAAATCCAGCTGCATCAACAAGAAATTATCCATTTCTGAAGGCGGAAGCGAAATGTTTAAAACAGTATAAAGGCTATTTTCTATATCATCAGAGCAGCCATTAAATACTACCCCAGGAATCCTTTCCCTCAAAGCTTTTATCATTCTAACTTTAAGCCCCAAAATATGGTCTTTGTGCTCGTCCATTTGTTGAATGCAAAGCTCCAATGCTTTTGTCATGCCAACAATACCAGCAATATTTTCAGTTCCAGCTCTTCTATTCCTTTCCTGGCTACCACCCAAAATTAAAGGATCAATATCACATCCTTTCTTTAAATACATAAAGCCAACGCCCTTAGGACCATGAAACTTATGAGCAGAACCAACAATAGAGTGAACATGAGTTTTTGATAAGTCAATAGAGTAATGACCTACAGTTTGTACAGCATCGCAATGAAAAAAAGCAGTATACTCTTTACAAAGCGAACCTATTTTATCGATATCAGATAAGTTACCAACCTCATTATTCCCATGCATAAGAGAGACTAAAGAAGAACTCTTTGCATCTTTCAAAGCTTTTTCCAGATCCTCATAATCAACCATCCCAGACTCATTGAGAGCGACAAAGTGTTTATTTACATTACTACAGCTTTCCAGTTCATCAACAGTGTGAAGAACGGCATGATGCTCTATACAGCTAGTAATAACATCTTTAATGTCATATTTCTTAGTTAGACAACGTAAAGCAGTATTATCACCTTCCGTTCCTCCAGATGTAAAAAAAATCTCACTAGGGTTTGCACCTAACAGATCTGCAAATTTTTTTCTTGACTCTTCTACTGCTGCTTTAACTTTTCTTCCATGACTGTGGGTAGAGGAGGGATTACCATAATTTTCTTTAAAATAAGGTAGCATCACCTCTAGTACCTTTTCATCAACCTGAGTAGTTGCAGCATTATCAAGATAAATATTCATTGCAATACCTTTTAAGTTTTACAAAAAACGTCTTAAACAACAGGCTCTCCTTGCCTACTAATTATTTCTTTCAAATCTAAAATAATCTTATTTGCCAGATGCGCAGCAGTTGCTTCAGATTCTGACTCAGCATATATGCGGATAATTGGCTCAGTATTAGATTTTCTTAAATGAACCCACTCTTTATCAAAATAAATTTTCACACCATCAGAAAAGTCAACCTCTTGTTTTTTATACTTTTTTGATATTTCATCTAAAACTAATTGGAGAGGGATCTCACTAGTCAGCTCGATCTTATTTTTTGATATATGATAACTAGGGTATTTTTTCCTTAACTTATTTGCAGTTCCATCAAAAGTTGCCAAATGGCTTAAAAATAAAGCTATACCCACTAAAGCATCTCTTCCATAGTGAAGATCAGGGTAAATTACACCGCCATTACCTTCACCTCCGATTACAGCACCTACCTCTCTCATTTTTTTTACCACATTTACCTCTCCAACAGGTGAAGCAAAATACTTCTGACCAATATTTTCTGTAATGTCCCTTAGAGCACGAGTAGAAGACATATTAGAAACAGTAGTTCCTGGGTTATTTTGTAAAATATAATCAGCAATAGCGACCAAAGTATATTCCTCACCAAATGGCGTTCCATCTTCGCAGATAATTGCTAATCGATCTACATCGGGATCAACTACAAAACCTAAGTCATAACTTCCATTCTTTAACTTTTGAATAATCTCTGTTAAATTCTCTGGTAGTGGTTCTGGATTATGTGGGAAATGACCATTTGGTTCACAGTACATTTTTTCCACTTTACTAACCCCTAGTTTTTCAAGTAAAAGAGGCAGTGCTATGCCTCCAGAAGAGTTTACAGCATCAATTACAATTCTGAAATCTTTTTTCTTTATAGCCTCTACATTCACCAAAGGAAGCTCAAGAATTTCATCTACATGTTTCTCAATGTACCTCTCTTCTTTTAAATAACTTCCTAGCTGACTAGAAGTCACATAAGAAAAGTCCTTTTTTACAAGTAGGGCTTTAATTTGTTCCCCTTCTTCAGAAGTTACAAACTCACCTTTTTCATTAAAAAGTTTTAAGGCATTCCAGTTATTTGGGTTATGGCTTGCAGTTAAAATAATACCTCCTGCAGCATTTTCCCAAACTACAGCTAACTCTACTGTTGGAGTTGTGCTTAAGTCTAAATCAACGACATCTAACCCTAAACTTCTAAGAGTACCAGCAACAATAGTACTAAAAGCTGACCCTGATAAACGAGCATCCCTACCTAGAATTACTTTTTTCTTATCGCCTGTTGTTTTAACCCAACTCCCATAAGCAGATACTACATTTACAATATCTACAGGGGTTAATGACTCACCTGGCTTTCCTCCCAATGTTCCTCGTATACCAGAAATAGAATGAATAAGTGTCACCTATATTTTTTATTATTTGGAATGCAAAAGTAGAAAAATTAAAATTTATTCAGGATTAGGAAAATTTAAACTTCTCTAGTATGTAGTAACAATACTCATAATAACTATGTGAGTTCATTCTTATCATAGAAAAATTAAGGTATTCTGTTACCCAGTTCACTTGACTGAGTAAGCCAACCTAGTATTTTATAAACCTAATTTTGTCAGATTTCCTTTTAATTAAAGGACGAAGTTGCTTTGGAAAAATATATACGTTGCTTTCAAAATAGTGTTTATTAATCGAGCTCAGGTTATTAGTGAAATGCTTTGTTCGTTCAGAAGAAACATGTACCTTCTTTAAGAAGAAATATCTTATATGGCGAATTTTAAAATGCCTTTGATGAAATAAATCGAAAATGATCACTTATTTTCTTTTCCCAAACCCTATTTTAACTTTAGGCGTTTAAAAAATTAAATTAATTATTAGATAACTATATTGGAGCTTTTTGTTGAAAATATTTTATTTAACTATTCCTACTATTCCTTATATGGCTTAACTATTACTTATTTTATTTTTTTGTATTTTGGAGTGGGATTCTTATTCCTATGTGCTTGTAAATTTCTTAAGGCTAGATATATTCTAAATAGAATTGAAAATAAAGAAGTTTCAAAAAAACAAATCATCTTTGAAATAAAACACTCCTTAAAATCAATTTTAGTTTTTGGTTTTTCAGTTATACCGATTATATATTTTGTAAAGCTAGGTGTTATAGAGTTATTACCTAATAGTTGGTTTAATATATTATCAGGAATTATTTTACTTACATTATGGAACGAAATTCATTTTTATTTAGTACATAGATTGATGCACCAAAAATTCATGATGAAATACATTCATTTTATTCATCATAAATCTAAAATACCTACAGTATATTCTGTTTATAGTTTTCATTGGTTTGAAGCTTTTTTATTAAGTACTGTACCATTAACAATTAGTATTGTTCTTCCTTTTTCTATAGTTGCGGTGTTTATATTTCCATTGGTAAGTATTTTATTAAATTTTGCTGGACATTGTAATTACCGGTTTGGAAATGGAAAAGGTGGAAGTTGGAAACTTTTGGGAACAAACCATAACGAACACCATAGTAGAGGTATAAAAAATTATGGGTTTGTAACGAACTTCTTGGATAAACTATTTTCCAGACACTATAAATAATAGATGAACGAAGTATATATAATCAGCTCAGGTACATTCTTGCCTAACGATCCTGTTTCTAATGAAGAAATAGAAACATTCTTAGGTTGTATAAATGGTAAAAAAAGTTTGGTTAAAAACCGTATACTAAGACAAAATGGAATTAAACAAAGGCATTATGCTTTAAATAAAAACCAACAAACTACACATTCAAATGCACAACTGGCAATAAATGCTGTAAACAATGCATTGAAAAAGAGTTATTTAAGAAGTGCAGATATTGAACTACTATGTACAGGAACCACGCAAGGTGATTTGCCTATACCTGGATTTGCAAGCATGGTACATGCAGGGTTAGATATTAATGAATGCGAGGTAGCAAGTTTTCAAAGTGTATGTGCCAGTGGAGTCATGGCATTGAAGAATGCCTATACCCAAATTAAAAGTAATGAGAAGCAAAATGCAGTTTGTGTGGGAAGTGAGTTGGCAAGTAGAATGTTTAAAGCATCACGTTTTGAAGGTCAAAAATTAGATTCGTTACCTTTTAACTCTGAGTTTCTAAGGTGGATGTTGTCTGATGGTGCAGGTGCATTTGTGCTACAAAACAAAAAAAACGAAAGTGGAATATCTTTAAAAATTGATTGGATTGATTTAAAATCTCACGCAAACGAATTTCCAGTTTGTATGTATACAGGAAAGGTCGATAACAAAAACGAAGAAGAACTGACTTGGCTAGACTATCCTAGTTATGAAGACGCTTCTAAAGCTGGTGCCATTAATTTAAAACAAGATGCAAGATTGTTAGATAAAGTTATAAAAATAGGAGTGTCACATTATTTTGAGCTAATCGATCAAGGAAAAATCAACAAGGATAAAGTTGACTGGCTATGTTGTCATTATTCTTCTGAGGTATTTAAGAAGCCTATAAAAGAATTAATGCAAAAAGGTGGTGGTGAAATTGTTGATGAAAAATGGTTTAGCAATCTCACAACAAAAGGAAATACTGGGGCAGCTTCTATTTTTATAATGTTGGATGAGTTGATGCATTCGGGAAAGCTGAAACTGGATGACAAAATACTTTGTATGATTCCTGAAAGTGGTCGATTTATCACATCCTATATGCAACTTACAGTAACAGGAAATTCAAAAATAAATACAAAAAAACACTCTATAAAGAAAATTCAAGCCCCCAAGCTAAATATAGATAAAAATGAAACTTCAGAATGGCTCATTAGAAATCTATCGCAAATCTGGATTGATTTTGAAACAGAGCTACTTAAAGTACCTATTGTTGTTAAAATTCATGATGGAAAGCTGAGCATTTCGGATTACAAACTATTGTTAAACGATCTTAGACAGCAAGTAATAGATGGCTCTCAATGGATATCTCGTGCAGCATCGAATATCGATATTGATTTATTTGAATTGCGTTCTGCATTTATAAAGCATACTGCAACTGAACATAAGGACTATCAAATGATAGAGAAGAACTTTGAGAACTTAGGCGAAAGTATAAATAAAATTAGAACAGGCGAAAAGAATACTGGAACTGTAGCATTGACTTCTTTTATGTTTCAACAAGCGAGCAAGCCCAACCCTATCGATTTGCTGGGTTCAATGTTTATAATAGAAGGAATAGGTAAACGTTTGGCAGGTTACTGGGGCGGAATGATCAAGGATCAGTTAAACTTGAAAGAAAATCAAGTTTCTTTTTTCACCTATCATAGCATAGCTGATGAGAACCATTTTCATAACTTAGAAAAGGTATTGAATCATCCAAAAATGAACATGGAAGTGGCTAAAAAGATAGTGAAAACAGCTAAAGTGACAGCTAAACTATACAAAATGCAACTCGAAGAATTAGGAAGTTATTAAGATAAACCAAAATGAACAGTTTATTATTGTATTGCGTCTCTTATTATTTTGTAGCTGGTCTAGTGATTGTAATTGGTTATCATCGATGCCTATCGCATCGTTCATTAAAGCTTAAAAAATGGTTTGAAAGATTATTGATTTTTGCAGGCCTACCTGCAGGTACTCCGATACAATGGGTTGGAAATCACCGTTACCATCATTTACACACTGATGAGGAATTAGATCCTCATTCGCCTATTATTGATGGTTTTTGGTACGCTCATAATGGATGGTACATTAATACCAAGAATGCATTTCTGTGTTTTTTATATGCTATATGCGGACCAGTTCGTTTTATTATCGATGCTTGGAACAGACCTCGAACTAACCAACAATACAATTACTTGGCCAATGATGTGAGAAATGATAAATATTACGTCTTTATTAGTAAACCTATTCCCTACTTTATAGCCATGTTTATTCACTTGATTACAGCATTTGGTATAGCCTTTCAAGTATGGGGAATAGTAGGGTTGCTATATTTATGGTTCACTTTAATATTGATTTTTAATTTTGGTGATGCCATTGATAGTATTAGTCACTTATTTGGACATCAACCTTATATAAAAAAAGACATGGCACGAAATAACAAATGGATAGCAATTATGACATTGGGCGATGGTTGGCATGCAGACCACCATCAATTCCCTAATAGTGCAAAGCTTGGGTTACAAAAGGGGAGAATAGATATAGCATGGTACATTATATCAATATTGAAATTTTTAGGCATCGCTTATGATGTGCAGGTTGTAAATGAGAATATTATACAGGGAAAATTAAAAAGCCCATTAAAAAAATAACATGCATACAGAATTGGGTTTAAATAAAAAACATGATCCGAGAGACCCAAACCCATGGCTTGCAATGTATCTGGATAGCAGCATACCTATTAATGACTTAACAAAACAAGCATTGATGCGTGATAACGACTCTAAGTGTGTAAGATATTTACTTCCGATAATTCAATTTTGGTCTAAGCTGACCATGTTTTTCGTTCACATATTCAAGTTTTTCTTCCCAAGACTGATTAACTCTTCAAAAGTTTTACACCGTATTTTAGCTTGGGGTCTTAAAACATTTGTAAGCTCAGATGCTAACCTTCTTATATTTCGACACTTCCATATTGGCACAGAAATTTTACAGTTTATAGGGAGAAATATTCCGAATGTAGAAGTTGAAGAGAGTCCTTTAAAACCTAAAAATTTTGAAGATGTAAAAGATCATTTATTTTTAAATCATGATTTAAATTTATACAATTTTGTTATTCGCTTAAATAGCCAGTTAAAAGAGAAAAATATAACTATTAATCCTCCCGAAAAAATTAATTTAGCAATGATTACGGAAGATCAGTTTGATCATATAGATTTTCCCAATAAATGGACAAATTTTTTAGATCTTCGTTCTGCTATAGAGCTTTTTACACCTTTTTATCAATTGTTTTTAACATCAAATGATTTTGTAAGAGCTTCAAACTCCTTACAATTAGATGAAACGATTGCTATTTATACATCACAAATACTAGGTGCCCCTAGCCATTTAGGTTTAGTTAATAACAAACACCCTATGGTGCCGGCGACTACTTACAGTGTAGCATATAGATTGGTTTTGCATGGTTTAGCTGCTGAAACACTGCATGAGATATTGGTGAAAATGAAGCTTAATAAAAGTACTGATGGTATTGTTATCCCAACCAACCAAATGACTAAAACATAGGAGTGTTTTTTTAGCTTAAAAGCAAGTAATTATTAGTAGTCTATTAATTAAATACAAACTCGAGACTATACTATTTAATCTCTTAACTTTGCAGTTGTTCTAGATAAGTAAAATGGAAGAATTAACTCAAACCCAAGTAGAGATTATTCAACCTAACTATTTTGTTGAGAAAATTAGTGGGGACAGTTTTATTCAGCTTATAGAAACCAAGATAAGAGAAAATAAGAAGGTGCAAATTCATGGCTTAAAAGGAAGCCTCGATGCGGTTGTTTTTTCTGCTGTTAATAAAATAAAGGCAAATAGTAATCTTTTTATTCTACAAGATAAAGAGGAAGCACTATACTTCCTTAACGACCTGCAAAGCCTTATTCCAGATCAGGAGATTCTTTTTTTTCCAACCTCTTACAAAAAGCCGTATGAATTTTTAGAAATAGATAATGCTAACATACTTCAAAGAGCAGAAACACTAAACTCCATAAAGGACTCTAAAACTAGTAATATTGTTACCTACCCCGAAGCTCTAATAGAAAAAGTAATAAACAAGAGATCTCTTATTGCAAATACGCTTTTACTAAGCATTAATGAAAAGATAGATATTGACTTCATTTTTGAGTTATTACAAGATTATGGCTTTAAAAAAGTAGAGTTCATCAGCGAAGCAGGAGAGTACTCGTTAAGAGGAGGAATTCTGGATATATACTCTTATGCTAATGATTTGCCGTACAGAATTGAGCTTTTTGATGATGAAATAGAAAGCATTAGAGTATTTGATCCAGTTACGCAGTTGTCTACACAGAGAAAAGAAAAAGTCTCTATTATTCCTGATGTGCAGAATAAGCTAACACAGGAGGTTAGGGAATCTTTCTTCAGTTTCTTAGAAGAAAATACCAAAATTTGGGTTAAAGACCTGCAGTTAACGTATGATACCATTCAACGTGGGTTTGAAAAGGCTAATGAGTGTTTCAATCAAATACTAGAAAAAAGCAACTCTACTCAAATTGTAAAAGAACCAGAGGAGCTTTTCGAAACAAAAGAGACTTTTGAAAAAAGAACTGCTTCTTTTAGTATCGTAGAAATTGGCAATCGGTTTTATTTCAAAAACGCTGAAAAAGTCAGTTTGAAATGCCAACCACAGACCAGTTTCAACAAAAACTTCGATCTGCTTTCTGAAGAACTTAGTAAAAATGCACACGAAAATATAAAAAGCTACATTTCTTCAGAGTCTCGAAGGCAACTAGAGCGTTTTTACGAAATTTTTGAAGAAATTAACCAAGAAGCTCATTTCGAAGGAGTTTTGATGACACTCAGAGGTGGGTTTCAATGCGAAGAACTAGGCTTAGCATATTATACAGACCATCAAATTTTTGATCGTTTTCATCAATACAAATCAAAAAAGAGATATACACAAAATACCTCACTCACTCTTAAAGCACTTCGTTCGTTAAATATTGGAGATTATGTCACCCATATTGACTATGGAATAGCACGGTTTGGCGGGATGGACAAAATAGAGGTCAACGAAAAGCAACAAGAAACGGTGCGGTTGATTTTTAAAGGGAATGACCTACTTTATCTAAGTGTTCACGCACTACACAAAATTTCTAAGTACTCTGGGCAAGAAGGTAAAATACCCCAAATAAGTAAGCTTGGGTCTCCTGAGTGGGAGCAAAAAAAGAAAAAGGTAAGAAAGAAAGTAAAGGATATAGCAAAGGAACTTATTGAGTTGTATGCTAAAAGAAAATCGCTCCAAGGCACTGCATTTAAAAAAGACAGCTACTTGCAGGCTGAATTAGAATCTTCTTTTCTTTATGATGATACACCTGATCAGGCGAAGTCTACAAAAGAAGTAAAAGAGGACATGGAGGCTCCTCATCCAATGGATAGACTGGTTTGTGGTGATGTTGGGTTTGGGAAAACAGAAATTGCTATCAGAGCTGCGTTTAAAGCAGTAGATAATGACAAGCAAGTAGCTATTCTTGTGCCTACAACTATTCTAGCTCTCCAACATTATAAAACATTCTCTGAGCGTTTGAAAGATTTTCCTTGTACCATAAATTATGTAAACCGATTTAAGTCTTCCACTGAAATTAAAAAAACTCTAAAAGAACTCAAGAATGGGAAAATAGACATAATCATTGGAACGCACCGGCTTGCCAGTAAAGATGTCTCTTTTAAGGATTTAGGATTACTAGTTATAGATGAAGAGCAAAAGTTTGGTGTTCAGGTAAAAGAAAGGTTAAAAGAGTTTAAAGTTAATGTAGATACACTGACTTTAACTGCTACTCCGATTCCTAGAACACTACACTTTTCTATGATGGGAGCAAGAGATCTTTCTGTAATCTCTACTCCACCACCTAACAGACAACCAGTCACTACTACATTGAGTGTGTTTAGCCAAGAGCTAATACGAGATGCTGTTTTTGAAGAGTTAAAGCGGGGAGGGCAGGTGTTCTTTGTTCACAACAAGGTAAGCGATATAGAGCAGGTAGCTAATCTTATACTTACTCTTGTTCCTGATGCTCGTGTAGCGTATGCTCATGGACAAATGGAAGGCAGCAGGCTGGAAAAAATAATGACCAAATTTATTGAGTACGAGTATGATATTCTTGTATCTACTAATATTATTGAGTCTGGTCTGGATATTCCAAATGTAAATACTATCATAGTAAATAATGCACATTTGTTTGGCTTATCAGACCTTCACCAAATGCGAGGAAGAGTAGGTAGGTCTAATAAAAAGGCATATTGTTATTTGCTAACTCCTCCAATTGTAAACTTGCCTTCAGATGCAAGAAAACGGCTCAGTGCGTTGGAAGAGTTTTCAGATTTAGGAGATGGCTTTAAAGTAGCCATGCGAGATCTTGACATAAGAGGAGCTGGTAATCTTCTTGGTGCAGAGCAAACAGGCTTTATTTCCGATGTGGGCTTTGAAACATATAATAAAATACTCGAAGATGCTGTAAAAGAACTTAAAGAAAATGAGTTTAAGGCATTGTTTGAAAAAAGTGAAGAGATAAAGTTAGAAGACTTAAAAAGCGACTGTGTGATGGAGACTGATCTGGAAGTAATTATACCAGAAAGCTATGTATCTAATATATCGGAGAGGTTAAATTTATATATAGAAGCAGATAAAATTGAAACAGAAGAAGAACTCAATAAATTTAGAACTAGCCTTAAAGATAAGTTTGGAACCATACCTGAACAGGTAGAAGAATTGCTCAAGTCTGTACGTATGCGATGGAAAGCTCAGAAGTTGGGAATCCAGAAGCTAACCATTAAAAACACAATTGTTAAGGCTTACTTGCCAGAGCAAAGTGATGAAAAATATTATCAATCCAATATTTTTGGTAAAATTCTTTCTTTTGTACAACATTATGGTAGCAATAGCTCGTTAAAAGAATCTAAAAATCAATTAATTTTGACTTTGAGACCAGTACATTCTATTGAAGAATGTGATGATTATCTCAAAAAAATATTGGAAAGCTGAAGTTTAGGTACGATTATTGACTTTTGATTTATAACTTTATAAGTAAAGTATCGAAATATATCGAATATGAGAATTAAAAATCTTGTTTATTTTGTGAGTTTAGCACTTTTAGCTGCTTGTGGAGGAAGTTATCCAACTGCTTATTATCCTGGTAAGGAGAGTACTAAGACTGGTATTACATACACAGAGGATGCTGAAGGGGCAGAAGAAGAAAATACTTTCGTGGTAAGAAAATACGAAGGTCAGCCAGATGCACCAGGTATGGTTTACATAGAGGGAGGTAGATTTGTGATGGGTAGTTTTGAAGAAGATGTTTTGCAATCTATGGATAATATTGAAAGAACAGTTACCGTATCATCCTTCTATATGGATGAAACGGAAGTAGCTAATATCCACTGGTTGGAATATCTTCAGAATGTTTTAGATTCTGGTCAAAGGTATTACGAAGAAGCGTTGCCTGATACCACTGTTTGGGCTGCTGAGCTTGCTTTTAACGATATGTACGTAGATCAATATTTACGCTATCCTGGTTTTAGATACTTCCCGGTAGTTGGTGTATCATGGATTCAGGCGAACAATTATTGTAAGTGGAGAACTTCTATCGTAAACAAAGTTCTTGCAATGGAAAATGGTAATGATGAAGAAATTGCTGCTGCTGAAGCTGGTGAAAAAATTCCTTTGGAATCGGGCATTGTAGTTCCAGCATTTCGATTACCGAGTGAAGCGGAATGGGATTATGCAGCACAGGCTCTTATTGGCTTACAAGATTTGGATGAGATGTATGCTGGAAGAAGACTTTACCCTTGGGATGGACATAGTTTAAGAAATCCGTATGGAGATCAACAAGGTACTTTTATGGCGAACTTCAAAAGGGGTAGGGGAGATTACGCTGGTATAGGTGGTATGCTTAATGACGCTGCTATGATTACAGATTGGATCTATGCTAATCCACCTAACGATTTTGGTCTTTACAATATGGCTGGTAATGTAAGTGAGTGGGTAGAAGATATTTATAGACCTCTTTCTTATCAAGATTTTGATGATCTTAACCCTGTGAGAAACTCTGGGTTTTTAGATGATGAAAACTGGGGATATATTTACGATAAGCCAAATTATACTACCTTTATCGATAATCATGTAAGAGTATACAAAGGAGGCTCTTGGAAGGACGTAGCATACTGGTTAGCGACTGGCACCAGAAGATATTTGGAAGAAGATTCTGCTACTTCTACTATTGGCTTTAGATGTGCCATGATTAGAACAGGAGCAAACTACTAAGAATAATAAATTTTTCATGTGTAATGAAAGCCTGGCTTAAAAATTTAAGTCAGGCTTTTTTTATGTATTAGAAAAAAGGTAATGTACTGAAAAATAGTTGGTGGAAATTAAGTTTGAATTAATTAGATTCCACCCGTCAATGCGAAGAGGAAACGAGCACTGGTGGAGAGCAACTTGCTGAGCAATAATTG
>JAUIAB010000004.1 GCA_030425505.1 Bacteroidia bacterium | reverse complement strand
TAGCAGGCGGGAACAGTGTAGATATCTCTGGTATCAACACAGACTCTCAAGAGTTGAGTTTAGAAGATGGGGAGTTGAGTATAGCAGGTGGAAACAGTGTAGACATCTCTGGCATCAACACAGATAGTCAGGAGTTAAGTTTAGAAGATGGGGAGTTGAGTATAGCAGGTGGAAACAGTGTAGATATCTCTGGCATCAATACAGATAGTCAGGAACTGAGCTTAGAAGAAGGGGAGCTGAGTATAGCAGGAGGGAATAGCATAGATATATCGGTTATAAATACAGACTCTCAAGAGCTGAGCTTAGAAGATGGAGAGCTGAGTATCGCAGGCGGGAACAGTGTAGATATCTCTGGTATCAACACAGACTCCCAGGAGCTGAGCTTAGAAGATGGAGAGCTGAGTATCGCAGGCGGGAACAGTGTAGATATCTCTGGCATCAACACAGATAGTCAGGAATTGAGTTTAGAAGATGGAGAGCTGAGCATAGCAGGCGGGAACAGTGTAGATATCTCTGGTATCAATACAGACTCCCAAGAGCTGAGCTTAGAGGATGGAGAGCTGAGTATAGCAGGCGGGAACAGTGTAGATATCTCTGGTATCAACACAGATGATCAAACTCTTACAGAAGTACTTGCAGCAGGAAGTACAGCAGAGGGCACTATAGGAATAGATGCTGTTCAGGCTAATGTTGAAGCGACGGGTTTAAGCTTAAAAGGGAATGAAAACTCAGGAATATTAGTGAAAGGTAATGAAGTAGCAATCGGGACATTAGAAGTACAGCCAGGAGCAGCATTAGCAGTAAGATCAACAACAGGAGCATTTATGCCCCCTTTGCTAACCACAGCTCAGCGGGATGCTATAGCAAACCCTCAGGCTGGAATGATGATCTATAACACAGAGTTAAATAAGTTCCAAGGTTATGCAGCTGGTTTAGGAGGAGATGAAGCGCTAGATCAATCGTTTACAGAAAGAGATAATGTTAACTTTCTATGGAATGATGGTCAAACCGCTTCCCAATCATTCACTGCAGGAGCTGATGGATTACTATCAAGTGTTCAATTTAATATGGCTATGGATATTATGGCATTTCAAGATGTTAATGCAACGTTGGAAGTTTTAAGTGGGGGAGATGTAATTGCAACATCTAATGCACTTACGTTTAATAATATTGGGTTAGAATGGAAATCCTTTACATTTCCTGCTGAAGCTACAGTAGAGTCTGGTGAGCAATATGTATTGCGAATTACTTTAAACTCAGGAGATGTTATGATTGGTTTTGAAGAAGGAGGAGGTTATAATGGAGGTTCAGCAACTTTGAATGGGGGAGGACATGCAAATGCAGACTTCCAGTTTAAAACATACGTAACTCCAGCAGCTTCAGGTTGGGTTAACCTTAACTAAATATAATCGTAATAATATAGAAGCCTTGCTTAGTTTTGTGATAAAATAAGCAAGGTTTTTTTATGACTCTAGAAAAAAGAAAAGAGGTTTTTCACAAGCTAAGAGAATATTTAGTTCATCAAAAAGAAGAGGAGCTTTTTCAATGGTCGATCTTGGCAAAAAATCACAACCCTTGGTTTGATGAAAAAAGTGTAAAATATGCGCTAAGTGGTTTAATTCATCTTTTAGAAGAAAATGAGATCGAAGTCTGGTTAAAAAACTATGCTGTAAAAGATGAAGTAGAAAGCAAAAAAGTAGGGGTGGTAATGGCTGGAAATATACCCCTTGTAGGAATCCATGATTTAATTTGTGTGATTTTAAGTGGACACAAATTACATGCAAAGCTGAGTAAAAGCGATGAGATATTGATGAAAAAAATCATAGAGAAACTTCTAGAAATAGAGCCAAAACTTTCTGATAAAATTATCATCAAAGATCAACTAAAAGATGTAGATGCATACATAGCAACAGGGAGCGATAATACCTCAAGGTATTTTGAATATTACTTTTCAAAAAAACCAAACATAATCAGAAAAAACAGGACTTCTTGCGCAATACTAAACGGCAATGAGAAAGAAGAAGATCTAAAAAAGCTG
Source organism: Bacteroidia bacterium (assembly GCA_030425505.1). Classification (GTDB taxonomy): domain Bacteria; phylum Bacteroidota; class Bacteroidia; order Cytophagales; family Flammeovirgaceae; genus JAUIAB01. Next base: position 144,721 of record JAUIAB010000004.1, on the reverse strand, counting down.
TCGAAAGATATTTATACCTACTATGGGCTAGGGTGTAGAAATATTTCCAAAGTTTTCATCTCAGAAAACTTTGAGCTAAATAGCCTACTAGAAGTTTTAGAAGAAGAAGGTAGAGAAATAATACTGCACTATAAATATGCGAATAACTATGATTACCAGAAGTCAATAGCATTGGTAAATGGAGAAAAATTCTTTGATACAGGAAACATACTTCTACTAGAGAGTTCTCAAATAGTATCGCCAATATCCGTTTTATATTATGAATACTACAAAGACCAAAGAGACCTGGATGAAAAACTACAAAAGCACAAGCATAAGCTACAGTGCATTGTCTCTTCAAACTCCTGGTTGGATAATAGTATCAACTTTGGGGAGGCTCAAAGTCCAAAAATAAATGACTATGCAGATGATGTAGATACAATGAAATTTTTACTTTCTTTATAGTGGAATTATTCAAAATAAATAACTCAAAATAATCGTTATTAATTTTAGAGGAAACAAGAAGTCTATGTTGAAAAAAAAATGCACTCCAAAAATACTTTTATTACTCGCAGCTTATTTAGTTGCTACAACAGTATTTGCTCAAAAAACAGAAAAAGTAAAAGGTTCGGCCAAAATGCAAGTAGAAGATTCGCATTGCATTGGAGAGTTAAAAGCAATGATAGTGCAACAAGCTCAAATTGATGCCCTAGCTAAAAAATTTGGAACCTTTGTTCGTCAAGGAACAGATCTCTCTTTGACCAATAAAAATGCAAATGGAGAAACTAAAAGTACAACAGATTTTTCTTCTCTTTCTTTTTCTGAAGTAAAAGGCGAGTGGGTAAAAACAATAGACAAAAATGTAAAATGGGTACTAGATGATAGACCTGGTGAAAAAAAACTGTGGATACAATGCGATATAATAGGAAAAGGCAGAGAGATAAAGTCCGCCAAAGTAGCTTTTGAAGCAAAGACACTAAAATGCGATGAACCTGAAAAATGCGAAACAACAAATTTTGAAGAAAACGATCAGCTATACCTTCAGTTCAAAACTCCTGTAAAGGGATTTGTCAATATTTTTATGCAAGAAGGTGACAAAGTGTATAGACTTTTTCCTTATACTTCTATGTGGGGAGATTACGACAATTCAGTGCCAGTAGAAGCAGATAAAGAGTACATTTTATTTTCTACCAAATATGGGAATTACTTCAAGGGTACAACATTACGAGACATAGATGAACTTGTGTTAACAACTATGGGTAGAGATAGAATTTTCAATAGAGTATATATTCTGTTCTCAGAAAAGCACTTTAAAAAGCCAATATTAGAACAAGAAAATGGGATCAAGTACCTAAGTCCTGCTGACTTCCAAAAATGGCTATCCGATAATAAATCTGTAGATGAAACTTTACAGGAAGAAGTCCTTTATATAAATGTAAAAAAGTAAAATAGCCTTAATTGAACCTTACCTCAATCTTTTTTAACTCATTTTCATCAATTATTTTATTTAGGTTAGAGTCGATAAAAAGAACTATATAAAACTCATCAAAGTCAAAGTCTTCAATTTTGACTTCTACTCTGTCATAGTTAAACCCATTTATTTCAAATTCTAATTCAAGATAATCCCCATAAGTATCAATTAAGTTAACTCTCTTGCTATCCTGATTCTCGTACATCAAATAATGATGCCCATAACTATTGAATGCTAAAGATTCATACTTTCCGTTTATGCCTGTTGCCATCCCAGATCCAAAGGCAAAAAAGGGCACATCTGAGACCTGCATCCCAACTTTTACATTTTCGAGTTCAAATTCGTTTACAAATGCTGCAGCCTGGGCAGCGTATGTAGCTGATTGAGCGTAGTATGGTTTTTTTTTATTAAAACTATATCTTTTGTTGTAAAACCTTAATGAAAACTTTCCTTTATTAATCTTAACTGTTTGATAGTTTTCTTTCAAGGTAGTTTTCTTTCCATCTTGAAAGAAAAAAGCATAATTATTTTTGAGTGCAGTTTTTGTGCTTTTACAAGACTGGGTAAGTAACACACCGCATAGAAGTAAGTATCTAAGCCTTAATATTTTCATATATAAATAATAAGTAGAAATAGTTATAGTAAAAAGACTAATCAGTTTGCGCAAAGTTATTCTTTGCTGATAACTTTATAACTAGAATTAAATAGAGAGAACCAAAGAGCAAAGAGGATCTCAAAAAAACTTCTTACTCACCTCAGAAACCAAATCAAGAGAGTTAATTCTGATTTCGTAAGCAGCCCCATAATTATTATAAGCCAAGCTGTCGCACTGTTTTCCAGGCTGAAAATAGTAATAATAAAACGACTGACCTCTTTCAAAAAGTTGAATCCTTTCGGGTTTTCCTAGTAAAATTCTAAGTTCATTATCGCTTAACCCAATCAAGTGGGCTCTATATAAGTTCATAAATGAAGAGTCTGTGCCAAGTCGTATAGACTTGCATCCATTTTTATCTACTTTCCATGCATCGCTATCAAAACCGGAAAACTTTTCTTGCCAATTTTTCTTACAAGAAGCCAATAATAAAAGTAAAGTAAAAATGAAAAGTGCTGAAATAGTATTATTATAAAGCATCTAGTTATATACAGTTGTTAGGTTTTTTACAAAAGATTATGTTTTCGATATCAGAATGCTAGCAGTTATTTGTCAAGAAATGGTCTCATAGGTTCTATGTGAGTCTTACAAAGCTTTGCAATATACTTTCCGACAATATCAAACTCAAGATTTACCACAGAGCCTTCTTTCAACAGGTGAAAATTAGTGTGCTTACATGTATAAGGAATAATAGCTACACTAAAAGAATCATTAGTAGAATCAACAACAGTTAAACTAACGCCATTGATCGTAATAGATCCTTTCTCTACAGTAATGTTACTTTTTGATGGTTGATATTTGAAAAAAAACTTCCAGCTTCCAGAGTGGTTTTCCATTTTCTCGCATGTACCAATACAGTCAACATGACCTTGCACAATATGACCATCAAACCTACCACTAGCTGGCATACATCTTTCTAGGTTAACCAGAAAGCCTTTCTTCCAGTTTTTAAGAGAAGTTCTTTGAAGAGTCTCTGCAATGGCTGTTACATAATGCACATCGCTAACTACTTTGATTACGGTTAAACAAACCCCATCGTGCGCTACACTTTGGTCAATTTTTAATTGAGAAGAAATGGAAGATTTTATTCCAAATGTAATATTACTTTGGTCAAAAGAAATGTCAACAACCTCGCCCAAACATTCAATAATTCCAGTAAACATCTGTAAAAAGACTTACCAGCTTTTTCTAAAATCAAAAAGCTCTCCTTCTATTCCATAGTCATTTAGTTTCTTTTGAAAGTTTAAAGCCGGTTCCTTACTAAGGAAATTCCCTGCCATAATTCTAAATGAAATATCTCCACTGTATTGGTCAGGCATAATGTAAACACCTGCTCCCATCATCTCTGCAATAGCTTGAGATTCTTCAACAGCTCCTTCTACATCACCCAAGGTGGCAATATGAATAGAATATCTCTTTTTCTCCATTCTAAACCCTTGAGCATCATACAGATAAGATTCGTAAGGGTCAAAAGAAACATATGGGGCAAAATAAGGCTTTTTAGGAGCTACATTTCCACTTGAGTCAATAATAGTATAAAACCAATCTGCTTGTAAAATCTCAAACTGCTGCAACATATCATCTCCATAACAATAAAGGTAATAATTGCTTTTGTCATCATTATGCAGCTGAATAGACTTTCCTTCTTTGATCGTGTAAGCGGTTATATAATAATAATTTTCTTCTGTGCCGTCTTCAAAAGCAGATTTTGGGGCTTTCGGAGCAGCTCTTAAAAAGTCGATAAGACCATCATTATTAAACTCACCAATAGAAGCTAGACCATCGTAAATGCTATTAAAAGAATATTGCTTGATATCCTTTGTATCTGTAATATCAAATAAATTATAGCACCTATACCTACAAGTAGCACCATCACAGTTCTCCCAAAGGCTGATAAAAGCCAGGTATGTTTTTCCCAGATAAAAGAACTCCTTGATATCTAAAAACATATTGACAGGTTGCTGAACTGCTTTCTCCTGATCACAAAACATTACAAACTTTTCCTCTCCAATAAAAATACCAGTAGGATGAGGATTGAAAATATTATCATACTCAGCACCATGGACAAAAAAGTATTTGAGAGGAACACTTGCACCTTCGTAAATAGTGAATGAAGTATCTCCAACCTCTTTTGGTATAGAAGGTAAAGGAGAGCTAATCACTTGCACACTTTCCTGAGATAACCTCTCAAAAGTATAAATCTTATCGGCAGACTCAGTCTGAGTAGAATCATTATCTTGAGCCATCAAAGAGCTGCTGAATAAGACTGCAAGAGAGATAAATAATGTAATTATGTTTTTCATAGGTATTACCTATTATAATAAACAAAAATCGATAAAATAAACGCACAATACAAGTATTGTACTCTGATAAAGAAAATTAAGTTCAAATTAATCAGAAAAAAGTAGAACTTGCCCTAAAAAAAGGCATTAGATGATTTCTAAAAATAAAACGTAAAATTTAAACCAAAATTACACACTTATTAACTTTTACCTCCTAAATATTGACATTCCTTTAATGAAATCATGCTTTCGAAGTGAACTGGCTTTTTGTCGTAGCCAAAAGCTCCCTTTAGAGTTTGGGTTTGGTTGTTGTCTCCCATACTTACATCTACATCTTCCATAGTCATTTGGCAAGGGTGTTCGTATCCGCATGCATGCGTTATTTCCAGAAGCTCTTTCCTAAAGGTTTTTACATAATTATAAAACCGATCCGACTTGTTTTTAATATTCAAACCGCTTTGAAGCCACTTATTTTGCGTAGCAATACCAGCAGGGCAGGTATTGGTATGGCAAACCTGAGCCTGTATACAACCAATAGATAGCATCGCTTCTCTTGCAACATTAATCAAATCAGCACCCATGGCAATAGCTTTTAAAGCTCTTGCTGGGAAACCTAATTTCCCAGCAGCAATAAATACAATTTTATCCGTGATATTTCTTTTAGAAAAAATGCTGTAAACATTTTTGAAAGCATAAACAAAGGGCAGGGAAACATGATCGGCAAAAGATATGGGGGCAGCTCCAGTACCACCTTCTCCACCATCAATAGTAATAAAATCAGGACCTCTATTTTCCTTAGCCATTAAGTCTGCTAGTTCTTTCCATAGCTCCAACTTACCTACAGCAGCTTTTATGCCTACAGGTAGACCTGTATTATTAGCAATATCTTCTACAAAATCAATAAGCTCTTTTACATTACTAAATGCAGAATGATAAGCTGGAGAAATAACATCTTCACCCATGGGGACATCTCTTATTTTAGATATTTCTTTAGTGATTTTGCTCGCTGGTAACACTCCCCCTTTACCAGGCTTTGCACCTTGAGATAATTTGACTTCAATCGCACGAATAAAGGGAAATTTTTCAACCAGACGCATTAACTTTTCCATAGAAAAGCTTCCATCTTTATTCCTACATCCAAAATAGTTAGTGCCAAAATGGAAAATAACATCAGACCCAAACTGATGATAAGTAGATAAGCTTCCCTCACCAGTGTTGTGATAGCATCCAGCCATTTTTGCCCCTTTATTCAAAGCTTCTACCGCTCTTGCAGACAAAGAACCAAAGCTCATAGCAGAGATATTAATAATGGAATAAGGTCGATAGGGTCTTTTCCTATTTTTGGCTAATCCTATCACCTTGGCAGAAGGTAGAAAATAAGGATCATTGTGAATATGATTAATATGATCTTTTTTAATTACAAAAGGAAAAAGGCTAGGGTTAACAAAGATATGTCCAGGGTCATGTAGATCTTTATCTGTACCAAAGCCATGATAATTATTTTGTTTTTTAGAAGAAGCATATACCCACGATCGTTCACTTCTATTAAAAGGTAACTCCTCTCTATTATTAGCAACAATATACTGCCTAAGCTCAGGGCCTATTTTTTCTAGCAAATACCTTAAATGACCAACTACAGGGAAGTTATGCTTGATCGTTTGGCTCTTATTGGTAATATCTCTTATGGCAACTATAATGAGAAAAACAATAAAAAATAAAATGAAATAAAAAACCCAATGAACACTTGAAATATAATCTGCAAAATGTTCAAATAAAGTGAGTTCTCTTTCTATTTCTTGACTAATTTGACTTAGCTGAGGCATAACTAAAGATCTTAATTTAAAAGAAAGTGAAAAATACAAAATTTGATTAAGAATAAGGTTCTACACTTTATTTAATAAAAGTACCTCAAATTTGTTTATGTGCTATAAATGTAAAGTATTGACTTGGGTCTAACTGGAGGAGATCCTTATTAAAAGTAAGTATATTGCTTTAAAAAAATAACAGCTTATGATAAGTTCGATGACAGGATATGGCAGTGCAGTATACGATGGAGAAGAGTTTAGTGTCTCCGTTATGATTAAATCTTTGAACTCCAAAGGTTTAGACATAAGCATGCGAACAAGTAGTATAATAGCAGATAAAGAAATAGAAATTAGAAATTTAATTTCAAAGAGTTTAGTAAGGGGGAAAGTTTATGCATCTATTGAAGTAAAACCTAAGTCTGAGGAAACACTAAAAAAAGCCCTCAATAGAGAGCTTTTTGATGCATACTATAAAGAGATTAAAGGCTTAAACAACCAATTAGAAGAAAATACTGATGTACTGAGGTTGGTTTTAGGTCTCCCTGAAGTTTATACTTCTCGTGAGGAAAAGCTATTTGAAGAACAAAGTTGGGGGACAATTAAAAAAACAATAGAAGAAGCGCTAGGTTACTGTAGTGATTTTAGGCTTACTGAAGGTAAAGCCCTGGAAGCACATTTGCTAAACTGTGTTGAGAAAATAAAAAAAGTAATCTCGGAGATAGGAGAATTAGATCCTAAGAGAATAGAAAACGTAAGAAAAAGGATGGATAACCAGTTAAAATCCGTTAAAGAAGATTTAAAGATAGATCAAAACCGTTTTGAACAGGAAATGATTTATTATTTAGAAAAACTAGACATTTCCGAAGAAAAAGTTAGGTTGAGTAAGCACATAGATCATTTTTTGGAAACACTACACTCTAAAGAGGCTATAGGTAAAAAGCTTTCTTTCATCACCCAAGAGATGGGAAGAGAAATGAATACAATAGGAGCAAAAGCAAACGATGCAGCTATTCAGAAAAATGTAGTACTTATGAAAGATGAACTAGAAAAAATAAAAGAACAAACTTCCAATATTTTATAATGAACAGACCATGTCTGGCTTAAAATTGAGGCATACACGAAGCAATGATTAAGATATTTGCCAAACAAACTAGACAGGGCACAAATTTTAAACGGATGAAGAAAATAGTTTTACTATTTAGCCTTTTGGTTTGCTTTAAGGTAACCAATGCACAGACTTTAGAAAAATTTAGAGAAAGTATTTCTGTCTGGAGTTATTTACAGGGGCAGTACTACTCTCCTAATGAAAACTTTAGATTTATAGCAGATGTACAGCTAAGATATAGTAGTGAAGAACTATACACAGAACTATCTTCAAGTATTCCTTTCTACAGGGGGCAGTATACATTAGGAGGAGAGTATTATATGCAGAAAGGATGGCTTTTAGGAGCATCTGCTAGAGTAGCAGATGAGAGAACTACTAATATAATAGTGCCTAAAGGCTGGATAGCACATCGAGGAGAGTTTTTGGGGTTATCCTTTTACAAAGAAGTAGGGATAGAAAGCTTTAATTACTTTGAAACTATTGGAAATACCCCAGACTACTATCGCTGGTCACTATTAGTTTCTTTAGCCAAAGAGTTAAGCCTTGGTGATAAACTACTGACTTTGCATATGGATTATAGAATATTTAGAAACCAAGGAGAGGCAAGAGCTAGCCAAAGTAGACGAATAGATAAAACAAGATGGTTCTTAGGAGCAAAATATCCTTTAACTGAAAAGTTGGATTTAGAGATATTTTTAATGAAAGAAACGAACTACTTGAAGCTGATAGCAACTCAAGGTAGATTTGATGCGGAAGGAAATCAAATTGAGCCGCCTAAACCAGAGAGAAACTATAATAAGGTCACTCCAATATTAGGCTTTGGGTTGAGTTACGCTATAAAAAAATCTAGCAAAACGACGAATCCTTCTTCTTTATTTTATGGCTACTAGTTTAGATCATCAGTAAATGAGTGAGAATGTAGTATACCTTCAATTGGGGAGCAACCTCGGTGATAGAGAAAACATACTTATTAATAGCAAGGGGAAAATAGAAGAATATATAGGCAGAATAGAGAAAGAGTCTTCTATATACGAAACTGCATCTTGGGGTATAGAAGATCAGCCATTATTTTTAAATCAAATTCTTGTTGTAAAAACCTCTTTAGACTACTGCAAAATATTTTTTTACATAAAAAAAATCGAAGAAAAGCTCGGAAGAACCCGCGAAAAAAAATGGGCTTCCAGATTAATAGATATTGATATAATCTTCTTCAATCAAGAGATCATAGAGTCTCCCGAAGTTTCAATTCCACACAAACAGATAGCATCTCGCAGATTTGTCCTAGAACCCCTTGCAGAGGTAGCACCAGGTTTTATGCACCCTGTCCATAATAAAACAGTATTTGAACTGCTCAATAACTGTTCTGACAACTTATCTGTAAAAAAGCTGGAAAGTAACTTATTACAAAAGCTAGACTCCTAGCGCAAATGGCTAGAAGTTAGGATAAATTCACAAGTCAGATCTATATTTCGAAAAAATATTTAGTGAGGGTGTAATATTTCTGTGACTTGAGTCACTAAACAAGAAAAGATTAAAATTATGACAATTAAAAATGCTATTAACCTTTTCAACCGTTTGGCATCTGAAACTACCAAAAAGTCTGAAATTAAGGTATACAGGGATTTTATAGGAATACTTACTAATGTAGAAAAAGCAAACTTAACAGAATCTGAAGTTCAATCTTTAGAGACAGAGCTTGGTGCTTTTGAATTAAATAGTACCACAACAAACAAGAAAAGACATTTTAAAAAAGCTCTTCAACAGTTAAAAAAATATCTGAAGGAAACATTTTCTTTAATTACTAAAGGGCACTACACAGCCTTGGGCATAACTTTTGGAGCCTCCGTAGGTTTACTTTTTGGAATTATATTTCTATCAAGTCTACAGCGATCTTTTGGAGTTTCACTTGGCATTTCAGTTGGAGCCTTAATTGGTATAATCATAGCAAGTTATTTGGAATCTAAGGCTAAAGCTTCGGAAAACTTGATTTAAAAAACAAAATCATGAAAGCTTGAGTAATGACTTTTATGCAATATCGATTAAGCCTTATGCTGCAATCATCATAAAGATTTGCAGGGCCTATACGAATTCTCAGGAAGATTTTGAAGATTACTATCAGGAGGTGTGCTTACAAATCTGGAGAACCAGAAACAACTTCCGAGGGCAATCAGAATGGTCTACATGGGTGTATAAATTGGCATTGAATGTGAGTTTAACCATTCTGAAAAAAAAGAAAAATGATCAGAAGTATTTTACTTCTGAGATCTTACCAAATGAATTGGTGGAAAATAGTCGGGCATTTCCAGACGAAGACCTCAATCAATTGTATGATGCCATTAAACGTTTATCAGAAGTTGACAGAGGTGTAATATTACTTTATCTAGAGGAAAAACCGTATAAAGAAATAGCTGAAATCTCAGGAACGAACCCTAACAACATTGGGGTACGTATTAAACGCATTAAAAAACGATTAAAAAAAAAATTAGATGGAAAAGTCAATTGAATCAATTTGGAAACAAGGTTTTTTAAATAGTGATGCATTGGTTGCTCCAAAGTTGAACAACCTTTACAACCAAAAATCGATACATTTAATCGATAAATTTAAAAGAATGTTCAAGATTAATCTGAATGCAATCGTTGTAGGTTCATTACTCTTTTTGGGGATTTCCTTTTTGATTGGGATTCCTTTTATGGGAATAGGCTTTTTTTTGACACTATGTATTGTCGTTATAGTCAACAGAAGGCTTTCTAGGGGATTAAATAAAATTGATAAGAGCAAAAGCAGCTATCATTATATTAAAGCATTTGACAATTGGATGAAGCAACAAGTCGGTATAAATAGAATAATGGCCAGATTCTATTATCCTTTATTCTTTTTTTCTATTGTACTTGGTTTTTGGTTTTACCATTTTAACGGAAAGCAATTAGGGGAGTCTATTACGAATAAATTCATTTTAAACTATCCCGACATTCACCTTGTTTTTGGTGTGCCGCTATTTATAATCTTTGGCGTGATTTTAATGATGGTTTTACTCTCATACCTTGGAGGAAAAATATATAACTGGGATTTGAAGGTTGTTTATGGAAGTGTACTGAGAAAACTGAATGAAATTATTGCAGATATGGAAGAATTAAGAAACTAATACTGGTGATAACATGTGGTAAAAACATTGCACAGATAATGCTAGTTTTGAACGATATGCCATCTAAGAATAACCCGAGTTTTATATTCATTTTTGCACATCATTTTTTGTTATATGATTCATCCCCAATTCTTGAATTATAGCACTGAATAAATAAGACCAATTCCAAAGAGCATTGAGAAGGGTGATATTTCTCTAATTAGTTTTGGTCTTAGAATGTCAGCACAAATCATCGCATAACGATGATGAAATCTTTGTGGCACGAAATAGAGAACCAGGGAAGTTGCTATCATGAACCAACCTAAATAATTGAAGACTTCGGGAAACTTTGAGTATTCTGAATATAAAACAAGTCCTGCAGCTGGTATCATCCGAACCGTAATCTCAGAATAATTTATCAGGTTAGTGCTTCCAGCCTTTCTCAAATACGCTCTTGCCTTTGTTGGTTTTAGCAACATCATTAAACCAACTCCAATGAGAAAGATTCCTAAAAGTATTACGATATACTTGGCTATGATTGTCATATGCTCTTCAGTTCCTTTCAGATTTTAGTTACAACATGTTTTTAATCATTTTGTTTTAGTTATAAGATGAGGTTCATCATAGGAAAAGACTTCCCAAAATGGGAAATTAAAAGTGATTTTAGTACTTTTTTTAGATAAATTCTTGCAAAGAAAAAGAAACAATTTGATTTGTATTGTGTTATAACCTGTTTTCATTGCTTTTATCTTAGGAAAGATAGCTCAATACTTTTGTTTTTATGTAAGAAACATGATATTGCTGAATAGGGATTATTCTAAAAGCCCTTTTTATAGAGATTTTTTTTGCGTTTTTTTCTTTCTAAATCATCATTTCTTTAGTATAACTAAACTATCATTTCAAACTAGTTACTTTATTCTAAGCACAATTAACATATGTAAGCTTTCCTCTAATTAAAGAATGCTTTTTAAAGTACTCTGCCAAGATGTTTGATTCTTTATGAATAGAAAACAAACTTCAGAAACTATGTTCGATACAATATCACTAAAAGCAAGAGTTCAGATAATTAAAGTAATATTATTAATCAGCTTAGTTTTGGTTTCATACCTATGCTTTGGTCAGTATTCTTATGACTTTAAGTTTGGTACAAGTGGATCTGGGAATGGACAGCTTACTAATCCAGCTGGAATATCACTTGACACTGCAGGAAATATCTATGTAGTTGATAGAGGGAATCATAGAGTTCAAGTTTTTAGTGCTAGTGGAGGTTATTTAGATAAGTTTGGAGGTAATGGATCTGGTAACGGTCAGTTTAATGTTCCTTACGATATTGTAATTTCTTCTGAAAACAAAATATATGTCAGTGATTATTCTAACCACCGAATTCAAATATTTGATCTTGATGGAACATATTTGGATCAATTCGGGAGTTTAGGTACTGGTGATGGTTCATTCAATAACCCTTTTGGGTTAGGTATTGATGCTAGTGATAACATATATGTGGTAGATAGAGGGAATGATAGAATTCAAAAATTTGATAAAGATGGAAACTTCCTTTTCAAATTGGGAAGTCAAGGGTTTGGAGACTATGAGTTTTATAACCCTAATGATATTGCTGTTGACAGCAATGGTAATTTTTATGTATCGGATGACGTAAATGACAAAATAAGAAAGTTCAATAGTGCAGGAGCTTTTGTTACTTCATGGGGAACTTTTGGTAATGGAAGTACTCAGTTTAAAAACCCAAGAGGCATAGCTATTGATGGAGCAGATATGATTTATATTGGCGATCTTCAGAATAATAGGGTTATGGTATATGACACTGATGGAGTGTATCAGGATCAAATTGGAACTTCAGGAACATCAGATGGAAGGTTTGACTCTCCTTTTTTTCTAGCGGTTAATACTTCAGGTCAGCTATTAGTTTCAGATAATGGAAATCATAGAGTGCAAGGTTTTACTGGTGCTACTCCAGTAGTAAATGTATTGCCTGTAAAACTTATCTCTTTTGATGCAAAAGGCTCTAACTCTTCTGTAGATCTTTCATGGAGTACAGCTCAAGAGGTAAATAATAAAGGTTTTGAAGTACAAAGAAGTAAAGATGCTAAAAACTGGGAAGCTATTTCTTTTATTGAAGGAAATGGTACTACAAACATTATTCAGTCCTATTCTTTTACAGACAACAATCCTTATAGTGGAGCTAGTTACTACAGATTAAAGCAAATAGATTACGATGGAGCATTTGAATACTCTAAAATTGTAGAAATAAATGAATCTCAGAAAGAGAGTAGAGCTAATATTCAGGTATATCCTAACCCTTCTAGCGATTACATCAAAGTTTCTGGGTTTGGGAATAACAGTAAAATAAATATATCTATCTACAACCAAATAGGAAAATTAGTGTATAGTGGTTCTGCAACTTCTCATGAAGAAATAGATATAACTTCCTTGAAACTTGGGATTTATCAGGTAAAAGTTAGTAGTAAAAGCTCACATTATAGTTTTAAAATAAAGAAAGCTTAGAGAGCTGTATTTGTTCAAAAAAATAAATTTGAAGTACAAGAATATCTAACTACTTTGGCGAGCTTTCAGTAGATAACAATAATGAGGATTTTAGGGATAATTACTTTACTGAGACCTTTTTGCCGTGCAAAGGTCTCGAATAGTATTTTATGTTCTTCAGGTCTGTGTTGCGATAGAGCCTTGAGTTACTTTCCGAAGATTTCACTATTCACACCTTCCACTTCCTATCTCCATCCATAGGAGAGTAGCTACCCCACAAATAGGTAGTACTATACTTATGTTGATATTTCAGGATAGGTTTGACTCCCATGGAAGTTAGGCATCTTCCTATATGCGTCTTTAAACCAAAACGAGATTCATCCTGAAAATATACATTCATCTTTACTGGTGTATCTCTATTTTTATTTAGACTTATTCTAAGAGAATCCAGCCTGTTAGGTAGTTTTTAAAAAGGCTTCTGCAGCCTTGTCATCTTTCTTTCGGGGCACTTTTAGCTTCGTCTTAAAACGAGTAATAAGATAAAGTCTCAACCAAGGGTATTCTACCTCAATGCCATGTTCTTCTTTCACCCATTGCTGGGCATGCCAATAGCCCAAAAGTGGACTCTTGCTATCCTTGAGCTTTTCTTCCAATGCTTTATGTAATGCTGGTGTAAATATTTTAGACTTTTTATTTCGTCTCTGGGGAGACAGTAACTTCTCTATACCTTCATTACGGTAAATATTCAACCATGTCTCTAAGGTGCGAAGTCCTATCCGTAAATGTGAGGCTAATTCCTTTTGCGTTTTAAAGCTCCCTGTCTTTAATAAATATAGACAGGTTACCTTCTTTTCAGATTTAATGTTTTTTTGCTTTGATTGTAATTTTTTTAGTCCCGAAGTAGTCTCTCTAATTACAAAACTCATTTTTCTCCCCATTCCTAAATATAGAAAACAAAACCGCTATTTAAAAATATAATTAGTATAAGAAGGTTTGAAGGTTCTTTACTTTAAACTCCTTGAATAATAGAGTCTTAATGATATTTCTTTACTTATAAAAGAGACACCAATATAGGAAAGCTTTTCCCAAAATGGGAATTTCTAATAGTTTTGAATTTTTTTTTTAGCCAAATAGTATAGAAAAAAGGCTATTAATTTAATTTACGTAGTGTTACATTGTAATTTTTACCTGTTTTCTTCTCAAGAATTGAATTGAAAATCTTGTTTCTTATGTAAGATCTACTTTATTCTATAAGTTTTACCATAATAAAGCTTCTTTGAAGAAAATCCTTTTCACACCTTCTGTTTCAAAAAATCATTGTCAACTAGAGTATAACAGTGTTCCTGTCTTCTAAAGATTACATTACTCTAGATTTAATCAACACGTGTAAGCTTTCCTCTAATTAAAGAATGCTTTTTAAAGTACTCTGCCAAGGTGTTTGATTCTTAGTAAACCAGAAAACAAACTTCAGAAACTATGTTCGATACAATATCACTAAAAGCAAGAGTTCAGATAATTAGAGTAATATTATTAATCAACTTAGTTTTGGTTTCATACCTATGCTTTGGTCAGTATCCTTATGACTTTCAATTTGGTTCTAATGGATCAGGAAATGGTCAGTTTTCCAGCCCATGTGGAATAGCATTTGATTCTGAAAGCAATATTTATGTAATTGACCGAAATAATGACAGGATTCAAATATTTGACTCTGATGGTAATTATTTAGACCAATTTGGAAGTGCTGGATCAGGTAACGGACAGTTTAATGACCCGTTTGATATTATTATATCATCTGAGAGTAAAATATATATTAGTGATTACGGGAATCATCGCATTCAGGTTTTTGATCTTGATGGGAACTATCTGGATCAATTTGGTGGGTTTGGTATAGGAGATGGAGAGATGATTTCACCTTTTGGTTTGGGTTTTGATGATAGTGACAATATCTATGTAGTGGATAGAGGAAATGACAGAATTCAAAAGTTTGATAAAGATGGGAACTTTCTTTTTAAGTTAGGGAGTGAAGGTTTTGGAGACTATGAGTTTTATGACCCTAATGATATTGCTGTGGATAGTAATGGTAACTTTTATGTTTCTGATGATGTAAACGACAAAATTAGAAAATTTAATAGTGCTGGCACATTCGTTACATCTTGGGGAAGCCTTGGTGCTGGGGATAGTCAGTTTGACAACCCAAGGGGTATCACTATTGATGGAGCAGATTTGATATATATTGCTGATTCTAATAATGATAGAATAAAAGTTTATGAAAATGATGGTACGTATCTTGAGCAAATTGGGATCTCTGGAGCTTCAAACGGAGAGTTAAATGACCCGATTTTTTTAACAGTTAATACCTCGGGTCAACTCATAGTAGCAGATAATGATAACTATAGAGTTCAAGGCTTCACAGGAGCGACTCCTGTTGAGAATATTTTTCTTCCAGTAAACTTAATTTTTTTCAATGCAAAAACTTCAAACTCTGCAGTGAATCTTATTTGGAGTACAGCTCAAGAGGTAAATAATAAAGGTTTTGAAGTACAAAGAAGTAAAGATGCTAAAAACTGGGAAGCTATTTCTTTTGTTGAAGGAAATGGTACCACAAACATTATTCAGTCCTATTCTTTTACAGATAATAATCCTTATAGTGGAGCTAGTTACTACAGATTAAAGCAAATAGATTACGATGGAGCATTTGAATACTCTAAAATTGTAGAAATAAATGAATCTCAGAAAGAGAGTAGAGCTAATATTCAGGTATATCCTAACCCTTCAAGCGATTACATCAAAGTTTCTGGGTTTGGGAACGATACTAGAATAGACGTAGCTATCTACAACCAATTGGGAAAATTAGTGCATAGTAGCTCTGTAGTTTCTCAAGAAGAAATAGATATAACTTCCTTAAAACCTGGAGTTTACTTAGTTAAGGTTTTTGATGGAAGCAGAGCACAAAGTAGAAAAATAAAAAAAGCATAAATTAAATGTATTCTACTTACTAACGGGTTTAAAAATGCTTCCATCCTTGTGCTTGAATATCAATGCTTTGATTAGCTCTTGAAATCAATTTAACACCTAGAGATTTATCCTGAATATAGCCGATAGGAATAATCTTAAGGTTGTTCTCAATTTTAGGAAAATCATCTTGAGCAATAGTAAAAAGAAGCTCATAATCCTCACCACCATTGAGCATACAAACCAGAGGAGAAATATTTAAATCATCTGTAGCTGTTTCCAGTGCCATACGATCCATGGGTAGCTTATCTTCAAAGATATTAGCACCGACATCAGACATCTTGCAGATATGCAGTAGTTCAGAAGCAAGACCATCAGAAATATCAATCATAGAAGTAGGTACAACTGCTGCTTTGTCTAATTCCTCTATTATATCCACTCTGGCTTCAGGTTTAAGCTGCCGCTCTACCAAATACGACTTTTCGTCTAGCTGTGGTAGCATATCCTTATTTACCATAAACACCTCCTTTTCTCTCTTAAGCACTTGAAGTCCGAGATAAGCAGCTCCAAGATCCCCAGACACACAAATCACATCACCAGGTTTTGCTGTATCTCTATAAGTGATTTTATCTTTTGCCACACTTCCAAGAATACTAACAGAAAGGACTAACCCAGATGGAGAACTGGTAGTATCTCCTCCAACAAGATCTACATTATAATACTTACAGGCTAATTGGATGCCTTTATAAATTTCGTCTACAGCTTCAACAGAAAACCGGTTGGAGAGGCCAATATTAACCATAATCTGCTTTGCTTTCCCATTCATGGCAGCAATATCAGAAATGTTAACTACAACCGCTTTATAACCTAAATGCTTTAGAGGAACATATGTAAGGTCGAAATGGATGCCTTCGAGTAGCATATCTGAGCTGCTGACAATTATTTCATCTTCTTTATTAGGCTGAAAAGCCGCAGCATCATCACCAATTCCTTTTACCGTATATTCCTGCAAAGAGTTAGCAAAATTGTTTTTTATCCTTTCGATTAAACCAAATTCTCCTATAGAATCAATTTCTGTTCTTTCGTTTTCCATGACTTAATAACTAGCTATATTCTAACTTTTACTCTGCCGCAATAGCTCAGATCTCCAAAACAAACGCTATTTTATATAAAACCCTTAATTTAATTCCACAAAAAAACATTTTTGATGGTCAAGTACATAAAAAAGCATCTCATAAAATTATCTCATGGATTTCATGTGATATATTCGCAAAGAGCTTTTGAAAATACACTAGCTAAAACCAAACCTATTCGTATAGTATCGTCATGTACAACTTTCAAGAAGGAGAAGTATTACTTATAGACAAACCTTATAAATGGACATCATTTGATGTAGTTAAGAAGATAAGGTATTTAATAAAAGTGAAAAAAGTAGGGCATGCAGGGACGCTTGATCCACTGGCAACAGGTTTGATGATCTTGTGCACAGGTAAGGCAACAAAAAAAATAAATGAGCTTCAGGGCTTGGACAAAGAATACAAATGTGAGATAGAGCTTGGTAAAACAACCCCATCGTATGATCTAGAAACAGAGTTTAACTCAGAAAAAGATATTAGCGGTTTAGCCGAAGAACAAATTAGAGAAGTGATCAAAAGCTTTGAAGGAGAAATAATGCAAACGCCTCCAATATACTCTGCACTTAGAGTGAAAGGAGAAAGAGCTTATAAAAGTGCAAGAAAAGGAGAAGACATTAAGTTAGATCCTCGGCCAGTAAATATTAAATCATTAGAAATAGTGAATATAGATTTACCCAAAGTAGAGCTGCTAGTAACCTGTTCTAAAGGCACTTATATAAGAAGCTTAGCAAATGATATAGGTGAAAAACTAGGAGTTGGCGGATATCTTGCTAGTTTAAAAAGAACAAAAGTTGGTGAGTTTAAAATAGAAGATAGTAAGTCCATAGAGCAGTTTGTAGGTGAAGTAGCTGCACTAAATTAGGAGGGGATAAGTATTTTTGAAATAATGATGATAATTAGATAAAAGTTCTTAATTTTGCCATCCCAAAATTTATTTTTATGTCTAAGGTTTGTGAATTGACAGGTAAAAGAGTTCGAGTTGGTAATAATGTATCTCATGCCAACAACAAGACAAAAAGGAAGTTTTATCCTAACCTTCAGAAGAAAAGATTTTTCTTGCCTGAAGAAAATAAGTGGGTAACTCTTAAGGTATCAACTCAGGCACTAAGAACCATTAATAAAAAAGGTATTAGTGTGATGATAAAAGAAGCTAAAGAGAAAGGCTTTCTTAAAACAAAAATTTAATAAATAAGCATTATGGCTAAAAAAGGTAATAGAGTTCAGGTTATTTTAGAGTGTACAGAACATAAAACTTCTGGAAAGCCAGGTACATCTAGGTACATCACTACGAAAAACAGAAAAAACACACCTGATAGATTGGAAATGAAGAAATATAATCCAATCCTTAATAAATATACAGTACACAAAGAAATTAAATAATTATGGCAAAGAAAGTAGTTGCAACATTAAAGAAAGGAGATGCTGTAAAATTCATCAAAGTTATACGAGCAGTAAAATCTCCTAAAACAGGAGCGTATACATTTAAAGAAGAAATTGTACAAGAAAGTCTTGCAGAGGAAGTCTTAAACAAAAAAGACTAAGCTGGTTTTTTTAAATTTTCATAAGTTGTTTTTAGCTAAGGTTTTTTATAGGTCTTAGCTTTTTTCATTGATGAGTTCTTGAAAAAATTGCTCATAATTATTCACTGTATTTCTAATATTAAAATCCTCAAGAGCCGTAGTCTTACCTTTTTCAACTAACTTATTTCTTAGGCTTTCATCTCCAAGAAGTAGTTCTATTTTTTTAGCAAGCTCTTTAACATCAGCATCTTCAAAAAAGAGACCGTTTTCACCGTCATTTATCAAATCTAAATTACCAGCAGCAGCAGTTGCAATAACAGGAACTCCCATAGCCATTGCTTCGAGGAGAGATTGTGATAAACCTTCAGTAGTAGAAGCTAAAATTTTGATGGTGAATAATTTATAATAATATATAGCTTCAGAAGGAGGAATAGATCCTGCAAAGTAAATCTTGTGAGAAGCATCGTAAGAATCAATAATTTTCTTATATCTATCCTCAGCTTCTACACCCACTAAAATAACTTTAAGAGGTGTAGAGATAAACCGTAAAGCCTCTAAAATTTGTTCTTGTTTCTTTGGTCTGGAAATAGATCCTATGGCAAGATCAGAATCACCAATATCAAACTGCTTTTTAAGAACCTCAACTTTCTCCTCTATATTATCCAGTTGGTATTTCTCTTCGGGAGTACCATTATAAATTACCTTAATATGATCATCAGAAATTCCAAGCGATGCTAATCTTTTCTTTATTTGATGGCTCACAGCTACAATCTTATCTGTAACTGCCTGATAAAACTTCATCTTGAGCCAGCCTCCTTCATTAGAGGGGCGCTGCCTTCTGGTATGTACTACCTTACAATCAAACCGATAAAGCCATTTGGCAAAAGCGGTAGTATAACGGTCAATACTTGATTGAGGATTAATAAGCTCTATATTATATTGCTTGACTACATCTCTTATCTGCCTCATATTCTCTCTATCAAACTTATTTTTAAAAGTCATTGCAACGGTTTTAGCTTTTGTATCTTGTAATAGAGAAAAAAGAAGAGACTCTTTTCTGCAGCCAACATAAATACTATGCCCTTTCTCTGCTAAGCCTCTTGCCAAATAAGAAATAGAATACGTAGAGCCAGCAATATCACCCTGATAGGTTAAGAATAAAATATTCATTAGCTAAAAAGTATGTAGTTCGCTTCAAATAATAGGATGATTACTATTATTTCACAGTAAACCCTATGTAATAGTATTGTAAAAATCTAATTCAGGTGTCGCTTTTCCAATACATGCCAAGAATATTTTACTTTTGTTCTTAAGAAATAAAATAACCGAGTTATGCCAATAAAGTTTTCATATGGTGTGTTGTAATAATAATAGCAAAAAGGTATCTAGAAGCGGCAGGGAGGAGATCCATACACAGCGCGGTTCATTTGGGCACTGAGGGAGGCAAAGCTAAGGCGTGAGGGCATGTAGGGAAAGTGGGCAAAAGAACTTGGTGGATGTTGCCTTTTTCTTTTGTTTCTGTTTTCTTTTGGGCATGCAAAAGAAAATGAAAACACTACAGATAGGGATGTTAACTTTATAATAAGGCATAGAAATAAGTAACAAACTGTATCCTCTATCATAAAAAAATGATATAATTTGTTTTGAGAACTAGAAAAACGAGAGAAACATAAATGATAAGCGAAGACCCAATAATAAATAGAGTGGCGAAAAGCCCAATTATTACAATAAACCTAGAAGAATATTTACCAAAAGAAGAAAAAGTAAATATTGACTTAAAAGACAACCTATTCCAGGGGCTTATTTTGAGAGAAAAAGACTTTAGAGAATTTATAAAAGAAACAAACTGGGAAGAATATAAAAATAAAATAGTTGGTATACATTGCTCAGAAGAAGTTGTAATACCAACTTGGGCATTTATGCTTATCTCTTCAGCATTACAGCCGTATGCCAAAAAAGTTTATTTTGGATACACTGAGAATCTTCAAGAATCATTACTTCTTGCAGAAATTGAAGCAATAAACATAGAAACATTTAGAGATAAACCTGTGGTAATCAAAGGTTGTAGTAATCTTAATATTTCACCTTATCCGTACATAAAACTGATACAAAAAATACAGCCTGTAGTAAAATCCATTCTATATGGAGAGCCATGCAGTGCAGTGCCAGTTTTTAAAAGAAAAAAAGAGAAATAATCATCAATGAAATAGACCATGTCTGATTTAAAATTGAGACACATGCAAAGCAATGATTAAGATGTGTATGAAATAAACTAGGTAGGTCACAAACTTAAACAGATGAAAAGAGTAGTAGTAGGACTTTCTGGTGGAGTAGACTCAAGTATAGCAGCATACCTTTTAAAAAAAGAAGGATATGAAGTCATCGGTATATTTATGAAAAACTGGCATGACGGAGAAGTAACCATAAAAGGAGATTGCCCTTGGGTAGAAGATAGCAACGATGCGCTCATGGTAGCAAATAAGCTTCAAATACCATTTCAAACGATAGATCTAAGTGCTCAATACAAAAAAAGAATAGTAGACTACATGTTTGACGAGTACGAAAAAGGAAGAACGCCAAACCCTGATATACTATGCAATAGAGAAATTAAATTTGACCTATTCCTAGATGCAGCATTAAAATTGGGAGCAGACTATGTTGCTACTGGTCATTATTGTAGAAAATCAGAAAAGGTAAATAGCTCAGGAAAAGTAGAACAATACCGATTATTGGCAGGAAAGGATCAAAATAAAGACCAGAGTTATTTTTTGTGTCAACTGAACCAAAAACAACTTTCCAAAGCATTATTTCCAATTGGAGAATACCAAAAAAATCAAGTGAGAGAAATTGCTTCCTCATTAGACCTTGTAACTGCTGAAAAAAGAGACTCGCAGGGGTTATGCTTTATAGGTAAAGTGCGATTACCTGACTTTTTAAAACAACAGCTAAAAGAAAAAAAAGGGATAGTACTTGAAATTGCTGCCAACAGCATTAAGTCAGTTGATCCCAAAAACTATCTTGATGCTGAAGAATATTTACAAGAACTGTGTAAATCCCATTCACTACAAAATGCGTGTGGAATAAAAAAAGGAGAACATATAGGAGCTCATTTTTATACTATTGGTCAACGAAAAGGACTAGGTATCGGAGGTACACCAGAGCCACTGTTTATTATTGGTACAGATACTAAGGAAAATATAGTATATGCAGGTCAGGGGGAAAATCACCCAGGATTATTTAGAAAAGGCTTATTTATCAAAGAAGAAGATATTCATTGGATCAGAGGAGATTTAAAACTTGAAAGTGGAGATAAAAAACCCTTTCTCGTAAGGATAAGATACCGACAGAAGCTAGAAAAAGCTTGCCTCTACAAAAGAGAAGAAGGCATATATATCGTTTTTGAAAAAGAGCAGAGAGGAATCACTCCAGGTCAGTTTGCAGCGTGGTATCTTGAGGATGAACTAATAGGCTCAGGAGTGATAGATTCCTATTAAGTGCTGAACTCTAATATTGTGCATTTTAAATGCGTTCTTTTTGAATGATTTGTTGCTGATATTCAGTAGTATATGAATTTTGGACACATACAAGAATGAATTCAATCAAATCAATAGAAAAAGCAATTAACCTTTCGGTAGATGAGAGTGCAAAAACTATTTCATGTAACCTTGTAACGGGAGGATGTATAAACGCAGCATATAAAGCCACAACAAAAAAGGGAAACTACTTCATCAAAATAAACAGGAAAGAGAACTTGGATATGTTCTTTAAAGAGAAAGCGGGGTTGCAGCTTTTACAATCGACTAATTCTATCAAAATACCACAAGTGCTAGGAGTAGGGGAGGTTGATGAAATTGCCTATTTGATTCTTGAGTGGATAGAACCAAAGCAAAAGAAAAAAGATTATTGGCAGCAATTTGGAATTAAGCTAGCAAAACTACACTCGAATACAAACCTTACATTTGGTTGGAGTAAAGACAACTACATCGGTTCTCTATCCCAAAGCAATACACCAAAAAGCACTTGGTATGACTTCTTTTTTGAGTGTAGGCTTGAACCTCAATTCAACTTAGCTATAAAAAACAATAGCATAGGAATAGACTATTTAAAAAAACTTGAAGTCTTAAAGAAAAAATCGGAAAGCTTTTTCCCTGAAGAGAAACCAGCACTTTTGCATGGTGATCTTTGGAGCGGAAATCTGATAACAGATAATCTGGGCGAGCCTTGCCTAATAGATCCAGCTGTATATTTTGGGCATAGAGAAGCAGAGTTAGCATTTACACAACTCTTTGGAGGTTTTGATAACTCTTTTTTCAATGCATATGAAACCATATCACCTCTAGAAAAAGATTTTTCAAGTAGAGTAAAAGTATATAATCTATACCCACTGATGATTCATGTTAACCTTTTTGGGAAAAGCTACCTTGCAGGAGTAGACAGAGTACTAAAAAAATATTGCTAAAAATTAAGTCCAATTTAGCGAATTAAAACCTTACTCTTCTTCCTTGAAAGCATATAATTGAAAAAAGAATACAGAATTACAGAAAATAAAATAATAGATGTACCAATATAAAACCCACTACTCATCTTCTCTTTTTCACCAAAAAAAATAAATGCTAGTAAAATACCATATACAGGCTCAAGATTAATAACAAGATTAGTATAAAAAGCAGATAACACTTTCAGAATTTTTACATTCTGATAAAATGCATAGACAGTACATACTAAGGATAGAATTAAAATATAGCCTAAATCAGTCCATGAAGGAACAGATAATAAATTGTCTTGTTTAAAAAAGAGAGCGTCTAAAGGCAATAACAAAAGACAAAAGACAGCAGCACCCATCATCTCAAAAGAAGTAATGACAAGCGCCTTTTGCTTTTTAGCATAAATACTATTCAGAATAGAGAAAAGAGCACCAAAAAAAGCAGAAGCAAGTGCTAAAAGGAGCCCTAAAGTGTGATCAAACTCAAACTTAAAAATAGAATACAAGCCAAAGACAATAAAAATACCTAAAGCAATTTCTAATGGTTTTACTGCATACTTTTTAAACAAAGGCTCTAAAATTGCAGTAAAAAGAGAACAAGTAGATAACCCAGCAAGGCAAATACTCACTTTAGAGATTTTAGCAGAAGCAAAAAATAAAATCCAGTGCAAAGCAATTAAAAAACCTATTAGGATATACTTTATTGCTTCCTTTCTTTCAATTCTAAAATTTCCTTTTTGAAAAAATTTCAAAATTAAAAAAAGAGAAATAGCAGCAATTGCAGTTCTATAAAATACAATTTGAGTAGCAGTACAATTAATTAAAACACCTAGAATAGCTGTAAAACCCCATAGAAAAACAATGAAGTGCAGCTGAATGTGATATTTAAGCATTTTTTATAAATACAATTCGTGCAATTAGCTTATGGGTTCCAAGTAACCTTAAAGACACATAATACAAAAGATGTAGACTTTTATAATAGTAAAAATATAAAGTAAAGAACATTTAATTAGCAGTCATTACCTTGTTGCTTTCATAGGGTTTTATAAAAAAACCCACTCTTTCAAATTGAGGTTGAATAATAACTTCTCCATTAGTATTAATATATCCAAGTTTCCCGTTGTTTACTATGGGAGCATAGCCATTTTTAAAAGAATAAATATTATCAAAAGTAGGTTTAACAATCCATTGTCCCAGTTTAGAAATAATACCTGCTTTTCCACTAGTTTTAGTTGTTACTGCGGCACACCCGTTGTGAAAGTCTCTTACATTGTGAAATTTAAAATCTATTTTAACCTCCCCTTTTTTATTAATATAACCCCACATATTATTCAACTTTACTGCACAAAGACCATCACTAAAGCTAGATACATTCTCATAAGTAGGTTGTATTACGACCTCACCATTCTTATCAATAAATCCATACTTGCCATCTATTGAAACCGCAGCTACTCCTTCTCGAAAAGAGGTAGCTTTATCGTATGTGGGTTGAATAACAACTTGACCTTGCTTATTAATAAACCCACATTTTTTGTCTTCTTCTATTAAAGCAAAACCCTCACTAAACTCTTCAATAAAATACTTGAATTCTAACTTAATTTTCCAGTTTCCTAAAGTATCAATATAGCCTAAAAGTTCTTCATTACTTTTTGCCGCTGCAGCTAACCCATCTTCAAATAAACTTAATGCATCAAAGCTTTCAGCGACTAACTCACCTTTTTTATTGATATACCCATACTTACCTTTATTATTTTCTCCATATTCAATTAAAGCCATATTTTCATAGAAAGAAGAAGGGAAAGCCAGCAGTTCACTCTCAATTACCTTGTTATTACTTAAGTCAATAAAAACATACTTCCCTCCACTAACAGTTTCTTTACCTAAAAAACTATTAAATGATCTTACACCACCTATATTAACACATGCCAAACCATTAGAGAAAGGTCGAGCTAGAGGGTACTGAGGTTCAATAACATATTCTCCTTTAGGGTTAATAAATCCATACTTCCTATCTTTCAATACCATTGCAACTAGAGAAGTATCCAGACCTACTTTTGGAGTACTAGAGCATTTTGCTAAAAATAAAAAAACTAAAAAAAGATAAATAAACTTCATATACCAATGAACCTTCAGCACTAACCAGCTATTACAATGAGAAGTTTACTTAGGAGCATAAAAATAGAGCCCCGCAGTAACAAAAGAAAAGATAATGGTAGGAAGCCATGCAGCTAACATAGGGCTTAGAGACCCAGCCGCTCCTATACTTCTACTCATCATCACAAAAAGTATAAAAATAAAGGCAAACAAAAACCCCAGAGCTATCTGGAAGCCAGAGCCTTGCCTTGTTTTGCGAGAAGCTACAATTGCACCCATCAGCGTTAGCAGAATAACAGCAAAAGGGTAGGCATACCTTTCATATTTCTCATGTAAAAAAACCTCTACATTACCAACACCTCTTGCCTTTTCAATTTCAATAAAATCATCCAATTCCTTCAAAGTCATCGTTTCATTTAATCGATAGCGACTTTCAAAATATTGCGGAGTAATATTCAAAACAGTATCTATATCTTTTCCTTCAGATATTTTACTTAAATCCCCTGAATTATCAAAAAAAAGATGCTTATACCTATCAATATGCCACTTTTGCAAAGTGCTATCCCATTGGATCTTATTAGAAGAAAGTTTTTCTACAAGCTTAGTGCCATCAATTTTTTCCAAAGTAAACTGATAACCAGTTTGACTTGTATTTCTGTAAGACTCCATATAAGCATATGTAGAGTCACTAGTTTTCAAGTGAATATTTTTACCATCGTAGTAATAAGGCTTTTTCAGATATTTAACCTGAAAAGCAACCTTCGTTTTTGCAGCATCAGGTATCACCCATCCAACTAACACGAAAGTAATAATTGCAACAGCAATAGAACCACCCAAAAAAACACCAACAAAACGGATATAGCTCATGCCAGAACTAAGCATAGCGATAATCTCTGAATGAGAAGCCATCCTGGCAGTGATAAAAACAGCACTAATAAAAATGGCAATAGGGCTCAATGAGCTTGCCATAAAAACAATAAAGTTCAGATAATAATCAAAAACAATTTCCTTAAATGGAATCTCAGCCCTGATAAAGTCATCCGATTTTTCAGCATAATCAACAATGCATATAATCACATTGAGGACAACAACAACAAAAAGAAACGTCTTAAAAAACTTAAGTAAAATATATTTGTCAAAAACCTTCATTAGCTATTATACAAAACAGTCCTACAAAAAAACACCTACAGACATAATAATTCAACTAAAATTATAATTATTAAGAAGCTTTAACGTATTAAATAGCTATTTACCAAAAAAAATCACACAACTACACAAATAAAAATGAAATAAACCTCAATAAAATGAAAATATTATTTTCATAATTTTTAAAAAAGACGTAAATTTAAAATATTAAAAATCAGGCACTTAAATAGAGTTTGACAGACAAGTATTTAAACAGTATTAACTACATACACCATTGCCGTTACTTGGGTTGCAAATAGGTTTTCTAGAAGTACATTGGATAGATATCATTGATGTCTTGCTAGTAACTATTTTACTATTTCAACTATACAAACTAATCAGAAAAAGTGTTGCCTACAGAGTAATCATAGGGTTTCTGTTTATTTACTTAACATACTTGATAGTACAGGCTACTAAAATGTCTTTACTTTCAGAGATTTTGGGTCAATTCATCAATGTAGGAGTAATAGCAGCAGTGATACTATTTCAACATGAAATAAAAAAATTCCTACTGCTAATAGGAAAGTCAGCGGCACTAGATGAAATGAAAATCTTCAAGATATTCAGAAAAAACCGCCAACAGGTAGACCAATACAATATAAATCCAATAGTTGAAGCATTAAAAAGCTTAGGAGGAACTAATACTGGAGCTCTGATAGTAATTACAAAAAGGGAAGAGCTCAAAGCATACGTAGAGACAGGAGATTACTTAGATGCCAAAGTCTCTAAGCGACTACTAATATCGGTCTTTTTTAAAAATAGCCCTTTACATGACGGTGCCGCTATAATACAAGATGGAAGAGTAGTAGCAGCAAGGTGTATACTACCTGTTTCTGATAACCAAGAAATACCAGCAAACTTTGGTTTGAGGCATAGAGCAGCAATAGGAATAACCGAAGAAACAAATGCTGCAGTATTAGTAGTATCAGAAGAAACGGGAGAGATATCCTTTGTTCAAAATGGAATAATAGACCATAACCTATCCTTACTAGAAGTTAGAAAAAAACTAAATGAGTACTACACAGGGAGTTTAACACAAAAACTAAAAGCAGAAGTAGAAAACGAAAATAAAATAAAGCCACAAGAGAAAAATGTAGCTTAATACCACCCTTCAAATAGAGAATTAATAGTTAGCTCATTAGTAATCAACTGAGCTTGAAGCCCCGCTTTTCTAGCGCCAATGATATTGGTCTCTGTGTCGTCAACAAAAAGTGTTTTTCTGGGGTCAAGATTATTTTCCGAGACCACTTGCTTATAAATACTGACATCAGGTTTTCTTTTCTTAACAAGATGAGACAGATATACTTTTTCAAAAAAATTCTCCAGATAATGATTAAACTCCTTTTGCAATATTTTATTATAATCCCTAATGTGAATCTTATTCGTATTGCTAAGAAGAAATGTTCTTTTCTTCTCCTTTAAATCTAAAAGTAATTCTAGCCTTTCTGGAGGAGTATCAAGAAGCATAGCACTCCAAGCCTTGTCAAACTTTTTGTCAGTAGCTTCAAACCCAAACTTCTTTTTTACCTGAGATCGAAACTCTTGAGCAGAAAAACTTCCAATCTCAAATTCTGCAAAAACCTTACTTTGGTAGTACTTATTAAAAATTTGAGGCATAATATTTCCAGATAATCGGGAAAATGCATCAATTGTTTTATCATAATCAATATTAACGATTACACCTCCGAGGTCAAAAATGATATTTTCAATACCTTCTAGCATCAAATCTTAGAAGCCAAGCTCTCCATTTTCTCATAAGCATCAAGTCTACCTGCTTCAAACGCTTTTTTATATAGATTATAAGCTTCTTCAAAAGTCTTTTGTTTCTTTTTTGGGGCAAGCTTGGTTCTTAGTGCCATTTCTTCCAGCGTTTTAGCTTGCGTAAAGTAGGAGTCTGCCTCCTTTTTTTTCGAATTATCAACCAAAGCAATGATTTTCTTCTCTAAATCTTCAATCTCACTTTGTTTAACTTTGATTTTTTCTTCTTGAGCGCGTAATTCTTCCCTTTGAATATCTACCATTTTAATCAGAGCATTATTCTCCTCCTTATACTTTTCAACCTTTTGATTAAGAGCTGCAATTGCCGCTTCCTTTTCTTCTAAAGTCCTTCTAAGATTCTTAACAATCCCGCTTAATACATTAGACTTAGAATAGGCATCTTCCAAAGACTTTTCCATACGGATGATTTCCTCCTTCGAATTATCAATATAAGACTTAACCCTCTCAAACTTATCCAAATAAGTATCATAGCTTGTCCCTTTCTCCAGGCTGATAGTCAAATTATCCTCAGATAGCTTAATAGAATCTAGAAAGCCATAAACTACATCTACCTTTTGTGCTAGAAGCTGATTAACACTATCTCTACTTTCTAGCTCACTTCTAGCCTCTTCCAAAGATTTTTTAAGTTCCTCCTTTTCATTACTACAAGAGGCAAAAGCAAACAAAAAAAGAACTCCAAGACCAGAGAGAACGAAACCTTTTAATTTATGATAAATATCCATAGTGCTTAAGTAAATAAATAGATCGCTATAATAATGATTTTTACGCAATAACATTAAGTAGAATATTCAAAATTTTCAAAAAATAAATAGAAGTGGACACCCTTGCGCAAGGCTCGTCCCGGCTGCCAAAGCTAGAACAACCCCACAAGCCCATTCGATCTTTGGCATAGCCTCTTACCTCAGGGTGCAGACATGCCTAATCAGAATAATTGAGATTATATTTATAACTCATTATAAACCTAATACTTACAAGATCTAATCATAGTTATGCAATATGTCCTTCTATGATTAGAACCCTTTAAATTAATTTCACAAGGATATATAATTTGTTTCTGACAACCAGCAGCTTACAAATACATCTTGTGAAACTATCTCATAGATCATGTAAATTTACTTCTAATGGGATTAATTAAATGAGTTTTAAACTAAAAAACCAAACATGCCTGAATTGTGGAGAAAGACTGATAGATAAGTTTTGCTCACATTGTGGTCAAAAATCTAACATAGATAGAATTACATTCAAAGAAACATTTGACCACTTTCTAAGTGCCGCATTTTCTTTTGAAGGACCATTTTTAACTACAATAAAGTGGCTAATAATAAATCCAGGTAAAATTTTTAGAGAGTACTTGGCAGGGAAGAGAAAAAAATACTACAAGCCAATAGCATTTTTTATACTTCTAACAGCAATCTACATAATACTAAAAAAACTTATTGATTATGATCCTCTTGAGGGCCAAATTCAAAAAGTTAATTCAGCAAGAATAGCTGATTTGCAAAGAAAAATTATAGGAGCTGCCAGGTTTATGATAAATAACATAGACAAAATTATGCTGACCTTAATATTTTCAAATGGATTAATGTTAAAACTGTTTTTTAGAAAAAAATACTATTTCGCAGAATATTTAGCAATCAGTTTCTACATAGCGGGAGTCTATATTTTTGTCACAATACCTATTATGATTATAAATAAATACCTAGGCTTTCATCTAAATCAGGTGCAACTATTAATTTTAGTAGGGTACATATTTTACTGTATACAATCCTTTTTTGCTAAAAAAAATAGCCTTTATTTTTTGAAATATGCAGCAGTAAGTTTTTTTAGTGTTCTTTTGTATATTGTTTTGGGCTTTGGATTCTCTTTTCTAATTAATTGAGCTATAGACTCAAAAAATAAGCCCATTTAATACTCACTTGGCATAATAATACCCATCAAAAGATAAATAAGAATAGGGGATCCAATACCGGCTATAGTACATACAGCAAAAATAACTCTAACAATGGCTGCATCCCAGCCAAAATACTTGGCAACACCACCACAAACACCTAAAACAACCTTATCCGATTTTGTTCTAACTAACCTCATAATAAAAAAATAGATTTATTTTTACAACAATAATGTTACTTAGTAAGATAAAAGTAACAACTCATTAGTTACATTAGAAATACAAAAAAGAATAAATGACAGCCACAATAATATTAGCAGTAATTTTTTTAGCACTCTTCTTTGCCCTTATGAGTGTGCGGTTGATATTTCTCAAAAAAGGAGAGTTCAAGGGCACTTGTGCTACGCAAAGTCCTTTTTTAAACAAAGAAGGAGTAGTATGTGGTGTGTGTGGAAAAACGCCAGATAAGTGCGAAAGAAAAGAAGAAGCTGCCGCTGAAGAAAAATAAATGATCAAAGAAAGAATCCTATACTTTGTAAAAGGATTAGCCATGGGAGCTGCAGATGTAATCCCTGGCGTTTCTGGGGGAACAATTGCACTCATTACAGGCATTTATCCCAAACTGATAAGCTCTATTAGCAACCTGGATATTAACTTCTTCAAAAATCTTCTTAAACTAAGGTTGAAGAAAAGCTGGTATCATGTTAACGGACAATTTATAGTGCCACTTCTAGCTGGGATCGGACTATCCATATTGCTTTTTTCCAAACTCATATTATTTCTATTAGAAAACTATGATAAACAGGTATGGGGTTTCTTTTTTGGTTTAATAGCATCATCTACCTATTTGGTATCTAAGCAGATTAAGAGCTGGAAAGCTAGCACCTGGATAGTTTTGATAATTGGTTCAGTCGCCTCTTTTTGGATAACCACACTTACGCCAGCTAATGGACAAGATTTATCATTAACATATATTTTCCTCTGTGGAAGCTTCGCAATATGTGCAATGCTATTACCAGGTGTTTCGGGAAGCTTTATTTTAGTTTTAATGGGAAGCTACACAACCGTAATAAACTCGATAAAATCAATACAAGAACTGCTAACCAATAAATCAACGGGGGTGTGGGAAGATGTAAAAGTTTTTCTTTGCTTTGGTCTGGGTTGCCTAACAGGGCTGGTTTTATTCTCAAAAATAATAAAATGGGCAATTACAAAATATGAAAGTCTGGTTTTAGCTTTAATGACAGGCTTTTTAGTAGGATCTTTAAACAAAGTGTGGCCCTGGAAAGCAAGCACTAATTATGCTGATTCAAGTCAGTTGAGAAATATTTCACCATTTGGCTATGAAGAGACTACAGGAGAGCCATCAAAGCTAACTTATGTGATTTGTTTTGCACTTTTAGCGATATCGTTAGTAATAGGGTTAGATTGGTGGGCTGAAAGAAATAAAAGTAAAACAACTAACTAGCCTTGCTCAAATTCAGCTTTTCTCTTTTAGAGCTAATCTTTTCAAGTATTTTATTTTCTTTCCTATTCTTAATAATCAAAAATTGAGTCAAAGAAAGAGCTAGGACAGTTTCTATAGGAACTAGCCAGTTATCGGATAAAAATAAACTCAGACTTGTAGAAATAATGATAAAAAAGATATTTGCCAGACTTAAAAATAAAACAGTTCGTGCATGACCAAACCCTAACTTCATAATGAGATGATGCAAGTGATTTTGATCAGGAGAAAAAGGTGATTTGCCCTTGATTGCTCTTAAAAAGAAAATTCTCAGAGTATCAAACATGGGAATAACGATAATACTCAAAGCTACTGTGATCGGTGCGTTGAATTTATAAAAACTAGATACAGGCAGCTCAGCATTTCTTTTCAGAAAATAAATAGACGTAGCAGCAACAAAAAAACCTATAAATAGAGCTCCAGTATCTCCCATAAAAATTTTAGCAGGCTCCCAGTTAAAAATTAGAAAACCAATGACTGCTCCCGAAAGAGCAAAACACAAAATAGAATAAGAAATATCACCAATTGCCAAAAACCATGACCCAAAAGCTATAGAAATAATGAGAGTAATAGTTCCAGCAAGTCCGTCAAGCCCGTCAATAAGATTTACAGCATTAGTAATTACAATAACAGTAAAAACAGTTATGGCATAGCTAAAAATGAGAGGGATTTCTTGAATACCCATCAGTCCCTCAAAAGAAACAATCCTCAAATCAGCAAAATAGCACAATGCCAAAGCTGCTGGTATTTGCACTCCTAACTTTACTAAAGGTCTAACAGACTTAAGATCATCAAAAACCCCAATTACCAGAATAGCAAAAAGAGAAATTACAATAGAAGCATAAAAAGAAGAAGTTAAATCCCAAATCCCTGCTAAAAGAGTGGGGATGAAAAAACCTAAAAAAATGGCTATGCCACCCATAGAAGGCTTATTATGACTGTGGACTTTTCTTTCATCTGGTTCGTCGTGAATCTCTCGCTTCTTGAAAAAGCGTATAAGCGCAGGTATGCACATAGAGCTTAAGAGAACAGATGATAAAAAAACAAGTAGCACAATCATATATAACTGTCAAACGAAAGGCACATTAATTTGTTATTCATAGCCAATCACTGCACAATACGAAGTTAAACATTAAACACTTTATAGCAAGAGACATAGGTTTTAAATAAACCAAGTTGATATTGATAAACTATAGTTTAATAAAAATCAAATCACTAAATTTGCATTTTTTTAGAGACTAAATATGGCAATAAAGTTATCAGAATTCAAGTTCGATTTACCGAGTAAGTTAGTAGCAAAATTCCCTACTGAAGATAGAGAGCAATCGCGCTTGATGGTTGTGCATAAAGATACGGGAAAGATAGAGCACAAAAACTTTAAAGACATACTAGAATACTTTGATGAAAAAGACACTTTAGTAATCAATGATACTAAAGTATTTCCAGCAAGATTATACGGTAATAAAGAAAAAACAGGAGCTAAAATAGAAGTCTTTCTCCTGCGCGAACTGAGTAAAGAAGCTTTTCTGTGGGATGTTTTGGTAGACCCAGCTCGAAAGATAAGAGTTGGTAACAAACTATATTTTGGAGATAGTGAATTAGTAGCTGAAGTTATTGATAATACAACTTCTAGAGGTAGAACCATCCGTTTTCTTTTTGATGGAACTACACAGGAGCTTCATGAACTAATCAACCAGATAGGAGAGATGCCTATACCGAAAGAGCTGGAAAGAGAAGTAGAAGATTCTGATGCAGATAGATACCAAACCATTTTTGCTAAATACAAAGGTGCTGTAGCAGCACCAGCTGCAGGATTACATTTTACAAAGCACCTCCTAAAAAGGATGGAAATAAAAGGAGTAAATGTAGCTCCCCTTACATTTCATGTTGGTTTGGGAACATTTAGATCTGTAGATGTAGAAGATCTTACCAAGCATAAGATGGACTCTGAAAGCTTTATGATCCCAGGTGAGACAACAGATCTGATCAACAAAACAATCGATAATAAAAGAAAAGTTTGTGCTATAGGTGTAACAACACTTAGAGCGCTCGAAGCCTCTGTTTCTGCTTCAGGTAGGTTAAAAGAAAATAGTGGATGGACAGACAAATTTATCTTTCCACCTTATGAGTGTAGGATTTGTAATGCACTCGTAACAAACTTTCATCAACCACAATCTACACTTCTGATGAGTGCAGCAGCCTTTGGGGGGTATGACCTGATTATGGAAGCATACCAAACAGCAATAAAAGAAGAATACCGCTTTCTAAGTTACGGGGATGCAATGTTGATAATTTGATATAAAGCCATTTTTTAATAGCAAATCTCTTTTTTCTGAATACCGCTAAGAAGAAACTTCTTCTTTCAAGCTTCTTCTTAAAATCTTGCCAACATTGGTTTTAGGTAATTCTGTCCTGAACTCAATGAACTTAGGCATTTTATAACCTGTAAAATTCTGTTTACAGAAGGCTTTAAGTTCTTCTTCAGTCAGGCTTTGATCTCTTTTTACAATAAAAAGCTTAACAACCTCTCCCGATCTTTCATCTGGTACACCGATAGCGGCAACTTCTAAAACCTTCTCATGCTTAGCAATCACATCTTCAATTTCATTAGGGTAGACATTGAAGCCAGAAACTAAAATCATATCTTTAAGGCGGTCAACAATTCTGAAATAACCGTTTTCATCCATTATGCCAATATCACCAGTTCTAAACCAGCCACCAGAGAAAAATACGCGTTTAGACTCCTCTTCCTTTTCCCAGTAACCATCCATCACTTGAGGACCTCTAGCACAAACTTCTCCTCTTTCTCCAAGTGGTTTGTGTTCTCCTTGTTCATCAAGTATCGCAACTTCAGTATCAGGTACAGGCATTCCAATAGTGCCTAATTGATGGTTGCCGTCCAGTGGGTTGCAACACAAAACAGGAGAGGTTTCTGTCAAACCATATCCTTCTAAAATGGGGTTGCCAGTTACTTTCTCCCACTCTAAAGCCACTGCTTGTTGCAAAGCCATTCCTCCAGCAATTGTTATTTTCAAATGGTTAAAATTGACAGAAGAAAACTTTGGGTGATTGAGTAGTGCATTAAACAAGGTGTTAACTCCTGTAAATACTGAAAAATCATGTTTTTTCAACTCTTTGATAAAACCTCCAAAATCTTTTGGGTTGGTTACTAAAATATTTAAAGACCCAATACTACTCATGGCAAAGCAGTTGACAGTCAAAGAAAAAATATGGTAAAGAGGTAATGCAGTTATTACTTTTTCCTTTTTTTCTTGCAGCTTAGATCCCATCCAGGCTTTTATTTGCTCAACGTTAGCAATAATATTTTTATGGGTTAGAACAGCGCCTTTAGATAGTCCAGTAGTGCCTCCAGTATACTGTAAAAAAGCAATATCACTATGGGTAGTATCAACCTTTTCAAAAGTTTTGCCTTTGGCAATTTTTAGAGCATTATTAATAGATATGCTATTCGGTAAAGAAAATGAAGGTACCATTTTCTTAATCACCTTTACCACAAAGTTGACAATAGGCTTTTTGAGAAAGCCTAAGAAATCACCAATCTTGGTAGTAAAAACATATTGAATAGAAGTTTCATCCAGAATTTTTTCGAGCTTAGAAGCAAAGTTTTCCAATATAATAATTGCTTTTACCCCTGCATCTTTAAACTGATGCTTCATTTCTCTCTCAGTGTATAGAGGGTTGGTATTGACGACAATTAGTCCTGCCCTTAGAGCACCAAACATTACTACAGGATACTGCAATAGGTTTGGCATCTGAATAGCAATCCTATCCCCAGGCTTTAATGAAGTGAAGTTTTGCAAATAGGCAGCAAACTCTCCAGATAGAGTATCTATTTCCTTGTAGGTGAATGACCTACCCATGCAGAGAAAAGCATCCAATTCTGCATATTTTGCAAAGCTATCTTCTAAAAGATGAACCAAAGAGGAGTATTTATTCAAATCAATTTTTGAATTAACATCAGTAGGATAGTTCTTTAGCCAGGGAAATTCATTCATACTATTAAAGTTTTGCTTACCAAGATTTATAATTAGAGATTACGAGTTAAAGCTCAATGTAGTCAGCAAAATAGGAAAAAAAACTCAAAAGATGGAGAGAAACTCAGTTAGGGTTCTAAGAATTGTTTTTGGTTATCTACATGTTTATCTATCCTCATTTATGGTGTTTTTAGGCTATAGAGTAGCCTAAGAAATCATATTTTAGTTTGAGGTCTGTTATTTGAGACTAGTTCAGCATTATTCATACGGAAGTCGTTCATTTTGTGTTAAGTAATTAGCTTGTTATGAATAAGTCTTGAATTGTTCGAGTTAATGTATTCGATCTCCTCTTACCTCAAGATTATTGATAATCTCAGCTTCTCCCTTTAGTAATTCTTGCCAACGTTGGTCTACTTTTTCTCTTGGTGCGTATGATCTGGCTAGCTCAATAAAATTAGTATAGTGACCAGCTTCAGAGACCATTAGATCGTAATAAAACTGTTGCAGGTCTTCATCATTTAGTTCTTTCCAAAGTAGTTTGAATCGTTCACAACTTCGGGCTTCTATCAATGCTCCAATGAGCAGCTTATCGATCAATTGATCATCTCTTGAGCCTCCTTTTTTCATGAGACCAAATAGTTGGTTTACATACTCATCTTTTCGCATTCTACCTAAGTGGTAGCCCCTTTCTTTGAGTTTTTGTAATACCATTTCGAAATGATTCCATTCTTCAGCGACTACTGGAGTCAGAGCGTCTACTAATTCTGTCTTTTCTGGGTATTGTACAATTAAGGAAATGCATGAAGTAGCAGCTTTTTGTTCGCAATAAGCGTGGTCAACCAAAATATCTTCAATGTTTTTTTCTGCTATATTAACCCAACGAGGATCGGTTGGAAGCTTTAAATGAAGCATATCTACCTTTTTTTGTAAAGGTAATTTTTAATAGGCAAAAGAAAGGTCATTCTTACTACTTTTGAG
The DNA here is from genome assembly GCA_030425505.1 of Bacteroidia bacterium. GTDB lineage: Bacteria > Bacteroidota > Bacteroidia > Cytophagales > Flammeovirgaceae > JAUIAB01. Next base: position 108,289 of record JAUIAB010000004.1, on the reverse strand, counting down.
TAGTATACTTTTTTTCTAGTATAAAAATAGCACTATTATGTTATTGATTTTAGTAAAGCTTTGGATAGCTTCCTAAATGGAGTATTTGGTTTCTATACTGATCAAGTATCTCCTTGACCTTTTCATCTTCTATATGCCCATCAAAATCTATTAAAAACCAATACTGAAAAGTATCTTTAATCTTAGCGGGTCTACTTTCAAGCTTAGTAAGATTAATTTTACGATCCTTAAAAGCTTTAATTAACTCCATCAATGACCCTGGTTTATTGGATACTTTAGCCAGAATAGAAGTTTTATCGTCCCCACTTTTCTTGTTAACAATATTTTTACTAATTACCAAAAAGCGGGTTCTATTGTTTTTAGAGTCTTCAATATTATCAAAAAGAATGGGGGTGTCATATAGCTTGGCTGCAATATGAGAACAAATGGCTGCTGTATTTTTATTTTCAAGAGCAAGTCTGGCAGCTTTAGAAGTAGAGGTAACAGCTACTTTCTTTATGTCTTCCGGGAAAAAGTCTCTAATGAAACGATCACACTGTCTGAAAGCAATGTCTTTAGAGTAAATGGTATTTATTTTTTTAACACTGTCTTCTAAAGAAGCAAATGTAAAATGAATCGCCATTGGAAATTCTGCAACAATTTTTACCTCTTTCTGGCAAAGTAGATCAATCGTTTCATTTACCGAACCCTCCTGGTTGTTTTCTATAGGGACTACTCCAAATCGTGCCCGGTCTGTTTCTACACTATCAAATATTGCTTCAATTGTCCTCAAAGAAACATACTCGCTAAGAGTACCAAATTTGCTTTCCGCAGCCTGGTGGGTAAAACTCCCCTCAGGTCCCAGGTAGGCAACCCTTTCCGCTAGCTCGAAGTTTCTACTTACTGCAAATATTTCCTGAAAAATAGCCTCTAAAGCAGCTTTAGAAAGTAAGCCTTTATTTAAAAGGTTCAGGTTTTTGATGATTGACTTTTCTCTTTCAGGTCTATAAACAACAGTTCCTTCATCTCTTTTTAGCTTACCAACGCTTTGAACTACTTCCATCCTTTTATTGAGTAGTTCTAAAAGTTGCTCGTCTATCCCATCAATTTCTTCTCTGAGCTCAGGTAATGATTTTTTCCCCATAAGAGGTACGTTAAAAATCAAACAGCCTTTCAGGCATATTTAGTCTAATAGAGATATTGGTATACCACATTTCTTCGTCTACATTTAGTTCAGCAGCCCTATTTTTCCTATACGTCTGCTTTAAATCTATAAATAGATTATGCTTTAAATGGTAAGTAAATGTTATATCCCATATAGTTAGATCAGATGCAAAACCTTGCGCAACAGTATTGCCATAATCATTATTTCTTGTTCTGTAGTCTTTAAAGATATCTCCACCGAAATTATTTTCTGTATCATCTAACCCTTTTTTTGCCAAGATAAGCTTTGAAAGAATAAAAAGCTTAGGTAGTGGTTGATACCTCAGAATACCAACAAATTCTCTAAAGTTAGCTCCCAGAGGGTGAGCTAGAGGTTGGTTATAGTGTTGGTAATTAGAGTATTCGGGGTTTTCATAGTGCGTATACGTATAAGGTCTTGCCCAATTAAACTCTGCTTGTAGATCTAAATGCTTAACTCCAAAAGCATCAATATACTTAGATCCAATCTGGAAGGCATGCTTATTCGCCCACCAGCCATCTCCAGAAAATGCTTCTTTTACTTTGAGTTCGTCAATAACTAACTGCCCATATAGCTGTAACCTCTTCCAAAGATTCCATTTAAAGTCTAGTCCAATAATTACATTATCAGGATCACCAATATCTTGCTCAACAGCTCTGTAAAAAATAAGCGGGTTTATATAATCCAGATCAAAATAGTTTCTGCTAGAGCTATCTTGCCTAGAAAAAACGGTGGATTCAAAAAGACCTAAGTTAAAATTGGAAGTAATATTGATCCCTAAGCGATGAAATGCGAGATATTTCTTTGGGTAATAATGATTTACCTTTCTGTTTTGCGCGATCAATTGAGCAAAAAGGTTGGTATACTCTATTTTCCAAACTTTGGTGTTCACCTTTGCAAAAAAATACTCATTAGCAAAATCAGAAAGAACAAGAGAGCGATACCCATTGCCAATAAAATGTTTGTCATGACCTATTTGAGCAGAAATATGTTTGGAAAAATTAAAAAAGAAAGCTGCTCTGGCAGAGAAATAATCTACCCCTCCATCTTCTGTTCTCTTCCAAAATCCATCACCAGGAACTACATTGTTTTCTTGTATATAGCTATTTATATAAGAAGGAAAGCGCACTAGATTTTCAGCCAAAAAAGAATAAAAACCAACTTTATCATCAATGTTTCCATGAATTTGAACACCACGGGACATAACATAAGTGAAATCATCCAAGTTATTATCCCTTCCTGCAGATAAGTATAGAGTTGGGTTTATATGTAGTTGAAAATCTTTTTCTTGTACATGGAAGAAATCAGCAGGTCTTTCATAAAGCTTTTTCAAGAATGGCCTTAGGCTTTTTTCTGTAGAGTCAGAAACCCACATCCAATTGTCATTTTGTAAATAAGACAAATTGTATTTGGTTACTTTGTCCTGATCTATTTCAGAGTGAATGCTATCTAAAAAGCAAGTAATGTCTTTTCTGGAATTAGGCTTGTAAGAGGAGAGAAGATTATCTCCAGCCTTAATTTCATGCCTATCTAGCAGGTGATAATACCAATAACTAAAAGGAGCATTGCTACTCTGAGCAGAGCTTTGAGTGGTTTTGAGTAAAAAAAAGCATAAGCTTAAACCAAGAATAGTTTTAAGTAATGCTAGGAAATATTTTCTAACTAGTATTGCGCTCATAACGGAAAAAAAAGTAGCTATTATTCTTTGACAAAAAGGGTACTATCTAAAACCATAACCCAGCCTCTATTTTCATTTTGTGCAGGGTATTTATCTATTTTTAGATTTTTTTCTAGTCCTAATAAGTTAATTTTTAGCGAATCCTGATTCAGCATAAGCTCCCCATTCTTAATCGTTAAACTATCTGAAATAAAAAAGCCTCTTTGAGAATCAGTAATTATAACAACAGTACTATCATCAGATACCCAGCTTCCCTGGAAGGTTATCATTTCTTCTTTGGAAAGAGAACAGCTAGAAAGCAAAAAAGCTAGTAATAAGTAGTTACTAGCTTTTAAATAATATTTATAAAAGAAAAGATTAAACAAGTTTATAAATAAACTATGCAGCAACTTCTTCCTCTTCTCCTTTTGATTGGGCACTCTTAAGAGCTCTTGGAATACCAACAGAAGCAATAGTAACCTGAGGGTTATTCAAGATCTCATAATCTTTAGGTTGTAAATTTCTGATTTTAACAGAATGACCTAAGTCTAATCCAGAGATACTTACTTCAATATTTTGTGGCATGTTTTGTGGTAATGCCAAAACTTTAACTTTCCTAAGCTTAGGAATTAATTTACCCCCTTTCACGATACCAGGAGCACTACCTGTAAACTTGACTGGGATTTCCATTCTAAGCATTTTGTCATCTTTTAATAACAAAAAGTCAGCATGAAGAATAATTTCACTCACAGGGTGAAATTGAACATCTTTAAGCACACACTTATATTCAGTTCCTTCAACATTTAAATTAACAAAAGCAGCCTCAGGTGTATATACTAAATCTCTAAACAATATCATTGGAGTAGAGAAGTGGACAACATTTTCCCCTCCATATAGAACACATGGTACGTTTCCTTCCCTTCTTAACTTATTGGCTTCAGCTTTACTTCTTACTTTTCTTTCAAAGCCAACCATTTCATGAATTCTCATAATTCTTACAGTTTTCTTCTTACTTAAAATAAATCGAAGTGCAAAGGTAAATGGTTTTTCTTAATTACGTGGAATCTGTGAGACAATTTTATGAGAAATATCAATAAATGCCTGATTATCAGTGATGCACTTGTAATTAACTCGGAAGGATATTTAGCCACTTCTCTATTTTTTGTTTTAGCTTATCTTGCTCAAATGGTTTTGCGATATAGTCACTCATTCCAATAGATAAACATTTTTCGGCTTCACCTTTCAGTGCAGATGCTGTCATAGCTATAATAGGGATATGTTTTTTAGGGAAATTAAGGTCAGATCTAATTTTTTTTGTAGCAGTATAACCATCCATTTCTGGCATATGCACATCCATAAGTATTAAATCAAAGTCTTTGCGCATAATTTTTTGAAGAGCCTCTTTTCCATTTTTAACTACTTCTATCGTGTATCCCCATTGCTCAAGTAGATCAACAACTATCATTTGGTTGATTTCATTATCTTCAGCTAGTAGAACTCGCCCTTTTTTTGGTTTTTTTGTTATTGACTTATTTATATCAAGCTTTTCATTAGCATTTACTTTTTCTGAAAGCGTATCAATTTTATACCATAAGCTAAACCTAAAGCTACTACCTTTGCCTTCAATACTTTCAACATCTAAGCCTCCGTTCTGAAGTTCAACTAATTGCTTAGTGATTGCAAGACCTAAGCCAGTTCCTCCAAACCTCCTTGTGTTATCATCAGATACTTGTGTGAATTTGGAAAAAATCTCTTTTAATTTATCCTTGGGTATTCCGATTCCAGTATCTTTTATATTTATTTCAATTTTAATTTTGGAGTTGGTTTTATTTATTACACTTCCAATAACTTCTATTTTCCCTTTAAGAGTAAACTTGATGGCATTACCAATTAGATTTAAAAGAATTTGATTTAGCCGTATAGGATCACCAATAACACTTTCAGGGAAATCATCAGAAAGGTTAACTATAAATTCAAGTTTTTTTTCTTCAATATTTTTTTTGAAAATAGAAAATACATTATCAATAGTGGATTTTATATCGAAAGGCTGTTCAGTAAAAGTTAGTTTCCCAGCTTCAATTTTTGATAAGTCTAAAATATCATTAATCAATACAAGTAAATGATCTGCAGATTGACGAATTATAGATAAATAATTTTCTTGCTTGTCATCTAAAGTAGTTCCTCTTAGAAGATCTGTAACTCCTATAATTCCATTTAAAGGGGTTCTAATTTCATGACTCATATTAGCAAGAAACTGCTCTTTTGCTTTAGCTGATGCTTCTGCATCTTCTTTAGCTTTAATCAAATATTGCCTTCTTTTTTCGATCTCCTCTAGCATATTATTCATCCCATCGATGAGAATCCCAATTTCATCCGTGGTGTTCTTTTCTATTCGGATAGAATAATCATTTGCAAAAGAAATTAGCTTTGTTTTAGTAGCTAGAGCAAGTATGGGTTGAGAAACTTTTTTTTGAAGCGGAATTGAAATTAAATATGCGATAAGGCTAGCTGTGAAAAAAATAATCAGAAAAGCTAGTAGGTATCTCAAATACCTACTAGTGAAATTTTTTAAATTGTATCGAAGAAAGACAGTTCCTAGTTTTTTTTCATTTCCTTCATCATAAAATTCAGAATAAATTTCAAAATAGTTTTTCCATACTTTGAAGTTATAACTATCAGTGGAGTAGGCTGGAATAAACTCACTATTCGCAAGAGCAAGAGAGTCATTTGTAATATATTCAATAACATCTCTATCTCCTAGGACTGCATCTCCGTTTAGAAGAGAGTTGTCATAAAAAGCAAATATTGTAGAATCAGTACTAAATACTGCACCGTAATCTACTTGTTTTTCATCAGACAGACTTTTGAATAGCTCATCTTGTACCCATCTTCTTCTATTATTTTTTATTGGCAGGGAGATTCTTTCTCCTATTGTTTTACTGAATTTTTTCGATTTTTCAACAAACTCAGCTTTTACGTTGACGAAATCATAAATAATAAATGCAGAAAATGATAGAAACAGAGTTATACTTGAAATCTGCATAATTACAAGTATAATTTTTGACTTAATAGAGCTTCGAAGTATTCTACTCATAAACTGCCATCTGTTCTTGGCTAAAAATTTAAAGATAAGATTTTGCTAATAAACAATTAGAAATTCTAGTATAAACAGATGATGCACAACTGTTTTTTTTAATGATTTAGAAGATGATTTATTTTGTAAACAAGGTGAAAGTGCACGCGGAAGGACTCGAACCCTCAACCTTCGGAGCCGAAATCCGACATTCTATCCAGTTGAACTACGCGTGCGTAAAAATGATGTAAATAAGAAACTAGACTTGCTTGGCTTCTTCTGTAAGAATTACAATTTTGTTATCCTTTACCTCAACAATTCCTTCACTTACAGTATACTTAAGAATATTTTTTTGATCTGTTTTAATTCTAACCTCACCTTTAGTAATAGAACTTATAATAGCAGCGTGGTTATTTAGTATCTCGAACGATCCTTTTTCTCCAGGAACATTTACTCCAATTGACTCTCCTTCATAAACTACATAATCTGGAGTGAGAAAATTTACTTGCATCTTTTTTATTCTTAATTATAAGTAAGTGCAAAAGTAGATATAGAAACGTTATTTGCAATAGTTTTATAATAGCAAGCAACTTTTGATGCGATTAACTATTAAAATTAGGATAATCATAGCCAGTATATAGCTCCTCAAGCTTATCTAGAACTTTTCTACACTCATTTCTATGTCTTCTTAAAACTTCAATTAAAAATGAGTTTTGTGTTTCTTGAATTACTTCAGCGTAGCTTTTTATTAAGTCTTTCTCTCTTTGAATACAAAAAGATAAGATAGCTCTTTCATTTCGTTCTAAAACCAAATCATCAAATACTAATAGCATATCGCCAGGTAATGACTTAATCTTTTTCAAAATAGAGATATCATGATCACTCAAATTAACTAAAGTTATCTTAGCTAGTTCTTTTTTGGCAAGAGATTTCTTTTCTGAAGTTCTCAAAAAATGATTTGTCAAAAAAGAATCGTGAATGGCAGATGATGCTTTTTGATAGATCTTCTGTGTTAAGATTATGTTGTCAAGTAAATTTTTAATTGTTTGGTCGTTAGTGTTATTCATGTTTGTTGAAAACTTTGTTGCGTTAATTATAGCAACAAAGTTTATTCCACCTAGCCATACTAAATAAATGGTTAAATCCTGAAGATATTTGGCGTGGAATTTTTACACATTAGTAGAATAAGCTCTACTGCTAAGTTTTCAAAACAGAAATAAGCCATTTCGTGGTTTCAGGAATGCAAAATACAATTCCTAGAACAGCAATTTGAATTATTATAAAAGGTATAATTCCTTTATAGATGTGGTTTGTAGTTATGCTTTTAGGAGCAACCCCTTTCAAATAAAATAATGAAAAACCGAATGGAGGAGTAAGAAATGAAGTTTGAAGGTTAATAGAGATCAAAATTGCAACCCATAGCAAATCTATATTGTATTCTATTAAAACAGGGGTAACTACAGGCATAAAGATGAAGATGATTTCTATAAAATCAATAAAAAAACCAGCCACAAACATGATTAGCATGATTAGCAATAAAAAAGAGACTGGGCTCAGCTCAGTTTTTTCAATCAATTGGATAATAAGCTGATCTCCACCCAAACCTCTAAAAACTAAACCCAATGCTGTTGCTCCAACAAGGATCATAAACACCATACTGGTAATATGAATGGTTTCTTTTGAAATTTCTTTCAAAACTTTTGTTGAGAGCTTTCTCTCAAAGCCTGTTAGTATTAAACTTAGCACAGCTCCAATTCCTGCTGCTTCAGTAGGGGAGGCTACTCCAGCAAATATGGATCCTAACACTACAAAAATTAAGATAATAGGAAGAGCAAAAGATTTAATTATTTTGAACCAAAAATTTTCTTTTTTAAAATTTAGCCACTCTTCTTTTGATACTGTGGGTGCATAACTAGGCTTAAGTTTTGCAATGGAAATAACCCATAATGAGTAAGCTACAACTAAAATTAGACCTGGAATAATAGCGGCAACAAATAGCTCTCCAACAGGTATGTTCATTACACTTCCTAAAAGAACCAGTAGGATACTTGGGGGTATTATCTGGCCTAAAGTACCAGAGGAAGCAACTACTCCTGATGCTAGAGAAGGGTGGTAGTTCCTTTTTAGCATAGTGGGTAAGCTGATTAGCCCCATAGTTACTACTGTTGCGCCTACAATGCCAGTTGATGCAGCTAGTAAAGTGCCTACTAAAATTACTGCTAAGGCTAATCCTCCTTTAAACCTTCCAAATAATATTGCTGTAGTATTTAGTAGCCTACCTGCGATTCCAGATTTTTCTAAAGTAACCCCCATAAAAATAAATAAAGGGACTGCCAGCAGGACAAAGTTTTGCATAATCCCATATATCCTAAGGGGTAGGAGGTGGAAAAAGTCAAACCCGAACACCATAGCTCCAAATAAGATAGAAACCCCAGCCAGCGTAAAAGCAACGGGATAACCCATCAAAAGTAGAGCAAATAATAGGATAAAAAGGAGTAGTATTAGCATGTATTAAAACGCCTCTGCTCTAAATGATTTGGTTAAATAATTAGGAAGGTTAAAAATAATTATTCTTTTTTTAAAAGAATAAAAAGAACTGATATGTTGATAATTATACTTTTTTCCTTTTCATATACCACGAAATAAAAACCCAAAAATACCAATTGGTATGAGGTAAGAATATAAAGCCCAATGCATTACTTTTAGAAATGCAGAAAAAATGATTAATGAGCAAGATGCGATAAACATTCTTCGTATCATTCTAGAAAAAATTAATAATATCAACTTTTAAATTTTATCTTCTTGAGAAACCAATAATCAAAAAATAAATTAAAGAAAAAAATCTTTACACGATAATAATATGTAAGTAATCTTACTTACTGAAAATAAAGAATAAACTATATTAGAGCATCATTTAATCAAAACTGGAAAAGATAATGTGGAAAGAAGAAAACAATCAATTAAAAAAAGTATTCGAGTTTAGTGATTTTATAGAAGCATTTGGGTTTATGACCAAAGTTGCATTTTTAGCAGAAAAGCATCAACATCACCCAAACTGGTCAAATGTGTACAACAAAGTAGAGATTTGTTTGTGTACGCATGATGCTGGAAACGTAGTAACGGAGAAAGATAAAAAACTAGCCTCAGAAATAGATCAGTTGTAAGAAATTAAAGAAATGGAGTTAACTTCAAAAGGGTACTGTATTGGGGGGCAGCAAGTTGAAAAAATAGCAGAAGAGTTTGGGCTACCTTTGTATTTGTATGATGCTCAAAAAATAGTAGGTCAGTACAATAGGTTGCTTAAATCCTTTCCAAATACTAATATAAAGATAAAATATGCAGCAAAATCACTGACAAACCTCAGCATATTAAGTTTACTAAAAAATGAAGGGGCTGGGTTAGATGTGGTTTCGATAGAGGAAGCAAAACTTGGGTTAATTGCTGGGTTTAAGCCCGAAGATATTTTGTTTACACCTAACTGTGTTGCATTTGAGGAGGTTGAAGAAGGCGTTAAACTCGGAATAACTTTAAATATTGATAACATATCTATATTAGAGCACTTCGGAGATAAATATGGAAATACAGTACCGTGCTGCATTAGAATAAACCCTCACATATCTGCTGGAGGTCATTCTAAAATTCAGGTAGGTCATATTGATTCAAAATTTGGCATTTCGATATTCCAATTACCTCATATCAAAAGAGTAGTCAAAGCAAATGATATTAAAGTTAGGGGACTTCATATGCACTCTGGCTCGGATATACTTGACAGTGAGGTTTTTATAAGAGCTGCGCAGGTTCTGTTCGATGTTGCTAGAGAATTTCAGGATTTGGAAGTTATTGACTTAGGAAGTGGTTTTAAAGTAGCATATCAAGAAAATGATGTTACTACTAATGTAGAAGATCTAGGAAAAAAGCTAGGGAAGGTATTTGAAGCTTTTTGCAAAGAATACGGCAAAGAGCTAGAGCTATGGTTTGAACCAGGAAAGTTTATAACTAGTGAAGCGGGGTGCTTACTGGTTAAAACAAATGTTATCAAACAAACTCCATCTGCTGTTTTTGTAGGAGTAGACTCTGGTATGAACCATCTTCTAAGACCAATGATGTATGATGCGTATCACGATATTGTTAACATCTCTAACCCTAAGGGGACACAAAGGATATACACCGTCGTGGGATATATCTGTGAGACAGATACTTTTGGATGGGATAGAAAACTCAATGAAGTAAGAGAAGGAGATATACTAGCTATAAAAAATGCTGGCTCTTACGGTTTTTCTATGAGCTCAAATTACAATTCAAGATTAAAACCAGCAGAAGTACTTGTTGTAAATAATCAAGCGAAATTAATTCGAAAAAGAGAAACGATAGAAGATTTAACCAGAAACCAAATCAATATTTTCTAGTTAAAATAAGGCCTTTACGTAATTTATGAAACCGATAGAAATTACCACCGCTCATAATGTAACCATAGAGTATGAGCTTGCTAAATGGATAGAAAGACTTTTAGCTCAAATTATCGATCTAATTTTCATAGGAATTATAATTCTTTCACTTTCCCTTGCAATGGGATCAGTGGGAATTTCGGGCACAATGATTATTGTGATATCCAGTTCTATCTTTCTTTTATATGTTTTAGTTCAAGAGATTTTATTGGATGGTCAGACTTGGGGAAAGAAAATTATGAAAATAAAAGTGATAAAGCTTAATGGAAATCGCCCCGACATTAATAACTACTTTACCAGAGCATTTTTGGCATTGCTAGAAAACTACCTTAGTACAGGAGTCTTGGCAACTATATTCATCTTTTTCTCAGATAAGAATCAGAGACTGGGAGATATGCTGGCAGGCACGGTAATTATCCGCGTAGCCACATCTAACAAGTTTTCTCTTGACGATATATTAGAGATAAAAAGCCTGGAAGAATACACTCCAACTTACCCACAGGTAAAAAACTTGGCAGAAAAAGACCTATTAATAATAAAAAATGTAGTAGATCAGGCAGCTAACTATCCCAATAAGGCACACATAGGAGTTGTCCACGAATTAGCCAAAAAAATTTGTGGCATTTTGGAAGTCGATTATGCCTTAATAAAAAAGAAGCCAATTAATTTTTTGAAGACACTAATTAAAGATTTTGTAATTCTTACGAGGTAATTAGAAATAAATTTCTTATTTTCATAAAAGGTTGCGCTCTATGTTTTCGAATCAAATCAAAATATATTGAAAAAGGTTGCTTACAATGTTTAGGCAACCTTTTGGTTTTTCTCATATAAAGATTAAACAGAAGCTTTTCCCATTAGTGTGGCAGTAGTACAATTCTCAACGGTAACATTCACATAATCACCTTTCTCGTAGTTTTCTTTCGGAAAGACAATAACCTTATTAGCAGAATTTCTACCTTGAAGATAATCTTTAGACTTTTTAGAAAAGCCTTCTGCCAAAACCTTAAATGTCTTGCCAATATCTCTTTTGTTCCTTTCTAAAGAAATTTCCCGCTGTTTATCGATAATCTCCTGCAATCTTCGCTTTTTAACCTCCAAAAGAATATCATCCTCATACTTCTTTTCAGCTAAGGTTCCTGGCCTCTCAGAGTAGTAAAACATATAACTAAAATCATACTTTACATAATCCATCAAAGTAAGAGTATCTCTGTGCTCCTCTTCAGTTTCTGTACAAAACCCAGCAATCATATCTGAAGAAACCCCACAGTCTTCACCCAAAATATTTCGAATAGCATCTATACGGTTCATATACCACTCTCGTGTATATGTTCTGTTCATCAGTTTCAATATCCTAGAGTTACCACTTTGAGCTGGCAAATGAATATAATTACAAATGTTCTCATACCTTCCCATCGTATGCAAAACCTCATCCGTAATGTCTTTAGGATGAGAGGTAGAAAACCTGACTCTCAACTCAGGACTAACTTTTGCCACCATTTCCAAAAGCTGGGCAAAATTCACCCATTCTTTAACCTCAGACCTCTCAAGCTTGGCTTTATTATTTATTTCTTCCGACCACTTATAGGAATCAACATTTTGACCTAGCAGAGTAACTTCACGATAGCCCCTAGAAAATAAGTCCTTAGCTTCATCAATAATAGACTGTGGCGATCGGCTTCTTTCCCTTCCTCTGGTAAAAGGAACCACACAAAAAGAACACATATTATCACAGCCTCTCATGATCGAAATAAAAGCAGTTACTCCGTTAGAGTTCAAACGAACTGGAGTAATATCCGCATACGTTTCTTCCCTTGATAGGAAAACATTAACTGCTTTTCTGCCATCGTCTACTTCAGAGACCAATTTAGGTAAATCTCGGTATGCATCAGGACCAACAACCAAATCGACGATTTTTTCTTCTTCCAAAAACTTAGACTTAAGCCTTTCAGCCATACAACCCAATACCCCGACAATAAGAGAAGGCTTCCTTTTTTTTAACCCATTAAAATGATTCAACCTATTTCTGACCGTTTGCTCCGCCTTTTCTCTGATAGAGCAGGTATTGATAAATATTAAATCTGCATTTTCAACATTAGAAGTTGTTCCAAACCCTTGCTTTTCCAAGATAGAAGCTACAATCTCGCTATCAGAAAAGTTCATCTGACAACCATAACTTTCTATATACAAGCTTCTTTCTCTTTTCTCTGTAGAGTCTTCAGAAACCTTAAACCCACATGTTTGAACTTCCTTTTTGGATACCAATCCTTCTTTAACTAAAGTCATAACCAACGAATCAAAGTACAAAAATAGTCAGAATTTAGAGAACTGCTGGCGATCCCTGCCTTCAAAAAAGCAATAATAAATAGGGCATCCTTCCTCAAGCCCTTCCCGGTGAGCCAAGCCTGCCCTCACAAAACCCACGTCGGTCTTGTCTTTCACCTCTTTGCCTAGGATGCAGGTCATGCTATAAGCAAGATAATAGTTTTATTTATAATAAATCATTTTCATATATGATAAAATATTTACATAATTGCAAAAAAAAACATCAATGATAGCTAACTGGAACAATAAAGCTAAACGACTCTTAAAGTCAGAATTGGTAAAAAGAGGGGTATCAAATGCCAACTTAGTAACACTACTCAATGAAATTGGAGTATGCGAAACAAAGGCTAGTATTGATAGCAAAATTAGTCGAGGTAGTTTCAGTGCAAGTTTTTTTCTCCAGTGTCTTTCAGCAATAGGCTGCTCAAAATTAGAAATGGAAAGCATAAATACTGATTTTTTAATCGCAGCTGAGCCAAATATTGAATATAAGAAATCAAATAATGGAAAGTGAAAAAATCAAATTCATTGATTTATTTGCAGGCCTTGGTGGTATTAGATTAGGCTTCGAAAATGCTTTTAATCGCCTTGGCTTTAAGACTGAATGTGTAATGACTTCAGAAATAAAACCGTATGCAGTTAAAGCATTAAAGCACAATTTTGAACACAATTTTTTGGCAGGTGATATTTTTGAAATAAGAAATGAGTTTATACCTGATTTTGACTTTCTATTGGGAGGGTTTCCATGTCAACCTTTTAGTTCAGGTGGAAAAAGACATGGCTTTTTAGATACTAGAGGTACATTGTTTTTTGAAATCGAAAGGATTTTAAGAAATAAAAAACCCTATGGTTTTATTCTTGAAAATGTTGAAGGGCTTGTAAAGCACGATATAGAGAATAAAGGTGATAAAATAGGTCGAACGCTTTCTACGATAATACATACGCTTGAATCAGATTTAGGGTATAGAGTTACCTGGAAAGTTTTTGATGCGCTTGAGTTTGGATTGCCTCAGTCTAGGAAAAGAATCTTTATTGTAGGAACTAAAAGAGAGCAGATTGATTTAGAGGCAAATAAGAAGAAATTTAGCAATTTAGATAGCATTTTAGATAAAGGACTTAAAGTGCTTGATTCTAGTTTTACAAGAAAACTGTTGTCACGTTTTGATATCAAAGATTTATATGGAAAATCAATTAAAGATAAAAGAGGAGGAGATAATAATATTCATAGTTGGGACATTAGTCTAAAAGGAGAAGTTTCTGAGGAGCAATACCATTTATTGAATAAGCTATTCAAAGAAAGAAGGAAGAAGCACTGGGCTGTTGAAATAGGAATTGACTGGATGGATGGAATGCCATTAACATTAGAACAAATAAATACATTCATCAGCCAGCCAAAAGAAATTTTAAAAAGAATGCTAGACGATCTTGTAGTTAAAGGCTATTTAAAACTAGAGCACCCAAAAAAATTAGTTAAAGAGAAAGCTATAGAAGGTATAAGATCATACCGCGTATTTGATGAGGCAAAACCTAAAGGTTACAATATTATTACTGGTAAGCTGAGTTTTGAAATTAACAAGATTTTAGACCCGAATGATATTGCACCAACCTTGGTAGCTACAGATGTGTCTAGGCTTGCTGTGCCTGATGGAAATGGCTTAAGAAGACTGACAATCAGAGAAGGCTTACGTTTGTTTGGTTACCCAGAGTGGTATGAAATACCAGTCAAAGAGAGTGATGCCTTTGATTTATTAGGTAACACTGTTGCAGTTCCAGTAGTTGAGTTTGTAGCTAGTAGAATAGCAAATACACTAGCTAATCAAACTGATTTTATATTCAAAGAAATGCCTGTATGTGTTTCGTAATTCTTTAAAACTTTCTTTAGCCAATGACCATTATTATGTCTTGTCTGTGGATATTGGTATCGGGTTTCATTAAGAGCAGAAAGAAATTCTTCTTTGCTTGAAAAAGGCTTAAATTTTGATCTTTCAGAATACCATGTTCCTGGTCTGAGGTTATATATTACTTGTTTTTTCTCCTGTACTTTTATTGGATAGGTGCTACTTGAGCATGAAAGCTCCCAAATCCTTTTTAGCCAAACATTTTTTATAGTGATTTGACTGCCCTCCATTTGATAGGCTAGAATCAAATAGTAGGAATCAATTCTATACGCGTTTTCAAGTAGAGAATTGCAGTAAGAATCAAAGTTAGCCAAATCAAAACCAGGACCACGTTGCCAGTCGAAAGATTTTACTTCTAAGAGACCATTTTTTTTATCTTCTCTATCCAGATAGAAGTCGGGAAAAGTTTGTGAGTTAGTATTTTCCTCAAAGTCAATACTTTCTTTTGCCATCCAAGCTTTTAACCATTCTTGCAGCAAATTTCCTACAGTATCTTTTGTTTCAACAGAAATAGTCAAATCTTTGAGTGAAAAATTGATCACTCCTTTCTCACCAATTATTTTATAGTCATTTACCAGTTTAGTATAAAGTTCTTGTCCTGTTATTTTCATTTCATATAGTAAAGCACCGAAGTTAATAATTTATAACTTAGCTCAGTAGAAGGTGTCATAAGTAGGTTTACATTGAAGACGTTAAATTAATTTCATAAAGAAAAGGCTACACTGCAAATAATTATGTACTTACTACTATTCTACGTAAATTATCTCATAGATTTCATATAAATTGTAATAACCTTTATATTTTTGATAGTACCAATTACTGGGACAAAAGCTTATGTCCGTTAGAGAAAATAGATTCAAAGAGACAAAAAAGACAAGCACAAAAAAGACGATAAAGAAGCGTGCTACAAAGCCAGGCATTCCTTTTTGGAAAGACAAAAGGTTCACTTTGGCAAGTGGTCTAGCTATGATTCTTTTTGGGCTTTTCTTATTCTTATCTATAGTTTCCTTTCTCATAACTGGAAGGCCCGACCAGAGTGTTGTCGAGTCTTTTTCATGGAACGAGGTGCTAAGATCTTCTGTCGTAGTAGATAACTGGTTTGGTGTTGCAGGAGCATGGCTAGCGCATTATTTTATTTACCGTTTGGTAGGTATATCAGCAATATTTATAGGACCTTACTTTATTCATGAAGGCTACGCATTAATTACCAGGAAAAGATTTTTAGAGTGGCATAAGTCCACAGCACTTCTTCTATTTTTTACAATGTGGACTAGCTTGTTATTGGGCTATATAGTAGAAATAAGCTCAAAACCAGTAATCATAGGCTTTTTATGTGGGCATCTTGGATATAAGCTGGCCGTCTTTTTCGATAAGTTTGCTGGTTGGGGAACAATTTTAGTCTTAATTCTTGCCTTTGCAGTATTTGCAGTATATTTCTTTAGGCTTCAACATTGGTCAGAGTTTTTGAGCTTGACAAAAAGAAGATTAAAACTCAAAGAAACAAAAGAGGAGGAAGAAGAGTATGACTACGATGAAGGAGAAGATCTTAAAACTAAAAAAGAGCAAAAAGATAATTTAGAGGATAATAAACTACAGACAAATAGCTTGGATTTAGATTTGGGAGACTTTTCTAAAACAAACAAAAGTGAACCTAAAAAAGACAAGACAAAAGAAATAGAGTTTACTGTAGAAGAAAACATTCCAACAGAAACAGAACTGGAATCAGTTAGTGCAAAAGAAATAGAAGATACACAAGAAGTAGATAGCGATGTGCTTGCTGTCGAAGACACAGACTACTATGATCCTAAGCTTGATTTGTCTGTATACAAATATCCAACTTTGGAGTTACTAAGCAATCATGGAGATAGTAGAATAAAGGTAACCAAAGAAGAACTAGAAGAAAATAAGGAAAAGATAATTCAGACACTAAGTCATTTCAAAATTGGAATTACCTCCATAAAAGCAACAATAGGTCCTACAGTCACCCTTTATGAAATAGTTCCTGATGTTGGAATTAAAATCTCGAAGATTAGAAGTCTGGAAGACGATATAGCATTAAGTTTATCTGCTCTTGGAATACGAATTATTGCGCCAATACCTGGAAAAGGGACAATAGGTATAGAAGTGCCAAATAAAAATAGAGAGATGGTGCCTATTAGTTCTCTCATTTCAACTGATAAGTTTAAAAATATTAGTAAAGAACTTCCTATCGCTCTTGGTAAGACTATCTCCAATGAAGTGTTTATCACAGATTTGGCAAAAATGCCTCACCTGCTAATGGCGGGAGCAACAGGTCAGGGTAAATCTGTGGGTTTAAATATTATTTTAACATCACTTTTATACAAAAAACATCCTTCAGAGCTAAAACTAGTTCTAATTGACCCAAAAAAGGTAGAACTGGCATTATTTGATAAGATAGAACGACACTTTTTAGCAGCTTTACCAGATGCAGAAGAAAGTATTATCACTGATACAACCAAAGCAGTGAACGTACTCAACTCCCTTTGCATAGAAATGGATATGCGATACAACCTTCTCAAAGAAGCAGGGTGTAGAAACATCAAAGAGTACAACGAAAAATTTAAACAAAGAAGATTAAATCCAGAAAAAGGTCATCGTTTTTTACCATATATTGTCTTAGTTGTAGATGAACTTGCAGATTTAATGATGACAGCGGGTAAGGAAGTAGAGCTTCCCATAGCCAGACTAGCTCAGCTAGCAAGAGCTATTGGTATTCATTTAATCATTGCTACGCAAAGACCATCTGTTGATGTTATTACTGGTATTATTAAAGCAAACTTCCCTGCCAGGCTATCCTTCAAAGTTTCTTCAAAAATAGACTCTAGAACAATTTTAGATACTGGTGGTGCAGAGCAACTTATTGGGATGGGGGATATGCTTCTATCAAATAGTTCAGAAATTATTCGTTTGCAGTGTGCTTTTGTAGATACAGAAGAAGTAGAAAATATTTGTGAATATATTGGTAGTCAAAGAGGATATGAGACTGCTTATTTGCTACCTGAATACGAAGGGGAGGAAAAAGATGCACTAGATGTAGACTTAAGTAAAAGAGATGATTATTTTGAAGCGGCTGCGAAGCTACTGGTTACTCATCAGCAAGGAAGTACCTCATTGATTCAGAGAAAATTGAGCCTTGGTTACAACAGAGCAGGAAGAATAATAGATCAATTAGAGGCAGCTGGAATTGTAGGTCCTTTTGAGGGAAGTAAAGCTCGCCAGGTGTTAATACATGATGAGTATGAATTGGAGAAAGTATTAGGAGACCTTGATAATCAGAGCTAGAGTTTTTTTACTTGGAGTCCATGAGAAATATTGGCAAATGTTTGACTGTTGGCAACAAAATATATAATTTATGAAATTAAATTAACAAACTTTATATAATACTAAACCGCTTTGATTAGTCGTTAATTGATTAGTTATTTGAAAGACAATTTTTGATGGAATATGAGAATTTTAAGCACAGCTATACTATTCATTACACTTCTTTTTAACCTTCACGCTCAAAAAGATGAAAAGGCTAAAGAAGTTTTAGATAAAGCGTCTAAAAAATATAGCGAAATAACATCTTTCAAAGCGTCTGTAGAGCAGAAAGTGTATATAAATGGGAAAGGAATTTTTGATAGTCTTTTATTAGAAGTTGCAGTAAAAGACGAAATGTACCGATTAGACTTTGAAGGGCAGACGGTGTACAATGATGGGAAAAATGTTTGGACATTTCTAAAAGATTTGGAGGAAGTAAATTTGGATGTAGCTAACCAAGAAGGAGGGAGCATGTTTCAAACGCCAAAAGATATTCTGGAATCGTACGATAAAAGCTTTAAGTACGTTTTCGTAGAGGATAAAAATAGTAGGGGTAAGGGTTTATATGTCATTGATTTATCTCCTGAAGACCCGGATAGGTCAGATATTTCTTTTTTTAAACTAAGACTTTTTATCGACAAAAAAACCTTCTTAGTTAAAAAGTGGAAAGCTTTCGAAAAAGGAAATGGAAAGCACTTTATTTTCACCATCCAATCTTTTGACCCTAATGTTAAACTTGCAGATAGTTTTTTCCAGTTTGATCCCAAAAAGCATCCTAATGTAGAAATAATAGATTTGAGGTAGTCTATTTATCTTTTTTGCTAGCCTCAAAAAGAATTTGCTTTTCTTCTTTCGTTAACTTTTCATAGCCTACTTCAGAAATTTTGTCAAGGATAGAATCTATTATTTCTTGTTTTGGAGAACTGCTGCTGAAATTAACATTAGTTTTTTTATTAGCGCTGGCTTTAGTTTCTGCATAAATTGTCTTTTTAGCCTTCCTATGTACCACTTTAATGGTTGGCTTCTTTGTAAATGCAGCTCCAATTTTATCGATTAGATCGGTAAATGGTTTTCCGATATCGGTACCATTTTGCAGAAGCTTTGTATAGATAAAACCTGCTATTGCTCCACCAAGATGAGCTATATTCCCTCCAACATTGGTTCCGATAGTTCCTAGAACAGATAAGAAAATATAGAAAGCAGCAACATATTTGATTTTCACGGAACCTATAAAAAGCATGTGAATTCTGTAGTCTGGAACAAGTGCTGCTGTTGCTACAACTATAGCATAAACACTTGCGGAAGCTCCAATAAGCCTTGCATTATCTGGTAATGAGCTTAAAAGATTATAGGCTAAAAGATAAGCAACTCCTCCAGCAATTCCTCCAAGAATATACAAACCTAGTAGCTTTTTCCCATTTAGAAACTCTGAGAAAATCCTTCCAAACCAATAAAAAACAAGCATATTAAAGATGATGTGAAACAAATCATCAAAGCTATGAGAGAAAAAATAGGTGATTAAAGTCCAGGGTTTATATAAAAACTCACCAAGGCTTGCAGGGAGAGTAATATTATTATAAATATATTCTTGAAAGAGGAGCTGTAGCTGGGTAAATGAAGATAAAACAAGTAGAACACACATGGTAAGAAAAAAAACAACGTTGATTATGATCAACTTCGTCACCATGTCATCTGGTCTATTCCAAACCTGTTTTAAGTCTCTAACAAATGTATTCATCTAATTAATGTTCTTATAAACTCTAATTTAGTACATAACAAGTACAATGTTTTTTAAGTTTTCTAAAACCCTTATTTCGGTTTCCAAAATTTAACCAACAAAAAGCCAAAGATCATACCTCCAATATGTGCAAGATGTGCCACATTGTCTCCTGCTCTATCTTGTATCAGCGAGTAAATAGAATAGGCTCCGTAGAAAATGACTATATATTTAGCCTTGATAGGTATTGGAGGAAATAATAGCATTAGCTGTAAGTTTGGAAATAGTAGTCCAAATGCAGTTATAATAGCAAATACTGCTCCTGAAGCACCTATCATTGGAACACCAGTAGCAACTTTACTTCGCACACTTTCTACCAACTCAATGCTTTTATTTATGAAAAATGGATTACTTGAATTTTCTGGAAAGGAAGTGTTAACAAATTGATACTCACTAGGACTAATGTTAGATACATACTCAGCAAAAAATTGCACTAGTTGGTCAGGGTTTGGGTTTGCTATGTATGCTTCTACCGCAGAGTCTAAGCCATAAAGCTGAAAGTAGTAAACAATATTATATATTAAGCCTGCTCCAACTCCAGCAATCATATAAAATAAAAGAAATCGTTTTTGTCCAAAAACCTGTTCTAGCATTGGGCCAAATACAATCAAACCTATCATATTGCTAAAGAGATGCCAAAAGTCAGCATGCACAAACATATACGTAATGGTTTGATGAATCATGAAGTTAGGAGAAGAATAACTCCATAAGCCCAAAAAACCACTTAGCTTAATAGAAAGTACAAGCTCTAAGATGTAAACAGAAACATTGATGATTAGCAGTGATTTTACTACTTGTGTGAAATTAAAACCTATCATTAATTAAATAATATATCTTCTAAGAAAAAAAGTATTTTTTTGTAAAACTAACGAAACCTTTTTCAAATGCTAAATAGTAAAAATGCGCTTATTGTTTTTGTGAAAGACCCTGATAGAGATCAGGTAAAGACAAGGTTAGCAAAAGGTATTGGTACAGCAAAAGCAAAAAGGATATATAAAAAGCTTCTTCAAATTACTAAAGAAGTATCCTTGAAGGTAAAAAGTGATGTTTTCATTTATTATCACTCTGAAATAAATGAAAACGACATATGGGATAGTGAAAGGTTTAATAAAAGAAATCAAAGAGGTAAAGACTTGGGAGAAAGAATGAAGAATGCTTTTTTAGATCTTTTTAATAAAGGTTATGAAAATATCCAGATTATTGGGAGTGATTGTCCAAAGATTGGAGTGAAAACAATAATGGATGGATTTGAACTCTTAAGTTTAGATGATAGAGAGATAGTTATTGGTCCAACATACGATGGGGGTTATTATCTTCTAGGCATGAATGCGAAGATGAATTTTTTATTTGAAGGGATACAGTGGAGTACTAATTCTGTCTGTGCAAATACCATTTCTAAAATAGAAGAACACAAAAAGTTTTTTTACCTTTTACCACCATTGGGAGATGTTGATCATAAGGAAGATTTAATGTTTTTCCCAGATTTAGCTTAGGTTTCTTGATAAGTGTAGTTTAGTTAATTTAGTATGATTTTTATCAAAGAATATCTTGAAATTTTCTATAGAAGAGTTATCTGGTAGGTTTTCTAGTTTTCTGTGGGGTACTCCCTTGCTGGTATTGTTGATAGGAGGTGGTTTGTTCCTTCTTTTATACATTAGGTTTCAGCCCTTTCTTTATCTAAAGCATGCTTTGGGTATTCTTTTTAGTAGAAAGGAAAGTGAAGATAGCACTGGAAAGATTACTCATTTTCAGGCTTTGACAAGCGCAATTGCAGGAACAGTGGGAATGGGAAATATTAGTGGTGTGGCCATTGCGATAACTACAGGAGGACCTGGAGCTATTTTTTGGATGTGGGTAAGTGCATTTGTGGGTATGATTACAAAGTTTTTTACCTGCTCTCTCGCGGTAATGTATAGAAAAGGTAGTGAAGAAGAGACTGTTGGAGGACCTATGTATGTGATAGTAAATGGATTGGGGTCTTCTTGGAAGCCTATGGCTAGTCTATTTGCTTTTGCTGGCATGTTTGGTTGCTTATCCTTATTCCAAGCAAATCAGTTGACTGAGGTTATTGTAGATGTATATGGAGCTGGTACTTCCGTTTTGCCGACCAACCTTAAAGTTATTTGTGGTCTGCTTATCATGATTACTGGAGGGGTTGTAATACTTGGTGGGCTAAAAAGAATAGTTAGAGTAAACGAGAAGTTAGTTCCATTCATGGTAATACTTTATACTATTTCTGTTTTAGCTATTCTCGTATTGCATGCAGATAAGTTGGCAGAAAGTATCGAGCTGATTTTTATAGATGCCTTTACTGCTAAGTCTGTTTTAGGAGGGGCACTTGGCTCTCTCATAATAATAGGAGCGAAGAGAGCTGCCTTTTCTAATGAGGCAGGTATAGGAACTGCCCCGATGATTCATGGGGATACTAAAACAGATGAACCTATCAAAGAGGGTTTAGTTGCCATGCTTGGTCCTGCTATTGATACTCTGTTGGTTTGCACGATGACAGCTTTAGCAATATTAGTAACAGACTCATGGAACTCTACCAATACTATTAAAGGCGCAATAATTACAATTACTGCTTTTGAGACTACTTTTTCTCAAATAGGGTTAATTATTATTCTGATATGCATTTTTAGCTTTTCATTAAGCACTATTTTTTCCATCTCCTACTATGGCGAAAAGTGCTTCTCGTTTTTATTTGGAAATAGATACGTTAAGCTATATAAGTTGTTTTATATATTAACTCTTTATGTTGGAGCTGTCATCACTATCAAAGTAGCAATTAATTTTATCGATGGTATGTATGCAGTTATGGCATTTCCAACCATGATCTCCACACTAATACTGGCTCCCAAAGTTAGGGAAGAATCAAAAAAGTACTTTAATAAATTAAAGAATAGGAGTTTTGGACTCCAATAGAGTTTGGAAGCAGTGAAAATTTATGAGTTGCTATCAATTACCCCAACTTCTTCCATCTTGTTTAATAGAGCCATTATAAATGCAAAAAGTTGCTTCATATATTCTTTGTCTTCTATTATTCCTGACTGAGTAAAATAAATGTACTTTTTTAACTCAGTGTTGGTTTTAGAAGCCATCATAGCTGTGAGCTTGTCTACTCCTCTAATTGACATTTCAAAAGACCCTGGAATTTTTGTAATCAGCTGAGAAACACTTCTATCTCTAAATATTTGTTCTATTTTGGTTATATCATTTCCTCTCAGGTAGTATTTCTTATCAAATGCAGGGTCATTTAGCTTAATGCTTTTATTTCCTCCAAGATTATTGAAAAACTGAACTATCCCAGATATGAAATCCTTTTTCGCAATTTCAAATTTGAAATTATTTCTTTCATTAATGTAAACCATAACATAGGTAACTGGTTTAGCAACATCTCCAGCTTGAATAATAGTTTTTCCTATGAAAATTGTCCAGTTTTTGTGTTGTACACTTACAGAGTCGTATCCCATGTTCCCTTCTGTAAAAGTACCTCTTACCTCTGCTGCAAAATCTTTCCAGGTTTGTCTAACTTTTTCATTTTCTAAAGTATCTGTTATGGATATCATATCTAATCGATTACTATTTTGAACTACTTAACAGTGAAATTACAGTTTATTTTTGAATTGCAGCATTCTGTGAAAACAAACGATTTGTAGGTGCGATATTTATCAAGTACAGAATTTGTTAAACCTTGTCAGTGGGGTAAAAACTTTAGAGTTAGGTTTAATATTAATAAATCGTTAATTTTGCATTAAATTATTGCAGCGATATGGCAAATAAAGGTATGATCAAAGATGTAGATATCTTAAAGACAATAGAAGATAAGTTAGACACGGAAAGAGGCTTTTTCTTTTTCTTTAGGAGGTCTTGCATTAAGTATCAGGGTAAATTCATAAATGAAATAGACCACAGCAATATGCCTGTGGTGTTGGTACATGGAAATCCTCATATTGAGAATTTTGTAATTAGCGACCAGGGTGCTGGAATGGTAGACTTTGACCGATCCAGAATGGGTGGATATGCTTGGGATATCGTTCGTTTTTTAGGGTCATTAGCGTTAAAATCTTCTAATGCCAAAGAAAGCTTTTTGAGCAAAACAGTTTTATCCTTTTTCTTGGAAGGATACAACAGAGGTTTTTCGAATCCAGAAAAGCCATATAAAGAAATAATAAGCTCACATGCCAGAGCAGAATATAAAGTTTGGTTTGAGTCGGTAGAAAAATATCTCGAAGCAAATATTAAATGGACTAAAAGACTTAGAAAGGGAAGTATTCCTACAACAGATCCCTTTCTTCTAAAACTTGTGAAAAGTTATTTTAAAAGCAGGGGTTTAAAAGACTATTCATCTAAATATAAAATTGAAGAAGCAGGTACAGCAACGGGAACTTTTGGAAACCTGAGATATTTGGTATTGTTGAGTCATCTAAAAAAAGACAAAAAGGTTTTTATTGAAATAAAATCTGTATATAAAGATCAGGACAATGATTTTTATTACAATCCTTATAAAAACCATGCGGTAAGGATGATAGAAGCATCTAAAGTGTATGCTCCTGGGCTGGAGCAAAAGTTAGGCTTTTCTATAGTAGATGGGGAGGAATATTGGGGGCGAGAAATTCCGATCAAGTCAGGAAAAATTAAATCTGAGCTTTCAGAACTTGAGCAAGTAGATATGGCATTCTCTGTAGGTTCACAGCTTGGTAGAGGACATAGAATAAGTCTTCGCAATGACTTTCAGCCTAAAGAGTTAGAAAAACATCTCCAAAAAAACTTTGATAGATTAGTAGATATTAGTCATCAGATGAATAAAAAACTTCGAAAAGATTTCGAAAAAGCACTAAAAAAAATGAAATAGACTATGTCTAATTTAAAATTGAGTCACACACGAAGCAATGATTAAGATATGTACCAAACAAACTAGGCCGGTCACAAGTTTTAAACACTTAAAATAAGCCTTGAATCCTTCCATTATAGCACTTTCTGCGGTTGCTTTTACTGCAGCCTTGGTAGCGGCAATTTTTGGACTTGCAGGTGGTGCTATCCTTTTTCTTGGATTAAACTTTTTTTACTCAGCAAAAGATACGGTCGCAATACATAGTGCTGTACAGCTCATTAGCAATGTATCCAGGATTAGTGTTTTTCTCAAGCATATTGAGTGGAAGGTTGTAGGTCTTTTTTCTATACTGATAATTCCGGGAGTTTACTTTGGGAGCTTACTTTATGGGTATTTTTCATCTAATGTATTATCTATCCTTGTAGGAAGTTCTTTGATAGCCAGTGTATTTATTCCAAAAGTTAAGCGTAGTAGCAAAAGAGGTATAAGGTTTGTTCTTTTGGGCTTTGTTTCTTCTTTTTTAGGGATGATAATAGGGGTGACTGGTCCAATAACTGCTAGTTTCTTTATGCTCAATAATTTGACAAAAGAAAGAATGATAGGTACAAAGTCTATGTGCCAGATGCTAACTCACATTGCCAGGGTAATTGTTTTTTCTTCTGCAATACAGTTTAATTACATAGACATCCTTCCAGAATTATTAATATTAGGAATAGTTTCAGCATTAGCTACTATCATAGGGAAAAAAGTGTTGAATAAGCTATCTACACAAAAACATGTATTCCTTAATAAAGGTCTCCTCTTACTTATTGGAGCTATTTTAGTATTTAAAGGTTTAGATATATAAGCACTCTTCATTGCCAGCTCCTAATAACAGCCTCTTAAGTTGTAGGTATCTGCTACCTTTCTTATAGCTACAATATAAGAAGCTATTCTCATAGAGACATTGTAGTCAATTGTTGCTTGGAATACCTTTTCAAAAGCTTCTTTTAAAATTCTATCACTTCTTCTGTTAACTCTTTCTCTTGTCCATTTATAACCAAGTCGGTTTTGTACCCACTCAAAATAAGAAACAGTTACACCACCAGCATTTGCTAAAATATCAGGCACAACCTGTATGCCTTTTTCATAAATTATCTTATCGGCATTAGCTGAGGTAGGGCCATTTGCTCCTTCTACAATGAGTTTAGCTTTTATTTTCTCAGCATTCTCAATGGTAATTACATCTTCTTTAGCAGCTGGAACTAGTACATCTACTTCACTAATAAGGAGCTCTTCATTAGATATTTTCTCTCCTCCATCAAAACCTTCTAAAGTAAAATTATTAGCTTCTCTGTATCGTATAGCTTTTCTAATGTCAATACCATTATCGTTCCAGTAAGCACCTGTATGATCGCTTATACCAAGTATTTTTAACCCTCTGTCTTCTAATAAAACAGCTGCATGGTTGCCAACGTTACCAAATCCCTGAACAGCACAAGTAGAGTGTGCAGGGTTCATTTTTAACTTTTCCATAGCGACTAATGCACTTACCATAACCCCTCTTCCAGTAGCTTCAACCCTACCTAATGAACCTCCTAAAACAAGTGGCTTGCCAGTAACTACTCCATTGATCGTTTTACCATGTGCTTTAGAGTATTCATCCATTAGCCAGGCCATTTCTTGTGGGCCAGTTCCCATATCAGGAGCAGGGATATCTTGATCTGGTCCAAAAGTGTCATACATCGCACCTGTATAAGCACGAGTAAGTCTTTCTAATTCACCTCTTGACATTTCTCGAGGATTGCATCGTATACCTCCTTTTGCACCACCATAGGGAATGTCAACTACAGCACACTTCCATGTCATCCATGCTGCCAAAGCTTTTACTTCATCCAGAGTTACTCCCATATCGTACCTTATCCCACCTTTAGAAGGGCCAAGTGTATCAGAGTGGATAACTCTATATCCTTCAAAAACTACTTTCTTACCATCATCCATGGTAATGGGAAGGTTTACTATTATCTGTTTTGAAGGGCTTTTTAATACTTCGTATGTCTCATCATCCAGACCTAAAATTTCGGCTGCAGCATGAAACCGAAACATCATAGATTCGAACGGATTTTCTTTGTCTTTTATTGGAGCAGGTTCTATATATGCCATCTGGGAAAGCTATATTATGGTTATTATCATTTATGATGCTAATCTAACCTTAAAATATTTATTTTCAAATGCTTGCAAACAAGCTTTATAGTAGTATTTCATTGATTTAAGATAGTGTTAGCCTGTGTTATTCATAAGTAGATCGTTTGTTTTTGATCAAGTAATTGATTTTCAAATGCTTGTTTTTTTGAACCGCACGGTATTTCATTCTCCAAGTTTGGATATCAATTAACCCAAATCTTGCAAAATCAATTACTTTGTAATTAGTGAGTTATCCGTTACCATTGAATTAAGTCCCGAATTATTCGAGTTAGAGTCTTCGAGAAATTTTAGGAAGAATACTTTCTTTCCAAGAAGCAAAAGATCCATTTTCAATTTCATTTCTAGCACATTCCACAAGCCATAAATAAAATGTTAGATTATGAATACTTGCAATTTGTAAGCCTAAAATTTCATTGGAAGTTATTAGGTGTCTTAAATAAGCTTTAGAATAAAAATTGCTTACATAGCTATCTAGTCCAGCATCAATAGGGGAGAAATCATCTTTCCATTTTAAATTTTTGATATTTATACTTCCTTCAGTAGTAAATAGCATTCCATTTCTTCCATTTCTTGTTGGCATTACGCAGTCAAACATATCTACTCCTAGGGCTATGCACTCAAGTATATTTTCTGGAGTGCCAACTCCCATCAGGTATCTTGGTTTTTCTTTTGGAAGGTGGCTACAAACTAAACCTGTCATTTCATAAAGTTTTTCAGCAGGTTCTCCAACAGATAACCCTCCAATTGCATTACCATCTCTTTCTTTTTCGGCAATATAATCAGCAGATTGCTTTCTCAGATCAGGAAAAGTACTTCCTTGAACAATGGGGAAGAGAGCTTGATAATAACCATATTTATTTTGGTTTTGGTCTATGTAATTGCAGCACCTGTCCAACCAGTTATGGGTTAACTTCATTGAATTTTTAGCATAATCATAAGAACAGGGATAAGGTGTGCACTCATCGAATGCCATAATGATATCTGCTCCAATACACCTTTGTATTTCAATAGCCTTTTCTGGGGAGAAAAAGTGCTTGGAGCCATCGATATGAGAACTAAACTCTACTCCTTCATCCGATATTTTTCTCTTAGCAGATAGCGAGTAAACCTGATACCCGCCACTATCTGTCAAAATAGGTTTATGCCAGCCGTTAAACTTATGTAGCCCTCCAGCTTTTTCTAAGGTCTCAATACCAGGTCTAAGAAATAAGTGATAAGTATTGCCTAAAATAATTTGTGCTTTAATATCACTTTCTAGTTCTCTTTGATGAACCGCTTTTACTGTTCCGCAAGTTCCTACAGGCATAAAAATGGGTGTTTTGATTTTCCCATGATCTGTAGTGATCTCTCCAGTTCTAGCATTAGATAATGTATCGTTCTGTTTTAATTTAAATGAAAACCCCATATTTCTTGATTGTGCTTCCTTTTATTAGGAGGATAGTACATTACTGGTTTAAAGTTTGCAAAAATGTCTCTTTTTAAATAATTCTATAAGCTTCACCTGTTTAAAATTTGTGACTTGCCTAATTTGTTTAGCACACGGCTTAATCATCCCTCTGTGTGTCTCAATTTTAAATCAGACATGTCTGTTTCATGTAATTAACTGTCCCACAACTTTAAATTTCTCTATTACTCTTTTAGAATGGGGAGCATCAGCAAGTTCTTGAGTTAAGTCTTGACCTGCCCAGTGCTCATAGTGTTTCCCATTTCTCCATAGCTTAGATTTTGTAACATCATAAATTTTACCCTTGTAGGCAAACCATATTTCTTCTTTGTCACTACCATTTCTTAAAGCTAGTTGCTGTTTAGTGTAGGTAAGCATTGATCTGTTTATTTAAGTTTATTTCCCCATTCTGTAGGGTTATTAAAAAACTTCAAAAATTTACCCTGCTCCGTTTCATATTCTAAGGTTAGCAAGTTGCCAATATGGTAAAATCTGGCGATAATATTCTTACCTGTTATAATAGTCAACTTATTGTTGGGAGCAGTTTTTATATAAAAATTTTCCCCTTCTCCAATTTTAAGATCAGAGTTATAAGTTACGTCATTGGAATTGGTATTTACACCAAGTGATACTCTGCCAAAGTTTTCAAGCATCTGATGCTCAACTCTAAGAGGAATACCATCGTTGAATTTACCATAGCTCATGTTTTTATAAGTATTAGTGATAGACTCTGTAATTATTGCTGAACTTATTATTATGCTAATAGACAGTATAACCAAACCAAAATTCTTTTTTATATTTTCCATAATCTTGATAAGCTTGTTTTGCAAAGCTTGTAAACATTTTATTAAAGAGCTAGTTTTTTGAATATGGAAACATGGAAATATATACTATTAACCGTGGTTGGTTTTTTGGGAATGGAGCTGTTTTCTTGGTTTTTCCACAGATACATAATGCATGGGCCTTTATGGTTTATTCACAAAACACATCATCAAAAATCAAAATACTGGCTTGAGTTTAATGATATATTTAGTCTTTTTTTCGCATCAATAGCAATCGTTCTAATTTGGGTAGGTCTTTCTTTTGGTAATTATTCAAGTTTATTTCTGGGGATCGGGATTACGTTTTATGGAATTGTTTATTTCATAGTGCATGATATTTTGATCCACAAAAGGATAAATAACAAGGGTAAAAACTTTGCTAACTATTTGAGTGCTTTAAAAAAAGCACACCAAGATCATCACAAGATTAAAAAGAAACAACCATCTGAGTCTTTTGGTTTACTTATTGTAAAAAGAAAGTATTTTTTCAAAACAAATTTATGAACACCAGTTTTATTAGTATGTAAACGTTTTTCTACGCAATGGAAGCCACTTATACAATTAAAGATCTAGAACAGCTTACGGGTATTAAAGCGCATACTATTCGAATATGGGAGCAGCGCTATAAAATTTTGAAGCCTGTTAGAAATGAAAATAATGTAAGATGTTATTGTTCTGAAGATCTGAAGTTGATGCTAAATATATCATTGCTTAATAACAATGGATATAAAATTTCTAAGATAGCAGGTATGCCAATGGACGAGTTGATGGAGAAGGTGATGGATACCATTGAGGGTAATACTGATTTTACCGATCAAATTGGAGCCTTAACAATTGCTATGATTGATTTTGATGAAGGGCGGTTTGAAAAAATTATTTCATCTAATATACTAAAGCTTGGTTTTGAAAAGGCAATAATTCAGGTTGTGTTTCCCTTTTTAATGCGAGTTGGTTTTTTATGGCAGACAGGGTCAATTAGTCCATCTCAAGAGCACTTTATCTCTAACCTTATACGCCAAAAACTAGTTGTTGCTATAGATAGTTTATACGATGCTCCAGGGAAGAATAGCCAGACTTTTATTTTGTTTTTGCCCAAAGGTGAGATGCATGAGATAAGTCTATTATTTTCTTCATATATTATCAAATCTAAAGGTCATCGTGTTATCTACCTTGGGCAAAACCTTCCCATAGTAGATTTAGAGAAGGCTTGTGAAAAGCATTATCCAGATTTCTTGTTGACCGTTTTTACTGCTTTATCTGATGTGGAAAGAATACAAAAATATTTGAGCTACTTGGGGAATAAATATGAAAACTCTGAAATATGGGTATCAGGCTATCAGGTTATTGGGCAAGATTTAGATTTGTCAAATAATATCACCGTGATTCCAAGTATCAATAATTTGATCCAGATGGTTGAAAAAATCAAAGCTCTCTAAGCAAAAATCACATTGCTATGCTATTTTAGTATGGAGGTATAATATTAGTTGATTCATAAGGCGGCGTATTTATGCTGATTTCAGCTTTTATAGAGTTTTTTCTTAGCGTGTTCTTCTGTGTTTTTAAATTCATCAATGGATCTTTTTGAAACTCTCTTGGTTTAAAAGACAGTTTAGGTACTCACTCTACAAGGGTAAAAAAAGTTATATGTTGTAACAATTTATTGCATAATGTTATTACATTTGTATGTAAGCATACTAAATATAGCTTTTTTTTACAGGAGGCTTAAGTTTTTTTAAGCTTTTTTAGGGTTTATTAACAAACTATACCTTGTTATTCATAGTTTAACTATACATATCAACTGGCGGTTTCTGAAAAGCCTTTAATAGAGTAAGACATAATTTAAACAAAACACAATTTAAAAATGACAACCAGATTATTACAAACCAAACTTTTTACCTTGGTATTCAGCCTAGGGCTGGGCATACTAGGAGTTAACCAGGCTAATGCTCAATCTAATTATTTTGCTGGCAATAGAGCAGGTAGCAATAACCAAGGAGAAAACAGGAATACTTTTGTTGGAAACTTTGCTGGAAACTTAAATACTACAGGGGTTTCTAATTCTTTTTTTGGATCTGAAGCAGGTTTTCATAATGCTACCGGCAGGGCAAATTCTTTTTTTGGAGTATCTGCTGGGCTGCAAAATACGACAGGAGAATTAAATGTTTATGTAGGGAATGCGGCTGGAACTAGTAGTAACGGTAGTTCTAATACATTTTTAGGGGCTTATACCGCTAATGAAATACGCTTTGGGGATAATAATGTTTTCATTGGGTCAGAAGCTGCTGGGTCAAAAACTTCTGGATCAAATAATGTTTTTCTAGGAAACAGAGCAGGAGCAGCGAACTTAGAAGGGTCAAATAATGTTTTTTTAGGTTATCAGGCAGGTTTAAGAGAAAGGGGATCAAACAAATTCATAGTTTCAAATAATGAAGTTCACTCTCTTTTGTTTGGTCGTTTTCAAACAGATAATCAACTACCTGCTCTTGGAATAGCAACAGAGGACTTAGATGAAGCTTTGAATGTTGGAGGCGCACTAAAACTGGAAGAAGGAAGTAGAGCAGAAGAAGCAGGTACTATCCGTTGGACGGGTAAAGACTTTGAAGGGTTTAATGGTAGAGATTGGAAATCACTAACCAGAGGAAATAACCTTTGGCTAGGAGATCAAAATAGAATGTATAGTTTCCCTACAGCTGGGGTAGGTATCGGAACTAACAACCCTCAGGAAAAGCTGCATATCAATGGGAATGTTTTAGCAAATAACTTTTTAGTTAATTCAGATAAAAACTATAAAGAAAATGTAGCAGCTATAGAAGGAGCTTTAGAAGCAATTAGTCAAATAGAAGGAGTAAGCTATTCTTTCAAAAAAGAATTCTCTCAGAAGAACTTTGATGATGGTAAGCAACTTGGGTTTATAGCTCAAAATGTAAAAGAAGTATTACCTGAGTTAGTACATGAAGATAGTGAAGGGTATTTGAGTGTAAACTACACAGGTTTGATCCCTGTATTAACTCAAGCACTAAAGGAGCAAAATACCAAAGTAAGTTCTCTGGAAGAAAGATTAGCTAAAGTAGAGGCTTTACTAAGCAAGGAAGATGCTTCTTTAAAAGGAAGTAATAAAAGAGAAGTGACTTCTATTGCAATGGTTTCTTCTGAACTATTACAAAACAAGCCGAATCCTTTTACAGAGAGTACAGAGATAGAGTTCACAATAGCTGAAAAAG
This sequence comes from Bacteroidia bacterium, assembly GCA_030425505.1. Lineage (GTDB taxonomy): Bacteria > Bacteroidota > Bacteroidia > Cytophagales > Flammeovirgaceae > JAUIAB01. The sequence goes on along the minus strand of JAUIAB010000004.1, from coordinate 76,133 downwards.
CAAATAGTGCAATTCTTTATGTGTATGATTTGCAAGGAAAGCAGGTTAGAGAGTATAGCATTACAGAAAAAGGTAACACAAGCGTTACTCTTAAGGCTGGATCTCTTCAGCCTGGGATGTATCTCTATAGCCTTATTGTAGATGGCAATGAAGTAGATACTAAGAGAATGATTCTAACTAAGTAACATTTAAGTTTAACATATACAATTGGAGGTAGTGAGTTTTCTCACTATCTCCTTTTTTATTTTTAGAGATAGACTTACAAGTCAGAAATAATGACATTTATTTTATTGATCTTTTTTTCCAGCTTTTTGGTTTTAATACCATGTCCAATATTGTTTTTATCTCCTTTATCAACCCTGATGTAATAGGTCTTTTCTTCTAATTTATAAGCTCCAATTTTCTTAATAGATACTTTGCCCTTCTTATTTGTTTTTTCTGCAACAACTAAAGCATTTTTATTTTCATCAAAGTCCTGTTTATTGTGAAATAGCTTGATTTTTGCATTTGGTTGAACATTTCCAGCATCATCAATTACAGTTACCTGAAGAATAACTGGTATAATAGCGTTATTTTTTGCTGAGAAAAGCATGAAAGATGCAAGTAGAAAGAAAAGCGTAAATAGTTTATTAGATGACATGTGCTCAAAGTGTTTTTATGGAGAGCAATTTACAAAAAGGAAGTGTTTAATTCCCAAACTTTAAGATTTATGGTTTTCAAAACCAATCCAATAACTACCTTTGAAGCAACTTTCAAATGTTATGGTTAACCGTAGGCTGCTTCGGGTTAAAATATTAGAAAAGCTTTATGCGTATAGAATCAATAGAAGAGTAGAGAAAGATCTACTCAGAAAGAATATTAAAGAATATTTTAGACTTGAACTATTGAAAATCGGTAAAGAAAAATCATCATTGATTAATGGTAGACAAGAGAAAGCTATAGAGATTTTTGAGGAGTGGGAGGCAAGAAAAGACTTGGAGGTAAACTGGGAAGAAGTTCATGCAGATGATAAAGTCTATTTAGAAAAAGAGATTAGTAACTACCGGAAGTATTTACAAAACTTTAAGAGTACTAGCAGAAAAAATCTTATTGATGAAGTCGAACTGCTATTTGAGGTTTCAAGTAGTTTATTAAAAGCAATAATCAATTTAAGACGGAAAGCTATAGAAGCTTTTGAAGATAAGGGATACTTAAAAAAATATGCTTCTAATAAAGAAGTTTTATATCAATTCTTTCAGGAAAGCTACTTCCTACAAAGTCTGGAAAAAGAAATAGAGCTAAAAAAGCTAGTAAGCAACAAAATAGCTGATAAATCTTTTGACATAGAAGACTGGTATTATGACTTAGTTAAAAGCGAAGAGTTTAAGGCTGTAAGTTCTAAGGCTAATGGTAAGGAGCAAAAAGATAATACATTGCTAGACAGCTTGATAAATGATTTTTTATTCAAGGAAGACAAATGGTTATCCAGTCTTGAGGATTACTTTCTTTTTGGTGAGGAAGATAAAAGAGTACTTAAAAAAGTATTTAAGAAAAGATTGCTAAATGCAAGTCAAGAGCAGCTAGAAACCTCTTTTGATTGGGAGGATAGTAAAAAATTTGTTTTAAATTTGTTTGATTACACTACAAAGCAAGAAAAAGAACTTTGGAAGGAAATAGAAAAAAAATTAAAAAAGTGGGAAGGAGATAGAGTAGCGAAGATGGATAAAATAATTCTACTAATGGGACTTTCTGAGATGTTATATTTTCCTAGCATACCCATTAAATCTACTTTAAATGAGTATGTAGAAATTTCAAAAAGGTATAGTACATCAAAAAGTCATATTTTTGTGAATGGAATACTAGATTCTCTTTCTAAAGAGTTAGTATCTTCAGGGCGAATTAAAAAGAGTGGAAGAGGGTTAATTGATAATAACTAAAAACTTAAAAAAATGGCAAAAAACTCACAAGGGAATCAATTTTTTACATTTCTGTCTGGCATATTAGTCGGAGGTGTTGTAGGATTACTCTATGCTCCTGATAAAGGAAAAAATACAAGAGATAAGCTCACGTTTAAGCTGGACAAATACAAAAAAATTCTAGAAGAGCTTATTGAAGAACTCGTTTCTGGAAAAATAGAACACATAAACGAAGCAAAAACAGAGGGTAAAAGAATTGTTAGTGAAACGGTAGAGCATGCAGAAAAGCTGATGAACGAAATTGACGATTTGAAAAATAAGATTATACATAAAAATTAAGGGTATTAAATAAAAATATAGGAAAATGAAAATAGCTATATCATTTGTATGGATTTCATCTCTTTTTATGTTTTTTTCTTGCAATAAATCTCAGCAGCAGGTAAAGGAAAATATTGAACAAGAAACTGAAAAAGTTGTCAGAACAAGCAATAGTGAAGAGCAAAATGAGAGTGCTTCAAATAACGAAAATGCCAACTACGCTAAATTTTCATTTGAAGAAAACGAGTATAATTTTGGGGAAATCTCAGAAGGAGATAAGGTAGAACACATATTTAAATTTAAGAATGTTGGCGATGCGGCATTAGTGATTTCTGATATTAAAACATCTTGCGGGTGTACTACTCCAAGCTATACCAAAGATCCTATAGTTCCGGGAGAATCAGGAGAAATAATGGTAAGGTTTAATAGTAAAGGAAAGTCTGGAATTCAAAATAAGAAAATCAGAGTTTTTGCTAATACAGAAAAAAGTATAGATATAATAACGATTAAAGCTAAGGTAAATAAGCTGTCAGAAGGACCATATAAAAATAACTCATGATATACTCATACATAATGCTACAGGCTTCTGGTGGAGGGGCAATGAACTTTCTGTTTTTAGGAGGAATGATAGCTGTATTTTACTTCTTTATCATCAGACCTCAGCAGAAAAAGCAAAAAAGACAACGGGAATTTTCAAGTAACTTAAAAAAAGGAGATAGTGTAGTTACCATGGGGGGGATGCATGGCAAAATAGCATCTATTGAAGGAGATTGTATTTTCTTAGAAATTGACAGAGGGATAAAGGTAAAGTTTGAAAAGGCTCATATTTCTTTTGAAAACTCAAAAGCTAAAAATGAAAAATAACTTTAATTGCAAGGAAATAATTGTTTGAGTCTAATAGTTTTTTCAAATCTGTAAAAAATGCATTTCAATTTCTTGTAAAAAAAGAAGGGAGAGCACTTTTATTGTGTTTCTCCATAGCAATTATTTTTTGGTTTTTTCATTCTTTAAACGATACTCACACTGCTAATCTTAAAATTCCAGTACAATATAATTACACTCAAGCCAACGTTGTTCCATTACGACCTCCACCAGAGAAAATAACACTAAATGTTACCGGTATAGGGTGGGGGATATTTACCAGAAGTTTAGGGATAAAGCAAAACAAGCTAGAGGTAGATTTGCCTAAACCAACTGAAGTCAAAGCAATATCTGTGAAATCCATTTTGCCAGATATTAGTGAAGTAGTTAAAGAATTCACCCTCAACTTTGTTATTGAAGACTCTTTAAAATTTGAGTACGATTCTATAGTAGAAAAGCCTATAGAGATATACTTGGATTCGTCTAATTTTAAGTTGAAGCAGAGCTATATTGTCGAAGGGTCTATACAGCTATTCCCAGACAAAATAAAAAGTAGAGGACCATCAAAAATTTTGTCTGAAATAACAGATAAAATAACATTAAAACTAGAGGCATCTGGTGTAGATAGAGACTTTGAAAAAACGATTGAAATACCAAACTCAAATAAAGACTGGGTTGAGTTTTTCCCTTCTTCTGTCAAGGTTCTTGTTAATGTGATTAAGATGTTAACCATTCGGAAAAATGTTGAGCCAGTGATAAAAAATATACCAAAAAAGGTAAATCTTAACAAATTAAAAATTTTCCCAGAATTAGCTTATGTAAAGTTTGAGTTATTAGAAACTCAAAAAGATTTAGGAGATTCGATAAAAGTTATTCTCGATTTTGATGAGTTTAATGAAAATGATTCAACCATATGCCCTAAGTATATTGCTCCATCCGAATTACAAGAAGTAGTAATATTACCTGGGCATTTTAAAGTATCTTACTAGGCTACTTTTCAGCCTTTTACAAAGGGATATTTCCATGCTTTTTCTTAGGTAGCTTATCTGCTTTATTCTCTAGCATCTCAAATGCAGTAATTAATTTAGATCTCGTTTTTTCTGGTAAAATGACTTCATCAATGAATCCTCTATACGATGCTCTGTAAGGGTTAGCAAAGTTTTCGGTGTATTCGTCTACTTTTTCCTCCAGTTTTTTCTCTGGATCTTGCGCATCTTTTATTTCCTTTTTAAAAATGATCTCAGCAGCACCCTTAGCTCCCATAACTGCAATTTCAGCAGTAGGCCATGCAAAGTTCAGATCTGCACCAATGTGCTTAGAGTTCATTACATCATAAGCACCGCCATACGCTTTTCTTGTAATTACAGTAACTCTTGGCACAGTAGCTTCACAGAAAGCATAAAGAAGCTTTGCGCCACTAGATATAATGCCATTCCACTCCTGATCTGTTCCAGGTAAAAAGCCAGGGACGTCAACAAGGACTAGCAAAGGGATATTAAAAGAATCGCAAAAGCGGACAAATCTTCCACCTTTTTCACTGGCCTTAATATCCAAACAACCTGCTAAAACAGACGGCTGATTCCCGACAATGCCTATGCTTCTACCAGCAATTCTGGCAAAGCCAACAATCATATTTTCGGCGAAATTTTTATGAACTTCGAGGAAACTGTCTTCATCAACAATCCCATCTACCACATCTCTCATATCGTATGGCTGGTTGGGGTTTTCTGGCACAATACTATTGAGTGATTCTCTGCTCTCACTTTTAGTAGAGTCGTATTCTAGTATATCAGGTTCATCCTCACAGTTTTGGGGCAGAAAACTTAAAAGCTTTTTGATGTTTTCAATGCATTCCACCTCATTAGAGCAAGAAAAATGAGTTACGCCACTTTTAGAACTATGTGCTGATGCGCCGCCTAATTCTTCAGATGTTACTTCTTCGTGTGTTACTGTTTTAACTACATTAGGGCCTGTAACAAACATGTATGAGGTGTTTTCAACCATTAATATAAAGTCAGTTATGGCAGGAGAGTAAACAGCTCCTCCAGCGCATGGACCCATCACCGCAGAAATTTGTGGGATAACTCCAGAAGCTAAAGTATTTCTATAAAATATATCTGCATAACCACCTAAAGATTTTACCCCCTCCTGAATCCTAGCACCTCCAGAGTCATTCAACCCAATAACGGGAGCTCCATTTTTCATCGCTAAGTCCATAATTTTGCAGATCTTTTCTGCATGAGATTCAGAAAGAGAACCTCCAAAAACAGTAAAGTCTTGTGAGAAAACATAAACTAACCGATTGTTAACTTTACCATATCCTGTCACAACTCCATCTCCTAGATAGGTTTCATTTTCAAGTCCAAATAATGTTTCCCTATGCTTTACAAACTTTCCCATTTCCTGGAATGTTCCTTTATCCAATAAGAGGTCTATTCGCTCTCTAGCAGTAAGTTTTCCTTTTTTATGTTGAGATTCAATTCTTCTTTCTCCTCCACCAAGCTCTGCTTCTTTATTCAACTGTTCTAAAAGTTCTTCTTTGGTTAGTTTCTTGTTTTGCATTATTTCTATTTAAAAGAAGTTTAATATAGTTATTAGCATAGGTTCTCATATAAATCGATATTAACCCTAATCTGTTTACGAAATTGGATAATGATTTTTGTATTTCAAAAAAAGAGATATCATCCTATAGCTGATTTATATTTTTTCATCAATTTATTAGAAAAAACAAAAGTATTTAGCTCTTCTTTTTCTGAGTCTAGAATATTTTGAGAGCTTCCTTCCCATATCTTCTTGCCTTGATGTAAAAACATAACATAGTCACCTATCTCCATCACAGAGTTCATATCATGGGAGACAATTACGGTAGTAAGATTATATTCCTGGGTAATTTCTTGAATAAGATTATCTATTAATATTGAAGTATTAGGATCTAAACCAGAGTTAGGCTCATCGCAAAATAAATACTGCGAGTTCATCACAATAGCTCTGGCAATGCCAACCCTTTTTTTCATTCCACCACTAATTTCAGAAGGCATTTTGTCTTTAGCATGCAAAAGATCTACTCTATCAAGGCAAAAGTCAACCCGTTCATTTTTTTCTTTGGCAGACATCTTGGAAAGCATATCTAGGGGGAATCGAACATTTTTCTCTACTGTTAGGGAGTCAAAAAGTGCGCTACCTTGAAAAAGCATACCGATTTTTCTTCGGATTTCTTTCTTTACGCTTTTGCTAGCATGATAAAAATCTTTTTCGTCAAAGAACACATTGCCGTCATCGGGATCTATTAGCCCGACAATACACTTGAGTAAAACACTTTTCCCTGTTCCACTTGCTCCGATGATCATATTGGTTTTCCCTTTTTCAAAAGCAGCAGAAACAGAGTCTAAGACAACTTTGCTATTGAAGGCTTTTGATATGTTTTTTATTTCAATCAAATTTATTGATGTTTCAAATTAAAAGTTGAGCTAACAAAAAATCAGCAGCTAAAATAGCAATACAGCTGTTCGTTACTGCATTGGTACTTGCTTTACCCACTTCTAATGCTCCTCCTTGCGTAAAATACCCCTTAAAGGAAGAAATGCTTGCTATCAAAAAACCAAAAACAAAAGATTTTATTATAGCAAAAATTACATTAAACTCTATAAACTCATATCGTAAGCCATATATATATTCTTCTGGAGTTATGTAGCCTCCTAAAGTTCCTGCAATGTAGCCGCCCCATATACCAAGAAAAGCAGACAAAATCACTAATAAGGGATACATTAGAGTAGAGGCAAGTATTTTTGGTAACACAAGGTAAGAAGCAGAGTTTATTCCCATCACCTCTAAAGCATCTACTTGTTCACTAATTCGCATTGTTCCTAGACCACCTGCGATATTTGATCCCACCTTTCCAGCAAAAACTACAGCAGTAAATGTAGGAGCAAGTTCTAGAACAACCATATCTCTAACTATCAGACCAATGATATAGGTAGGAATTAAGGGGCTAACCATATTGTATGCTGTTTGGACAGCAGTAACAGCACCAATGAAAAGGGAAACTATTACTACAATAAAAATAGAATCAGTGCCAATAATAATAGATTCTTCAAAAAAGCGTTTTACATAAATTTTAAAAGGCTCTCTGTTTACAAACAACCTCGATAGGAATAATATAAACCTCCCGATTACTCTCATTTAACTAAATAATAAGCTACTTAAAGTGTCCTTAAAGTTATATGGAAAATATGGATTGTTTAGGTTAGTTTATGAGGTTTTTGTTTATTTCTACTTATATTACTAAAGTTAGAGTTTTAACCTATAGAAATTTATCAATAAGAAGCATCAAGTTATTGACTTTCTTTCATAGAGTAGTAAACTTTTTGGTAGATATTAAGCTTAGCAAACACTTTATCACAAAAGCTTTAATTAATTTTCCTCGATGCAATAAACAGTAACAAGTTTGCCTTTTTTGAACTTCCTTTCCATCTCTTTTTTAAACTCTTTTTTACTTCTACGCCTTGGTCTTTTCTCTTTTGGCTTGATAGTTACTTCTTTTTTATTTTCTCTATCAGGGTAGACATATTTTTCCCCCAAATACCAATACTCGATATAAACCTTATCATCTAGATCTCTTGGAGGTACATAAATTTCACCAACTTCTTTCCCATCTTGCAAAATTCTATTACCATCATCACCAGGAAGTTGAAACTTAGCAATATCTTGGTTTGATGATGGAAAGGTTAATGATAATATTAGTAAAACGTTAAATAATAAAGAAATAGATAGGAGCACTTTTTTCATAACTTATTAACTATTTGGTTAGTAAATAAATGTAATTGGGTAAAAGCAAAAAAACAAAAAATGCAGACTATTATAACCTAAACTTAGCAGACACTTTTATGCCAAATTTATCAGAGCTTATAAGAGAGTTGTTATAATCCAAATAGTTCAAATAGGTGAGTCTGTGAATAAAGTCTATTTTAAGGAAACGAAAAATATTTTCTATTCCATATCCAACTTCTACATAAGGATCATCACCTAGAGTGCTAAATCTGGGTATTTCATCTCCATTTAGAGTTGTTTGTGGGATCAGATCAATATTTTTATCACTTGTAGTTCCATAAAGCACATTGGCAGTCGCAAACAGCCTCCATTTTAGTTTTTTGAGCAATGGAATTCTATTAAAAAGAAGCCCTTCAAAATCGTGTCGGATACCCAAGGAAGCGTATTGATCACTTGCAAACTCAAAATAATTCATAAGATTAAAAGAGTTTTGGTTGTAAAAGACAGATTCATTTCCCAAATGCGTCTCCAAAAGAGGGTAGGGGACTTTTGACGGGATATACCCACCTTGTATTTGGTAGGTTGTTCTACCTAGTCCTCCAAGACGAAAACTATGTGAGATGCTCCCAAAAAACTTTTGATAGGAAAAATCGCTATTCATAAAACCATCAATTCCATATGTGTACTTGAGTGTAATTATAGGTTTGTTTGTACCCAGGCTTAATCTTGAATTTTCTGCCCAAATAAAGGTTTCGCCAGGAGCAAAACGATATTCAATACTAGCTTCACTAATGGTAAAATCAGATCTTCTAATTTCTTGATTTTCAGGATGAAAATATTCAAATAAAAATCTTGGAGAAAATCTTCTGTTTTTGAATTGAACAGTTTGTTGTATACCAGGTCTAAGATCTGTTGTTAGCCATACTTTACTTATTTCATTTTTAAAAGGTCTTCGTATATCACCAAACCGAGCAGCAGCATTAAATAAAGAAGTATTTTCTACATCTTCATTGTAAATTCCGATCTGCTCTAGTTCTTCACTTTTAGAAACACCTAAAATGCTGTAGTTTTTTCTTCCTAAAATAAAAGAAGCAGCGGCATTGTACTTGAAGTCATCATCGTTAGTACCATAGGCTAAATAGCCATCAAGAATTAATTTTTTGCTAAAACGTTCATTGGTTTTAAAGCCTAATCGGAATCGATGCCCTTCAAAATCGTTATTGGCATAGGTATAAGCGTAAGGACCAATGTCAAACTTCCCTACTCTTTTGTAGCCATTAACCAATATGTTAACCACTTCTACATAGGTCTTTACAATGGGTAGTTTTTTTACACCATCGATCATTTGATAGACATTCTTTTCTGTAGAAGTTAAGGGATCGTGTCGATGCCCTTCCCAATAGTCCTCTCCATTGTTTATGAGCGCATCCTCGGCTACTACAATATTTTGCTCAAACAACTTAGAAGAATACTCTCTGTTTACCACAAACTTGTTGTTAGAGACATAGAACTTGGCAAGCATTCCTGCCCAGTCATCTTTTATTTGTCCGACATCCAGTATAACTCTTGTTTTAGAAGGCAGCCAGGCATTTGATCCGTCAACAGGCTCAAGTTCTTGCTGGATCTTTACTTTTTCTATAAAGTTTAGGTTCGCACTTTTCCCGATAGTGGCATCTATTTGCTTTAGAGCATAACTTTCATGGGCAACCCAGATTGTACCTTTGAAGGCTAGGTCTTGTTCTTGTTTCGGTTTATAGGTAATTCTATAGCATTTAATGCCATTTACTATTTCTTTTTCATCTTTTAATTCATAATCATAAAAAGCTTTCCAACTATCTGAGATAGGAGACACAAAATCTTTGGTAGCCAAATTCATCCAATTCTGATAAAAATTGTACTCCTGAAAAGAAGAGCCCATTAGCTGAGAAACAATAGAGCCATCTTGCACACCAATACCCGTTATTTTTGTTTTAATGATGTCTTCCCTTTTTCGGTTGGGATTATTTTCTGTAATGACTTTTGATATCGACTCCGACATGAATACAGGTAAAATGGGTTGCCCATCTTCCCCTGCTATTTTCTCTATACTATCTGCTAGTGCAATTACTTTCTGTACAAGCTTTTTCTTTCTAAATTTTTCAGAAATATTATCTACATCAAGCTCTACTTTCGAGTAGCTCTCATACTCATACGACTCTAGCGTTCTTTTATCGTTTTTAGATTTATTCTCTACTACCTTCCTCAAAATTCCCCAAGCAGGGTTTTCATACTTCTTGCCATACACTACCTGAACAGCATCAAGCATAGTAGCATCAGGTGCAAGCTGAAAGTTTACTTCTTGAGATTCTTTGCTTGGATCAATGTACTTTGCCTTTTTGGCATAGCTGATATAAGAAGCAACTAATGAATCACTAGGAAAGGAAGAGAGAGAAATAGAGTAATACCCATCAAAATTGGTGGTAGTGCCTTGTGTAGTTCCTTTAAAATATACATTTACAAATGGCAAGCCTTCACCAGTTTCCGCATCTAATATTTTTCCTTTAATCGTTTTTTGAGAATAAGAAGAAAAAGAAAAGAATAGTATAAAAAAGATAAAGCTGATAACACCAGCATTATTTTTATTTGAAAGCCACATTTTTATTAATTCTAACTGCATAACTTCTTCTCAATACAAAGCTAGTTGTAGATTATGGATTTGGTAAATTAAAAAGCTTTTTGCTTAACTTTTTTTAAGTTATAATAATGTAAATCGTCTAAAAACTTTATTAACCCCTTATTCTGTGTGGAAAAATTTCTATTTCCAAGTTTTTTGATAAACCGATATGAAAAAATATTGCAAATAAAGATTGCTTCTGCTTCGAAAAGAACTTCTTTTTTAGCAAATACTTCTTCTGTTTTAATATTTTGTCTTTTTGCTTCTTGTAGAATTTTTTTTCGTGCAATTCCACCAATGCAGCCAGTCTCTAATTTGGGCGTAAATAAAGTAGTATTTGCATACCAAAAAATAGTATTGGCAGTACACTCAGAAATATTTCCAGAAGAATCAGTAAGGATTAATTCATCCGTATTTTTTTGCTGTTTTTCTAAGCTGGCAAGCACATAGGGTAATGCAGATATGGTTTTAAATCTAGAAAAGGGAGTATGTTGAAGCTGAACACCATCACAAAAATCAGCTGTGGCAGGTGAAAAGTTAGAAGGGGACTCGTTCTTGAGCGTTATAAGAAGATTCCCCTGGGTAGAAGTAGGAGAGTATTTACCTCCACTTTCTCGTGAAAGCCATAGGTTAAGCCTACCTAAACCCTTGATGTTATTGAGAGAAATCAACTCTTCCACTTTTTCTTGTAAAAATGATTTATTCAAATAATTGCTTTTGATCTTTAAAGCACTGCTGCCTTCTTGTATCCTTTGTAAATGATCTTCCATATTTAGCACGTTCCCTTCTATGACAACTAAAGACTCAAAAAGGCCATCTCCATAGAAAAAACCTCTTTCAAAAGGGCTAAAAGAAAGTTCTTTTTCTAATTTTTTATTATTGTTTAGGTAGCAGTGCAGCAACTATTTTATTGGTTATTATGAGTGAATTGTTTTTCAGACCTTATGCCCGACTTTATATTTAAAATAAGGTATACTACCACTTCTTAGAGAGGTTCTCTGCCTCCTTTTGTGAGTAGTACTCGCCCTTATGAATTTCTGCTTCTGCTGTAGCGAGTCTTTTATTATAGGATGATTTTGTAAGAGGAGTTCCATCTGTTGTATATCCTACAATTGTTTCTTTGTCTAAGATTGCATTTATTTTCTCTAATAGTGAAAAATTATTGACTGCTAAAATCTTTTCTAAAACACTTAATTTACTTGCTTGTAAATCCATTCTGTCTAATTTATCTCACCCTGAAGTTAATAATTTCTGTAATTAATCTCCTTAATCAAGGAAGCTTCTTTGTGTGTTATTCTATTGTAACGAAAATTCTTCTTTTTTGGATCATTTCCTAAGGTAATCTTTAACCTGCATTATTCATGTGTAGGTTGCTTTTTTTAAATCAAGTGATTGGTTATTAGTAATTTGCGTCTTAAATCATATGATATTTTATTCCCCAAATTTGGGGATGAGTTAGTTCAAGTCTTGTATAATAAATTACTTTGTAATCAGAGAGTTACCTTTTCCATTTAATAAGTCCCGAATTATTCGGGTTAAACAAATAGTAGGGGATAATTTTTTTATCTTTAATTAGTTTCGTTAAAGAAAACGTAATGCTAGAAAAAATGCACCCATTCAAATACTGCAAATCAATAAGTACGTACTCAAGAAGAGAGACGATAGAGGTGAAAATTGGGGAAGTACCATTGGGGGGATTGCACCCAATTCGTGTTCAGTCCATGACTACCGCAGATACAATGGATACAAAGGCAACAGTTGAAGAGGCGATACGAATGATAGACGCTGGGAGTGAATATGTACGAATAACGACACCTAGCATAAAGGAAGCAGAAAACTTACAAAGCATTAAACAAGAGTTAGCTAAAAAAGGATACTCTACTCCTATCATCGCAGATATTCACTTTACTCCAAATGCGGCAGAATGCGCTGCTAGAATAGTAGAGAAAGTACGAATAAACCCAGGAAATTACGCAGATAAAAAGAAATTTCAGGTTCTAGAATATACAGATGAAAGCTATAACCAGGAGATAGAAAGAATACGGAAAAAGTTTATCCCTCTTATAAAAATTTGCAAAGAATATGGTACTGCAATGCGGATAGGAACAAACCACGGTTCTTTATCTGATAGAATAATGAGCAGATATGGTGACACGCCAGAGGGTATGGTAGAGTCAGCATTAGAGTTTCTGAGAATATGCGAAGATGAACTGTACTACAACATAGTTCTATCCATGAAGTCAAGTAACCCTCAAGTCATGGTTCAGGCATATCGCCTATTAGTTCATAAACTAGAAGCAGAAAAACTGAAACCGTATCCGTTGCACTTGGGAGTAACTGAAGCAGGAGATGGTGAAGATGGGAGAATAAAATCAGCAGTAGGGATTGGAACATTGCTAGAAGATGGGCTAGGCGATACAGTTCGAGTTTCTTTAACCGAACCTCCAGAAAATGAAATACCTGTAGCTAGAGCTTTAGTAAATCGATACACTCAGAATAATATTTCTGCAATTAATGAAAAGGAAGTTCCTAAAAGCCCTTTTGAATATCAAAGACGGAAAACGAACGAAATCGAAAATATAGGGTTAGAGAATGTACCAAGAGTAATTGCTGATTTTAGCAAGCAAAAAGATGTAAACCCAAAAGATCTTAAGTCGATAGGGCATCATTATATGCCCGAGCTGGACAAATGGATAATGACAGACTTTGGTGCTGATTACATATATACGGGAGATAATCTGTTGCATTTTATGCTGCCTAATGGTTTGAAGGAAATAGCTAACTATGAAACGTGGGCAAATAGTGAGAAAAAAGAAAATATATATCCCTTATTGACAGAGGAGCGACTAAAGCAACAGGTTCAATTGCATCCTAACCTAAACTTTGTAGCAATTAATGCTGAGGAAATAGAACAGTTGCCTCGAGAACTATATCAAGGTAAAAAGCTAGTAATCATACTTAGTGGAGATTCAAAAACTCCCATGAAAAAGCTCAGAGATGCACTTTTTTACCTGTATCAGCAAAAGATTACAAACCCTGTAATTATAAACTTGCGGTACGAAGGAGAAGAAAGTGAAAAAGTACAGATATACAGTTCTATAGACCTAGGAGCATTACTTGTTGATGGATTTGGAGACGGTGTTATGCTATCAAAAAACGCAAAAAATCAGCCACAGGAGGAAATGAAATTCATTAATCAAACTGCCTTTGGAATACTACAGGCATCCAGAATGCGTATCTCTAAAACAGAATACATTTCCTGTCCTTCTTGCGGTAGAACATTATTCGATCTGGAAGAAACAACCGCTATGATAAGAAAAAGGACAGATCACTTAAAAGGAGTCAAAATAGGGATTATGGGTTGTATTGTAAATGGTCCAGGAGAAATGGCAGATGCGGACTATGGCTATGTAGGCTCTGGAAAAGGCAAAATAACGCTCTACAAGGGAAAAGAGGTTATAAAAAGAGCCGTTCCATCGGAAAAAGCGGTAGATGAGCTTATACAAATAATCAAAGAGGATGGAAATTGGATTGAACCTCAAAAAATCCCTGATACTGAAACTGTTGTAGCCAGAAATTGACCTTACAAATGCGTTTTGAGATCCTATTGGACTTCTATATCCAGACTACTTTCTTAAGGAATATACTTCTTTCTCCAATAGCCTTATTGGCATCACTTGCTGACCCAATAAAAGTACGGCAGTTTCTTTTAAGAATAATATGGGAGAGATGGAAAGGTAGAGGTTTCAGGTAAAGTTGAAGCAGACAGTTAATCTTTTGTTGATAAAACAGTTGTTGAGTAACTAGAAGTAAATAACCCCTCCTAGACTTTAATAGTTTTAGGAAGGGTTTTTGACTAGAGTTAATTCAAAATTCTACTTCTGAATTACCAACTTAGTAACATTACTTTCTCCATTATCGGAAGTGATATGCACAAAATAAATCCCATTCGGGTACCTTTTAGTGTCGATCTCCATTTCGTTTCCAGTAATTCTGCTTTGTGAAAAAATCACATCTCCAGATACGTTGATGATTCTAAGAGATGCATTTTTTATATAACTATCCAAATTAATTTTGAAAGAGTTTTCTGCTGGGTTAGGGTAAATTTTAATTTTTTTAGCAGTTAGATCTTCTTTCAAATTACTAGGATAACTAGTCTCAGAAGCTAATCTATTTGCTCCGTGGGCTACTCCAGGGACACAAGATTCCAAATAAGCTCTAAACTCAACATTGCCTTCAGCTCTAAACCCATTTTCTAGCATAACCGAGTTATTGGCTTTCATAGTAATATTAGAACCAGGTTGTATAACAGAGCTGGCAATAATAGTTTGTCCAGAAGTGAATATTTCTTCTCCATTCAGTGGATCTCTAAGTACGATTTCAGCCTCACAGTTTTGTTCTAATAGGTACTGGTAAGCTGCAAATACATCGATTAGCCCCATGCCATAGGTATTGTCTTCCCCTGGCTCGCCAAGATCACGAGCAGTGTAGTAGAGAGCTAACTTAAGCTCTTCCCCTGTGAGATGTGGAAAAGCTTCTTTTAGCAAAGCAATAGCTCCAGAAACATGTGGAGCAGCCATGGATGTACCTGAAAGAAATGCATACTGACCTTGTTGAATACAGGATCTGACTCTGGTTCCTGGAGCTGACACTTCAGGTTTTATTAAAAGAGAACCCTCTCCACCACAAATGGATGGGCCTCTACTAGAACCTGGGTTAATTGGGTCAAGGTTTCCATTTAAAAAAACGTTACCCTGAATATTAGCGACACAAAAAGTGTTAACTAAGCTAGTATTAATGTTTTTTGGAACAGTGATAGAGCTTACGCCATCTAAACCAGCATTACCTGCTGAAAAAACAATGGCTATACCAGCAGTTTCCACATTAGTAAATAGTATTTGAAATAGCTGATTACAACTAGAACCTACAGTATACCAACTATTATTTATGACATCTGGCATATCATTAACGGTGTTTGGGTTATTATCAGGGTTCATTGCCCATTGCAAAACTCTAGTATGTCTTGATATACTGTTTTCTGGCCCTCTAGTACTTTGAGCCGCAATCCATTGAGCATCAAAAGCTACTCCAATAGTATCATTGGTGGCAGGATCTAACCCACACATTATACCTGTAACATGCGTTCCATGAGAGTATTCTAGATCGTAATCTTTAGGAATTGGAAATGGGTTATTGGAAACATCAATCCAAGCTTCATTAGGGGGCACATGGTTACCTCTCCAATTTCTATTTAAGGCAGGATGAATTACATCTGCACCAGTATCAGAAGTCATTACAATACTGCCTTCACCCGTAAAACCAAGTTCCCACATCCTGTGTGCGTTGATTATCCTTAAGCCTGACTCAGGAGCTCCTACAGCTTCTATATCTATAGGATCCTGTTCAACTGTTGGCTCATCTAAGTATAGCTCTGCATTCAAGTCCAAAAATGAAAAGTCAGGATTGTTTGTAATAGCTCTTTCTAGATATTCTTTCTTAGCCTGGATCATAAACATGTTTACTACCCAAAATGCCTCGTAGCTGATTACATCACCTGCTTTTATACCATACTTTAATGATTCAATTAGTGATGGGTGTGTTTTTTCAGCTTTTTCTTGTAGTCTATGGATAGTTGCTCTCGCTTTATCGTCCACATGCATTTTAGATTCATAAATATCATCCAAATTAGCCTGATCGTCAAGTAAGGCTACAATTTGTATAATGTCGTTGTCGGATTTGCCTCTCAATTCTTCATATAATCTCAATGAAACCTGCTGAGCACTAATATTAGTCAAGCATAGTCCTATGAAGAAGAAGCTTAAAAAAAATCTTTTTTTCATAGCTGTTATTTATTTTCAAGTTTATTTAATCTAGTCTCAAACTTTTGAATAACATCGTTCTGTTTATCTATTAACTCTTGTTGTTTGATCGTATAAAGAGTGAGTTCTTCTATCTTTTTCAAGAGCTTAGCATCCATTTCTCCTAAATCGTGACCATTTTTCTCTATCTCCTTTGCAGAAGGAATTTCAGAAAGGTGTTTTTCTTTATTAATATATTCTTTTACAGAATTTAAACTTGGTAAATCATAGTCATCTGCAAATACATAATCAGGCCAAGGGTTAGCATTGGTAACATGTACCCCTCTTGCTCCAATAGATCCGTCTACAGCTAGTTTGAAAGAGCCAGTTTCTTCCGTTCCAATACCTATATTTTGCTCCTCCGTTATATAGATAGGGTCAATATTAGCTATCCCTGCTTCGCTTCTGGTTAGGGAAACCCACTCATTTCCATTATACCCTTCAAAGTCAGCACCTGTCCAACGTATAGTTCCTTGGTTAAGACTCTGAGTATTACCAATTTGAAGACCACCAAAAACACTAAGTTTTTCTGAAGGGCTTAAAGTACCTATTCCTACATTACCATTACTTTTTACAGATACTCTGTCACTTCCATTAGTTTTTAGTCTGATTTCATCGTTTTGCGCAAAACCAATAGTAGTATTTTCATCTCCATTATGTCGGATATAGTCATTAATATCAATTCCTCCACTAACATCTAGTTTACTGTCTGGTGTAGAGATACCTATTCCGATATTACCATTGTTTTTTACATAAAGCCTATCAGTACCATTAGTTTTTAATCTGATTTCATCATTTTGTGCAAAACCAATAGTAGTATTTTCATCTCCATTATGTCGGATATAGTCATTAATATCAATTCCACCACTGACATCTAGCTTACTGTCTGGTGTAGAGATACCTATTCCGATATTACCATTGTTTTTTACATAAAGCCTATCAGTACCATTAGTTTTTAGTCTAATTTCATCGTTTTGCGCAAAGCCGATAGTAGTATTTTCATCCCCATTATGCCGGATATAGTTACTTATATCAATTCCGCCATTGACATCTAGCGTATTTCCTGGGCTTGTAGTATTAATACCAACATTTCTAGAGCTAAAATCCCCGTAAATAAGAGTGCTATTGCTAGAGTTAGCAATGTAAAGCTTATTAGAGCCAGTCTCATTGTATCCAGCCTCATTTCCTAAGAGTACATTGCCATTACCTGTTATATTATTATACCCCGCTGTTCTACCTACATACACATTTCTATCTCCTGTAGTATTATAATACCCTGCGCCATTTCCAATGAATGTATTCCTAATTCCCGAAGTATTATTATAACCTGATGCACTTCCGAGAAAAGCATTCCTTTCTCCAGTAGTATTGTTGTAGCCTGAAGTTGATCCTACAAAGGCATTACGAAAGCCAGTAGTATTTCTAAACCCAGACCATCTTCCCAAGAATGTGTTTCTTTCTCCAGATGTGTTATCAGTGCCACTTCCAGACCCTAAAAAGGTATTGTGATTGCCTGTTGTATTTTCTTCCCCGCTATGTGACCCTACAAAAGTGTTGTCTGCTCCTGAAGTATTACCTAGCCCAGAATAAGCGCCAACAAAAGTATTACGATTGCCTCCTTCTCTATTGTACATGCCCGAAGCAGCTCCTACAAAAGTATTATATTCTCCTGAGTTATTACGTTGACCTGAGTTAGCCCCTAAGAATGTGTTTCGATGACCAGTTGTATTTACAATACCTGACTGTCTACCAATAAAAGTATTGTATGACCCAGTATTGGCTCTTGGGCGATCTGGATGAAAATGATTGTTATTTTGAGCGAATAGCTCAAGAGAAGAGAATAAAATGAATGAGATAAAGAATAAATTTTTCATAAAAAAAGATTAATAAAATAACACCTACTCTATTTAGTCTAGATTTGTGAAGTAGACTTAGGCTTTTCAGTATTCGCCTGTAATAGTTACTACTTGTCCAGTTTTCTCTTGCATATAGAATCTATCAAAACCGATCGGCCGACTATTAGTATAGCTTTGATAGACTAGTTCAACTATATGTAGAAAAGTTTTAATAGACTCAATAGCTTAAGCGGCTTCTTGTTTTTTGGTTTGTTATACGAATCAATAAAAGCAAATGTAAAAGTATTTTCGTAATTTCATAACAAAATACAGTGCGTTGTTAAAAATATTTTTAACTTTGATAAGTTAGTGTAATTTTTTCTTAACAAAAAGCACAATGGAGTAGTAGGAAAAACAAATAATTTGTGTTTTTTCTTTTATTAGATCTGTTAATTATTTCATTAAAAAAATAGAAATTATTAAAAATCATGATTTCAATTTTCTTTTTTTAATAAGGGTTTTTCAGAGGCTGTAAGTAGTTGTATATAATAAAATAGTGAATAGAAGAATATGAAGAGAAAGAGGAGCATTAAATGCTGATATGTACTTATATAGCCTCATAGTTAGATGGACATGAAGTAGATACAAAGCGAATGATCTTGACAAGGTAATAAAGATACAGTTTGTTTATTGCGAGCAATTTGCTTGCATACTATGTAGAGCACTCAGATTTTATCTGGAGTGCTCTTTTAATTTTTAGGGTATAATATCTAAAAGTTCTTCAGCAGCTAAATAAGGGGATTTTTTACCTTCAAAAACTTGGGTTTTTTTGAGGTCAATCTGTTTTTTCATCTCAGGTTTTTGATAAAATTTTTCCAAAATAGTTTCTTCTAGATAATCATTCATCCATTGAACTAACTGGTTTTTTCGCCTATTCAGCATCCATTTCCTCAACTGTTTGTTTGTAAATGACTTTTTTACAGACTGCCAAACCTTTGAGATATTATGCCCTGAGATAGAGGAGCATTCTAGAACTTCAGTAGAGTGAAAGGTGTTTTTTGGGGAGAAAAAATGAAGCGCATGCTCAAAAACTTTTGTTGTGTTTTTTGCTGCTTCCAGATTATCTCCGTCTGCTTTAGAAATTAGAACAAAGTCCGCAATTTCCATAATGCCTCTCTTGATGCCTTGTACCTCATCTCCTGCCCCAGCAAGTAGCAGCAGCAAAAAAAAGTCTACCATATCATTAACAGCAACTTCAGATTGACCTACTCCAGTAGTTTCGACCAAGATAACATCATAGCCAGCCGCCTCGCACAAAAGCATCACCTCTCTACTTTTTTTTGCTATCCCACCAAGAGAGTTACTGGTAGGAGAGGGGCGGATGAAAACATTTTTTTTGCTCGCCAAACTGCTCATTCTAATCTTATCCCCTAAAATGCTTCCTTTGGAAGAGCTGCTGCTTGGGTCTACAGCGAGAATTGCTAGTTTGTGACCTGAGTTTAAAATTTCCTCTCCAATTTTATTAATGAAAGTACTTTTGCCAACACCAGGAACTCCAGTGATGCCTATTCGGTATGATTTGCCAGTATAGGGTAAAATTTCTTCTAAAATCTCTCTTGCAAGTTGCTTGTCACTTTCTTTATCGCTTTCAAAAATTGAAATAGACCTACTTAGAACAATTTTATCGCCATTTCGTATTCCATCAATATAATTTTCTTTTGATAAGCGAAGAGTTCTATCTAACATTTTTTATTTTAACGATGTATTTGATGAATATAATAATGTTGACTTTAATAATGGGTAACCCTATATGGGTAGTAAGATAAATCATATAAAGTATTTTACTTTAATCTATATTAAGCAACACTTAGTTTTTTTTAAAGAGAAAAATGGATGAGAAAACTATTTAGGTGGAGTAGTGTTTTTGGAACTCTTTTTGTCTTGCTTTTCATGTGGCTATTAGGTCAGATAGGGGTGAGATTTGATTTCTTAAACGTTTTTGAAGAAGTTTTTAAGTCTTTCGATCTTACAGATATTTACTATACAAAAATAAGAGATGCATCCAGTGTTCCGTATGAAGATAGAATAGTCTTAGTAAATATTGGTACTTTAGATAGAAGGGGAATTGCAGCTGAAATAAAAGTTTTAAATAAATATGACCCAAAAGTAATTGGAATAGATGCAGAACTTTTTTCGAGAAAAGAAGAAGATCCTTTAGGTGACTTTATGCTTTCCAACGCAGTAAAAGAAGCAAATAATTTTGTTTTTGGAAGTAGAGTGGATGGAGGAAACCCTGCTACACAACTTTGGGATACATTATATCTACCTCCACCTTTATTTACAGATTCTACTGGAGCCCAAACAGGTTTTGTGAATATTGGAAATATAGCAGAAGAAGATTTTCCTACATGGAAAGATATTCCTCCTCAAGAAGAAACAAAAAGTGGTAGAGAAGAGCTTTGCTTTGCAGCTAAGGTTGCCAGCTTTTATAATAAAGAAAATGTAGAGGAGTTTTTAGAGAGAGGTAATTCAAAAGAAAAAATATTTTTCAAAGGAAACTTAGATAAATACACTAAACTGGATGTGGAAGATGTGTTGGATGAGAACTTTGACTCTATGCTTATTAAAGATAAAATAGTGCTCATGGGCTATATGGGGGAGAGTTTTACTAACTATCACTTTGATGAAGATCGATTTTATACACCTTTAAATCCAAAGTTGGGCAGAGGTTCACCTGATATGTATGGAGTAGTTGTTCATGCTAATATTATTTCGATGATATTGGATAAAAAATTTATCAATGAAATGCCCAAGAGCGTAAGTTATTTAATTGCAGTTTTAGCGTGCTATTTGAATAGTATTGTTTTTATTTATATTTTAACAAAGCATAGGCTTTCTATTTGGTATAATGGTATATCTAAGCTAATTCAGCTTATTGAAACAATAGTTCTTACAACTATAGCGTTGTTTTTATTTGCAATATTTCAGTATGAAGCGAATCTTACTTTGACATTGTTCGTTATAATACTATCAGGAGATCTTTTAGAGATCTTTTATGATGTTATAGTGAAGGGAATTAGAAAGGTTGCCAAAAAGTAATTTTATAATTTTGTTTTATAAATTCGAAAAAAATTAAGAGTATGAGAAAAATACAATTTAACCTATGGGTAACGGCATTTGTGCTGTTACTTGGGTGTTTAACCAGTTTTGCACAAGACTATTCATTTAAAGTCTTAGGCTCTAAAGGAAATAATCAGGCAGATGGGAGTCATCTAACTATTGGCTCTGAAGTGCTTTCAGATCAAATTATCAAAGTTGTAGATGGAGGATATTTAGGCCTGGCGCATAAATCTGGAAAAACGTTAGAAATTAAAAATTCTGGAATGTACAAGGTCTCAGAGCTTGAAGCCAAAGTTAACTCAGAAGAACAAAGCCTGACGGATAGATATACCTCTTATATTTTAGATGAACTGACTAACAGTAAATCAGTGGCATCTCATTATGCGACTCGAAGAGTAAAAACAGGTTCTGTTACTAGAGCAATGAACCAAAAGCAAATAGATGTTTGGATGCCTAAGACAAGCGATGCTTTAAATACAGTAACTCTGAAGTGGATAATGAAAGATGAAGCGCAAGTGAAAAAAGGAGCAAAGTACAAAGTCACTTTTATGGATGAGTATCGTCAAAAAATAATGGAGAAAGAAGTAGAAGTTCCATATCTAACTTTAGATTTATCTGACTCAAAACTCAGCAAGCACGACAATGTAATGTATAATGTAAGTGTGATGGGTAGTGAAGACCTTTCTTCTGATGATTACATGTTGAGAAAAGTCGCAGGTAAGAATGCTAAAAAAATGAACAAAGAGATAGAAAAACTATTGGATGATTCATCTGCAATAAAAAATGTGGCTTTAGCTAAATATTATGAAGAAAATGAGCTATATGGAAATGCTATTAATGCTTATGAAAAAGCATTGAAGTTATCTGATAACTTAGGTGCTTATCAGAAGCTTTATGATACATTTCTTGCAAGAAATGGATTTAAAGATGTTGCTTCAAAATAGAAGTAATAGAGATTTAAAAAGAAAGAGGCTATCTCATCACTTTTGAGATAGCCTCTTTCTTTTTAATTTTAGTTTTTTTATTGAACCAAACTAAACATCCTTAAAGCTAAATATAGGATCAATATCATCTCCTGGTAATATCTTACAAAGATCTTTTAAGATCCCATCTTTAAGTCCATAAACCCACCCGTGTAATGTTGGCAATTGGTCTTTCTTCCAAGCTTTTTGAATAATATTCGTTTTCTTAAGATTTCGAACTTGTTCAATTACATTAAGCTCAATAAGTCTGTCTTCTTTTTGTTGCTCATCTTCAATTTTATTGATCTCGTCAGCATGAAGCCGGTATACATCTTTTATATTGGTTAACCATTTGTTGAGTAAGCCAAAGTCACCTCTTGAAATAGCAGCTTTAACTCCACCACAGCCATAGTGACCACAAACTACTACGTGTTTTACCTTAAGTTGCTCAACAGCATAGCTAAGAACACTTAACATATTAAGATCTGTAAGTACAACTACATTAGCAATATTTCTATGTACAAACACCTCACCAGGTTCGGTGCCTGTTATCTGATTAGCAGGAACTCTACTGTCGGAGCAACCTATCCATAAAAAATCAGGATTTTGAATTTTAGCTAATTTTTTGAAATAATCAGGATCAAGGTCTAGCCGATCTTTTACCCAAGATTTATTTTGCAATAGTAGTTTTTCGTAAGGACTCATAGATTAGATTTAAATTTTAAAAACTTCTTTTTTAAAGTTAAGCGTCTGTATTTTCAACAGTACTCAAATTTATATCACTTTTGTTTTTTTTAGAGTTTCTTATGGTTTTTTTGAAGTTATTGTACTCAAAAGTAATGTTCTTAAGTTGTGATTCCTTTTTAAACTCACTTAAAAGCTCTCTGATATCGTTATCGATAAACTGAGCATTGTGAGCATCTACAATAACATGTGAATTTTCTTCTATTGATTCCAGCTCCTTATTAATTATTGCTTTGTGTAAAAAAGAAATGTCTTGATTGAATTTTATTAAAATAAATTTTTTGTCTTTTGTAACCGTAATAGGATTGTGGAAATTAGTTCTGATAACAAAGATTAATCCTATAACAATCCCAATAGATATCCCAATAAGAAGATCTGTAAGCAAAATAGCAATTATTGTAGCTATAAAAGGAGCAAACTGATCAAAACCAGATTTTAATCTCTCTTTAAATAAGGAAGGCTTGGTTAGTTTAAATCCAACAACTAAAAGTATAGATGCTAAGGACGCTAAAGGAACAAGGTTAAGATAACTAGCAAAAAAAACTACTGAAATAAGTATAAATGCTCCATGGAAAACAGCAGCCATTTTTGTTCTTCCTCCAGAGTTGATATTTGCTGAGCTTCTAACTATCACAGAAGTGATTGGTAGAGCACCAATTAACCCTGCTATTGAGTTACCTATTCCTTGAGCAATTAGCTCTCTATTAAGAGGGCTTTTTCTTTTGTAAGGGTCTAGCTTGTCAACTGCTTCTATTGTTAGTAACGTTTCAAGGCTTGCAATTAAACCAATTGTGATACCAATAACCCAAACATCTTTATTAAAAAGGAATGACCAGTTAGGTAAAGAAAAACTGGAGAAAAAGTCTTTAGGGCTTTCAGGTACAGGAATAGATACAAGATGATCCGAACCAAGGGTTAGATTAGGTAAAAAATTCATGAATAACTTATTCAAAACAGCACCTAAAATAACTACAATCAGAGCAGCAGGTATTATTCTTAGTTTTTTTACTAATGGAATTTTATCCCAAAAAATTAGAATTATTAAAGAGATGGCACTAACAATCAATGCACCCCATTCAATATGATCCAGCGAGTGAAAAAATAAAGTCAAGGTATTTTCTCCCTGACCAACTTCAAACTTGTCAAGTCCAAATAACTCTAAGTCATACCCTACAGCATGAGGAATTTGCTTTAGAATTAAAATTAGTCCAATAGCCGCTAGCATCCCTTTTATTACAGAGGAAGGGAAAAAATAAGCAATTACCCCAGCTCTAATAATCCCAAGAACTATTTGCAAAATCCCAGCTAAAAATACAGCTACGAGAAAAACTTCAAAAGTTTCAAGCTTTTCAATGCCACTTAATACAACAGCGGTTAAACCAGCTGCGGGGCCACTTACGCTTAATTGTGACTGACTGATAATAGGTACAATAAGCCCTCCAATAATACCTGCCAAAATCCCAGCAGTGAAAGGTGCTCCAGAAGCAAGTGCTATTCCTAAGCACAATGGCACAGCAACCAAGAATACAACAAGACCAGCTGGAATATCAAATTTTAGATTGGCTAAATAGTTTTCTTTGTGAAGGACAAATTTTTTACTCATTAAGTTATTTTAATTAAAATATATGCACTTTTAAGTTATGAAAAACCTTTCTCATTGAGCTATTTATAGATATAGCTTACGTAAGGAAAAAAGCTAATAAGACCAGAGCATAGCTTCATACTCTATAAGCTTATATACAGCTTCTTTAGAATGAATTAAACCCTTTCTGCCACTTCCATAGATATCTACTATGGCATCGTTTTTAGGGTTTTCATACTTGGTAAGGATAGCATCATACATGCCTAAATCAAATGCATCTCCTAGGTTTTGATGGCTTGCAGAATTATTAGGGTTGAACCAAATAGCTTCTGGGTTATCTACAAGTTTTCCGTCTGATTTTGAGTGAAATACATTTTCATATAACTCTTTATAGCTAAATGTCCCTAAAACTTTATCAACTCCAATAGGGTTAATTTCTGCTGGAATTATTAAAGTAACTGCCTGGATGTCATTATACATCTTAGACCTTCTTTTGTCAAAAACTCTATCAATCTTTAACTCTACTACAAATAATTGTTTAGGAAAATATTCATACTGCCCTTCATTGAATACTTTATTTTTCTTTGAGTCTCCGTCATCACCCCAGTCATTATTTATTTCATCTTCAGCACTGAATAACTGTTTCTCAAGATCAGCTTGAGGTATTTTTAATTCTTTTAAAAACTCATTTTTGGATATCCTCGTTGTTAAAGAGTCGTTTTTGAATGGAAGGATCTTTCCCTCTCTCACAGCATCAATTATAATCTTTGGTAGTTCCTTGCCTTCTGAATAAAAAGGTGCATTAATCTTGCTCCTTAAATCCATCCTAAACCAAAGACCCTTTTTAAACATGATCTCATCATTACTTATTGGGCGCAATGAATTTTCATTGTAGTTAGCAATTGGATCAGCTTCTGCCTGGCTGAAACTATTGTGACTTATTACGAAAATACTGCAAGTGCTAATGCAGAGAGTTAAAAACCAAATTGACTTACTCATTTTATAAAAAATAGTTGTTTTACTGATAAGTGTAAATATTGTGCCAGAATACGAAGAGAAGATTTAAAATAAAATTAGAAATGAGCGCATGTAAAGTTTCAAGAAAAAGAAAAGTTTAAGACATAGCTAGATTTCAAAACTTATATCGTAATTGAATAGTAACGTCTGATTTTTTTGAACTGTCAATGAGATCATATCCTGATCCGATTTCGTCTCTATCTCTAAAAAGAGTATATGCATATCTTGCCCAAAGGGTTAAGTCTCTATTAAAATCATACTGAATTAGATAGAGGTTTCTAAAAGACCTACCGTAATAGGCAGGAAGAGAAAAGGCATATAAAACATTTCTCTCAAAAGCATACTGCCTGTTGTTAAAATCATCAGTATCAATAAAAGCAAACCTGCTGCTCAACCTAAATTTTTCAAAATTTAAGTTAATATCCTGAATGAGAGCATAGCCGTTAGTAAAACCTTCAAAGTCAAAGCTGCTAGACTGAAACCGTGTTCGGAGAGAAATTACTTCTGTTGCTCTAAAATCAATATTGAATAAGTAGTTTTTTTTATTGGAGTCAGTCAAATACCTCAAAGCAGAATCTTCATCTCTAGAGTTAAGCTCTTTGGACTCTTGCCGGTACTGAGCATATATTTTTACAGTTCTACTCAAGTCATAGGTAACCCTTATCAATGCCTCATGTCCTTTAGAAGGAGAATAGGCTCTAAATCTCAACCACGGAAACTCATAGTAATCGTAATAAGCGGCAATTGTCCATTTGCTTAAAGGTCTTATTTTAATTCCCCAGTAGATTCCTTTTTCATTAATGTTTCTAGTGCCTTCCCCAAAGGCATTTCCATAAAAAGAATGAAAATTTTTAGCATAATTTCGGTAAACCATGGCTAAATCCACATAGCTGGTAAGGCTAGATACAAATCCTGCTACAGCTCCAATACCTCCACTTTCAGATCTAGCAACCTCTCCAAAAAAGTCAAAATTTTTCCATCGATAAGTAGCATGCCCACTAACTGCTAAATTAGAACTACCACGAAAATCAAACTGATTGTATTGAGAGATCTTTCTATTAAAATCAATTCCGTAGTAGGTTTGTAATGCGACAATACCAGCTTTAAGCCTTCTATCTTCAGACTTATATTTTAGATGAGCACCAAATACAGTTTCAGATACTTGGTCTTTTCTGTTTATTTCTCGTAATGATCTGTGAAAGCCATTATCATAAATAGCACTAAGGAAAGAGTCCGGATTACCTCCTCTTCCAGGTATATCTATGTCTAAAGTATCAGATGGGTCAACAACTTCCTCAATTACATTTCCATCTAATTTTTGATAAGAAAAGAAGGGGGTTACTTCAAAGTTTTTGTATTCATAGGTAAAAGCAGCACCTTTAAAATAACCAGCTTCTAATGCCGAAGTATATGGTCTTACACCTCTTGATGCTCTTCTTGTAGTAGCAACCGTTTCTGCCCCTTTTCCTACTTGGAATCCTGCTGATAGCAGTAAGCCCTGACCAGCTTGTACCTGATAGTCACCAACTGTTATGGTTTTAAAATTACCTTGGTTATAGAAAGTGGCATGATAAGATATAAAGTCAGCACCGTATTGATTATTGTCTGGATTCCACTCATAGGGTTCTCCATAATCATTTTCTAAGGTTACACCAATACTAAAATCATTGACTTGTTGATTTCTAAACCTTAGATAGGTTTTACCTCTTCCGCCTAAGTATTTTACTGAGTCATCAAGGTCTAACTCATTGAAACCTCTTCTTTTTTCTAGAGTTTGGTCATATCTAAGGAAAAAATATTGTCTTTTCGCTTTAGCCAGTCGTTGTAAAAGATTCCCTTTGCTTTTTCTTGCATCTATAGGTTCAACAACTACAAAAGGTAGTAGTT
Source organism: Bacteroidia bacterium (assembly GCA_030425505.1). Taxonomy (GTDB): domain Bacteria; phylum Bacteroidota; class Bacteroidia; order Cytophagales; family Flammeovirgaceae; genus JAUIAB01. The sequence goes on along the minus strand of JAUIAB010000004.1, from coordinate 48,634 downwards.
TATTAATCGTTTCTTCATCAAATCCTTCTATTGCTTGTAGTTCATAAATACTAACAAAGTTTCCTGATAACTTTTTATAATCAAAAAGGTTATTTAATTGTAGCTCTGTTAAAATATAAAGAGCCCTTAGGTCTTCTTCTTCGGCTTCATTTAAGTTGATTGGATTTCTATAGAATTGAAATAGAGTTTCATAGACATCTTCATAGTTGATATCCTCGCTTTGTGTAGAAAATAAGTTTTGAATAAACTCATCTAAATCCAATTCTGGACGCTCAATATTATCTTGCCCCCAGGCTATTGTGCTACTAAAGAAAAAGATCAAAGATATTTTAAAAAAAAGTAGTTTTTTAATCATTAGTAGGTAGGTTCTGATTTTCAAACTCCCTTAGTTTAACTGAAATGGAGACCTGATGCGACAGCCCAAGACTAGGGTGGGTATGGATAGCATAATCTATGAGGAAGCGATTCACCAAAACGCCGAGACCAAAATAACCCACTGTAGGGTCTGTAGATACTCCGGTTCTACCATAAAAGTTTTCAATAAATTCATATTCTAAGCCTACTCTGTAGATAGGGTCTTTTTCTAGATCTTTTTCTGCTTGAACAGTGATAAATAAAGACTCGATTGGCTGGTACCCAAGGCCTAGTTGAATGACTGATGGAGTCCTCTCATCTTCAAATTCTGTGACTTTAGACTGGGTAATATTATGGATATAAGCAGCTAAAGTAAGGTTTTCCTTTAGTTGTGTTTTTACACCCAGATCTAGACTTAAAACGCCTTTGGTTCCATATCCTTCAATATTGTATTGCAGATAGTTAGCTCTAGCACCGATGTTTACGCCATATAGTTCATGAGCATAGCCCAAAGAAACGTTTTGTTCACTATACGTATTATCACTTAGAGATCCAGAGAATCGATTCACTGTTAGAGAAGCTACCCCTAGCTTTACTGGAGAAAGAACCCCAGCAGATAAAGTGTTTAGACCGTTGGTAAAACCATATCGGTTATAGTAGGAGAACATAGCTCTCAAAGATTTTTCGGAAGCCATATTAGCAACATTATTAAAAGCACTCCAACCATCTTCAAGAGCTACAGATGCATTCCCCATAGCATTCGCTCTAGCTCCAATAATATTGTAGCCCGATTGCGCTTTAGTGTTGTATGTTATAAGCAGGGAAGAGGCAAAAAGGTAGAAATAAAAAATAACTGGATTAAACTTCATCTTAATTCGGTTGATGATTTTAGCCTAAAATTCTATTGAAATATAGTAATATTATTAGATCTATACATTAAAGCTTTGTTAATTAATGAAGTATTTTGGAAACTTGAACTATTGTGAAGGGCTTAAAGATTAAATACTAGAAAAAAATATACGATGAAAATTTTTTCTGTACAACAAATACGTGAATTAGATAGGTACACAATCGAAAATGAGCCAATTGCATCGATAGATTTGATGGAGAGGGCATCAGAAAAGTTTATTGCATATATACAAGACATTTTAGACTATGAAAAACCTATATATGTATTTTGCGGAATAGGTAATAACGGTGGGGATGGGTTGGCCGTAAGTAGATTACTGATAAACAAAGGATATACTGTAAAATGTTTTGTAGTACGATTTTCCAAAAACACTTCTAAAGATTTTGAGAAAAACTATAGCCGCTTAAAAGAAATTACTTCACTTCAAAACATTACTGTTGAAGCTGATATACCAGAGTTAGATGAAAGCGCAATAATAATAGATGGTATTTTTGGTTCAGGTCTAAATAGAGCACCATCTGGGATAGCTAAAACTGTAATTGATTTTATTAATTCTAAAGAGAACTATACAATAGCAATTGACATCCCCTCGGGTTTGTTTGCTAACGAACAAGATAGAACAGAAACAGCTATTTATGCTGATCTGACTATATCTTTTCAGCTACCAAAATACCCTTTTTTTATTGCTGAAAATGAAAAGCATGTAGGTGAGTGGAATTTAGTTGATATAGGGCTAAGTCAGAGATATATTGAAAATGAACCATCTAAATATCATTGCATAGACAAGAACTTTGCGGCAGAATTGATAAAAAAGCGAGATAAGTTTTCTCATAAAGGAACATACGGACATGTGTTAGTTGGTGGAGGGTCTTATGGGAAAATGGGAGCTGTGATACTATCTTCCAAAGCATGTTTAAAATCAGGAGCTGGTTTGGTAACCGCATTTGTTCCTAAAAAAGGATATTCGGTTTTGCAGACTGCATTGCCTGAGGTTATGGTAGAAACGTGTTCTAGTAAGAAAAAAATTGACTCTTTCAATAATATAAATTTTGAAAAATACAATGCTGTAGCTATTGGCCTAGGCTTAGGAACGGATAATAAAACAAATGATGCATTCAAAAAGCTTTTGACCTTCAAGGAGCTGCCCCCATTAATTTTAGATGCCGATGCATTAAATATTCTTTCGAAAGATAAAAGTCTTATGAGTTCCTTGCCAAGAAATACAATTTTGACCCCACACCCTGGTGAGTTCGATAGGCTTTTTGAGAAAAGCAATGATGGGTATAAAAGAATTGAAAAACAGCTACAGTATAGTATGCAGTACGGTATATATATAGTTTTAAAAGGGGCTCATACATCCATTAGCACCCCTGAAGGAGAAGTATACTTCAACAGCACCGGTAATAGTGGAATGGCGACTGCTGGGAGTGGAGATGTTCTTACTGGAATAATAGCTGGGCTAGTTGCTCAAAACTATACAACCCTGTCGTCTTGTCTGTTGGGGGTGTTTATTCATGGCAAGGCTGGTGATGTAGCCCTTGCTTCTCAAAGTGAAGAAAGTCTTAATGCTATGGATATTATACAGAATCTAGGTAGAGCTTTTAAAGCTATAAAAGAGAATAGAGGTTAATTGAGAGAAGCCATTATCCACTTTTTATCATTTAACTTACAAACAGCGAGCTTATTTTCTTCATATAACTTTTCATAAACTTTTTGATCTTTTCTTAGAGTAGCGTCTTTATATAAATATTTATATAGAGTTTCTACAAATCCAGCTACCTCATCTTTAATGGAATAGTAAGCCCATTGGTCTACTTTTCTGGAGACAACAAGCCCGGTATTTTTTAAGTAAATAAGATGTCTGGAAGTTTTTGTTTGTGTAAACTCTAAGATTGTTTCAAGGTCAGAAATACACATTTCATCATTTTTGTGAAGAAGATGAATAATTCTAATTCTGGATTCGTCTCCAAAAGCTTTGAGTATCTGTGAGCCAAATTGCAGATTGAAGTTTTTTATTCGCATAATTTATTTGTTAATACACGTATTCGTGTTAGCAAATAAACTTATTTGTAAAAAGAAAAACAACTTCTTAGGGCAGTACTCTTACTCACGAGTGAGAACCTTAATGCCATAAAGTTCACTTAGATTTCTTATTCTGCCCGTGGGTTTGCCCCGAAGTAGTTAACAAGCAATAAAAAATGCAGCTTATTTATCTTGCTCTACTCTTCCACTTGCTGCTTTTTTGTTTTGCTTTAACCAATGTCGCATTAGTAGAAGATAAACCAATTTTATTTTCATATAAATATGCAGAAAGAGAAGCAGCTAACATTTTCTTTATGTCTTCATCATCACTATCCATTTCATCTAGCTTTTCTGGAGTAAAAAACTGATTTACAAAGTTTGTATCAAAGCTTCCATCAATAAAAGAATTATGCCCTAGTACAAACTTGCAAAACTCTAGGGTTGTACTAACTCCTGTAATTTCGTATTCATCAATAGCTCTAATTAATTTGGCAATGGCTTCGTTCCTATCTTTTCCATACGCAATAAGCTTAGAGATCATGGGGTCATAGAAAATAGGTATTTCCATTCCCTGCTCATATCCATCGTCTACTCTTACTCCATTTCCATCAGGCTTTTTATATGTCTTAAGCGTTCCAATATCTGGGAGGAAGTCATTTTTTGGGTCTTCTGCATAAACTCTTACTTCTATAGCATGATTTCTTATTACTAAATCATCTTGAGAGAAAGACAGCTTTTTGCCTTCTGCGATATGAATTTGCTCTTTTACTAAATCTACCCCTGTAATCATTTCAGTAACAGGGTGTTCTACTTGAAGTCTAGTGTTCATCTCCAAGAAGTAGTAGTTGAGTTTATTGTCGACAATAAACTCAACTGTCCCAGCATTTTGATAGCTGCATGCTTTTGCAACCATAATTGCAGACTCTCCAATTTTTTTTCTCATACCTTCATCTACTACAGGAGAAGGAGCTTCTTCAATTACCTTCTGATGTCTTCTCTGTATAGAACATTCTCTTTCAAAAAGATGGACGTAGTTACCGTGTTTGTCTGCAATCACCTGTACTTCTATATGTTTAGGAGAGGTGATGTATTTTTCAATAAATACAGAACCATCTCCAAAAGCAGATTCTGCCTCAGAAATAGCTCTTTGCATTTGCTCCTCTAGCTCACTTTCTTTCTCCACTATTCTCATCCCTTTACCTCCACCACCTGCACTTGCTTTAATCAAAATTGGGAAACCAATTGTTTTAGCTACTTCAATAGCCTTATTAACATCAGTAACAGCTTCTTCAGTACCAGGTACTAATGGGATGTCGTACTTTGAAACAGCTTCTTTGGCAGCTAGCTTACTTCCCATTACCTCAATAGCTTGAGGAGAAGGACCAATGAAAATGATGCCTTCATTACTCACCCTCTTAGCAAATCCAGCATTTTCTGACAAAAACCCATACCCTGGATGGATAGCATCTACATTTGCAAGTTTGGCGACTTCTATGATTTTATCGATTACAAGATAAGACTTAGACGAAGGAGATTCTCCTATGTGGTAAGCTTCATCTGCATATTTAGTATGAGGAGATAGCCTGTCTACATCACTAAAAACAGCCACGGTTTTAATCCCCATTTCTTTAGCTGTTCTCATTACCCTAATGGCTATTTCGCCTCTATTTGCTACGAGAAGCTTGTTAATCTTTCTTGTTTTCATCTACAGAGTTAAGAATGTGAATTTACTTAATAGCTAACCTAACGGATAATGCTATTTCATTTCCCCAAAAGCCAGTTCTAGGAGTTAAATTAAATACAGGTTTCCAGTCCAAACTCAGACATACAGGTGCTTTTGGAAAAGTATATTCTAAACCTAGAATACCATCTAAACCGATGATGGCAGAGTCATTATCCTTGCCGTCTTTATACCAAGGGTGATCATTATAATCATTGATAAAACCAAGATGTCCTCCACCTCCATAGAACCATTTTAAACCTCTGGCATTTGGAAACTGATTGTGAATTTCATACAACAACGTGATATGAATGGAGCTAAAGCTAGAGTTCCAGTGAGAAGCCAATATTCCCTCTAAAGCATTTTTGCTTGCTCCAAAGTACTTGAGAGAAAGCCCGGTATACTCTCCAAGTCTTAGCCCAACTCCCAACTTATAGTCTTGAGCTTTTGAGTTGTGTGCAAATGTTGAAATAAATAGTATTAATACGCTTACAAAAAGTAGTTTTTTCATGTGTTTAAAATTTGTGACTTGCCTAATTTTTTTGGCACACATCTTAATCATTGCTTCGGGTGTGCCTCAATTTTAAATCAGACATGGTCTGTTTCATTTTCATAGAGTTTAAGATCTTACAGTAAAGTTAAAGTATTGCTGGATGAGTTAAAAGCTAAAATTCTGAAATAACTTAAAACTAAAATTACTATTCCTATATCTTAGCAAAATGATCTTTTTTACAAGTAGAAATGAAATTCAATTCTAAAGGATTAAAGGAAGAACAGCTTGTTGAGTTATATAAAAATATAGTAAAACCGAGGCTGATAGAAGAAAAAATGCTTTTACTACTCCGTCAGGGCAAAATAAGCAAATGGTTTTCAGGTATTGGGCAGGAGGCAATAGCCGTTGGTGTTACGGAAGCACTAGAGAAAGATGAGTACATTTTGCCAATGCATAGGAATCTTGGTGTTTTTACTTCTAGAGATATTCCTATGGAAAAGCTTTTCTTACAGTTTCAGGGGAAAAAAGAAGGCTTTACCAAGGGAAGGGACCGATCTTTTCACTTTGGAACCAGAGTACACCATATTGTTGGGATGATATCTCATTTGGGGGCACAGCTCGCAGTAGCTAATGGCATAGCATTGGCTAATCAGATAGAAAAAAATGGAAAGGTAGTAGTAGCATTTACTGGAGAAGGGGGTACTTCTGAAGGTGATTTCCACGAGGCTCTAAATGTGGCTTCTGTATGGCAGCTTCCTGTTATTTTCTTGATAGAAAATAATGGATATGGTCTTTCTACACCCATAAAAGAGCAGTATAGATGTAAGAGCTTAGTGGATAGAGGTATTGGTTATGGTATTAAGGCTCTAAAAATAGATGGGAATAATATTCTTGAAGTTTACAATACCTTAAAAAAGTGTAAAAAGGAAATACAGAAAAGCTCCAAGCCAATACTAATTGAGGCTATGACTTTTAGGATGAGAGGTCACGAAGAGGCTTCTGGTACAGCTTATGTACCCCAGAACCTTATGAGAGAGTGGGAGGAGAAAGATCCTGTCAAAAATTATGAATGGTTCTTGTTGAAAGAAAAAATACTAGATGAGAATAGTATTGATAAATTAAAAAAAGAAATCAAAAAAGAGATTAGTTCTTGTTGGGATAAAGCTGATAAAACCCCATTTGAAGAGCCTGTAGAAAAGGAGGAAATGCAGGATATTTATTTTCCTTTTGACTTAAAACAAGTACAAGAAAGCGTTGGAAAAAAAGAAAACAAAAGGTTTGTAGATGCGATTAGCGATGGTCTTGATCTAGCCATGGAAAAATATTCTAATCTGATACTAATGGGGCAGGATATTGCGGATTATGGAGGGGTATTTAAAATAACAAAGGGGTTTATAGAAAAATTCGGAAAAGAAAGAGTAAGAAATACTCCTATTTGTGAATCTGCTATTGTAGGAGCAGGACTTGGGTTAAGTATTAGAGGGTACAAAGCAATGGTAGAAATGCAGTTTGCCGATTTTGTAAGTTGTGGATTTAATCAGATAGTTAATAACCTTGCTAAAAGCCATTACCGATGGGAACAAAATGCTGATGTAGTTGTACGTATGCCTACAGGTGCTGGAGTAGGGGCAGGTCCGTTTCACTCACAGTCTAATGAAGCGTGGTTTTTTAATACACCAGGCTTAAAAATAGTCTATCCATCCAATCCTAAGGATGCAAAAGGTTTGCTTCTTTCTTCTTTTGAAGACCCAAATCCTATAATGTATTTTGAGCACAAAGTTCTGTATCGATCTATATCTGGAGAAGTGCCATTGGAATATTATACGATTCCAATAGGAAAGGGAAAAAAAGTCACTGAGGGAGAAGAAATAACAGTAGTTACCTACGGTATGGGTGTGCATTGGCTTGAAAAGATGATCAATGAGGGGTTAAATGCTTCTGTTGAACTAATAGACCTTAGAACTTTACTTCCGTGGGATAAAGATATAGTAAAAGAAAGTGTTAAAAAGACGGGGAAGGTTTTGGTTTGTCATGAAGACTCAATTACTGGGGGAGTAGGAGCTGAAATTGCTGCTTGGATTTCTGAAAACTGTTTTGAATACCTGGATGCTCCTGTAATGAGAGAAGGAAGTTTGGACACGCCTGTGCCATTTACAAAGAAACTAGAAGATCAGTACCTTCCTGTGAGTAGGATAAAAGAAAAAGTTAGAGAATTGAGTGAGTATTAGGGGTAGAAATAATGGATTTTAATAGTTTTTAGTCATGCCTATGGGAAAAGAGGCTCGCCAAAGATTGATGAGTCAATAAGTTACTTCAGCATAAACTTATTAATTAGGCGTATCAACTTATTCTCTTCGTCAGACCACTCAGCACTTTCTACAATTCCTTCAGGGTAAAAATCTTTATTTTTAACTTCATTTATTAGCGACTCTACATTATAGTCGTCAAAATCTATGAAAATAGCAGCCTGATGAGGTTTGCAAATTTTTTCCCAGGTAGAGTTTTTTTGAATGATCATAGGAATACCCATAGCAAGACACTCATACATTTTAGTAGGGGTTCTGTCTTTATTGCTAGGATTAATGTGGTAACTTAAAATGCTAAAGTCAGAGTTAGCTAATTCTTCTAAGATTGTCTGATATGGTATTGGGTTAGAGCTAATTTTTGCTTTAATGAAAGGATATTGATTTGTATAGCTTTTAATAAGGTGATCTATTTGATTATCAGATGCTTTCCCAATTATTTTTAGTTCTACTTTTTCTCCAGCTTTGTTGAGGTCAACAGTAAGTTTAATAGCTCTTTCAATTCCGTAATGTTTGGAAATACTTCCTGAGAACAATAGTTTAACTTTCTCCTTTTTTTTATAACTATTTGTAGAGAATTTTTCTGAAATTATAGCTTTATTTTCAATAACGATACTCTTATGCTTTATGAAATTAAGCTCTTGTGTATAGCACTTTTCAGCAAGAATATAAGCATTGATCCATTTTCTTGTTGTAACTTCTATTGATCTTGCAAGAAAAGATAAAATAGCTTTTATCCAATTTGGATACACACTTTGGGATTTGATATTTTGAGAATAGTTTTCTTGAATATCATAAATAAGCTTATATCGAAAAAAGATTTTAAGAAATACAAATACAGGAAGAAGTTCAATGGCATGAATAATAACTAAATCAGGTTTAATCTTTTTGATCACCTTAAACACTTTGATGAAAGTAAAAAACCGTAGAAAAGAAGCTCTTTTAAAACTAAATAACGGAACTTGAGTGACTGATGAAGACTTATATGTCTTCCCTTGAAAACCAGCTACATACACATCAAATTTTTTGGATAAGCTTTTGCCAAATTTCCAGTAGCTCCTTGTATCGTCAACGGGCTTAAGTACTGATATTAAGAGAATTTTTTTCAATAAACTCAAAGTGTAAAAATCCAAGAACTAATTTATTGATCAAATCTTTATTTATGTTAAATCATGTCTTTTAACTTTACTAGTTATATGATTACTGATAAATTGCATCAAATTTTAAGCTAGTTTGGCTTTTTATAATTAGAAATGGATTCTCAGGAGATCTTAAGCATAAAACAACGATTTGGAATAATTGGTAACTCGCCAAAGCTCAACTATGCTATTCAGATTGCAGCTCAGGTTTCTGCTACGGATCTTACTGTACTTATAACAGGAGAAAGTGGAAGTGGTAAGGAATCTTTTTCGAAGATAATTCATCAGCTAAGCCACAGAAAGCATGGTTCATTTATAGCGATCAATTGTGGAGCAATACCTGAGGGGACGATCAACTCAGAGCTTTTTGGTCATGAAAAAGGAGCTTTTACGGGAGCGACAGATTCAAGAAAAGGATATTTCGAAGTAACAGATGGGGGAACAATCTTCTTAGATGAAGTGGCTGAGCTGCCTGTAGAAACCCAGGCTAGGTTGCTACGAGTTCTGGAAAATAAAGAGTTTATCCGTGTTGGTTCTTCTAAAATAATAAAGGCGGATGTTAGGGTTGTAGCGGCAACGAATGTGAACCTTTTAGAAAAAGTAGAGAAAGGTAAATTCAGAGAAGATCTATATTATAGGTTAAACACTGTGCCAATCTATGTTCCGCCTCTTAGAGAAAGGGGAAATGATATTGATCTTTTGTTTAGAAAGTTTACCACTGATTTTGCTGAAAAGCATCATTTAAACCCTTTAAAGTTATCGGAGGGAGCAAAAAGAGTGCTGCTGGATTACAGATTTCCTGGAAATATTCGTCAGCTGAAAAATATTGCTGAGCAAATGTCTGTGCTTGAAGTAAAGAGGGAGATTGACACAGAGACAATGCATCGTTATTTGCCTGAAAGCAAGAGAAATAATCTGCCAGCTGTGTTGCAAGATTTAAATGATGCAGGAGGAAACTTTACAGAGAGAGAACTTTTGTATAAGTTCCTTTTTGATATGCGAAAAGATGTAAATGAACTACGAGAACTTTTTGTTAGTATTTTACAGGATGGGAAAAGAAATGTGGATGAGAAGCAAATTTTGAGAGATCATGCACATCTCTTTGAAAATAAAGGAGGAAATTATAGATCATCTTACAAACGAGAAGAACATAAAAAGTCAGAAGATGAATATGATAGTAGAGAAGATTCTGATGAGAACCCTAAACTTTTAGAACTTGAAAAGTTTGAGGAGATTATCACAGAAGATGAATCTTTGTCTTTACAGGATAAGGAAAGAGAGATGATTATTAAAGCTCTAAAAAAGAATAACAGTAGGCGTAAATATGCTGCGCAGGATCTTGGTATTTCTGAGAGAACATTGTATAGAAAGATTAAACAGTATGATATAAACAATGAGGATAATTAAAGCATTAATCATATTGTTTGTTTTAGGAGTTACTCTTAATTCATGTAGAGTTAGCTACTCTTTTACTGGGGTTTCCTTAGATCCAAGAATAAAAACTATTTCTGTAGAGAACTTTTATAATGAAGCATATGATGGACCAGCGAATATGTCTATACTTTTTACAGAAACATTGAGAGATTATTTTCAGAAAAATACACCTTTATCTTTGGTTGGAGAAGGAGATTTACAGTTTAGTGGTTCTGTTACCAAATACGATGTTTCTCCTGTAGCTCCCAGAGCAGGGGATGAGATACAAACAGCTCAATTACAGCGGCTTACTATTGAGGTAAAGGTTAGTTTTGTCAATAATTTTGATGATGAAAAAAGTTTTGAGAAGGCATTTTCACAATTTGAAGATTTTGATGCAAATGTCAACCTTCAAAGTGTTGAAGCAGAGTTGATAGATACTATTTTTGATAGAATAGTATTTGACATATTCAATAAATCTGTAGCTGATTGGTAAACATCAAGAACTTGTACTTTTTATTTCTGCGAAATATAACTCTGTCTTTTTCAAGGGTTCTAATTAGACTTAGAACAAAGGGGGTTTTATTGTTTTTTTTCACACTTTTCTTGATATCCTTTTTCCCAGCTGAGTCCCAAATTCTGGATAAGTTCAAAAACATGGATGGTTTTACAGGAGGGAGTAAACGGCAAAGCGATTTGGAGCAAACGGATAGCACTTCTTTGAAGTATGGTCCAACTACTTCACTGTATATGAGAGAGGTAGATTGGTTTGAAAATAAAGATGCTTATTATGCATTGGATACCTCTATTCTATTTTTGCATAGATATAATTTTGTTGCCAGAGATGCATTTCAGAGCCAGGGATTGGGTACAGTTGGAGCAGCAATAGGCTCTATATTTCCAGAGTTCCAAAATGAGCTAGGTGCCAGCTTTGGCTTAAACTCAGTAAATGCCTATGGGTTCAATTCAGAAGATGTGAAATATTACGATACTCAATCGCCACTGTCAGACTGGTACTATGCCCAGGGAGGGGAGGGGAGAGCGATTATCGATATTAATATGGCGCAAAGTATTAAGCCTAATTGGAGTGCAGGATTTCAGTATCGAAGAACTAACTCAAGGTTAATTGTTGGACCAAGTGCTAAAGGGAAGACTACGAACCAGGCTACGCATCAATCTTTCGTGTTTCATATGCGATACCTAACTCCCAACCAGAGATATAAGTTCTTGGGTCATATGAATTATCTACATCATGATATGAACGAAACAGGTGGTATTTACTTAGAAGAGCTACTTGGTACTGAAGCTGAGACGTTTGGGGATTTATTCGATGTAGAGAGCGGACGTTTTAATAACAGATTGACGGATACTAAGGTAAAGCATAGAAGATTAAACCTTCATGCGTATCAACAGTTTGCTCTGCTAGATACTACCAAGGTTCAGCTTTTTCATATTCTGGATAGGAAAACATACAACTACGAGTATATTGATAATGCTTTTAGTACTACTAACCAGCAGTTTTATCAAGACTCTTTTGATCAGGATAAAGTTTTAGCAGCTTCTGATAGTCTAGCTTTGAAGAGGCAGATTGCATCTTTAGATAATAAAATAGGCTTGAAAGGGAGTATAGGCTCATTTTTTTATGCAGGATACTACCGGTTGAAAAGTTTCAGGGAGAATAATGCGTATAAGTCAAGTGAGAGATTTCCTTTGGAAATACCTTCGCTAAATACGTATGGGCTTCAGTTAAAGTGGAGTTATAAAGACCTTGTTCGGTTAGGAGTTGAAAGTGAAAGCTCTCTAGATGATGACCAGCTGAGAATGAGTTGGAATGCTTCGAGTAAGTTTGGTGAAATACAGTACAAAAAGTCGAAAACGCTACCTTCTCAGGTGCAGCAATTTTATTTGACAGAAATATTTGAGTGGAATAACGATGGCTTTGAAAATATTGAGTCGGATCAGCTGAAAATTAATTTAACGTATGATAAAAACGATATTTATATAAGTCCATTTTTTGAAAGAAATACGATTACAAATTATACGTACTTTGATACGCTAGCTGCCCCTCAGCAGTTCAATGAAGCTTTAGAGTTTACTAGAGTTGGTTTAGATTTTAATATTAAACTATGGCATATACGGCAGGTAGGTAAATTTATTTATACGCAGAATGATCAGAGTGAAGTTCTTCGGCTTCCTGAGTACTTTGCTAACTATACAATTTGCTTTGAAAAGCCTTTGTTTCGCAACCTCCTTTTTTCTCAAATAGGATTTGATTTCCACTGGAAGTCCACGTTTTTTGCAAATGCTTATATGCCAGTTACGCAACAGTTTTATTTACAAAACCAGCAGGAGTTAGGCGACTACTTGCATGTAGACTTCTTTTTCAATTACAGAGTTAACCGAGTACGTATGTTTCTCAAAGTTGCCAACGTAGCTCAGGGTTTATTTGGTAAGGGATACTTCAGCACACCAAACTACATGGGTCAGGGAAGACAGTTCGAGTTTGGGATTCACTGGCTTTTATTTGACTAGACCTATTCTCCAACTACTATTTCTGGAGTAGTTATTTCATTGCTTGTATTTAAATCTCTGTCTGCAATGTGCACTTCAAATACTAATTGATCACCTTCGTGAATGGGTGAGCCCAAGAAATCATAGAACAGCTCAAACCCGTATCTAATATTACCTTCTAATGCTCTTTCTTTTCCAAGTCGACTTGGGTTATCTATGTCTCTATTCAAAATTGGAAACCTTCCGTCAAAGCCTTGATTATCAGGGAATACAATGTCTTCTAAATCTCCATTTTCATTTTTTCTTTTTATCTCAATAAAAAAATTATGGAAGAATTTATTGAATTCTCCCTCAGGAGTTCTCTCTGAAAATTTTGGATCTGTTTCGCTACCGCTTAAACCCAAATCTCCATTGCCATCTTGAAATGCTACAACAATTATTACAGAATCAATTTTTTCTTGCTTTGCTTTTCTAGAAACACTTTCTAAAGAAATCGATGGGCTATTATCAAAGTCTGGTTCAGGGTAGCAGCTGATAATCCCAAGTGCAATTAAAGTGGTAAGAATACCTATAAAGGCTTTTATTCTATTTACTGAAAAGGTATTTGAAAAGTGGAAATTCATTATTTAAAATGTTGATTAATTGTTTTTGAGTTATTTACCTGTAACAAATACTTTCATAAAAATAATGAATATTTTGCTGTTATTTTGGAGTAGTATTTAATTGGGGACATGCATCAGATAAATACAGTTATCGGAATCTAAATATTTGTTTGCTGTATCTATTAGTTTTTTGCTGTCAATGGCTTCTATTTCTTTAAATATTGCATCAATAGGTTTGATTTCATTCCTATCTAATAGTTGCCTCGCTCTTCCCAGCATTACTCCAACGTCATTTTCTTGCGATAGGGCTAGCATTCCTTTAACCTGCTGTTTTAAGCGATACAATTGTATGTTGCCTAGGGGTTGTTTCCTAAGAGTAGAAATTTCTTTTTTAATAGATTGAACACACCTGTTGGTGTTTTTGGGATCAGTAGCGAACTGTATAGTATAACACCCAGTGTCTGTGTAAGACTGTAAAACAGCCTGAACATCGTAGACCAATCCTCTTTTTTCTCTCAAAGCAACATTAAGCTTGGAACTCATCATTGAGCCGCCAAGTAGGTGAATTAGTAGAGATAATGGAACGAAATCAGGATCTAGTATAGAAGTGCCAATTCCTCCGACAACGCATTGTGTTTGATGTATGCTTCTTTTTAAAGATAGGTTTTCCCTACTGTAGGCTGTTTTATAGGGCTTTCTTGATTTACTTGGAGAGTAGCTATTTATGGCTGAAAAATATTTATCGGTTAAGTTAAACAGTTTCTTAGTTGGAAGAGAGCCGTTGGCAGAAAAAATGATTTTAGAAGTGTTGAGGTTGCCTTCAATAAAGTCAACAATACTCTCTCTTGAAAAAGAGGAAAGTGTGTCTGGAGTACCAAGGATTTTTTTCCCAAGAGCATGATCTTTGAAGAAAATCTCATCAAAATGCTCGGCAATTACTTCTGCAGGATCATCTTCATACATGGCGATTTCTTCAAAGATTACTTTTTTTTCTTTTTCTAACTCCTTTTCAGGGAATACAGAAAAAAAGACAATATCAGACAATACGTCGATTAACTTTTCAGCATGTTCAGCTAGTATAGTTCCGTGGAAAGAGATTTTTTCTTTAGATGTAGAGGCATTGATTTCTCCACCAACGGATTCTAGTTTTTGAAAAATGAGGTGTGATTTTCTCTTTTTTGTGCCTTTAAATGCCATATGTTCCCACAAGTGTGCCAAACCTTGTTGGTGATCGTCTTCATCTCTACTTCCGATGTCTAGCATTACTGCAGCATGAAATAACTTGGTGTTAGTGTTTTCTTGGTAAATGACTCTTATATCGTTGGGTAAAGTTTTTATGCTGTAGTCTGTCATGTGTTTAAAATTTGTGTCCTGTCTAGATTATTGCCACACATCTTAATTATTGCTTCGTGTGTGTCTTAGTTTTAAATCAGACAAGGTTTGTTCATCTAATTTTTTACTTTCCTTGAAAAGTTTTATTTCTCTTCGGCAACTTCTTAATACCTTTAAAAGCTTTTTATAAAGGATAAGTTTATATGTCATCAAACTTAAATCATATACTCTCTACTGCAAAAGACGTTTTCAGAATTGAAGCTGATGGAATATTAAACCTCATAGCAAAGATAGATGATTCGTTTGTGAAAGCAGTTCGTTTAATTTTGGAAAGTAAAGGTCGGGTAATAGTCTGTGGTATGGGAAAGTCTGGTCATATAGGTAAAAAAATTGCTGCCACGCTTGCCAGTACTGGCACTCGAAGTTTTTTTATTCACCCGGCAGAGGCATTTCATGGAGATTTAGGTATGATTTCTTCTGAGGATATTTTTATAGGCATATCCAACTCTGGGGATACAGAGGAAATAGTAAAGATGATCCCTTTTTTAAGAGAAAATAAGAATTTGTTTATTGCTCTTTCTGGCAATAGGGAATCTACATTAGCAAAAAATGCAGATGTTTTTTTAGATGTTTCAGTAGAAAGAGAAGCATGTCCTCTGGAGCTTGCTCCAACTGCTTCTACTACTGCTACACTTGCAATGGGAGATGCTCTTGCAGTAGCTTTGATGAATGCTAGGGGCTTTAAAGCAGAACAGTTTGCCAGGTTTCACCCAGGAGGCAAATTAGGTAGAAAGCTGCTAACCAGGGTAGGAGAGGTGATGGTTAAAGACAACTTACCTTTTGTAAGCCTTAATATTCCTTTTAAAGAGCTTATTCTGACGATGACTAAAAGTAAGTTGGGAATGGCTTTGGTAATGGAAGAGGCAAAATTTTTAGGGGTAATTACCGACGGTGATTTGAGAAGAGCGTGGCAAATGAATGATAACTTATCGGATATACCAATATCTAATTATATATCTACCTCTCCTAAAACAATTGATATTAATGCCAAACTTATCGATGCAGAAAAGCTTTTTCAAGAGTTTAAGATTACGTCTTTGGTGGTGACGGAGAAGGCTAAAACTGTAGGAGTATTACAGATTTATCAGGTTTGATAAAAGAAGAAAGGCTGCGCACACTTGCAGCCTTTTTCTTTTTTAGGGAAAACACACACACTAGTAAATGTTGAATAATTGCGTTGCTACCTTATCATCAAACTCCAGCCGTATAGCATACGTACCTGTTGGAAGATTTGAGACATTTACTTTCTTTTGGTAAAATCCAAATTCTTTATCGTCATTGCCATCAAATACGATAGCTCCTGACATATTAGATATTCTTACTTTCAATGGCTCTTTTTGAATCATATAACCAAGCTTTATGGTTAATGACTCTCTAGCTGGGTTAGGGAAAATAGTGAGAAGAGAAGAAATGTCTTCTGTTTCCTGATTTTCTTTATCTATTACTACTGGCTCTGATAGTGTTTCACATCCATTAGCATTTACAGCGCCTACCGTATAAACTCCTGGCAGCTTAGCATAATGTATTTCTGGTATACTGTCCACATCTTCTAGTAGCTTGCCATCTAAGTACCAGTTTAGTTGCTGACTATTATTAGAAGCTAGTGCCTCTAAGCGGTATCCTATTTGGTCTATAGTTACAGTAGGTAAGTCAGCAATATTGATGTAGCTATATGTTACTCCAGAACAGCCATTTTCTGTAAAAATCTTTTGACCTACTCTAAACCTTCCTGGTCTTAGGAATGCATGTACGGCTGTAAATCCTTCTGCCTCAAAAGTACCGTTGTTGTCAAAGTCCCACATTACAGCTGCTACTGCATCCTGGTTTAAGATAGTGTTATCTGTAAACTCAAAAGCAAATTCTTCACACAAAGGAGCTTTTTCAAAACTTGGTTTTACTGGAGCTTTTATATTGATGTAGAAAGACCTCTCTGAAGATGCATTTAGAGGGTCTTTAGCAATAAGGGTTAACTTCATTACTCCTACAGAAGTAGCATTTGTATTTAGGTAAACTGTTTTTCTATCAAAAGAATAAGATGTAACCAGCTCTTCTCCACTTAACTGACTAGAAAGTGAATCGACTCTAATATTTAGGCTAAGTTGCTCAAATGTGTGATCAATATCTGAAACCAAAGAGTCTACATCTAAAGTATATACATTATCGTTTGCACAAGCATAAAACTCAGGAATAGACTTGATTCTTGGTCTTGCATTAACTTTTACATCTATTGTTCCACTAGAAGTAAGCTCGCCATCAAAAACAGAGACTATAACTTTTGTGATTCCTGCGCGAGAAGCTTTAATTATGTTAAGATCTCTTTCCTCTCCTTCTTCTGAAGCATGGATGTCAGAAGAAGATATAATTGCCTGATTTTGTGGAAGAACAACTACTACTAACTCATCAGCTTCCGTTTCAGGGTCAGATACTTTAATAGCTCTTTCTACTTCAAGACCTTCTTCTTCATTTAATGTGATTTCAGATATAAGGTCAAGTCTTGGAGGCTCATTTTTATCTCTAACTTGTATAGTGATATTCTTTTTGATTTTCCTTCCTAGGATATCTTCTACGCTAATAGTAAAATTTAATGCTTCTTTACTCTCAAAGTCTAACTCTTTCTTTAATATAATTTGCCCGTTTTCTACAACTACCCAGTCTGCATCATCGCCAGATAGTGTAAAGGTATAATCTTCATTTACATCTTCATCAATGACTTTTAAGTTTGAAATTACTGTTTCTACACCTATGCCTTCAACTACTTCATGCTCTGTTACTAGTAAGTCTGTTGGAGCATCATTTTGGTCGTTTATTTGAAGATAAAACTCTCTTACTAGCTTTTCGTTATTTCTATCTTTTACCTCAACACTAAAGCTTAAAGAGTTAAGTTTTTCATAGTTGAAAGCTTTTATGGCATAAACCTTATTGCCTTCAATGGAGATATGTTGTTGAGCAAAGGTATCAGCACGAAGTATAAATTGATGTTTATCATTAATATCTTCATCTTCTACTTCTAAAGTGCCGATTAATGTTTTTTGTTCTACATTTTCATCAATTGTGTTGTTTGAAAGCACTAGGTTAGTAGGCGCATCATTTTGATCAATTACTTCTAATAAAATATTTTGAGTAATAGTTTGTTGACCTTTGTCACTTGCCTCTACAACAAGCTTAAGGTTTTTTATTTCTTCAAAATTCAGTGATTTTCTAAGAATCATTTGACCCCCACTTATTCTTATAAATTCACCTACCTCATCTACATTAATTAACTTAAAAGTATGCCTGTCTTCTCTATCCTCATCTGTAACATTCAGGTATCCTATTACCATGCCGGCAGGAAGGTTTTCAGCAATTACATTATTTGTAGCACTGAGTTGTGTAGGCGCATCATTTTGATCTGTAATTTGTATTGTAATGTTTTTTTCAAAAGATGCTCCATTGTTATCTACTACTTTTAGTATTAGCTCAACTTCACTTACTTCTTCAAAATTGAACGGCTTTACAGCAAGCAATTGGTTGTTTTCTATTGTAAAGCTTTGCTTATTCTTAGAAGAATTAGAAATAGAAAAAGTATGGCTGTCGTTCAGATCACTATCTAAAACGGTTAGCTCAGCAACATTGTATGATCCTATACTGTTTTCTGGTAATAAATTGCTGCTTAATTGAATATCTGAAGGGTTATCGTTTACATCTTCAATATTGATTTCGAATGACTCTGAGGTTGACAAACCGTCTTTATCAGTAGCCTCAACTCTGATTTGATACGTTTTCTTTTCTTCAAAGTTGAATACATCATTGCTTATTAATTGATTGTTTTTGATTCTAAAAAACTGATTATCATTAGATTGGCTACTGTTAAACTCGAAGATAAAACTTTCGTTTTGGTCTTCATCCGCTACTGAAAAATCACCTATTACAACTCCAATGTTTTTATTTTCTTCAATTGTATTATTGCTTAAAACTATATCAGATGGGGCATCTCCACTGTTGTCAATTTGTATAGTTAATTCTTTAGAAAATTCATTTCCTTGGCTATCAGTTACCCTCACTTCTATAGAGTATTGGTTTTTAATTTCATAATTAAACTTTGCTGTAGAATAAACTTTATTGTCTATTATTTTGAAACCATCTCCAGAGAGTAATTCAAAAGCATAGTCATCATTCTCATCTATATCTACTGCAGAAAGAGTTCCTATATAGCTGTTAGCTGACTTGTTTTCTTCAATAGAGTTGTTAGAAAGAAGAATGTTTGTTGGAGGATTACCAACTTGAATCCTTACTCCTAATGTTTTTATAGGAGTTTCAGCATTTTGAGCATCTACAACTTTAAAAGAAAACTCGTCTTGACCATTACCCAACTCATCATTTTTATACTCAACTCTTCCGGAAAGAAGATCACTATACGTAAAACTTTCTCCAAGGTGAATTGCCATTTCATTTGCCATAACTACTCCCAAATTAGGCAAAGTAGTTACTACTATTCTTAGGTCATCTGCTTGATCATCACTATCATCAACAGTAATTAAATTTTCTGGAATTTGCTTTTCTTCGTTTTGTGTCACTACAAGAGTGCCTGTTACTTCTGCAGTAGGTGCATCATTTACTGGTGTTACTTCAATGGAAAATAGAGCGTGACCTGATGAACCACCATCCTGATCTACTACTTCAAACTCAAATGCATCATCAAAGTTTTCAGATCCATTATGGGTATATCTTACAATACCATTTTCTAAATCGCTACCTGTAAAAGAGTCATTTAGGTTTAGTCTTACATTGTTTTTGTAAAGACTACCAAAGGTGGGCAGATGTGAAAAGATGAACATAAGAGTTTGGTTATCACCGTCCACATCATTTGCCCAAAGCTTTAAGTTATTTATTGTCCCACTTTCTCCTTCTAGTACTTCTAGTACTTCATTTACTTGCACAGTAGGGTTATCATTAAGGGAATTAATATCAATATTGTGTATGAAAGCACCAATTTGCCCACCGTTTTCATCGGTAACTGTAAATTCAAATTGATCTTCTATTGTTTCACTACCACTATGTTCATAAGAGAGTTGGTTTTGGGAGATGTCATTTTGGGTAAAGACATCTCCTACTTGAAGCACATTGTCAGCTAAGTAAAGATCTCCATTTTGGGAAATAGATACCAAAGTAAAGGTAAGATTGCCATTTTCTCCATCAGGATCATTCGCAGATATTTTTTGCTCTCCTATTACTATTTGGTTTCCTTCATCTACGGATGTATTAATATTAATAGTAAGTTCTGGTAACTCATTAGGGGGAGCTATTGGTCCATGTATTTTAAAATTGTCTAACTGTACACCATCGCTTAGATTCCCCCATTGATTCTCAACGGTAAATACAAATCTAAATCGAACTTCTTCTTCCCCTAAAAGTTGATTTAAATCAAATGTTGGGTGATAGGTTCTTATAACTCTGGGATGCCTCCATCCTGGTACGTTTTCATTTGGGATAATACTATTTTCATTATACCAGTTTTCTCCGTTTTGGTCATCTTCCTGCCCTAATACTGACCACGTATCTCCTTCATCTAAAGAGTACTCCATATAAAACCCTGCAAAATCAGCAAATAAGGCTCTGTAATCAAACTCTAGTAAATACTTTCCTTCAAGGTCAGTAAAAGAGAATGGAGGAGTTTCAAGAACCTGAGTTACTCCAAAGGCATGCTGTGCATCAAGATCTGTAACCCAAGAAGCGATACCTTCTATAGTTGCAGTATTAAGAGCTGCATTGTAGTTTTCACTACTAGCAGCTCCGTATTCCCAGCCTTTATCATCGCCAACAAGAGCATAAGGATAGAACCCTTGCCCATTGTTTTCAAAGTCAGCGAAATAAGGAATGCTTGGTTCTGGGTGTATTTGAATGTATGATTCTTTTGTTTCATTAAACCCTCTTCCATTGATATGTAGTGTTACTGTATATATTCCTGGCTCAGAAAATGTGTGAGATGGATGTTGCAGCTCAGAGTCTATTATTCCATCATTGTTAAAATCCCAAGCCCAATCTAATGCCATTAAAGACAGGTCTTCAAACTGTAAAGGCTTGTTAGCAAACCACTCTGTTCTTTCTGCTTCGAAATTTGGTACAGGTGCAGAGAATACATCAGTAGTATATAAACCTCTACCGTGAGTAGCAATTACTACCATTTTATCAGAAGTCCTATACTTTAGCATATCACATCTTACATTAGCTAAGCCTTCATTTGTTGCTTCCCACTCAGGGTTGTTAGCAGTGATGTCATCAGTAGACCAAACACCAACTTCGGTAGCAAGAAGTACCTGCTTGGTATTTTCTGGGTTAAATAGAGCCCATCTTACAGGGATATCAGGTAATCCATGTCCGTTTTCGTCTTTACATGTCCATCTAGATCCTCCATCGGTAGTATACCACACAGATTTCACCCCATAATTAGAAAGCGTAACTATCATCTCATCATCAGATGTTCCTAGGTCAATGCTCGATACATAGCCAAATGCTCTTAAGTTTCTAGAGATTTCTCTTATTCTTGGTCTGTTTCCATCTACTTGATCTACGCTGAAAACTCTTCCGCCTCCTGTGCCAACAAATATTCTTCCATCGGTATATGTATTTGCTCTAATAGCAGAAAGTTTATCTCTAAAGTTGAGCCTAAACTCACTAACAGAAAGATTTCCTCCAATACCAGAAATTTTGATTAGCTCATTCTTATTTCCTGCTGAGAAAAGAGTATTAGTTTGGTTATCATAATCTGCAGGGTTGATAAACCTCCCTTTTGTACTTAATGCCCCTAAGTTTATATATCCAAAGTTCTGTCCACCATTCGTAGATAAATAATAATTATTTTGAACGTAAGAAGTTATTTGTAAAGAAGATTGATCCTGGTCAATAAAGCAGAACCCTCCATCTCCTCCTGTCACTTCTTGCGTAGAATTGATTCCTTCTGCTGAAAACCTTTGCGTTCCATTATCTTGTGTTCCAGCTAAAAAGTAATTTGAACCTATTTCATTAAGAGCAGCACAGCTATAGAACTGAGTTATATTATATCCATTATTTCTAACTTTAAAACTTGGAGATTGGTTAGTGCCTATGTTTGACCCTAAATAAACACCTCCGTCATTTGCTACTATTATTTCATTGTTGTTAACATCATTAAAAATAATGGCATGTTGATCAGCGTGTACATTTGGCTTATTGCAACGACCAGTCCAGTAAGATATCAACTCCCAGTTTTGACCACCATCTTGTGTTTGAAATAAATCTATACCACCCATTACTACTATATCAGGGTTAGTTGGATGTACTGCTAATGCTAGGTTATACCATGCCTGACCTCTTGTAAAATGCTTTGTATTAGAAGGGGTGCAGTTTTGCTCATAGTAAGGGGGGATTACAATATCATTCCAAGTTTGCCCACCATCAGTTGATTTTTTTATCCATTGAACATCTTCTGAGCCAGAACTTACCCAATAAGGAGTAGATGCTACAGCATAAAGTATTGTAGTTTCTGTTGTATTGCTTTGGGAAGGAGCAATAGCTATTTCTATTCTCGAACCATTATTTTCTGGGGTAACGTCTAACCAGGTATCTCCATTATCAGTAGATCTAAATATTTTACCCTCAGAGTAAATGCCGAATGTTGCATAAAGATCTCCATTTGTTGCTTCTTCAATATCCACTGCCCAGTCATAAAATCTATTGTTATGAACTAAATTTCCTTCAGGGCCGATATTATCCATAGGAGCTAGCACTTTCTCCCAGGTATCCCCTCCATTAGTTGATCTCATAATACCACCTCTGTTGATATAGCGACCTCTAGTTGCAGCAAGTATATCTCCATTACTTCTTACAAAAACTTTTTGTACATAAACAAAATCTTCCAGATTAGCATCATCTGTGGTAGAAGCGATGTGTTGCCATGTTTGCCCTCCATTATTACTCTTCCAAATGCCACCCCCTCTTAAGGCATCATAATTATAGAAACCCTCTCCTGTCCCAACATATATATTGTTTTTATTTTGTGGATCTATAGAAATTGTAGAAATAGCGATATTTGACCAAAAGTCATCTACTCTCTGCCACTGAGAGTGTTCGTCGCTAATATCATTATTGAACCACAGTCCTCCAGACACTCCTCCAGCCCATACCTTCATTCTATTATTATCATTTAGATCGTATGCAATAGCTCTAGTTCTACCTCCTACATTGTTTGGACCTCTTTCTTCCCACTCTACATCTGCAATTGCTCTTTGTAAAATATTTCGATTTTGAAAATTGAATTTTGTTTTTTGATAAGCTGTCAGAGCTCTATCTCTTGGAACGCTTCCCGTAGATGGGTCTACCGTCATCAAATAGTCTTGCTCAATAGCTAAATCTGGTCTGTCTTTTTTAGGAAGTTTTTTTAACTCAGCTTTTGTTAATATCTCTCTAGTATTGTATTTGTGAGAAGAGATAAACGATTCATATTTAAGATGATTTGTTTGAGATAAAGTAAGATCATCTTGGCTTCCTTTTAAAACAAGGAAGAGAGTTAGTAATAGGACGAATTTGTAAAAGTGGCATTTCATGGTGATCGTGTGTTTTGTGTGCTCCTTTGTTTTACTAGAAAAACCATGATTTCGTTAGCCTTGCATGCGTAATAATCCTCTCCCTTTAGATACTTATAGATGTATTCCATCACTTTATGGATAGGTTATGTGAAAAAAAATGTAGGAATAAACGAGATCTTCTTACAGCAGGAAAAGTTTACTACAGGTCAAATAGAATTTTAATATGTACTATGTTGTAATAAGTTTTTTTGACTTGTTTGTTTTGCTTTTATATATTGTTTAATGCTGTGATGCGGTTTTATTAAGACAAAAGGTATTATTATAGGGATATATTTTGTGAGTAAAGAAAAAGCCATTCTAAAAAGAACAGATAGGAAAAAAGTTCAATTAAAGACTTTACTAATTTAATGTGACTCTGATAAAGATTTATTGAGCCCATCACAGCAGTCAAATGTAAGGAAATATGACTTTTATGATAAAAAGCCGCTTAATCAATCTCTTAGAAAACCATTGCAAATAGGTTATAGTGCCAGTTAAATCATTAAAAGGCGCATTAAAGTTATAATATAAGGTTACCGTGAATGGTTTCTAGAAGTGTTAGGCTTATCCTGAAATTTTTAATTTTGCCAACAGCAAAAAGCACAGAAAGAAAAGATGTTTTTCTTATAGTAAACCCTTTAAGCTAGTACAAAAGGCAAATGAAAAATACTGTACTATATGGATTTATATTAATCAAATGATGAGTTAAACACATCTCTGTTTAATTTAATTGGTATAATACTAGCGTTTAAAGAAATAATTTTGAATAAAAAGCCAATAAATAGTTGTAAGGAGTAACTTTGATGAGTTAAATGGAATAACCGTGAAATTCAACTCAACAGGCTTTCAGGACTTATATGTAATAGAGCCTAAAATATTTTCAGACCATAGGGGAATATTTTATGAAAGCTTTAATGATAAAATATTTAAAAAGGAAACAGGTTTGGCTGTATCTTTTGTTCAGGATAATCATTCTATTTCGTATAAAGGAGTAATTCGAGGGCTACATTTACAAAAAGGAGACTATGCTCAAGCTAAACTTATACGGGTTATCTCAGGCAAAATATTGGATGTAGTAGTAGACATCAGACCAGAGTCTGCCACATTTGGTGAATACTATAGAATTGAACTTTCTTCTGATAATTATAGGCAGTTATTTATTCCAAGAGGTTTTGCTCATGGTTTTGTTGTATTATCTGACAAAGCAGAGTTGACATATAAAGCAGATAATTTTTACTCTCCAGAACATGAAGGAGGTATTATTTACAATGATCCTGATTTGAGAATAGACTGGGGGATTTCTGATGATGAAGTAAAGGTTTCTGAAAAAGATAAAAAGCTTCTGCCATTTTCAGAGCAGGTCTTTTAGCTCTGGATTTATAATCTTAGATATTTTTAAATATAAATCTAGCAGGTCAACATCTTTTTCTTTTAGAAGGCTAGTGTGAGCCACTAGTACTTTTAAATCACCCCTTTTGGCAGGACCAGTTTGACTGTTTTCAGGTAAAGATTCTAATGCTTTTTGATAAGTTTCCTTAATTAAAGGGTCTATAACTTTCGTATCTATATTTTCTGGAACTAAAGACTTAGAAATAGTAAGAAGTGCATTGGTGAAATTATTTGCAAAAACAGCAGATAGATGTATTCTGAGCCTCGTAGTATCATCCCAGTGATAAACTTTTGGTGAAACTGCTCTAGCTAAGGCTTCTATTTTCTTATAGTTTTCTAGAGAGTTGGAATGTACGCCTATTGGAACTTCCTCAAAATTAACTTTTCTGGCTTTTGAGAATGTTTGCAGGGGATAAAAAATACCAACTTTTTTATGATAGGCAGTAAGTAAATCCAATGGCTGCGAACCAGAAGAGTGGAGAAGAATAGCTTTTTGGGGTAGCTTTATCTTCTCAGCAACTTGTTTGATAGCATCATCGGAAACAAGAATGAAGCAAAAGTCCAAATCAATATTTGTGAAATCTAAATCAGGATGGTGTAAGGCATTTTGTAAGCCTTTACTCAAATCCAAAGCAGCTTTTGAGTTTTGCCCAAATAGGTAAAACTCATTCTCTTTACTATCAAAAGCCTTACTCAAATGGAAAGCTACATTTCCAGTGCCTATGAGTGCTAGTTTCAAAATTCAAATTATTAGACCGATACCAAACGACAAGGTAAAAAGTAAATTTGAAATAGCCATTTCTTTAAGCAGAGGATCAATATCTTTTGGATCTTCTTTTCTAACTCCAACCATACTTCGGATAAGAACAGGAAGTATAATTAAAAAAGAAAACTGATACCAACTGCTAAAGTGCAATACAGTGTATGATATAGCAAGTAATAAGCTTATAATCAATAAACTATGATGATAAGCAACAGCATTTTTTTTGCCAATCATTACTGGTATGGATTTCTTGCCAGCTTCTTTATCGGATTCAATATCTCGTATATTATTTACATTCAATACAGCAACAGCAAGTAAGCCCAAGCTGCTAGCAGGTAACAATATATCCCAGTTCCAGGTTTGAGCATACAAGAAAAATGATCCGCCTACTCCTAGCCAGCCAAAAAATACCAAAACAGCTAAATCTCCTAGTCCCATATACCCATAGGGTTTTTTCCCAGAGGTATACAATATAGCACCAGCTATTGAGAGAAGCCCTAAGCCAACAAAAAGAGAAATAAGCATAATGTTTTGTAGCGAGATATATAGTAAGAAAATACCAGACGCAAAGGAAGCAATAGCTGCGATGGTAATAGCTATTCTAATTTGTTGTTTTGAGATAAGGCCTAATTGAACAGTTCGTTTAGGGCCTTTTCTGTTGGAGTTATCTGCTCCATGGATAGAGTCCCCATATTCATTAGCCAGATTTGAAAGAATTTGTAATAGCAGAGATGTTAGAATTAACAATGAAAAAACTGTAAAAGAAAAGGCCTTGTATTTTACAGCCAGAAAGCTCCCCAACCCAATACTTGCCAAAGCAACAGGGAGAGTTCTCAACCTAAAAGCAGCTATCCATATTTTAAGTTTGCTCATTTAAACTATAAACTTAAGATTAAGTGAATATAGCAGCAATTTGTAAATCAATAGCTTAATAATAGTGTATTTTAGAAATTTTACTCTCTGCTATTATATTTCTTTTATTCCTTAATATCTGGAAATTTTTTAAGCTGATCTTGCTTAACCCTATTTTTTGTAAGCAGATACACATAAAGGTTTTTAGCCATTAATGGATCTTCATCACACTCCACCAGTTCGATCAACTGTTGAAGCTGCTCATTAGTGAAAGACAAATTATTTTCTGCAATCTTCCAAAAAAAAATGGTGCCGGATATGCTCGGGGTGACCATACCCATCTAATGCTTCCTGCAAATTAGGAAAAACAGTAGCTTTCGAATAAGCATCAAATTCACGTTCTAACTCTTCGGTTATCAAAAAACCGTAGTCTATCCAGCGTTGATCTAAACCAAGTATTTTTAGCTTTTTATTTATATTCATAAAAATTAAAAACAGGTAAAATTTACCTTAGATATCCAAACTAATCAAATAAATGAAACAGACATGTCTGATTTAAAACTGAGACACACAGAGGGATGATTAAGCTGTGTGCCAAACAAATTAGGCAGGTCACAAATTTTAAACACATGAAAAATAAGAAAAAACTAGTTGTATTAACAGGCTCGGGCATTAGCGAAGAGAGTGGCATATCTACATTTAGAGGAAACAGAGGGCTTTGGGAAGGGCATGACATCATGGAAGTAGCGACCTATTCTGCATGGGAAAATAATAGAGAACTAGTTCTTGATTTTTATAATAAAAGGAGAAAAGCAGCGATTGCTGCTCAACCAAATGAAGCGCATAAAATGCTTGTAGAGCTGGAAGACTATTTTGATGTAACTGTAATCACTCAAAATGTAGACAATCTACATGAAAAAGCAGGCTCATCTCATGTAATACACTTACACGGGGAATTATTTAAATCAAGAAGTACTTCCGATGAAAACTTGATTTACGATGTGGAAGGCTGGGAACTAAAAATAGGGGATACCTGTGAAAAAGGTTCACAACTGCGACCTCATATTGTATGGTTTGGAGAAGCAGTGCCTATGATAGAAGAAGCCATTGAATACGTCGAATTTGCTGACTTCTTTTTGGTAGTGGGCACATCTCTTTTGGTTTATCCCGCAGCTGATTTGATAAACTATACTCGAAATGCTATTCCAAAAATTATTGTAGATGTACAAATTCCAGAATTGGTAAAAAATAGTAATATTATTGAATTTGAAATGAAAGCAAGTGAAGGAATGGAAAAAGTTAAAGAGTATTTAATTAGAAAAACCTAATCCAAACTTATCACCTGACCTAGGTTATTTTCAAAGAAATAATTAGATAAGCCAATAGAAGAGTCAGGAACTAACTTTACCCACTTTTTATAGCGGAAAAACCACTTCCACTGTATCGAAAAAAGCCCTTTAGTAAAATAAGAGTATAAGAAAGGGTGAATATAAAGGGTAAGCGTTGTTTCGTTTTGCTTTTCCAGAATATACTTTAGGTCAAATTCTACCTGATCTGAAACACTTATAGAAGCATCAATTTCTCCTGTGCCATTACAAGTCGGACATTTCTCTTTGGTAGGAATGCTAAGCTCAGGTCGGAAGCGTTGCCTAGTGATCTGCATCAGCCCAAACTTTGATAAAGGAAGAGGGGTAGATTTGGCATCATCTTTTTTTAGCTCAGCTCTCATCAAATCGTAAATTTGCTTACGATTTTGTGCTTCTTTCATATCGATAAAGTCAACAATTATGATTCCACCAATATCTCGCAAGCGCAATTGCTTGGCAACTTCTACAATAGCTTCTTGGTTTACACTTAAAGCAGTAGCTTCTTGGTTTTCCTCTCCAATAGATTTATTGCCACTATTTACATCAACTACATGAAGAGCCTCAGTATGTTCTATTATAAGATGCCCTCCACTTTTTAAAGATACTTTTTTGCCAAAAGAAAGCTTTATTTGCTTTTCAATACCATAAGCCTCAAAGAGCTTGGTCTTGCTTTTGTGTTTCTTTACTATCTTCTCCTTGTCGGGAGCTATCCTTTTTATGTAGTCCTTTATATCCTTATAAAGAGAGGAGCTATCTACAGTAATGCTATCAAAACTTTCGTTAAGCATATCTCTCAACACAGACTCCGCTCTATTCTGCTCACTTATTATTTTATGCCCTTTATCAGCATGCTCTAAAGACTTAATGCCTTCTTCCCACTTTTGTACAAGATCTCTTAAGTCTCTATCTAGCTCAGCCACATCTTTACTCTCAGCGACTGTTCTTATTATAACACCAAAATTCTCAGGTTTTATAGAAGAAACTAGCCGACTTAATCTTTTCCGTTCTGAAACACTGGTGATTTTCTTAGAAACATTTACAACGTCAGAAAAAGGAACAAGAACCAGGTATCTGCCTGCCAGAGAAATTTCGCAAGTGAGTCGAGGACCTTTAGAAGAAATTGGTTCTTTAGCTACCTGAACAAGAACCAGATTACCAGGCTTTAAAACCTCATTAATTTTACCAAACTTATTTAGCTCAGGTTGCCTTTTGAAATTCTGAAGTCTAGTGTTTGGTTTTTTTTTTTGGACTGCTTGCTTGACTAAAGTCTTTAGAGATAAAAAGTTAGGACTTAAGTCGAGGTAATGTAAAAAGGCATCCTTATGATAGCCAACATCTACAAAGGCAGCATTCAAGCCAGGTACAACTTTTCTAGTAAGACCCAAGTATAGATCTCCCACAGAAAAGTTTGTGTGATTGTCAAGGTGAAGCTCGATAAGGCTTTTATTTTCCAATAAAGCAATTCTTTCACCTTTATCCGTAGAATTTATAAAAAGCTCTTTGGACAATGCTTCCTATTTTAAATGACTAATAAATGAATGACTCGTGTAGAAAAAGAATGGGTCAAAGTAGTTTTAAATTAAAACTCACTTTTTCTTATGTCTATTCTTTCTTAGTCTTTTTTTTCTTTTGTGGGTTGCAATCTTATGTCTTTTTCTTTTCTTACCGCACGGCATATCTTTAAATTTTTTTTAATTATAAAAATTAATATATCGTTATTTATAACTCGTTCAAATATTGGGATGCAAAGTTACGGATTTTTTCATCATTTGTATAATCTTTCACAAGATTTAATTCAGCTTTGGCTTTCTCTTTTTGACCACTTTCAAGAAAAGCTACTCCTAAATAAAGATGATACATTGCATTTTTAGAATCTAAGCTTACTAGCTTTTTAAACCGTTCAATCGCTTTCAGGTATTGACCTGACTGAATAGATAACAATCCTAAATTTAATAATGCGGATTTATTGTTGGGGTCAACTGTCAGAACCTCTCTAATTTTCAAAATGCCTTCCATTGGATTACTGCTGGAAGTAAGAACCATTCCAAGTTTTACTTTTAAGTC
Organism: Bacteroidia bacterium; assembly: GCA_030425505.1. Lineage (GTDB taxonomy): Bacteria > Bacteroidota > Bacteroidia > Cytophagales > Flammeovirgaceae > JAUIAB01. Next base: position 18,761 of record JAUIAB010000004.1, on the reverse strand, counting down.
CAGATCATCAGGAACTTCTTTTAGGTATTGCTCCAGGCAGGTTTTGGCTTTTTTGCTCAAAAGCTTTTTATGATCCGCATTTAAAGATAGAGAAAAAGCTTCATAGTAATTATCGGCAGCCTCTTTTAAACACTGCAAATCAGTTGTTTTCTCAAAGCAGAGTTGAGCATAGTATGCAGCACTATCGAAATAGCTTCTTTCAGAAAATGCAGAAACTATTTTCTGATAACTCTTAGTAGTAGAAGTACTCTGAACTAAAGTTCTTAAGTCTCCAATTAAAATAGAGTCTTCAATAGACAGTTTTTTTGAATGAAAACTTGGCGAAAGCTCTACTTTCTCACTTGATACAGAACCTTCAAGTGATTCATTTGTATTAACTACTGTTTTTGGTAGCCTTGAAAGAAGAATTATTACTGCAACACTTATTACTACTATAATAAGTTGCTTTCTAATCATTAGTCGTTGGCGAGTTTAACTTTTTCGCTGTTTTTTATTTTTTCAACAAAAACTTTCGCAGGCTTAAAGCTAGGGATGAAGTGAGCTTGGATTTTGATAGACTTATTTTTAGAAATATCACGCCCAATCTTTGCAGCTCTCTTTTTGTTTACAAAGCTACCAAAGCCTCTTACATAGATATTTTCACCTTCACTCATTTTTGATTTAACTACATCAAAAAATGCCTCAACAGCTGTTGACACATCAACTCTATCGATACCTGTTTTGTCTGCAATTTCTGCTATAACTTCTGCTTTAGTCACTTCCTAAATGTTTAATAATCAATAAGAAAACTGAACAAATTTAATGGGTTATCTCATTATTTCAAATACCGAAGTTTTTTTGAGCTTATATTTCCTTAAAAATAATTGCACAGCCACCTCCAGCAGCAAGTTTTAAAGATAATTTTTCGCTTTCAGGCTTAACTATTTTCCTAAGCTGAACCTCTACAGGAAATGGATTGATCTCCCAGTGAGCATCGTTCCCATCCTGGTATATTTCTGCCTGGTATTGTTTTTTTGAGTCAAGGAAACCCAGGTTGATAGTAAAAGTTCTTGCTTCTTCATCAGTAATAGCGCCTAAAAACCAGTTTTTGCCTCCTCTTTCTTTTCTGGCAACTATAATGTAGTCCCCTATTTTAGAGTCGATCACTTTTGTGTCTTCCCAGTCAGTGGGGACTTCTTCAATGAATTTAAACGGTATTTTATCTTCGTAATTTTCAATTAAGTCAGCAGCCATTTGCATAGGGCTATAGATAACCACATAAAGAGCTAACTGGTTTGCAAGTGTGCTATATACTCGGTTATCTTTTTTATACTTATTGAAAGTAATATCAAAAATACCAGGAGTATAGTCTATAGGGCCTGCTAGCATTCTGGTAAATGGCAATATTGTAGTGTGGTCAGGCGGGTTCCCTTCACTCCAGGCATTGTACTCCATTCCTCTGACACCTTCTCTAGTCATCATGTTAGGGTATGTTCTCCTAATTCCTGTTGGTTTGATAGGTTCATGAACATCAACCATTACCTTGTGCCTAGCAGCGGTTTCCAATGCTTTCCTGTAGTGATTGACCATCCACTGTCCATGATGATGCTGCCCTTTTGGGTTTATTGGACCAACATATCCAGTTTTTACGGCGTGAACCCCTAGGTCTTCCAGCTGCTGGAATGCTTTTTCTAAATGTTTCTCATAGTTAAGCACATCCGCACTAGTTTCATGGTGGCTAATGAGATGTACATTTCTTTCTTTAGCATATTTCACCAACTCTTCTAATTGAAAATCAGAATATGGAGTGATAAAATCAAAACTTGGAGTATGACCAAGCCATGATTCCCATGACTCCCAGCCAGTATTCCAGCCTTCTACCAGGACTCCTCCTATATTGTGTTTTGAAGCAAAATCAATATGTCGTTTAGTATTTTCTGTAGTAGCACCATGTTTATCTCCTTTAAACCAAGTAGACTTACCAACATGCATTTCCCACCAAATCCCCACATATTTCATTGGCTTAATCCACGATGGGTCTTTTATTTTATTTGGCTCATTGAGGTTGAGAACCAAATAAGAGGTGATAAGGTCACCTGGTTTTTCTGCTATCTGAATTGTTCTCCAAGGAGTTTTTAAAGAGCTCCCAGTTCTAACTTTTATACCATCAGGCCATGGCACAAGATTACAATTTAGAGAAAAACTATCTTGTTGTATCAAAGTCATAGCAGCATAATCAGTGAGAGCCGCTTCATGAATACTCAGATATAGCCCTGAGTTAGTTTCAAAAGTGATAGGGGTGTGTACAGTATCTAGTTTACTTATAGGATTATTCTCATATAACCTTTCATACGTATTGTAGTACAATCCATAATCTGCATGTGGGTGACAAGGTATATACCAAGCTTTATGATCGTCAGTAAAATTGAAAGATGTTTCCTCAGAGAGAACGAAGATGCTGTCTTCATTAATTAGCCTAGGGATTTCATACCGAAAGCCAACACCATCATCAAAAACTCTAAAAGATACTTGTAAACGATTAGCTCCATTATCCTTCTTTTTCAGGGTTATATTAAATTCATTGTAGTGATTTCTAATTTCTCTTTTTTCACCCCAAACCTGTTCCCATATTTCATCTTTAGAAGAATTTTTCACCTCAACGATTTCGAAGTTTTCAGTAAATGAGAGGTTGTTATTCAGCTTAAAGCCAAGCTTCCCGTTTTTTACAATAGACGTATTTGATTTTTTAATACTGTAGGAAGGTTTGCCGTCTTTATCTAAAGAAAAATTAACCTCTATGGATGAATTGGGAGATAACGTTTTAAAAGATCTCTTCGTTGAACAAGAAACAAAGAGTAGTAATAATGTGATGAAAAAATATATTTTCGAATGTAAATTGTACAGCATTTAGTTTTAATTTAATTGCAGGTGTAAAAATAAAAACTTTACGAAGTAAATTATTAAGTAGTCATGATCAATAAAAAATGGTCCTATTCAAGAGTCTATAAATAATGAAACAGACTATGTCTGATTTAAAATTGAGGTACACACGAAGTAATGATTAAGATGAATCCCAAACAAACTTAGGTAGGTCACAAATTTTAAACTAATGAAAAAGCAAACTGTCTCACTGACTTTGGGAAGTGGAGGGGCTAGAGGGTTGGCTCACATCGGAGCAATAGAAGAATTGCTTTCTAGAGGTTATGTAATTTCTTCAGTTTCAGGATGTTCTATTGGGTCTTTAGTTGGAGGTGCTTTTGCTGCTGGTAAATTAAACGAACTGAAAGAGTGGATGTGGAATATGGACGAGCAAGATCTATATGACTTGTTTGATTTTACATATGCTAAAAGAGGGCTTATTAAAGGTGAGAAAGTAATGGATAAGCTCTATGAGATAGGTTTAGGTATTAACATTGAAGATCTAGATATTCCATTTGTAGCAGTAGCAGTAGATTTAGTCACACACAAAAAGATTGTTTTTCGAAAAGGAAGTTTAATAGATGCAATTAGGGGTTCTATTGCAATACCAACTTTTTTTACGCCGCATGTTTATGATAATATGGAGCTGATTGATGGAGGAGTGATGGATCCATTACCCATGGGCTACTTTACTTCTAAGGCGAAAATAAATATGGCGATAAGCTTATACGGGAATTTTGAATATATTCCTGTTGAAACTTCTGAGCTTGAATTAAGAAAAGAAAGAAAAAATTACAGAAAGTTATTGGTACATTTTCTCAAAGCTTGGGTATATAGTTTGCCAAGGTCAAAACAGCCATTGCACAAAAAAACGGGAATATTAGATGTAATGGATGTTTCTTTTAGTATTATGTTAAGTAAAATCACTGAATTAACTCGTGATAAGTTTAAACCAGATATCTTTTTAGAAATTTCAAGGTATCTGAGTGAAACTTTTGAGTTTAATAAAGCTAGAGAGATAATTGATCATGGAAGAATAATGACTTGCGAAGCTTTAGATAAATATGAAAAGAAACCTAAAGGATTACTTAAAAGAATATTTGGAGTCTAAGATATAGCTTGAAACAAGGACTTTATATCATCCAATCAAAGCTTAGAAATAATGAGGTTATATCTGAAAAACTTATAATAAAGCATTAAATTTTGTATCAATACATGCAAAAGTTGATGGGTTAAATCTTAAAAAAACTAAAAATTTACCTGAAAATTAAACTTAATTGGAATAAAAAACGTAAATTAATATATAACGCTTCATACAGCATTAAATAATTGAATTTGGTAGGAAAGCAGATTGACTTTGTCAGTCTGTTTTTTTTTTCTCTTTTTCAAAATATCCTAAGATTAGATTTGTTTTTGCCTTTCCAATAATTTCCTCAAGTTCTTCAGTACTTGCCGCTTTTATATTATTAACGGATTTAAACTCAGAGAGTAATTTTTCTTTAGTGCTACTGCCAATACCAGGTATAGAGTCTAGCTCAGATCTAATGCTTTTTTTGCTCCTTATTTTTCTATGAAAGGTAATTCCAAATCGGTGCGCTTCATTTCTGACCTTTTGTAATAATACTAAAGACCTCGACTTTTTATTGATGTGTAAAGGGTGCTTATCGTTGGGGAAATATATTTCTTCCAGGCGCTTGGCTATTCCTATCACAGAGAGCTTCCCATAAACACCCAATTCTTCGAGAGCTTTACAAGCAGAGCTTAGCTGACCCTTTCCTCCATCGATGACAATTAGATTAGGCAAGGAAAGGTTTTCTTCTATCACCCTTTTGTACCTTCTGAAAACTACTTCATACATAGAAGAAAAATCATCAGGTCCTATAACTGTTTTAATATGATAATGCCTGTATTCTTTTTTTGCGGGCTTACCATCTTTAAAACAAACCATTGCAGCAACAGGGTTGGTTCCCTGGAAATTTGAGTTGTCAAAGCACTCGATATGCCTAGGTAAATCTTTTAAATTAAGATCTGCTTTTAGCTGAATGAGTGTGTGGTTTCTATTTTTTTGGTTTTGAAGGTTTAAAGCAGAGCTTTCTTTTTCTTTAATGAAGTAAAATAGGTTTTTAAGGGATAGGTCAATTAGCTTTTTGAGATCTCCAATTTTTGGAATCGTTATTTCTGTTCCCTGTATCTTATCTTCAAGAGGAATATTGGAGATTATTTTTGGAGCAGCTGAATTAAATTTTTGCCTAAAGTCTAAAATTGCATATGAAAGAATCTCTTCATCCGATTCATCCAGTTTTTTTTTTATTTGTACCGTTTCTGTTTGCACTATACATCCATTAGAAATATACATGTAGTTGACATAGGCATTCTTTTCATTGCTTTTAATAGTATAAACTTCTAGAGCTATGATTTTAGGACTTGCAACAAGTGACTTATTTTGAAACTGACTTATTATTTCTAATTTCTTTTTAAATATTTCTGCTTCTTCAAAAGCAAGGGCATTGACAGCATCATTCATTTTGTCTGAAAAATGCTTTTTAACAGGACTTAAATTTCCTTTAAGTATTCCAATAATTTGCTCAATATCCGCATTATAATTCTCTACACTTTGTAACCCTTCACAAGGGCCTTTGCAATTTTTGATATGATACTCTAAGCATACTTTAAATTTATTTTTCTCAATATTTTCTTTACTCAAATCATAATTGCAGGTACGGACGGTGTAAAGCTTTCTAATCAAAGAAAGAATGATATTCATGGACTTTACGCTGGCGTAGGGTCCAAAGTATTGGTCTCTTTTATTTTCAATTTTTCGAGTAGAAAATACTTTGGGGAATCGATCATTTGTCACACAAATGTATGGGTAGGTCTTATCATCTTTTAATAAGATGTTATATTTTGGCTGGTGATTTTTGATTAGGTTATTTTCGAGAAGTAAAGCGTCATATTCAGAGTTGACAACGGTAAACTCAATTGCTTCTATCTCCGAAACTAGTCTTTTTGTTTTTCTGTTAAGACCTGCTTGATTATTAAAGTAAGAGCTTACTCTATTTTTTAAGCTTTTTGCCTTTCCTATATAGATGATCTTTTTTTCATGATTAAAGAATTTGTAAACCCCTGGTTCTTTGGGCAGGTTATGTGCTATTTCTTTTAAATCTTCAATCATTGAATTGCTTTAAAGAAAGTTGATTATTCAAAAATAGTTTTATTGAATTAATTAAGTAGAAACCTATGAAGGATCTTCATTAGAAAAGTTTTGCAATTATTTAATGAAGCAATTTCAAAAGGAAATTTAAAGCATGATTTTTAGGAGTAAAAGGAAATGTGAAAGTAAACTTTTTTTATTTTTGGCAAAAAATTAAAGAAAATGGCAGGACATAGTAAATGGGCAAACATAAAGCATAGAAAAGGTGCTCAGGATGCAAAGAGAGGGAAGATTTTTACCAAGCTTATAAAAGAGATTACGGTAGCGTCTAAAGTAGGAGGGCCAGATGTAGATACAAATCCAAGGTTGCGTTTGGCAATTCAAAATGCCAAGGGAAAAAACATGCCTAAAGATACCATTGAAAGAGCAGTCAAAAAAGGGCAGGGTGGCGATTCTGCTGACTACCAGGAATTAACCTATGAGGGCTATGGGCCAAATGGTGTGGCAGTTTATGTCGAATGTCAGACAGATAACCAGAATAGGACAGTCTCTAATGTTAGAAGTGCATTTAGCAAGAGTGGGGGAAGTTTAGGGAAAAATGGATCTTTGGAGTTTTTATTTGATAGAAAAGGTGTTTTTACTATAGAAATCCAAGAAGGGACTGACTTAGAAGATTTAGAGCTAAACCTAATAGATGGTGGAGCAGAAGATGTTAGTGATGTAGAAGAAGGTTTGATGACCATAACATGTGTAATGGAAGACTTCGGTAACATGCAGCAAAAACTGGATGAATTAAAAATTGAACCTAAATCTGCAGAGCTAGAGAGAATACCTAATATTACGAAAGAGCTTGATGATGAGGACTTTGTGAAAGCGATGAAGCTTATCGATAAATTGGAAGATGACGACGATGTACAGAAAGTCTTTCACAATATAGAAGCAAAGGAAAGTCAATTTGATCTGATAGACTAGATGAATAAATCAGTTATTATTTTAGGAGCAAGCGGCATTGGAAGAATAGCCCTTGAAATTTTTAATCTTAATGAGGTTATCACCTACTGTTTTCTCGACGATGATGAATCTTTGCACAATACAGAAGTAGACGAAATACCTGTAATAAGCAGCACTAAAGACGATGGTATTCTCAAGTACATAGGTAATAAATGTCAATCATTTGTTGCAGAAGAAGATATTAGTAAGAGGAAAGATCTCATTGACTTTATTATAAAGAGGAGAAAAATAAATCCTATTAATGCAGTACACCCTAAAGCAACACTATTCTCAACTGTCCAGTTGGGTTACAGCAATATCATTAATGCTGGAGTTGTTGTTAACCCAGGAGTTAAAATAGGGAACGGATGTATGATTAGTGCCAATACTGTCATTGAGTCAGAGGTGGAAATAGGAGACTTTTCAACAATTAATGCATCCTCAATTATTGGAAGTAAAGTAAAAATTGCAGAAAATGTTTTCGTAGGATCAGGGGCTATTGTAACTTCTGGTATTAAAATAGGAAAAGGAGCTAAAATTGCTCCAGGGGCGCTTGTTATGCAAGAGGTAAAAGAAGGAACTACCGTGTTTGGCAGTCCTGCTAAAGAAGTTTAGTTGTAAAAGGTTTTTAAGCTTACTGCTCTGATTTCACTATTAGTAATAATTATGGCTCTCATTTCTTCATTGTCAAAATAGATTTGGAAGATCTCGTTATTTAAGTCTAATCGTAGCTCTTTAAGCTTTTGAATTTTATTTGATATAGTGTACAAAACCAACTTATTCCCTTTCCCTAATAAAAAGGAATATTCTGAAACTGTTGCCAAACAGCAGTTATCGTTAATTGACTCATATTCTTCAATGCCTACCTCAGTAGCTTTGATTATAGCATCATCTTGCAGATGTAGTAATTCAATTTTATTTGGATAAGCTACTAAAAATTTATCTCCAATAAATGAGAAACTTTTTGATAGGCTTCTTACAAAATTTGATTCACTTTCATCAAAAAAGGTATGAATAAAGTGAAGCTGATGGTCATTATCAATTCTGTATAAGTTATAATAGGTCTCTTGGTCGTAACTCCAAAAGGTAATTAAGTCCTCTTTTTTGTTAATAGTAGGAAAACAGGTTCCATCTTCTGCATCTATTTCATTTATGATATCAAAATCCTTGTTTAGGGTGGTGATTTTCCAAGTATCTGAGCTTCCTATGTAAAGTTCTTTTTTGGGGAGGTAAATTATCTGATCAAATAAGTCACCTTTGAAGGTTATACTTTCAATAAGCTTAAAGGTAGATGCATCAAGTTTTAGAAGCTTATTTTCTCCAGTTGGGAGAATAATGTGATTAAAAGAGTTAATTGTAAAGTTTCTAATAAGAGGGATGTCGATTTCGATCGCTTTTGAAACAATTAGAGAGCCTTTATCATCAATTTCGTAATGAATTAACTTCCCATTTCTGGTTAATGCTAAATAGCTTGAGGTTTTTTTAGGGTTTTTGAGCAGAAAAGAAATTTTCTCATAGTCTAATTTTTTGGGATTGAGAGTATTAATTTGGTTTGAGACTAGCTCTGGATATTTTTTCAAAATGTAGCTGACTACCTTATCTCTTTTTCCATACTTAGCAAACATATACGGGTTAAGCCTTCCAGTATCTTTTTCCCATGGTACTCCTTTGTTTAGAGCAAAGTCTAATATTTCAGGCAGATCGAGCCAGGCTAGGTTATGTAGTAAATTTCTTTTGTTATCATCGGTTCCTGTAATACCAATATTGTGTTTTAGGTAGATTTCTATAGCTTCTTTACTTATGCATGCTAAATATTCAGGCTTATTAGTATTAATTTTTGCTCCACGGCTCAAGAGCAAATCCACAATTTGAATATTATCTTTTCTAGTTGCATTAAAAAGCTCTAAATCATTTATTGTAGCTCCATTGTCCAATAAATATTTAGCTATTTCTACATCATCAGCCCAACATAATGGAGTTGCATAAACTCCTTCCCTTTGAGCATTTACATCAGCATCTTTTTTTATTAGATACATTACGATATCTAAGTTGCCATAGTCACATGCTACGTGTAATGGAGTGTGGTCCATCCAGCCTTTGAGGTGTATATCGATAGGGTTTTCCTCAAAATATTCTTTTACTTTTTTGTTTTTATGGCTTTTTATTAATTTAAAAACAAGGGGTTCAATTGTATGATCTAATTGATATTTGTTTTTCTCTTGCATTTTTAAGTTAGATAACGCAATGAAAAATGCTGATAAGAATTTATTGATCTAACCAGTTTTTAATAAGAAGCTTGTTTTAGGTTCGTGTTATTTTTAGAGTTTGAAGCCTTTTTTAAATAGCTCCTAATTATGTGATGCTCAGATACTTTTTTGCTTTCCCAGCCATGGAGAAAGGCATCATCGTTCATTAGCTGCTGCATGATCCAATCTTGTGATAAGCCTTTTTTCAAAGCTTCATTATATGGAGTATCACTAAAGGTTATCATAGAATATAAAGTCTTCCACTGGTCTGGGATTTCTCTGCTTAGCTTAGCTTCAATCTTTTTTTGTAGCAAAAACTTAGGATCTGAAACTTTATCCCTCATTTCTATAAAGTTTTGCAAAGCAAGAGTTGAAATAGCATTAGTATCCTGTATCCTGCTTTGCTCAAAAGACTTGATGGCTAAACCCCAGTCATAGTTGCTCTGAGCTAAGTGCTCCATTAGTATAGTACAATCTTCAAAGCCAGCATTCATGCCTTGACCATAAAAAGGAACAATAGCGTGAGCAGCATCGCCTATAAGTAGAATCCCATTTTTGTTAGACCAAGGGTTACATTTGATAGTAACTAAAGAGGAAGTTGGGTTTTGAGTAAACTGCTGAACCAAATCTGGAATTTCTTTATAAACATCTCCAAAATTTTGTTTAAAGAAGGAAAGAACTTTTTCTCGAGAGTTTAACTCAGCAAATGAATTTTTTCCTTTCAGAGGATAAAATAAAGTCAGAGTAAAAGAGCGATCAAAATTTGGCAAAGCAATAAGCATAAAACTATTTCTCGGCCAAATGTGTAAAGCATTGGATTTTAAAGCAAAAGAGGCATCACTTGCTGGGATTGAAAGTTCTTTATATCCATAATCCAAAAAGGTTTGAGAAAAATTAAAACCATATTGTTTTTCCAAAGTTTGCCTAACCATAGAAAATGCTCCATCAGCCCCAATTAACCTATCATAGGTGATTTTTTCTGTCCTTCCCATTTTCTTAATATGTAATACCTTCTTGTCTGGTTCAATAAAGTCTAGCTTACTTTCAAAGAAAAACTGGATGTTTTTTTTCTTTTTAGCATACTTCAGTAGTAAAATGTTTAGTTGCTTTCTTGTAATAGCATAAATAGCTTGGTCATTATCTCCATAAGGTTGAAAAATACAGGTTGAGTCGGTATGATGTAATTCCCTTCCATACATTGGTATAGCACATTTCTTTACTTCTTCAGCAATGCCAATTTTCGATAAAGCTTTCCACCCTCTATGGCTTAATGCCAAATTGATAGATCTTCCTTTATCTTTTGAAAGTGATACTTTTTCTAGATCCGGTCTTTTTTCAAAAACAGTAATATTATACCCCTTATCAGATAAAAGACATGCTAGTAGAGTGCCCACTAATCCAGCACCCGAGATGACTACTTCCTTATCTGTCATGTGTTTAAAATTTGTGAACTGCCTAATTTTGTTTGGCACACAGCTTAACTATCCTTCTATGTGTCTCAATTTTAAATCAGACATGTCTGTTTCATTTGTGTCAAATTTTCTCAAAAAAACAGACTAGACATAACTAGAACTGATTGATTGATACGAAATTGCTAAAAGTACATCAAAATATAGTATTAAATAAGTAGAATTGGCATTAAAAAGTTTAATGACTCAAAGAATTCCATTTACACTGCTCAGTTGACTATTTCTTTTAAAATAAAATCTTTAGTAAAAGAGTATCCGATATCAAAAATTTCTTGGCTTTTCTTCAAATCAAAAATTTTGTAAGCAGCCATGCCTGGAGGCTCAACAAAGTAATTAAAAAGATTCTTTCTATTATTCACATTTTTGTTAACAATGATGTGGAATGTTCTTTCCAGAATAGTTTTAATATTAGAGACCTTACCAAATGAGCCAATTGCATTGCAATGAAAGCCAATACTTTCAATTTTAGAGCTTTCCAAAAGAGGTAAGGGCATATTATCACTTATTCCACCATCAACATAATATGTACTATCAATTTTAACTGGGCTAAAAATTCCAGGAATAGCACAAGAAGCTAGTAGAGGTTGTATTATTGATTCAGTAGAAAATAGAGTGCTATCTCCAGTCTCCAGATTAGTAGTATTTATTTGCAAAGGGGTGTTTAAGTCTTCAAAGTTTTTAGGTATAAATTTTTCAAAAAAAGAAGAAGACTTTTCAATATTAAGTAAGCCTTTGAGGTTAAAAGAAATACCAAGAATTTTTGTTATACTCGCATCACTAATTATTTTCAGCGCTTCTTTTGGTTTATAGCCACTACAATAAAAAGCTCCAACGATTGCTCCTCCACTGCTCCCTGCAACTATGCTAGGTTCAATGTCAAATTCATGCAAAGCTTCCAGTGCTCCCAAATGCATTATACTTCTTGCACCACCTCCTGAAAGAGATATATTCAATTTTTCCATTAAAATGTACTAGCTATACTTACTAATTTCTTTGAACTTCAATAAGTTCAATGTCGAAAACTAAGATAGCATTCGGTGGGATGGCTGGTAACTGACCTATAACTCCATAGGCAAGATGAGAAGGAATAAAAAAGCGTACTTGTTCACCTTCTTTTACCAAAGAAAGACCTTCTATCCATCCTGGAATTACAGTGCCTGAAAGTTTAGGGTTATTGTCTTCATCAAACTCTTGTATGATTTTGCCAGTTCCACTTTGGATCATCAATGGAGAGTCTCTAAATACTGAGCTATCAAATATTTCACCATATAGTAACCAACCAGTATAATGCACTGTTAGATAATCTCCATCACTAGGAGGTAAAGCACCAGGAGAGGCGGAATGGATGGTGGAGTAATAAAGACCAGATTCTGTTTTAGAGGCATCAATATTATTGAGCTCCAAATACTCATTAATAATGATTTCATCTCTTTCTTGTTGATCAAAAGAAGTAATGTCACTTTCTATTTCGCAACTTGTAATAAAAGAAGCTAAAAGAAAGATAGCACTACACTTTAAGATGCTAGTATATAAAAAAGATGAAATCATTAAATTTTATAATTACTTAATATCAACCAGTTCGACATCAAATCTCAAAACAGAGTGAGGTTTGATAATGCCTCCAGCTCCTCTAGCTCCATAACCAAGCTCAGAAGGAACGATTAAAGTAGCTTTGGCACCTTTACTTAAAAGAGCGATGCCTTCATCCCATCCTCTTATAACCTGACCTTTGCCAAGAGTAAACTCGAAAGGTTGGTTTCTATCATAGGAAGCATCAAATTTAGTGCCATCCAATAGTGTCCCTTTGTAGTGAACTACTACCATATCACCAGCAGCGGCTTTCTTACCTTTTCCTTCTTCTGTAATTACGTAGTATAATCCTGATTCTGTTTTTTGAGCATCAAACTGCTCTTTCTCTATGTATGATTTTATTTCTTCTTCTTGAGCTAATACTCTTTCTTCTTCCATTTTCTTTTGCTCTTCAGCATATGTCTCAGGAGATTGGACTTTCAATAACTTTAAATTCATTTTTAAAACCTCAGCACTATCAATTCCTGGAGGTACTCGGTTAGAAAAAAGCTTAGAGGCACTGATATTGATATTTACACTGTCTCCCTCAGCACTATCCATTATAATTTCGTCTAAAATTTTGATAGCCGGATTTTTCCCTACCTGAGCAGTAAAAGGACTCTTAGATTCACTAATTACAGAGTCAGTAGAAGTCTTAATAGAAAAGTTGAAAGATATGTAATCATCCACCTTAGCCTTTTCTGTATTGTTTTCTATTACATGTTGGTACTCAATACCACTTTCCGTTTTTTTCATTTTATTACACGAATTAAGCATTAAAATGCTAGCCACTAAAAAGTTAAAAATTAAAGCTCTGTTAAATTGCATGTTAAAAAAATTGATTATTAATATTATGAAGTCCTAAGCAAATAAGATTCAGATAGCTCATTCTTACTTACTTCCAGTCTTTCCTTGAACAAAGCTACAGTTTTATTTAGAGAATCATACGAAATTCCTCCTGCCGCATTTTGATGCCCTCCACCATTAAAATAATTTTTGGCAAGATCAGCCACAGAAAATGATCCTATTGATCGGAAAGAAATTTTAACATGATCTTTTTTTTCAATAAAAAGAGCTGCTAATACAATTCCTTCAACAGACAATGCGTAATTTACCAGTCCTTCTGTATCACCTGTTTCAGCATTAAATTTTTTTTGATCTTCATGAGTCAAAATGAAAAAAGCAGAGTGAAACTCTTTTAAAAGCTCTAGCCTCTTGTTGAGAGCATACCCTAGAAGCTTAAGCCTGTTTTCAGAGTTATTGTCATAAACCAAAGTATGAATTTTGGAAGTATTTACTCCAATAGCCTTAATTTCAGCTGCAATCAAGTGGGTTTTTTTAGAAGTACTTGGAAATTTAAAAGAACCTGTATCTGTCATTATGCCAGCATAAATACATTCTGCAGTTTCTTTGTCAATAAGCTTCTTTTCTCCAAGATCAACAAAAAACTGAAATAATAACTCTGCTGTAGCAGCAGCTTCAATATCCCATACCTCATAATCTGCAAAATCTTCTTTACCCCTATGATGATCAATTAAAATAATTTTTGCTTTACTGTCTCTTACTAATGTGCCTAGGTCTCCAATTCTATCCAGACTTGAAAAGTCAAGGCAAAAAATTAGATCACAACTTTCAATCAGTTTCTGAACAGGTTTTTTTTTATTATTATTTTCAAAGTTGATGACTTCATTATTTCCTTTCATCCAAGTTAAAAAACTAGGATAATCAGTAGGCGAGATTACATTTACATGATGCCCTTTTTTCTTTAGAAAAAGATTCAAAGCCAAGCAAGACCCTAGAGCGTCTGCATCAGGTTTTCTATGCGGGATAATGGTAACATTCAAAGAGCTACCATTTATTAATTTTTTTACAGATTCAAAACTAAGCATGGCGAAAATGCCAAAAATTAAGAGGCAAAACTGATAATAATACTCGTCAAAAGCAAGGATTGATCAAAACAAAGCGCATATTAAAGTTTTATTTATTTTTAAGCTTATCTACTTTAGCAGACAGTAAGTTCAACTTTTTTATTCGCGATGAGTAAATTTTTGAAATCGATTTAGATTTAGATGAAAAAAAGTGATCTTCTAAATCATGAATAGCTTTTTCTAATTCTATAATTGCAGTATCATCAATAATTATTTTTTTTAACTCTTTTTCTACAGGAAAATCCTTGTTAAGGAGCTTTTTATAATCTCCTTCTATTCTTTTAGCAATAGAAGTATATTTATGTTTTATCTTCTTATTTCTAATTGCTATATAAATCATAGCAGCAGAAAAAGGAAATAAAAATACCAATAGATAGACCATGCACTAATTTTTTATAAAAAACAGGTAAATATATTGAACTCGTCTTGACTTTTTTTATTGAGCTAAAAATTTTGGCTTTTGTTCTCAGATTAACGCTTTTATAAGCTGCATAGCAACACTATGGTATTTAAAAAGACGATAAATGCTTGTTTTGTGACAATTAAAGAAGTCAAGGTGAATTGATTAAGGCAAATACTTATTTTAGCATTTCTACAAGCTCACTTATGATCATAGCAGTTGCCCCCCAGATAAAATGAGGGTCTAAATAGTAGCCAGGAGCTTTAATCTTCCCATAAGGAGTAGAAATAACCTCAGTTTTCTGTAAGCTTATATTTTTGAAAAGGAAAAAGTCTATGTAAAAAGCTGCTTCCACTTCTGATATACTCAAATTGAACTTTGGAGAATCTTTTATGTAGGCTATAACTGGGGTAACAAGAAAATTGCTAGGTGGAATGTATAAATCTGTCATAGTACCAAGAACGTTCTTTCTAGCTACTAAAACTCCTATTTCTTCATGTGTTTCACGGATTGCAGTTTCAATTAAATCTTTATCAGAATGTTCTTTCTTCCCTCCAGGAAAACTTACCTGTCCTGAGTGAATATTTCTTCCTTTTTTTCTTAAAATAAAAGGGATTTGTAGGCTTCCTTTTTTCTTACATAATAAAATCATGATGGATGATTTTTGTGCCGATTTTAAATTATATTCACGTGTAGGTTTTCTAATAGAAGGAGCCATTTTAAGTTGAGCAGCCTCTCCTGGAAGAGTTTTTTCAAAAGACTTATTTATTTTTTCAATTAAATCCATGGTGTATGCATGTATGTCATAAAAATAGCCTATTCCGTAGACTCTACGTTGCACTCACATGAGATTTTATGCCTTTTCCGTAAACAGAGTATTTTAATTATAAAAGAATTGATGAATTTTAAATAATAAGTATGATAATATTTAGTATAAATAGTATTTTGTTATATTTGTCCTAATATTATTTATTAAAATTATGTACGACTCTATTGTCAGAGGCAAAGTGATAAAATCAGTGAGCTATTGTATAAAAGACAATGGATGGGCAAACTTAGCTGAAGTAGGAAGTGAGCTAAAAAAAAATGGAATACTATATAATAAACTTACTGAGTTTCTTGCCCACTTCGATGATATTCTTGAAATAAAAACAGACTTTCGAACGACTCCACCAATAGTATATGCAAGACTGAAGGGTGGTGTAGATATGTAATTAGCTAAATTAAAAGGAAAACCAACTTTGCAATTAACCTTCATTATTTATGAGTAGGCCGTTAGTCTTGGGTCAAGAATTTGATTGTTAATTATTTGTAATTTAAGTCATATGATACTTTTTCCCTAAGCTCGGGTATTCAATTAGCTCAAGTCTTGCATAATGAATTATCTTGTAATTATAGAGTTACTCGTTCTCGTTGAATAAGTCCCGAATTATTCGAGCTAATAACTACTTTTGTAAGTATTAGTAAGCAGTAGAGATGGATCATATAAGGAACTTTTGCATAATTGCACACATTGACCACGGGAAAAGCACCTTGGCAGACAGGCTTTTGGAGACAACATCCACCGTTTCTAAAAGAGAAATGCAGGAACAGCTATTGGATAACATGGATCTGGAAAGAGAGAGAGGAATCACAATAAAGAGTCATGCCATCCAAATGGAATATTTATTTGAAGGGAAAAAATATATTCTAAATTTAATAGATACCCCAGGGCATGTTGACTTTTCTTATGAGGTTTCTCGTTCCATTGCAGCCTGCGAAGGAGCTTTGTTAATAGTAGATTCTTCTCAAGGTATAGAGGCTCAAACTATATCTAATTTGTATTTAGCATTAGAAAATGATCTGGAAATCATACCTGTATTAAATAAAATTGATTTATCACATGCAAGACCCGATGAAGTAGCAGATGAAATTATTGATTTAATTGGATGCCAAAAAGAAGACATAATTCATGCAAGTGGAAAAACAGGAATAGGAGTAGAAGAGATTTTAAAAGCAATCGTTAATCGAGTTCCTCCTCCCAAAGGTAATCCAGATGAACCGTTGCAGGCTTTAATATTTGACTCTGTTTTTAACTCATTTAGAGGGATTGAAGTTTATTTTAGAGTTATAAATGGAAAAATAAATAAAGGAGATAGAGTAAAGTTTTATAATACTGGGAAGGTATACGATGCGGATGAAATAGGGGTTCTAAAATTTAAACAGGAGAAAAAAGACACTATTTCAGCAGGTAATGTAGGATACCTAATATCTGGTATAAAAGTAGCAAGTGAAGTAAAAGTTGGAGATACAATAACCCATGAAAAAAATCCTTGTTTAAACCCTATTAAAGGTTTTGAAAATGTAAAGCCGATGGTTTTTGCTGGGATTTATCCTGTGGAAACAAGCGAGTTTGAAGAACTTAGAGCCTCTATAGAAAAGCTGCAATTAAATGATGCTTCATTGGTATGGGAACCAGAAACTTCTGCAGCTCTTGGATTTGGGTTTAGGTGCGGCTTCCTTGGTATGTTGCATATGGAAATAGTACAAGAAAGACTAGAAAGAGAATTTGATATGACGGTTATCACAACGGTGCCTTCTGTTCAGTTTTATGCACATACTAATAGGGGAGGGAAAATAACAGTAAATGCGCCCTCAGAACTTCCTGATCCTACTTTAATTGATTATTTAGAAGAACCATTTATTTCTGCAGATATTATCACCAAATCAGATTATATAGGCTCAATCATTTCCTTGTGCATGGACAAAAGAGGGATACTCAAAAAACAAAATTATTTAACAACAGATAGGGTAGAACTTCAGTTTGAAATGCCTCTTGCTGAGATTGTTTTTGACTTTTTTGATAAGCTAAAAACAATATCCAGAGGTTATGCTTCTTTAGACTATGAACTAATAGGTTATCAAACTTCAAAACTGGTAAAGCTAGACATTAGACTAAATGGAGATGTAGTAGATGCCTTATCTGCAGTAGTGCACAGAGATAAAGCGTATGAGTGGGGTAAAAGAATCTGCGAAAAACTGAGAGAATTGCTGCCTCGCCAACAGTTTGAAATTGCTATACAAGCTTCCATAGGAACTAAAGTTATTGCTAGGGAAACGGTAAAAGCTTTGAGGAAAAATGTAATTGCAAAATGCTATGGCGGAGATATTACCAGAAAAAGAAAGCTCTTAGAAAAACAGAAAAAAGGAAAAAAGAGAATGAGACAGGTGGGTAATGTAGAAATTCCTCAAGAAGCATTCATGGCTGTTTTAAAATTAGATAGCTAGATGCTACTCAGGGATTAATTGAAAACAAAAACCTCTTAGTATCAAAGGTAATATGAAAATTAACTCATTTTTCATATTACCTTGCTAATATCAGAGCTCTGTGAGAATCAAGATTTAAAAGAGTAAAAAGCATAATAGTAAAACCTAACAAGGAAGATCCACCATAACTGAGAAAGGGTAGGGGAATGCCTACAACTGGGAATACTCCAATAGTCATACTGATGTTGATGAAAATGTGAGAAAAGAAAATAGCAGTTATGCAATAACCATAAATTCTTGCAAAATCCGATTTTTGCCGTTCGCTTAGGTACAAAAGGCGATAACAAAAAAATAAAAAGAGAAGTAAAACAAAAGTAGACCCTAGCCACCCAAATTCTTCTCCAATAGTGCAAAAAATGAAATCAGTGTGCTGATCAGGGATAAACTCGTACTCCGTCTGAGTACCTTGTAAAAAGCCTTTACCCCAAAAACCACCAGATCCAATTGCTATTTTAGATTGCATAACCTGGTATCCAGATCCCAGAGGATCTTCATCAGGGTTGGATAAAACTTTTAGTCTATCCTGATGCCGCTTTGGAAGAGAGTTTTCCACCATATGATCAACACCGTAAGCTGAAACAACAAAAACAATGCAAACTAAAATAGGTAAATGAACACTTTTTCCATTCTTTTTAAAAAGCCAGGTAGCAATTATTCCTAAAACAATG
Organism: Bacteroidia bacterium; assembly: GCA_030425505.1. GTDB lineage: Bacteria > Bacteroidota > Bacteroidia > Cytophagales > Flammeovirgaceae > JAUIAB01. The sequence goes on along the minus strand of JAUIAB010000004.1, from coordinate 136 downwards.
GATGCAAGTATAATCCACTGAATTTCAAAAACTAATACTCCAAAAAAGATAAGGCTAATTCCAATACCAATATAGAAAAGCAAAATGGGAAGCCCTTCTCTAAAAAAAGCCAGGCTGATAAAACTAAAAACTAAAG
>JAUIAB010000031.1 GCA_030425505.1 Bacteroidia bacterium | reverse complement strand
CCTTTGCTAGGTATCGCACAATCCTCTTCCCCCTCTATCTCATCGTACCATAACTCTTTGCTACTCAATAAAAAAAGACCCAATACTACTAATAGTAAATAGCTGATCCAACGTAATAATTTCATATCTTGACTGGTTGAAGTTTAGAACTTACTTTATTTATTTTTAAGAATACTATACGAAGGTAGCTGTTTGGTTAAAAAAAAAAAACTTGGTTATACCAAGCTGTATTTTTAAAATATAGAGGTAGAATGATTCTTATAATAAAGAATCATATTTCTTAAGTTAGAGTCAAATTTGTTGTTATAGTTTGTATCAAAAAAAGAAAGGTCTTTTCTGTACTGTGCAAAGGATATAAAAAAAGCATTGTTTGGTGTGTTTTCTTTAAAGTAATTCTGGTAGCCTTTATTATGAAATTTCAAATCTTTATACCTAGATAAAATACTTTGTATGTAATCTTTTTTCGTTTCTTCTTTTTTGGTTTGAGTACTATTTTTAAACTCTTTATTTTGATATAACGAGTCTAGCTTTTTATAACTTTTCAATAAGACCTTTGTAAACTTTCTTTTATCTTCTTCTTTTTCCTGATATTTAATATATTGGGGTGATTCGACCCCAAACTTTTCTATTAAAAACTTTTCAGCTCCTTTATCCCCTATAAATGTTGCAAGATTTTCATTAAAAGCAACGCTGTCTTTTATATATATTGTACCATGTGTTAGTTCATGTATAATCGTATTGGCAATGCTCCCTTCATTACGCAATAACATATTGGATAATACTGGGTCATCGAAAATACCCAAAGTTGACCATGCACTCACTGATCTTACTCTTGTTTCCCAGCCTTTCTTTTGTAGTTCTCTCTCTTCTTTTTCAGCAAGTTTGTAATTAAAAAAACCTTTGTATGTCACTTTCCCTAAAAACGGAAACTCCCACGTTTTAGCTTTAAATGAAAAAGGCTCGCATGCAGTAATTATCCATAGTATTGGTTTTCCCTCCTGGTTATACATTTTACCGTAACTATCAGATGGATTTAAACCCAGTTCATCCACTGCATATTTCTTTACCTCCTGAATCATCTGTATTTTTTGTTTTAGTGAGTCAGGAAACTCTTTATCTTGAAGGTAGTGATCTAATGGCTTTGCATCCCAAACTATATTAAGCTGCCCTTTAAGTTGTTGAAGACCATACTTAACTAATTGAAAGTTAATGGCTATTGTAAATGTAAAAGCACAAAGAAATATTAATAGTATCGATTTAATAATTCTTCTCATCTTACTTAAATTTTTCAATCTCTGTTTGGCTCTTATTTTAATCATTGCTTCTTATGCACCTCAATTTTAAATCAGATATGATCTGTTTTGTTTTCTTTTTTTCGATTTAAGTTTTTTTGCTCAGCAAAGATTAGGATCTTTAGTTTTTAAATTTCTAAAAACAAGATGTCTTTAACTCGTTACGATATAATCGATCAGAAACTTTTTATCAATAATAGAAAGAAGTTAGTAGAAAAGTTGAAGCCTAACTCAATAGTTGTTATTCATTCTAATGATGTTATGCCTACTAGTGCTGATGGTACTATGCCATTTATTCAGCAAACAGATCTTTTTTATTTAACTGGTATCGATCAAGAGGAAACTATTTTAGTACTCTACCCTGATGCTAGAGAGGGTGATTTTAAAGAAATTCTGTTTGTTAGAAAAACGAGTGAAGATATTGCTATTTGGGAGGGAGAAAAGTTCACAAAAGATCAAGCTACTCTTTTTTCTGGTATTGAGCATGTTGAATGGACAGATCAGTTTGAGTTTGTTTTTAATAGATTGATTTTTGATGCTGAGTTTGTTTATCTGGCAACCAATGAGCATTTAAGAAACTCTAGCAATGCTGAAACGAAAAATGATAGATTTCTTAAGTGGTGTACTGAAAGCTATCCTCTTCATAAGTATGAGCGACTTGCTCCTATCATGCATAAAATTAGGGCTATTAAGTCACCAGAAGAGCTTGAACTTATCAGAAGAGCATGTACTATAACAGAACGTGCCTTCAAAAGGGTTTTGTCTTTTGTAAAGCCTGGGGTATGGGAGTACGAGATAGAAGCAGAGATTTATCATGAGTTTATTTCAAATAAGTCAAGAAGAATGGCTTATTCTCCGATTATTGCTTCAGGGAGCAGCTCTTGTGTACTGCATTATATAACTAATAATAAGCAATGCAAAGATGGTGATTTGCTTTTATTAGACTTTGGTGCAGAGTACGCTAACTATGCCTCTGATTTAAGCAGGACTATTCCTGTAAATGGAAGGTTTTCATCTAGACAAAAAGAAGTTTACAATGCGGTACTAAACGTCCAAAAAATGGCTATAGATATACTTAGGCCTGGCGTTTTGCTCAAGGAATTTCAGAGTAAAGTTGGTAAGTTGGTTGAAGAAGAACTTATTAAGTTAGGTCTACTTAATTCGAAGGAAGTAAAATCGCAAGACCCTAAAAACCCTCTTTACAAAAAGTACTTTATGCATGGCACTTCTCATTACTTAGGTTTAGATGTCCATGATTATGGAGATATGAATGCCATTATTGAGGAGGGCATGGTTTTTACCTGTGAACCAGGTATTTACATAAGAGAAGAAGGCGTTGGTATTAGAATAGAGAATAATATTCTAATTGGTAGTTCAGAAAATATTGATTTTATGAACAACACACCGCGAGAGGTGGAGGAAATTGAAGAGTTTATGAATAGGTAAAGAAACTAGTTTTTTACACTTGTTGTAGCTTCATTCATTTTTACTAGCTCTTCTTGCTGTTTTAGCTTGGTTACTTGTCCAAACTCGTGTGTAGCAGCATCTTTAAAAACACCCACGTAAGCATCTTTTAATGCTTTTTCTGCTTTTTCATATTCTCCCGATTTTTTATATATTATTCCTAAAGCAAAATGAAAAGTGGCACTAACTTCCTGTGGAAGCTTTGGGTTTTTAGCTATTTTGAAAAGCAAATCTGCAGACTCGTTAAACATATCTAATTTACCTTCACAAACAGCTTTAAAAAAGATCATTTTAACATCTCTCTCATTTGTTTTAAGGTATTCATCTGTAGCACTTATTGCCTCAAGGTAGCTTTCTGCCTGATAATACAGAATTGCTAATTCTTGTAGTTTTTCTGCTTTTGCTAGCGGATCTTTCTCTACATTTACTGCAGCTTCGTGGGCTTCTATAACTCTCTCTTTATCTGACTTCACTGCAGCTAATATTTTTTGCAAATCAAATGCTTCTCTATAGCTTGGATTTAGAGTAAGCGCTATGTCTAAATATTTTTCGCTCAACTCATACTCATATGCTTTGAAGTAGGCAGATGCTAAGTTAAAGTAATACTCTGGAGTAAATTGCTTCATTCTCAATCGGTACTCCCCTCGGTTTGCATTTACTAGTACTGCTTCGGCTTCTTTATACTTTCCTTGCATATGAAGGGCTTTACCTAACTCGAAAAAATACATTTCGTTTCCTCTGGTAGGAGGAACATCTTTAATCAATTCCTTCATTAACTTTTCAGACTCCTCATATTTTTCTACTTCGTTTAGGTATAGCACTTCATAGAACTGTAGATCAAAATTATCTCCTATTATAGCTTTTGCATCTTGTATGTGAGACTCAGAAAAGCGATGTCTATCAAGCTTATCTAAAATATCTAATATCTGTAATTTGTATAATAGCTTGTGTTCAGGGTTTGTATCATGTTGAAATGCAGCATCGTAGTTAGCTACTGCGTTTCTTGCATTTTTAAATTGAAAGTATAGGTTTCCAAGCATTTCATAAGCCTGATAAAACTCTGGGTTTACTTTAACAGCTTCTTCAAGAGTTAATACAGCTTTTTTGAACTGCATCATCCCAATGAAAGTATTTGCTTTTTTGAAATATATTTCTGCATTTCCAGGTTCTATGCTTATTGCCTGATCAAGCATTGAAAGAGCTTCATCGTATCTTGAATTCTGTAGTAAGAAATCTGCTTTCTCTAGTGCTTCTTTTGCATCTACAACTTGAGATTTGCTTTGCAGAGGCAGTACCAAGCTCAAAAAAGTTAAACTTAAATAGAAAATAATAGTAAATTTTAAACTCATTTAATCTTTTTTTTATTCATTTTACAACAGTAAAACGAAGATCCATTTGCAAAAGTACAATAATTCTTTATTTGGAAAGGTTAAATATACTTAAAAAACACTTTAGTCAAACATTTGAATATTAAGTAGTTTGATAGAATTTAAGTGTTATTAAGTTTTTTTTACAGTTTTTGAGGTATATTTTTAATAAGTTTAACCTTGATTTTTCATAAATGAAGTTATTTGTTTTAATCTTTTTTGTTGTAGTAATTAGTTTTTCTTCCTGTAGAAGACACAAAGTCTTATGCCCTACTTATACTCTTGATGTAAAAGCCAGCAACTCTACTCGCGTGTTAGAAAAAAGAATTCTTAGCTCTGAAGAGCTTAATCCATAAACCAAGTATTTCTACTTTTTTTCTTTTTTCTATACCAAACTTTCAAAGTTGAAATTTTAGATTTGCAGCTAGAATAATCAATGGTTTGCAGAGAATCACTTTCGTAACTAGTACTTTTTATCCTGAAGTTGGCGCAGCACCATCTAGGCTTTTCTACATGGCAAAAGCTTTAAAAAATGCTGGTTATGAAGTAGATGTGATTACAGGTTTTCCTAATTATCCATACGGGAAGTTTTTTCAGGGTTACAGAAATAAGTTCTACCAAAAAGAGTTTATAGATGGCGTTAAGGTTATAAGATGCTGGCTTTATCCTTCTCATAGTAAAAGTATTTTTTTGAGATTTTTTACTATGGTTTCATTTTTATTCTCTGCTTTGTTTATCTCTTTTCCTTATTTTTTTAAAAACAGACCTTCCTATATTTTTACCCAATCTCCTCCTCTTCTCACTCCGCTGTTAGGGATTTTTTATGGCAAATTATTCAACGTAAGAGTTATTACTAACATTTCTGATCTATGGCCTTCTGCAATTCAACAGCTGGGTTCTATTAAGAATAAGTTTGCTCTTAACTTTTTAAAGAGGGTAGAAAAATTTATTTACAAGAGCTCTTTTTATTGTCTAGCACAATCCGAAGAGATAAAAAAGCATCTTTTAAAGTATACAGATCAGGTGATACTTTATAGAACTGGTGTAGATCTAAAGTTATTTTTAAGAAAAAGATCTCTCCAATCAAGAGGTCCATATTTAAGCTTAATCTATGCTGGCACTTTAGGCTTGGCTCAAGGAGTTTTAGATCTTTGTAAAAAAATTAATTTCCAATCTTTAGGAGTCACTCTTGATATTTATGGAGCTGGATTAGACAAAAAAGAGCTTGCTCAACTTTCTGTTAGTAACAATAACATAAACGTCATAGACCCTGTTGATCAAGCAACCCTACCTTCTATTTTAGAGAAGTATGATGCTGCGTTAATACCTCTAAAGAAGTCAGTTTATGGAACTGTTCCTTCTAAAATTTATGAAGCCATGGCTATAGGTTTACCCATTTTTTTTCATGGAAATGGCGAAGGAGCTAAGTTAGTCCTAGATTCAGGCAGTGGGCTTGTATCTAATCCAGAAGATATTAATCAACTTATTGAAAATATAAGGAAGTTTAAAAGCTTAAGCCAAGAAGAAATACAAAATTTAAGCAAAAATGGAGTAGCTTACGCCAGCAAAATGTTTGATAGAAAGCATCACTTTAATCTTTTTTTGAATTTATTGCATAGTTTTGAAGGTCATGTATAAGGTAACTACAAATAGCACAGCTTTTCAGGTATCTTTAGAAGATAAAAAAGTTACTTGTAATAATGAAAAAATAGAATGGGACTTATCAAGTATTGACAGCGGTAGTATTTTGAGCTGCATTTATAAGAATCAGTCTTTTAATATCGAAGTGGTTAAAAGTGACTTTGCAAACAAAAGCTTTGTGCTTAAAGTTAATGGAAAGTTATACGCATCTCAATTAGAAAGCGAACTGGATTTACTTCTTAAGAAATTGGGGTTTTCTAATACAAAAAATGATACTGTTTCTGAAATTAAAGCTCCTATGCCTGGTATGGTTGTAGAAGTTTTATCTAATGAAGGTCAGGATGTAAAAAAAGGAGATAAACTATTGATTTTGGAAGCAATGAAGATGGAAAATATTATAAAATCTCCAAGAGATGGTATCATTCAATCTATTAAAGTGCAAGCCAAGGATAATGTTGAGAAGAATCAATTATTAATTTCTTTTGAATAACTCTTATCTGGTTATCTACTTCATTTAATGCCTTTTAAATTATGCTTAAACCCTGCTTTACCGCAGATAATATTGAAGCAGGTGTTGACGAGGTGGGAAGAGGGTGTACTGCTGGCCCAGTAGTTGCAGCTGCAGTAATTTTACCTAGAAAAAATTTACCTGCTGGAATAAATGATTCTAAAAAATTATCTCTTAAGAAGAGAGAGCTAATCTCTTCAAAGATTATCGATTCTTGCACTTCTTATGGTGTTGGTTTTGTATCTCCAAAAAGAATTGATGAGATTAATATTTTACAAGCCTCTATCGAAGCAATGCATTTAGCTATTCAAAACCTGACTATTAAACCTGAATTACTACTTATTGACGGCATTCATTTTAACTCATTTGATAAAATACCTCATAAATGTATAATTAAAGGGGACTCTAAGTATACCTCTATTGCTGCAGCTTCGATCATTGCTAAAGTCTATAGAGATCGTTTAATGAAAAACTTATCTGCTGACTTTCCTGGTTATGGCTGGGAGTCTAATGTTGGTTATCCTACCAAGATGCATAAAAATGCGGTTAACAGGCTGGGTGCTACTATTCATCATAGAGCTTCGTTTAAACTCATTTGATCTTTTGTTAGTTAATTTACATGGAATACGTAAGATATTTTTTTGAGAGGTAATAGTATCAATAGCTTGAGTTATGCTCTCATAAAATTAATGACCAGGTTTTATGTAAACTGAGACATAAATTCATGTTAATGGATTTAAATTTTTTAAAAAAACTGGTAAAAAAAGGTGAAGGCACTCAGCTTGAGTTCAAAAAGAAAGTAGCAAACACCCAAAAAATTTTAAAAGAGGTTGTTGCTTTTGCTAATACCAAAGGAGGTTTGCTTCTCATAGGTGTGGATGATAATAAAACTCTTTCAGGACTAAAATACCCTGAAGAAGATGCTCTAATTATGACTCAAGCGATAATTGATAGTTGTAGACCAAAGGTTAGTTTTTCGCTAGAAAGTGTAACACTCAATAATGGTAAGGAGGTCTTAGCTTTTGATGTCAAGGAAAGTAAGAAAAAACCAGTTTTTCTTGCCAATAAACCTAAAGGATACTTTGGGAAAGCCTATGTTAGAGTTGAGGATAAAAGCATACAGTCTAGTATAGAGGTAAGAAGGATCCTAAAGGGGTTATCCATAAATAAAAGTTTTCCAATTTCTATTGGTGATTTAGAACAATCTATTATTAAGGCTATCTACGATGAGGGTTTTACAAGTATCTCGAAAATTTCTGATACTTTTAATCTTCCCTATACTAAAGCATCCAATTTATTGGTTAAATTAACTATATCAAATATTTTGAAAATTAGACCTAAAGAGAAAGAAGATCAGTTTTTTTTAAGTGAACCATCAATTTAACTTCAATAATTACTAATGATTAATTTTCCCAGTATTTTATTTCTTTTCCGCTTCAGTCTAATAGTTCTTCTTTTTTTATTCTCGTCTATTTCTAAAGGCAACTATTTATTAGTTCCAATGGACAAAACTCAGAAGAATCATTTAAAAGCTTATGGCGTAACTTATTGGGTTATTCAAAAGGGGGTTGAAGCTGAGTGGCTTCTTAACTATAGGGGTGGTAGTTTTATGTTCAAGCACCTTACTGATTTTCAAAATGAGCTACTAATAAGAGGTGTTAGTTTTGATGTTATTTCTGATGCTGAAGCTTTAAGCATTAAAAGAGAAATTGCAAACCCTGAAGCTAATATGGATGTAATCAAGCTTGAGGTTCCACCTAAAATTGCTGTTTACTCTCCTCCATCTAAACAACCTTGGGATGATGCTGTAACTCTTGTACTTACCTATGCTGAAATACCTTATGATATGATTTTCGATGATGAAGTTATGAATGATAAGTTGCTACGCTATGACTGGCTTCACTTGCATCACGAAGATTTTACTGGGCAATATGGAAAGTTTTATGCTGCCTACAGTCGACAGCCCTGGTATCAAAAGATGCAAAAGGAATTTGAGGAGTCGGCAGAAAAGCATGGATTTGATAAAGTCTCTCATTTAAAGCTGGGAGTTGTAAAAAAGATACGTGCTTTTTGTGCTGGAGGTGGCTTTCTTTTTGCCATGTGCTCTGCTACAGATACCTACGATATTGCTTTAGCAGCTGAGGGTGTTGACATTTGTGATAAAGTCTATGATGGAGATCCAATTGATGCTAGTGCTCAAAGTAAATTAGATTTTTCGCAAACTTTTGCTTTTAAAGACTTTCAACTTGTTCTTAATCCTTTTCAATATGAGTACTCTGATATTGATAACCAACCTTTTGAAAGAGGGTTAACGGAAAAAAATGACTATTTCAAAATATTTAAGTTCTCTGCTAAATGGGATCCTATACCAACTATGCTAACTCAAAATCACCAAGTGCTGATAAAAGGGTTTATGGGTCAAACAACTGCTTATAAGAAGACCCTAGTCAAGCCTGATGTTATTATTATGGGCGAAAGTTCTGAAATTGATGAAGCTAGATATCTTCATGGCACTTTTGGTAAAGGCACATGGACTTTTTATGGAGGTCATGACCCCGAAGATTATAGGCATATGGTTGGCGAAGAACCTACCGATCTCAACTTGCATCCTAATTCACCTGGTTACCGGCTTATACTAAATAATATATTATTTCCTGCGGCGAAAAAGAAAAAAAGAAAAACGTAGGGTTTTATATGTTAATTATTTTTTAATAAATTGTTAGTTCAATTAAAAATTAATTGAACTAAGACCAGTAATATTAATAAGCTATGAACAAAATTAAGCGAGTGAAATTAATTATCACAGGGGTATTGCTATGTACTTCTTTTTACTACCTAGTTAACTTTCTTGCACTTTTTAAAAGTGAAGTAAGATCAAAAGACAATTCCGCCTATGCTAATCCAAAAGCGCTAGAAATTACTGAAAAAGTTGATTATAGTCAACTTGAAAGTTATTACCAAAGCATCCCAAGAGCAGATTATGCAAATGCAGAAAACGAAGCAGAACCAGTTTGGATAGCAAGAGGACCTTTTAATGTTAGTGGCAGAACAAGAGCTGTTGCCGTAGATAGAAATAACTCTAATATCTTATTTGCAGGAGGTATTTCTGGTGCATTATATCGATCTATTGATAAGGGACAAACGTGGAATAGGGTTAGTTCCCCTAGTTTTGACAAAAGTGTTTCATGCATTGTGCAAGACCCTCGGGAAGGGTTTGGGAATATATGGTATTACTCTACTGGTGAACTTTTTCAAGCTGCTTCGACTGGAGATGAAAGAACGGGGAGTTTGATGGGTTCAGGTATTTTCATGTCTGAAGATAATGGTCTAACTTGGAAAAAAATAATACGAGATTTTGGCTTCTATCAAAAAATTGTAGTCAGTAAGGTTACAGGACAAGTGTTTGCTGCCCAAGGAATGGGCTTTTCTAAAGTATTACCAGACGAGCATGGTAGAGAAATTTGGTTTTTAGATAGATTTATAGAACATGGTCAGTTTTGTCATACTGATATCTTTATTAATCATGAAACGGATGAGCTATTTGGTACTATTGCCACTGAAGATGGGTTAAAAATATTTTATGCCCCTTCTTCTGTTTCTCCTTTCAGAGATATTACTCCAAGCTTTCATCAAGACAAGTTTGCTTTTCCTATGACTCTTAAATCTGTTATTGGAGGTAGTCCTAATAACCCTAATAGATATACACTCTATTTCTTCAATAGTCACATGGAAGATGATGATACAGAAAACCCATTTGGTTTTTTTATCTGCAATGTATCTAAAAGAAATGGTGAAGTTGATTTTCAATGGCGAAACCAAACTCAATTTCTACCAGAAGATATTCAAAACTCCAATTTTGATGCTTACAAAATGTGTATTGCTGTAAAGCCAGATAATCCAGATGTAGTATTTATAGGGCATAAAGATCTCTACAGGTCTTTAAGTGGTTTTAGAAATAGTAGAACAGAAAAAATCGCAACGCATAAAAACTCTAGCGAGCTAAAGAACCAGCATTTTATATATCATGTTGATCAACAAAGTATTACTTTTTTCCCTAATAACCCAAATCATATGCTTGTTGGAACTGATGGCGGTGTGTACTACACGAGCAACAATATGGCTAAGGCAACCAATGACTTAATTGGCTGGAATAGTTTGAATTTTGGATATAATACTAATCAAGTATATAGTGTTTCAATTCCTCAGGAAAGAAATAGCAATATGCTAGTTGCTGGAGTCCAAGATAACGGTACTTGGATCTCTTTTGATAATGGGGAAAACCATCACTGGACTCAATTAATGGAGGGAGATGGAATGCACTGCACATTTACTAATGAAAATAAAGTTTATGCCAGCTCACAGTCTGGAAAAATCAGCAAACTAAATATCTTCAAAAATGAAGGGTCTTTCAGTGTTGATAAAGTTATTGAATCTAATTTTGAATGGGGAAGAAAGCCATTTTACTGTACTGATCCTAATAATAATGCTATCTTTTATGTTGCAGATGACACTAGAAGAATAAGAAGATATGGGCTAGAAGAAGATTTTGGCTACGTACCAGAATTTGTTGTTAACCAAGATGACTTTATTTCTGTAATGGAAATTTCAAAATTTCCTTCGACTTCATTATATGTTGGGACTAAAGCAGGAAAGCTTTTTAAAATTCTAAATCCATCTTCGAATAACCCAGTTGTATCGGATATTACTCACGAAAACTTTAGAGATGCAGTTTCTTGGATTACTATAGACTCAAGAAACTCGGAAAATATATTTGCTGTAGTATCTAATAGGATAAGTGGAGGCGTTTTTTACTCTAATGACGGTGGAGAAGAGTGGCATGATGTTGGAGGAATTATGAATCACGATGCTCCTGGAGATTTCCGACCTCCCTCAGTACGCTGCTTAGCCATTCATCGGGTTGACGAAAACCCAGACTATCTAAAAATTCTTCTCGGGACTAGCATTGGTCTTTACTCCACAAGAGATATAGACCTGAATGATGAAGGTAGACTGGAAGATGTCAGGTGGGCAATGGAAGCTGAAAATAGTATTGGAAATACTATTATTACCGATATCGAATGTAGGTCTTCTGATGGAATGGTAGCGATTGCCACTTACGGGCATGGAGTTTTTACCACAAAGATGGGATTTGAAAATAATCCAGTATATGCTTTAAAAGAAATCCCTGATATAGTTTTTAAAGATGAAAATGATATCTCTATACTTCCTCTTAGTGACTATTTTAGAGATTTAGAAGGAGATCCAATTTCTTATAGAGTTACAAGTAACTCTAATTATGATGCAGTTTCAGCATGGGTAAGGGATGAGAAACTTTTTGTTAACGCTTCGCAATCTACTCATGGCAGCTCATTCATCACATTAAAAGCTACTAGTAATGGCAAAAGTATTTACTCACACTTTAGAGCTGAGGTTAGCAATGGGGAAAGTGCATTATTTGATCAGGTTGTAGATGGCAACTCTTTTTATGCTTCCTCAGAAAATAGAATGGTTAGAGTTAAAAAAATGGAAGATGACTTCTATGTTTCAAATGATCAACTATGGGATGTTAATTCTATTTTTGTTGAAGGGAAGAGGCTATCAAGATTTGTAAACCCTTCGTCTGTAAAAGTTTTAATAGAACAGGTGGAAGGTGATAGAAGAATAGAAGTTCTGAATAGAAGCTTCAGAGTTGATGGTGATAATATTCAAGTATCAGAAGGAAGAAATAATAAGTTTGACCTTACCGTTAATTTTAATGAACCTTTACGACTTTCTAATGGTCACTATTGGTTAAGTGTTACTCCTGTTATCCTTGAAAGTAATGATGAGTGGTTGTGGAAAGGAGATGCAGGCAATGGAAATGCCAGAGAGTATAGAAGAGGACAATGGAGAACAGTTGGACAAAGACTGTCATTTGCTATTAGAGGCACCTTAGCAAATGAAAGAGCCTACAGAAATATAAGGCTATTCTCTGCTCAACAAAAAAGCGAAACACAAATTGACTTAAACTGGAAGCCCCTTGAGTGGTCTTCTTCTCTTGCTCCTGCAGGAATAGTTATTGAAAGGCAAAACCTAAGAGCAGAAAGACCTTCTTTTGAGCAAGTAGCTTTTATTCATTATAAAGAAGACTCTTACAGTGATATTAGCAACTTCACTCCTGGAGCAACATATGTATATAGGATTAAGGTTGTGGGCAAAAAACCTAGCTCTGGTTATGTAAGTGATCGGGTTAATTTCAAAGGAAGACCTAATGTGCCTCAAAATTTCAGAGTTCTGAGAAATACTTCAGATATAGCTATTCTTTGTTGGGATCAGTTAAATACCAGGCTTTGGAGAAACTCTCCAGATGAACTTAAGCTGTATCGTTCATATAATCCTAATCATGGTTATGTAAAAGTTGGCGACTTAAATACTAATAGCTGGACTTTTTTAGATGCTTTACCTAGAGATGGAGAAAGGTATTTTTACAAGCTTATTGCTTCAAATATAGCTGGCAGTTCTTCTTCTATAACTGTTGACTGCATCTCGTTTTTACACACTCCTGAAAACTTTTCTGCTTTGAGACAAGGTAATGGCGATGTTCTTTTAGAATGGGAAGACCTTTCTAGTAGTGAGTTGGGATATAAGATATATAAGGCTCTGAATGAAGAAGATCTTGACGTGTTGAATGATCAAAATCTTTTAACAATAGTTGATGCAAATATTACAAAGTTTGCTGACAAGCAAGCTTCAGGAAATGCAGTTGCTCTTAATTATTATTATAAGATTAAAGCTTATAATTGGATTTCTGAGTCGGTTCCTACAAGAGCTATTCAAACTGAAGAAGCTGATAACTTCCTTAATTCTCGAATAACTAGAAGTGTAAAGCAAGGGGAGAATATAATTCTTTTTCCTAACCCTACAGAAGGGCAGTTTAATCTTAGGTTAGGAAAAGATATTACAGAAGCTAATGTTACTATTTCTTCTCTTGATGGTAAAATTATTCTTGAGCAAAAGGTTAACAGTTTAAGCCAAGCAAGTTTTGACTTAAGCAATAAGTCAAGAGGCACTTATATTGTAAAGGTCGTTAGTTCTGATAATCAAATAATTATAACTGAAAAAATTATTTTACGATAAATAAATTCTTGGCTAGGAAGCAATAATTATTACTTCCTAGCCTTTTTTCTTCTACTCAAAAAACAAACCCTCACCCTCTTAGCTTACCGTATACTCTTTAATTTCCTTTCCCCATTATCAAAAATTCCTATAAAAACCTGTAGAAGTTTTTTACTAACTTATTGAAAGTAAATCTTTAATTACTTAGTGATAAAGATCTAACATCACTATTTAAGCTATTTAAAACCTAAACTCCTATTAACTATGAAAACCTATCTATTTTTCCCCATTCTATTTGTCGCTAACCTTTTTTATGTAAGTAGTAGTACCGCTCAAGATTTATTACTCCAAAAAACAGAAGTAATTGAATGGATTGGTGATACCGAAGAGTCAAATAACTCACATAATGATTTATTTGAATACTCATTAACATCAGATAACAAGCTAGCAACTGTACAAGTAAAAAACATAACGGATAATGGAAGGTCTCATATAGGGCTTTCTATCTATATTGAAGACCTCGACACTAAGCATACTAACCAAGGAACAGTTTATTCTATATCTCCTACTCTTCCTTTTAGACAACTAAGAATTCTTGATTTTACTTCCTCTGGAGATTCCTTCTATGCTTTATGTCGCTTTTGGGATCGAAGTAGCACTTCTATAGTTAAAGTTATTGGATTCCAATACAATGAAGAAAGCAATAATGCTTCATTATTATTAAATAGAGAAATTAATGATAATACTCCTTCTTTAGGCTTAAAAAAGCTATTAGTCAAAGAAGATAACTTTATTCTTATTTCAAAAAATGCTCAATCAAACAAGGTTTCTATTTTTGATAATGAATGTACCCTAATATTTGATGGATCTTTTATGCTCCCTGAAAAAGATGGGAACAGCAGTTTTAATGCCTGTATAGTTAGATCTACAATCAAAATTTTTTCTAACTATTATATTTCTTCTCTTGATTTAAGCCCCGATAACTCTTCTTTTAGAAACTTAAGGTTTACTAGTATTAAAGACTTTATCAACTTAGAAGACAGGCAAACTCCAGTAACCAGATCTCTGGATATTGCTGTAGATTATGCAAATGAAGTATTTTATTTGTTGTACCAGTATGATATTGCTGTAAGAACAGATAGAGTAAATCAAAGTGGTGATCCAATTATAGAGCAGCTCCCTCCGAATGAAAGAAGAATGTATAATTCCGTAATCAAACTAGATGCAAATGATAATATAGTCGAACCTCTAACTTTAATTAATAGTTACCCTACTTTCGGATTTAGATCTCCCGAAGGCAGAGAACCAAAAGGACAAGTTTCTTTTAACAATGGTGATGAAAATAATAATGCATTCCTGGCACTTTTACTAGGCAGTAATTCATCTGCTCAACATCAATTACTTACTCTTGATCAAGAACTTATCACTACTAGTACTCTTGGTTTAGAAGAGTTCCCAGATGGTATTTTAATGAATACTTCTAATAGAAGAGTGCTTGTAGGTAAAAAAGATAAATACGATCAGTATGGGGCTTTTACGTTTCACCTTTCTAATAACTCTTTTCCTGAAAATGTAAGAGGGCTTAATTCGCTAATAGGAAATTTTATAGCTGAAGGGATTTATGCAATTAATAATCTTACTTTCGAGATTCTTCCAGAAGAAGATCATGAAGGTTTTGTTCTTAATGCAGACAACCAATTGAGAACAAATGCAATTTATAATTTTGAAGAACAAAGTGTCTGTAAACTAAAAGTTAGATGCGGCCCCGTTAATAACTTTTGCCCTTCCTTGATCAAAACTTTGTATATAAATATTGAAAACCGAAATGATCAACCAATGCAGATTTTACTTAACCAGGAATCTATTGATGATTTCGACAATCTGGAAACAAATTTCATTGCTTCAATAAGAACTATTGATGACGATCCGAATGATTATCATTCCTATAGGTTAGTGGACACCCCAACAGTGCAAAGTACAGAGTTTTTTAAACTTCAATTTATTTGTACTGACTTTATTGCTGGAGGACCTTTCCCCATAATTATAGGTGATTGGTATTTGGTTAGTAGAGAAGATCTTGAACCAGGAGAGTATTGGGTACGTATTAAGAGTACAGACCCAGAAGGTCTTTTTGTAACCCAAACTATTAGACTACAATTTAACCCCAATGACAATTCCAGAATCAATAGAGGTTATCATGAAAACAATATTGTAGCTTATCCAAATCCAACAAGTGGTCTGCTTAATCTAAGGTTCACTAATCAAAAGCCAGATAATATTAATTTATCCATATCTTCTCTCGATGGAAGAACAGTGCTCAAAAAAAAGGTGAGTAATATAAGCGATATATCATTTGATTTAAGCAATGAGGCAAGAGGAGCTTACATCATAAAAGCTTTAAATATTAATAATCAGGAAGTTATAACGAAAAAAATTATTTTAAAATAAACCTTGTAAGTAAGAGAGTTTTTTACTCTCTTACTTTTTATATATCAATTTCCACTGTCGTTTCGTTTCCAGCTTTATCTGTCATCTTAAGTACCAGCTTTCCTTTTCTTACCATTTCTTTTGGTAGTTCCCCCAAAGAAAGATGGTCATATTTTGGCTCATAAAACAATAACACCCATTCTCCATTTAATGTAGCTTCATAGGTACCTATTCCAGAAAGGTTATCTACAACTTTAAACTTTAAATTGTATTTGTCATTTCTAATTATGGAAATATCAGGTGGAACAGTATCATTTAAAATAGTAAACCTCCCAAATGAGGTTGTGGAAAAGGTAATTTTATTCTTTTTCCACTGGCTCTCAAGATAGGTGGTATCTTCATCAATCAAATATACTCCCAGGCTAGGGTTAGGGATTAGTTTTGGCTTTACCTCTACCTCTACAGGCTTAAAAAAAGGTGTATATTTTTCTCCAATAAAAAAGGTGCTATCATCAAGAAAACTATGGCTAAGATATAAGGTGTCTAAAAGAGAATTTTGTTTGAACTTCAATGTCAGGTTATCTCCATTATATATGTACTCCCTATCAGAAGGAATTTTTGTAGCTATGTCAAGTTTTATTGAAAGGTCGCTATATGATATAGAATCAGGTATCCCCTCTCTCAAGTCCCACAGAAAATAAACCTTGCTGTCCTTTTCGTATGATGCCTTAATCTCTTCAACAAAAAACCCCGAATACAACTTTGCCTTTCTTTTTTCTAAATTCTTAGGAAATTGAAACCTTATTGTATTTTCATAAATATCATAAAACGGAGGATCTAAAGCTATATCCACCTTAGGAAGCTCTTCTTTTTTTAGTTGAAGAATATTACTTTTTCCAACTATGTTTAGCCTCACTTCTGTTTTATTATTAAAGCTATCGTAAAGAAGTAGCGTAACAGAGTGTTTTTTATCTTCTTCTACATTTATTTTCCCTTTTTTTGAAGGGTCAGGATATATATTAAGCACATTACCATCTGCTATGTAGCACCTCTGAAAGGTTTGGTTTTTTCGCTGGCGGTGAGAAAAATCTGTAAATGCATGAATGTATTTATTCTTATTGAAGGCAATTTGATCGATTTCATGAGAATAAATGCTTTTACCATCCAACAGCACTTCCATTCTATTCACCCCGTACCTATTGTAGGTCATTTCTGCTCTATCATGTGTCTGGACTTCCACTCCTATCAATCCAATTGCAGAAATGGAATCTTCAATTACATAACTTCCATCTTTGAGTTTTTTGGGAACAATAATTAGTTTCTCAAAAGCTCCATTTGCCCTTGCATTTATGTCTAAAGGCTGGATTGCAATGTTAAAAACTACAGGAGAAAGATTGTCAACTACTTCTTCAAACCCAAACTTTATCGGGTTCATTGGCCGGTGATTAGGGTCTCTTATCTCAAAATGCAGATGTGGTGCTCGAGAGGAACCTGTATTTCCAGACCTACCTATTAGTTGTCCTTTTTTCACTTTAAACCTATCCTTTTTCGGGTAAATATTAATGTAATAGGACTTTCGACTGTATTGTGTGTTGAGCGCAAGTTCTTCTAACTCTTCCGTAAATATACTTAAGTGAGCATAAACAGAAGTTTGGTTATTACCGTGGGTTATGTACAGCACTTTACCATACCCTCCTTCTGAAACCTTAATTCTGGAAATATACCCATCTGCTGCTGCATAAACTGGTAGCCCCTCTCCCCCATTTGTTTTTATATCCAGACCTGCATGAAAGTGCGCCTCCCTTAGCTCTCCCATAGTTCCGGACAATAAATGTCTCTCTCCTGGCTTTAGAGGGAACTGATAATAACCTTTGGTATAGCCAAGAAACTGTGAAAACAGTTTTGTAAAAGTGAAAATGCTTATAAGAAAGATATATATTGGAGTAGTATGTTTTTTACGCCACTTGTTGTAAATCACTGCTTTTGGAGTTTTTAGCTGCTTCTCTTTTTCGAGAAGCGAAGATAAGACTTCTGCACTGGTTTCCCTATTTTACTCCTCTAGTCATTTCTCTTTTACCAGGAGGTCCTGGAAGAGATTCGATTGTAAAACCTACTTTTTTCAGACCTCTTTTGAAACTGCCACTTGAACAGTAGCTTACTATTACTCCCTCCTCTGTTAAAAGATCAAAACATTTTTTAAATACTTCCTCCTGCCACATTTCTTCTTGTTTTCTTGGGGCGAATGCGTCAAAAAAAATAATATCAAATGGTTCAAGTCCATTATTTGAGAATTCCTGAATGGTCTTTTCCACCTTTTGTATTGCAAAAAACTCAGATATTGGATTAACCTTTCCCCAATCGCATTGGTGTAATCTGTAAAATAGATCTGATTTATTTTCTTCCTTTAGCTGAATGTAGTTTAGCTTTTCTACTATCTCAAGAGGAACTGGATACGGCTCAATAGATACATAGTTCAATGGCTTTTTATGCTCATTTGCCCAGATACATGCCAGCCAGGCATTCAAACCTGTACCAAAACCTACTTCAAAAACATTTATTGGATTTATTGTACCAGACTTATTTAAAAAGTCTAAGCCTGATTTTATAAAAACATGCTCCGATTCTGTTAGTGCTCCATGAGTGGAGTGATAAGTTTCATCTAATCCACTATGGTAAAGGGAGTTAGACCCGTCTTTGGTGGTAATAATAGAGATTATATCTTTCTCATCCATTATTCCACTCCCCAATCGATCACTTTTTGCTCTAAAAAGTGCCCTTGCAGAATTTTCTGCGTACCAAAGTCTGGGTGATCTTCTTTATTAGGATATTGATAAAAAAGAGAAGCCTTGTGAATAAGACCTACATTTTCAGCAAAAACCTCTTCTTCTATTGTTCTCGAAAACAATGATGTAGTATCTAATTCTTGGAGAACTTTAGCTGTATTATTGAAAATTTCTTCTCCCACCTGATAGGATTTTCCTAGGTCGTGTAGGTTATATTCCTCAAAGCCAAACGAATTAAATACATTGCCATTCCATTTATCCACAGAACCTACTGGCAGCATCAATTTAATATATGGTATATTACTTTCTGTCTTTACTAATCGCCCTTCATCTACTCGTATAGACCAAACAGAGTCTATAACCCATTGAATATCTGGGTTAGGTCTTGTATATCTTTCCACTCTGTAATTTCTCATACCTTCAACAGAAAAGGTATCACTTATCACTTCTTTGAGTTGAAAAATAGAGGTATCATTATCTATAAACTCATTGTAATCTACACTGATCACATCATATATAGCAAAACTTCCTATTTCTAAAGGATAAAAAGAACTCCCTTCAGAAATATCAACTGGATCTTCAGAACCCAGATTACAAGAAAAAGCGGTTATTGCTATGCAAAAAAAAGCTAGCCTATGTAGCAGACTCTTTTTCATTTGTTTAAAGTTTACTAATTAACTAAAAATCAATGACCTTATTTTAATCATCCCCCTGTTTGTCTTCATTTTATACCAGACATGGTCTGTTTCATTAAATTATATTTATTACAATTTTAAAAGCATACAGAAACCAAAAAAGTTTCTGCATGCTTTTAGATTTTTTAGTTTGTTTCGAATATCACCCTATGAGATGGTTTTCTAGGATTTTTATTTCTTTGAATCAAAGTCATTTCATCTACCAAATGCTTTGCTCCTCCTAGCTTATCAATGCAGAAAAGAACATATCTAATATCAACACTAATCGTTCTTTGTAGCTCTGGTTCAAAAGCAATATCTCCACTCATCGCTTCCCAATTTCCATCAAAAGCAATACCGATAAGTTCTCCTCTGGCATTCATAACAGGGCTACCAGAGTTACCTCCAGTAATATCGTTATTACTGATGAAACCAACCATTAAAACACCATCTTGACCATATCTGCCAAAGTCTTTCGCTTCAATTAACTTCTTAAGCTTCTCATCTACAATAAACTCAGGGTTTTCTGGGTCTTCCTTAGCCAGAATACCCTCTGCAGTAGTATAGTAGCTATAGTAAACGGCATCTTGAGGGAAGTAGTCCAATACATTACCATACGTTAGCCTTAATGTAGAGTTAGCATCGGGAGCAAACTTTTTATTAGGCATCATTTCTCTCATAGCAGCTATCATTTTTCTTTTTCCCTCAGTGATCAATGCATTAGCCTCAGCTCTCTTTGGAAGAATAGATCCAAAGAACGATGCTCTGAAATCCTGCACCGCCATGAAAGCAGGATCATTTTCTATTTTCTCAGCAGATGGTGCATCTAAAAATGACTTTGTTTTTCCTTCACTAGAAAAAATAGAAGAAAATACATGATCCGTATATCTTCCAAAATCAATATTATAGTCTTTTCTTATTGTCTCAAATAATGCTGGTTGCTGATCTAGCGGAACGCCACTATAGTACATTTTCAGCATTTCCTTCAACATATTTTTATCTACCTGAAGGTTATAGTCTTTAAAATGATCTTCTGTCGCTTTTCTCAATGACTCCACTTCTTTGGCTATTTTTCTTTCGTCTTTTTCTTCTGCTTTCAAAAGGTTCAAAAGGTTAGAAAAACTATTAGAAAAGCCTAAAACTTCCGCACCAAAGTAGATAGCTTCAGCATAGTAAAGATACCCTTTATTTACCTCTGCAAGCTTTTCATAGCCTTCTTCAATCGTCTCAAAAGGGTTGCCATACTTTTCTTTTCTTTTTGAGTCTGCATTTATCCAGTTCAATAAAGCATCTTCTTGCTTTTTCTTCTTCGCACGTACATTAAGCCTTTCCAGACCTTCTGACTGACCTATGAAATACTTCCAGTAGTTACTTATTCTAGCATATTTTGAAGCATACTGAAGGCGAACTTTAGGATCTGCATCCATCCCCTGCTTCATTATATCTAACTTAGCGCCTCTAATTTTAACTCTTGTAGGGTAAGACTCATCCAAAGCCATTTCTATACCATGCGATGTCAGGTATCTATCCGTACTTCCTGGGAAGCCCATTATCATAGCATAATCCCCTTTTTCAACACCATCTAAAGAAACTTTTAAGTGTTTCTTTGGCTTTAAAGGAATGTTATCTGCAGAATACTCCGCAGAGTTACCCTGAGCATCCGTATAAATTCTAAGCATAGCAAAATCACCAGTATGCCTTGGCCACATCCAGTTATCTGTATCTCCTCCGTATTTACCAATAGACTCTGGAGGAGCTCCAACTAACCTCACATCTTTGTACGTTTTGTAAACAAACAAGTAAAATTCATTCCCCTCATAAAAAGACTTAACATTAGCCTCGTAATCATTCCCTTCCGTTGCTTCTTCTTCTATTGTTTTCATCACTCCTTTGATCTTCTCCATTCTTTCCTGCTCAGATGCATCATCACCAACGTCAGCAAGCACCCTGCTAGTCACATCCTCCATTCTCACCAAAAAAGAAGCCGTCAAACCTTCATTTGGCAGCTCTTCTTTCTTACTCATCGCCCAAAAACCATTTTTTAAATAGTCTTTTTCTACTGTAGAATGGCTCTGCAACAAATCATAGGCACAATGGTGATTGGTAAACAGTAGCCCTTGATTGGATACTACTTCTGCTGTACAAAACCCACCTCCCAGCATCACAATAGCATCTTTCAAACTTGAGTTATTGATATCATAAATTTCTTCAGGCTTCAATTTCAAGCCTCTTTTCTTCATATCTGCATAGTTCAACCTCTTGATGAACATCGGCAACCACATCCCTTCATCTGGCAAATTTTTGACACTGTTGTTATTACTAGCATAGCCGCCAAATGAAAATGCTATAACTAGTAATGAAATTAAATACGACTTAAATAGCTTCATACTAATTTATTTTGGTTTATTAATTCCTCCAATATTAGTCAGTTCTTAGGATTTATAAAAATAACACCCCCCACAAAAAACCATTCTACTTTAGAAAAATCAGGACACCCCTACGCAAAGCTCATCCCGGCGGGTCGAGTCTGCCATCCCTACAAAACCCATTACGGTCTCGCCCATCGCCTCTGAGCCTTGGGTGCTCTCATGCCTCAAGGCATGATTAGAAAAGTAAAATGTTATCAGATAGGTTTACAAAGCAATCTTATTATTTTACTCTTCACAGAAGTCAAACTATTTCTTGTAATACCTTCAATTTTTTTTAGCACATTTCTATAACTTATGAGTTCTAAAATATCATAAACTTTGTTTTATGTAATGCACCTAATTTTATTATGATACCATTAATAAAACCCTGGACCTGGAGTGAGAAAGTTATACAAATTTCTTACTGATCTATGACCTCTTACCCTAGCATTTAGAGGTAAACCATGGTAGTACATCATTAAAGTATTTGCAGGAATTTCCCTTTCTCCTATTATTTCCATTGGGCGTTGAGTAACTGGATGTAAAATAGACATGCCGTTAATTAAACCAGCAATCCTTTTGGCTAATGATGGTCTATTCTCTCCTAAACCACCATTAATTTCTTCCAAATTGGCAACAGAAGTAAAAACTCCAATTTTTGTAGTTGCTAAGCGAGCACTAAAATTGAAATTTACCGCTTCTACAACATCTACTTGAAATGCTGCTATTTCATCTACATCATCGCTTAGAAAAACTATTGCATCTGGTGGAGAATCAAAAAAGGAATCATTATCAAAATTTCCTAACGCCATGAGAGTCTCTGGACCTTCAGGAGGATTATAAGCCCAATCTTCAATCTCTATATTTGGGTTTATTGCTTCCATCTGCTTTTCTAAATTATATCGTAATGGTCGTAAATCTCCCCGTGGATATGAATCTGCAATAAGAAGAAGTATTTTATAAGGTTTTTTCTTTTTTTCCTCCTCTTCTTCGTCTTCCTCATCTTTGTACTTTCTTTCTTTAACAGAATCTGTAATATCGCTAGCACTAAGCTGCCCTCCTTGTATTGCCTGAAGTCTTGTCATGGCGCGACTCGCAGGATTATAACCTTTAGGCACTGAAGCTGGCGTAGCTTGAGGTGCTGAAGGTTTTGCCAATCTAGCTCCAGCTGCTACTTTCGCCTGGGAAGCAGCATTAAGCCTAGGTCCCGTAACTGTACTATAAGGCTGTCCCAACTTCTGAGGTATA
>JAUIAB010000030.1 GCA_030425505.1 Bacteroidia bacterium | reverse complement strand
CTTTGTAAATGTATCAGATGGAAGGTTTAAGGAGAAGGTAAAGGGAGTAGGAGATTTGGTAGATGGTTTAGAAAGTTTGAGAGGGGTTAGTTATGAGTTGAAAGGTAAGTTATCACGAAAGGGAGCGTCTAAGGAGCAGGTTGGATTTATAGCCCAAGAGTTACGGGAGGTTTATCCTAATCTGGTACATGAGGATAGGAATGGTTACTTGAGTGTAAACTACATAGGCTTGATACCAATCCTAACAGAAGCGTATAAAGAATTGAAAAAAGAGAAAGATGAAGAAATAAGTGAATTAAGAAAGGTTGTAGAGGAATTAAAATCAAATCTTAAAACTGAGAAAAAACTAAACGATGATTTTTTAGATGCTAAGTTATTTCAGAATAGACCTAATCCATTTACAGAGTTGACGAAGATAGACTTTGAGTTGCCCTCTAGTATAAGAAAAGCAGTACTTTATGTCTACAACATGAATGGTCAGCAGTTGAAGTCGGTAGAGATAGAGGAGCGAGGGTCATCTAGTATAGAGATAAGTGGTGGGGAGCTACAAGCTGGGATGTATATCTATAGCCTGATAGCAGATGGAAAAGAGATAGGCACAGAAAGAATGATTTTGACTAGATAAATAGGGTTATATTAAAGATGTAAACTCAAACACATCCAAGTTTAGTAACTTGGATGTGTTTTTAATTAAAAAAATCTTCTAGAAAATCTTGCTCTTCTTTTTTGGCTTCAAGAATTTTAACTTTCTTCGAAAACTTAATCATACTAACTCCAAAACCCAAACAACCCATAGAAGAATAAGCAACAACACTGTTCATTTCAAATGCTTCATGCACAAAATATCCCGCAAACAAACCCAAAGCCAAGCCTACAGATCCATAGCTAAGTTTTAACAGAGAAAGTTTGTTCGAAGATCTATTATAAGGATACATACCCCTTTCTATCATAGCCATTCGTTCCCTATGCAATGATTTTCTCCATATGAAAAAAATACTAAATACAGTAGAGAAAAAAGCAATAGGTATAAATAAAGAAACTAAAAAATGTTCTTCCATTATTGTTAATTATTAAAAGATAACGTAACTTATGATAATAAATAGTGTCTAAAGGTTACAATATCATTAATAATTAACGTCAAACTAAGTTTTAAATCATGAAAGAATTGAGTCAGGATGCGGAACATGCTCTCTTGGATCAGGTAATGCTCAAAAAAGAAGAAGCGTGTAAAAAGATAATTAGTCAATACAAGGATTTTGCATTTAACATAGCATATCAGGTGCTAAGAGATTATCAGGATGCAGAGGAGGTGACACAAGATGCTTTTATTAACGCATTCAGAGGGTTAAAAAATTTCAATAGGAAATCTAAGTTCTCTTCTTGGTTGTATAGAATTACTTTCAACTCTGCTTTGGGGAAGCTCAGAAAGAGAAAAAATAGATATAGTGAGTTGTCAGAAGTTGAGTGTCAGAATGTAGCTTCTATACCAGTAGAAGATACATTAGCAGAAATGAAATCTCATGAAAGACAAAAATATTTGTCAAAGGCAATACATATGCTTAGCGAGAAAGATAGAGTTCTAATTTCCTTGTTTTATTTTCAAGAGTGCTCTATGGAAGAGGTATCTAAAATTACAAATTTGTCCCTGACAAATACCAAAGTTAAAATATTTAGAATCCGAAAACAGCTAAAAAAGAACCTTTCCTTTCTACTCAAAGAGGAAGTAGTAAGCTTATTATAATTATAAATTAAAAGAGATGTCTAAGTTATTTGATCAAATCTTAAGAAAACACTTTAGCTTATTTGAGCAAAAATATCTCACAGAAGATTTTTCACATAACTTTATTAAACTTACTGAAAATGAGAGGCTTAGAAAGGTTAATTTATTCTCAGGAAAGAACTTTATTTTATTCAATGTACCTTTTTTTGTATTGATTGTTTTATCTATCCCCATAGCATTAAATGGTGATGTTCTCAAAAGTGCACATTTCAAGATGATTATAGATACATACAATAATATTGAAAATGACCTGCTTCTATTTTCATTTCTAGCAATAGGAGTATTTTTAATACTTCGAATTACAGATACTTTGAAGAGGAAATAGCTTTATTACAACTTTTCTACAAGCATGACTTGTTGTTAGATAGCTAGATGTGTACTATGGTTTCTAGTGAAATTATCTTATGGATTCTATGTAAATTTGAAGAGTTACCTGATTTAATAAATTGTTATTAACTAATATTCTTTTTGTTCTTAAGGTTTTAAGAAAGCATAAGCTAGTTATAGCACTACTCGTAATTACACAAGCATCATTGGTATTAGCATTTATTGTGGCCTACCAGTTCATTGAATCCGAAAAAACGAAAAAGAACTTTTTCCCAGGGAAAACTAATATTTTCCTTCTTCAGCAAAAAGTAAATCAACCTTCTTATAGTTTTAAAACATCAAAAACCTCCTTTTTCTTGGGAGGATTTTTGAAAAAAAAGTACCCAGAAGTAATAGAAGAGTTTTCCAGGGTAATAAACTTTCAAAAAGACTTTCATCTCGTCTCTATAGACGAGAAAAACTACTTTGAAAAGAAAGTAGTAGCAGCTGATAATAACTTTTTTGATTTTTTTGATGTCAAAATTGGACCAAGACAAACGTATATTTCATTTGAAGACTCCGCTCACCTACTAATTTCAAATAATTTCGTAAAAAAACATTTCCCCCAAAAAAGCCCTGTGGGAAAGAGTTTAATATATGAAAATAGTACAGAACTTAAAATTGCGGGGGTTATAAATGAAAGAAATAAAATTATACCTTTTGATCTGTTTCTTCCTCTAAAAGTTTTATCAGAGCAAATAGAGAGTTTTATCGTTAACAGTAAAGATGAAATATGGAACTCTACATGGACATACTTAAAAATAAATGAAAAGTATACGGTAGATGAAGTAGAAAATTTAATTAATCAGGCAATAAAAGATTTTAGTTATGAAACCCCTTTCTATTCTTCTAAATACAACCTTATACCTTCTGGAAAAACTTACTTTGATTCACAGACATTATTTCAACCTGCTGAAGTAACCTTTATTAACTTAACTACTTTAGTGCCCCCATTATTAGGAGTAGTATTCTTGACATTTGTTGGATTATTTTTATACAGCAGAAGGCTTTTTGAGAAGTATTTTGCAGACTTTTATTCTGTGCAAACTCATTTAGGTACTACTAATAAGCATAAACTTATTTTTAGCATCATATCAACAGTATTGATATCTATTTTTTCTTTTACTCTAAGTTTAGCTGCTTCTGAGCAAATTTATGGTATTGAGAGTAATAAAATTAAAGATGCTGTTTTTTCATCAGGGTTACTGCATCTTTCTTTTATTTTTATCTTAATTATATATGAGATCTTTCTATCTCAAAAAAACAGTTATGATTTGCAGGTATTATTTAGAAAAAGAGAAAGTAACAAATTAAAATATTTGTCTTTTTTTCGGCTAGCTTCATTTACGCTACTTTTCTTTCTAGTTTGGGCAGAAGTATACTTTTTAAGAGAAAATCAAAAGTTAAAAAAAGAACTAGAAGCCAATGAAAAAACTATTCTCAAATTACCTATTAATCATATAAGCAATAGAAATCAACTAATTCATTTTATAAATAGTCTAGATTATCAAGAAGAAATATTGCAAGTAGGAATTATTGAAAATTTTTGGAAAAGTGATATCCCAATCAAAAAGGTTTATAGTTTAAATACTCCATCATCTGTTTTACTTTTACCATCAATAGACATAAAAGTGAATCGTAGTAATTTTATTAAAAATGATACAACAAATATTTATAGCGAACTTCACTTAAGTACTGAGGCCAAGGTGCTACTTGAAAAAGAGGGCTATGATTTAGGGAGTGCTATTTTTAATAATTATGGGAGAGTGCGCTTTACTACTTTAAAAGAAGTATTAGAGTTATTTGATACCTCACTTCCGTTAATAATACGAAAACTCAAGTCTCCTAATGATAATACTTTTTATGGTGAAAGAGGAGTTTTATTCCTTGAAATAAAAAAAAATAACTTGAAAAAAGTTATAGAAAACTTAAAAGCTTACTGGAGCGAATACTTTAGAAATACCCAAATGCTGGCTTATACAGAACAGTACTTTAATCAGGTAAAGAAAAAATTAAGTTCTAACGAAAAGTTTATTAAACTTATCCAAAAAACTCATATTCTATTGTTTCTTTCTCTTTTTGTTTTACAGATTTTAAACATGATTATATCACTTAAAAGGGGAGTGTTTTTAAGTAGTAGAACTTTTTTTAAAGTAATAGTAGAGCTAGCAATTGCTATAATCTTTATAAGCACATTAGTCTACAGTTTGTTTCAAAAAACTTTATTAGACAATAGGCATATCAAAATATTTTTACTTTACGGTACTTCATATATTTCAATAGGCTTTATATTTTACTTTAGCCTTATGTTTTTTTATCGAAACCAGCTAGCTTTAAAAAATAAACCTAAGGAACTGTAATGCTCAAAAGCAATGACATTATAAATCGCTTTCTCTTCAAATGGAAAGATACCATACAGCGAGTTACTGATTTAGCCATCTTTATAAACATTCTTTTTAGTGTAGGATTCTTTATTTATAGGTACGGATTTAACCTTTCATCTTATGAAAAGATGAAAGTAATAGAAAGTTCAAAAGTAGTTTTAATAACATTCGTTTTAGCTGGAATAGTAAGGTGGTTAGTTGAGACTAAAAAAAAAGAATACTTTCAAAGCTCATGGCTTGAGCTTTTTTTAACAGTGATAACAGCTGTTCATGGCGCGGTTTATTATTTATTTGATATAAGTTTTTTAAAGAAACTAGTATTTTCTTTAACAGAAGATGTGGTTTCTAACATAGTGTATCAGTATGCGATTACTTTTTTTATTCTTCTTTATATAGGCATATATCTACTACGATACTCTGAAAAGATTGCCCTTTTAGAAGTAAAGCCCGCAGTAACTTTTTTAAGCAGCTTTATCGTTTTAATTATTATTGGAACGTCTCTTTTGAAGTTACCGGCCATGACAGTATCTGGAGCAAAGCTGAGTTGGATCAATGCAACCTTTACAGCTGCCAGTGCATCTTGTGTGACTGGGTTATCAGTAGTTGATACTGGTACTTTTTTTACATTAAAAGGACAGCTTGTTATACTTGTTTTGGCGCAATTAGGAGGGATTGGCATAGTGACTTTTGCAACTTTTTTTGCATTAGTATTAACCAAAGGATTTGGAATTAAACAGCAGTCAATACTTCAAGACTTTTTAAGTACAGAGAATCTATTTACTACTAAAGGGCTGTTGAGAAGGGTAATAGTAATCACCTTTATAATTGAAAGCCTCGGAGCTATTTTAATCTACTTATCATGGGATAGTACTTTAAAATTTGATAGCGAAGCACAAAAAGTATTTTTCTCCATTTTTCATTCTGTTTCTGCATTTTGTAATGCAGGTTTTAGCTTATTTCCTGATAGCCTACATTCTTCAATGTTGTCAGATGAAACTACTCTTTTTTCCAATGTTGGAATGGATGTAAACATTAGAGAAATGTTTGGGCTACACTTTTCTATAGGGCTTTTAATAATAATGGGAAGTATCGGCTTTACCGTTATTGAAGATGTTTTTCCTTTCAGGAGAATAGAGGGGAAATTTCATGTAATAAAGCCAATAAAGCAGTGGAAAATTTCGACCAAAATAATAATGTATGCTACCGCATTACTTATAGGAATAGGCTTTCTTTTGTTTTTTACATTAGAGTTTAACCACTTAAAAGACAAAACACTTCCTAATGCTCTTGTAACGGCACTTTTCCAATCTATAACCCTCAGAACTGCAGGGTTTAACACATTAGACTTTGCTTCTCTAAGCATACCAACAACAATAATTTGCATCTTCTTGATGTTTATAGGAGCAGCACCTGGTTCTACAGGAGGAGGGATAAAAAGCACTACTTTTTATGTACTACTACTATCTGCTATTGCAAGCATTAGAAACAGTGAAAATATAGAAGTTGGAAAGAGAACAATTCCAAATGGAATAATTAATAGAGCATATTCAATATTCTTATTTGCAACTACCTATAACCTTATTGCCATATTTATCTTATCTATTACCGAAAGAGAGTCTGGGATAGAAATACTACCTTTGGTTTTTGAACAGATCTCTGCATTTGCAACAGTTGGCTTAAGTATGGGAGCTACAGCATCGCTTACTTTTTTTGGAAAAATGGTAATAATCTTTTCAATGTATGTTGGAAGAGTAGGGACATTAACTTTAGCATTAGCTCTTAGCTCTCAGGTAAAGACAACCTCCTATAAATATCCAACAGTTAATATCATGGTAGGTTAAAACTACTTTTCTGATAGAGAATCAATTTCAATGGCAATCCCAGTTACACCGTCAATATTTTCTTTGTCATCCTTATTAGGAACGAAATAAGTTCTAAACTTTACATCTCCAACCTCAATATGAAGAGAAGATTCTATGCCCTTTAAAGCATTTCCAATTGCTTCTTTGGCAGGTTCATCATCTTCAAAAAACTTGAAGGCAGATTTCCCTTTTAGAGTACTTTCTGTTAACTCAGCTAACTCAAGTCCTTTACCCTCAATTATAGTAAAGTTGCCAGAGCTGTCAAGAGAGAAAACAATGATTGGCGCACTCTTTACAATATTTTTTATAGAATGATTTCTAAACTCTAGCTCAACCTGCGTATTTTTTAGATTTTCATTAATTTCGATCAACCTTTCTGAATATTTTCGCAGCTGTTCATCTACTTTTTTTAACTTTTCAAACTGCTCCTGAGTTCTGAGCTCCAGCCTCTTTTTTTCTGAAATATCCTGGCCGAAAAAGATAACCTTATAAGGTTTACCATCAATATCCTTAACAACAGTATAAGCACCTCTGAGCCATATATCCTTTCCATATTTATTTTTTCTGATAAACTCACCTTCAATAGAGCCTTTAAAAATTATATTTGGCCAAAAAGGCTTTAAAGACATTTCTTCATCTGTTACCAATAACTCATCATGCTTAATACCTTGAATTGCATCTAATTTTTTATATTTTGTAGCTTTAAGGAAAATATCGTTAGCATCTAATAACTTTCCATCTAAAGAAAAATCAGCGATTACATTAAACTGATTCATAGCTTTAGACTGCACTTCAAACTCAAAGCTTTTTGTTTTATCACTAGTTATATCTGTACAAAGTGTAATAATCTTAGTAACAGTGTCATCAATATCCTTAACTGGTGTAAATGTTGCATTTATCCACTTTTTAGCACCAGTCGTACTATTTATTTTAAACGCATCATTCTTAGAAATTCCATTTTTAAGGTCTTCTAGAAAACTAGTTTTTTGTAGGTGATCTTTACTTGTTTCAAATATATCATCAAAGTGCTTTCCAACTATTTCGTTAGGTAAAAGAGTAGACAGCTTTAGGAAACTCTCATTGACACTTTTAATTTTGCCATAGGCATTTAACTCAACAGTTGCTACAGTACTATTTATTGCATTAAGTTGCCCTTCAAATGCTAGTTTTAGTTTTTTTTCATTATTTATAAAATATTTTGAAAGAAAAAATAAAACGATAGCGACAGCAGAAATATTTACGACAAATAAGCTTTTACCTAAGTCTGGGGTTTTAATTGTAGGAAAAAGCTGGAAAAAATACTCCTCAAAAAAACCTGAAAAAAAACAAAGTATGATAAAAAAGAAAAGCCAGATATTTACTCCTCTAGTAGGGTGGCAAGTTAGAAGTCCAATCAAGGCTAATACCGCCCAAACCATTACAGATCCTGAACTAACAAAACCTCCTATGGTCCACTGAAAAGCGAAAGGAAGTAATATGCTGAAAAATAGCTGAATAGGTCGGGCAACTTTAAGGTTTTTATGTTTAAAAAAAGCTATTAGGTTAAAAATAGTGATAAAAACATACCCAAAAGGAATGTACATCGCATAATACAATCCTGTAGCAACACAAATAACTCCCCAGCAAAGACCACCAAAGCCCATCGTCAAAGCAATAAAAACCAGAGCAGTTTTATAAGTCTTTATTTGATCAGGGTCATGTTTTTCAGTAACTGAGGCTACAATTTTTTCGAAAGGTTTAGCTAACGCAATAAGCATAAGATCACAAATTTTACGATTTCTTTTTTGCAGATTTGGCTAATGGATTATAATCTAATGCCATATTAATCCAATGTATAAACTTTTCAGGATTTGAGGAGTATTCTGGAGAAATAAAAACAAAGCCCTTTAGAGATCTCCCCGTAAAATCCATAGGCCTACAGCCGTCTATTTTTAATACTCTTTCATATTCGCTAGGATCTATTCTCACCATTAAATCCTCATTTATAATTCCAACACACATCTTACCATTAACCATGAAAGTCAACCCGCCCATCATTTTCTTTTCTTCAACACTTACAGGCTTAGTAGATAAGAACTCTCTAACTCGTGCTGCTAAAATCTTGTCGAAAGCCATAGGATAAAATTATTTTGTTTAAAGTAATATATTACCCTCAATTAATTGAGAAATATGGCTAAAATTGATTAATAGTAGAATTTTGAGACTGCATTTTGTTCAATTATATCCTTTTTCAAATGTGTTTTTAAGGTTTTCAAAGAAAAATGCGGACACCCTTACGCAAGGCTCATCCCGGATGCCAAAGCCAGAACCAACCCCTCAAATACCTCTTCGGTCTTTGACTTACCCTCTTTCCCAAGGGTGCTTTCATGCCTTATGGCATGATTTCAAATTCCTCCAAAATAGCTTCATTAAAGAAAGGTGGGTAAGTTCGATATTTAACTTTCTATTACCAGCTAGAGTTAACTTCTTAGCAATCGTTTTTTTAGAATCAGAATACCCAACCCATACCGTCCCGACAGGTTTTTGCTCGCTCCCTCCACCAGGTCCAGCTATCCCCGTAGTTGAAAGGCCAAAGTCAGAATTAAACTTTTTTCGCACATTTTCAGCCATTTCCATAGCAGTATTTTCACTGACAGCTCCAAATTCTTGAATAGTACTTTTATTAACCCCTAAAAGTTGAACTTTAGCATCATTAGAATAAGAAACTACAGAGCCCAAAAAGTAATCTGATGCGCCAGGAATACTAGTGATTTTACCTGAGACAGTTCCTCCGGTGCAGCTTTCAGCAATAGCTAACGTTTTAGACTGACTTCTTAAAATATCACCAATCACCAATTCAATATCTACATCATCTTTGGCAAAAACATACTTGCCAGCATTAGCAACAAGTTGATCAAAATAGTTTTGAAACTCTTCTTCCAAAATAGTATTTCCTGTCGCAGAAAGCCTAAGCCTGACCGCACCTAATTTAGGTAAATAGGCAAGCTTGTAATTTTCTGGTAACGATGCCTCAAAGCCATCGAGTTTAATAGCTAGATTAGATTCTGCTATACCGATAGTTCTTGCCGTTCTATGAAAAATCTTAGGAGTTTTAAAAGTTTGCTGTAGCTTTTTCGACAAGAAATCATTTACCATCGTTTTCATTTCATATGGAACACCAGGCATAAACGCATAAGCTTTAGATTTTTCTTCAAACCACATACCAGGAGCAGTCCCAAATTCATTATGGATAGGAGTGCAGTTTTTTGGGATTAAAGCTTGGTTTCTATTTAGGTCAGTTATTGTTCTGCCCTTCTTTTCAAACATATCTTTAATATGCTCTAGAGTACCTTCATCGAGAACCAGAGAAGTATCAAAAAAACCACAAACTGTTTTTTTAGTAATATCATCTTTAGTAGGTCCCAAACCTCCTGTAACTATAATAACGTCAGCTCTATCTTTAGCTAACCGTAATGCTTCTTTAATATCACTTTCTGAGTCACCAACAGAAGTTTTATGGCTAACATGAATGCCTATCTCGTTAAGCTTTTTGCTAATCCACTGAGAGTTAGTATCCGTAATTTGACCTATTAGTATTTCATCACCAATCGTTATTATTTCGGCAAGTACTTTCATCTGTTTAAGGTTTGTGACCTGCCTAGTTTATTTGGCACACATCTTAATCATTACTATGTATGTGCCTCAATTTTAAATCAGACAAGGTCTGCTCATTTTTTATAAAAAAACTGAGCTTGGGTATTAAAAATTTTGCTGTCTTAATAATAAGTTATTTACCAGAATATTGTTCAATGCCTCTTTTGTGACTAGTGCATTCCACTTTTTGCTTTCTGGAATAGCAAGATAAGCAGTGTCTACATCAAAAAACTGGATGGAAGCATTATTTGATTTATTTAGATCTTGAAGATCTATTTTAACAGCCGCTTTTAGATCAGTTTTTTTGGTCTTTGTTGAATCAACTGAAGTAGCTTCGAAGCTGTTTAAAGAAAGAATGTAATTGTACAAGCGAGCAGTATCATATTGAGCCATTCCCTTAATTTTTAAAAAAGAAGAATCAAAAAATACCTCAAAATCTAGTTTTTTAGGATACGAAATTTTGAGGTTTTGAAGTGTATACCAGTTCGTTTTTAGTAGGCGTCTATCTATCCAGTATTCATAATTATCTTTAAACAACTCACTTATAGAAAAATAATATCCTGGTATGTGCACTAGATATATATTATCTTCCTTTACAGACCTTACATAAGTATAAAGTGAATCTCCAAATATTTTAAAGTAAAGAGACTGATTATCGCTAAAAACTCTAATATCTGTACCCTTTGTATCTATTTGATCAAGCAAGTTTCTTTTTGGAGAACCTTTAAGTTCTCTTTTGAGCTCTAGCTTTTCTATTACTTTAAGAAGAGAGTTCACCTTAAGAGGACTCGCCTGAGTTTTTTTACTTAAAAACCATCCATTTTCTTTTTTTGCTAATTCGACCCGCCCTATATCTAACTTTTGGATGCTATTAACATCAATTTTGTTTAAGAAAAAGTCAGTATTTTTCGTGGAAAGATGATTTTTATTACTAAAAGTTAATGCTATAATTATTGCAGCAATTAGCAAAATATTGATGAGTATAAGAAAGTAAGTTTTCTTCATAACTGAAAAATTTTACTGCTTAACCATATATTTTTTTTTCCTATAATAGAAATGAAAAACTCCATAAACCAATCCTAATAAAACAGGCACTAGAATATTAACCAACTGCCAAAACTCTTTTTCTTCTCTAACTTTTATTCTATCAAGAGGGCGCATGGTTACAGACTTATTCCTGGCAGAGATAATACCGTTTTCGTCTGTAAGGTAAAAAAGCGCATTCAATAGAAAACTTGTATTATCAAGCTCATCATTTCTATATTTATCAAAATCAAGAGGAATTACTTTTCCATTGCTATTATTTATCTCATTTTTAATGATGTCTCCATCAGCAATGACTAAAACTTTTCCTTCTTTGCAGCTTTTGATCAAATCTTTTCTATCCATGCCTCTAGGCAAAAAACGGTTTTCATACAAAGATCTGAGCTTTCCTTCCAACAAGTAAGCTACAGGTATATTTTTTTGATTAAATAAAGCTTTTTCTTCTTTGATATTTCTTATCTCATCCAAACTTATCCTATTGGGAGTATTTTTAACTCTGGAATAAATGGAAGTAGTAATCAGGGGAGTTTTTTTTACCCCCTCTGCTTTTACCGTATCGATCGAGCTAACAAATTTGGTAAGAACAGCATCTAGGTTTCTGGTAATAACATGCTCATTATAACTATTCAGATAAATGTAATAGGGCCACGGAAGAGCCTGTATATTGGGTTGATTGCCTTTTTGTCCTACAACTATATCAATTTTGCTGGCTTGCAAATCCTGAATGAGGTTATTATTTACTCTAACACCATATTTAAACAGCAAGTCTTCTATATTTAGCTCAAAAGGAAAGGCGTATGTTCCTCCAATAGGTATACTATCAATATTCATTTGTACTTTATCCAGTAAAAATAAAGCACCTTTTTCTGCCATAATAAATTGATCTAATTTGTATTTTTCTATTTCTGAGAATTTGCTTTTGGGCTGAGCAATAACCAGTGCATCAAAATACTCGGGGTTTAGATTTTTTAACTGTACCCGTTCAACTGAGAAAAATGGCTCTAGTGATTTATATATTGAAATAGTCTCATTTATAGAAAGTTCACCATGATCTTCAACAAATCCGATTGTTTTTTTAGAGGAATTACTTATTTGAAATAATCCAGATGCAATTTCATACTCAATGCCTTCTATGGATTGATTCAACTGGTCTTGTGGTGAAGACCCTTTATTTCCTTTTAAAAATAGTACAGGGATTTCTTTGTTTTGGTAAGAAATTAAAGCTCCAGGAAAAATGATCATTTGTTTCCTCTCTCCACTTACCACATCAAATAAAGTGGTAGGAGGGAGGCCTTTTGAAGTAAGCTGCTTAAAAAAATTATTCCTATCTCTAG
This sequence comes from Bacteroidia bacterium, assembly GCA_030425505.1. Taxonomy (GTDB): domain Bacteria; phylum Bacteroidota; class Bacteroidia; order Cytophagales; family Flammeovirgaceae; genus JAUIAB01. Next base: position 11,149 of record JAUIAB010000030.1, on the reverse strand, counting down.
GATTTGGTATAGCATTGGGGTTTGTAAACTCGTAGTTTATTTTCCCTTCAGAATAAATCACAAATTCATCTAAAGTTTCCTTTATAGCTGCTTTTAGCCGTGTGAACTCAGCATTCAGATTCCCTTCCAAAAAAACTTCGATGTAAACTTCACCCTCAATATTTTCCAAAAGGGCAGTAGTAGCATCGCTTAAAGTAAACCTTTTTTCTTCGGTAAGGTCAATTCTAAAAAAGGAAGCCTGGGATAGAATATTTACAAGCAAAACAGCAAGGAGAATCGCTGTAAAGCTTAAAATGCTATTCCATTTGGCTAAATTCTTTTTCATTTGTTTAAACTTTGTTTGCTAGGCACACATTTTAATTATTGCTTCGGGTGTGCCGCAATTTTAAATCAGACATAGTCTGTTTCATTCAGCAAATATCTGTGTTTTGTTTGTAATCTACACTTGCTTTCTAGCATCTAAAGCTATGTTATAAAAGTAAAAGTGAAAATAACATTCATTTTTTTATCAAGATGATAATCTCGGTTATAGAGAATATGTGTTGTTAAGGAATTTAAAATTGACTTTTACAATTATTAAATAAATACCGTACTTTATAAAGTAGTAAATATTTAAAAATATGAATTGGGCACTATTAATACCTATGCTGGCTTTAGCAATACCGATAGTTGCTATTGTCTCTAATGCATACGTAAAACTTAAACTAAAAACTGCGGGTAACCAAGGAGGTAAGTTAAGTGATGAGCTAATAAAAAGACTAAAAAAAGAGATTGTAGACTTAAAAGAATCAAAAAAAGAAGTAGAAGAAAGGCTACACAATCTTGAAACTATAGTAACGAATGAAGCTTGGAGCATACTGCCTCCAGAAACAGAATCTCCAAAATCTATTCAAGCAAAAACACAGACTATAGCTGAAAAGATGAAAGAATTTTCAAAAGAGAAAAATGCAGGATAAAGAAGAAGATTTCATTTCTTATGAAGGATTAAACTATTCGGAAGAAAGATCTTTGGAAAAATCAAGAGAATTCTTAGACTTGATGGGTAAGCGTAGGTCTTTGCGGATGTTTTCTGACAGAGCTGTACCTAAAGAAGTTATCGAAAATATAATCTTAACAGCATCATCCGCACCTTCGGGTGCAAATAAGCAACCATGGACATTTTGTGCAGTTTCTAACGCTTCATTCAAGGCTCAAATCCGAGAAGCTGCTGAGAAAGAAGAACATATCAATTACAACGGTAGAATGTCAGAAAGCTGGTTAGAAGACTTGAAAAAGTTTGGAACGGATGAGCATAAGCCTTTTTTAGAAATAGCTCCTTGGTTAATTATTGTTTTCAAAAAAACTTATGATCTGGTAAATGACAAAAAAGAAAACAACTACTATGTCAATGAGTCTGTAGGTCTAGCTACTGGCTTTTTGTTAACCGCTATACACAATGCAGGTTTGGTTTCTCTTACACATACTCCCAGCCCTATGAACTTTCTTCAAAAACTTTTGCGAAGACCAGAAAATGAACGAGCCTTTTTGTTGATTCCCGTTGGTTATCCAGCAGAAAATGCTACTATCCCAAATATTAAAAGAAAAAAGCTAAATGAAGTTGTAGTTTGGTACTAGTCAAGGATCAAGAAAAAATATAACTTTCAGCAGTGAATTTAGCTAGTAATCCTCTTGCCTTTCCTGTACTTTAGATTATTTCTACTTTGAAGGGAAAAAAGGGCGAGTGATGGGATTCGAACCCACGACCAACGGAACCACAAACCGCTACTCTAACCAACTGAGCTACACCCGCCATTTTTGGATTGCAAATTTAATTACTTATTTATCATATACAATGGTCATCTTGTCAGAAGATTTAAAAAAATAAAAACAGGATAGCTAAAATTTTGTTTATTAAATGGAAGTACTTACTTCGCAATAGATTATGTATAACTCTTAAAATATAAATAGATATGTCTTTTGAATTACCTAAATTAAAATTCTCGTATGATGCTCTTGAACCACACTTTGATGCCATGACAATGGAAATACATCACTCAAAGCATCATAATGGATATGTAACAAAACTTAATGCAGCTGTTGGTGGTACAGATATGGCTGGTAAGTCTATTGAAGAGCTAATGGCTAATGTCAGCACTCATGGTAATGCAGTTAGAAATAATGGTGGAGGTCATTACAATCATACTCTTTTTTGGTCTGTATTATCTCCAAATGGAGGAGGAGAGCCGACTGGAGAAGTAGCCTCTGCTATTGATAAAGCATTTGGTAGCTTTGAAAAGTTTAAAGAAGAGTTTAATAATGCTGCTGCTACCAGGTTTGGTTCAGGGTGGGCATGGTTGATATCTTCTGAAGGGACGCTGAAGGTAACATCTTCTCCAAATCAAGATAACCCATTGATGGATATAGCAGAAGTCAAAGGGACTCCTATTTTAGGCTTAGATGTATGGGAGCATGCTTATTACCTAAAATACCAAAACAGAAGACCAGATTACATTTCTGCTTTTTGGAATGTTATAAACTGGGACGAAGTAAATGAAAGACTAAAGGCAGCTAAGTAATAGAAATTTTGCTTGTTTGATTAGAAAGGAAAGAGTAGTTAGGACTAATTGCTCTTCCTTTTTTTATAATAATCATTTCAGTTTGAGTTTTTTGGCTTTTAATAAGTAACTTTGTTTTAAGGCCTCGTAGCTCAACTGAATAGAGCATCTGACTACGGATCAGAAGGTTGCAGGTTTGAATCCTGCCGAGGTCATTTTTCCCTTAAATTACTTTCTTTGTGATGTAGTTTGAGTTTAAAAGCCGCAAAGCTCCCATGTATTTTAGGTTGAAACTTACTAAATCTCCAACTTTATAGTTTTGATGAACCTCACCAAGGTCAGCGATAAGCATATCTGAGCTAGCTCCTGCAAGGGTTATTTTACTATCTTCAGGCTCTATGAAATCTGTAGAAATATCTAAAAGCCCAACATCTAAGATTGCTCTGTGAGATGTTTTTCCATAATCTTCTTCTAAAATTTCAAAGGTTTCACCAGAAGGATTTTCTCCCAAATATCCTATTGGAATTTTAGGTTTCTCTGTGATTTCTATAATTTCAGCATAGAGTTTAAAAACGTCTTGCTTCATACCTTTAATATCTTCGCCTGTAATCAGATTATTTCCAAAAAAGAGAGCCTCCCCAACTCTAAAATGATTAATTCCAGAAGGCACCTGCTTTCTTAAAAGGATTGGTATAATTACGGAAGTCCCACCCGTTACCCATGGTATTTTTCTTTTAAACTTAAACTCTATCAGCTGTTTGTAAAGGCTTAACTGAATCAGCTTATCTTCAGACGGCATAACACCATTCAAACAATTTAGATTAGTGCCAATACCAGTTACCATAATGTTAGGTAAATGAAAAATAGATTCATAAAAGTCTAGCAAATGATCTCCCATTACTCCTTCTCTTAGATCACCCAACTCAATCATGATGATAATCTTATGCTTTTTATTTTGCTTTACCGCTTCATCTGATAAAAGCTTAATTGTATAAAATTCCGTATTAAAACTAGCATCAGCATATTTTATAACACTACTTAAGCTTCTTTTGGCAGGGGGCTTTATATAAACAGTCTCAACGTCAGCGTTAATTTCTTTGACCGTTTTTAGGTTGCTAATTCTTGAATCACAAACTTCCTTTGCTCCAAGGTTAATTACCTCCTTTATGAAAGTTTTATTTCCACAAAGTAATTTAGTAACCACAGCCCATTCTTTATTCTTCTTTTTGAAAAGCTTATCAAGGTACTTATAGTTTTGGTTTAGCTTTTTTTTGTCGAGAGTTATAAATGCCATAATAAATTTATTTAAGCAACAACTTTTCTAGGAATACTATGTGGTAATCTGGTTAGCGACTCATAATTCAATTGACTACTTAGCTCGCTAAATGAAGATACAGAGATAGACAAATCCCCTTCATTACCTATTAGAGTAACTGTATCTCCTGGCTGGCAGTTTGGAACGTTAGTAATATCAACCAAAAGCATATTCATATTTATCATTCCAATCACGCCTACTCTGGTTTCATTGATTAATACTCTTCCCTGATTGCTCAAAGATCTACTATAGCCATGCGAATACCCAATAGGTATTGTTCCAATAGACATATCATATTCTGCCATATAGGTAGTTCCATAACCAACAAATTCACCCGTTTTTACTTTAGTGATATTCATGATCTGACTTTTCCATGAGATGATCCTTTTCAATGGGTCAATCTTCTCTTTTGTGGAGTTTAAATAAGTTATAAATGTTTCTTTACTTGGCCAAAAGCCATATTGCATAATGCCTATTCGTACCATATCCATTTGCGTATCTGGATATCTGACAGTAGCAGCAGAACAAGCTGTATGAAAAAGACTTGGCGTTATCCCGTTTTTGATAAGCCACTTTTGGGTTCGTTTAAAGGTTTTTAGCTGATTTTTTACCCTTAGGTAATTAGCAATACTTTCTGCACCAGCATAATGTGTACATAAACCTTTTACAAAAAGATGATTAGCATTGTCCTTAATTAGCTTCACAGCTTTCTTTAAATCGCCATTTGTAAGCCCTGTTCGATTCATGCCTGTTTCGACTTCAATATGAACTATAGCTAGTTTTTTAAGTTTTTGAGCTATTTTGATTGCATTTTCAAGTCTTTTTAAATCAAATACATAAAACTCAATATCATTTAAAATTGCCCACTCTAACTGCTCAAAATCCAGCATTCCCATTATCAAAATAGTAGAAGAATCTTGAACAACCTTTTTAGCTCGGTAAGCTTCGTCAGTACTGAAAACAGAAAAGTGATTTATACCAGCAGCTTCAGCTATTGGTATAAATTGCTCAATGCCATGACCATAGGCATTACCTTTTACTACAGAGGAAAGAATGCATTTATCTCCAATAAGCTTTTTAATGAATTGTATATTATTGACTAATGCACTTCTGCTGATCTCTATTTTAGATGTTTCAAACATTAATTCAATACTTCTCGAATAATTGAATAAAATATTTTTACTCCATGCGGAATAATAGAATCGGGAAAATCATAGTCTGGATTGTGCAATGCAGGTAAGTCCTCACCTGCTCCCAGACCAAACATTGCTCCTTTATACTTTTTTGTAAAAAGCCCAAAATCTTCACCCCATTTGAAAGGTTCACTGCGTTTTAAAGTTGTCATATTACTCATTTTAGCAGCTTTTTCAATTATGTCTACAGAAAGAACATCATTTTCATTTGCTGCGAACTCTTGTGTCCATGATATTTTTATTGAAAGAGAGTGTTTCTTAGCAATCGCTTCAACCGCTTTCTCCAATTCATTAGAAACCTGATTTATTCTTTCATTATTCCATGTTCTAATAGTAAACCTTAAGCTACCGTCCCCTGCTGAAATACCATAGGCAATTTTACCCATACTTAAGTGTATTGGGGTGATAAGAGCAAAATCTTTATCCGCAGTATTCTCAACTTCCAACTCTCTTGCTTTTTGAATAATTTCAGAAATGGCTAAAGCTGGATTAAGCCCCTTTTCCGGCTCTGCTGCATGGGAGGTTTTGCCTGTCAGTTTTATTATAATACTTTTAACAGCAGCAGTAAAAATTCCTGACTTGTATACAACTACACCTTCTGGGAATCTTGGAAGGTTATGAAGGGCAAATACAAAATCGGGCTCTATTTTTTTAAATTTTGAATCTGCAAGAACTGCTTTAGCTCCCATTCCATTTTCTTCTGCTGGTTGAAATAATAAAACAACCTTACCAGATTCTATTGGATGCTTATGAAAAATGCTAGCCAAACCAGCTACTATTGTCATATGACCATCATGACCACATTTGTGAGATACATTTGAAATATTTGATTTATAGTCAAACTCATTGGTTTCTCTTATTGGAAGTGCATCCAATTCACACCGGATCAAAATGGTAGGACCTTCTTGTTTTCCTTGGTAAATAGCTGCAACACCAGTTTTTCCCAGATTTTCTATTATTTCATCTGGGTGATATTTCTTTAAAAACTTTACGATTCTTTGAGCAGTTTTTTCCTCTTTACCAGATAACTCTGGGTTTTTATGAATTTCCTGTCTTAACTGTACTAGTGAGTCGAGATCTATTGGGGCTTCTTTCAAAACTTATTTGTCTTTATTCTATATGTGTGAAAATTTAGGCTATATATACTTTGGGACTGATTAGCTTATATTCTTATTATACCGCATTTCCAGGTATTTGTTGGTGAAGCCAATTTTTTCGTATAGTTTTTTAGCAGGATTATCTGGCTCAACGTGTAGAGCAATGTTTCCTTTTGTTTCTTGTATGGCTTTTTTCATGAGGTTATTCCCAATACCCATTCCTCTTTGATTTTTATCTACTGCTATGTAGACCAATATGTTTTCAGGAATATACCCATCCATGCCTGTAAAGTTGATTACAACTGCACCTACAATTTTATCTCCCTTATTACCAACCAATACAAGACCTCCTTTGTTTTCATCGAGCGTATAATCTATAGCTTTTAGTATATCTTCTTTTTCATCACCATATTGATCTAAATGATTAAAAAGAAACTCTGCAATAGTTTCGCGATGTGTTCTTATTTCTTTTTTCTCTAAATTTTTATAATCTATATTTTCCATCTTCTTTAATTAAAGGTTAATTTCTTTTTTTTCCAAATACAGTAAATAAAACATAAACTAACAGTGACCCTGTTATTCCAAAAATGTTAGCATCAAGTCCATAAGGAAGCTTTATTTCAAGAAGAATTAGTGCCAAAGTAATACAGCCACCAGATACCATAGATGCCAGAGCTGCTGTAGAGTTTGCTTTTTTTAGAAAAATTGCTCCAATTACAGGGATAAAAAGCCCTGATACCATAAAAGCATAAGAATAAAGCATAAGCTGTAAAACATTTTGCATTGCAGATGCAATCCATATTGCTACTATACCGATAACAAAAGTTATAATTTGTGAAATTCTTATAGCTTTAGTGTGAGAGTAACTTTTTTTAACCAGGTATTTTCCAAAAATATCGGTATTGATATTTCCTGATGCTGCCATTAGGCAACTATCTGCTGTTGACATAATAGCTGAAAAGTAAGCAGACATCATTAGTCCCATTAGCCCAACAGGTAATATTTGCTTTAGTAGTAGAGGAAGCCCCATTTCAGGATCAAAATTATCAATTGAAGTAGAGCTTATGGAAGTAAAAACTCCATTTTCAAAAGCTACTCGTGCAAACAACCCTAGTACTACGCCCATAAGAGCCATAAGTGGCCATTCAAATATCCCTGCAATAAACCATGCTTTTTGAGCTTCTTTTTTACCTTTACAGGCATAAATTCTTTGATAAAGTGTCATTCCTACAAACCAAATAGGTATGATTGTAACTCCCCAGTTAACCAGCTTTTGCCAGGTTATATTTTTAAATGAAAGAAAAGCATCAGGTAATGTCTTAACTATTACTTCATAACCTCCCACAGCCTGATATGCAAAAGGAATGCCTATAAAAATTAGCCCTGACATTAGTATAATCCACTGCACAGTATCCGTATAAATTACAGCTTTTATTCCACCCAGTACAGTGTAAATAACTGCTATTGCGCCCATAATATAAAGAGCATTGCTAGTGCTTAACCCTGAAAAAGATGCGGAGGCTAGTTTTGCTCCTGCCAATATTTGAGAACTGGTAAAGCCTAAATACCCAATAGCAGAGATTATTCCTGCAGTTAAAGCTACTTTTTCATTATAAAAATGCTTAAAAACTTGAGGAAAGGTCAATAAATTCAATTTTTTAGAAAGTGTACTTATTTTAGGGATAAGCACAACTGCACTAAGCCAAGCACCAATTAAACCAGTAAATAGCATCCAGGATCCGGAGAGTCCCATGACAAAACCCAGCCCTCCTAAGCCTATAGAAAAACCTCCCCCAACATCTGTTGCTACAACAGAAAGACCTACGTGAAAACTTCCCATCTGCCTACCACCCACATAATAGTCATCAGAGTTTTGGTTTTTTCGCATAAAGAAAAAACCCACCCCAAGCATTACAATAAAATAGATTAAAAATATTATCAGATCGACTACGTGCATCCCCAATTTAGAAAATAGTTTCTATGGAGCAAACTTAATGGTTTTATATTGAAGTCGCATTTTCGATAGATGGTTAGACTTAGAGAGTATTAGGGAGCTTAATACAACTTTATAACAAGATTTATATCTTTTAAAAATGTTTTTAGGCTGAGTTAAATGGAGTTTCTATTTTTACCAACCTATTTATAGCAGCATGATTTCTTTTTTTAAAGAAGAATTTAATCCATTTGCCTTAAAAAAGTACTTTAAAAACACTTCTTGGAGTGTTTTTGAGAAAGCATATAGGTCTTTACTTACAGCTGTAGTAGGTTTTTTTATAATTCGATATTTAGGTCCTGATCGATATGGAGCTTTTGGATATACCATTAGCTTTCTTCACATTTTTGCTCCCATAGGCTCTCTTGGTCTCTATGCCATTTTGCTAAGAGACTTTGCTCGTTTTCCAGAAAAGTCAAATAGATACCTTGGGACTGCATTCATTCTTCATGCTTTTAGTGCTTTTGTAGCCATTGGCTTAGCTGTTCTATTTTTACTGATCCTAAAAGCAGATAAAGAGCTTTTTTATTATGTAGTTATTGCCCTTTCTTCTTTAATTCTCCACCCCTTTATTATTCTGGAATTCTTTTTCCATGCGAATACAAAGGCGAAGTGGGTAGCCTATACCCAGTCTATTTCTTTTACAATTATTAGCATATTAAAAATAGTTTTTATGCTGATGAAACTGGACTTGATATACTTTATCATTCTGGTTCCAGTAGAGCAATGCTTGTCTTCTTTTGGGTTTCTGACAACCTATTTAATCAATGGGGGCAAACTAAAAAGTTGGGTTTTTGATAAAAAACTTGCTGTATCATTACTGGGTCAGTCTTGGTTCTACATTGGCTCTGCCATTGCACTAAGGATCTATTTTAAGTCAGATCAAATCATGATTCAGCAGTGGCTAGGAGAGAGGCAAAATGGCTTTTATGCGGCGGCTACACGATTTAGCGAAGCATCGTATTTTCTACCCATTGCCATTTGTAATTCATTAATTCCAGCGCTTGTCAATGCAAAAATGCAGGATTTTGGTCGCTATTTGCGACGGTTTCAGCAGTTATATGACCTTCTTGCCTGGATTGCTATTCCTAAGTTGATTTTTATTTTTTTCACAGCTAACTACATAATTATCTGGATTATAGGTGAGAGTTATTCGCCCTCTATAGAAATCTTGCAGATACATGTGTTGTCGTTACTTTTTGTATTTACAGGTGTAGTATCTGACAACTGGCTTTTACAAGAGAAACTGTATAAGTATATTTTGCTTAGACACAGTTTTGGAGCTGTTTTAAATGTTGTATTAAATCTTATTTTTCTTGGTCCTTTTGGTATAGTAGGAGCGGCTTATTCTACACTTATTTCCTATAGTTTTTCCTATTATTTTTTCTTTCTTTTTTTTAAGAAAACGAGAACTATTTTTTTAATGCAGACAAAGAGTTTCTTTGCTCCTGCACGGTTTATTTTAAAACGATTGAGATAAGGCTTTGAAAGTTTTAACGGTTAATTTTTCTGATAAAATTGGTGGGGCTGCAATGGTTGCTTATAGGCTTCATAATCAACTGTTAAAAGAAGGGTTAGAGGCATCGTTTTTGGCAATGCAAAAAAACTCAAAGGAAGATTCTATTCATACCGCTCCATTTAAGTTTCGGTTAAGACAATCTATTAATAATAAGGTCTCCAGTTCATTACTGAAGTTAGAAAGTAACCCAAGGCATATTTTTAAATCCCTCAATTATTTCTCTACGGGGTTACACAAATGGATTAATCAACAGGATGCAGATGTAGTTCATTTACATTGGGTTAATGCAGATATGATTAGCATTGATGAAATTGCTAAGATCAAAAAACCTATCGTTTGGACTTTACACGATATGTGGGCTTTTTGTGGTGCAGAGCATTATGTAGATTTGGAAACGCCAAGTCGATTTGAAGATAATTATTCTTCTTCAAGAGCAAAAGATATCAGTGGTGTGGATTGGGAGAAAAGGATGTGCACTTATAAACAGAAGAAGTGGAAGGATTGCAAATTTCACTTTGTAACTCCATCCTATTGGTTGAATAATTGTCTCAGTGAGAGTTTTTTGAGAGATCATCCTAGCTGTGTCATTCGCAACGGACTTGATTTGGGTGTTTTTAAGCCTTCTGATATAGTAGAAGTAAGAAATAAGCTTGGACTTCCGTTGAATAAAAAGCTATTGGGGTTTGGTGCTATAAAGGCCACTGGAGATAAACGGAAAGGCTATGATTACCTTGTAAAAGCACTACACTTTTTGAAAGAGTCTTTTTCAGAAGAGTTGGAGTTAGTAGTTTTCGGTGCAGATGCACTTCCCGACAAAGGTTCCATTCCTTTCAAATCCCACTGCTTAGGCAATATATATGATGAAGCTAAGCTGTCAAGAATTTATTGTGCTATTGATTGTTTTATTGCTCCGTCTACTCAGGAAAACTTGCCCAACACTCTTGTAGAAAGCTTGGCTTGTGGCACTCCATCTGTGGCTTTTAATATTGGAGGAAACTCTGATATTATTGATCACAAAATAAATGGATATTTAGCGAAGCCTTTTGATTCAAAAGATTTGGCGGATGGAATTAAATGGGTTTTAAAGGAAACTTCTTTAGCTGATAAGTGTAGACAAAAGACAATTGATTGTTTTGATATTTCAAAGGTTACGCAGCAGTATCTGGATTTGTATGAGCAAGTTTTATTAGCTAAGTAACCACAGCTTCTAGTTGCTATTACTTTTAATAAAGGTATTTTTTACTTTTAACTATAGTATAATTTATATGTAGTGAAAAAGTAATTTGAAGGGTTAAATCTAGGGGGTAATCCCATATACCCATAAACCATTTTCTTCGTTTTTTATGTAGAGCTACATTTAGTTTTATAGTATTTTTAGATTTTTGGAAGTAAGCACCAATAGCAAAGACTTTGTAGCGCAATGTAGATAGTGTTTTCTGTGTCTTTTCTTGTAAGACAAAAAGTCTAAATACACTCATTAGATTGTAGGCAATCATGA
>JAUIAB010000029.1 GCA_030425505.1 Bacteroidia bacterium | reverse complement strand
AACTGCATAGAAACTACCGTTACACTTCCTACATTACCAACCAGAAGTACAGTGCAACCGATGTGTGGAGAAACTATCGTGGTAGAGCCGATTGTGAAAACAGAATCAAAGAACTCAAACAAGACTTTGGTGCAGATAATTTTTGTTTAAAAGACTTTTGGGCTACGGAAGCAAGCTTAATTTTTGTCATGATTGCCTACAATCTAATGAGTGTATTTAGACTTTTTGTCTTACAAGAAAAGGCACAGAAAACACTATCTACATTGCGCTACAAAGTCTTTGCTATTGGTGCTTACTTCCAAAAATCTAAAAACACTATAAAACTAAATGTAGCTCTACATAAAAAACGAAGAAAATGGTTTATGGGTATATGAGATTACCCGATAGATTTAACCCTTCAAATCCCTAATGCGTAATTTGGGTTTATTGTAGATTTTGAGCAATTGATTAGAGGTTGAGTTATATAAAAAGTATCTAAATACTGGCTACTTTAGTATCTCCATCTCAGAAATTACACTTTCAATGACACCATTGCTGCTATAAGGAGAGGATACGAATAAATAATTGTACATCTCTCCAAAAATCATATAATGATCTAGTCTTGTTTTACCTGTTTGAGCTCGCCAGCTCAATACTCTTCTTTTATCAATTTTTACTTTTTTGATCGGGTTTGTGATTTGATAAGGAGGGTTTTTTAGTATGTAATCTTCTATTTCCACTATTAATTTCTTCATAGAAATTTTCGGCATTATGTATAAGGTAGAAAGCAAATAATAAGAAAAAGAGGTAGAAAGAGAATAATAGTTTTTCTTTTCAGGTTTAATAGAATATTCACTCAGATTGTTAATATCTAAAGAGTCAAAAAAATTTATTTCATTAGTATCTAGTTGGAAACCCGTAGAAAGTTTAGAAAAGTCTGTTTCTGCTATGAAGCGTTGAGAACCTGGATCGGTTTCCCGTTTATCTTCATTAAATCTTACTAATTCAAAAGCTTTATAAAAATAACTATTCACCTCAGTAGTGCTATTTTCAATAATATCAATAGCACCGTGGAAGGCAATTTTTACACCATAATTCGAATAAATGCTTACTGAATCCATATTATTATAAACTTTTTCTACTTGTGAAAAAGCAGTACTTTTTATTGCTAATAAAAGAACAACTAAAATAATTTGAACTTGCTTCATAAAAATAGTTTACTAAACATTTATTCTAAAGGCTTATTTGGATTTTCTCTGTGTTTCCAGCTGTTTTAAATCAGCTTCAATCATATCTCTTACAAGTGCTTTTAAATCATACTTTGGCTTCCACTTAAGCTCTTTAAAAGCTTTTGAGGCATCTCCAATCAAGAGATCTACTTCTGTAGGTCTAAAGTACCTTGAGTCAATTTCGAGGATGCATTTCTTATTCCCTTTATCATCTTTGATATAGCCTTTTTCATTAATACCTTTTCCCTCAAAAACGATTTCTTTCCCTAACTCTTCAAAAGAGAGCCTTACAAAATCTCTTACGGATGTTGATTTCCCTGTAGCAATCACAAAGTCATCTGGTTTTTCTTGCTGTAGCATCAGCCACATAGCTTCTACATAATCTTTAGCATGACCCCAATCTCGCTTTGCGTCTAGATTTCCTAAATAGAGCTTTTCTTGCAGTCCCGAAACTATTCTTACTGCAGCTCTGGTAATTTTTCTAGTCACGAAGGTTTCTCCTCTGATAGGAGATTCATGGTTAAATAAGATACCATTACAGGCAAACATATTATATGCTTCACGGTAGTTTACAACTGTCCAGTATGCATATAGCTTGGCTACGGCATATGGTGAACGAGGGTAGAAAGGTGTTTTTTCTGTTTGAGGCACCTCCTGAACCTTGCCGTATAGTTCAGAAGTACTTGCCTGATATATTTTAACTTTTTGAGAAAGGTCGAGCAACCGAACGGCTTCCAGTATTCTGAGAATTCCAAGCCCATCTACATTAGCAGTATATTCTGGTGTATCAAAACTCACTCGTACATGCGACATTGCACCCAGGTTATAGATTTCGTCAGGTTGAATTTCTTTGATAAGCCTAATAACATTCGTTGCATCTGTTAAATCTCCATAATGCAGAATAAAGTTTAGGTTTTCCTCATGAATATCTTGGTACAAATGATCTATTCTTTGGGTATTAAAACTGGAGCTTTTTCTTTTTATACCATGAACTTCATATCCCTTGTTCAATAGATAATCAGCTAAATAAGCTCCATCCTGCCCTGTAACTCCAGTAATAAGTGCTTTCTTCATTTGTTTAAAATTTGTGGTCTGTCTAGTTTATTTGTTAAATATTTTAATCATTACTTAATGTGTGCCTTAATTTTAAATCAGACATGGTCTGTTTCATTTTTTCTTTTTTAAGACAATCTCATTTCCGATTAGTATGCTACTTACTAAGCACAAAATCCAGTAAAAAATTATTGTAAGTATGCCAAAACCATAACCTAACCAGTTCCAATATATCCAATAGCAAAGTGCAAATAAAAAAAGGTGTATGAAATATTTAGCTAAAAATAACTTCCAAGCTTTAGTTTTTCTGTTAGGTAGCACATAACTATTGCTTATTACTGAAGTAATTAAAAAGCTAGAAAGAGCAATTAGTAAAGGTGTTAACCAAGTTATAGCTGGGCTCAAGTTACGGGATTTGACAAACTCTCTGTATTTGACCACTTCTATTTTTAAATTTTCTGCTAGGTCTTCTAAGGCGTTATCTGATTCTCCAATCGGGCTAAAATAACTTATTTTGAAGTTTGGTTTATGTTTTATAAAAAATGTTGGTTCGTGAAATTCAGTACCATATTGGATACCAATAAACGATAGTAGGGTTAACCCTAGCATGAATCTTAAAACCAATAATGCTTTTTTCATCTGTTTAAAATTTGTGACCTGTTTAGTTTGTTTGGCACATATTTTAATCATTGCTTCGTGTGTGTCTCAATTTTAAATCAGACATGGTCTGTTTCATTTATAGGAAGCGGTTCTTTTATTTAAGTTATAGGTAATATATAGACCTTCACTATGCTCCATTTTTTGGTTCATTAGATCATAATAGGGCTCTATTCGTAGCTCTATGAAGCATTGTGGTAATAACTTCCATGTTTTAGCTAGTCGTACAAATAGAAGAGATCTTTCATTTTCTGCATTTTGATTCTGGTGAGTAAAATCACTTACTGACTGGAATAAACTTCCGCCCATTGGAGAATAAAACGTATGTCCATTCCAGTAGCTAATGAGCAGGCTTATCCACTTTGACTTCGCATAAACATTCGCATAAACTCCTTTTCCATTATTGAATGGAACCGTTCCATCCCCAGTTTTATTAAAAAACAAACCATGAATACTCATAGAAAAAGATTTTAAAAATATTGATTTGAAGAAGTCTTTTTGATACTTTAATCCTCCTGAGAGATTTGCGAAAGTCTGTACAGGCTTATCACTATTATTAATTTGACCCCCTTGATGCAATGCTATGCCAGAAAAATGGATATATAGATGTTTTTTAGGTTCATACTGAACTTTCAAGCCAGCCCAAAACCTTTCTTGAAAAGGACTTTGGTTATATATCATCTTTTGCCAATCTAACCAACCATCCAAGTTCAATTTTTCATTTTCATACTTTAATTGAAAACCTTGCTCAAACCTTCTTTGAATCACATTTTCAAAATCATACATAGGTTCTAACAAATTGTGTTCTACAGATCCTTCAATCGTCCCAAAAAGGAACTGAAATCCGTTTTTAGTATATTCAAATGTAAAAACAGGTTGAACCTCTTCTAGTCTACTGTTTCCAAAGTCTTTGCGTATGTAAACCCCAGCATTAATTCGCACACTAGAAGATAGATGGTACGTAAAAGAAGGTGCAGCCTGATAACCAAATAGGGTATATCCCTTCGTTATTTTATTGAAATATTCATTGTTTTTTAGGTATCCATTCCCATAAAAATTAAAAGAAAGCCCTTCTTGGTTTTGTAAACTATCTGAAAGGAGGTTTTCCTTGTAGCGAAAAAGAGAGGTATTCTCTATTTGTGCGTGTAACTTTTCCCTTACAAAAAGGAGAGTTAAAAGCAGCAGAGCCTTATAAAAAAAATATTTACAAAAAGTGCTTTTCAAAAAACCAATGAGTTTGATAAATCTATTTAACAGTGTTGTTTATCTATAATCAGCTCCTTTAAGTGCATAGATAGTAAGCAAATATACTTAACTTAGTAAGTAACTTTTAGATTGTCCTAACTCTACAAGAAAAAGCCTTTGGGCTTTATATAAATCATACAAATGACATCATTAAATAGTGAAGGTGTAGAGTTAATCAAACTGGCTAAAAGAGATGTAAAACACAAGAATTAAATAATTAAAAGAAATGGCTGAAATAATGGAAAATACTGTAGTTGACGATAAGGAGTGGAAGGAAAAGCTAAAAACAATTGATTTAGCAGTAGCAAAACTTGAAAAGGAGTTTGGAAAGGGGATAGTGATGAAGTTAAACGACAAGAATGTCGTTAATGTGCCAAGTATTTCAACAGGGTCTCTGGGTTTAGATATTGCTTTGGGTGTTGGTGGTTTTCCGAGAGGAAGAATAATAGAAATCTATGGACCAGAATCTTCTGGTAAAACGACTCTCACTCTTCATGCTATCGCAGAAGCACAAAAGCAAGGAGGGATGACAGCATTTATAGATGCAGAGCATGCTTTTGATAAAGATTATGCTGAAAATCTGGGAATTGATTTGGAAAGGTTATTGGTTTCACAGCCAGATCATGGTGAGCAGGCTCTAGAAATTGCAGAGCATCTGGTACGTTGTGGTGCGATTGATTTGGTTGTGATTGATTCTGTTGCTGCCTTAGTTCCTAAAGCAGAGCTTGATGGTGATATGGGAGATAGTAAAATGGGGCTTCAAGCAAGGTTGATGTCTCAAGCACTTAGAAAGCTTACTGGAGCAATTCACAAGACCAATTGCTGCTGTATATTCATTAACCAATTGAGAGATAAAATCGGGGTAATGTTTGGAAACCCAGAGACTACTACTGGAGGTAACGCTCTAAAATACTATGCTTCTATTCGTTTGGATATTAGAAGAATAGGAGCAATAAAAGAGGGTGTAGATAAGGTACTAGGTAACCGTACAAGGGTTAAAGTTCAAAAAAACAAAGTTGCTCCTCCCTTCAAACAAGTAGAGTTTGATATTCTCTATGGAGAAGGAATTTCTAGAGTAGGGGAAATCATTGATATGGCAGTGAATCTAGAGGTAGTTAAAAAAGCTGGATCGTGGTTTTCGTACAATGAAACGAAGCTTGGGCAGGGAAGAGAAGCGGTAAAAAGTATTTTAAAAGATAACCCAGAGTTAACTGAAGAGTTGGAAGCAAAAATCAAAGAGAAGTTAAGCGGGGCTTCAGATAAAGAAAAGAAAGAGTAAGTAGCAAAGCTCAAAAACAAACCTTTACTAATCACATAATTGTTATCTGATAAGAGTAGCAATTATGTGGTTTCATACTTTTAAATGCTGGTAAATTATTTAGTTGAATATGGTCAATCATTATTTTTCCTTGTAAAGGAAATGGCACCCTATTTACTGTTGGGGTTCATTATTGCTGGACTACTAAATGAGTTTTTACCGCAAAAAAGTATCTACAAATTTCTCAAGAAAAAAAATCTAAAATCTAGTATCAACGCAGCTATTGTAGGAGTTCCATTGCCTCTTTGCTCCTGTGGAGTAATACCAACAGGAATTTCTTTCTATAAAAGTGGAGCTTCTAAAGGGGCGACTACGTCTTTTCTGATTTCTACACCGCAAACAGGTATTGATTCCGTAATGGCTACCACTTCTTTACTTGGATTGCCTTTTGCACTCATTAGAGTAGTTGTAGCGTTTGTTTCTGGAATAATAGGAGGATCTATCACCAATGTTTTTGATAAAGATCCTAACTCCAAAATAGCTGAAAGTAAAAACCAAACAGTTTCCACAACTTCTACCAAAAAAAGAGTTTATCGTGCGTTCCATTATGCTTTTGTGGAGTTTTTCGAAGATATAGCAAAATGGTTAGTGATAGGCCTATTAATAGCAGCCCTCTTTTCCGTTGTCATTCCAAACAACTTTTTTGAGCAATATTTGACAAATACCTCATTGGATATACCAGTCATTCTACTAGCATCTATTCCCCTATATGTTTGTGCGACAGGATCCGTTCCAATAGCAGCTGTTTTATTAGCTAAAGGGATTTCTCCAGGAGCAGCTTTTGTTTTTTTAATGGCAGGGCCAGCCACAAACGCAGGGACGATAACGGTAATAAGCAAATATTTAGGCAAAAAAACGACACTAATTTACTTGGGAAGTATTATTGGAACTGCAATAATAACAGGGTATTTAATCAATCAGGTTTTCCCCACTGATTTACTAAAAATACCTGCTTCAATTACGAGTCAAGAACATCATCAAAACCGCTTTTACTCTATTATTGAGATTATTTCCACTATTTTTTTAATTGCTTTAATAATTAGAGCTGCCTACTCTAAACTATTTAGAAAGAGTTTACCTAAAACCAAAAAAGAAACTGGCATCATGAAAAAGACTATAAAAGTAAAAGGAATGAGTTGCAATCATTGTAAAAGCTCTGTAGAAAAGACCTTATCTGGTATGGAAGGTATTACTAATGTTGATGTACTTTTGCAAGAAGAACAAGTAGTACTTTCTGGAGAAAAAATTAACTTGAAAGAAGTAGAGAAAAAAATTGAAGGCATAGGTTTTGAATATGCTGGTGAAGAATAAAATAGTGAAATAATGAGTCAACAGAAAATAAAATCCACTACTGTTTTGGCAGTAAAAAAAGATGGGAAAATAGCAATTGCCGCTGATGGGCAAGCTACTTTAGGGAATACAGTAGCTAAAAAGACAGTTAGAAAAATTAGAAAACTTCAAGATGGAAAAGCAGTAGTTGGTTTTGCAGGGTCAACAGCGGATGCTTTTACTTTAATGGAGCGCTTTGAAGAGAAACTGAATTCTTTTGGAGGGAATATAAAAAGAGCTTCGATAGAGCTTGCAAAAGAGTGGAGAACAGACCGTTACTTAAGAAAGTTGGAGGCAATGATGATTGTCGCTGGTAGTGGAGAAGTACTTATTATCTCTGGTACGGGAGATGTAATAGAGCCTGATGATGACATTGCTGCTATTGGGTCAGGAAGTATGTATGCTCTCTCTGCTGCTATTGCACTGAAGAAACATGCAGCTAATCTTAGTGCAGAAGAGATAGTAAAAGAAAGCATGATTGTAGCTGCTGATATCTGCATCTATACTAACCACAATATTATACTTGAAACAGTAGAGTAGTAATATTAATAAAAAGCAGAAACTAGAGATGCTAATAATTCCTACTTTCAGTTTTTTTATTTAAATAGTTTAAATGCTTTGTATAATACAGCCCATTTTGAGAATTATATTTACTGTGCAGAACATATGAACCTATAAACTTTTTATAGCCTTTAGTATCCCCATTATTTCATTTTTTTCTCTTACAATGAGTAGAGGAGTATTTTTCTGAATTTTTATTAACTTCTCAGAAAAACTACCTATAAAGATGGATGCTGCATAGGTCAAACCTCTTGCTCCAGCTATTACTAAACTTGCCTGTATACTTTTCGCAGCATCTATAATATATTGTGTTGGTTTATTTTTTCTATCTAAAGTATAAATAGGAGTGACTTTATTTTGATTTATGTCAGCAGATTTTAACAACCCCTTAAGTTTTTTTGCAGCGTTCAGTTTCATTATATGAGCTACTTCTTCAAATGATTTTCCTGTTGCATGATACCCAACAGGTACACTATAGATATGATGACTGTAAACCGTTACGTAATCTAGTTTTTTTGTAAGGTTAGTTGCTACTTTTAATGCTTTTTGGGAAGATTCAGAAAAATCTGTACAGACCAACACATTATCCATTAATTTTTTTGATGTTTCTGGAACAATGAGTACAGAGCAAGGTGCTCTTCGAGAAAGCCTGGAGAGTATTACCTCTGTTTTATTTTGGTTTTTTGTATTATTCTTTCTTCCAATAATGATAAGATCAGCATCAAAGCTTTTTGCTTTAGAGAGAAACAAAGCCAGCCTAGAACCTTCTTCTGACTCAATAGAAATCTTTTTTTGATACTCTTCTTCAAAATATTTATTGATTTCTTCTTTTAATTTTTTCTGCGGATCATTAGTGTTTTTCTCACTGGTAGTTGAAATTAACTCTTTAGGTAATTCTTGTTTAGTAGAAACATGATAAAATAATATTTTCGTAGGTTCAATAATTTTTACCAGAAAGGATACATAATCAACTAGTTTTTTATCTGTATTTGATCCGTCAAACCCAACTAATATTTTTTTATATGACAATTCTTTTTTATTCATGACTTAGTTTCTTTCTTAATTATTTTAATGCTAAACCTTAAAGCCTATTACAAGAACATCATCTGTTTGATCTTGTTTTCCCTTCCATGAATCAAACCTTTTTGATAAGGTTTTTAGCTGCTCATCTATTTTTAAACCACTTATTTCATTTAGCATTGTTCTGAATTTTTTACTCATGAACTTTTTGCTTTTTGATCCGCCAAATTGATCTTGATATCCATCAGTATACATATATATAGTAAGGCTATCCATTTTGCTCACATCGACTACGTGATTTGTATAAGGCTTATTTGTTTCAAATAAGACTCCTCCAATTGGCACTCTATCCCCACGAATAAACATTTCTTCCGTTACATTATTTTTTTCATGAGTGATATACAATGAGTTTACAGCACCAGCAAATTGTATCTCTTTTACTTTATTGTTTTCATCGTGCATTAGAGCACAAAGAGAGATATCCATTCCGTCAGTGTTATGTGTTTCTTCTTGGTTTAATGCTTGAAATACACCCTTATGGAGTTTGGTAAGTATTTCAGATGGGGTTGAAGCATTGGAATGAATAATTTCTTTGAGCTTCTCCATTCCTATCATACTCATAAAGGCTCCAGGAACACCATGGCCTGTACAGTCAGCAACAGCTATGTATGTTATATCTTTTCTTTTATGTACCCAGTAAAAATCACCACTGACAATATCTCTTGGTCGGTAAAAGATAAAACTATTTGGTATGAGTAATTCAAATTGATCTTGCATAGGAAGCATAGCTCTTTGTATCCTGCTTGCATAGTTCAAACTGCTATTTAAAGCTTCATTTTTAGATTGAAGTTCTGAGCTAAGTCTTCGCTTTTCATCTAAGTTTTTGTATGTAAGTACTAGAACTACTAGAGCTATTATGATCCCTACTACTACAATAAAGGTAATAAGCCTCTGTCTAGCTGATTTTCGCTTTTCTTCAAGGGTAAGTTTTTCTATTTCATGCTGCTGTCTTTCGTTGTAAAAGTATTTATTAAGTTCTTCTATTCTATGTGCTTCCTGTAACCAAAACTCTTCTTTCTCACTGACATATTTATTTATATACTTAAAAGCACTGTCATATTTTCCTGTTTTAGCATATGCAGTATACAAGTTTTTGATAGCAAGTTGTTGAACCTCTGATGCTCCAACCTCCATAGCCATATTATTTGCTTTATTCAGTACAGGAATCGCTTCGGTATATTCTTCCATTGCTATCAATACCCTACCCAGGTCATTGTATCCGTAGGCTATATCAAAAGGTGCATTTACCTCTTTTGCTGTTTCTAAAGATTTTTTGGCAAAAAATAGAGCAGAGTCTAACCTACCTAACTCTTGATATACTTCTCCAAAAGTTGCGTAATTGTATACTAAACCTAGCTTATCGTTTAGCTCATTATGTAAAACAACGGATTTGTTCAAGTAATATAATGCAGAATCGTAGTTTCCTAAAGACTTATAATTGCTTCCAATATTATTCATGGAAATGGCAATGCCAGTTTCATCTTCTATTCTTTCATTGTACTCAACAGACTCTTTCTCATAATTTATAGCTTTATCAAACTTGTTAAGTTTCGTGTGTAAAGTGGCAATACTACTCAAGACCCTCCCTATTCCTTTAATATCATTTGTTCTCTTGGCTATTTCCAAAGCTTTTTGCCAGCTTCTTAGAGCATCTTCAAAGTTTCCAATTCTTTCAAAAGCTTCTCCTAGCTGCCTGTATATTTCTATTGTCTCTCTAGTATAAAGCTGTGTACCAAAGTATGTTAAGGCTTCTTGAGATAGGGTTATAGCTTTTAGTGTTTTTCCTTGATTGTATAATACTCTACTCTTTAAGATTATAAGCTTCCCTGTAGCTTCTTTATTATCTATTTCTTTAGCGAATTCTATTCCTTCCTCTACAAAAACTGCAGCAGCGTCTATATTTTCTTTGATGAGCTTTTCGACTGTCTGGAAGTACAGCTTTATTTTAACTGAATCTATTTCAGTTTGGTTTAAGGTGTTTTTAAGAGAATCATAATAAGACTTTGGTCTTTCTTGAAGAAGCTCACTTGCATACGAACTTTTTACACTGATTTTGAGCAATAAAAAGACGATTACAAAAAACAGTTTGATATATTGACCTTTGCTTATAAACAAATCTTTATTATTGTTAGCGAGCACAAGTTGCTGTTTTAATTTTAAGTATAAAAATTAAATTTTTAGGAAAAAAACACGAAACATTAGTTAATAGCATTTACGATTATTTGAAAATCAATAGTAAATCTCTCTTTTTGTATAATTAAGAGTTATTTGTTTTAAAATAAACGAAGCAATGATTTTATTGGATGGAAAAAAAGCTGCAAATGAGATAAAAGATGAAATAAAAAAGGAAGTTCTCTTCTTGAAGAAAAAACATAACATCACTCCTCATCTTGTAGCTATTTTGGTTGGGAGTGACCCAGCTAGTAAAACATATGTAATGCATAAAGTTGCTGCCTGCAAATACTGTGGTATCGACTCTTCTATTGTAGAGTTGTATGAAGGTATTGAGGAAAGTGTTTTATTAAACAAAGTCATAGAATTAAATAATCGTAAATCTGTACATGGCATAATTGTACAACTGCCTTTGCCAAAACATATTGATAGTAGAAAAGTAACAAACACTATTTCTCCAGAAAAAGATGTAGATGGCTTTCATCCTTTAAATGTAGGAAAAACAGTACTAGGCTTGCCTTCTTTTCTGCCTGCTACACCCAAAGGAATAGTTGAGCTTTTAAGAAGATACTCTATTCAAACAAAAGGTAAGAAATGCGTAGTTCTTGGAAGAAGCCAAATTGTGGGATTACCAATTAGCATTCTTTTAGGGCAAAAAGGTGATTATGCTGATTGTACGGTTACTCTAGTTCATAGTAAGACTGAAAACATAGAAGAAGAAATTAGACAAGCTGATATTTTGATTGCTGCTATAGGTAAACCAGGGTATGTAAAGAAAGTAATGCTTAAAAAAGATGCAGTAGTTGTTGATGTTGGTATTTCAAGAGTAGATAACCCCAAAGCAAAAAAAGGCTATACACTAATGGGAGATGTTGATTTTGATGATGTGAAAGATGTTTGTTCTTATATTACTCCTGTGCCTGGCGGAGTAGGACCGATGACAGTAGTATCTTTACTTCAAAACACCTTAAGTTCTGCAAAGGGTTTAATATCATAAGCTTGCTTTACTAATGACGAATAGAACTAAAGGTTGCAATAAAGATAGTATTCCAGTAATGGAAGACTTTTATACTTTGCAGGGAGAGGGGTTTTACGGTGGTAATGCTGCGTATTTTGTCCGGTTGGCAGGTTGTGATGTTGGGTGTTTTTGGTGTGATGTTAAAGAGTCATGGGAGGTTAAAGATAGCCAATATGTTACCGTTGACTCTATTGTTGAAAAAGCATCAAAATACCCATCAAGAAAAGTTGTAATAACAGGGGGAGAGCCATTTATGCATAATCTGACCTCTTTAACTACTGCTTTTAAAAATGCTGGTTTTGATATTCACGCAGAGACCTCAGGAGCATATCCTTATTCTGGTACTTTTGATTGGATCTGCCTATCTCCGAAGAAGTTTAAAGAACCTTTGCCTGAGTTTTTGAATAGAGCCAATGAGTTGAAAATTATTATTTACAATAAAAGTGATTTTAAATGGGCTGAGCGCTATAGCCAAAAAACCAATTCTTCATGCCACTTATTCCTTCAACCGGAATGGGATAAGGCTAAAGAAATGATGCCGTTAATAGTTGATTATGTGAAAGAAAACCCAAAATGGAAAGTTTCACTTCAAACACATAAGTTTATTGATATTCCCTAAAGGAAGATATAAATAGCATTTGTAATGTCCATATTTGATATAGTTTTTTTAGGCTCTGGTATCATTCTGATGCTAATAGGAACAAAAGTTCTTGTAGATGCAACTATATCATCTATCAAATACTTCAATGTTTCTGACTGGAAAGCAGGTTTTTTATTTGTAGCTCTCGGAAGCACTTTTCCAGAGCTAATTGTCAACTTTACTTTTTCCTTTTCTGGCGAATCTTCATTGATAATACCAAACATTTTAGGAAGTACTAATTACAATTTATTTATCATTTTAGGGATTGCTGGGTTATTTTCTTCTGTGCTTATTCCTAAAAAAACATTAGCAGTAGACCTGCCAGTTTTAGCAATTTGCACTCTTTTGTTATTCATTTTTTTCAATCAAAACTTCTTTGAAGAAGATGTGAGTGATAATCTAACAACATTAGAAGCATTATCTTTAATAGCCATACTAGTATTACTCTACTTAAGCAATTCCTTTAAAGTAAAAACAAAAAGAGAGGAAAAGTCAGCACCTACAGAAAATAGAAAACCATGGAAAACAATAGCATATGGGTTAATTGGTCTTATTCTTTTAGTTTTTGGAAGCTGGCTTTCTTTGGAAGAATCAAAAGCAGTTATTAATTATTTGAATATAGACAAGCAAGCAATTTCTTTTTTTCTCATAGCACCAATTACCACGTTGCCAGAGTTTATGACAACTATTGTTGCAAGTTTAAAGAGGCAGTATAGACTTGCAATAAGCAATATTATAGGAGCGAATATTTACAACCTTCTACTTGTTTTACCGCTAACCTGCTTGAGTTCAGGAGCAGTTTACGACAAAGTATTAAACTTTGATCTTTCTCTACACTTTTTAGGAGTTCTCTTCGTAATCTTTTCAGTGCCAGCTTCAAAACAAAAAAAGTGGAAAATGTGGCAGTCAATACTTTTTATCCTCATATCCGCTTTTTATCTGGTATTTATATTTAATAGAGCTACAAGCTAAAAACGACAATATTACTTTTATACTTTTCAAACTCAAGCTCGAAAGGTTCTCTTAAATTTCCAATAGCGCAATATCCATAAATTCTATTTTTAGAAATTTTGTTGATAACAATTTGCTCTTTAAACTTTAGTTTTTTTCCACTGTATACCTTATATAAACATTCTTTTGCTGCCCAAATAGGTAGTAAGTTTTTATGATCAATGTCGTACAGTTCTTCTTCTTTAGCATTCAAAAATTTACCTTTTACCTTTTCTAACTTTTGAAGATCATTTTCTATATCTACCCCCACATTCTGATCAGACACTACTCCTACCACTAGATTGTCTTTATGACTAATGGATATTTTGTAATCGCTATCTACTAAAACTGGTTTTCCACAATTGTCATAATCTATTCCTTTGAAAGGAATTTCTTTTTTAGAGCAAATCAATTGGATCAAAATCTTTCCTGCAATCCATTGCTTCAAACGAAGGTGACTTTTAAAAAGTGGAGTTTTTACTAGTTGATAATTCTCCTTTAACACTTCTAGGCTTTCTTGTATTTCCCATATGCCATATGCCTTTTTTTTAGTTATATGTTTGAGTTTAATCAGAGGCATTTTTTGTTATTTAAACTATCTCTAAAAAGTAGTTTCATTTTTTCCCATATAAAACTAAAAAAGACTTGAATTACTTTTTGTAAAAAATTGAAAACCAGTAATAAATCATAATTTTTGTAAAAATGTAAATTTTATCTGTAGTAAAAATGATCGGAATTATTGGGGCTGGTATTTCTGGGTTGACTTTGGGTTGGTATTTGAAAAAGAAGAATATACCATTTAAAATACTCGAAGCTTCTGATCAGGCTGGGGGGTATATCCAGACCTTATCAAAGGATGGTTATTTAATAGAAAAAGGACCTAACTCTATCCTTTTAGAGGAAAGGCACTTACAGTTTTTGCATGACCTTGGGCTAAAAAACGAATTGATGCAAGCAAAAGAAGTGAGCAAGGAAAGGTATATTTTTAAAAAAGGTAAATACAGGAAACTGCCATCTTCACCTCCTTCTATTTTATTTAACTCTTTTTTGAGCTGGAAGTCTAAATATTCTATTTTTAAAGAATTAAGAAATAAGCAAAAAACTACTGATAATGAAACCGTTAAATCTTTTTTTCTTCGACGGTTTGGTGCTGAGGTAGTAGATTACTCTGTAGACCCTTTTGTGGCAGGAATTTATGCTGGAGATATTGATCAACTCTTAATCAAATATACCTTTCCTAAGTTGGTGGAGTTAGAAAGTGAGTTTGGATCTATCGTCAAAGGCTTAATTAAGAATAAATCTTCTACATCGCGTAAAAAATCTTTTTCCTTTAAAAAAGGACTTTCATCATTAATAGAAGCTCTCAGTTCTCAGCTAGAAGTAAACTACTCTTCTAAAGTAGATCACGTAAATAAATCAGAAAAGGGTTGGGAGCTTGTTTCTTCTAACAATACTAAAGAGTGTTTTGAAAAACTTGTTTTGACTATACCAGCTTATAAAGCTGCACCTCTTTTTAAGGAG
Source organism: Bacteroidia bacterium (assembly GCA_030425505.1). Lineage (GTDB taxonomy): Bacteria > Bacteroidota > Bacteroidia > Cytophagales > Flammeovirgaceae > JAUIAB01. Next base: position 10,016 of record JAUIAB010000029.1, on the reverse strand, counting down.
TTTGACAAAGAATTTTCAGAGAGTATCAACAATATCTACTATCCTCCAATGGTGGTAGTTCATCTTGCTTTTAAAAAGAAAGATGTAGGCTTTCACCTCAATGGGTTTGGAGGTTTACATCCCCATAAAGAAGGTTTATTTACTTCTGGATGCATTTGGTCAAGCTCCGTTTTTAGCAATAGATGCCCAGAAGATGAGGTCTTATTAACTACTTTTATCGGTGGTACAAAATCTGCCAAAAAAGCTCTTTTGAGTGACGCTGATATTATTAAAAAAACAGTAGCTGAATTGAAGAAAGTATACAAAATATCAGGTAACCCCACTTTTACTCACTTGTTTCGATGGGAAAAAGCAATACCACAATACGATATCAATCTAGCAAAGGTAGAACCATTCATAAAAAAGATGGAGAGTCAAAACCTTTATATAAATGCAAACTGGTGGAATGGTGTTTCTTTAGTTAATTGTATAGATAAATCTATGCGTTTAGCTAAAAAACTATAATTTATATTTTTTTGTGATTTACTTTAACCTTAAAGTTTTCTTGATTCTTTCAAAAGAATTAAGAAAGTTAAAAATTGATATCCCTGACAGCCCTTCTTAAATTTGATTTCATAAAAAACTAAGTAAACACTAACAATGGATAAAATTTCGGTAATTGGATCTGGAACTATGGGCAATGGTATAGCTCATGTATTTGCACAAAGTGGTTTTGATGTAACCTTAATTGATATATCAAAAGATGCATTAGAGCGAGCTCTTTCTACAATAGAGAAAAACCTGAACAGGCAAATAAAAAAGGAAGTCATAACTGAAGAGGAGAAAGGAGAAATAGTAAAAAGAATAAAAACTACAGATAATTTAGAAACAGGAGTAAAAGAAGCAACTCTAGTAGTTGAAGCTGCTACTGAAAATGAGAAAATTAAATTAAAAATATTTGAAGACCTGGATAGGATATGTAAACCAGATGCTATTCTTGCTAGCAATACATCTTCTATTTCTATTACTAAAATCGCTAGTGTTACCAAAAGACCTGAGAAAGTAATAGGAATGCATTTTATGAACCCTGTTCCAGTAATGAAACTAGTAGAAGTAATTAAAGGATATTTGACTAGTGTAGAAACAACAGAAAAAGTTATAGAATTATCCAAAAAACTAAATAAAACTCCTGTAGCTGCTAATGACTATCCTGGTTTTGTAGCTAATAGAATACTTTTGCCTATGATCAATGAAGCAATTGATACACTATACAAAGGAGTGGCTGGAGTAAAAGAAATTGACACTATCATGAAATTGGGTATGGCTCACCCGATGGGGCCACTCCAACTAGCGGACTTTATAGGTCTGGATGTATGCCTATCCATACTTAATGTATTAAAAGAAGGACTTGGAGATCAAAAATACTCGCCTTGTCCTCTATTAATAAATATGGTTACTGCTGGGAAAAAGGGAATAAAAACAGGTGAGGGTTTTTATGACTGGTCTCATGGAACAAAAGATCTGATTGTCTCAAAACAATTTGAAGTATAAAATGAATACCCAAAAGGTATCAATCAGTGTAGTAATAATTACACTTAATGAAGAAAAAAATATCGGGAGATGCCTTGATTCAGTTAGTGGTGTAGCAGATGATATAGTTGTTGTAGATTCCTTTTCTACAGATAGAACAGAGGAAATCTCCTTACAAAAAGGAGCTAGGTTTATACAAAACAAATTTGAAGGACATATAGAGCAACAACAATTTGCATTAAAACAAGCTAAATATGACATAGTACTTGCCTTAGATGCTGACGAAGCACTAAGTGAGACCCTAAAAAAGGAAATTTTAAAAGTTAAACAAGACTGGAAGATTGATGGGTATTATATGAATAGACTAACCAATTATTGTGGTAAGTGGATTAGGTACTCTGGATGGTATCCTGATAAAAAACTGAGGTTATGGAATAGAAAAAAAGGAAGCTGGAGTGGGATCAACCCCCACTATGAAGTATTAATGCTAAAAAACAGTAAAATAGGACATTTAAAAGGGGACTTACTTCATTATAGTTATTATAGTATAGATGAGCACATAAAGCAGATGAATTATTTTACTAGTATAATGGCTAAAGACTACCTAGAAAAGGGAAAAAAAGGCTCATTATTAAAGATAATATTTAGTCCTATATTTAAATTTTTGAAAAGTTACTTTGCGCAATTAGGCATTTTGGATGGGTTTGCTGGGCTCATTGTTTGTACCATATCTGCTCACGCCACATTTGTAAAGTATGTAAAACTAAAAATGTTACAAAGAGAAAAGAACTCATAATAGGTGTTTTTTTTCGTATTGATTTATATTAACTTTGCAGCCCATTAAATATTTATAGTTTTTTTACATTTTAATTTAGTTTATGGCTGTAAGGATTAGATTAGCAAGAAGAGGGAGAAAGAAAAAACCTATCTACAGTATTGTAGTCGCAGACTCAAGAGCTCCACGTGATGGAAAATTTATTGAGAAGTTAGGATTATATAATCCTAATATTCACCCTGCGGAAATCTCTCTTAATGGAGACAGAGCTCTCCACTGGCTAATGGTAGGTGCACAACCTTCCCACACTGCAAGGTTTTTGTTATCCCGAAAAGGGATTATGTTTAAAAAACACCTACAAGTAGGTGTTAACAAAGGTGCTATTACTCAAGAAACTGCGGATCAAAGGTTTCAGGAATGGGTAGATAAGCATGGTGATGATGTAGTAAAAGAAAAAATATTAGCTAAAAAGGCGGAAGAAGAAGAAAAGCTAAGAGCTAAAGCTAGAGCAGAGGCGGAAGCAAAAAGAAAAGCGGAAGAAGAAGCTAAAAAAGCTGCTGAAGCGGAACAAAAAGCCAAAGAAGAAGAGGAAAAGAAAAAGGCGGAAGAAGAAGCTCAAGCTGCAGCATCTGAATCTACAGAAGCAGAAAGCAAGGAGAATACTTCAGCTGAAAGTGAATCTAGTTCTGAATCAGTTGCTACAGAAGCAAGTGAACAGAAGACAGAAGAGCTTTCTAATTCAAAAAAAGAAGAAAGTAAGGGTAATGTAGAAGAAACTGAAAAAGAGGAAAGGGCAGAGTAGAGTAAGAGTGACAGAAGTTTCAAGAGAAAATCAAAGCCCTAGATAACTAGGGCTTTTTTATTGCAGTATTATTTATTAAAGCACACCTCTTCTTACATAAAAGAGGCCGCCTCAAACACTTTTGAGACAGCCTCTTAACAGAAATTTGAAAGAGCTAATTAGTTAGAACTAGTTAGCATTACTTCCAATATTACCTTGTGCAACAATTGTTGCCAAGTCATCAGCACTTAAATGAACATTTATATATCCATCATACTCTATAATATCACTGTACCCAAATACAGTTTCATCATCTAATGATGATACATTTGTCATGCTAAAGCCTGTTAATCCATTTACAGGTGGAAAAGTAAATGCTATATCTCCACCTTCTTCAGCCGAGTTCATGTGTATATGTGCTGGGTGCTCTCCATCATCAGGTGTTCCTGCCAAAGCTAGCACAGCTAGTGCTTCACCGTTTTTTCTCTCATAAAAAGTAGCAGTACCGTTTATTCCAGCAACATCTCTTTCCTCTAAAGTATACTCTACTGATTCTCCTGTAAGGACATTTTGTCCAATATCACCTTGAGCTACAATTGTTGCCAGGTCTTCAGCACTTAAATGGACATTAATATACCCATCAAAGTCAGCTAGATCGCTATATCCAAATGCAGTGCCATCATCCAGAGTAGCAACGTTAGTCAAACTTTCTCCCATAGAACCGTCAACTGGAGTAAAAGTAAAGGCAATGCCTCCTCCTTCAACTGCAGTGTTTAAATGTATATGTGCTGGATGCTGCCCACCATCAGGTGTACCAACTAATAAAATCTCTGCAAGAGCTTCACCGCTTTGTCTTTCATAAAATGTTACTGTACCGTTTATTCCAGGTATATTTTTTTCTCCTAAGGTATATCTCATTGATTCACCTGTAAGTATATTTTGTCCAATGTCACCTTGAGCTACGATAGTTCCTAAGTCTTCAGCACTTAGGTGTACATTAATATACCCATCAAAATCAGCTAGATCACTATATCCAAATGCGGTGCCGTCATCTAAAGCAGACATATTTTTCATACTCATTCCAGTAGAGCCATTCACAGGGTTAAAGCTAAATGCTATAGCCCCACCTTCAGCTGCTGTATTGACATGAATATGTGCTGGATGCATTCCACCATCAGGTGTTCCTGCTAAAGATAATACAGCTAAAGCTTCCCCACTTTGCCTTTCATAGAATGTTGCAGTACCACTTATTCCTGATGCATTTTTATCCAACAAAGTATATCTCATTGATTCACCTGTAAGTATATTTTGTCCAATATCACCTTGCGCTACGATAGTTCCTAAGTCATCAGCACTTAGGTGTACATTAATATACCCATCAAAATCAGCTAGATCACTATATCCAAATGCGGTGCCGTCATCTAAAGCAGACATATTTTTCATACTCATTCCGGTAGATCCATTCACAGGGTTAAAGCTAAATGCTATAGCTCCACCTTCAGCTGCTGTATTAACATGAATATGTGCTGGATGCATTCCACCATCAGGTGTTCCAACTAATGATAACACAGCTAAAGCTTCACCACTTTGCCTTTCATAAAATGTTGCTGTACCACTTATTCCTTCAACAGCTCTTTCTTCCAAAGTATATTCCATGGATTCTCCAGTAAGGACATTTTGCCCAATATCACCCTGCGCTACGATAGTTCCTAAGTCTTCAGCGCTTAAATGGACATTAACATACCCATCAAAGTCAGTTAGATCGCTATAAGAAAATTCTGTTCCATCATCTAGAGAAGACATATTAGTCATACTCATTCCAGTAGAACCATTTACTGGATTAAAGCTAAAAGCAATACCACCACCTTCAATAGCTGTGTTTACATGAATGTGTGCAGGGTGCTCTCCACCATCAGGCGTTCCAACTAATGATAACACAGCTAAAGCTTCCCCACTTTGTCTTTTATAAAATGTAGCAGTACCACTTATTCCTTCAACAGCTCTTTCTTCTAATGTATATTCCATCGATTCTCCAGTAAGGACATTTTGTCCAATATCTCCCTGCGCTACAGTAATTGTTCCAGAGTATACACTTATGTGCCCATCATAATTAGATAAACTCTGAAAGCTAACATCAGAACCATCATCTAAGGTTCTAACAATTGTAGTACTTGTGCCACTAGTGCCATCTACAGTTTGTAGTGAAAGAACTACATTACCGCTCTCTACAGCAGAGTTGCTACGTAGATCTGCTGTATAGCTTTCGCCATTCGACGTTCCATTAAGATCAACTTTAACTTCAACTGAGTTATCAGAGAGTTCTGTAAAAGTTACCGTTCCAGATACTTGAGCACCTGATGTAGCACTTAAGTTATAACTTTTAGTGTTTCCTGTAGGCTCTATAGGGTCGTCATCATCGTCGTTTTTACAACTAAGTAAAAAACTTAAACATAAGGCTAACATTATAGAAATAATGCTTGATTTTTTTAAATTCATAATATTTTCAGATTTTGTTTAGTAATACTTAAACAACTACTAAGCCAGCTTATAGTTTATTTGTTTTATTAACATATTTAAGATATAAGCTCAGTTTTAAGAAATATAAACTTCTAACTGTTTTTTTGAATGCTAAATGAAAAGCACGAAATTTGCTTGTAGTAAGAAAATAATTATTAAAATATGAGATTTGTTATAACACTTCTTTTAAGTTCTTTCATAAGTTTATTTTGTTTTAGTCAGAGTCAGAAAAATGGAATTTATTTTGAGAATAGCTCGCATGATTTTGGTGAAGTGAAAGAAGGGGATGGACCAGTAAGTACGACTTTTGAATTTAAAAACTATTCATCAAAACCTGTTGTAATAGTAGACGTTAAAGCGTCTTGCGGTTGTACTACTCCTGAGTGGTCAAAAGACCCTGTGCAACCCAATGAGAAAGGCTTTATCAAAGCATCGTTTAACCCTAGAAACAGGCCTGGAACTTTTAACAAAGTAGTAACAGTAAAAACAAACGGAACTCCTGATATTATTCAATTAAAATTGAAAGGAGAAGTTATTCCGAAAGAAAAAGGAATTGACGATGAATACCCATTTAATATTGGTAATTTGAAGTTTGAGAAATCGCATCTTGCTTTTGGCTCTGTTTATAATAACCAGAAAGAAAAAATAACAACAAAAATTTATAATCAGGGCAATAAGCCAATCAGTATTGATATAGAAAAAACCAAGCTTCCAGAATATTCTAGTTTAGAAATAGACAACAAAACAATAAACCCAAAGAAAACATCTACTTTAACTTTAAACTATGATGCTTCTAAAGTAGATGATTGGGGTTTTGTGTTTGAGAATTTTATGCTTGCTACCGACGACTCAGAAGAAAAAAGCAATTCTTCTAATACTGATGGAGAAATAAATCCTTTCAAAAGGATAAATGTTAGCGCTCACATTAAAGAAGACTTCTCTTCTTTAAAAGAAGGTTCAAAAAGACCTTCTATAGTATTTAATAAGACTACACATGATTTTGGAAAAATCAACCAAAAGTCAGAAGTTAAAACAACGTTTGAAATCGAGAATAAAGGTAATGCAACCTTACTTATTCGTAAAACAAAAGCTTCTTGTGGTTGTACGGTCACCAAACCAGAAAAAACAGAATTGAAACCAGGCGAAAAGACTACTTTAAATGTTACTTTTAGCAGTGGCTATAAAAAAGGAAAACAAAAAAAGAGTATTACTGTCATTTGCAATGATCCTGCTAACCCTGAAACTCATCTTTGGATCGAATCAGATATACAAGTAGGTGAGCTGGTTAGTAAAAACCTAGATTAAGAAAATCTAAAAATTATTCAATAGCTTTTTATGAGGTTTCAGCCAAATCTTTCAGCAAAGGAAAAGGCTCTTCAAATAAACTTAGACACAAGTATTTATGGGTCTTTTGCTGAAATAGGTGCTGGTCAGGAAACAGCAGCAAATTTCTTTAAAGCAGGTGGTGCTTCGGGTACTATCGCAAAGACGATGTCTGCCTATGATATGTCGTTCAGCGATGCTATCTATGGGTCAGAAAAATCAGGTAGATATGTCTGTGAACCCAGGCTACTAAAGATGCTTAAAAAAGAGTATGGTCTTTTGGAAAAGAGATTACCTCATAAAGCGGAGAGCACCAGGTTTTTTGCTTTTGCCAATACGGTTGAAGCGTTGAACTTTAAAAGAACAAATCAGGGAAGAGGTTGGCTTGGCGTTCAATTTCAACTAAATCCCAAAAAAAGATCAAACTTGTGTGTTATCCATGTATCATTAAAAGATAATGACAGTATCCTTCAACAAGAAGCATTAGGAATTATTGGTGTAAACCTTATACACAGTTGTTTTTATCTTAACGATCAGCCTGAAGAGCTTTTAAACTCTCTTATAGATGGTCTTTCTAATCATAGAATTGAGGTAGATTATTTTAAACTTTCAGGCCCTGATTTTGATCATGTAGACAACAGGCTATTTAGTCTAAAGCTTGTAAAAAATGGGCTGACAAAAGCAACAATGTTTGGTCCTGATGGTAGTGTTTTACAACCTTCGGAGGTTCTCTACAAAAAAAACATTCTGGTAATGAGAGGCAGGTTTCGTCCTGTAACACTTGTTAATTTAGATATGCTAGAATGTGGGTTTAGCTATTTTAAAAATGAAATTGGCTCAAACGAAGATATCATTGAGATCGCTGAGCTTACTTTAAGCAACCTCTACCTAAAAGATGAAGAAGGAAAGATTAATGAAAAGGACTTTCTAGATAGAGTAGATATTCTTTGCTCTTTAGGGAAAACAGTTTTAATAACCAATTATAAAGAATTTTATAAGCTAACAGAGTATTTATCTAAAATTTCTAGAAAAGGAAAAATCAAAGTTCTTCTAGGAGTTTATAACCTTTTAAGCATTTTTGATGAGTCGTATTACCAGGATCTCAGGGGAGGTGTCTTAGAAGCTATGGGCACTTTATTTAGCAATAATGTTGATTTTTATGTTTATCCTTCTCTCAAAAAAGACTCTGATGAACTCTTGATGTGCGATAATCTGGAAATACCTGCTAAGATGGAGTATTTGTATAAGCACCTTATTGAAAATAATAAGATCGAACAACTTTTTGGGTGTAAAACAGAAAATTTGAATATCATCTCTGATACAGTGATTGATATGATTAAAAAAGGGAAAGAAGGATGGGAAAAAATGGTTCCCGAAAAAGTTGCAAAATCTGTAAAAGAAAAGTGTTTATTTGATTATCCATGCCCAGTACAATAGACATAATTAACCCTCTAATTGAAAAATATATTGAGGATCATACCACTGAGCCAGATACTTTACTAGACAAGATTGACAGAGAAACACATTTAGAAGTACTAAAACCGCGGATGCTTTCTGGAAAAGTACAAGGGGTTTTCCTGCAACTTTTCTCTCAAATGATTCAGCCAAAAAGAATTTTAGAAGTTGGAACCTATACCGGATACTCTGCTCTGTGCCTTGCCAAAGGGTTAGTAGAGGACGGGGTGCTATACACCATCGAAGTAAATGAAGAACTGAAAGAAAGAATAGTAAACTATTTTGCTGAATCGGATTCAAAAGAAAAAATAAAGCTTCTAATTGGGAGAGCTGATGAGATAATTCCTACAATTGATGAAACCTTTGATCTGGTTTTTATCGATGCAGATAAAGAAAGTTACAGTCTTTACTATGACCTGATCATTGATAAAATAGCTGAAGGCGGTTATCTATTTGCGGATAATGTGCTTTGGAGTGGAAAAGTAATTAGTGATACTGCTAAAGATAAAAAAACCAAAGCATTACAAGGTTTTAATGCTAAAGTAAAAAATGATCCAAGAGTAACCTGCTCTATTTTACCGCTCAGAGATGGTATTCTTATAGCAAGAAAGAGTTGAAGGTATGACAAGAAAAATAAATAAGCACTTATAAAATGAGAAAAAAAATTGTAGCAGGAAACTGGAAGCTAAATAAAAACAAAGCGGAGTCTATTGAACTAACTTCAGAAATTAAAGAAAAAATAAAAGGAGTTTTAAGTACTGATAGCCATGAAGTTATCCTTTGCCCACCATTTGTTCACATTTCCAATGTTGTGGATTTGGTTAAAGGTAGTGAAGGGTTAAAAGTTGGAAGTCAGGATTGTAGTCTTTTTGAGCAAGGAGCTTATACTGGAGAGGTTTCTGCAGAGATATTAAAGTCCTACAATGTGTCCTATGCTATCATCGGGCATAGCGAAAGAAGGAATTATTTCAAAGAAGATGGAAATGTACTATCACAAAAAGTAACTCAGGCAGTCAAAAGTCAAATTACTCCTATTTTTTGCTGTGGCGAATTACTCAACGAAAGAGAAAGTGGTAGCCACTTTGACATAGTTCAAAGCCAATTAGAAGAAGGCCTATTTCACTTGAGTGAAACGGAAATAAAAAACTGTGTTATAGCATATGAGCCTGTTTGGGCTATTGGAACAGGAAAAACGGCTACTCCAGATGAAGCTCAGGAGATGCACAAATTCATCAGAGGTTTGGTAGAGCTAAAATATGGACAGGAAGTAGCAAATGAGTTTTCTGTTTTATATGGGGGAAGCTGTAAACCAGGTAATGCTAAGTCCTTGTTTAACTGCCTGGATATTGATGGCGGATTAATCGGGGGAGCTTCTCTTAATGCAGATGATTTTGTTGAAATAATAAAAGCTTTAGGCAGCTAACCGAATAATTCGGGACTTATTCAATGAGAACGGGTAACTCGCTAATTATTTGATCCAAAGTGATAGCCTCCTCATGAGTAATACAAGTTAAGTAGCTAACTATTTCTTCCTGAGTTTGACACGTAGATTTGGAAAAAGTGGCTATACGTTTCGTGGAGGTGTTTTTTGGAGTAATTTTCCAAAATTTGTATATCGAAAACTGGCTTGATTATTTGCAAATAAATCATTCTCTT
>JAUIAB010000028.1 GCA_030425505.1 Bacteroidia bacterium | reverse complement strand
TCTACAAGAAAGAAAATAGTAGTAATTTCGTTGTCGGTGAGCCTCATGATAAATAATGTATATTATTGGTAATCAGAGCTTTAATATACTAAATAATTATGAGTCCTCACCCTTTTTTTTCATTATTTCTGCTCTTTTTTTGTGCAAATTATTAATCGAACTCAGGTTACTACTGGGTGAATCTACAAATATTGAAGGGTCCTTTTAGTGTCTGCAAGAAAAGTATGTATTTTCTTGCAGACACTATTCTTATTTAAGATGTTCTAATATCAGTATATGGTTTCTACTAAGAGGTTGTCAGGGTTTAGTATTTGTGAAGCGAAAGTTAGATAAAAGGTTTCTGCAAAGGCTTGAAATTCTAAAGGCTTTGAGGGTTCTTCTTTAATTTGATATTGCTGAAACTCTTCTTTCAAAGCTCTAAAGAAATAAAAGCCGGGGATGACATTTGCATTAGGGTTTTTATCTGGAAGTTTTATTTTATCAATTTGTATTTGCTTGTATATCAAATATTTATATGTAAGGAGTTGTACTATTTTTTCTTTTTTGTAGTTTGTGAGTATTTCTTCTAAGTTTTCAGCTTTTAATGAAGGTTTATCAAATTTGCCAGTTTTGTAGTCTACAACTCTGATGTTTCCATTGGCATAGTCTACTAAGTCTGCTTTGCCTATTATTTTAAATTTTATCTCCCCTATCTCATCTATCTGCATGGGAATTGTTGCATTATATGTTTTTTCTTTTGATATAATATAGTAGGGTGCATTTTTTTTTATGACTTGCAAATAGTTTTGCAAGAGTTTGGTTATAATTTCTAATGAGATTTCGTTCCTGCCTTTTTCGAAAGAAAGTCCGTTTATATTGCTTTCAATAGTTTCTCTTACTAGGTTTTCAAGCCTATTTGTATTGTTGATTTCTGCAATATGCTCTTGAGTTATCCATTTTTCTGTAAAGTTGTCGTAAATTTTGTCTAGTGCTTCATGTATAACTGTTCCAAAGTCTTTGTTATTAATCGTTTCTTGTCTCTCTTCACTTTGATTTACGTTGATTATGTATTTGAGGAAGAAGTCTATTGGATTTCTCGTGTAGAGGTTTATAGCTGAGGGGCTTATTCCGTACTCTAGCTGTTTTTTGATTTTACTTATCAGGTTTTCTGTTTTTTTTATTTTCTGAACTGGTATTGAACTAATATTTATTTTGCTGGTCAGCCTTTTTTCAATTATTGTTTTGTTAGTGTTATTTGGGAGTTCTTCTTTGATTTGAAGTATGTATCTACTTTTTTCTTTGCCATTTTCTGATGTGAATGGGTCTGTGTAGGTTATTGTGATTTTTTCTGACCGTTGTATTATTCTATAGAAGTTGTAGGCAGTGGAAGCATCTCTATCATAGTATGTGGGTAGCCCAAAGTTTAATGCTATGTCATAAGGGATTGTTGTTTCTATTTGCTTTTTGGATGGCAGTGTACCTTCATTGGCAGAAAGTATGTATACTTCTTCAAAATCAAGGCTTCTTGCCTCCAGCATCCCCATGATTTGTATTTTTTGTTTTGGATCTCCAACTAAGGAGACGGAAGTTGTTTTAAGTATTTTTAGTGTTAATTCTATCAGTGCTTTTGTTTCAATTTTTTGTTGGATTTTATTAAGTTTTTGATCTAAGCTTTTTATTGTTTTGTATGTTTCTATTAAGCTTTGGTATTCTAGTGTATTGGTTTTGTGTTGTTTTTCTATTATTGTTTCTAGTACTTCCAAAGTTTTGATTAGCAACTCATCGTCTTTTTCTATTAGCCCTAGGCTTTTTTGTACTGTTTCATCTTGCAAGAAGCTTGATTTCAGCTGGTTATCTATCGTTGTATAAGCTGGCGCATTATTGAAGAGTTCATCTGCTTTTGCCTGTGTTTCTTTTTGTATGAACTGATGGCTGAAAAGTGCTTGTATCTTTGAAGTCAGTATTTTAGTTTCTCTTTTTTGAATGATTTTATTGTTGATGAGGTTGAGAAGTTGAGTTAGGTAATTGAATGTGGCCGTTTGGGAAAGAGGGATACCCATGGTTATGTTTAGAAAGTAGTTGATGGGCTTGTTGAAGTATTTTCCGGAAGAAAATGAATTAAGGAGAGGAAGAAGAAGTGTTTCATTTGGAAGTATAATTATGGTTGTTTTAAGTTTTTTGCTAAAATCTTCCAAGTTTTCGCTTTTTTCTTTTATCTCTTCTAATCGATTCGTGATTATTTGACCTATTGTTTTTACCTGATGTATGTTGCTGTTGGTCTCGATTAGTTTTATTGTTTGTTTTCTTTTAGAGAAGTTTGATGTAATGGTTTTGTGGTATGCATTTGGAAGTTTTTTTATGCTTTTTTTGATATGTATACCTGCCTCTTGTTGATCGTTTTCCAGAAGGTAGTCGTCTATATCCCAGTAAAATTCTGTGGGTATTTGTTTGTTTAGTTTTTTTATTATCAGAACTTCTGAGAGAGATAGTTGATTAAGCCCTATAAAGCATATTCTGTCTATTTTTTGCTTTTCAATGTAGGTTATACTTAGCTTTTTATTAAGTTTCTGATAAAGTAACCCTCTGTAGCCTATGTTCTTCTTCTCTAGCTCTTTTTTGTAGTTTATGTATACTATTTGAAGTTTCTCCCAATAGTTAAAGTATTGATATACTTGCTTTTTTTGTTTTGAGTTGGTAATATAATTTCCCCCCCACCTTTCAATTGCCTTTGAAGCTGTTAGGTATTCAAAAAAGTTTTGTATTTTATCTTTTGGAATATTTAGGTCTATTCGATTAAAGTCTTGTATCAGTGTATTTCCAAAATAGATGAAGGTTTGTATGTTTTCTGTGTTTTCTTGAAATATCTTTTTGTATACTTGATATAGTTCTAAAAGTAGTGTTACCTGATCTGCGATGACAATATCACTAAGGTTTTCCAAGAAGTCACTAATTGCTAGTATTCGTGGTAAAAGTTCTGCTTTTCTATTTTCGCTATATTTTTCTTGCCACTTTTTCCTTGCTCTTCGTGTTGGTAGTATTATGTAGGTCGATGGGGTTGGTAAGCTTTTTGTTATTATTTGCTCTATACTTTTTTCTATGAATGTTTGCATCCAATTTTTTTATTACACAATATCTTAAATTTTTTAAAGTTAGGTGTTTAAGACTATTTCCTAGCTAATATCGTTTTATCTTTGGTTTATTATCGTATTATAATTTTAATGTTTGATTTTATGAAAAAGTTATTTGGTTTTGTTTTGTTGGCTTTTCTTTTTAGCTCTGGTGTTCAAGCTCAATTATTAAAGTTTGGAGCAAGAGCTGGTGTGAGTTCTTCTTCTATTACTGCCGATGATTTGGTTATCAAAGACCAAGCTGGTTTGGATCAGTTGAGAGTAAAAGCTGAAAACGCTGTAGTGGGGATGCACTTTGGTGTTATGGCTCAAATTAATTTACCCCTAGTTCCCGTGATGATTATCCCTGAATTATTATACTCTTCTACTGGTGGAGAGGTCAAGGTTGCCGAAATAGAAAATGGCAGTGAGGTAAGGGAAATAATTAAAGAACAGCGGTTTGGAAGGTTAGATATTCCAATTATGGCTGCTTATAAGTTTGGCCCTGCGAGGATACAGGCTGGTCCTATTGCAAGTATTAACCTTTCTGAAAACAATGGTCTCTTTGATGCAGTAAAAGAAACTGTTAATAATGCCGATGTTGCAGAAGAAAAAATCAATGCTGCAACCTGGGGTTTTCAAGCTGGTGTAGGTGTTAACCTTCTTAAAAAGATTGCTATTGATTTGAAGTATGAAGGATCTTTGAGTAAGCTTGGAGACGGTGTTACTGTTTTTGGTAACAAACGAACTTTTGATAGTAGAACGAATCAGTTTATCCTTAGTGTAGGGTATTTATTTTAATTATTGTTTCCTTTTCTTTGGATTAGCCACTATCTGCTTTAAGGTTAGTGGCTTTTTTATTGTTTTCTTTTGATGAACTGAATATTTCTTGTAAAACCTTTGTATTTGGTTCTTTTTACTGCAGATTTTTTAAATACTTTTTTGAATATTTCTTCGGTTATTTCTTCCCAGTTTTGCTTGATCTGTTCTTCCAGTTCTCTACTAGGGTGAAACTCATCGTTTTTATGAGGCTTTGAGAATCTATTCCAAGGGCAAACATCCTGGCAGATGTCACAACCAAATATCCAGTTTTCCATTTTTCTATTAAATTCCTGAGGAATTTCTTCTTTTAGCTCTATAGTGAGATAGGATATGCATTTGTTGGAGTCTATAACGTAAGGTTGAGCAATAGCATCGGTTGGGCATGCATCTATGCATTTGGTGCAGGTTCCACAGTAGTCTTTTATTGCTCCATCTGGTTCTAGGTCTAAGTCTGTTATTAGTTCTCCCAGGAAGAAAAAGCTTCCTTGCTTTTTATTTATAAGTAAGCTGTTTTTTCCTATCCAACCCAGTCCAGATTTTTGCGCCCATGTTCTTTCCATTACTGGTGCCGAATCGACAAATGCTCTCCCCCCTATTTCTCCAAACTCTTCTCTGAGTTCTGTTATTAGTTCTTTTAGTTTTCTCTTAAATACGTAATGGTAGTCTTCTCCATAGGCATATTTTGAAATTTTGTAGTTTCCTTTTTTTTCTAGCTTTTTTTGAGGAAAGTAGTTAAGCATCAAGCTAATTACCGACTTTGCTCCTGGAACTAGTTTTGTAGGGTCTAACCGAAGATCGAAATGGTTTTCCATGTATTGCATTTTACCATGCATGCCTTTGCTAAGCCATGTTTCTAGTTGCTTTGCCTCGTCGCTTAAGAATTCTGCTTTTGAAATTCCACAGAAGTCTAAGCCTAGCTTTTTTGCTTTTTCTTTGACTATTTCTGCTTTTTCTTTTCTGGTCTTTGGCATGGGTTAATGTGGTAATATAATAATGGGATGATGCGTTAATTTGTTAATAAGTATAATAAAATGGGATGATGGCTTATTCTTTTTGATCATGCTGTAGGCATGAGTGCACCCTAAGGAAAGAGGCGAAAGACAAGACCGAAGTAGTTTTTTGTGGGAGGCAGGCTTGGCTCGCCGGGAAGAGCTTTGTGTAAGGGTGCCCTCCAATTTTGACGGCGTTTGATTTATGTATTTCATCTCTTTTAGTGGCTAAGTCGGCTTAAATTTGAAATTTATATTTTGTAAGATAAAATGTTATTGTGATATTTGGTTTTGAGCATATATTTTTTTGAATAATGCCTTTCAAGGATATTAAAGTTATTGATTTAGTTGACAGTAATTATACTTATGCTTCGGTATTAAGTTTTTTGGGCATTAAGTTCTATGAGTATCCTGATCAGACTTTGGCGGAAGCTTGTGAGGATTTAAAACTTTGTGCAGACTCGGTTATTGCCTCTCTCCAAAGACCTACTGTTCGCTTTGATCATCCACAAGCTATTTCTAAGTTACGGTTTTGCTCTCTGGATGTTATTTTAAGTTATCTAAAAAAAGCGCACAGGTATTTTATTAGATATAAGTTGCCATTTATGCAAAAGCTGGTTTGCGATGTGCAGCCAGAGTTTTTTGACTGCCAGCTGACTGCATCGTCTCTTAAGTTTTCTTTTCCTCTATTTATGGAAGATTTTATTCATCATATTAGAGATGAGGAGAATTCTCTTTTTAAGTATGTGGAGAAGCTACAGAAAGTTGAGTCTTCGCATGATTGTGATTTACATGCTGTTTTTTCTTTAGTAAAGAATAATTCTCTTCAAGAAATGGCTTCTCACCATGAGTCTGAAGATGACGAAATGAAAGGGATTAGAGAGTTAACTAATAATTATTTTATTAACTCTAATTCAACTACCTATACTAAGGTTATTTACTCTGAACTGAAAGAGTTTGAGTCTAGTTTGCGAGTTCATGCGAATGTAGAAAATCAGATTCTTTTCCCAAAAGCTATTTCGCTGGAGCAAAATGTTTTTAAGTTTCTCTCTTCTATGTCAAAAAAGAATTAAGTTTTTCTTTTCTAATGCTTGCTGTTAAGGAAGATTTTATTCAGTTTGTTTGGCTCTTCCAATATTTTAATAAAGAAAAGCTAGAAGGTACTTCTGGTGAATACATAGAGGTTATAAAACCAGGAACAGTTAATACAAAAGATGGCCCTGATTTTCTTAATGCTCACATCCGAATAGACGGAGTGGATTGGTATGGACATGTTGAGATTCACTCAAGTTCTGGTTTGTGGAATGCTCATGAGCATTCTGGTAACCCAAGGTATGAAAATGTAGTTCTCCATGTCGTATGGGAGCATGATCTGGATATTTTGAGAGGTGATGGCAGTAAAATTTCAACTTTAGAACTGCAATATAGAATACCAGTAAGCCTATTAGAAAAGCAAACCAAAATATTTAATTCAACTTCTACGATCCCTTGCAAGAGCTTTTTTGATGATGTAGATCCTATTCACTTTAAAGCAATGATTAACAGGACTCTATATGAGAGGCTTAATCAAAAAGCTAACTCAATTTTGGAGATATATGATGCCTGTAAGGGTGATTGGGAAGAAGCTTCTTATAGGGTTTTACTGAAAAATCTTGGCTTCAAGTCTAATTCTGAGGCTTTTTACTCTCTTTCGAAGGTTCTTCCTTTGAGACTTTTGAGACTTCATAATGATAATCCGCTTCAACTAGAAGCTTTGTTATTTGGGCAAGCTGGTTTTTTGGAGGATATTATAGATGATGACTATTTTAATTTACTGAAGCATGAGTATGTTTTTCTTTCTAAGAAGTATGCTGTTTTTGATAGTAGGTTGAGTGTTCTTGAGTGGAGGTTCAAGGGCGTGAGATTATTTAATTTGCCTCATATCAGGCTTGCTCAAGCTGCAGTTGTTTTATGCAAGCTACCTCATCTTTTTTCCTATTTTTTAGAGGTTAGCTCTTCGAAAGAGTTAGTGAAAATGCTTTCTTTCTCTTTACCAAATTATTGGAAGGTTCATTATTCTTTTTCTAATAAAAGAAAAGTAGAGCATAGTGGTACTCTTGGACATGATAGTATTGATAATATTATTATTAATACGGTTGCACCTTTGCTATACTCTTATGGTCTTCAAATAAATAATGAAAGTTTTTGTGAAAAGGCAATCGATTTACTGTCTGGTTGCAAGGCTGAGAAGAATTCAATTGTTGGAAAGTTTAATCAGCTAGGGTTTAAGTGTTCTTTTGCTTCTGAAAGCCAAGGGGTTATTGAATTGTACAATAGTTACTGTAGTAAGAAAAGATGTTTTTCCTGTTCTGTATGCACTTCCTGGCTCAAGAGCCCTAGTTAGCCCGAATAATTCGGTGCTTATTTAATACGAATAACTTACTGAGCACAAAGCAATTGATTGTGCAAAACTTGAGCTAACGATCTCTAAATTTGAGGAATAAAACATTGTGTGATTTAAAATAAAAACACATAACAATCAATTACTTGACTTAAAAAAAAGATATTATTTAAATAATACAGGTTAATCTTTTTCTGTTTTTTCTAAAATTATTTGTCATAACATATAATTTTTATAAAGTTTTGTTCTTATATTGAAGCATGTTTAATTTTTCAATCTTTTTCAATCATGTCTGAAAAGCTATACGATGAAATTCCCTCTCTAGATCTAGCCGATTTTTTATCTGGCGATGCTTCTAAAAAGCAAAAGTTTGTTAATGCTTTAGGTCAAGCTTATAACAATATAGGCTTTGTAGCTATTAAAAATCATGGTCTTTCTGATGAGTTAGTTGAAAGTCTATACAATGGCTTCAAAAAGTTTTTCTCTTTACCAGATGATGTTAAGAAAAAATATGAAGATGACGAGCTACAAGGGCAAAGAGGATATATTAGTAAAGGTAAAGAAGTAGCTAAGGGAAAGTCTACTCCTGATTTGAAGGAATTTTTTCATGTAGGTCAAGAGGTTGACCCTTCGGATTCTATTTTGTCTTCTTATCCTGCTAATATCTGGCCTGATGAAGTGCCTGAGCTTAAAGAAATTGGCTTAAAAGCATACAAGACTTTGGAAAGAACTGGCTTAAATATGCTGAGAGCTATAGCAATTTACCTAGGCTTAGATGAAGATTATTTTGAAGATAAGGCTAGTAAAGGGAATAGTATTTTGAGGCCTATTCACTACTTCCCTATTGAAGATCCCAATAGTGTAGCAGATGATGCCGTTAGAGCCGCTGAGCATGGAGACATTAATTTAATTACTCTTCTTATGGGTGCTAGTGCTGATGGTCTACAGGTTTTAAGAAGAGACGGTGAGTGGATTTCTATCACTGCACTACCAGAGCAAATTGTTGTGAATGTGGGTGATATGCTGGATAGGTTAACTAATCATAAGCTTAAATCAACAATTCACAGAGTGGTTAATCCGCCAAAGGATCAATTAAATACTCCGCGTTATTCCATTCCTTTCTTTATGCACCCAAGATCTGAAATGGATCTAAGCTGCCTGGAAAGCTGTGTTGATGAAAGTAATCCTAAAAGGTATGAGGATATTACTGCGGGTGAGTTTTTGCAAGAAAGGTTAGCCGAAATAGGATTTAAAAAGGAAAAGGTTTAACCCGAATAATTCGGGACTTAATTAACGGAACAGATAACTCTCTGATTACAAGGCAATTGATCAGAATAAGTGACCTCGCCATGAATAATTCGGGTTAAGAGAAAACGTGTTAAAAAGCGTTCTATAAAAATCATTACTGCTATTATAACAAAAAAAGCTGCTCGTTGAAGCAGCTTTTTTTGTTTTCTATATGTCATGTCTTGACCTAACGAACTATTTGCCTAACCATTATTTTTTCTGAAGTTTGTAATTGTAAGAAGAATACTTTGTCGCTTCCTGCGATAGTCTCAAAGTCTATATTTTCGAGTAATACTCCTCCCCCATTTGCAAAAAATTGATCAGTCATAATAACTTGTCCCAAGGTATTGATAAGGTTGAAGCTAATCACTTGATTACTATTAAATCCCTTAGCATATATGTTAAGATCATTTCCGCTTAGAGGATTAGGAAAAAGTTTTATTTCAATAGAAGACTCTGATAATGAAGAGTATATGTCAACAGAAATTATCTTAGAATATTCAAAATTACCATCGAAGTCTACTTGCTTTAATCTGTAGTAAGCTAACCCTGAATTTATGCTTTGGTCTTCAAATTCATATTGACTTAAGCTTGATTTGTTCCCAGCTCCTTCTATTTGACCAATTTTTTTGAAGTTAAATCCATCATTTGACTTTTGTACAACAAAATGATCATTATTTGTCTCTTGTGCAGTTATCCAGGTAAGTTTAACTGTATTAATGGAAGTTACTGCGCCTTCAAAATCTACCCATGAAACTGGAAGTATGTTAACCCCACCGCTAGAAACTATAACATCTGAAAAAGTTCTAATATTTTCTATATTAGTTATGAAATTACCATCTCCAAGATCTTTTAATGCTCTATCTCCAAAAAAGTCAATTCCTTCTTCGTTTATCTTATATACTACTACAGATTCTGGGTCAAAATTTTCTCCTTGTAAGCCTTGATTCCACTGAAATGTAATGTTAACGTCCACATTATCTTCAGATTTTATTTCCCATCTCTTATTTACTGAAAGTAATGATAGTTCCTCTTCATATTCTCCTAAGCCCTCTAAAACTCTTACTTTTATCAAACCGGCTTCTCCTGAGTTAAGCATGGAAACTGGTAAATAGGAATCTTCAGTTCCTACTAAAAAAGCTTGTGTTTGTGCTGGATTGTCTGATATATTTCTTATTAGGAAGCCTTTTTCATCTTCTTTTACGGATGATGTAACTATATAGTTATTGACAGAACTTGTGGCTAGATTAGTGGTAATACTCAAATCATTAGACTTTATATCAAGTTTACCACTCAATAATATCAGGTTATCTACCGTAGCATCTCCTTGCAATTCAACTCCTTGCCCTTGAGCAATTCTTAACTCAGAAAAATTTCCTCCAGTTATGTATTTTCCTTGCATTCTTATATGTCCCTCACCCTGTATAACCCCATTATTTAATAAATTACCATTTACTGTAAGGACAGTTCCAGCATTAATAGTAAGGGTAGTTCCATCTTCTACATATAAGTGGTTTGCAGTAAAGTTTTGGTCTACTGTTGTAGATCTGTGCATTTTAAGACTTACATTTTCCACTGGAACTCTATTTCTCCTCCAGTTATTAGCCTGAGAAAATGCTTCATTATTAGCAATAGGCTCTGCTGCTGCTCTTTCTTCCGTCGGAATCCAGCTTACTAAGCCCGTTATTTCTCCATCGTAAAAATTACCAGTTCTATCTGGAACTATTATTCCGTTTTCTTCATCAAAGTTTAAATAGGCTTGAAGGTTGTCTTCATTACCATTCATCACATTAAATAGATTTTGAAGAATTTCATAATGCTGTAACGATTTTGCCCAAACTCTAAACTCATCTATTTTTCCTTTGAAGTAATTACTATCATCTATCCAGTCTTTTCCTAGAGTTATATCTCCAAATCCTATATTTATTGCACCAAGATTTGTCAGGCTTCCTTCAGCCTCAATAGCTCCATCTAAGTATAAAAATAGCTTATCTCCAAATAGTACTATACTTACACAATGCCAGTTATCTACTTCATCTTTAATTTGTGTTCTACTTTTGATATTCACTTGATTTCCCTCACTGTCTTGTAATTCTAAAAACAGCTCCTCAGAACCAGCCCGATACCCAAGCTGTATTCCATTGGAAGAGAATAATAGTGCATCTTCGTTTTGTGCTACGTCATTTCTGAACCACAGTTCAAAAGAAAAGTTATGCAAAACGGTAATGTTTAAGTCTACATCTCCAGGAACTAGTACAGACGTTGCTCCATCTAAGAGTAAACCATTTCCAACTATAGAAGGTGCTATCTCTCCTGGTACAAATATGTCTTCTGCCCTGTATGGTAATATTTGATATCCTTCATCAAAAGGAGCTGCATTATCAAACTGCCCTCCAAGACCAATAATAGTTATCCCTTCTGTGATATTATTTCCACCAAATACTTCTGCATAGGTCATTGATGCTAACTCTGTGTCTCCATCAATTCTCACAACTATATTATTGCCTCCTACGCTAACATCCAGATTAAAACTCTGTACATTGCCAAGCCACTGAGTGGGGTCTAAAACGGTTGCTTCTTCTAAAATTACCAGATTAGACTCTGTGTCTTCATTAAGCAGCTCAGTTGAAATTGGATTGCTTCTTGGATTACCCTGTGATTCTACTAGTATAGATGTTGGGTTTAGCTGCATCAAACCATTATACTCATCAACTATACCTGTCAGTAATACTTGATCTCCCTCTATTAATGCTCCAAAGTCATTTCCATTGGATGAATTGTATATTCCAATACCATGAGTAGCATCTATTATGGTAAACTGAAGTCCATTATTATTAGGATTTAAGTTTACTCCATGGATTACTCCTCTGATTGTTACTTCTGTTCCAATTTCGCCTAGCCCGCCTACATTATTTCTTACATCTGCTATAGGACTAATAACTACTTGCTCCGTAGTAAAGGAAACTGACGCTGGGTTTTCCACAAAGTAATCTGCTGGTAAGCAAGAGTATGGTACTGCTGTTACAAAGTATTCACTTTCAGGATTTAAGCCAGATATTGTCATTTGGTTTCCATTACCTGCATATGCTACGAAAGCATTTCCCAAAGCATCTCCATTTTCATAAGAAGCTGATGCTGAGTAGTTTTCTCCATCTAAAGGAGTGGCATTCACTGCTCCTTCTCCAGTAATTAAAATAATGGTATTGCTATTGCTCTGCCAGGTTAGCTCTACAGAAGTAGCGGTTAGATTAGCAACTTGAAGGTTTACTATAGGAGCTACAGGCGGATTGCAGTCTACCCCTAAGCCCCAAGCTCTGGCAACTAGATTAGGATCATCAATATAGAAGTTTCTATTGCCCTGTACTGCTTCCACATTTGTGTTTCTTTCTATTTCAGCCTGATCTGCTGGATCATTTAAATGCCACTGATATAGTACGTTTATATCTCCTATTTGAGCTATATTTCCAGCAGCATTAGGATAAACTGTGTAAAAATAAAATACTGCCCTAGCTAAGTTTCCTTTATGGTCTTCTCTTGGCTCAAATGCTGTTCTTCCCAAATTTGCTCCATTCCCTTTTTCACTATATAAATCAATATTTTGTACTGGAATATTTCCAGAAGTTGTATAGTTAGGATTTGCAATAAACCAGATATCTGTCACATTATCATTTATTTCATCAAATGGATGATTGCTTCTTTCACCATTAACATCTCCATGCGTAGGAAATAAATGGTGAATATCTCCAACCATAGGCTCATTTCTACCAAACCATGATTGCGGAATGCTATGCTCGGTATTTACTGGGTTTGGATATGTGTTGCTATTTACATCATCAGCATACCCTGTATACACACATATTACTTCTCCACCTTGATTGTCAATACCATTTGCATTATTATACATTGCACTTCTTGAAGCACTATATTGACCTCCAGGGCTTATATTATTAAAGAAGCCATCATAGCAGTTTTCTTTTAGCCAAGTTCTGAGTTCTAAGCCTGAGAGGTTTGCTGGTGGATTACAGTTTCCATCAAAAATAAGATCATCATCTTCTATGGTAAATGATCTAAACGAAGGGTTTCCAATCGCAATACCCTCACTCACTGCTGATATACTTATTGTACCTGTTTCTCTACCTTCTTCCTCTTCATCATTTACTACTTGAAACGCTATAGTTCCTTCTTGTTGACCATTTAGTATTGTTATTTCATTTCCTTGAGGTAAATCATAATCCGTACCAGCAAATCCTTCAACAGATATTGTAATAGTATAGTCTGCATCTACTATTTCATTTGCCCTTGCAGTTAATGTAATCACCGTCTCATCTACTTCAGAACCTGAGTCACTACTTAAACTTAATGTTATAAAATTGCCTTCTGGCTGGTTGATAAATATATCCTCTGCTTTGTAAGGCAAAATCTGATAGCCATCTACAAATGGAGAGTCTCTATCATACTGCCCACCAATTCCTATTATTGTTATACCTTCTGTTACTTCATTACCTCCAAAAACCTGAGCGTATGTCATTGATGACAGCTCTGTATCATCATCCACCCTTAAAATGTATGTACTTCCCTGAAGCTCAATATTTATATTAAACCCACTTCCATCTCCTACCCAAGCAGCAGGGTTTTGTATAGTTACGTTTTCTAATTGTACAAGGTCAGACTCTGATGATTCATCCAACACATTTACTATTACTGGATTTTTTCTATTATTTCCGCTTGATTCAATGTCAATTGCGGTAGGTCTCAATTGCATTAATCCATTATATTGCCCCAGAATTCCTGTAAGTGTTACTTCATCCCCTTCTTGTATGCCCTGACCTCCAATAATTTGAGGTTGAGGGTCTTGATCGGAAAGGTATAAGCCTATTCCAGCAGTGTTGTCAATTATGGTAAATTGTAAGCCTGTTGGGTTTGTATTTATTCCATGAATAGTTCCTTGCACTGTATATTCATCGCCTTCATCATTTGCAGATAGTGCCCCATTCACATCTATTAATGCTCTAATTACTGAAATCTCTGTAATGCCTCCTACTGGTGGATCAGGGTCTTCATCTTGCTCTCCATTACAGTCTGCATTTGGATTTGCAAGAATTTCCGTTCCATTTGCAAATACTCCTGTAGCTGTATTTGCTAAAGCCCAATTAGTTGGATCGTTGTTATCTGCATTAGGATCACATAGAACTAAAGACGGTCCAGTACCATCTGCTTCTACAGGCCATTGTCCTCTATCACTATATGTAACTTCATCAATAGTATTCCCCTCTGCGTCTAGTAAGCGTAATGTTTCTCCTCCATTGCTAAGCCCTTGCCCTGCTGGAAACTCTAAGGTCTGTATTGCAAAATCTCTTTGCATTACTGCTGCACTTTTAGCTATGACTAAGTATTCACCAGATGCTAAGTTTGTTCCATTAGGAATAGTAAATGCTAAGCCTTCTAAGGTATAATTAGAAAGGTCTGCATTTTGATTTCCATCGTTGTATATCTCAACAAATTCATGTTGATCATCATTTCCCAGAGCAGGATCATTGTACATGATCTCTGTAATTACTAGGGATGGCTGATTAACTTCACCTCCTTGGTTTACTCCTTGTAAAAGGACATTATCAACCCCAGCATAGTCGCTGCCCCCATCTTGTCTTGCAAGAATACGAAAGGCTATATTTTGATATCTATCCTCTATGTTTATCGTAACTTCTTCCCATGCCCCTGTATTACCGTTGAGTTCTACTACGTCTGCATTCTGCCAATTTCCATTTAAAGCATCTGCATCATATATTATTTCATAAAAAACTTGATCTCCATTTACAGTATCAAACCCAGTGGTATTATAATTAAAAGAGAGGGTTACATCTATATAATTTGAAATATCAATTGGATCAAAGGTGATAGTATGATCTGGCAAACCATTGCTCTGAGGGTCACTGATTGGGTTTTGTAAATCACGCATACCCCAAAAAGCACCAGTCAATGCATTAATATTTCCAACCTGATTAACTGCTGCCCATACATCATTACTTGCATTATATGATGCTGGAGTTGGTGAAAATGCCCATGTGTCCTCAGCAGCATTTTCAAACCCTTGCTGCACAACCACCTCTTGCGCTTTGAGGTTTTTTGTAAAGAATAAAAGAGCTATAAAAATTACTCCTTTTGTACATAAAAATAACTTGTGTAAGAAATGATTCATCAGCAATACTTTTTTAAAGTGCAAAAATGCTTTTTATATGTTACGCCTATATTACGATTTTGTAAATCGTGCAAAAAGATACACAACTGATTATCAAATATTTATAATAAATAAAATTTTATAAATAAAAACTATATAAAGGCGCTTGAGCTATATATTTCTATAGCAAAAAACCTAGCCATAAAACTACTATTTGGAATAAATGAAAGGTTTGAAGGTCAAAAACAGAAATTCTGTTATTTAGATCCCAAAACAAGTTCGGGATGACAGTTCCAGTGAAAACTCCAACACAGAACGTCGAGGAATTCTTTTCGCATAAACTAAAAATACTTCCAAATACATAGCTAGATCAGATAGCTTCAATAACAAATTCTTCTTCAAAAATTAAAGTTAATTTAACATCTAATCTACCCTCGTTAAAAAAGCTAGCTCTAGCTTTGCACCAATTAAAAATTCAATTATTTACTGTATTAATCACATGAAAAAACTCTTACTTTTTGGGCTTGGCTTATTGTATAGCTCAGTCGCATTTTGTCAAACTAAAATCACGGGAAGTGTTTCTGACAGCGATGGTGCTGTAATTGGAGCAAATGTAATAGTGAAAGAATCTTCCTCAGGAGAAGTAAACGGTACAACTACCGATTTAGAAGGTCAATTTTCTCTAACCACTAACTTTAAAGGAACACAAACGATATCTATCTCCTTTATTGGATATGATACCTATGAAAAGGAGGTAAACCTTTCTTCTTCTTCTAGCAATATTGATTTGGGTGAAGTTATGTTAAACTCTTCTGCCATTGGTCTGGAGGAAGTTCAAATAATTGCATCTGTCGCTATTGATAGAAAAACACCTGTTGCTGTTTCTACCATTAATGCTGATTTGATAGATGCTAAGCTTGGCAATCAAGAGTTTCCTGAAATTTTAAAATCTACCCCTGGAGTGTATGCTACCAAACAAGGAGGAGGTTTTGGAGACTCCAGAATTAATATAAGAGGGTTTGATAGTAGAAATGTTGGAGTGTTAATTAATGGAGTGCCAGTAAATGATATGGAAAATGGTACTGTTTATTGGTCTAACTGGGCAGGTTTATCGGATGTTACGGGCACCATGCAAGTACAGAGGGGACTAGGAGCATCAAAGGTAGCAGTTCCTTCTGTTGGAGGAACGATTAATATTATTTCGAAAGCCTCAGACAGTAAGATGGGGGGGCAATTTAATTATATGATTGGTAATAACGGATATAAGAAACAGCTTGTAACTTTCTCTACAGGGCTAATGGAGAATGGCTGGGCTATTACTGCTTCTGGTGGTAAAACTACTGGAAATGGTTATGTAGACGGTACTGAATTTGAAGGCTATCAGTATTTTGCCAATATCGCTAAAGTAATTAATAAGCAACATGAAATTACATTTACTGCTATTGGTGCTCCACAGGTTCATGGTCAAAGACAAAGTAGAAGTACAATAGAAACCTATAAAAATAGTGATAGAGGAATTAGATATAACCCTGACTGGGGCTATAAAGATGGTCAGGTAGTGCAAGTTGAAGATAATTTCTATCACAAACCTTTTTTCTCTCTAAATCACTACTGGACATTAAGTAGTAAAACAGATATATCTACTGCTGCCTATGCTTCTTTTGGAACTGGAGGTGGTGGTGGAACAGCTGGAAAAACTAGTAACTTTACCGATTATACAAGAACTGGGGTTATAGATCTTGACAGAATTGTTGACGAAAATATGGCCTTAGGAGATGCAATTGCTGATGGGAATGATGTTTCCATCTTGAGAGCAAGTAGAAATGATCATAATTGGTATGGAATTCTTTCCACAGTCAACACAGATCTTTCTAATGATATTACATTCATGGGAGGACTGGATCTCAGGTATTACAAGGGTATTCACTTTCAGGAAGTTACAGATCTTTTAGGTGCATCTTTTTATCCTAACAGCAGCAATCAAAACAACCCAAATAACGCTGCTAAAGTAGGTGATAAAATTTCGTACCACAATGAGGGTATTGTACTTTGGGAAGGTGTTTTTGGCCAGGTAGAGTACAGCCGAGATCAACTTTCAGCGTTTTTAACCCTCCAAGTTTCCAATACATCGTATAAGAGAATAGATTATTTTAGATACCTAGATTCCGATCCTGAGCAGGAAACAGAATTTGTTAACTTTTTAGGTTACGGAGTGAAAGGAGGGGCAAATTATAATTTATCAGACAATCATAATGTATTTGCAAACTTAGGCTATTTTAGTAGAGCTCCTTTTTTTAATGCTGCTTTCTTAAACAATACAAATGAAATTAATAGTGGGGCAAAAAATGAAAAAGTTACCAGTTTTGAGCTAGGTTATGGCTATAGAAGCAGTAAGTTTAATGCAAACGTTAATGTTTATGCTACTAAATGGGAAGATCGATCCTTCGTAAGATTTATACCTGGTCAAGGACAAAATTCTGTTGCTAACATTCTTGGTGTAAATGCTCTTCATACTGGTGTAGAAGTTGATTTTAAGTACCAGCCAACTAGTAGGTATAGGCTAACTGGTATGCTTTCTGTAGGAGACTGGAGATGGACAAATAATATTAACGATGTAAATATTTTTGATGAAAATCAAGTCTTAGTACAAACGATTGATCTGTATATTAAAGATATTCATGTTGGGGATGCCGCTCAAACTACTGCCGCTCTGGGTATGAGTTATGAAATATTAAAAGATTTTACAATTTCTGCTGACTACAATTATTATGACAATATTTATGCTAATTATGATCCTGAAAGCAGAAATAATGAAAATGCTCAAGGAGTTGAAGCTTTGAAACTTAAACCATTTGGTTTGTTTGATGCAAGCTTTAGATATAAAATGAATCTTGGCAAGTTCAACGCTACCATCTTTGGAAATATAAACAACGTATTTGATACCGAATATATAATGGACGCGCAAGATGGAAGTTTTGATACTGCACTAGTTTATTTTGGTTCTGGAAGAACATGGACTACAGGCATAAGATTAAAGTTTTAGATAAAAAGATTTTAAAATTTATAAAAATGAAACAGACCATTTTTAAACCGATGAAAAATTTAGTAAAATATTTAATTATTGCTTTATTGGGTACTTTCATATCATGTAACCCTTATGAAGATATTTATGACTCCATTGAGTCGGAACAGTTAGGACAAGATACCACTGCTTTAATCAATGCAAAGCTAGGAAAAATCGCTCCTCCAATTGTTTACACATTAACTGATGATGATTATCAACTTTCCTCTAACGAAAATGTACGATCTTATTCTAATTTTTCTGCTTCAGCACCACCAAATACAGAAAATTTGGGTTCTATTCTAAATAACAAATTTTTAGCAAAAGAAGGGCAGTTTGTAGAAGTCACTTATCAATATTACTACCCATTAAGAGTTAGAGACACAGTTAGTTATACTGTACAAGAATCAGAATATCAAGGAGATTATCCTAACTGGAGTAGTGAAAGTCAAATCTTTAACTTTTTAAGCATAAAATACCCTGACACTGAAAGGGGGTTTGTGGTGAGTTTAACTTATGATTATTACAGTGGATCTGTAAATACTTTGACGAATAAATTTATTCGCATAGATAATACAAACTGGCAATCCATATACGTGCTAGATGGCAGTGAATACAATTCTATGGAACAGAGATTTGCCAATTTTGGAAGCCATGATGACGCTAGATTTTATATCCCTATCTTTTTGAAAAATGCAAGACCTTATACAAAAGCCTCCACTTCTCTCATTATAGAATATAATTTGTATGAAAACCGTGAAGTTAGGTCTTACATTAGAGAATTTGTTTACGATGGAATGATGTGGGTATTTATTGAAGATGTCGTAAATAGAACTTCGACTTTTACCTATGACAGCAATATCCAGAGTTGGAAAGAAAAGCCTGTATTTCAATTTTTACCTACAGAAGATAGCCCAACCAGAGATGAATACACTTTGACACAAGCGGATTATGAATTTGGCATTGGTAATGATAGGTATGGCAATTACGATGATTTCAGGACTGATGAAGAAATTATTAATGACATAGCCAATATTTTAAATTTCCGATTTGATAATATTGAAGAAGGAGATATATTTCCTGTTACTTACAAACAATATAATGGCTCTTCTGTAGATGATAAAACTATCATTTTGAAAGCAGCCCTTTAAATATAAGATCTTCTTATATAGCCCAGCCCACTTCTGAGAAAGTGGGTTTTTTTATTTCCAATTATATACCGCACCTCCTCTCCTATTCTTATATTTGCAGCCGTTATCTTTTTACTTATTTAGAAATAATAATGATTCAAAGAGTCCAGTCTTTTTTTTTGTTTTTGATTGCAGGAGCTATGTTTTCTATAGCTTTTCTTCCACTTTGGGAGAAAACTTCTATTGATAATACGGATAGCCCTTTACAATATATTCAACTAGATGCACTAAAGATGGACTACTATGTTGGCGGAGAACTTAAATCCTCTACCCAGACTTTTTATATTAGCATAGCTGCATTTTTATCTAGTGTAATTGCTTTGGGGTCATTATTCAGCTATAAAAGCAGACTAAGGCAGTTAAAACTCAATCTTTTAAATGTTCTTCTCATGATTGGCGCATTGGGAACAAGCATTTATTTCATTTTTGAAGGAACAAAGCTGTTTGAAATTCAGAATCAAGGAAGGTTCGGCTATGGTTTTTATATGCCTATTGCAGGACTTCTTTTCAACTTGATTGCAAATCGATTTATTCGTAAGGATGAGAAATTAGTTAAATCGATAGATAGGATTCGCTAGACTCTGAGTCAAAAAGACTGGAAAGATAAAGGATATATGGACTTTCCCCAATGAAGTATGCATTTTTGCTTATGAAGTAGTTTCACACAATGCATGGCGGGAACATAGGAAAGCCATGGATTTCTTCTTCCTGTGCTTTTTTCTTGATAAAAAAGCACTAAAAAATCAAGAATGCCCAATGCTTCCTCCCTACATCCCATTACACACCCCGCTGGACATTCGATCCACCCGCCGAATCATGCTTTTGGCATGATTTGAGTTTGCTGAGGTGCAAATGTTTTGCACTTGTGCTACGTCCGATTTTTAGGGCTTGTTCTAGCTTTAGAAGCCAAGACAGGCTTTGTAGGAGGATGCCCTAGTTTCTAACTCAAAATTGTGTTTACATCTTTTCACAATTAAGTTGGTATGACTACTGATCCATAACCTTCATAAACTGGTAAAAGAAACGCTCAATTAAGCGTAAATCTTCCGTGACAATCTCTGCAGATCCTATCATTTCTTGCTTAAAAGCGATGTTTTTTCCGTAAGAGGTAGTCAATTTATCAGGTAATGATACGGTCACTACGTATAATCCTTGACTATTAGGTACAAGGGATATGCTTTTCACAAATCCCTGAAGTGTTCCAAATTCGGTATCTGGGTAATTTTCAAGTTTGATAATGACTTTGTGACCAGCTTTGATTTTGCCAGAGTTTTGCGCTGGTGTTTTTAACTGAGCAATAAACGCTGAGTTTTCTGTAGGAACTACTGTAAATATCATATCACCATCTTGAACAGTCTGATTTGTATTCCAAATATTTAAAAAAGAAACTCTACCAGCTATTTTAGACTGCAATACATAACGCAATTCCCACTCTTTAATCGCCTTTTTTAGCTGGTTAAAAGACTGAATCACATTTTTAAGCAAGGTTCTCTCAGCTTTTATACGATTTATTTCTGTCTCTTTAGAAGCTTTTTGTGCATTGCTTATCGCTTCTCGAGTCTGTGAGAGTGATGATTCAAAGTTTTGGTAGTTACGCTTAGCCTGGATAAACTCCAATTGTTTTTTTTCATAATCCTGCGCAGAAATAACGTCTTTATTAAAAAGGCTTTTAGTACGCTCTAAATCTTTTTCCCTGAATTCTAATTCTGTCTTGCTGGTATTTTTCTGGGATTGGAGACTTTTGAGTTGATTGTTTAACTCCAGAAGAGATGCTGTATTAGCTAATGCTTCATTTGAAAAAGGCTGTAACTCCTTATTAAGCTGGTATTGAATATAGTAGTTTTCAAATAAAGCGTATTGGGACTCTATACCTCCCAGAAATAATAAAGGCAAACTATCTATAGGAAACTGAAAGGAGTGATTATTAACCTGAAGATTATCTACAATCGATTTAAGCTTGAATATATCTTTATAATTAGCTGTATTTTCAATTATTGCAAGAGGCTGATTGGGAGAAACGTGCTGGTTATCCTTTATAAGAATAGCTTGTATTTTCCCTGTAGTCTTAGCATATAGTTTTTCAGGTGGCTTTTCAGTGGTAATAGTTGCTTTTGAAGGAATTATATCTGGGTACTTTATAAACCATGAGATACATAGCAACATAACGATAAGTAAAAGAAATACTATGCTTCCATACCGTATCATCCAATGTGGTACTTTAGTCAGTATCTCCTGTACTTCTTCGCTTCGTAACTCTATATCTTTTAAGGAATTTGACAACGCAATAATGTGATAATTTGATTAATGTGATAATTTGCTAATGGGTTCAATGTGATAATATCTTAATGTGTTAGTTTTTTATTATTTCTTTTTGATGAAGATATAATGGCAGATAGCCGCTTTTGTATTTCTATTAATTGATTTTCCAATTCATCAGAGTCGGGATAATTTCTAGAGAATTTACAAAGCTTTAGCCAATAAGATACTTCATTAGCTTCTTTATCTGATATTTTCAACTTATGAATAAAATCTACTCTGCTTTCAGCACTTTGCGCCTCACGAACATTTGCACCTATAGATTTTCCTGAGCGAAGTAGCTGCCTAGCGATAACATATTTTTGCCTTTCTTCCAATTGCTCAGTGAATTCAATAACTTTTAAAGCAAACTCAAAACTCTTTTCTAAAATTACATTTTTTACATTCATTATTAATTAACCTATTGTCACATTACCACATTATCGAATTAGCACATTAACTACCGAGTTCTAATTGGTTTTTAACTAAATTGAAATAACTTCCTTTCTTAGCGATGAGACTTTCATGATTACCTGCTTCAACAATTTTCCCTTTGTCTAATACTACAATTTGATGAGCATTTTTAACTGTGCTAAGTCTATGAGCGATTACTACCACCGTTTTATTCTCAAAAAAGACATTCAACTTTTCCATTATAACCTTTTCATTATTAGCATCTAAGGCACTAGTAGCTTCATCAAAAAACAAAAAATTCGGATTCTTATATACGGCACGGGCAATGAGAAGTCTTTGCTTTTGCCCAGTACTTAACCCAATGCCTTCCATGCCTATTTTGGTGTTATAGGATAGCGGAAGGGACTCGATAAAATCTCTTATGTTTGCCACATCTACAGCATGGGCTAGTTTCTGCTTATCCACATAATCCACTCCTACCGCTATATTATTAGCAATTGTGTCACTGAAAATATAGCCTTCCTGCATTACAACTCCACACTGCTCCCGCCATACTTTTTGAGAAATATTTTTTAAATCATAAGTCCCCAACTTTATACTCCCTTCGTTAGGATCATAGAATTTTAGCAAAAGCTTCACTAGGGTAGTTTTACCACTTCCGCTCACACCTACTATCGCAGTAACTTTGTTAGCTGGAATCTGTAAATCTAACTGATTCAATACCTTTTGTTCAGAGCCTATATATCGAAAGGATACATTGGAAATGGAAAAGTCTGAATTTGTATTAATGTCTTTAATACGCTCTATGCCAACAGATTCTTCCTCTTCTTTACTGTGAATTTCAGATAGTCGTTCCAAAGAAATTTTGGCATCCTGAACCTCTCTGATAAAGTTGATAAGTTGGGAGATAGGAGAATTCAACTGACCAACAATATAGCTGATAGCCAGCATCATACCCAGGGTAATATCTCCGTCAATAACCAATTTGGCAGAAAGTACGGTGATCAAAATATTTTTAAGTTCGTTGATGAATCCAGAGCCTACACTTTGGTATTGCTCCAAGCAGAGTCCTTCAACAGATACTTTGAAAAGCCTTGCTTGCAGAAACTCCCATGACCAACGTTTCTGCTTTTCTGCATTGTGGAGCTTGATTTCCTGCATCCCACTGATTAGCTCTATCACTTTGCTTTGCTCCTGGCTTACTTGCGAGAAACGCTTATAATCCAGATTTCGGCGTTTTTTAAGAAAAACAGCAATCCATACAAAATATAGGATGCTTCCAACGATGAATATTGTAAAAATAGAAAGGTTGTAGTAGGCCAATACCAAACTAAAGAGAATAAGATTGACCATGGAGAAAAGTACGGTCAGGGAAGATGTCGTCAAAATACGTTCGACACGCTTGTGGTCATTGATACGCTGTAAAATATCGCCTGTCATACGGGTGTCGAAGAAGGCAATGGGCAATCTCATCAGCTTAACGAAAAAGTCAGATACCAGTGAAATATTGATACGAGTACTTAAGTGGAGAAGTATCCAACTCCGGATCACTTCAATAGCCGTCCTTCCTATAAAAAGAGCCAGTTGGGCAAAAAGAACCAGATAAATAAAGTGTATGTCTTGATTTTTTATCCCAACATCAACAATGCTTTGGGTTAAAAATGGAAAAATAAGCTGTAATAGACTCGATGCAACTAACCCTATGACCAGTTGCCAGAGGAATTTCTTGTATTTAAAAATGTATTTAGATAAAAAAGAGAAGCTCAACGATGGTGCTTCCTTTTCAAAATCATTGGTAGAAAACTTAGGTGTAGTCTCTAGTAAAAGAACAACTCCTTCCTCCGTATACTCGTTGGCATTATTGCCAATCCAGTGTTTTAAAAATTCATCTTTGGTATACGTAAGCCTCCCATGTGCTGGATCTGAAATATAGAACTTGTCTTTTTTTATATTGTATAATACCACATAGTGGTTTTTATTCCAGTGGAGAATACAGGGTAATGGAGCTTCTTCTAACTTTTCAAGGCTGATCTTAACGCTTAGACTTTTAAAACCAATGGACTCCGCTGCATCACTTAAACCCAGTAAGTTGCTTCCTGTACGTACAGTCTCGCTGAGTTTGCGTAGCTCTTGTAAAGAAATAGTTTTACCGTAATGCTTGGCTATTATCTTTAAGCACGTAGGACCACAGTCTTTTTGATCGTATTGATGATAAAACGGAAATCGTATACTCAAAATAATAGCAAGTATGCTACTTTACATTCTAACAAAACGCCTTCAAGCACAAAGAAAAAACCTTTTCTATGTAAAAATCAAGCTTCAACCAAAAGTAGTAAAAATTCACCTTTCTCTTAACACCCCTACCTTCACTACTTTTTATGAAACCTTCATGCTTTCCCTTGTAGCAGAAAGTATGAAGAATGTACTCTAAAAAAGCAAGTCGAAATCAAGCACTTTGGCACATGCATTTCTAATAGTGAACAAGAAGAGTTTAATTGCTTATATAGAACCCAATTAAAAAAGATAGATTCTAAAATTACCTTCTATCCCATACCTACAATATTATTTCTACTAATATCATCATGGTCTAATGTTTTTACTCCTAAAGTAGGCGGCGTTATAGTTGTTTTCGTAGGTTGTCCCTCATCTCCTCCATTTATAGTGGAAAGGTTATGGATTTTGGCAATTTGAAATTTGCTGATTTGTAACTTTTTTGATCTGTTCTTCTTCATGATGAATAAATTTAACTTTTATATAAATTAACTAAATACGACAGTCAACGACCTTGCGGCAAACCTACTAGGCATAACAATGAAAAACGCCTTATAATAGATGTAAGCTTTTAGGCATTAAAGCTGTCAACCGTTAGTAAAAATACCACTCTTATAACAATAAAACCTCATAGAAGTTGTTGAGATTTATAAATTTCAACAACAAGAATAAACATTAAAGTACTGATAATAAGTTATTTATGAAATTTATCATTATTTAACTGTCGTATGAAGTAGGAAGGATAAATTCCTGTTTTTTTATAGAAAGCAGTAGTAAATGACTGCGCTGTGTTAAAACCTGTACTCTCTGCAATTGCTTTAATGGTAAATGATCTAAACTGTTTATCAGAGGATAGTTTGTCAATAGCAAAATCAACTTTGAGGTTATTCAAATAATGAGCAAAACTGGTTTGCTTTGTCATGTTAATTACCTTGGAAAGGTAAGTACTGTTTGTATTTATTTCTTTAGCGAGTGAATTTAAAGTGAATTTTTCATCAATAAATCTATTAGAGGCTTCAAACTCTTTTAAAGCTAACAAGATTTCTTCTACAAGCTGCTCAGAAACTTCGCTGTTTTTAATCGTTTTTACACTCTCATCTGTTGTTGATTCACTCTTACCCTGCTTTAGAGTCGCCATAAGCATATTGTACTTACGCTTATTAGATACATTTTTTTGTATATAAAGTATAGCTAAAACTAAAAGTATCGCTGCAATAACTATGAGAATATAATTATACTTTTTGGAGGTCTCATTTTCTCCTTCCAGCTCCTTAATAATCTGGTTTTTTGACTCCACTAGTTCGTGGATGTCGTATTTTTTTGCAATATTTTTTGAAAGATACTTGCTGTTATCACTTAGGATACTATCAAATTTTAAAAGGCGGTTGGTGTAATAAAGTTGCCTTCCCAAGTTTTGATCTTCTCTTTGAATTTCTATAAGCCGGGGATAAATCTCAATAAGTTCAGAGGTAACGTTTTCTGTTTTTTCTAGAAAGTTGTCTACTTTATCAAAATAAAAAATAGCACTATCTCCTTTATTCAAAGCAAAATAGGACTTACCCAAATATAGATTTGACACTGCATTTAATGTCTCTTCATAGAAAATGCGATTACTCTTCTTTATACTATCAATCGCTACTTTATAGTTTTTAGAAAAATAGGCATTTACACCAGATAAATAGATATAATGAGCATACATTAGAGAATCATCAAATTGTATAGCTTTTTGTATACCTTTTTTTATCGTAAGCGCAGCAGAATCTCTCTTATTGTTATAAACATATGAATCAGCCAGGCAATAAAAGCCCCTTACTAAATAATAATCTTTGTTTTCTATATCGCTTTCTTGTGTGTAGTTAATACAATCCCGAAATATTTTTAAGGCCTCTTCCCTTTCTCCAACTTTATTTTTTAAAAGTCCTATGTTTTGTTTTGCGACTAATGCCTGTGTTTGGCTACCACTTTTGAGGCTAAGCTCGTAGCAAGCCAAATAACAGTCTAATGCCTCTTTATACTTTCCTGCTTTGTAGTACAAATTTCCTTTTTGGTGATAACCTGAGCCTGGGTATTTTTTATTCGCTTGGAGATGTTTTGTTATGTTTATAATGCTATCACTATAGTGTAAAGCCTGTTCTAACCTGGACGCATTACTTAAATAATAATAGGCGGCAGCTATTTTTATAGTGTCTCTTAACTTAATTGCTTTTTTTAGATATGCCTTTGCATAAATTATATCGTTTACAGAATCCACATAGTTTTTATCCAAATATTCTTCTAGTGTATCAAAGCTCTCTTTTGACAAAGAGTCTATTTTTGCAGTTTGGGAAAGCCCAACCTGGCTAAAAAGCAGGAATACGATCGTTATCAGGCTTTTTTTAATAGGTATTAATTTAATATATGGATTCAACAATGAGTACAAAAGCCTAATTTGATCTTATTCCTTCAACCAAACACTAGGTTTAGATATTTAAAGTTAAACTTTCTTTCTCTTTTTTTGTTACGTCTACAATCTGTTTTTACATAGTCTGCAATGATTTATTTCTTTTAAAAGTAGTTTTTCTCTCTGTAGTTTTTTTAATTAAGCGATTTCTACTAAAGTTTCTTACCAACCTATGACTTAAAAGATAAATGATTACTGGGTGATAGTTATAC
This sequence comes from Bacteroidia bacterium, assembly GCA_030425505.1. Lineage (GTDB taxonomy): Bacteria > Bacteroidota > Bacteroidia > Cytophagales > Flammeovirgaceae > JAUIAB01. The sequence goes on along the minus strand of JAUIAB010000028.1, from coordinate 1,027 downwards.
TTTATAGATCCACTAAGTACTTGAAGAATAGTGCATCAAAAATTTGGCGTTCTCGAAGGTAAAATGTTACTATAAAAAGCCATAGCCGATCAATCAAGGATAGTGTTAACCCCTCCTCAACTGATAATCTGGAAGGTCTATTTGCAGAAAAGTGAATTTCCTACTCTTTAGATTTTAAAATTCATATAAAAATATGTAAATCAGATATTTAACCATCTTATTTAGTGGTTGAAATTTATAAATACAAGGTTGATATTTATAAATTTCAACTAACTCCATTTTGATTCCCTCTGCCTCTACCATTCATTTGTCATCAACTTATTGCTGCAATAATTAAGGAGGAAACCGAAAAGCCTTTCATAGAGTAGGTACAATCTCAAATGTATTACCAAGTAGAAGAAGTTAACTATGACTTGCCAACTATTTAGTTGGAATAAGCTCAAGAAATAACAAGTATGGGTAGTTGTTCAAAGCATAATCATAACTATCCCTCGCTTTGAGCCTATCCCGTACTTTGTTTCTCAACTTCTCTATTTCCACATTTTGAAGCAATAAAATTTAATCTATAATGAAGAAGATTTTAATCCTAAGTTTATTTCTAAGCACTATTTTTGGTTGCAATGAGTTAATCGATGTAGTAGAAACAGAAAATACTGGCAGCTTTTCTACTACTGAAACAAAAGATAAAGAAATGATTCGGCTGGGCAAACGCCTAGAGAATCCATACTCCGTTGATAACATGACCAAAGCATGGTATAGCCTTTTAGAAAGAAGAGAAAAAAGCAACCAAAGAATTGAACCCGATCAGTTGGAGTTCCCTTTGGAAATGCCGGTGCGAACTACCCATCACTACCTCAAATTCCGACCCGGTTCTGATGAGGAACTAGAGCGATTGGTAGATGACCAAAACCTGGAGCTGTATGATTATCCTTTGGATTTTGAGATGGAAGAAGGTGGTACTTTTTACCACGATCCTGCTGTGCCAGAAGATCTCCCTACGTACCAGTATGTAGCGGTGACTGCAGAT
>JAUIAB010000027.1 GCA_030425505.1 Bacteroidia bacterium | reverse complement strand
GAACCCCAGTCACCTTGTAATATAATTAATACTATAGGAAGTAAAATTATTAAAAAGCTTAAGCCAAACTTTTTCAAAGGCTTTTTTTGAATAGCTTTATTGCTCATCAAGCTGGCAAGCATAAGACATGTAGCCCACTTAGCTAGTTCTGAAGGCTGGAAGCTAAAAAAGTCTGTTTTAAACCAGGATACAGCCCCTCTAGAATTATACCCGATAAATAAAAGTATTAACAGGGATAAAACCGCTGCAGCATATAAAAGGAAAGAAGAACTTATAAAAAACCTAAAATCAACAAGAGAAGACAGTAAAGCAATCGTAACGGCAACTATAATCCAAATTAACTGCTTAAAGGCATAGCTACTTATGCTTGATGAGTCCACTTGTGTTGTTGTCGAGTATATGGCAAGCAACCCAACTATAACCAAAGCAATAAAGCTAAAAACTAAAGACCAATCAATATATTTAAGTGCTTGGGTGTTTCTTCTCATAAAAAATCATCTTTCATAGCGAAAATACATAGTAGCAAGCTTTATGATATAACTTTTTGCACAAAGCGCTAATAAATAAAATAGTACATGCTCCACAAGGCTTTTTCCAGTGAGTTGAATCTAACTCTCTAACAAAATCTGTATCGGTCTTATCTTTAGCCTCTTTTCACAGAGTGCTGTGAGAATAATAGAAGCACCTGATATAATCATGCATAAGCTGTTTAATGTGAGTATTAGAGATACTACATTTGTTAGTTAATAGAAATTTTTAACAATGACCAAATTCCCTTCTTGGTATTCAAACAAAATAGCAGCTGCAAAAAAATGCGGTTTTTATACTTATAAAAGTAGTGTGCTGGAGACATGTAAGTATGTAAAAGAACAATCTCAGGATAGTTACTTCGGGTAAATAATAGAACCTGAAACGGATCCCCTAATTAATCATCTGATTTTATCTTTTGACAAAAAAAAGGCTTGGTTTATCAAGGATTCAGGAACTTTAGGTGAAAATTTTGATTCAACAGTTGAGTTTTATACAAATGTATTTAATAATCTCATTAATCTTTCCAACGCACAATTAAAACCTAATAACCTTAGAGTACGAGAATGTGGCTATTGTGAGGGAAGAGATAAGAGAATTGAAATAGCATTCTGTCTTGACAATGAAGAAATTGATTTAAACTTCTGTATTGATTTAGATGTGCTGATAATAAATTTTGTAGAAGAAGTGAGCGATAAAATCAGAACTAGTAATGCATCATTTCAATATTACTTTGACCCATATGGAGTAGGTGTTACTTACTTTTTAACGGATAACCAAAAAGAAATATTAGAAAACCAGTTTGAGATTATCTTCGATAGAGATTTAAGCTATTGGATAGATAGAGCTAAACTTGCCATTGAGCAATCTTCCTTACAGCAGGCAAACTTCTACTTTAAAAGATACTTAAAAGATAAATCTAATGATGCGATCATTCATTACGAATTTGCGAAAGCCCTATTTGATCAGGGTAAATCTGATGAATCTATAAAGCACTTGGAAATAGGTTCAAAGCTTTTAAAGGATAATACTGGAATGGAAAATGAAAGTACCTCTAACTCAGAATGGTGGTTAAATATGATAAGTGATTTTAAAAATAAAGTAGAATCTAAAGCCAACAAGATATAAGACTTTCTTTTTGATTAAAGAGTCGCTAGTAAAAGCAATTAAAAATATAATCTGAGAGTATCTCGTAAATTTTCAGATTACAGTTAGTAACAAGTAATAGTTAGTTGTTCCAAACAAACTCTACTCTTCTGTTTTCCAGATGCTTAGCATTAGAGCACTTTATTCCGTTGGAACATTCATTAATCAACTTTCTCTCACCAAAACCTTTTGCAGTTATTTGTTTTTCTTTAACTCCAGCTTCAATAAAAGCACTTTTTATAGCTTTAGATCTTCTATTAGACAAGTCAAAATTATAAGCATCATCACCTCGAGAGTCCGTATGACACCTTATTTCTACCTTAATATCTGGTTTAGCTAGTAAAATATTAATTATTGGCTCAAAATGCTTTGAGCTATTATCAATCAGCTTATCTTGGTTTACTTTAAATAACTCTTCTTGTACAACTATTACTGAATTCAAGTCAATTCTTTTCATTTCAAGCTCAACTTCGAAGACCTTTTTTTCAATGTCATAGGTACTAAGAGTTCTCTTTGGAGAGGGTAAAAAATCATCTTTTTGAGATGATAAATAATATTCATTCTCAATAGATAGAGGCAGTTCAAAAAAACCATTTTGGTCAGTAAGAACGGTGAAAACTTCATCTTTACTTTCAACTATAACCTCTGATCCAGGGATTGTCAGTTTAGTTTTTTTATCTAAAACCTTTCCTTTTAAGAAAATACCATCAAAAGGAGACATTAAAACTTCTACTGAGACTTTTTCCCCTGGCAAAACACTTTCTTCTTCAAATATTTTATACTCTGGAGTAGAAATAAAACCTTCTTTTATGCAAACAATAGCATACTTTTCCCCATTATTTAATGAAAATCGAAACTCCCCATCCTTTTTGGTTGTACTTAGGCAAGTAGATGAATTGCATGCATATCTTTTCTTATCAGTAGTTGCTTCAGTGACGGAAAAAGCAATAACTCTGACATCACTAATAGGCTTTTTGTTTTTTTCAAAAAGAACTCTTCCATTGACTACATACGAATTATTATTTTGCTTTTGCCCAAATAAATTGGTTAAAACAAAAAAGCTTAAAACTATAATTTTTGCAGCAATGGACATTTCAAAACTTTTCTATTAAAAGAAAATAAGGTGAACTAATAAAATATAACGAGCAAATGATTAAAAAATTTAGCAAGAATGCAATTAAGGTTTAAATTACACAAAATCTTTGAAGACATATTTGCCTGCTATATCACAATAATCCATTAACTTTTCCATATGTCAGATATAATAAAACTACTTCCCGAAAGCATAGCAAACCAGATAGCTGCGGGAGAAGTTGTGCAAAGGCCCGCAGCTGTAGTAAAAGAGCTATTGGAAAACGCTATAGACGCTAAAAGTACAGAAATCTCACTGGTCGTTCAAGATGCAGGAAAATCATTAATTCAGGTTATTGACAATGGTATTGGTATGTCACAGACAGATGCACGGATGTCATTTGAAAGGCATGCAACCTCAAAAGTGAGAGAAACCAATGACCTATTCAACATAAGAACTTTAGGTTTTAGAGGAGAAGCTTTGGCTTCTATAGCAGCTGTATCGCAGGTAAACCTAAAAACAAAAAGAAAAGAAGATGAGCTAGGGCTTGAAATAAATATCAGTGGATCCCACTTTCAGGACCAGAAACCAGCCAACTCAGCTGATGGAACTACTCTAACCATAAAAAACCTTTTTTTTAATGTACCAGCCAGGAGGGCGTTTTTAAAAAGCAATCCGGTAGAATTAAAGCATATAATGGATGAGTTTACCAGAGTTGCTTTAAGCCATCCAGAAATATCTTTTTACATGTATCAGAAAGATCTTCAGACGTATCACTTACCCTCTACAAACCTTGCTAATAGAATCGTTCAAATTTTTGGAAAAAACTATAAAGGAAATCTAGCAACATGCAAATTAGACACCGACTATGTGAGCGTACAAGGCTATATAGGAAAACCAGAGTTTGCCAAAAAAATTAGAGGAGAGCAATTCTTTTTTCTCAATAATAGGTATATAAAACATCCTTACCTCAACCACGCGGTACTTTCTTCATTTCAAGACCTAATACCAGATAAACATTATCCTTTCTACCTATTAAACATCAAAACCGATCCAAAAAATGTAGATGTAAACGTGCATCCATCTAAAACAGAGGTGAAATTTGATGATGAACAAACAGTATATTCTATAGTCCAGTCTTCTGTAAAACATGCCTTGTCTACATTTGGAATAGCGCCGTCCATAGAGTTTAGCTATGACGTAAACTTTGGGAAAGATATACATAGTGGTAGTGGAGAAGAAAGAGTAGTAAAACAAAGCTCTATAGGTAAATCAGAATACTATGAAATGAAATTTTCTCATGGGGGAAAGCCAAATTCAGGATTTGTAAAAAAGGAAAGTTGGAAAAGCTTATATGAAGATTTGCCTTCTAAGAGTATTGAAAGTACACTTTTTAATGAAAAAATAGAGAATAGAAAGGAAGAAGAAAAAGAATACAAAAAGAAAGAAGGGTTCAATCCAAATAAAATACTGCAAATAAACAATGAAGTAATTATCAGCCAGGTGAAAAATGGAATATTAGTGATAAATCAAAAAGCAGCATTTGAGAGAATATTATATGATAGGCTATTAAAAAACCAAAATAAAACCTCAGAGGTATCGCAGAAAGTTATCTTCCCAGAGAAAGTAGAGCTGAGTACATCAAACCTAAAAATACTAGAAGAAATTAAACACGAGATCAAAAAAATAGGCTTTGATTGGGAAAAATCAAGCGATAATACAATAGAGATCACAGCCCTTCCCGTTGGGATAGATCAGCCAGACATAAAAGAATTGCTTGAGACAATATTAGATGACCATATTAACCTCAAAAAGACAGATAATTATAAGGTAGGTGACTCTGAGAAAAAGCTACTTAAAACTGCTGCTGCAAAGCTTTCTAATAAATGTAAAAGCATGGATACGGAAGGAGAAAAAGTAATATTTATTGAACAGCTTTTTAAAAGCTCAAATCCCAACTACACACCTCGAGGAGAAAAAATAATAACAATGGTTAATACCAATCAATTACTAGAAATAATTGATAATTCAGAAAAGGTTTAGTTTTCGTCAACTAAAAAAATGTCTTCGTTTTGTTTTTTTAAATAAAAATTTTCTCGAGCAATCTTTTCAACATAATCTAAATTATTATTAAAAGCGTCCATTTCTTTATCCAAAACTTCGTTTTCAGCAATATAAAAATCCCTCATCTTTTCCATACTATCAATTTTATTTTTAAGCTTGGATTGACTTACAAGGCTATTTTCATCAAATAAAGCTACCCAGATAACAAAAGCTATTAACAGAATTACAGATGGATTTTTAAAAAATTGAATAAATTTTGAAGCAGCTAATTTCATCTGTTTAAAGTTTGTGACCTGCCTGGTTTGTTTGGTACACATCTTAATCATTGATTCGTATGTGCCTCCATTTTAAATCAGACATAGTCTCTTTCATTTGAAAACCAAATTTTGCTAAAGCTAATTATATCATTTAAAAAAACAAATACCCTTTGCTTAAAATGTATAAACAAAGGGTATTCAAAAGCTTAAGATCTAAAACTAATCATCAAGACCAAATCCGTAATAGAAAGTGCCCGGATAGTCCTCATAAACTCCTTCTATCAAAACACCGCCTTTTTCATTCTCAATAATTTCAAGAAATTCCTCAGAAGACTTGACAATTTCTTTATTAACCTTGGTAATAATAAAGCCTTCTTTAATATCCGTTTGAGATCGCAACTTTCCTGGAAAAAGCTTTTTCACCTTTATTCCTCCTTCAATCTCAAGCTCCTTTCGCTTTTCTCTTGAAAGATCCTCAAAACGAGCACCAAGCATATTTAGAACTTCATTATTTTCTTCCTTAGCAACCTCAGTTAACCCCTCAATACTTTTAAGAGAAGCCTCTACCGTTTTTGTTTTACCATCTCTGTAAATAGTTAGAGATACCTTATCTCCAGGTCTTTTTCTAGCGATAGCTTCTTGAAGCTCAGGAACAGACTTGGTTTCCTTACTATTAACTTTCAAAATAACATCTCCTTCTTTTACCCCGGCATCATCAGCAGAGCTATTTTCTCTTACATTATTAACATAAACCCCTTCACTAAAATCAAAACCTTTATCAGCGGCTAATTTTCCGTCAACATTCTGAATAGATATTCCTAGCAAAGCTCTTTGTACCTTACCGAACCGTAGTAAATCATCTACTACCTTCCTTACCAAATTAGAGGGAACAGCAAAAGAATAACCAGTATAGGATCCAGTAGGAGTAGCTATTGCCGTATTAATTCCAATCAATTGACCTCCAAGATTTACTAGTGCACCACCACTATTACCTGGGTTAACAGCAGCATCCGTTTGGATAAAAGACTCAATAGCAACACTATCTCTCAAAATGCTAATATTTCTTCCTTTAGCGCTTACTATACCGGCTGTTACGGTAGACTCCAGATTAAAAGGGTTTCCTACAGCCAAAACCCATGCACCCACTTTGATATTATCAGAGTTGCCAAAAGCAAGAAATGGAAGACTTTCCTCTTTGATCTGAATAACAGCAAGATCCGTAGAGGGGTCAGTGCCAATTACTTTGGCTTTATACGTCCTTCTATCAAACAAAGTGACTTCCACCTCATCTGCTCCAGAAATTACATGGTTATTAGTAACAATAAAGCCATCTTCACTGATAATCACACCAGAACCTCTCGATTCTCTAGGCATAGGGTCAGAGTGGTATTGCTTATATCTGTTTCCAAAAAAATCATCGAAAAAAGGAAGAGTCTTAGAATTCCCACCATAGCCAGGAGATTTCTTCGAGATAGATTTAATATGAACAACTGCTGGCGTTACAGATTCTGCAGGGGCAGAAAAATCAAACTCGGGTAAAGAGCCGTAATTGTAACTAGCCTGATACGAATTACTCTTCAACGAGGCTGAATCTCCTTGATACAAAATAGTCCTTTCCTGTGAAGGATCTCCAAAAAACTTAACGATTGCAAAAGTCAATAGACTACCTAAAATAGCTGGCACTAGCCCTTTAACTATACTTTTCATACTTCAAAAAACTTTTAATTTGACAAAAAACGTAATTTAATTATTGATCGACACTTGGTCACTGTTAGTTGAAAATGCTCTCGAAAAAATTCCCATAAAAGAATAACTAAAACTTTCGTAGCACCATTGCTTTAATTTCTCATTTTCTTGCGGTTCAAGCGCTGTAATAGCTTTTGTTAATTCTTTTTCAAAAAGCAGCCGATCAAAACTAACCTTTGTTAAAACTTCCTTTGCATATTCAAGCATAAACCAAAAATTTAAATGAACAATAGAATAAAGTTATACTATCCGAATCATACAACAGAATAAAAACGAATAGCGTTTTGACGTAAGTAGTATTTTTAGAAAATTTAACGTATTTACATCTCATAAAAAGCCAAATTTCTAAATAAGACAGCCATAATGTACTAATTTTCTTAAAAATTATCAATTTCTTTAGTGAAATAAATGCTCATCATTGAAGTGATAAAACAAAGAGGGCATCCTCTCGCAAAGCTCTTCCCAGCGAGCCAAGCCTGCTGCCCACAAAGTCCATTTCGGTCTTGTCTTTCGCCTCCTAGCCAAGGATGCTGATCATGCCACAGGCATGATTAAAGCTACAATATTTATTTTATGGAGTGCGTTTTTAACGCGTTATTTTGTGAAAAGACACAGACCTAACAGGTTTTTAAAACCTGTTAGGTCTTAGCTTACCTCAGAAAGAAAAACTTTCCAACGACAGAATTACTGCCCTGATTCTCTTGAGAAAGAGAAACTTTATAGAAATAAAGACCATTATCCAAACCTTTTAGTTTTTCAGAGCTCAAATACAAAGAAATAGCAGCATTTGTAGAGTTAGAACTGCCAGACTCTTGAAAAATCGCTCTGCCAAGGGAATTAAAAATAGACAAATCAAACTGAGTTACTTCCTCTTCAAAAGTGTGGGACACTTGCAAGGTACATTCTCCTTTACAAGGATTTGGAAAAACAAGAGTTTCAGTAATACTATTGTCCAATGATTTAGAAACAGAAAAGAATAAAGTTTTCCTAGTCAGGTTATTGTAGTTATCCCAGGCACTAATAGTAATGCTATATGAGCCTTCTTCTAGGTTATTGATAGGGTAGGAGAGAAAGCCTTCATTAGGTTTATTTAACGTTGCTTTGTAATAATTATTAAGAACAATGGATTGAGAAGTAGGGCCTTCTATAGTAGCCATCAAATCATGTCCTAAACCGACATTGGAAATGTTAATACCACTTTCATCGGATAAATGCAGGTAAAGCATAGTAGAAGATGGGAGAATATCACCATTCTTAAAAGAAGAGCTTTGTAGATAAGCATCTATAATTGGCGGAGTAGTATCATCTAAGAGCATATCACTACTTCCGCCTATCACAATATCATTGATGCCTCCAACAGCATCTAATCCATTTGCTTCATCATAGGCATAAAAGAAAAAGCGACCATTACCAGACTCGTACTTAATGTCCTTTGGTATGGTGATAGGGAGCTCAAAAACTCCATTAGAGACAGAAGCACTGCCTCTAAAGAGAACAGTCTCATAATCTTCATATTGATAGACATATCTCTCTCCTTCATTTCCCAAAGTAGATACTTGATCAATCTTATCATACAGGGTTATAGCTACTATGCCCTCAAAGCCTTGCAAAATAGATTCTTGATTTTTGATAGCACCTTTCAGAGTTATTTTTTGTAATGCGCTAATGGTATCGATGGCAGCACCGTTTTTATCTAGCAAAGAAGTAAGCTCAATATTAGCTTCCGGGTAAGCAAGTTGCATAGAAGGGTCTCCTAAAAGCACAAAGTTTCTATTATTAGTACCGTTAATGCTATTATTCTTGGTTGTCTTCATTATATCTCCCAACCGCTGGTTTTTCCCTTTAACTTTTTGGAAAACAGTAGAATAGAAAGCGTTATTTAAGGCATAATTAGTGCTTTGGTATACCAATCTGCTGGTTACCAACATTGCAACAGCACCGCCATTTTTATTAAAAAGTGCGTATTCAGCACCAGAAACTCTTCGTGGATCGTCAAACCTTCCAAACTCACAAGTAGCAGCTACTATCAAAGGCAATTTGTCTAAGTTGTTCCACCCCAAAATTTGACTATTATTCAAAATATCCTCTTCCGCCCATACCGTTTCTGCCCCATGCCCGCTATAGTTTAATATCAACGTCCCTTCGTTTTCTATTATAGAGTTTATCTTTTCTCTAACTTCTGGAGACTCCTTTTTGCTCGGAGTGCTGACTTTTGGGTAATTGTCAATAAACAACCTTTTAACTTGAAAGTCTGGGAAGTTACTTTCCACCATTTTTCCCAATCGGTCAGCATCTCGCTGATGAATGTTATTGTCTCCATCATCACCCACGAAAGTCACTCTGGAGCGCCAGTTCCCAAACCTTGAAGGCGAGGTATCATAATTAATCAATTTATCTACAAAGTTGTCTGCTTCACCCAAAGTATTTGCTGGAATCCTACCAATACCTATTTCCATATCATGCTCCATCTCATTGATACCTGACTCTGGCCAAAACCCTTCATCATCATCCAAAAAACCAAAATAATCATCAGAACAGTAGCTTCTAATCGGATGCAAAGACTCCCTGGACTGATAGGTAGGGATCTTATTAGTATTATCAAAAAATCTGTCTTTATAATCAAACGATCCATCACCAAAGAACAAGACATATTTTAATCCTGTTGGTTTGTCGTACAAATATTTTATATAATCTCTTATAGCAGTTACGTCAGGTCTTCCAGAAGAAAAATCATTGTAAATCTTTTCTAACTCTACTACTTCGACTTTTAAATTATCATGCGACTGCCGATGATTAGCCAGTCTTTGTGCAGCGCTGACAAAAGATTCAGGAGTGATTATAAGAAAGTCTAAAGAAGATAGACTATACAAATTTTGATTGCTAATTGGTATAAACTGTTGTATAGATTCTACCTCATTGGGGTGAAATAGCACCCCTTTCGTTAAGGTATCTTCTTCCTTATCAAAAAAGACAGAAAACAAATTATTAGATATTTCAACTCGTTTATTAATGGCTTTTCCAAAAGAGGAAACATCCCATACCTGAATCCCTTCTTTCCAGCCTCTTGCATCTAACCTGTCAGTAGAACCAGGAATATGGAATAAAATATTGGTAGAGTTATACTCAAAAACTCTATTCCAGTTGATAGAAAATTTATCTAAGTAGCCTACACTTTCTGGCGATGTCTTAGAATACCGCAAAGTTAGGTCAAAACTTTCCTGATTATTTAAACGCTGAGAAGGAATAACTATGTCTTTTACGTTTTTAGAAGCTTGAAGGTCATAAACACCTCCATTTATTTTATTTATCTGTATGGTATCAATTACAGATCCATTTACAAGGACTTCGAAGAAGCTTGGGGTAGTACTTTTTGCAAGCACTACTATAGAAAGGTTAACATCAGATGAAATATCTCTGGAAGGTGTAGATACAGTAAATGATTGTTCTGTATTAATATCAAACTTTTCGCCATACCACTCTCTACCCGAAGGGTCATTCATCATGTCTTTCGTTAGCTCTTGCTCATGAGTGTAAAAATCTATAAATGAAGCGGTTACTTCGTTAATATTGTTAACTATTATTGATTCATTTTCTACTCTTAAGGCCTCATCATCATTGATGCCAAGAAAATAATAATTCGTTTCAGTGTAAAGGTTTGTTTCCTTAAAAACCTCAGAGCGATTAGCAATTACCTTATCTACTCCTTCAGCAAAAAACAGAAGAAAGTCATTTTGGTCGAAAGACCCGTCTCGGTTATCGTTGATTTGTATAGCGTGCTGGATTAAGCCAAATGGTCTTTCTTCGTCATTAGCTTGAGGAAGCATGCCACCAGGATTTCCATAGATATGGATGAAATTAGAAGGGATAGGCAAAGGTATTCCCAATGCTTCTAATTGATTTCCAGAAATTTTATAAACCCCATCTTTTGCAATTGGCATTTTAAAAAACTGCCCTTCTGCTAAAACAGATTTTTCGACTTGAGCAAAACTAGAAAAGCTTAAAAGAAGCAATAAACTTATATAAAGTAGCGATCGGATAATCATAAATGCTTTAAGCCAAGTTAAGAGTAAGAATAAAGCGTTATTAATCAATTATATAAAGCTAAGGTATAATAATATAGATTAGTTCAGACCTTTAATTACTCTAGTTGACTTTTGATTATTGAATTTGCTATTTTTGCAGAGTAAAGATGAAACAGACTTGTCTGATTTAAAATTGAGACACGCAGAGGGATGATTAAACTGTGTGCCAAACAAATTAGGTCGGTCACAAATTTTAAATACGTGAAAAAAGTAGCGTTTCATACCTTAGGATGTAAATTAAACTTCTCGGAGACATCAACCATAGCAAGAAAGTTTCAGGAGAAAGGTTTTCAGCGAGTTGATTTTCAAGAGCGGCCTGATATTTTTATTATCAATACCTGCTCTGTGACAGAGAATGCAGATAAGAAATGCAAACACATAGTAAAAGAGGCTAAAAAAATAAATAAAGATTCTTACATAGCTATAGTTGGCTGTTATGCTCAGCTTAAACCTAAAGAAATAGCTGAAATTCCAGGAGTGGATGCCGTATTTGGTGCTGCAGAGAAGTTTCGTCTTTTAGAGCTGATCCCACAATTTGAAAAGACAAGCTGCACGGAGATCTATGCCTCAGAGATTAATGATGCCAACTTTTATGTTAGCGGTTACTCTTTGAGCGATAGAACGAGGTCTTTTTTGAAAGTCCAGGATGGATGCAATTATAATTGCTCTTTTTGCACCATCCCTTTAGCGAGAGGAAAGAGTAGGAGTGGGACAATAGAAGAAGTGGTAAAAAGTGCTGAAGAGATTGCTCAAACAGAAGTACGAGAAGTTGTTTTGACTGGCGTGAATATTGGAGATTTTGGTATTGTAGATGGACGAAGAAAGTTTCGGTTTCTAGATCTGATCAAAGAGCTTGATAAGGTAGAAAATATAGACCGATTTAGAATTTCCTCTATCGAACCCAATCTTTTAGATAATTCTATTATTGATTTCGTGGCTTCCTCCAAAAAGTTTGTACCACATTTTCATATCCCGTTGCAGTCTGGGTCGGATATTTTGCTCAAAAAAATGCGAAGACGCTATGATCAGGCTCTTTATACTGAAAGAGTGGATAGGATAAGGAAAGTAATGCCTAGTGCATGTATAGGAGTAGATGTGATTGTAGGCTTTCCTGGTGAGTCAGAGGAAGAGTTTCTTAGAACCTATAATTATCTTAACGATCTAGATATTTCTTATCTGCATGTTTTTACCTATTCTGAGAGGGATAATACTCCTGCGAAAAATCTGAGTGAAGTTGTGCCTCTTGAGGTTAGAAAAGAAAGATCTCAAATGCTTAGGATATTGTCAGAAAAGAAAAGGAATGCCTTTTATCTAAAAAATATAGGGGAAATAAGAACGGTGCTGATGGAACAAAAAGAAAAGGATAATAAGATAAGCGGCTTTACAGAAAATTATGTAAGAGTCTCTTTGCCTTATGACAGTAATCTGACTAATAAGCTAATTAAAGTTAAGCTACAGGAAATAAATAGGCTTGGTCATGTAGAAGCTGAGCCAGTTGAAAAATCTTTATTAGTCACACCTTAATGTTAATGGAATTCGATAAGTAGGATGATTATTTTAATCGTGCCTTTGGCACGATTTGCACCCTAGGCTTGGAGGCGCAGGGCGAGATCGAAGTGGATTTTGTAGGGTTGGTAAGCTCAACCCGCCGGAAGGGCTTTGTGTGAGGGTGCCCTGATTTATATTTTCTCTTATAGTTGAAAGGGATACTTTTTTCGTGTACTATGCCTAATTTTGCAAAAAAAAGTTAAAACAATAAAGAAAAATGAAAACAATAAAATTATTAGTTGTATCAGCATTTTTGTTAGGAATTAGTTCGTGCCAAAAAGAGGAGGCAGCCAAAAAAGAAACGCAAGAAACATCTACTAAAGCTATAGGAAAACAAGTAGATATGGCGAAGGCAATTACTTTGGCAGGTTTTGAGTCGAAGGTAGAAGGGAAAGACATGTTGGAAGATGTAACTCTAAAGGCTAAGGTGAAAGATGTATGCCAGATGAAAGGTTGCTGGATGACATTAGAAAAGGAAGATGGTTCTACTATGATGGTAAAGTTTAAAGATTATGGCTTCTTTGTTCCGAAGGATATTGCTGGAAAAGAAGTGGTAATGCATGGTATAGCAAAAAAAGAATTGATACCAGTAGAAGAGTTACGTCATTATGCTGAAGATGCTGGTAAGACACAAGAGGAAATATTGGCTATCACTGAGCCAGAGTCAAAAATAAACTTTGAGGCGGATGGAGTCGTAATCACTTACTAGATACTATTGATTATAGATTGTGAAAGACTTAATTCCTTTAGAGGATTGGGGGTTTGTAAAAAGTGTTCCTGCCATAATAGCGGGACCTTGTAGTGCTGAGACAGAAGAGCAGCTTTTTGATACATGCAAGGCAATCAAAGAAAAAACGGATGTAAGCCTTTTTAGAGCGGGTATTTGGAAGCCAAGAACCAGACCAGGTTCTTTTGAGGGAATAGGAGAGGAGGCTCTAGAGTGGTATAAAACAGTAAAAGATGAGCTGGAAATACCTGTAGCACTTGAAGTAGCAACAGCAAAACATGTTGAAAGTGCTTTAAAGTACGAAATGGATGTCCTTTGGATTGGAGCAAGGAGTACAGCGAACCCTTTTACGGTTCAAGAAATTGCAGATGCCTTGCAAGGGGTGGATATACCAGTAATTGTAAAAAACCCAGTGAACCCTGATTTAGCGCTCTGGATTGGTGCTATAGAAAGGGTTTACAATGCGGGAATTAGAAAAATTGGGGCTCTGCATAGAGGTTTTTCTTCTTATGGAGAAAAGGAGTTTAGAAACGCTCCTATGTGGCAGCTACCCATAGCTTTAAAGAGTGATTTCCCTCAGATTCCGTTGTTTTGTGACCCCAGCCATATAGGAGGGAAGAGGGATTTGATTTTGCCCATATCTCAAAAGGCGGTAGATCTTAACTATGACGGCTTAATGATTGAAACGCATATTAATCCTGATGAGGCATTGAGTGATGCGAAGCAACAGGTTACACCTGATGCATTAGTTGATATTTTAGCTAGTATTAAGGTTAGAAGTGCAGATATCGGAGATGAAAGTCTAAAAAATAAGTTAGCAGAGTTGAGAAGTCATATCGATCAAATTGATGAGGATATCCTTTCTTCTTTGGCTAATAGAATGGGGTTAGTGGGTCAAATTGGAGATTATAAGAAGGAAAATGATATTACCATATTTCAGGCAAAAAGATGGGTCAATATTTTTCAAAATAGACCAGAGCAAGCAAAAAAAATGGGACTTAGTACTTCTTTTATTGAGCAGTTATTTAAATTGATACACGATGAGTCTATTCGTATACAGACTAAAATTTTGAATAGCTAATTATTAGACAAAAGAAGTAATGCCAAAAAAGCCAGAAGCTGTAGTTGAGAGCTTTGAAAAGAGTATATATGCTCCAGTTTATTTTTTATGTGGAGATGAACCTTTTTTTATTGATGAGATAACCTCTCATCTTGAAGGTAAGCTGCTTGCAGAAGCTGAAAAAAGCTTTAATCAGACAGTCTTTTATGGTAGAGATGTGAGTATTGCTCAGGTACTGGAGGCGGCTAAGCAATTCCCGTTTATGGGAGATAGAAGACTGGTTCTCATTAAAGAAGCTCAGGATTTAGCAGACTTTAGAAGAGATAAGGGGAAGAGTTTGCTAGAAGAGTATATAAAGAACCCAGTTCCTAGTTCTGTAGTTTGCTTTGCTTACAAGAAAAAGCTGGACTCAAGAACAAAGTTTTTTTCTGCTTTAGATAAATACGCTGTTTTGGTTAACTCCATTAAGATTTATAATAATCAAGTGCCACAGTGGGTTTCTAAATACGCTAGGCAAAAAAAGTTGCAAATTACGGATAAGGCAACTTTTTTGTTGAGTGAACATATTGGTAATGATTTATCAAGAGTTAGTAGAGAATTAGATAAAATAAAGTTAGCAATTGGAGAGCAGCTTATTGATGATAAGGTTATAGAGCAGCAAGTTGGAATAAGTAAGGATTATAATCTTTTTGAACTACAAGATGCTATAGCAATTAGAGATAAAGAAAAGGGTTTTAAAATAATTAGTTTCCTAGCGAATAATTCTAAAGCTAACCCTATTATACCTGTAATAGGGTTTTTATATTCTTTTTTTTCAAAATTGTTAATTGTTAGCCAGAGTAATTTGGTTGATAAGTCGGCATTAGCACGGAAATTAGGAGTTAGAGATTTTGCATTAAAATCTTATTTAATAGCAAACCAAAATTATAAGTTAGATCAGCTTAAATATATTTTGAGAGCATTATTAGAAGCAGATTTAGCAATAAAAGGGATAAATGCTAGCCTCAAAGAAAAGGAAATTTTGAAGGAACTCTTTTTCAAAGTTTTTATAAAATAGTTCAACAGAAAGTTAATAGAGTATATAGATATTGCTCTTTGAGAAGTTTTTTTAAAAAACATTAGTTAAAAAAATTTAGTTATATATCTTTGCAATCTCTTCTAAAAAGATTGTCCGATGGTGTAACTGGCAACACGTCTGATTTTGGTTCAGAAGAGTCCAGGTTCGAGCCCTGGTCGGACAACATTATTACATTTTTCCCTTGCATATTCTCTATATAAAGAAGCCGTATTAAATTGGTGTTGCGAAAAAGTTTTTTAAGTTATAAATTCAATATGCGCAAAGGAGTTCCAGATAAATATTTAGAAAAAATTGATGAGTATATTTTTAAAAGATTGTCTGAGAGGAGTGCAAATAAGCTTGAACAAGAAATTACTAATAATGAAAATTTAGAAAAATTAGTACTGGAACATGAACAGTTAATTGAACAGCTTAGATTTTTTTTCATATCCAGAAAAGTTTCCAAAATTCACCAAAGTGCTGTCAAAAATCACGGTTATAAAAAGAAGATTAAAAAGTATAAAAAGGTTTCTCTTATTACAACTTCCATTTGTTCTTTCTTATTATTTTTTGCTCTTATACTTTTTTCTAGCATTGACAAAGAAAAAGTGATTAAAGATTCTTATGTTCCCTTTAGCTCTGTATATAGGGATGTAGACAGAGAAATGTCAATGAATAAAAAAGTATTATATTATTATTCTATTGAAGATTATTCCAATTGCTTGAATATATATGAAGAGGGACATAAATTAACGGATAAAGCAAAGTTAGCAGTTGGAAATGCATACTTTCAACAAAATAATTTTGAAAAAGCCGAAACTGTTTTTAGCGAGATAGTTAGTAAAGGTCAAAAAAATCCAATTTGGGGTGAATATGCAGAGTGGTATCTTTATAATACTTATATAATGGCTGAAAAGTTTAATAATGCTTTTAGTCTTTTAATGAAAATTTATGATGCGCAAGATCATTCTTTTAAAGAGCAAGCTAGTTATAAAAAAATAATTAATACACTTTGGCTTAAATCAAAAAAGTCGATTTCCAGTTTCTTTTAGAAGAGCTTGCTCCTTTTCAAAAGATAAGAAATAAGAACCTTATCTATATTATCATGGCAGTCAACATCTATAAAGTCAATTTTTAGTTTTGATATTCCATTTTTTAAATTCTTAATTCTATTTGAAAACCTATCTTTATACCAATCTTTTATAGAGTTGATATTTGTTTTTGTCTTTTCTTTTATCTCGATATCATTGAAACTTATCAAATCATTTGAGTAATCCAACTCATATTCCTTTTTCTTGTCATAGACATAGAATACAATTATTTCATGATTTTTATGTTTCAGATGAGCAAATGAATTGAAAATCTGTTCTAGTGAATTTGGGTTATTAGTATCAATTAAGTCACTAATTAAAATAATCAATGATCTTTTATGTACTTTTTCAGCAATTTGATGCAATATTTCAGAAATAGAGCTCTTTTGATATAAGTTTTCAGTGTTACGTATGTCATTTAAGTAATTAAATTGATTCTTCAAGTGTTTTGAAGATAACTTAATTTCACTCAAGTAATCAATTTTTTGGGAAAAGGAACAAATACCTACTGCATCTCTTTGGTTTTGTAATAAGTAAAGTAAGCAAGCTGAGGCAATGATAGAGAAATCAATTTTGCTTTTCGGGTAAAACATTGAAGAAGAGGTATCAAGTAGAAGTAGAGATCTTAGGTTTGTTTCTTCTTCATAGTTTTTTACGTAAAGTCTATCAGTTCGAGCATATACTTTCCAGTCAATATTTTTTATGCTTTCTCCTGGATTATATAGTCTGTGTTCTGCAAATTCAACAGAAAAGCCATGGTAAGGAGATTTATGAAGCCCAGTAATAAAACCTTCTACAAGATGCTTAGCTAGCAACTCAATATTAGCATACTTTCTAAGAAGTTCAGAGTTTATTAGTGTCATTTAGCTTTTAATAAACTTTGATGAGTAAATTCCTAGTTCTAAACCTAAAAAGCCAATTAAAAGACTGACAATAAGGTAAAAAGAAAAGAGGAAGTAATTATTAGCTTTTTGCATTATAGAGAGTTCATTGATATAGGTAGAAAAAGTACTAAATCCGCCACATACACCAGTTAGAACTAAAAGTTTTAACGAATAGTGGATGGGACTATTTGATTGGAAAAAAGGAATAGCCAGACCCACTATAAGGCAGCTGGTAAAATTAGCTGCTAGTGTTCCAAAGGGATATTTTAAATAACCATTATTAAGTGCAGTATTAAAGAAAAACCTTAAACAGCTTCCTGCACCTCCTCCAATAAAGACAAGTATATAATCCCTCATTTGTTGTTAAAATATGCTTATAGCATTATCACTTGAGTATCTGAAATAATTTTGCGAGATAAATTTATAAGTATCTGATTGTCAAAAATAAAAGATATTCTTTAATGAAGTGAATTTTACATAACACTAATTGTTACCAATCAATAATGTAGATTCTAAATGTGAATTTTTATAAGACTTAATATAAAAATTAAAAGCTATCTCTGTCAATAGAAATAGCTTTTAATTTAGTTCTTTAATTTAAAAAAATACAATTATTTCTTCTGCCTATCGCCTCCTCTAGATTGCCTTCTGGGTGCACCACTACCTGACTTTCTATTTCTATTGTTTCCCTTTCTGTTATCCTTAGTTTCTTCTCCCACAGTAGTAAGATCAGGCTTTCCAAATATTTCCCCTTTAAAAATCCAGACTTTTATACCTATTTTACCATAAACAGTTAGAGCTTCAGAAACTGCATAGTCTATGTCTGCACGTAAAGTATGTAAAGGAACTCTACCATCTTTATACATTTCAGACCTTGCCATCTCAGCACCTCCAAGTCTTCCCGATGCTTTAATTTTAATACCTAAAGCTCCGATTCGCATAGAGTTAGCAACAGCTTGTTTCATAGCTCTTCGAAAGGAAACTCTATTTTTTAATTGCTGAGCAATAGATTCTCCAACTAGTTTTGCATCTAGTTCAGGTCTTTTTATTTCATAGATGTTAATCTGAATATCTTTGCCTGTAAGCTTTTTTAACTCTTCTCTTATTTTATCTACTTCTTGCCCTCCTTTTCCAATAACAACACCTGGTTTAGCAGTATTAATCGTTATTGTAACTCTTTTTAAAGTTCTTTCAATGATGATTTTAGCTATTCCAGCTCTTGGGTTGGGAAGCCTAGCAGCGATATACTTTCTAATCTTTTCGTCTTCAACAAGCTTATCAGAGAAGTTTTTACCACCATACCATATGGATTCCCATCCTTTGATGTATCCAACTCTTAAGCCTATAGGGTTAACTTTTTGTCCCATTCTTTACTTTTATGATTTACTTTCTGTGTTTTGATTTGTTGACTTTTCAGCTGCAACCTCTCCTTGATTCTCTCTGGCAGAAACAACTAAAGTTACATGACAAGATCTTTTTCTAATCCTGTGTGCTCTACCTTGTGGTGCAGGCTGAAATCTCTTGAGGGTTTTACCTTGAGTTACATATACTTGTTGAACAAACAAGTCAGCATCTTCAATAGAAAAGTCTGTATGTTTAAGTTCCCAATTGGAAATAGCTGATTTTAAAAGCTTTTCAACAAAGATTGCGCCTCTCTTTTTTACAAACTTTAACCTGTTTAAGGCTTCAAATACATCAACTCCTCTTATAGAGTCTGCAACAAGCTGCATTTTCCTTGAAGAAATTCTTACATTTCTAAGTTTGGCTACTGCTGCGTTTTCTTGTAATTCCATTATTATCTTTTTCCTTTATCCTTTTTAGAAGTATGGCCTCTGAAGTTTCTAGTAGGAGCAAATTCACCTAACTTATGCCCAACCATATTTTCAGTAATATATACCGGAATAAATTTATTGCCATTATGCACTAAAATAGTGTGCCCAATAAAGTCTGGAGATATCATTGATCTTCTAGACCAAGTCTTTATTGGAGTTTTCTTGTCAGCTTCATTAAGCTGAGTCACCTTATTCTCTAGCCTGAAATCAATATAAGGTCCTTTTTTTAGAGATCTTGCCATTACTTATTACCTTTTTTATTTTTTCTTCTAGAAATTATTAATCTATCAGAATATTTATGTTTCTTCCTTGTTTTCTTTCCTTTAGCATAAAGACCTGTTCTTGATCTTGGATGACCTCCAGATGACTTTCCTTCTCCTCCACCCATTGGATGGTCTACAGGGTTCATCGCTACACCTCTAGTTCTTGGTTTTTTACCCATCCATCTTTTTCTTCCTGCTTTACCAACAGTAAGATTCATGTGATCAGAGTTAGAAACAGTTCCAATTGTTGCAAAACAGTTTGCAAGAACCATTCTAGTCTCACCAGAAGGAAGTTTAATGGAAGCATACTTACCAGTTTTCCCAAGAAGTTGCGCATAAGACCCTGCACTCCTTGCCATTCCGGCGCCTTTACCTGGTTTAAGCTCTATGTTGTGTACAATAGAACCTAAAGGTATTTCAGAGAGAGGTAAGCAATTCCCAAGTTCTGGAGCAGAGCCTGATCCAGATATTACTTCTTGATCAACTTTTAATCCTTCTGGAGCTATAATATAGCTTTTAGTCCCATCTATATAGTATAGAAGAGCTATTCTAGCAGTTCTGTTAGGGTCATATTCAATAGACTTAACTTTAGCTGGAATCCCATGCTTAACTCTTTTAAAGTCTATTATTCTATATTTTCTTTTATGGCCACCACCTCTATTTCTAGTAGTAATTCTACCAGCGCTGTTTCTACCACCACTTTTAGAGAGACTGCTTAAGAGTGCCTTTTCAGGTGTACTCTTGGTTATTTCCTCAAAAGTAGGGGCAACTCTAAAACGTTGACTTGGTGTTATCGGTTTTAATTTTTTTACTCCCATGATTTAAACTCTCTTCAACTTCTATCTTTATACTTTTAGACTAAGCTTCATAAATATCAATAACTTCTCCCTCAGCTACTTTTACAAAAGCTTTTTTGAATGAAGACTTTCTCCCCTTTACATAGCTTCCTTTTGAAAACTTCGTTTTAGCTTTTCCTAAATAGTTAGCTAATCTTACATCTTGAACATTAACTCCATAAAAATCCTCAACAGCTTTTTTTATTTGAATCTTATTCACATCTTTTTCAACTAAAAAACTGTAAACTCCTTTAGATTGTAAATCAAGAGCTTTTTCAGATACAATTGGTCTTTGTATTATTCCCATCTTAAGCTAATTTTTTAAACTCCTCAATAGTCCCTTCAGAAAGTATCAGGCAATCAGCATTAATAATCTCATACGTATTAAGAGTGCTCAGTGAGGTTACTTTTGCCTTAGGAATATTTCTTGAAGATAAGTAAATGTTTTTATTAGGTTGATTCATTACTAGTAAAGACTTTTTATCAGATACAGAAAGACTGTTAAGTACTGATAAATATGCTTTAGTCTGAGGCGCTTCTAGGTTGAAGTCTTCAATGACTTTTATAGCTGCTTCAGTAGCCTTAGCAGAAAGAACAGACTTTCTTGCAATAGACTTAACCTTTTTGTTTAGTTTAAAGCTGTAATCTCTTGGTCTTGGACCAAAAACTCTACCTCCACTTCTAAAAATTGGAGACTTTAAACTACCTGCTCTTGCAGTTCCTGTTCCCTTTTGTCTTTTTATTTTTCTTGTAGAACCTGCAATCTCAGCTCTCTCCTTAGACTTATGTGATCCTTGCCTTTGGTTAGCCAGATATTGCTTGACAGAAAGATAAACAGCATGTTCATTAGGTTCAATGCTAAAGACTTCTTCAGGAAGGGTAATTTTCTTACCCGTATCTTCTCCTTTTATATTGTAAACTGATAACTCCATTAGTCTTTTTACTTTTCAATAATAATGTAAGAATTTCTAGATCCAGGGATTGCACCAGAAATAAGCACAAGGTTTTCTTCAGCAAGAACTTTCATCACTTTAAGGTTTGTTACTTTAGTTCTTGCATTTCCCATTCTACCAGCCATTTTTAGTCCTTTAAATACTCTGGCCGGATAAGAACATGCACCTATTGCTCCAGGGTGTCTTTGTCTGTTATGTTGACCATGAGTTGCTTGACCAACTCCTCCAAAATTATGTCTTTTAACAACACCTTGAAAACCTTTACCTTTTGATTTTCCTACAACATCGACAAACTCTCCTTCGCTAAAAACATCAGATGCTTTTACTTCAGCTCCCAAATCATACTTTTGATCAGGAAACTGAAATTCAACTAATTTTCTTTTTGGCGTAGTGGAAGCTTTCTTGAAGTGACCTTTAAGTGCTTTTGATGTATTTTTCTCTTTCTTTTCATCATAAGCTAGCTGCAAAGCTTCATAACCATCAACTTCAAGAGTTCGAACTTGAGTTACAACGCAAGGCCCTACTTTTATTAGAGTACAAGCAACGCTTTTGCCATTTTCGTCAAAAACGCTAGTCATTCCTACTTTTTTTCCTATTAATCCAGGCATCTTTTCCGTCAGATAAATTTTAATATTGTATCCTTTTTTTACAAAGGACTGCGAAGTTAGTGAAATAATTTTTTTAATAAAAAGAGTAAGTGTAATAAAGTGAAGAAAAATAACAGATCATTTATGCAATTTTTATTTGTAACTAAGCTAAATTTAGTCAGGTTTTAATTTCTCAATGGGAATTCATATACAAAAATCTGATCAGGACATATTAAAGAGTGATTTCTGGAAAAAGAAATACATTCAAATTGATAGCAGACAAGTAGTTGAGCCAGATCAAACCATCTTTTTTTGTATCAAGGGGAAGTACTTTGATGGACATGATTTTATTCCTAAGCTTTATGATGCAGGAGTAGAGAGGTTTGTTGTTTCGGGTTCTAAAAATATAGACTTTGAAAATTTTCCAACAGCAACTTTTGTTGTTTCAGCTGACCCTGTTAAATTAATGCAAGAAGTAGCTGCTGAGAGGCGTAAAGAAACTATTGGAGTTCCTGTATTAGGAATCACAGGAAGTAATGCTAAAACAATAATAAAAGAGTGGATATATACACTTTTAGAGTCAGATAAAAATAGTATCAAAAGCCCAAAAAGTTTTAACTCTCAAATAGGAGTGCCACTTTCTGTATGGCCTCTGAGTAAGAGGTTCGATATGGCCATTTTCGAAGCAGGAATATCTCAACCTGGAGAGATGGAAAAGTTACAGAGAGTCATTCAGCCAACACATGGGCTTATAACAAATATTGGTTCAGCACATTCAGAAGGTTTTATTTCACTGGAGCAAAAACTAGATGAGAAGTTAAAACTGTTCAAAAATAGTAAGGGTATAATATTTAATTCTGATAATAAGATCATTAGTGATGCCATTAATAAATTAACTGAAAATGAGAAAATTAAATATAGTTGGGGAAAAGGGCAAGAGAATTTCTTGCAAGTGTTATCTATAAGAAAAGAGAAAAGTAAATCAGTCATAGCTTTAAAATACAATCATAAAACTGACTTTAGCTTAGTAATTCCCTTTCAAGATAATTTCTCAATTGAAAACTGCATGCATGCAATAACTGCATATTTAGTATTTGGAGGGAATCTTAACAATCTACAAAAAAAGGTAAGTCATCTTAAAAGCTTGCCTATGCGAATGTCTTCTCGAGAAGGTATTGATGGTTGTACACTAATAGACGATTCTTACAATAACGATGTAGCAGGTATTGAAGCCTCTATTACCTTCCTTGGGCAACAATCTTACGGAAAAAAGAAAACAGTTATTCTATCGAGTTTAGAGCAACAAAAAGAAGAAGATTATTCAAGAGTAATAGACTTACTAAAATCTCATAAAGTAGAAAAATTTATTGGAGTTGGAAAGGATATTCAAAAACATGTCTTTGAAATAAGTAAAACTGAACATTCTTTTTATAAAAACACGGAAGAATTAATTATTGCAATTAAAAATAGTAGAGAGGTCTTCTTTAACGAAGCTATTTTAGTTAAAGGAGCTAGAAAATATGGTTTTGAGAGAATTGTTCGACTTCTGGAGAAAAAGGTTCATGGAACCAAATTGGAGATTAATTTAAATGCGATTACAAAAAATTTAAATTACTACAGAAGTTTATTGAAGCCAAAGGTGAAAATGATGGTAATGTTAAAGGCTTTTGGCTATGGAGTAGGTTCTGTTGAGCTAGCTAAACTTTTGCAATACCACCAAGTAAATTACATAGGAGTTGCCTATACAGATGAAGGAGTTGAGTTAAGAAAGAGTGGTATTCATTTGCCAATTATGGTTCTTAACCCTGAACCTAACTTTTATGAACGCCTGTTGGAGTATGACTTAGAGCCTGAGGTTTATTCCTTGAAACAGCTAAATGATTTAATATATTTTTTAAAGCGAAGAAAAGAAGAATCAAAGTTTAAAATTCATCTTAATATCGATACGGGTATGCATAGGATGGGATTTGAGTTTGGGGAAATAAAAGCTGTAGTAGAAGTTTTATTAGAAAATAAGGAAATTGTAGTGATTTCTGTATTTTCTCATCTTGCAGCTGCAGACGATAATAGTGAGAAAAGTTTCACAAAGCACCAGTTTGAGTTGTTAAAAAAAGCTTCCAAATTCATTGAAGAAAAGCTTGAGTACAAACCTTTGCAGCATATATTAAACTCTTCTGGTTTAGCAAAGTATAATGACTTTCAACTTGATATGGTAAGGTTGGGTTTAGGCTTGTACGGTATAGATAGCTCATGTACAGTTCAGAATCATTTAGAGCTTGCTCTTAAGCTTACGACAACAGTTGCACAGATAAAAAGCTATAAAAAAAATGAAACAATAGGCTATGGAAGAATGGGTAAGCTTAACAAAGACTCTAAAGTAGCAACTTTAAACATAGGTTATGCAGATGGCTTCTTGAGAAAATTGGGTAATGGAATATTTAAAGTAAAGATAAACGAATCTTATTATTCTACTATTGGAAATATCTGTATGGATATGACAATGGTTGATGTTGGAGAGAGTGTAGATATAAGTGAAGAAAACGAAGTCATAATCTTTGAAAGCTTTGATGATTTAAAGAAATACGCTGTATTCCTAGAAACAATACCTTACGAAGTATTAACATCAATTAGTAACAGAGTAAAAAGAATCTACGTATCAGAGTAAAAGTAAACTACTCTAACAATTCATAAACATTTACTATTTTTGTAGTAAGAATTAAAATTTAGAATAAACATAATTATTATGAGAAAAAATGTAATAGGGAAAATCATATTTTCAATCTTGTTTTTATTGTCTATTTCTTTCACGGGATATGGTCAGTTTGGAAGTCTGAAAGGGGCTTTAAATAAAGCTAAAAATAAGGCGGAAAATACAGCAAAGGGAAAATTAAAAAATGATGCTAAGAATAATAACTCAAGCAATCAGTCTGAAACTACTGAGAAAGAAACAAAAAAAGAAGATACTTCCAAAAGTGGTGCAAGTAAAAAAACATACTATGTTTCAATGAACACAGGAAGTAATAGAAGTGATGGTTCTAAATCAAAACCATTTAAAAATATTGATAAAGCTTTTAAAGTTATATCTAGTGGAGATATCATCAATGTTGCAGAGGGAGTTTATTCTGGGACTTTTGATATTGGTTATTGGGAAGTAAAAAAAGACTTTGAATTATATGGAGGGTTTAATAGTAGTTTTTCTGAAAGGAATCCTGTAAAATATCCGACATTGTTTCAGCCAACTGAAGATGCTTTCGATAAGACTAGTAAAGATGCAATGATTGAACTTTTTGGAGAAAAAGGTACTGTTATAGATGGATTTATTTTTGAAGGGGGAAAGAGAAATAAATATTCTTTTAAAGCACAACCTGAAGGAGTAGAAACTGGAAAGCTTAAAATAGGACCAGGTTCAAAAACTCCAGAAACTGTTTTTTTAAATTTAAGAGGAAGCGGAATGGTTGTTCGAAATAATGTATTTGTAAATGGCAGCTTTGGAGCATTAAGAGTTATGGTAACAAATACAAAAGGAGGAGATGTATTGGTAGAAAATAATATTTTTGTAGCTAATAGAATGTATGGATTGCAAGGGTACGGTACTTCTGGAGAAGACAAAACGAGCGTTACTATAAATGTTAAAAACAATACATTTCTTTTTTCGTGGGGTTACGCTCCTGATGGTCAAACAAATGGAGAAGGAATTGATATCCAATCAAATGTAAGCTTTCATATAGAGAATAATCTTTTGGCATTTAATGTTGGACCGGGAATGTCATCTAAAAGATTTAATACTAATATAGAACTTGTAGGAAATCATTATTTTGGTAATAAAACAAAAGACTTTTGGTTTTACCCCTCTTCTTCTGTTAAAGTAATCATTGATGCAACCCAGTTTGATGATCTGGAGCTTGACGTTGTTGAAGGAAATATTAATGAAAATGTAAAGCTTCCTTTAGACGAGCCGTATTTAAAAGGTTTTATGGATTTTAGATATTCTGAATCTACTGATTATGATCCAAACTCTCAAGCGAATCTTATTCGATCTGTTTTTGGTATGAATCAGGTTGGAACCATGACTACTTCTGTGTCAATGTTTGCTAATAAATATCCTTGGAAAAAGACACTAGATCTTTTCGGTGCTGTATCTGGAAAAGGAGCACAGAATTTTAATAAGTAAATTGTTTTTTGAGATTCTAAAAAAGGGGTTGCTTTGTATAAAGCAACCCCTTTTTAGGTAATGTACTGAAAAATGGTTGGCGGAATTGACTTTCAGATTTCCTATATTAAAGGAGTTACAGTCTAAAAGACCAAGACCTAATTCACTGCCTAGCCCTGCATCTTTTCTGCATCCTTCAAAAACTTTGCAAGACCTATATCAGTAAGTGGGTGTTTAAAAAGAGACTTATAAACACTAAAAGGACAAGTAACAACATCAACACCCATTTGAGCACATTCCATCAAATGCATAGGGTGTCTAACAGATGCGCCTAACACTTCACTTTCAAAACCATAATTACTAAAAATGGTAACGATATCGTCTAGAAGTTGCAAGCCATCAGTTGATATATCATCCAGGCGACCAATGAAAGGAGAAATGTAAGTTGCTCCAGCTTTAGCTGCAAGCAACGCTTGGGTTGCAGAAAAAACCAAAGTGCAATTTGTCTTGATATTATTCTTGGTAAAATGAGCAATTGCCTTAATCCCTTCTTCAATCATAGGGACTTTGACAACAATATTGCTATGGATATTAGCTAACTCTTCACCTTCACTAACTATACCATCAAAGGAAGTAGAAAAAACCTCTGCACTTACAGAA
Source organism: Bacteroidia bacterium (assembly GCA_030425505.1). Lineage (GTDB taxonomy): Bacteria > Bacteroidota > Bacteroidia > Cytophagales > Flammeovirgaceae > JAUIAB01. Next base: position 2,944 of record JAUIAB010000027.1, on the reverse strand, counting down.
CCATCGACCAATTCACATATAGACTTGTAATGATCCTTAATATTACTCTCGCCTTTAATCCCTTCTTTTGCCATCAGCGAAGGGTTTGTAGTGCACCCATCCAAAATACCCATTTTAGCACCTTCTTCTATTTCTTTTAGATTAGCTGTATCGATAAAAAACTTCATATTCTATTATTTAAATAACTTTATTAACATATGATTTAATGTACCTTTCCAACCTAGTACTTGGAAAAAGTGAATCAAAGATAAGTATAGTTATATACTAACGAAGAGACTATTAAAAATAAATGAAAGAAATGTGAGCCAATAAGCCGGATTCTGTAGTATAAAACTTCTTATCATTTATCTAAATTTTGACTTGCATCAAAACTCAATCAACCTACCCTTTTTGCATAATAGTACGGGCAGCACTACAAGTTTAACAAAAGCTAAACCAAGCAAAATTTATTTGGTCTTTCAGCTCGCAAGGTTTACCAAGCACCAAACTTCACAGCATGGTCGGTAAGCTCTTACCTTACCTTTTCACCCTTACTCTGTAAAATACAAAGCGGTATATTTTCTGTGGCACTTTCTGTCAGTTGTAACACTGCCTTCTCGTTAAGAAGTGCGATTGCCCTCTGCTGTCCGGACTTTCCTCTTCAATTTTATAGTAATTAAAGCGATAAGATTGACTCACATACAAAAATAGGACAAATGAGACAGAAAATTAAAATTTCGTCAAGTATAAATAGAAAAGAGGGCACCCTTTCTCATAGCTCGTCCCGGCGCGTCAAGTCTGCTTCCCACAAATTCATTGCGGTCTTGCCGTTCGCCTCTTGGCCTAGGGTGCTGATCATGCCTGCTAGGCATGATTGAAATTTATTGGCTTTCTTAGAAATATGCTATACAATTATAGCTGGGTGCTTGCAAAAGGGACTCATAAAACTATCTCCTAAAATCAATGTAACTTAGTACCACATATCAGATAGAAAATTTGGAATACACTACAATTCAAGTAATACTATTTTTAATAGCAGGTTTTTCTGCTGGGTTTATCAACACACTAGCAGGTAGTGGATCTACATTTACACTGGCATCCTTTGTATTTGCTGGAATACCAACGCCCATTGCAAATGGTACCAACAGGATGGGCATAACAGTACAAGGCATCCTTTCAGTAGCGATGCTTTACAGTAAAAAAAGAAAATACCTATTTAATAAAAAGTGGAAATACATAATCCCAATTCTGGTAGGGGCAATAGCTGGAGCAAGTTTAGCAGTGCAAGTAAACAAGCAAACAATGGATTTGATTATCATAACTGTTTTTATCCTAATAGGGGTAATGCATTTTGGTAAAAAAATAAAGCTTAAAACCTTCAGGTCTACTAAAGTAGAGATCAAAATCAAATCAGTAAAGCTTCTATTAACAATAGTAGCGCTTTTTGCTCTTGGGTTTTATGGGGGCTTTATACAATTAGGAATGGGAGTAGTGTTACTTCTATTTTTAACACATATTTTGAAAATAAATCTTGTAGAGGCAAATGAAATAAAACTTATATCCATCGCCATATACTCAATAGTCGTGTTGGGGATATACTTATTAAGCAATAAAGTTTTGTGGGGAGCAGGAACTCTAGTAGCAACAGGTCAGCTAATGGGTACATTTATATCAACCAAGTACCTACTTTTTAAACCTACCAAAGCTGCAAAGTGGATAGATAAAATGATCTCAGTAGTATTAATTATCACGATAATAAAAATGATATTAGATTAAATACGGATTAAGTAGTATTGTAGAAAACTCTATTAATTTTATAAAAAGCCAGGTTTTGAAATCTGAATTTCATTCTTTTTAAAGAGAAATCGTGCAACAAAGACATAAAAATAGAAAGCAGTATTTTGATGAGCAGATAACAACAACTGAAAAATATGTAATCCCATATATAGAAGAAGTAAAACCTATCACTCAAGGTATGGCAATACTAGAAGTGGGATGTGGTGAAGGAGGAAACCTGATACCCTTTTTAGAAAGAGGTTGCATAGCTGTAGGAGTAGATCTCAATAAAGAGCAAGTAGAAAATGCTAAAAATTTTATCAGCGATGCTTTGCCAAACTCTTCCATAGAGTTGCTAAATCAAGATGTATATGAATTAGGTGAAAAGCATAAAAAAAAATTTGATTTTATCTTGCTCCGGGATGTGATAGAGCACATTCACGATCAAAATAAATTTATGAAACATATCAAGATGTTTCTAAAAGAGGAAGGAAGAATCTTTTTTGGTTTTCCTCCCTGGAGGATGCCTTTTGGAGGGCACCAGCAAATATGTAATAGCAAGCTATTGAGTAAACTGCCTTACTTTCACCTTTTTCCAAAAAGTGTATATAGGTTCATCTTAAAACTCTTTCGAGAACCAGAAGGTACAATAAATGAGCTAATAGAAATAAAAGAAACAGGAATAAGTATTTGTAGATTTGAGAGGATAATAGAAAAAAATGGATATTTTTTTGAAAAAAAGACGAATTACCTCATTAACCCTAACTATGAAATAAAGTTTGGACTAAAGCCTCGCAAGCTAAATAAGCTATTTAGATCTATCTCTTACTTTAAAGACTTTTACACTACTTGTTGTTACTATATAGTTAAGTTAGAGTAAAAACTTTTTACCTTTATTTGCTTAATTATAATAGGTTCTATCAATTAACTTCGTAAGAAAGTATAATTTGATTCTGACAACCAAATGCTGATAAATGTATCTCGTGAAATGTTTATGGTATGGATTCCTTTAATTAACAACTAGCCCCATAGCTAATTCACTTGCAACTAAAAGTTAAGAATAAAACACATAAAAATATGAAGAGAGGCATACTAATCCAGCTAGCGTTAATTTTCTATATAACAGTATTATCATTAACTCCGATTTACTCTCAAAGACCGAAGAGCAAGGTTCTGGAAACCTGTAGTA
>JAUIAB010000003.1 GCA_030425505.1 Bacteroidia bacterium | reverse complement strand
AGCCAGTTTTCGATATACAAATTTTGGAAAATTACTCCAAAAAACACCTCCACGAAACGTATAGCCACTTTTTCCAAATCTACGTGTCAAACTCAGGAGAAGTAGAGCAACAAAGGCAAAAGCTATACGGGAATTTAGTTAATGCGTAAGTTTTAGATGATAGTTAAAAAAAGCTCTTATAAGCTTTTTTTAACTAAAGAAATTCTGCTCATAGCTTTTTCAATAGCAATTTCCTGAGGATTACGATTGTCTTTTAAAGAATCCTTGAGAATTTCCATGGTTGTACCATAAAAAGTCTCAATATGTTTTTTAGTCCATTCTTGATCAGCTCTAATTACTTCTGAGTAACAGTTAGTTACCCCACCAGAGTTGATTAAAAAATCAGGTGCATATAATATCCCTTTCTTTATACATGCCTCACCATGTTTTTTTTCTTCTTTAAGTTGATTATTGGCACATCCAGCAATTACCTGACACCTTAGTCTATTCAAAGTATCATCATTTACAGTTCCTCCAAGAGCACAAGGAGCGTAAATATCAATATCAAGGTCATATATATCATCAAGACCTACTACTTCGACATTATATTTAGAGGCTACTTTTTTTAGTATTGGCTCATAATATTCAGAAACAAATATTTTACATCCTTCCTTTTCCAAATATTGAATAAGGTATTCTCCTACATGTCCAGTGCCTTGTACTGCTACTTTCTTTCCTTCCAGAGAATCCGTTCCGAAAGCAACTTTAACAGCTGCTTTCATACCCATATAAGTACTATAAGCTGTGTAAGGAGAAGGATCTCCACTTCCACCTCTGGACTTAGGGAGACCTACTACGTGCTTTGTCTGCGAAGCAATTACCTCCATATCTGTAGTTGTCATACTAACATCTTCTGCAGTAATATATTTGCCTCCAAGATTATTTACATATTTGCCATATGCTCTAAGCAGACCTTCATTTTTTTTCAAGCGAGGATCTCCAATAATAACAGCTTTGCCTCCTCCAAGATTGAGCCCAGCCAAAGCATTTTTAAAAGTCATTCCTCTAGATAGACGTAGTGCATCTGTAATAGCTTCCTGGTCAGAGCTATAGTTCCACATCCTTGTCCCTCCTAAAGCTGGTCCTAAAGTTGTATCATGGATTCCAATAATTGCTTTCAATCCAGTAGCAGGATTATTACAAAAAGTAATTTGCTCGTGCCCAAATTCCTCAATAATATCAAAAATACTTTTTGATTGATCTACATTATCTTTTTGCAAAGTGTCCATAACTTAATGAATTGATTTTTTGCAAAAGTAGTGATAAAAAATGAAGAAAGAGAGCGAAAAAACCTTTGTATTAAGGATGAAGGAGCTAGAATTTTCTAACTAGATATTTTATAAAGTTATTGGATACAAAAAAAGACTTTTATAAATAGGAGAGAGTAGTAATAAAGAGAAATCCACTGGAAGCTTATCTTCCAATGGATACTCTTTGAAAAGTATTTACAGTAAGACCAGATGAAACCTGATCTAAATATTGTTTAACAGTAAGGTTAGGGTCTTTTACAAAGCTTTGGTTAAGTAGAGTATTCTCTTTTAAAAACTTTTTCACATAACCTTCCGCTACCTTTTCCAAGATGTGCTCAGGTTTACCTTCTTGCTTTGCTTTTTCTTTACCTAACTCTCTCTCTTTTTCGATAAGAGTACTCTCTACATTGCTTTCATCCACAGCTATTGGCTTCATTGCAGCAATCTGCATAGCCACATCTCTTCCAGCATCATTAACATCTGAGCCATTGACATTACCAAGGTCTACCAATACACCAATGCTTTTACCATGAACGTATGAAACAATCTTTTCTCCAGAAAGTTTTATGAAATCTCCTATTTCAATCTTTTCACCTATTCTACCAGAAAGTTCGACTATGTTTTCTAATATTGGTTTTCCATCAATATCTAAACTTAAAAGTTCATCTGTTGTAGAAGGAGCTTTATCAACAGCTAATTGAAAAATTTTCTGACCTAAGTTCTTAAACTCATCTGTAGCAGATACTGGCTCTGTCTCACATCTAAGTGCCATAGCGATACCAGTCTTGTGATCATCACTAGTATAAACAAAAACAGCACCCTCAGACGTTTCTCTATCAGCCCTTTTAGCAGCTATTTTTTGACCTTTTTTTCTAAGTAGATCAATGGCTGCATCGAAGTCACCATTAGCTTCAACAAGTGCATTTTTACAGTCCATCATGCCTGCACCTGTCATTTTTCTTAATTTATTTACATCTTTTGCTGAAATAGACATTTTTATAAAAAATTATATGTTTATTGATATAATTTGAGATTAAAGTGATTAATCTCTATAGATTTTTTTTGCTTGAGCTTTCAATTCATTAAGCTCTTTTCTGATTTCCTCTAAAGAATTCATGTCTCTATCAGTTTTCTTCTTTTTGAAGACTTCAGATTGTTTAGCCTTTAGAGCAATTATTTTTTCTTCTATTTCGTGTTGATTCATTGTATATATTCTTTATAATGGTAGAAGAACTAACTAAATTTAACTTTTCTCACTTTCTGCTTCTTCAGAATGCTCCATAGCAATCTTTTGATCTTCTTCAGCTTTAACCTTAGCTTCTTCTCTTTCCTTTTTTCTTTCTATTAGCCCTTCTTCAATAGCTTTTCCTACAGTTTTAACAATAATTTCTATAGACTTAAAAGAATCATCATTTCCTGGAATAGAATAGTCTATTTGAAAAGGGTTAGCATTAGTATCTACTAGCCCAAAAACAGGTATTCCTAATTTTTTAGCTTCAGAAATAGCAATGCTTTCTCTATTAATGTCAATCACAAATATTGCTGCAGGCAATCTTGTTAGGTCAGAGATTCCTCCGAGTATTTTTTGTAATTTTTCTTTCTCTCTGGTTAACATCAATCGCTCCCTCTTAGCCATATTTTTGTAGGCTTCGTCTTTCATCATCTTGTCAATAGATGTCATTTTCTTAAGAGACTTCCTTACAGTAGCAAAGTTTGTAAGCATACCTCCAAGCCACCTTTCTGTAACAAAAGGCATTCTCAACCTCGTTGCTTCATTTGCCACAATCTCCTTAGCTTGCTTTTTTGTAGCAACAAACATCACTTTCCTACCAGCCTTTACAATGTTTCTAATAGAATTATTAGCATTTTCTAACTCACGGATAGTCTGGTTCAGGTCAATTATATGAATCCCATTTCTCTCCATGAAAATATAGGAAGCCATCTTAGGATTCCATTTTCTGGTTAAGTGGCCAAAATGAACTCCAGCTCCAAGTAAGTCTTTATATTGAATATTAGGCATTCTAATTTTTTCTTTAAATGAGAAATATTAACGTTTACTAAATTGAAATCTTTTTCTGGCTTTTCTTCTACCATACTTCTTACGCTCAACCATTCTAGGATCTCTAGTTAAGAAGCCTTCAGGTTTTAATTTTAACCTAAATTCAGGATCTTTTTCTACTAAAGCTCTGGAAATTGCTAATCGAATAGCTTCAGCTTGTCCTTTAGTACCTCCTCCTTTCACATTTACCTTAACATCAAATTTTCCTGCTACTTCACAAGTTTCAAATGGTTGATTTACAATATTTCTGTAAATCTCAAATGGAAAATAGTTTTCAATACTTCTTTTGTTAATGACTATTTCTCCTTTTCCTTCTTTGACATATGCTCTTGCAATTGATGTCTTTCTTCTTCCTACAGTGTTTATTATATCCATATATCAGGAATTATAATTTATATTCTTTTGGTTGTTGATTTTCATGTGGGTGTTGGTCACCTACATAAGTATAAAGGTTGGTGAAAAGCTTTCTCCCAATTCTATTTTTTGGTAACATCCCTTTCACCGCTTTTTCAACTAGCCTCTCTGGAAACTTATTGAAAAGATCTTTAGCAGCTGTTTCTCTTTGCCCTCCAGGATAACCAGTATGGTGTATGTAGACTTTATCTGTCCACTTTTTACCAGTCAGTTTAACTTTATCAGCATTTATGACAATAACTTTATCTCCACACACCATGTGAGGAGTGTAAGAGGTTTTGTGTTTTCCTCTTAATAAAAATGCTACTTTACTGGCAAGTCTCCCCAAAACCATGTCTTTAGCATCAATAATTAACCAGTCTCTTTCTATTTGAGAGGGCTTAACAGATGTAGTCTTATAACTTAATGAATCCAAAATCTTCTTTCTATTAGAGATTAACAAAAGGAGTGCAAAATTAGGAAGCTTATTTGGTTAAAGCAATAGTTCTTGCTCTTTTAATGAAAGAAACTTTAATATTTTATAAAAGTAAAGTTCTTTAAGTGCTTTTTAGCTTCCATTCGCAATATATAGACCCCATCCGAGAGCATGTTAATATCTAAAGATTTTTCTAGATATTCATGGTTTTTAAGAACATGCCTTTTCGATAACTCTTTTCCAAATACATCAGTGATAGAAATATGGATCAGGCCAAAGAAATCATTTCCTAAAGAAAAACTTATTTTATCAGATGCAGGTATTGGAAATAGAGTTGTTCGTAGAAAGAAGGGATCTTCAATACTGGTAAATACAAAAGGATCAGATTGAATTGAACAACCATTTCCATGATTTACCTCAACCGTATAAGCTCCATTTTGAGCAAAGTTAGAAAGAGTTATGCCTGTCGCGCCATCAATTATTTGGTTGTTATTATACCACTGATACGATATTCCATCTGATGCTATGAGATTGTCACCTTGAAAAGTTATACTGGCGCCTTTTACTGATATTTGTATTGTTTTTTGAGCTGTTGCACCATCTTTATCTATTACTTCAAAAGATAAAGTATATACTCCGCTATCAGGGCTTAAAGATCTTATTTGTACAACACTTCCCTGTTGAGTTAAACGAAGGTTATCTGTGCTAATATTTGGGTTATTGACTCTGGTAATCAGTAGATTAAATTCAAACTCTTCAAATTCGGTATTATCATCAGAAACTATAGTTGTTAAGTTTAAGTTTTTTGTTTCGTCCGCACAAATTTCAAAATCCTGAAGATCAATAGTAGGGATACTATTTCCTTGCGTAACAGAAATAGTAAAATTGATTCTCCCAGAAAGAATTCCATCAGAAGCAGTAAGTTCGCCAGTTACAGAGCCTGAATAGCCTTCTTCAGCAGATACTTTTAACGATTGGTTGCCCACTACAGTGAGAATTACTTTATTGTTATCTGTACTTCCTGCAAATGTTAAATTATCACCATCACCATCTTCGAAGTAAGAAGTTAAATTATCAGCAATAACTCTCTCTTCACCGTCTGACAACCTTATATCTGAAATGCTTCTCACAGGAATAGGAGGGTCTAAAACGGAGTTAACTCTTACAGAGAAAGAGGCTTCTCCTGTAAGAAAATTATCAGGGTGACTTAAAGAGTCATTAGCATAAATAGTAATAGTAGCATTACCATGATAATTTCTTTGAAAGCTAAGCCGTAGATCTTTATTATTGATAATTTCAGGCATTACTCCGGCAGAGCTTGAAATAGCTCTCGAAAACGTGATGTCATCGCCTTCATAATCTCTGAAGTAATTGGGTAGGTTAGTAACAGCAGTTACAGGATTACTATCTTCATCATACGTTTTATTGTCAATCTCACGTTGTAAATAAGGGGCGTCATTAGTTCCTGTAATAACTACTCTAAAGCGATACCTTGAAGTTACTCCAGCAGCAGTTATATCAATATCTGCATTTCTGGTTCCTGTTATATTTGGTGCAGGACCTAGCCTTAATTGCCTATTATTTATAATCTCACCAATCAAAACATTGCTTTCTACAAAAGAATAAGTTATTGGATCTCCTGAAGGGCTGTCAAAAATATCATTGAGGTTCTCTACTATAATCCTTGGCTCTTCATCTTCTTCAAAGTACTGTATGGGAATAGAAGCCCCTTGTCTTAAGGTAGGAGCTAGGATAGTAATTTCCTGACAAGACTGGTCTGTAGCACAAAGGTTGGAAACAGTCTGACAAATTTCATATGTTCCACCAAGGGAGTAAGTGTATTCAAAAGACCCTTCTCGTATTCTTCCTCCGTTGCCAAGAGTGTACTCGTATTCTTCTGCAAAGGAGCTTCTGTCATTTATTGTTATTTGATTTCCATCAATAGCTATATCGAAGCCAGCTTCTACCCCAGCAGGGTCACATATATCAAATACTTGTGGAGTACTAAGACTCCAGTTTCCAAGGTTATCTCTTGCTCTTGCAATTAAGGTATGTCTACCTCTATTAAGACCTAGTGCTTGCCAATTTACTTCTCCATTTGCGGTGTAAAAGTTATTTTCTCTAATTACCTCTAAAGAAGTAGCACTACCTAAGCCTGGGTCTGGGGTATTAATAAAATATTCTACAGCTGATATAGTGGTATTAGCTGCATTATTATTATATCTACCTTGCAGAAAAAAGTTATCTGTGTAGGTTATGCTCCAGTTACCTTGGCTATCTCGTACTCTAAGACCAATAATCTGGTTTTTTTGAGCAAGGTCTTGAGTATTCACTGTACTTCTAATAGCTATATTATTATCTGGGGAATTCACGGATATAGGAGTGCCATTTCCTACCCCTGGATCATCTCCAATGAAATATTCTCCAGCTACTATATTGGTAGTTCTGTTTTCTACATTGGGAGATTTAGAAACATAAAATGTTTTTATTAGAGAAAGACTCCATTCATTAGCATCATTTTTCACTCTTACCACAAGCGTATGAATCCCTTCCCTTAAACCACCAACGCCTCTGGTAATTTCAAGCCCATTTTCAATTTGATTTTGTGATATTCTTATTCCTCTGCCTACTCCTGGGTCATTATCGAAAAAATACTCTCCTTCAACAATTTGCTGAGCCAAGCCAAGCGAGGCAAGAAGAAATAAAAAAAGAAAAAGCGATATAAAACGGTTAGTTTTTTTCACGGAGAAAAGGATTAATTTTCGTCACTAGTACCAGCCTGAATGGTAAACCTTAACTGTTCTCCTTCTCCAACTACTGGGTTAGATATTTGGATAGAAGAAATAAACGGAAATGCATATCTATTTTGATGATAAAAAGGATAAGCCCCCCCTAATACTCCTATATCTGTACCAGAAACACCAGCTCCAATAGCAGGAGATCCTGCTTCAAGTGAAAAATCAGTTCTCATAATATCTGTAAGACTTGAATAATCACTAAAAACTTCTACAAATTGCGGGTCTTCGTTATTAATGTTAGAGTCATAATTATTACCACTTCCTCCAGAGAAACTATCACTAGTTTGATATGCAAGATTATTGGAGAAAATGCAGTTTGAAGTATTGTTTATACCAATTCTATTTCTTGTATTATTTCCAAAGAAAATGTTATTAAACAAAGTAAAGCCATCAATATTTACTAAGGCAGCTCTTCCAAAATCTTCAGGAGTAAATAGGTTGTTTCTAAGAACTATATTATTACCACTACCATTACTAACAATTCCAATTATATTATTGTCAAAAAAGATTTCAGCCTGATTATCAATTTCTTCCCAATCATTAAAATTGGTTATTCCAATAATATTATTTCTAAAACTTAAATTAGAAGATATAAACTTATTGTTAGAAGAATTTATATCTATTCTATTTATGTAGCTGAATTCAAATAGCACATTTTGGAATGAAACATCGTTTGAAGCATCATTAGATAAAGTAAGCCTTGTAATGTAGCAATTGGCAATTTTAGAGTTGTCAGCTTGTCCATTGACTGTCAATCTATTGATTCTAGTCTCAAGGTTTTGAAAGTCTCCTCTGTAATCATTTAAAAAGCCCCCTCCAATGATAGATACTTGCTTGTTTAATTCTCCATTATAAACATTAGGTGAAGGATGAAGGTAAATAATATCTCCATTACTAGCATTGTCAATAGCGGATTGAAGATCATTGTACTGAGCAGGAATTGAGCTGTTACTACTTACTGTCAGAATACTTTGAGAATGAGAGAGACTGTAAACAAACAATAGTAAAAATACGGTGAAAATGGATTTCATTTTTTATTTAAATGTTTAATTGTAAAAATAAGTATTACAAAGCATTGAACTAACTTTTAATAATAGCAATTTATCTTTGAAGTAAGAAAGTTTTCTTTTTTTAAAAGATATAAGCTATAGTTTGGTTAAAGGTGCAAAAGAATTAGTATGAGTAAAGTAGAAGATTCCATAATTAAGAGTAGATATATAAGTAGAGATTTGAGCTGGTTAAAATTCAATTACAGAGTTTTAGATCAGATAAAAAAGGAGGATAGAAAAATTATAGACAAGCTAAAATTTCTAGCTATAACAGCGTCTAATCTGGATGAGTTCTTTATGATCCGATTAGGAAGTTTATATAACTATTTAGACTATGGAAAGGCAAGGGTAGATTACTCAGGACTTAAAGCAGAAATGTTCAGAGAAAAGCTCTTGAGTGAAACGCAAACATTTGTTCAAAGCCAATACAAGAGTTATAGTAATGATTTGAAAAAGGAGTTTTCTAATCATGGGTTTGATATTGTAGAGATAGGGGAGTTGACAGCTGAAGAAAAGAAAAAAGTGGATTATTATTTTGAAAAGACGGTTTTTCCAATGCTGACTCCAATGGTCTATGATCAATATAGACCGTTTCCATTATTAATGAATTTACTTTTAATATTCTGTGTAGTCACTTCTGATAAAAATGCAGATGTAAAGGACAAAAAGAAACTATCATTTGTTCAAATACCTCAAAATCTTCCCAGGTTTTTTGAAATAGCAAGGGAAGACAAAATAATTTTTGTTCCTATTGAAAATATTATCAAGGCTCATATTTCCAAACTTTTTCTAAATGTTAAGATAACTTCTGTTGATATTATGAGGATTACCAGAAATGGAGATTATACATTAGAAGAAAGTGAAGATCTGGAAAATGATTTTATAGATGAGATTAAGAGAGGCTTAAAAACCAGAAAGACAGGTAGGGTTGTACGGCTAGAAGTCACCAAAGGGATATCGAAGTGGGTTTTAAATCAATTAATGGAAAGGTGGGATGTGGATGATTACAATATATTTGAAATAGATCAAATATTAAACCTATCTAGTCTAAATCAAATTATTGGTCATCCAGAATTAAAACCTCCATTTCCAAAACATAGAAGGTATGTAAAACCTCTTTCTCTTAAAGAAAGTGAACAAAGTATCTTTGAAAAATTAAAAAAGCAAGATATACTTCTCCATCATCCATTTAATAGCTCAGAGCCATTAATGGAACTAATTGAAAAAGCTGCTGAAGATCCAAATGTTTTAGCTATAAAACTAACAATATATAGGCTTGCAAAGAACTCCAGAATAACCTCTGCGCTATTAAAAGCTGCAGAAAATGGTAAACTTGTTTCTGCTCTTTTTGAAATAAAGGCGCGTTTTGATGAAGAAAATAATATTAAAGAAGCTCAGAAGCTGCAGAAAGCTGGCTGTTTTGTGATTCATGGTATAGGTGCATTAAAAACACACACTAAAATGCTACTTATTGTGCGAAAAGAAGGGCAGAGAGTTAAGAGATATGTTCATATGTCAAGTGGTAATTACAATGAGATTACTGCCAGGTTTTACACTGATGTAAGCTTGATGACAACTAGAAATGAGTATGCAAATGATGTGTCTAGTTTCTTTAATGTTATTACAGGACATTCTAAACCTAAAAAGTATCAGGTGCTTTTAACAGCTCCAGATAATATGCGAAATAAACTAATTGAATTAATTAAAACAGAGTCAGATAATGCTAAAAAGGGTATTCCTTCGGGTATAGTTATTAAAATAAACTCATTGCAGGATGATAAATTTATTGACTCTCTATATGAAGCATCTTGTTCAGGTGTGCCCATTAAGCTTATTATAAGAGGAATATGTTGCTTAAGACCTGGTAGAAAGGGGATAAGTGAAAATATTACTGTTAAATCAATAGTAGGAGATTACTTGGAACATTCACGATTATTTTATTTCCATAATAATGATGAACCTGTAGTGCTAGGAGGTAGTGCAGATGCAATGATCAGAAGTTTTGATAGAAGAATTGAATCACTTTTTAAAATTGTAGATGAAAAATGTAAGCGAGAAACAATAAATATCTTAAAGTATTATCTTCAAGATAATGTTAATAGTTATATAATGAAAGAAGATGGATCTTATGAAAAAGAAAAGGTAAAAGATATTACTTTTAACGCTCACGATGAATTTTATAAGGTTACAGAAGAAGAATTGAAATCAGTAAAACTCTTTGCATAAAAACTTTTATAGATATATTAACAGATAAAATTAAAGCAATAAATAATGTTCAAAAGATTAAATCTATTGATTGGGGGACTCATTATTTTAACTCTAACAGGATGTCCGTACAAAACAAAAGTTCCGATATCTAAGCCTGAGCAAAAAATAGAAAAAAGATATTTAGGTAAATGGGAGAAAATATCTGGTTATCAGAAAGATAACCCTGAGTATTTTACGTTTTCAAAAAAGAGTGATATAATCTATGAAGTTGGGCACTACACTTATAATTCTCAAGAAAAAGAATATACAAAAGCAGAATTTGAGGCTCATTTTACAGAGATAGATAACATTAGCTTTTTGAATATGAGAAGCTTAAAAGAAAATAGCTACTATCTCTACAAAGTAGAAAAAGTGTCTGATGAAGAGTTTATATTATTTGAAGTTACAGATAATATCGATGAAAAATTTAACACTTCAGAAGAGTTATATTCTTTTATTAAGCAACATATGGGCTTAAGTTTTTTCTATAATAAAGATGAAGCTAGATATAGGAAGAAAGAATAACTATTTGATATGTTGGGAAAACTTTCTTTTTGATCAAAAAGTAACTCAGGTAAATGCTTAAATTTATACAATGTCAAAAAAACAGAAAGGTTTAAAATATTACTTTGCTTTGGGAGAGGTTTTAGGATATTTTTTTAGAAAAAAAGACCCAAATAAAAAAGTTAACTTCAACCTTAAAATGATGCACGGCATTAATAAAATTTCCATATTAATATTCCTTTTAGCGATACTGATTACGTTACTAAAAGTTGTCTTTTGGTATTAAAATCTAAAGCCACACAATTCTAAAAGCTCAATACTCCATCAGGAAATTGCATAGTTATACAATGGAGAGATCCAAATTGATGAATTAGAGGTAAACAGTTAATAGGCACTATCTCTCGCTCAGGAAAAATATCCTTTATAATACCTTCAGCAGCCATGTCTTCTTTTACACCGTAGACGGGTAGTAAAACTGCTTCATTTAAGATTAAAAAATTAGCATAAGTAGCAGGAAGTCTTTCTTTAAATTCATTAAAGCATGGAGAGGGTAGGGGAATGGGAATTAGATTAAACTCTTTAAACTTAGTAAGTTCTTCTTCCATTTTACTAAGCTCAATATAATGTGAGTCATTTGTATTGTAGCACTTCGAATAAACGATACTATTGGAGCTAACGAACCTTGCTAAAGTATCTATATGCCCATCTGTATCATCACCTTCTAACTGACCGTAGTTAAGCCATAAAACCTCATTAGTACCCAGCTCATCTTTTAATTTTTGCTCAATCTGTTTCTTTTTGAGCCCTGGGTTTCTTTTTGGACTAAGCAAACAACTACTTGTCGTCAAAATGGCCCCATATCCATTGCTTTCAATAGAGCCACCTTCTAGTACTAAATCAATTTTTTTAATGGAAGTATTGCCAAATATCCCAGCTTTGTGGATAGACTGAGTAATCCTATTATCCTTTTCATAAGAGTATTTTTCTCCCCAACCATTGAAAGAAAAATCAAGAAGAATAGGTGAATTGTCTTCTACTATTGTTATAGCACCATGATCTCTAGTCCAAACATCGTTAGAAGGAATTTGGACAATAGAAATATTATCTAGGTTGCATTTTGATAAAGATTTAAGAGTGGACTCCTGGTTTTCTGTTATTATTAAAAGCTTTTCCCTTTTACTTATTTCATAAGCTATCTTTTTATAAGCTTCAAGCACTGCTTGATATTGAGTCCCCCAATCCATATTGGGATTGGGCCAGGTAATTTGAACTCCACTTTGACTTTCCCATTCTGCTGGCAGCCTTCTATTCATATCTTCTATAAAACTTGTTATACCTTTTAAATTATATTAAACTGCGTCATTGAAGAATTGCCTACAATCCGTTAGATCCTGGTGTAGGCTTTTTTGAAAAACCTTTAAAAAAAGGAGCATTTTTTGCCATATTAACTTTATCAATGCGTCTTTTTGAAGTGAAGTTTTATATCCAAAAATTAACACATTAGCATATTAACTCATTAACTAATTATTATATCCAGCCTTTTCTCTAACAACAAAATCTTTCTTAATACTAGAAGAGTTCATGGTAATCATTTCAGCTAAAAAACCAGCAAGGAAAAGTTGAACTCCTATAATAATGGCTGTTAATGCAATAAAAAAAACAGGTTGCTCTGTAACTTCTCTTTCTACTTTAAAGCCTTGAAACGATTTGTAAACTTTTTCTATAATCAACTTAGAGGAAAAAATAAATCCAATTAAAAAAGAGAGTACTCCGAATGATCCAAAAAAATGCATAGGGCTTTTTTTGAACTTTGAGACAAAAATTATGGATAATAAATCTAAGAAGCCATTAATCATTCTCTTAGACCCAAACTTAGTTTTTCCATGCTTTCTGGCATGGTGAATTACTTCTTTCTCTTTGATTTTTCTAAACCCTTTCCAATAAGCTATAACAGGAATATAACGATGCATTTCACCATACACCTCAATATTTTTTATTACTTCTTTTCTATAAGCTTTAAGTCCACAATTAAAGTCATGAAGCTTAATGCCAGTGAGCAAACTAGTTACCTTATTAAATACTTTAGAAGGTATAGTTTTATTTAATGGATCATGGCGCTTTTTTTTCCAGCCAGAGACTAGGTCTAAATCTTCAGAAATGATCTTGTTGTACAGAGTTGGTATTTCTTCAGGTCTATCTTGCAAATCCGCATCCATAGTAATGACTACTTCTCCATTAGCTGTATCAAACCCAGCTTGTAGGGCAGAAGATTTTCCATAATTTCTCGAAAAAGAAAGCCCTTTTACCTTGCTACTTTTATTACTCAAAGCCTTAACAACTTCCCACGAACTATCTGAGCTACCATCATTTACAAAAATGACCTCAAAAGAAAGATCCGATTTCAAACACTCTTCTTCTATAAGGCTAAAAAGCTCTTCTAGGGACTCTTCTTCGTTAAAGCAAGGTACAACTACAGAAATATTCATTATTGTAAGTTAGCAACGCCAAAAATAAAAAGGTAACAGACAAATACTAAATGTGAATTTAGTATATAAGCAGCTGTATTAGATTTTTATGACATCTAATACACCATAATTTCGCCGTTGAATACGTTAGACTCATTTCCAGCTGAATCTCTAAATTTCAAATAAACTCTCTGTAAACCTTTTTCACTCATATCCCATGGCGTTTTTTCAACAAAGGGTTGCCATGAAGTGCTTGAGAAATCGGAATTATTAGCAATCTTCATTAAGCTAGCTCCAGAAACTTTAGATAAAATAGTTACATAAGTTCCATCAACAGCAGTTTTGCCATTGTTCAAAATAATAGAATGTACAATAGGAGGCTCAGTATCAAGTACAAAGTTTTTCTTATAAATAGTAGACTCATTACCAGCTCTATCTTTAAGCTTTATGTAAACAGATGACTTACCATCATAACCAGTATATTTCCATGAAAAGTTATCTTCAAAAGGAATCCATTTTGCTGGATGACCAAAATAGCCATTATTACTAACAATCATCTGATCTGCTCCTTCTGCGAATAATGATACATCAATATTACTAGAATTAGCAAGGTTGCTATTCTTGTTAATAGCCACACTATCAATTTGAGGTGAAGTATAATCTAAATTTACCCTTCCAAAAATCGGTTCAGTCACATTTCCTGCAACATCACCAAATACAACATATACCTTTTTATGACCTTCAAGGCTATCCAAGTACCATTTCTTAGAATTCTTGTATAGCTCCCATTTTGCATCAGATAAATCAGGTTTATTGCTGATTTTCATCTTGGAGGCGCCAATGGCGTGTAACTCTAAGTTAACTAAACCATCAGGTCGTGTACAATATTTTCCCTCTTTAAAAGAAATGTCAGGGAATTCAGGGGGGTGGGTATCTAAAATAGCCTGATAAGAAAAAACCTTAGAAGTTTTGCTACTATCACCCTTAAACTGAATATAAAAAGTCTTAACTCCATCGTCTCCCGTGATATTCCACCAAAAAGTAGAATCTAGCTCTTGCCATAAGACTTTATTAAGATCTGGGTAGTTTCCTATTCTAAATTGGCTAAACATTTTATCCTCCAAGTGCAGTAATATGCTTTTTTTGGAAGTGCTTGCAACTCCTTTATTTACAAGTACATAGCCTTCAGGTTTTATGTCCTTACTAATAACAACTGACTCAGAAATAGGCTTTGAAATATTCCCCGCTTTGTCTTTAAACCTAACATAAATAGTCTTTTCTCCATATCCATCCGTATGAAGTTTATATATAATACCCAGATCAGAGTAGGGGATCCATCTTTTATGCCAAAACTTAGGAGTTTCATCGATTTGAACTAACTCAGCATCTTTAGCCAAAGCAATAACTTTTATTTCAAAAGCATTTCTCCAATCTTGTAGCCCTTCTCTGCTCAAAAGTAATTGTGTATCATAAGGAGGTTTCCTATCTAAAATAATTTGATCTGATACAACGTTTGATTCCGTTTCTGTAAAACTTTTGAAAATAGCATAAACCTTTTGTACACCGTCATTGTCGGTGAGTCTCCAGTCCTTATATCTTTTATAAGGTTCCCAGTTAGCATTAGCAAAGGAAGGTGAGTTGCTGATTTTCATGGAGGATGCATCCGCAGCACGCAAATGTAACCTTACTTTTCCTTCGGGATCAGTACAAAATACATTTTCTAAAATTTCAAACTTTAATCCACTTGGTTTAATCTCTAGAAGGATATCATCACTGACAGTTTTTGATATATTACCAGCTGCATCTTTAAACCGGGCATATAGACGCTTTATGCCTCCTTTAGGAGATAATTTTATCTCTAAGGGCTTAGTTATGTAAGCCCTCCAAAAAGCATTGCTGAAGCTACTGTCTTCACTTATCTGCATTAACTCAGGCTTTCCATCTGCATGAGCTCTAAACATTACTTTTGGATTGAAAGTATTTTCATTTCCATCATTAATAGTGATAGCACCATTGGATGGAGGTGTCTGATCAAAGTAAATATTGGAAGAAACCACTTCTGTAGCATTATGAGCTTCATCTCTAAACTGAATATACACGTGATTTAAGCCTTCTCTCTTATCTAATTCCCACTTTTTTTCCAATACATACTTTTCCCACTTTACATTTTCAAGATCAGAAAAATTACTAATTCTCATTTCTACAGCACCTTTAGAAGAAGGGTGTAAAATAACGTTCGGGTTGTTTGTAATATGAGAACCACTATTAATTGCCAACTTACTTCCCAGTGGAGACTCAGTATCTACAATCACTTCGTCTGAATAGACAGGAGACTCATTTTGAGCTTTGTCTTTAAACTTAACATAAACCTTGTAAACGCCATCTGTTTTATCTCTCAAAGACCAGTTAGGGAACTGTTTTAAGTAATATCTCCATTTTTCTTTATAAAAAGTAGGGGAGTTACTGATCATCATATATTTAGCTCCATCCGCATGAATTTTTAACTGAGCTATAGCATTTCTTTTATTGATATATTTTTTCTCACTAACTAAGCCTTTTACAAGAAACATGGAACCAATTTCTATACTGCCATTTTTTGGAGGCTCTGTATCTAGAATCACCTTATCATGGACAACCTCAGATAAATTATTGGCCTTATCCATAAACTGTGCATAAACTACCTTTCTTCCATCACCAGAAGTTAGAGTCCATCGCAATATGCCTCTCATTGTGTGCCAATGTGCACCAGTAAAATCTTTAGAGTTACTTACCCTTACAAAGTCTGCTCCATCAGCTTTTAGTTTCAAAAGAATATCGCCTTGAGTAGAAGAATAGGTTCCATTAGTAATCTTTACTTCGCAGTTTTTAGGCTTATCCGTATCCAGATAAATCTCATCATTGACAACATGAGTTAAGCTTCCGTCTTTTCTTTTGAATAAAGCAAAAACGTGATGAACACCATCACCATAAGCTAGATGCCAGTTAAAAGTATTTTTGTAAGGTTGCCATTTAGCTTTTTCGAAGTCTTTATTTTCCCAAATCTTAACTGAGTCGGCATGAAAACAAGAGATAAATAGTTTTACAGTAGTTTTGTTAGTGTAAAATGCACCTTCTTCAATAACAATAATTTGTCCTTTAGCTGACTGAGGGGAAAAGACAAAAAAAGCCAGAGCTGTGAGCAAGAGAAGAAAATAAGTTGTATTTTTTTTAATGCAATCCACTATTAATAAAATGGAGTTTACCCTCTAAAGTTTAACTTTTTAAATATAAATATTAAAAGTTAGACATGGAATAAGATTCGACGTGTAGAGAGAATGTCCCTGCATATTATGAATAAAAAAAGGCTGCATCTTAGCAGCCTTTCAACACAAATGGTGCTCCAACTATTTATTTTAACAGTTGAACTACATGCTGAGTTTTTTCGTTAGAAATTTTCAGCATATAAACACCAGAACCAAGACTTTCCGTTAAAGATGAGATCTCTTTACTAGCTTCTTTGAGAGAAGCTATATTTTGATAATATATTTTTCCTGAAACATCATGCAGGGATATTTCATATAGTTGATCAATAGTATTCCTGTCAAGAGATACTATTTCTAATTGACTAGATTGAATGGGGTTAGGGTAAACTATAAAACTATTACTGGTTTCCCCATTAAATAGTACAGTTATGATCTCACTATATTCGAATGCACCATCATAATCTACTTGCTTCAGTCTATAGTAGTTAATTCCGCTAAGAGCCAAATTATCTTCGAAACTATATCGCTGAGTGATAGTGGCTGTACCATTCCCTTCAACTCTTCCAATTGTTTCGAAGTCTACTCCATTCAATGACCTTTGAACTTCAAAATGGCTATTATTTACTTCACTTGCTGTTACCCAGTTTAATAGTATATTATCTTCTGTAGCTTCACCATCAAATGAAACCAATGTAACAGGAAGGGGATTGTTTTCTGAAGTTGACCCTAGAACAATTATGCTAAAACCATCAAATAGTTGGTTACTGTTTATAAATAGATTCCTTGCTTTAATTACCTCAAAAGGTCCTTGAAGTGGCTGTCCAATATCTGAAGCTTTCACAAATACAATATCTTCTGGAACTTCAACTCCATCTTGTTCAGCATTGTACGCTAGAGTAGCTCGAATGTTGACAAACTTATTGCTTGATGGTTCTACTGCTGTAATTTTCCAGTATCTTAATGCAGAAATATTATTTACTCCTTCAGGCATATCAATACCAGGTCTATTTGGATCTTCGTTAAACAACTCGGCTTGAAGTGTGATTTCGGTAATATCTCTATTTCCATCTCCATCTAGGTCTATATCAAAGTCAAAACGTGCGGGTCTATAAAGCTCATCTTTCCCAATAGGAAAAACTATGTTTGTTTGACCACCACCACTAGACATTTTTTTTATACGAAGTGGCCCTGAGACATAACTTGTTGCTCCATTAGTTGAAGCATTACCTCCTTGCCCTAAGTCCCCAATTCTAAAACCATTTTGTGGAGAAATATTTCCACCAACTTCTACTGTTAGTTTTGATGCTTCAGAAGTTTGAAGCACTCCATTACTTAAACCAACACTTCCTCTAACACTAATATTAGATGTTAAAACTTTAGTGCCACCTCCTGTAATTGTCAAGCCTTGATACTTTGTAATAGAGGGAGGTAGTTCCACTTCTAAACCATCTCCGCCATCAAATATTATTTCACCTTCAAAATTATCTAAATCATTAATTGCTTCATTGAATTTATACTTATGGATACCATTTTCCTCTACTGGAAGCATTCTAATAGATCCAAAACCAGTAACCCAATTAAACTGGTGATTTTTAGTTGTTCCTAGAGTTAATTCACTTTCAACCTGTAGCGTTTTAGCTCTCAAAATATCAACATCTGCAATAACAGGATTATTTAGATCAATTAGAACAGAATAATTCTCATCAGGAGTTTCTCCAGGGTTTGCATTTCTATCTGGTTGTACATCACCATCTGTAGATATACCCCAGGTATTAAAATCAGTCCAATTACCACCTGGTACTCTAGAGATAAATCGAAGTGGGGTTCCAAATTCTGTGATTAAAGCTGCTGTGAATATTCCGTCTATTCTACCGTCTCCTCCTCCAACTGCACCATCACCAACAGGGACTCCTTGTGGGGTCACAAAATTATTAGCATCTAAGTCAAAGGTCATTGTGTTTGGGTCACCTTCATCTACGATAAAATCTCCTGCTATAGGTCTATACCAGTTGTTTTCAATGCCGTCTTCAAAATAAACTCCAGGAATATAATTTGCTTCTAAACCATCTTGCAAAACATTATCTGGATATTGGAAACTATGTTGTACATTAATATTGCCATCAAAATTAGCACTTTGTATTTCCCAATAAACTCCCAACTCATTACTATTAGCTAAGTCAGTGGTAAATGGTGCAGGCTCAAAAATAGGTTTTATATTTATATAAGAATTCGGTGAAAAATTAGTTCTGGTTAATTCAATAGTCACTGGAAGGTATCTGTTCCCAACTCCAATAGACCAAATAAAACTTTTATCTAGAGAAATTAAAGGATTCCCGTTACCAAAAAACATTTTTCTAACTCCCTTCATTTGCACTGCTCCACTTGTTTTAACAAACTTACCCTGAGCAGGATCTACCCCATTAAATTGAAAGCCGTTCCCAAGAGTTAGTAGATTATTACCAATGTTTAATGAATTTTCAGTACCAGCTTGAACTGGGTCACTAAATGTCAGATTTCTATTAATTGTAATATCACCACTAGTAGTAGTAGTTTGCTTTAATCTTATATTGTCAAAAGAGCCAGACTCAATATCTTGAATATTCTCGCCTGAGAACTCTAAATAGCCACTATGATTAACACCATTGCTAACTACATTGGCAATTCCAGTTACATTACCTTCAATATGGAGTGTTTTGGCATCGCTTATATTTAAGCTTCCACTGACAAAATTTAAATTGTTTTTTACTGTAACCTTATTGCTATGGACGTTATCACTAACTGTAACTACAGCATTTTCTTCTTTAGCTATTTCCAAATTATAAAATTCAGTAGTAGCATTTTCGTGACTAGAATTAATCGAAGAAGGGTTAGGTCCAGTAAAAACTACTTTACCCGTATTCGGACTAAATGTACTATTAGTATTAGAAAAATTTCCGCCTATATTCAGTGTATAATCTCCATCTATATTTAGAGTGGAATTATTAATCATGCTAAAATTATTTGTTAGAGCAATATCGCTTCTTAAATCTAAAGTAGCTAAGCGTATTCCTCCAGATATAACCACTAATGATTCAAATTCATCATTGCATGATAATGAAAAGTTTTCAGATGAATTTTGCGCCCAAAAACTCAATACTAAGTTACTCAAGTCAGAGTCTAAATCGGGGTCTACATCAATGCGGATATCTGCAACATTTTGATTGTTATTACTTTTTTTAATTTCTACAAATACTTCTCCAGCACAATTAAGCTTGCTCCCTTCACCAAAAACTTCGAGTATACCAAAGCTTCTACTTGCAAAGTTTCCTTCAATAGTTAGTTCAGCAAAGCCTATTCCTGTATTATTTTCCATACTCAATGATAGCTTTCCATTCAATTCAACATTGGATCTTCTTACCTGACCTTGTACGATTAAATAATTGTCTCCATAAATATTGATTTGAGGATTTGATAAAGAATTATATATAATATCACTGCCAAAATCGTTTGCTTGATCACCGATAATTACATTTCCATCCCTTATTTCAAGAGTTCCACTTAAGTAAAGGTCACTGCTATTTGCAGTTATTGGATTAGAATCAGCACAAATCTGAATGTCTGCATCATTATTATTAATAATAACCTTACTTCCTTCAGGAATAGTAAAGCTACTTTCTGAAAAAGTTACATCATAAGGTAGCTGGTAATTTAAAGTTCCGTTTTGTACTTCTAACCCTCTGGCTAATGAAAAACCATCAATGTCAGCAGCATCTCTTAGTGTAACAATATTCGATCCATCACTTTTATTGACAATTATTTTATCAAAATGATAAATACCTGAAAAAATGGTAGATGAATTGTTTTCTCCAACAAAATAAAGATCTGTACCCTTCTCTTGTGTTAGGTCTATTGTTCCTTCATTAAAAATAGATCCTGATACATAAATATTACTTCTATAGCTATTATCATCGACATCTAGACCATTAATAGTTCCTCCATTAGTTTCGAGTATTTTAAGTACAGCATTATTGTCAACTATTAAATTGTTAGCCGTTATATTAACATCATTGCCATTTGCACTAAATTGAAATATTTTTAAATATCCTGCATCTACTTTTAAAGTGCCTCCAACATATAGATTACCTCTTACCACAACAGATTTATCTGAATTCCCAACTTCAGATTCTGTAGTCAAATTTCTATTAACTGTTATTTCAACATCTGTGGGGAATGCTTTGCTCTCGTTTCCAGAAAGTACTAGGTTTGGATATACCGTAGGAGAAGACGGCATTGTTATTCCTATACTTGTGGCTTTATACTCTACTGTGGCAAGTTCAATAGACATAAAATTCTCAAAATCTCCTTCAGGAAAATATTCATGAATATTTTCTATCGTTAATCTACTTCTATTTCCTAGACCACTTACAAAGCCAAAAGAAGTAACTTTATCTTGTAGAACTAATCCCCCTCCAAGCTCTAAAGCTAAAACGTCTATTCCTGAGTTTAAGTCAGGGTTTCCATCAGGGTCAGGAATTGTAACTATATGGTCTGGGCTGATAATTACAATATCATTTGCTCCAGGTAAGCTAGCTGCAGCAGCTCCACCATGCCCTACTGTAGACCAGGTTACCAATTCTTCCCAATTGCCATTACCTCTTGAGTAAAAAGTAGTTGGAGGAAGACCTATGAATTCATTAGGTTTTGCTGCTGTGTAGTCTGAGTTAAAGTTTGTTGAGTTTAAGCGAATAGTTGCTGCTTCATCATCTTCAATAACTTCATTAACATCATTATTGGTTACCCATGTAAAACTATTAATATCAAACCTACCAGCTACATATTGGCCAATTTCATCCCAATCGCTTAATCCTTTTGCAAAGGTATAATTATGAGTAGCTTGGTTTACTTGTAAGCCTGAGCTTCTAACTTTCCAATAAACTTGAATTTCATCATTATTAGCAGCATCTCTTGTATTGGGATGCGGGCTGGTGACTAAAGTTACTCTTGCACTTCCTCCTCTTGCTACATTTAGATTTGAATATGTTACCGGAAGATAGTAATTGTTGGTTCCTATTGGATAGGTTACTGTTTGATTATTACCTACTGGTATAAAATTATTTATAGTGTTTGTTGCTCCGTCAGTTATAAAATACCTAATGCCATTATATCCAGCTACATTGCTATTAAAACCTAGTTTAATACCAACATTAGGATCTAATGCAACTCTTCCGTCTTGCTCAAAGGTGAAGTTACCATTAAGTTCAATATTGTCTGTTATGCTCAGTACGGCTCCATTGCCTTCTCCAAGCGAAGTATTAGCTAATGTAATTGCCCCATACTCACCTTCCCCAGATAGTGTTTGATGAATATTCCCAATTAGTCGTATATTTCCAGTAATTTCACCATTATTAATAATATCTTTATCAATTCCTATATTTCCTGAGTAATCTAGAAGAGAGTTACTGCCAACTATTAGGTTTTTAATTCTCCCAAAGTTAACATCTCCATCATTGCTAGATATATACACCTGAGTATTGTCAGTTATCTCTAAATCAGAAGTATTTCTTAATCTTAAGGTTCCATTTTTAACTACATCTTGTCGGTCTTCACCATAAAATGTTAAGCCTCTTGTAATATCTACTGTTGCTCCATCTTCAACTGTGAAATTACCTCCAATATACACATCACTATCTGAGATATTTAATGTAACTCTTTCTTTTACAGTTACATTTCCTTTAAACTTGGGAAAGATTCCGTTACATGTTAGTGCAGAAAAACTTGAAGGTAAGTTTTCTATTTCAAAATCATTAAACTCAAAAGCAGGATTAACATTAATTTTATATTCCTCAAAAAGTGCTGTAGAAGCTGATAGCTTTAATAGCCCTCCACTAACATTCAAATCATTAGTGAAACCAACATATAAAGTATTAATCCCATTATGATGCGCTCTATCTTTTATTTCGATCGTACCACCAGTAATAGAAATTTGTGAGAAGTCTCCAAATTTAACCAAAGGAAGTAACACATCATTATTTTCAATAAAAGCATTTGGGTAACCTTCTTTTCCTCTTATTACAAAGTTTCCTCCAGTCTGAGTATAATTAATTCTGCTTCCACCCAAAACTTCTGGCAGAAACTGAGAAATATTAACCTCTCCCGAATGAATAGTTAAGGATCCGTTATTCCCATATAAGATACCTTGGGAATTACCACCATTATAGCTCCCAGCAATTACTTCCAGTGAGCCTCTGAGGTTTAAAGGTGAAGCGACATTACCATTCGCGATTTTGTGTGTCACAGAAATGTTATCTCCATTAAGTATTAAGCCAGAATTTACAGGGATAGTAAATCCTACATTACCCTCATTTAAAGAAGGAATTGTTAGGCTTCCGCTAAGTTCCAAAAAACCGCTTTGTAAATAAAGAGCTTTTTCATTTGCATTAGCCTGATTATTAGTACCAAAAAGCTTGAAGCTATTATTGTCTAGGGAGTTAATTGTCAGTTTTGATCCATTTTGTTTGTTGACTATGATTTGGTCTAACTGAGTATTTCCATTGACATGAAACTCTGCATCTTGGTCACCTCCAAACTCAAGTTTTACTACGGTGTTATTAATAGCTTCTGTATAATACGGAGCATCTCTATTGGTTAGCTTAAGTTCTCCATTATTATTTAAGCTTCCATTGACAGCAATTGTATGATTAGGTTGGTTAAAATCATTTTCTACAAACATTCTTGCATTTTGATTGATATTAAGATCACCTTCAACCTCAATAGAATAAGCTAATTCGTTTAAAAAATAACCTATTTCAAATGAAGCAGTTCCATTTTGTTCTACTTCAAGATCTAAATTTCCTAGAACAGTTAGATTACTGTTAAGCCTTAATAAAAAATTATCATTAGAGTTTCCTGTTTTCAAAATAGTAAGATTAGGAAAATTAGACCTTCCAAGGTTAGATGAAAGAAGTAAAACAGATGAACTTCTATATAGTATTGCTTGTGAATTTAAGTTTTCATAAAATGCATTTGCATCAACAACACCATTGACTCCAGTTGGAAAGGTAGAATTAGTCTTTATTATGCCACTACCTAAGATTTTATTAGGTCGTAGCCTGAATGTTTTACAATCTAGTACCGCTCCTGGTTCTATAGTTACACTGGAAGTTTGTTGATTGTTGATAACATTATCTAAGCTTACTATGTCTCCAGCTTGTATAATCACTTGATCTGTGATCCCTACTGGATATTCAGTAGCTGGATTAAGGGGCCCTCCTAATGGATCTAATGTCCAACTTGACGGATTTGACCAGTTTCCACCACCATCAAAGCTGTACCAGGTTTGTTGTGCATGTGTTAAGTTAGAATAACCGATAAATAAAAATAGTATAAAGCTGAGCTGAGAAAAAAGTAAGCCTATTTTCGTAAATGATCTTTTCATGGTTCTGTGCTTTGGTTATAGTTTTATATTACTTGAGTAATAAACTAATATAAATTTAAACAATAAAGGTGAGACAATTACTATTCCAAAAATTTTCATTAACACTTTTTAAGTTTTTTTTCTGCAAAAAATTTAATTCTGATTATAATTATCTTGGCTAGTAATTAATTACTAATAAGAAATAAAAAACCTTCATAGGAGAGCTTATAATTTGATGGTTATTAGGGTAAAAACTGAGTGTTAAAAAGCCGAGTTTGATTAAAAAAAAGTATAGAAAATGTGCTTATAAGGTTGTCTTTTATGGTAAATTATCTTAAGAAGTATTATTGCTGTCTATTAGAACTTTGAACTGAGCCCAAAATGATATCTATTATTAACATGTTTAAATGAGTTGAGTGAAAGCTATTAATCAAACTGAGATTAAAAGGGGTATGTTTTTCATATTTTGATCTTTTGTTGCAGAAAAAATTATTAGAGTTTTTCATGTAATTTAAACTGATCAATACAATACTATATAGCTACAACAAGTCGAAAACCAAAAAAGAGGGCTGCATTGCAGCCCTCTTTAACATACTTAGTGTTTGAGACTATTTTAAAAGTCTCACCACCTGTTGGTCATCTCCACTAGAGATGCGCAACAAATAAACACCAGAACCAAGTTTGTTCACCATAGTAGCAAGTTCATTACTTGCACTATCTAATGTATTTTCTTTACTGTAGTATACTTTTCCAGAAACGTCTTGCAATGTCACATTATAGCTAGCATAAGCATCATTTGATCCTACTTTTGCTATACTGAAAGTACCAGACTGGATAGGGTTAGGGTACACTACAAATTCTTCTATAGGACTATCCGTTGCCTGATTAACTATTACTGTTATTATTTTACTGTATTCAAATGCTCCATCGAAGTCAACCTGTCTTAGTCTGTAGTATACTACTCCAGATGCAGAGTTTGAATCTATAAAACTATAGTTTTGCGTAACTGTAGTAGTACCAAAACCATCTACTATACCTATTTGATCAAAGCTTTCTCCATCTAAAGAACGTTCTACTTCAAAGTGGCTGTTATTTACCTCACTTGCTGTTACCCAGTTAAGTGTTACTCCATCATTTTGAGCTTTACCTTCAAAAGATACTAGCGTAACTGGTAAGGGATTACTTTCAAAATTAGTAGTACCAAAAACTAAGATGCTAAAACCATCAAACTGATTGTCGACACCAGAATTACTAAGAACATTTCCTTGTACCTCTAAGTCCCATACATCTGTATATGGTTGACCAAGCTGTGGTGCTTTAGTCAACTTTACTTCGTTAGCAATAGCTGCTACACTATTAATGCCATCTACTGCAGCATCATAACTTAGGCTAGCTGTAATATTTTGAAAATCATCACTTTCACTTACTGGTCCTACTGCAGTTACTTTCCAATATCTTAAGCTACTTACTGCTTCAAGGTCACCTGGGTAAACAACACCTTCAAAATTAGCATCTCCCTCTATTAACTCAGCCTCTAACATATACTCTCCACCATCGGCTACTTGAAAATCTAAACCTATCGGTCTATAGTTTCCTTCCTCTGATCCAATAGGAAATTCAATACGCCCAGCTGGGCTAAAATCTCCTTTAATGATCATTGGGCCTACTACATAACTTTGAGATTCTATTCTTGCACCAGAAGCCATTCCTTCCAGATTATCTAAATTAATATCTGTTTCTAGGTTAGTAATATCAGATATGGTAAGTTTTGATCCCTCAGAGCTTACTACATTACCATCTGTTAAAATTAAAGACTCAACTACTTCCAGGTTGGTAGTTAATATCTTATTTCCACCACCTGTTATTTCTAAGCTATTTACTTTTGTCAAATTATTAGGCAGTTCTGCATCATCCAATCCTGCAAAACCTAGCTTCCCAAAGAATTGATCTATATTATTGAAATTCTGATCAAAATAATATCTCATTCCATTGTCATCGAATGGGTATGTTGTAATTGTTCCTAAACCAGTTATATTGGTAAATCTATGCCCTTTAGTTCCTCCTGTTTCAGCTCCCAATTTTAGTGTGCCCTCTACTTGTAAAGAGTAAGCTCTCAAGTCATCAGACGTAGATGTGATATCATGCAAATTATCTGCATCTTCCCCTGTTATAATGACTATATCTCCTGCTTCAGGTACTTCATTTTCATTATTTTCTCTATTTTCAAAACCATCTCCGTCTGTATCTATTGACCATACACCAGCCTCATTCCAACCACCATTTTTCTTTGAAATAAACTTTCTTACAGGGCCAAACTCTTCTCTTTTGCCGGCAGTAAATACCCCAGCTATTTTTGGGTCAGACATTTGAAAGCCCACATGATTTTCAAAGCCGTCTCCAAGGGCATCAAAAGTAATTACTCTTGAAACTTCATCAACATATACAAATTCATTTAGATCATCTTCTGCAGGCGTAAACCAAGCTTCTTCTGTAAATAGTGCAGGAATATATTCTCCTAAGTCCGCTTCTTGCTCATGAGCAGCTGCGTATTGAAGCTCATGACTAACAGAAGCAGCTCCTAGGTCAAATCCATTTTGTTTGATATCCCAGTAAATTGCTAATTCAGTTGATTCTACATCATTTGTTGTAAGAGGAGTTACTCCATCTATTGGTTTCACTGTTATATAAGCACCTTCTTCTAGTTCTGCGCCTGCTATATGTATGGTAACGGATGCTTCATTATCATTTGATAAAAGAGGAAAAGTATAGGTATCTGTATAAGGACCAGCGGGAAATAATTTTCTCATTCCTCCCATTCCTACAAGCCCTGAAGTATTAATTCTAGAATCTCCAGGTTCGTCATTTATTGTTGAGTTTTCACCAAGTGTTAATAAGTTACTTTGAATATCTAATCCTCCATTAAAAAACAAAAATGATAGGTCTCCATTAATTATTACATTGCCACTTGCTGCTACTCCACCTGCGCTTTCAACTTCTACACTGGGTAGTATCCCACTTCCAATAAACTGTTGCTCGCCTTCTTCATTTGAAAAAAGTAATGTTCCTGTAGGTGTAAATGATGCTTCTCCGTTCAAATTATTTTTTAGCTCAATACTTAAACCCTCATCAATAGCAACACTCCCTGCACTAAAGCTCATATCGCCATTTACTGTAATGTCCGTCTCTAAGCTAACTACTCCTGCTCCTAAATTTCTATTAATAGTTAAGTTATGAAAACTTAATGTCCCTCCATTATTGGTGATACTAGAAGTATAGTTACCTGAAAAAGTTACCGTATTTGTTAAAGGTTCAAACGTTCCTCCTACGATTGACAAGTTTCCTTCTATCTCAATATTATGATTGTTTTCATGAAGAGTTGCTCCATTGCTATTATCATTTATGATATTCAATGACTTTTTTACGTGTAGATCATTCTCTAGAGTCAAGCTTGCTTCTGCTCCGTTACTTGCGGATAGTGTAAGGTTTGATAAAGCAACAGTAGAGTTAATTGTAAAGTTATCTGTGATACCTGGCTCCTCTGCAGTTAAAAGTATTTCGAAATTGCTTGCTTCTGGAGCTACGAATACTTCAGGATCTATGTACACATCTGTGATGTTAGCTCTATTTACAGAACGATAAATATTTATTGCACCTTCTTCTCCTAAAGTTAAA
Organism: Bacteroidia bacterium; assembly: GCA_030425505.1. GTDB lineage: Bacteria > Bacteroidota > Bacteroidia > Cytophagales > Flammeovirgaceae > JAUIAB01. The sequence goes on along the minus strand of JAUIAB010000003.1, from coordinate 155,239 downwards.
GAACTTCCTGCTCCATAAACTTCAAACATACCATACCATGGGTGTCGAAAGTTTCCATATATGTTAATTACGCCATTATTTATAACTGTTAAATCTAATTCCGCATTTTCAGGAGCTGTTATTCTCTCTCGTCTCATTTGATAACCAACATTTAATATACCTCCATCTACCACTATACTTGGATCTGCTACAACATCAATTAAATCAGTAGTATACTCTAGGGAAGTTTCAATATCAACGGTTCCAATATTGTCTGCATCGTGAGAAACTTCTAACTTTCCAAATAAAATTAAAGAATTAGCATTTACATCGAAAGTACCTTTTATGACTTTTAGAGTTCCTATAACTATTAAATAATCAGATGCTCCTCCTTCTGTAGAAAATCTAATAGATGAATTGTTTCCATTTAATATTAAGCCTGCATCCTCTCTTACGGTAAAGCTTGCACCTATAATATTTGACTCTATTAAAGAAGGTATTTGCATATTATCTCCAAGCTCTAATATGCCCTGCTGTATATATAAGGCTCTATCTATATAATCTCCCTGATTATTTTTCCCAAAAAGACTAAATCTAGTCTCATCGTCTGCACTTAGAGTAACTTTAGCATCTATTTCTTTGTTAACTATCAGTCTGTTTAAAGTAGCACTTGCTCCATCCATTGAGAAAGTGGCGTTTTCTGCTCCCGATATTTGAAGATTTACGATACTGTTGTTTGGGTCAGATGTATAGTGTGCTGCGTTTGCTCTATCGAATACTAACTCTGTGTCAGTAGTGCTTGTTAAGGATATATTGCCAGCTACATCTAATAAGTGTTGGTCTAAGTTGGTATCATCATCTTCTACCATTAAAAAAGCATTTGAAACATTAATATCTCCAGCTACTCTAACCGTACAATCGTGATCGTTAACTGGGTTTCCTATATGTAGTGTTACTGGTTGAAAATCATTATTATCAATTACGCTTTGTGCTAAAGAAATATTCAAATCGCCATTAATAGTAATTTCATCTAAATTGTCTAAAAATACATTTAATGCTACGGCTTCTCTTTTTGTTATAGTTAGGTTAGGAAATTCTGTTCTACTATCAACAATAAAATCACCTGCTACAGACCCATCAATTTCTACTATGGATAGATCATTTGCATAAAATGAATTATCATTTGTTGCTTCAATAAAATGCTGGCGAGTTCTTAAGGTAGCTGAAGCACCATCATTCAAAAAGCTTTGAACATTTGCTATTTGAAACTCATTTAAGTCAAGTATAGCATTTGCCTGAATAGTAATTGAAAGTAAGTTTTCAGCAACATCACCTGTTAAGTCAACTGTATGGGTTGAAACAATTACTACTTCATCGTTATCTCCTGGAATTACTCCTCCTTCCCATGTTGCAGCAACATACCACTCTCCAGATCCAGCACTTCTTATTTGAGCATCTGCTGAACTGACTAGTATTAAAAAATTTAGTACGAGTAAACCTGTTGATAGAAACCTCAACTGGTTTTTTAGATTAGTTATATTTTTCATGGTTCTTGTGTTTTAGTTTTTAATAAACGCTTTAGTGGTTAAAACTTACACGCGTATTTATTTGTAATAACGCAAAGCTGGTGTTTTCGTTTTTAAATATGCTAGGTTATTAAGTTTTTTTAAGATTTAATTTAATTTTTACATATAATTTACTATAAATCAATTATTTGTATAATTAAAATTTTTTGCTAATTTAAGTGTTTTTTATAGCTAGATATAGAGTTTTAGTAAAAAAAATAAATTTGAATTTCTCTTCTTTTTAAACGAAAAACATTCTAATAGAGTAAAATTATTACTCGTGATTATATTTTAGTTTTTAATTATCTGCTTATTTAATGAAAATCTTAAAAAAAGAAGGGTGTTAATTTATATTCTGGTAATAAAAAAAGGGCTGCATTGCAGCCCTCTTTAACATACTTAGTGTTTGAGACTATTTTAAAAGTCTCACTACCTGTTGTTCACCTCCATTGGAGATGCGCAACAAATAAACACCAGAACCAAGTTTGTTCACCATAGTAGCAAGTTCACTGCTTGCACTATCTAATGTATTTTCTTTACTGTAGTATACTTTTCCAGAAACGTCTTGTAATGTTACCTGATAGCTAGCATAAGCATCATTTGATCCTACTTTTGCTATGCTGAAAGTACCAGACTGGATTGGGTTAGGGTATACCACAAATTCTTCTATAGGACTATCCGTTGCCTGATTAACTAGTACTGTTATTATTTTACTGTATTCAAATGCTCTATCGAAGTCTACTTGTTTTAGCCTATAGTATACAACTCCAGATGCAGAGTTTGTATCTACGAAGCTATAGTTTTGAGTAACAGTTGTTGTTCCAAAACCTTCTACAGTTCCTATTTGCTCAAAGTTTTCGCCATCCAGCGAACGCTCTACTTCAAAGTGGCTGTTATTTACCTCACTTGCTGTTACCCAGTTAAGTGTTACTCCATCATTTTGAGCTTTACCTTCAAAAGATACTAGCGTAACTGGTAAGGGATTACTTTCAAAATTAGTAGTACCAAAAACTAAGATGCCGAAACCATCAAACTGCTGATTTAGACCATCATTTTGTAAGACATTACCAGTAGCACTTAAGTTCATAGGTTCAGTATATGGCTGACCTAGCTGCGGTGAGGCTGTTAGTTTTATTTGATCAAGATTATTCAAGTCGTTTATACCATCCACTGCAGCATCAAAACTCATACTCGCAGTTACGTTCTCAAAGTTTGAGCTTAAAGTATTAAGGGCTGTAACCTTCCAGTATCTCAAGCTACTAACTGCTTCGAGGTTACCTGGATAAACAATACCTTCATAATTTGCATCTCCTTCTATTAACTCTACTTGCAGCATATATTCTCCACCGCCATTCATTTGAAAGTCTAAACCTAAAGGTCTATAGTTTCCTTCTAATGAACCAATAGGGAATTCAAGCGTTTCATTTTCTACCCTTAATGCATCTGCAAAACCTTTCATAACTACTTGACCTACCACATAGCTATTAGAAATAATAGGATCTCCAGGGTTTAATCCACGCAAATCATCTAAATCAAGACCTGATTCTAAAGCAGTAGTTTCAGAGATAGTAAGTTTTGCTCCCTCTGAGCTTATTAAATTTCCATTTGTTAAGTTTAAAGACTCTACCACTTCCAGATTAGTAGTAAGTATTTTATCTCCACCACCAGTTACTTCTAAGCTGTTTACTTTGGTTAAGTTATTAGGTAGTTCCGCATTTTCTATCCCTGCAAACTCTATTTTCCCAATATACTGATCTATATTATTAAAATCTTGGTCAAAGTCATACTTAAAAGTTCCATTATCATCTATTGGGTACAACCGAATAACCCCTAGATCTCCCAAACTAGTAATATTATTGAATCTATGACCACTAGTTGCTCCTGTTGCAATTCCAAGCTCTAAAGTACCTTCTACTTGTAAAGAATATGCTCTTAAGTTATTGGATGTAGAGGTTATATCATTAAATTCAATTCTTACTACATCTCCATCTGTAGGAACTTCATTTTCAGCATTTTCAATATCTCCAATGTCATCTCCATCTAAGTCTATTTCCCATATTCCAGCATCTGCCCATCCACCATTGGCTTTTGAAATAAACCTTCTTACTGTACCAAACTCTCCTCTTAAACCAGCTGTAAAAACTCCTGCTATTTTTGGCTCAGGCATTAAAGCTCCTTGAGGATTTTCAAAATCATCTTCAAAGGCATTAAAAGTAATTGTTCTTGAAACTTCATCAACATAAGCAAACTCATTAGGATCTCCATTTATAGGGGTAAACCAAGCATCTTCTGTAAAGATACTTGGGATATACTCTGCTAAGTCTCCATCTTGCTCGTGTGCTGCTGCGTATTGAAATTCATGACTTACAGAAGCTGTAGGATCGCTAAGGTCAAACCCATTTTGCTTTATATCCCAATAAATAGCAAGTTCTGTATCACTAGCATCATCTGTAGTCAATGGAGTAACCATTGCTATAGGCTTTACAGTAATATGAGTTCCTAATGCTAACTCAGCATTTTCAATATCTATGGTAACAGAGGCTTCATTTCCATCAGCTAAAATCGGGAATCGAACAACGCCAGTAAAAAAATCAGAGTAGAAAAGCTTTCGTACGCCCCTCATTCCTTCTAACCCAGAGGTGTTTATTTTAGGGGTACCTCCATCTACAATGCTTGATTCTTTACCTAGAGTTAATAAATAGCTACCTATATCTAAGATTCCATCCGTAAAAGCTAGCTCTCCATTAATTGTTATATTACCTTCAGTAACTACATTGTTATTATTATCAATTTCTACATTGGGTAATACTCCGCCACTTATTATTTGCTGATTATCTCCTGAAAAAATTACTGTTCCTAAAGGGTTAACTCCTGTATAAGTAAAGGAAGCTTCGCCATTCAAATGATTTTTGAGATCAATACTCTTGTTTTCATCTATTTCTACGTTTCCTTTGCTAAAGGTCATTTCACCATTGACGGTAAAATCATCTTGTACATTAATTGCTTCTGCTCCTAAGTCTCTATTTATTACAAGGTCATTGAAAATTAATGTACCTCCATTCGTGTTTCTAATGATGGAAGTATTAAATCCAGAAAAAGTTACCGTATTTGTTAAAGGTTCAAACGTTCCTCCTACGATTGACAAGTTTCCTTCTATCTCAATATTATGATTGTTTTCGTGAAGAGTTGCTCCATTACTGTTATTATTTATTATTTCCAGTGCTTTTTTTATGTTCAAGTCGTTCTCAAGAGTTAGATTTATCTCTCCTCCATTAATAGCGAGTACTGAAAGAATTGGTAACGAAACTGTAGAGTTAATTGAAAAATTATTTGCGACACCTGGCTGAATTGCAGCTAAAAGTATTCCTAAGTTACTAGACTCAGGAGCATTGTAAAACTCAGGTGCTAGGTGTAAATCTGTAACTGCTCCATTTACTGCACCATAAATATTTATAGTACCTGTTTCTCCAAGTACCAATGAACTTCCTTCTCCAAAAACTTCGAGCAAACCAGCATTATCTTCAGCAGTTTCACCATTAATAGTAAATATTCCACCATTACTAACTGTTAAATTTAGTGGTGCATTAACCAAATTAGGATCTCTTCTTCGAACCTGTCCTTTTACAGTCAGTACTCCTCCATTTGCTTCAAGGCTTGGGAAGTTTCCATTAGCCTCACGAAAGGTGATATCACCACTATTTCCTGAAACATTAACTGTTCCATTACTCAATATGCTTAAAGCTCCTCCATGTAATACTAGGTCAAAACAATTTGCTGCAAAACTCCCATTAATTACATCTAGTTCACCAAAAATACCTAGTGTTGCACCCGTATTAAATGTAGAATAAGTTAATGAAGTATTATTCCCATTAATAATGAGCTCAGAGTTAGAACCTATTGCATATTCACCTGCAAAACTTTGATTTATCGAGGGTATTTGGATATTATTACCTAATTCTAAGATACCTTGTTGTATATACAAAGCTTTGTTAGAAGTGTTAGCTTGGTCGTTTCTTCCAAAAAGTTTAAATCTATTCGTATTGTCAGCACTTAAAGTAGCTTTAGTGCTTACACTTTTATTTATTATTAATCTATTTAATGTAGTATTTCCATTGATTGAAAAATTTACATCTTCTGAACCTTCTAAACGTAAGTTAGCGATACTTCGAGTCGGGTTTTGTGTATAATGAGCTGCAGGCTCTCTTGTCAAAAGCATAGTACCATCATTACTAAGATTACCATTAACTGTCAATACATGATTGTTTTGTTGGTTTGAATCCTCAATAGAAATAGTATTGCTGTTTTCTACTGCTACAGCGCCTTTAACATTTATTTTATAGTTTTTATTATCTAAGGGATTTCCTATGTATGCAACAATTGCCCCTCCATTTACTGGCTCAGAAACTATCAAATTACCATTTATAGTTAGAGTATTTTCAATGACATTTTCATTAGAAGATTTTAATATTACAGAAAGCGGATTGTTATCATTAGTGGTTTTGGAAACTACTAAATTAGGAAGTTGTGGTACAACTCCAGGGAATTCAAGATCTACATCTAGAATATTATATAACTCTACTGTAGCTAAATTGCTTTGGTAAAAGTCAACAAATGTTGCTGTAGGAACACTACGTCTAGTTTTTAATATGCCCTCACCAACGAAGGACACTATATTCGCCATATTAAACTCTTGCAAATCAAGTATACCACCACTTTCTATTTCTAATGAAACTAAGCTCTCATTAAAATCCTGTGTTAATGTAACTATATGGGTATCATTTATTATTACTTGATCATTTGCTACAGGAACTACTCCTCCTACCCAAGTTTCTGGATCTTCCCAATCACCAGACTGGTTACTTAGTATTTGTGCATTTACTGAGCTAATTAGTCCTAAAAAAAGTAATAAAAATAAACCTGCTGAGGTGCTTTTCAGCTTGTTTAGTAGGGTAGTTATATTTTTCATGGTTCTTGTGTTTTTGTGTAAAAAATTCTTCATATAATATAAAAATTACATGTGTAACTGTATATTTTAACGCAAAAAGGAAAATTTCGTTTTACGAAAAGTTACTTTGTTAAGTTTTTTTAAGATTTATTTTTAAAAGCAATAATGGAGAGAAAATAAGAGGGTTAAGTTATTGAAAATCAGCAACTTAATTTATGTGGAATTCTTTTAGATAACTGGGTTTTTAACTGATCATTAAATAATAAGAGAGTTAAGTTTAAAATTAAACCTAAGTTTTTGTTTATTTTAATTAAATAACTAAGTAGAAACTTACTATGTTGGTATTCTATCCATTTCTTGTAAGAGGTGATTTTTGAATTTCGGTTTCTTCTTTTGTATTACTTATGTTAGAGAGAAAGCGGCAGGAGAGTATTATGAGATTCATGAGATAACATCTGTAGAAATAGGAATTATTTACATCAGGTATTAGATCATCGCAATCAAATAAAAGCTAATAACGTAACAAAAAAAGAGCTGCATAGCAGCCCTTTTTAAACATACTTAGTGTTTGAGATTAGCTTACTTTAATAATCTCAGAACCTGTTGGTTATCTCCACTAGAGATGCGCAACAAATAAACACCAGAACCAAGTTTGTTCACCATAGATGCAAGTTCACTACCTGCGCTATTTAATGTATTTTCTTTACTGTAATATACTTTTCCAGAAACGTCCTGCAATGTTACATTATAGGTGGCGTAAGCATTGCTAGATCCTACTTCTGCTATGTTGAATGTGTAAGACTGCATTGGGTTAGGATATACTATAAATTTATCTGCCAGACTACCTTTTCTTTTATTAACTAGTACTGTTATTATTTTACTGTATTCAAATGCACCATCAAAGTCTACTTGTCTTAGTCTATAGTATACTACTCCAGATGCAGGTTTTGCATCTATAAAGCTATAGTTTTGAGTAACTGTAGTAGTACCAAAACCTTTTACAGTACCAATTTGATCGAAGTTTTCACCATCTACCGAACGTTCTACTTCAAAGTGGCTGTTGTTTACCTCACTTGCAGTTACCCAGTTAAGTGCTACTCCATCACCTTGCACTTTGCCCTCAAAAGATACTAGTGTAACAGGTAAAGGGTTACTTTCAAAATCAGTAGTGCCAAATACCAGGATACTAAAACCATTAAAAGTATTATTTACATTAGCTAGGATGTTTCCACTTAAATTTAAATCCAAAGGATTAATGTAGGGCTGACCAAGCTGTGGTGCTTTAGTTAATTTTACTTCATTGGTAATTTGTGCAATATTTCTAATGCCATCTGCTGCTGCATCATAACTCATGAATGCTATAATGTTTTGAAAGTCTAGGCTTTGAGGAGATATAGCTGTTACTTTCCAATACCGTAAGCTACTTACTGCTTCAAGATTGCCTGGGTATACAATACCTTCATAATTTGCATCCCCCTCTATTAATTCTGCTTGTAATATGTATTCTCCACCACCGTTTACGGCAAAATCTAACCCTAGAGGTCTGTAATTTCCTTGAGATGAACCAATTGGAAATTGAATAGTTGCTGCAGGGCTGATCCCTTTAATAATCATTGGACCTACTACATAGCTATCGGAAACTATTGGTTCACCAGGAATCATATTAGCGAGGTCAGCTAAACTAATGTCTTCATCTATGTTAGTAGCATCAGATATGGTAAGCTTTGCTCCTTGAGCGCTAATTAAATTACCATCAGTTAAACTTAAAGACTCTACTACTTCTAGGTTTGTAGTTAATGTTTTAGCCCCTCCTCCTGAAACTTCCAAACTATTTATTTTGGTTAAGTTATTTGGGAGTTCTGCATTTTGAATACCAGCAAACTTTACTGTACCAAAATACAGGTCAATATCATTAAAGTCCAAGTTAAAATCGTACTTAAAAGTGCCATTATCATCTGCTGGGTATGTTATGATTGTACCAAAACCTGTAATATTGTTAAACCTGCTTCCAGTGAGTCCTAATCCAGTATCTTCATCACCGTCGTCTGCTCCTTCATCAGCACCCAATATAAGAGAACCCTCAACCTGTAAAGAATAGGATCTCAAATCATTTGATGTAGCAGTTACTTCATGAAGTTCTATTCTAACTACATCTCCATTAGTAGGAACTTCACCTTCTAAATTTATTTCATCTCCATTGTCATCTCCATTTATGTCAATATCCCAAGTTCCTGCAGATGACCATCCCCCATTTTGTCTAGAAATAAATCTTCTTACCGTACCAAACTCTCCTCTTAAACCTGCAGTAAATACACCAGAAATTGTCGGTTCAGGTATATCTGCTTGCTGAGGGTTTTCAAAGCGATTAGCTATTTCAGGATCAGTTTTATATGCATTAAACGATATGGTATTGTTACCTTCATCAACATAGTTAAACTCATCTGGATCTCCATTTACTGGTGTAAACCATGAATTTGCTGTAAAAACTCCAGGTATATATGCAGCTAAACCTTCACCTAGTTCATGGATTGGAGAGTAGGCAAAAGAATGAGATACGGATGCTGGATTTATAGGATCAAATGGGTCTAGCTCAAAACCCCTTTGCTTAATATCCCAATAGATAATCAGTTCAGTATCACTGAGATCATCTGTTGTCAATGGTGTAACTCCACTTATTGGCTTTACAGTTATATGAGTATTCCCCTCAAGGGTTGGATCAAAATCAGCATTAGCTATATTTATGGTTGCAGAAGATTCATTCCCACCTGAAAGAAGTGGAAATGTAAAATTTATATCTACATCTTCTCCTTGCGAAAATAGTTTTCTTACACCTCGCATTCCTTCTAGTCCTGAAGTACGTATTCTAGAATTACCTATATTATCAATGACAGTAGAGCTTTCTCCTAGTGTTAATAAATAACTACCTATATCCAGGCTACCATTCGTAAAAGTTAGATTTCCATTAATAGCTACGTTACCGCCTGTTACTACTCCATTAATGTTATCAATTTCTACATTAGGTAAGGTTCCTTTTTCAACAGATTGTTGACCTGTTTCTCCCTGAAAGTGTACAATTGTTTGAGCAAAGAATGAAGCTTCACCAATTATATTTCCTTTGAGAACCACAGATTGACCTGCCTCAGAAGTTATCCCTCCATAATTAAAAGTTAAATCACCATCAATAGTCATTCCTGATAATAGTTTAACAGGTTCAGCTCCTAAATCTCTATTAACAACTACATTATAAAATCTTGAATTTATTCTATCATCCTGACCAAAGGTAGCAATGGTCGTTACTGTAGATTCACTGAAGTTATCAAAATACACGGTATGATTATCAGGGATAGCTAATGTTCCTCCTTGGTTTATATACACTCCTCCAAAATGAATATCAGAATTGCCAGACTCAAAAGTTGCTCCTGCACCAGCATTATAAATTAAAAAATTTCTTGATACGCTTAGCTCATTTTTTAAGTAAACTGTGACAGAAGCATTAGGGTTAGCTCCAGCCTGATTGTTTGCCAAGTCTATGTTAGATAGTGTGTAAAAATTAGGTATATCTATAGTTGAAAATACAGAAAATTCTACATTTGGAGACTCAGCAGTAATGGCAACTCCAGTAGAAAGTTCATCAAAATCAAATTGATAGTTTTCTGGATCTAAGTATAGATCAGCCACTGCATTATCTCCTCTACCATTTTTAAATAATATACCAGCACCACTATCAAATACAAAAGAACTTCCAGCTCCGAAAACCTCAAGCATTCCAAAGTCTGCATCTGGATTTTCTCCATTTATATTAATGACTCCTCCATCAGTTAATATAAGAGAGACTACTCCATCTGTATTTGCTAAAGCTCTCTTTATTTGGTTTCCAACATTTAATATACCCCCTTGCACAGTAATTTCTGATAAGTTGTCAGCGTCATAAGCTATATCATATAAATTAATAGTGCTGGTATTGTTTGTAGCAGTTATCTTACCTCCATCAAGCAAAGCAGAAACTCTCCCAGCGTTAAAAGACCCATTTAGAACTTCTAACTCTCCATTTAAAGTTAGTGTAAACCCTCCATCTACATCTTGAGTATAATCTACAGTACAATTATTACCATTTAATGTCAATTTTGAATTATTTCCTATCGTATAATTATCAATAACACCTGAGGCTGTTGTCAATGAAGGTAATTGAATATTATCTCCTAATTCTAGTATCCCTTGCTGTATGTATAGGGCTTTCTCTGAAGTATTATCCTGATCATTTCTTCCAAAGAGTTTAAAGTTGTTGGGGTTATCAGTGCTTAGAGTAACTTTCGTATCTATATCCTTGTTTATGATTAACCTACTTAATCTAGTGGCTCCAGCTACTGTAAAATCAACATCTTCTGAACCAGCCATATGTAGATTTACAGCTCCATTAACTGGATCAGATGTGTAATTTGCTGCTATTTTATTTGATAGTCCTAAATAGCCTGAATTAATAATATTGCCATATGTATTTAGCGTATGTGTGTTATTCTGAGCACTTCTTTCAACAATAAGCTCTGCACCACTAGAAATAGATATATTTCCATTGATAGTTATTGTATGATTTTCATTAACTGTCTCATCTCCAATTTGTAAGATACATACACCGCCTACCTGATCTGCATTAACAATAACATCTAAGTTCCCCTCTATAGTCATGTTAGTTGCCAACTTTACAACCAATTCACCGTCAAATAAATCATCTTGCTGGCTTAGTACGATTCTTAGATTTGGGAATGGGGATCTACTAATAGAGTAATTATCAATTTCTCTTCCATAAATTTCTACGATAGACGCACTGTTTTCATAAAATGAATTGTTATTAACAGCCTCTACAAAGTGTTGCTTTGTTCTTAAAATGCCAGAGGTCCCAATACTTTGTGTAAAGTTATCCACATTGGCTATCTGAAATTCTTGTAAATCCAATACTGCGTTATCACCAATCTCGATAGTTCCTAATTGTGTGTCAAAATCGCCTACTAGAGTTACAGTATGATTGTCAGATATTAATACATGGTCATTTAGTGCAGGCAAACTTCCTCCCCAAGTATTGGGTTCATTCCAAGGTCCGTCTTGGACACTAGTAATATCTTGTGCATTTACTGAGCTAATTAATCCGAAGAAAAGTAATAATAATAAACTTGTAGATACGCGTTTACGCTTGTTAGATAAGTTAAGTGTGTTTTTCATGGTTCTTGCGTTTATGTGTAAATAGTTTTATTGCTACAATTAGAACTTACATAGGTAACTACTTATGCTAATACTGGAATTGAAAGGATGTTTGTTAGGAGTTACTTTACTGAGTTTTTAATTATAGTTAGTATTAAGATAAAGAAAAATAATATAAATTACCAAATTATCACAAAATTATTAAGTTTCTACTTGCTTTTTTTAATATTGAAATGAGAGAAAGAGGAGAGGGGGCATTTTGAAATTAAACTCAGTTCTAATCCAAATTTTATTGTAAAAATTATTTAAAACCCACAAATTATTACTATAACAATACTATTAATAAGATTTGAGTATTAGGTATTTTTTTGCTCTAATACCCTTATAGTATTACTAATGTAGGGTAGAAGGGTAGAGAGGAATTATTCTGTAGTATGATAAAAGAAGGTTTTATTTAGACTAATTATTGATCAACTTGTTTTTGTTTGTGTAGGCTCTTTTAGTCGTTTTGAATAAAATAGAGAGGGGAGAATTCATGAATAGCAAAAGCTTTCTTTCAGCAATCTCCACAATTTTTTATCCAGAAGTAGGTAAAGAAGTAAATACGCTTTGATGAGATATTTAGCTTGTTGATAAAAACTAACTCCAATAATAGGAGTTTTGGCAATAGTATTAGGATTAGGTTGCTGGAAATTTCATTTTGTAGTCATGTTCTACTTTCCCTTTACTTATTTTGGTAAGTCTACTTTTTAGCAATTTCTTTTTGAGCGGACTCAGATGATCCGTAAATAGTATGCCCTCTATGTGGTCGTATTCATGTTGGATTACTCGTGCTTTTAGTCCGTCAAACTCTTTCAGGTGTTTGCCCCACTCTTTATCAAAGTATTCTATTTTTATGGTGTCCAGTCGCTTTACCTTTTCTCGTATTCCAGGGATACTTAAGCACCCTTCTTCAAAAGACCATTCTTCTCCTTCTTCTGCTATTATTCTGGCGTTAATGAAAGTTTCTTTCAAGCCTTCACCCTCTTCTTCCATTTCTGTAGTGTCCACTACAAAGATTCTATAGCTTAAGCCTATTTGTGGTGCTGCTAGCCCTACTCCTTGTGCTTTTTCCATAGTATCAAACATATCCTGACTTAGTTTTTTTACATCTATTTCTCCCTCCTTTTCTATTTCCTTTGCTACTTTTTTAAGTACAGGATCTCCGTATGCAACTATTGGGTATATCATGCCTATTCTTTCTCCTTTCAAAGATAACTAAGTTGCTCGTAATGGGTTAAGTTTTGCTCACCAAATACGCTAAATTAGCATTCGTGGTTTGAGTTAATTGCCAAATGACACATTAAATAAGATTAAAATCACTATGAAGAATGTGTTTAAAGCGGACTCTATAAAATATGAATAGTAAAAAAAAGTCTATTTGCAGTTGGGTTATTATAGAAAGTTTTGCGTAACCGCATCAAAGCAATATCGTAGAAAGAAGAATCTTTTCTTATCTTTAGAAATTTCGTTTTATTTTTACACGGATTATTTCTGTTTTTTAAGTGTCTGATATTCTACCTGATAGTGATTTACTACCCAAAATCAAGGATGGGAACAAGAAAGCCTGGGAAATGCTTGTCACAAAGTATTATAACCCTCTACTCAATTTTATTTTGAGTATGATTAGAAGTGAAGCTACTGCCGAAGAGCTTCTGCAAGATGTTTTTGTTAATATTTGGATAAAAAAGGACAGCTTAGATATCAAGACTTCTCTCAAAGCGTATCTCTATAGGGCTTCAAGAAACCACACTTTGAACCATATAAAAAGGAAGCAGCTAGAAGCAAACTACCAAGATTCTTTAAGTAACTCTTTCCAATATCATAATAACTCTACCGAGGAGGATTACAATCTTAACGAGCTTGAGTCTAAGCTTTATCGTTCTATTGAGAGCCTGCCTGAAAACTGTAGAGAGGTATTTAAAATGAGTAGATTTGATGGGCTTTCTTATAAGGAAATTGCCGAGGCTTTAGATGTAAGTACAAGGAATGTCCACTATCAAATGAGTATTGCCTTAAAGGCTTTAAAAGAAGATTTGAAAGATTTTATTGAACCTGCTGAAGCTTAGAAATACTACTGGGAGTTGTTTAATACTTCAAGTTGTTTGTCTTGTTTTTCAATGATCTTTAGGTTTGCTGCTATTTCAATAGAACTAAGAATTTCTTTTAATGTACTTTCAGAGTATTTTCCATTAAAGCCCATTTGTGAGATATTAGAGTCTGCTATTTTAAATTCTTTTCCATATGCAATACCTAAAATCTCAAACACTTCTTCTAAAGGAGTATTTTTAAAGTATAGTTCTTCTCTTGTATATTTTGCATAGGCAGAGGTTTGTTCTGCATTGAGTTTTTCAATGTTTGAAGTGTTTGAGCCTAAAACTTCTACTTTTTGATTTTTTTTCAAGATAATGGGACTTTCTACAGCTAAACTCTTTAACTCTACTTTTACTTTCCCTTCTATTACTGCTACCTCAATGCCTTTTGTATTTTCAGTTGCGTTGACTTTAAACGAGGTCCCTAGTACTTCTACTTTTCCTTGATTAGTCTCCACAATAAAAGGCTTTTCAGGGTTTTTTCTAACATTGAAAAAGGCGTCACCTTCTAAAAGAATTTTTCGATTTTCTAAGTTCTCAAAGCTTACTGCGTATTTTATTGTAGATCCTTTTCCCAGCCATACCTGAGATCTATCTGGTAGAGTTATCTGCTTAATTTTATCCGCTTTATATTCGGCATATTCTATGCTTGTATTAAATATTTTTTGATTGAATACCCCAAGCACACCTAAGATAACTGCTATGGATGCTGCTATCATCCAGACTTTTAACTTGTTTTTTGCCTCTGGTTGAATTTTTATTTGCTTAGGAGGACTATGAGAGGTCTTGCTTTTTTCATAAGCATCAACTTTATCCCACATTTTGGATATTCTATCTCCAATTTGATTGCTATCTAATTCTTTTTTAGGTTTTATTTTACTGACAAGGATTTCGAGCTCTTCAGAGGACGCATTGCTTTCGTGGTTATCCCTTTTTAGTTCTTCTACTTTTGCTTTAATATTTTGGATGGTGCTATTAATTTCTTCAGCACTTTTTTTAAGGTAGATTTTTTCTTTAAGTTTAATTACTCGTTCGCTTAGTTTTTCTGAAAAAGAAAGATTTTCTTTGCTTGTTTTGTCCTGAGGAAGGTTCTCTTTTGAGCTTCCCTCTAAGCTCAAGGCTACATTTATCCAGTGTTCTTCTAAATCATTTATCTTATTTTCTATTTCCCTAATCGTATTTTTTGCAGTGTGCTCAGTTTTAGTATTTACAGAATATAGTTTATGACCAAGTTTGCCAGACATACTCAATATTGGCAATAGTTCATCGTAGGCTTTCTGCTCTTCTAAAGAAAGCTCCTGTTGGATGCTTGAAGCTTTATTTTTGTTATCTAAAGCTTCTGTTATTTTTTGCCAATTTATTGTTGTTTCGTTCATTAATACGAGTCCTACTAGTTAAGACAATTTATCAGGTTTTTTTGACAAAATATTTTAATCAAATAATTCTTCATCTCTTTCTAAAAGAAGTATAGAGTGCTGAGGGACTATAAAGTATTTTTCATTTTCGTACATTATCTCAAAAGCACCTTTTAGTAAGAATATTGCTAAATCACCTTCTTTTGCCTGAAGAGGGATGTATTTTATTTTATCTTCCTTACCTTTCCATGACTCATCATAGTCATCTGTGGGAAGAGGTATTGGATAGCCTGGTCCAGTTTTTATTACATATCCAGTTTGGACTTTTTCTTTTTCATGCACACCAGGAGGTAAAAATAGCCCGCTTTTGGTTTTGCCATCCTGCTTTTTGGGCTTAACTAATACTCTATCGCCTACTACTATTAAGCTTTTAATTTTATTGTTTTCAGTAATTATCATTTCAAAACTCTTGTGTTTTGTTGAATACAAATATAAGCTTTGAAGGTAAATTTGTTTTTTTAGATTAGGCTATCTTTTTCTTACAAAAATAAAATCCCCTCCTTCATTTCCTGAGCCACTTATTTCTCCATATTGAGGGATCTGGCCATTGGCACTATTATCTATTACTGTTTCTTTTATGTTATAGAAAAGCCGTTCAGCGGGAAGGTATATATCTTTGTTCCTTCTAAGCTCTTTAACGATCATGTCAACAAATACGCTTTTATCAGGTACTATTTTTAAAGATCCGCTTGTCATTGCTCTCCTGCTTTTTCTGGTATAAAGTTCTTCAATAGCTACTGATGCATCAGAACCTATAAGGTTTCTTGTCTTGAAAATTCCACCGCTAAAGCATGCATCAGCTATAAGCAAAGTGTGGTTTGATTTTATTCCTTTTATATAATCTCTTAAGCTACTATTTGGAAACCAGGTAGATTTATCTTTTTTAATTGCATCTGCTGGTAACCAATATCCTGCTTCTAATTGATCATCCCAATCTCCATGACCTGCATAGAATATAAGTAGGTTATCGTTATGAGTGATTTGTTTTGAAAAAGACTCTAATTCATTAATTAAATCTGTTTTTGAGGGGTTTTTAAGAAAACTAGTATTTTCAGGTTCAAACATATAATAGGATAGAAGTGCATCCTTTAGTCTGCTACCATCTTTTATTGGATTTTCCAAGTCATTTATACTTTCATCTTCGTAATCTTGCACACTAATTACTAAAGCGTAGTTTTTTGCTTTTCCTACATAATCACTTACGTCAAAGTCTAATTCATCGTCTGCACTATACTCAAATGCGAGGTCAAAGTTATATACAGGACTAGTGCCTTCCCAAGCAGTTTCTTGGGCATTAATGCCCATTGCGAATAATAAGCTAAATAAAGTTAGAGCTAGTGTTTTCATTTATGTTTAGTGTTATTTATTAATTAATATTTTTCTTCTATGTACCTTGTTAAGAAACGATAATTCTATAAAATAGATTCCTTCAGGAATATTTTTTACATCTATTTCAAAGTGATTTTCTTTAAAAAGGGTAGGGGATTTAATTTTTTTGCCAGACTGAGAGTACATGGACACTTTGTATTCTGAAGTTAATCGCTTAAGAATGTCTATGTATATTTTTTCTCTGCTGGGATTAGGATAGATTTGGTATTTCGTAGTTTGAGTGGGATTAAGAGTAGTAATTATATCTGAAGAAACGGCACCGACGGTATTACTGTAACTTCCTGCTTCAAAGTTGCAATCGTTTTTTGATTTTACTCTATAAAAATAGGTTAACCCTGGTATTATGTTTCTATCTGTGTAAGTTGCTATTTCTGGAAATATTTCATCAATTAGCCTAAAGTTTTTATCGTCATTATCCGATCGTTCAATAAGTGTATTTGTTGAATTGCTGGCACTGTTTACCCACTCTAATGTTATTTGCCCTAAGCCAGACGATGAAATATTTAGATTGGTGGGAGGCTCTGGTTCTATGCATATAAATGTGCCACTGGAAGTAGTACCAGCTACAGAAAGTAGTATTATCGCTCCAGTAGAAGCACCTTGTGGTATCGTTGCTCTTATTCTAGTGTCATTTTCTATCTCAAAATCTGCAGCTAAGCCTTCAAAAAAGTAAACGCTATCAACTATACTTAATCCTTTGCCTTCTATTGTTATTTCTTCTCCTATCTGAGCACTCAACGGCTGCAATCTATATATTGAAGGGTCTGGTGTAACTTCTCTCGCTACCGAAAAAGAAGATGTATTTCCCTCTTGATCAATAGCTAAGGCTGTGATATAATCTTCTTCTTCAAACCCCCCAAGATACTCCCATTCACCCTCTCCATTGGCTCTTACTTCAGAGATATAAATTTCTCCCTGGTTTTTTTTACAGCTTCTATTCTTGTAAATTAGTATTCTATCACGTGGACTGGATGTGCCTTCTATTTTAACTCTTAGAGCTGTATGAATCATTGGCGGTTGTTTGCTTGCATTACCATTATTTCTTAGTTCGATTCCTTCTCCTGTATTACAGTAAATACTATTTGAAGTTATGGTATTTTTCTGTCCTTCAATTGCTATTCCAGCTCTTTGATTATTAAGAATTCTATTGGGCTGTTGTAATGAACCTATAGTGTTGAAATTGCTTTTTATTTCTATACCTTTACCCTGATTACTCAGCTCAGGATTAAGAGAGCCGATAGTATTGTTTAAGATTTGATTTTTCCCACTAAAACTTTGAAGTAAAATTCCTTGATTTAAGCTTCCTGCTATAGTATTATCTCGTATTGTATTATTTTCTGCTCCATCATAAAAGTGGACGCCAGTTGAGTTATTTATAGCTCTATTTTTTTCTTGGTTTAGACCTAAAATGTTATTGGTTATTTCACTTCTGGTAGTACCTCTAAATGCTATCGCACCCTGACTATTACCCGAAATTATATTGTCTCTTATAATTGAGTTAGAACAGTTAGAGAGTAGTATTCCTATTTGCTGACTTTCAAATGATTCTCCCTGATTGTTAAATCCAATAATATTTCCTTCAACTATTGCCTGATCGGTTTCTTCTAATTCTATGGCAACTTCATTGTTTATGAAATAATTTGGTTTTTCTTTTTTGCCAATTATTATATTTTTTGGTACAGTAGTTCCATAGGTCTTTATACCTTTTTCAAACCCCTGTACCTGAAAGCCATATGCTTCTACACTATCCGAATATATTTTCAGGAATACTCCATCTCCTGGGTTTGCTGCCATATTTGTTCCGTCGACTATTATTGGTGTCTCAGGAGACCAGTTGTACTGTGAAGTAGCATCAACAATAATATATGTATTAGGAGTTATGTCTGGCAAAGGCGTTTCCAGTTGAATTATCCATGGCGCGGACTCTCTAATATTAAACAGGATAAATGATTTGCCAAATCTATTAGTAGCCTCTTGAAAAGCATTTTGAAGCGAGCCAGAGCCACTTGCATTCAAGTTGCTTACTAAGAAAGAGTTTTGTAAGTAAAATACATAATTCCAGTCGTCTAAAAGCATTCTGCTTATATTATTATTTTCTACTCTTTCATTATCACTAAAAGCAGAGATGAGTTTGTTAGTAAGTTTTCCTTCCTGTTTTTTTGCTATACCGATAGAAGCTGATGCATTTTGTAGCTCTCCTCCTTCATCAGAATAAAAAAACTCTACGCTACCATCCGATTCAAATAATTTGACTTGAAAAGATAGAACTGGTTCTTCTGCTGTTTTATCCCATTTTGCTCGCTGCCACTGTATGCCTAATATTCTATGTGGAGAAATGCCAAAAGTAGAATAAGAAAAAGTACCCTCACTCAAATCAAGATCATCCCAAAGAGGTGCTAGTATTATATCTTGATCGCCTTCAGTAAGTGAGTTTCTTGGTGCTGGAGAGCTTATCTCTGAACCTAGCGTCATCCAACCATTGGTAGATGCAGAGAATGTAGTAAACGATCCCCCTAAAAAATTAAATCGAAAACCTATAGGTAGGTTATTATATATGCCTTCATCCAGAGTTCCTTCTACTTCAGGGTAGATGACTTCTGCTCTACTGTGTTGCGAAGTTATTTCCACAAAACTTTCGCTATAAGCTTCAAACTCATAATCTTCTAAGCTTTCTGATGTAATGGTAGATGGATAAAAGGCATATAACTGATTAGTTGCAGGCAATTCCCTAAGTACATTCATTTCTCTTTCCAGAGAAGCTTCAGGATTATCACTTATATCTTGAAGAGATATGAAACCCCCTCTTCCTTCTTGAATTCCAGCGATTCCTACGGATGCACCAAAAGCACTAGTTATTTGACCAGGCTCTCTACGATAGGCAAACTCTATTCTTCCAGAACTTTCATATAGTTTTAATTGCATAGAAAGCGAGGGTTCATCATTTTCTCCAAAAAAACCTACTCGTATATCTTTCCATTGAACCACAAACACTCTATTAGGAGCATTTCCTATCAACTCATAAGAGACGGAGTTAGAGTTCATTATCAGGTCATCCCAAAAAGGAGCCAGTATTGGTCTGTAATCAAAATCACTTAAGTCATTATTGTTATCTCCTGCAAAGGTTAGATCTCTTCCCAAAACAACCATTCCATTTATACTAATGGAGAGGGTAGTATACTCTTGATTTAAAAATATAAATGGGAATCCTATTTGTATCCCATTATAAAACCCGTAATCCAGACACCCTCCCGACAATTGTAAGCCGTCAGATTCTAAAGGTACATAACTACATCGATCTCCAAGAAACTTATAGTCTTCAATGTCTTGTGATTGCAGCTTAGGTAGAAAAACTATTGTACAAGCTACTACGATCAATAGAATTCTTCTTATTTTGTATTGCATTAGCTTTTTCATCAGTTTAAAATTTGTGACCTGCTTAGAGTTTGTTTAGTACACATCTTAATTATTGCTTTTTGTATGCCTCAATTTTAAATCAGACATGATCTGTTTCATTTTTTAAAAGCTTGCAGTGGTAAAGTTTAACTCATTTCCATAAACCACATTGGAATCACTACTTTGATAGTAAGCTCTGACATAGTAAACTGTTGTTGGTTCTAAATCAATTAGCTCACTTCTAAAGTCTTCAAGGTTGGAAGTGTCTTCAAACTGTGTTTTAAAATCATTTACTTGAGGGTTAGGAGTTTTCGACCAGCAGTGTCCAAAGCTTGCTATAAGGCTTTCATTTACTCCAATGCTTCCTGTAGCTATTGCAGAGTTTGCTTCAATATTGGTGATCCCGTAAGTTGTTACGATTTTAGATGGATCAGATCCAATATCTAATGTTCTAAAATTTACTTCATCTCCATAAACTATTTTACCATCAATAGTTGCATAGCCTCTGATAAAGTAGTCTCTCTCAGGTAAAAGGTTAACTATGTTGCTTAAAAACTCACCTCGGTTTTCTTTAATCCCTTTTTCAGTAACCCCTTCATTTCTCTCTAAGGTGGGAGCTTGAAAAGTTGCCCAGCAATGCCCATGTTGTTCTATTTCTCCTTTAAAATCTATGACAATGCCGCTTATTTGTGTTCCACTAGCAGTAGTATTTACTGGTACTCCTGTAACTATTACATTATCTCTAGTTATTTCTGAGGGTACGCAATTTGCTATTATTAAGAACAAGACTAAAAATAATAGGTTACTTATAGTTGTAGTACCCTTTTTTATTATATGTTTTACTATTAAACTATTCATTTTTTAGAACCGTTTTCTAAAAGTTATTAAGGGTGTAGTTGCATTCGGAAATGTTGTATCAAATGTTATGCCTAGTTTGGCTACACTTCCATTGATCAATTTTTCTTTTTCTTTTTTATTTTTATTGCCCTTAACTGCGACATAAATTATATCTCCTACCCACCCAGCTATTCCTGCAACAATTAAAATATTGCTTAATCTTCCTTGCTTTTCAGACTTTTCGAAGAAATTATCTGCTGACTCAACGGACATTGCACTTTTGTATTTATCAAAATTTTTATTCGCTTGGGATCTAATCAGTAGCCCTGTTCCGACTAAGCTGTAACAGGAAGCGCCTATTATCCAAAAGTTTTTCATCCCATTAACTTTTTTATCTCCCCACCCTGGGAAAACAGCAGATCTCCATGTTGCTTCTGGTCCTTCTAAGCTCATGGTTCTTCTTCTTTGCGCATCTATATCCAGAGTGGTCCTTATTTTAAATACTACATTTTTACCATCAAAAAATGGGTCTTCTTTTAAAAAGAGCCACTGTATAGCTTTTCCTACTCCTGGAGATATTCCTTTACCTACTTTTCCTGTTACATATTCAAGTCTGTGTTTAAATGTTTTTCCACTATCTCTGGAAACATAAACTTCTATGTTGTATTTATCATATTTGTTTTTTGAGTGTAAGTCGTAAGTAATATTTATTCTTCGGTTTATTTTATCTATTTCTGCTTTTATGTTTTTTACACTTTGAGCAGATAAAGTGTGGATAATTGCACTTAATATGTAAAATACTATAAGTGCCTGAAAAAAACGCATATATTAACTTATTGATTATCAGCAAAGTTACCCTATGTTGTTTAATTATTAAAACTTTACCCGAATAATTCGGGACTTATTCAATGAGAATAGGTAACTTTCTGGTTATAAAGTAATTGATTGTGCAAAACTTATGATAGTTGATCATCAATTGCCTGACCCAAATGAGCCAAAAGCTTAATGGATGTTTATAAAACAGTTGCTCTCTTTATCTTGTTCTAATTTAAGACTGTTAACTTTGGTTATTATGAAATTCAAAGAAAGATTAAAAACTTCTTTAACTAAAGAAGTAGAAGGTAAGTTGAATGAACAGATAAAATTGGAAGAGCATTCTTCTCAATTTTATCTATCGTGTGCATCCTGGTGTGAGAAAGAAGGATACCAAAATGCTGCTGAGTTTTTATATGGGCACTCTGAAGAGGAAAGAATACATATGCTAAAGGTTTTTAAATATGTGAATTCTGTAGGTGGGCATGCTTTAGTTCCTGATGTTACAGGTATAAAAAGCTCATTTAGCTCTTTACGAGAGGTTTTTGAGGAGATTCTTGAGCATGAAATTAATGTAACTAAGTCGATTGGAGATTTGGCAGATTACTGTTTTAAACTAAAAGATTTTTCTTCTTTTCAGTTTTTACAATGGTTTGTTCAAGAGCAAAGAGAAGAAGAAGAATTAGCGCGAAGAGTTATTGAAGTATTTAACCTAATCGATGAGAACTCTGCTCATGGTTTGTGGTATATTGACAAAGAAATTGGTAGAATTGGAGTAGAAGCGAATGACTCAACAAGCCCTGCTTAGTTTTTTGGCAAAGAAGGCTAAGCTATAACATTAGCCTTCTTTGCCAAAAACTTTAAACTTCCTCTAGCTTAGAAAAGAAAAATCTACTTTCTATTTCTGCATTTTCATCAGAGTCTGATCCATGTATTGCATTTGCTTCTATAGACTTAGCAAATAGTTTTCTTATCGTCCCTTCTTCCGCTTCCACAGGGTTAGTTGCTCCAATTAGCTTTCTAAAGTCTGCAACTGCATTTTCCTTTTCTAAAACTGCCGCTAATATCGACCCCGAGCTCATGTAGCTACACAAGTCATTGTAGAAAGGTCTTTCTTTATGTACTTCGTAAAATTTGCCAGCTTTTTCCTGAGTTAACCTAAGTGCTTTTGCAGCTTTTATTTTAAAGCCTGCACCTTCAATTATTTTTAATATCGCTCCTGTGTTACCAGCACCAAATGCGTCTGGTTTAATCATTGTGAAAGTTCTATTTCCTGCCATTTTGTTTTTTTGGCAAAGCTAAAGTGTATTTTTTAAAAACACTGAACTCATTTTGGTTTTTTTCATTAAGCCGAAAAATTTGACTTTTATCCGAGGGCAAGATGCTGTTTTTGCAAGCAATTAGAAAAGCCAAAACGAGTTCAAAATTAAAGAACGCGTTAAAAAACGCGCTCTAATAAAAAGCTATTCTTTTACAAACTTTACTTGGTGCAGCAGACCTTTTACATCCTGAAGTTTAAGTAAGTAGATTCCAGAATGAAGTTTGTTGTTAACTCCTGCCAAATACTGATTGAAATCTTTTAGTGTAGTAAAGTTACTATAGATGGTTTTTCCTGAAATATCACTTAAAATAATGTTAAGGTTATCTAAATCAGATACGCTACTCAAATATACTTTACTAGTAGACCTAATAGGGTTAGGGTAAAAGCTAACTGTATTATCATTGAGTTGACCTTCAATTTTCACACTTACAATAGGGCTAAACTCATATTGACCATCATAGTCTACCTGCTTTAGCCTGTAATAGACTAGGCTAGAGCTTGCACTGGTATCTACAAATTGATATTTTTGAGATACCGTAGTAGTACCATTCCCCTCTACTCTTCCTATAGTTTCAAAGTTTGCTCCATCCGTAGATCGTTGAACTTCAAAGTGACTATTGTTGACCTCACCAGCAGTTGCCCAGTTTAGTGTAACATGGCCTTGCTTATAAGAGGCCTCAAAGTAGATTAGGTTTACTGGTAGGGGAGAAAATTCTTCTGCAACCATAGAGCCAACTATAAAATACCCTTCATGATCTGTTAGAGCAAAAGGATTTCCTTCAAAGTCTTCAGGATGAAAGTTTCCAGTTGTAGCTAGAGTATTGCCTAAAATAGTATTTTCGCCATCTATTCTTTCATCCTCTATCTCCAATTGATCAACATCTAAATTAAACTGACCATTAACCAGGTCATTTGCTCTTGCAACAACCAAATCAGATGGAAGTCTTTCAGCACGATTACTTGGAGCAATCATACTTTTATTTACATTATCTATTATAGCATCAAAGCCGAAGCTCATTTTAGTTATTTTCATAGTTTGGCCAGGTTGTGGAGATTGGTTTTCCACACGCCAATAAAAATCATTAAAATACCCTCCAGCAAAAGAAGATAAATCATTATTAGCTAAAGCATCTCCTTCCATTACTTCTACTTCAAACTGATAGTCAGCAGCTCGATTAAAATGAACACTCATTTCTAAAGGTCTAAAGCCAGCATTACTACCAACTAAAAAAGGAATGTTTTTACTTTCACCTTCATTAGCGGTTCCTTTTATTACTAAGGGACCTTTAATGTATGCTCCAATTTCTGAAGCGGTATAATCGCCATCTTTCAAGTTTCTGTAAGCAGTAAACAGGGAGACGCCGTTAATGGCAGAGTAAGGGTTGTGATCTTTTAAATCTATAGTCAACTTGGCATTCTCAGACGATTCTAAAATAATTTTTTGATTTCTTGTTCCAATGGATATATCTTCCACTAATAGGTTATTATTAAGTCTAACCACTGGAGAGTCTTCTAGTTGAATGGAGCTTCTAAAGGAAGCTTTTTGTATGTACTCCTGATCGGTAAAGTCAAAAGTCCCGGAAGTATTAAACGTAAAAAAAACTCTATCTATATAAGAAGATAAATCTGCTTCCGCTTTATTAAGAGGAACTCTGCCATCTTCAATATTAATAAGAATATTTCCTGGTATAAACAAGTCCTCTTCGGCAATTATTTTTCCTACATCATGAATGGCTGTAGAATTATTTAATCGTAATGCTCCTCCCAATAATATAGTTGCAGCTGACATTGATACGTCATTGTTAACATCAGCAACTATAGTTTCTGGAATGTGAACTTTAACACCTTTATAAGGTAGCTGGCCTGAAAGCTGCCCTGTTTCCTGGTCAACCCAGTTATTTGCATCATTCCAATCACCTGTGTTAGTAAATGGATCAGGCGTAAAGACATACACAGGTAGCTCTCCAAATTTATCAGAGGTTCCTAGCGTAAAGTCTCCACTAAGATTAAAAAAAGCTCTTTCTCCGTCATTATTTAAAAGATTACTTAAACCTTCGCGATATCTATTTTCATCAATATTCAGATTGCCTGTATTGTCATCATCCTTATACCACTCTTCTCCATTCCACATTCCTAGTACATAATTGGCTTCATTTCCTCTTATACTTTCTTCTTCATAGTAGGCAATTAGTTCAATCCGATCAAACACGTAATTGCCTGGTGAACTAGTAATATTCCAGTACCCTTGTAACGTATTATTGGATGGTTCTTCTGTATTAGTAAGAGATGGATGCCTTCCATCAATAGGTTTTACAGTAATAAATGGGGTCTCTTGATCATACTCATAGTCTAAATATAGCTTGAGCTGCTGACTAAAAGTACCTATTCCTAAGGTAGAATAAGAACTAACTCCCGCACTATTAGATAGCTCAACGGTAATACCTTTAGCATTTTTCGTTCCAGAAGTAACAACATACCTTTCTTCATTCAAGCCATTCCATATATGACTATTGTTTAGGAGTGTAAGCTGAAGATCCCCAATAATAAAATTACTAGTATTATTTTGATTAAAAGTCACTCCAAGACCAAAAACTGTAAGGTCAGATTGGGCAATTACATTATATCCCTCAACTCCTAGTCTACTTATTCCTATGGACTCAAACTCACCAGTGCCTTCTATAAATTGATCTTTCTCATCAGTACTTGTAAAAACTACATAAAGACTTGGAGTAATTTCTATTGAAAACCCATTATGAGTGACATTACCATTTACAAAAATAGCTCTCTGGCACTGAAAATTATTATTTTCCAAAACAGTGAGATCCTCCACAGAAATAGCATTTTGCCCTTGTAGAATAATACTATTTCTATTCTCTTTATCAGCAACCAGGTTGCTAAAAGAAACAAAAGAACCTGCATCAGCATCAATTATAGACTCTTGATCTCCTCTGAAGTAAGTAGTATTATCAATGAAGTTAATGGAAGCCTCATTATTTACAGTTAAATTGCCATTGATGACTAGATCACTATTTTCTGTATTAGTAAGGGTAAGGTCATTGGCATTATTAAGAGTAAGTGATAAATCGTTTACCTCTAGATCGCTTTCAATCAAAATTTCTACATTGGTTGAGCTGTTTAGTGCTATTGGGCTTTGCGTAGCAGATAGAGACAGGTTGCCTAAAGGAATATTTGAGTGAATGGTAAACACTTCATCTATTATAGCATTGTTTTCTTCATTGGAGTACTCTACTGAAACATTAGATTCAGAATGGAAGTATATGTCGTTTCCTGCTTCTCTATCTAAATCGGTAAGGTTAATATTTAAATCTGCAAGGTTAGATCCTCCAGATTTGAAGAGGATAGTAGCATTATTAGTTACAGTAATAGAGCTTTTGCTACCAATTAGTTCTAACAAGCCATATTTAGGGTCAATAGATTTTCCATAAATAGTAAGAGCCCCCCCAGATCTATGATATAGAGAAAGGTTTCCATTAGTGTTGGAGTTTTCTCTTCTAATCTGACCATTCAAGAATAAGTTTCCATTTCCAAATAAAGATATTACAGCACTTGAGTTGTTACCGCCATAGATAATGTCTGTGCCTGCATTTTCAAGAGGGTCACCAATAAATAGATTTCCACCTCCAACGGATACTCTCCCCTCTAAGAAAACATCTGAGTCATTATTGTAAGATTGAATAAGATATACATTGGCATTATCATTTCTCACTTCAAACTTAGCATCTTTAGGGATGTGAACGCCACCATTAACGGCATAAGTTGCAGTACTAGGGCTTTGATGAGCAAACTCTCCTCTAATAAACTTAAGCCCCGTAAAAGTATTCCAGGCATCTGCGCCAAAGTTTCTATTATCTCGGTTGATTTGACCAGTAAACGTATTTTCCAGTAGCACTCGAGTGGAGTTATTACTTTTGTTTACAACGATATTAGAGAAGTTGAAAACACCATCTCCAGTAATAGAGGATTGTTGGCCTCCAACAAAATGGAAAAAAGCGCCAGGTTCATTTCCAATATGCATATTAATTGTTCCGTCTAGGGTAAGGTTATCTGCTAAGTAAAGATTGGAGTTAGTACCTAACTGAAGGGTACTAGCGTTATTAACCGTTAAGCTTCCATTAACTGTTAGTGATTTATTGGAAGAGATAAGAAAAAAGCCACTGTTTGCAAAAACATCATTATTAACTGTAATACTTTGCTCTATAGAGAGTGTACCAGTTTCAGCAGTAAGATTATTGAGTACTGTAAGCCCATCTCTCAGTCGTAATCTCTTTAGAGTATTCCCCCTAAAAGATAAATTATTAACAACAGAAGGAATGTCCCCGTCTAAGAAAGATATATCACCTCCTACATTAATGAAATAATCTAAAGTACCTGTGAGAAAAAATTGAGATAAGTCTCCATTAGGTAGGTCTACTTGAGAGGTAGTAAGTGTGCCTGATCCTGATAATTGGTCAAACTGAGAGTTCCTAGTTCCAAGGTCTAAAGTTCCATCTAATTGCAGGAAATTAGCCCCAGTTCCTTCCACATCCATTTGGATTGTGTGCCCTTCAGCGATGAAAGCAATATCGATTAAGCTTGGAGTATCATTAGCCTGAGGACCATCATGCCCTACTAGAGACCAGTTTTCAGGGCTAGACCATTTTTTATTCCCTCCAGCGATACTGAAGAATCTTCTTCTTTGCATAAATGCATTGGGGTCACCAGCGGTATAGTCTCCGTTTAGATCAGTGTTTTTAAAATTAATAGTGTTTTTATCCGTAGCTATATCTTCTCCTAGATGATTTATCAGATCAGAATCTATTCTGTAAGGCTGATAGGTATCTTCATTGCCACCTACATGGTTTTGACTGTAATTAAAGGTGAAATTAATATTATCCAGTTGAATATTAGAAGTATTAATCCTCCAAAATTGGTTTAGTTTGTTGTTGTTATTTGGTACTGAAACAGGATGAGCTTCTTCAAATATCTTCAAGCTCATAGAACCTTCTTGAACAACATTTACAGAGTTAATAAATAAAGGCAAATACTCATCGGTAGAACCTATAGGGATTAGAATGTCTTCGGAGTTACCCTGTTGGCTAAACGTATACTCAAGTTTACCTTTAGTAGTTATAAAATAAGCATTAGAACCTGCTCCATTAAATGGAATAGCATTTCTAATATTTAGATTAGCATTTTCCGCTAGATCTACTTTTCCTTTAGATGGAAAAGATACACTTTGAAGAATACTATGTTTACCTACAAGGTTGTATTTAATTCCGTTTCCATTAATTGGAGAAGCAAAAGAGATAGAGTTATAAAACCCTAAGTTAGGGTCATTATCCGATGTAACTTGGATTACTTCTGAGTTTTGCAGAATGATACCAGCGTAAATGCCACCATTATTAACAAGAGATGTACCAGTGAGAGTAATGCCATACAAAGGATCTGGAGAAACTTGAAAGTTATCTTCATCTAAAAAGTTTCCATTATAGTTAACAACTTGGGCGGAAGTATTTACAAATAAGTTTCTTACACTAATATCATTATTTACACAAACCCCATTGTTGCAATGGAGATCTCCAAATGTAGCTGTAGCGTTATCTAATAATTCAATAGCTCCTACACCACCATAGAAACGAAGATCAGCATTAGCACCTGCATCAAAAGTAGCATTATTTTGTATTCGCAACATGGAGCTTTCGAGAGATAAAGTGTTACCATTGCCATTAAAACTAATTTCATCATTAATATTTATTTGACCAAGAACTATATTAAAATCACTTAGTAGTGTTGAAGAACCATTTCCATTGATATTTACAATATTTAAAGGTGTGCTTACGTCAAGAGTAAAAGGAGTATTTCCGCTCGTATTAATATTGACAGTAGAATTATCGAAAGCAACATTATTAGTAGATATATGCATTTCAATTGCATTTGCTCCATCTGCATGTGCTGTAATTCCATTAATATTAATGGTCGAATTATCAATAGATAAAGTGCTATTTGGGTTTGGAACAGAAAACATCGCATTGTTTTCATCAAAAACTTGATTAGAGTTGTATTTTCTAAGAGTTATAGAGCTTTGGTTTTCTACATTTATGTTGATCAGATCATTATTCGGATCTAAAGGATAAATTTGTCCAATGGTAAAGTTAGCTCCATTAAGTAGGTCAATAGAAGGTGTAGTACCTGAATAAGCAATTTTATCCGAGTTCATATCGAAGCGACCTTGATTACATTCAAGAGTTCCTGATAGGATCATGTTAAACTCTTCATTTGCAGGTCTATTTAATAAAAGGCTTTGGGTAACAAATATTACCCGTGCATTTTCACCTTGTATAGTTAGTTTAGCATTTTCAGGGATAGAGAAGGGTTCTCCCCCTGAAGTAAGCGAAAGAATTCTGGTATTGCCAGTAAGTTCTAATTCTCCTTGCAGGAGAGACACAGCCTTTTCTACACTTGCATTATTATTTCTACCATAAATGGAAAAGTTTCTAAAATCAGCAGTAGTATTGTTTACTACTACTTTGTTCGAAAGGCCATCTTTATTGATAATTAAACGGTTTAAAACGGTTATCCCATTCTGTTCAAATGTTGAGTTAGTATCTCCAGTAAAAGTTAAGTCAACAACAGGGCTGTTAGAATCAGAAGTATAATTTGGCTGAGGATTGTTGTTAAGTAATAATTGACCATTATTAACTACATTTCCTGAAATATTTAAAAAATGTTTATCATTTTGGTCACCATTTGTAGTAGCTTTTACTGTACAATTTTCACCAATTGTCAGATTATTCAAGGAAAGGGAAAGATTATTTAAGCCTCCACCAATTCCTCCTGTTTCTCCAATGCTATAAACTAGTGTGCCATTACCCTGATTTTCTAGAGATATGTTTTCAGTAACCACAAAGTTTATTGGATCTCCAGATGCAGCTTGAGCTTTGTGGTTGATAGTAATTTCATTGTCAGAGATGTTTCTAAATAAGATGTTTTTAAATGGAGCTGCTCTTAGTACGCTACTAGTTAATCTGGTTTCTTGGCTTGAAACCTCAAATATGATATTTCCTGTTTGTGCAAAAGAAAAATCATCAGCAAAGGGTATAACTAACCTTGCACAAATGATGGTGCCATTCCCTTCAATGGAAGTTTGTTGACCACGAAGTATACTGTTTCCAATAAATTTTAGAGTGGCATTTTCCTGAATGATTAACTCTAGATCATCTATATCAACCCTATTGTTTACAACTACTTCATGTCCACTCAAGATGATTAACTCATCACCATCTTGTGGGACTAGCCCTCCATCATTATCATTGGGGTTATCTTGGCTTAGCGACCAGGTTGTAGATAACTCCCAGTCATTTGTATTGCCAGAGCTATATAAGGGTTGACTATATGTAGTAATACTAAGTAGGAAAAAGATTAAAGCTGGGATAATATATCTTGATAAAGACTTCATTTTATCAGTAATTACTTGGTTCATAATTTTGTTTGCTAAGTTAATAAAAATTACATAAGTGAGTTTACATAAAGAACGACAGTTAACTTGGTTAAGTTGCTTTATTCAAAATAATAAATGTTAATATTTCCTAACAAAAATTATTTAAATACTGAAATATTGAATAACTAATTCAAGAACTCGATAAGTCTAATCGTTAGAGTTACACGCGTCAAAAAAAAAGATAAGTATTATACTAAGTGATAAAAAGAATTCAAGAGGGATATTTATTACGTAGCTTTTTTATTTAATTACGAAATAAAAAAATTACTTGTATAATAAAAAACTATATACCCCTTCGGATAATGAAGCTGCTTTATTATGTGTTAATGAATTAATGTTTTCTTTTCCTAAGTAAATCAAATTTTTAACCCCTAAGCTATAAGCAGGCTCTAAGTCGGTTATTTTATCTCCAACCATCCAGGAATTTTCAATATCAATATTGAATTTGGCTATTGCCTTCTCAAACATTAAAGTATTGGGTTTTCTCATCAAAGACGAAGAAATTTTAGGATGAAAAGGGGCATAGTACATTCCATCCAATTGATAATTGCATTCTTTTTGAATCAAGTCATAAATGAGGTGCGCTTCTTTTTTAGAATATAAGCCTTTACTAATTCCTGCTTGGTTGGTAATAATGATAAGTAGAAACCCTGCTTGCTTTAGTAGAGATATTGCTTCAGGTACTCCTTCAGCAATTTTAAAATCTTCTTTTTTAAAAGTATAATAAGCTATATCCTGATTTAGGACACCATCACGATCTAAAAAAACACATTTTCTTTTTTTCAAAGAGGTAATGATTTAGAACTTTAAAATCTTTTCCCTGCTAAGTTCAGAAATTAATTTTAAACACTCCACCCCGATAAGAAAAGCCTAAATTAGAAATTTATAAAACTTAAAATAAGTATGCTTGGTTTCTACTGCGGTTTAGATATTTTACATCAAATCACTACTTTAGGGAAAAGAAAAGTTTAAAAGATGAAAGCAATACGATTGATGTTTACTAATTGGTTCAATCTCAATTTTATAGTACAAATATTTTTTGTGTTGATAATTGCTTCTTGCTCTTCTCAGACTGGAGTTGAGGAATCTTCAGATAGTTTAGCTTCTCTTTTACCAAAAGAAATTTTAAACTTTATTTATGGGGTTAGCTTTGGTTTGCTTATTATTATTACCAATATAATACTACTCATATTTGTCAGGAAGCTGACAGACACAAAGAATGCACTTTTTTATTATTTAGGTACAGTAAGCATTATTGCGTCTATTCTGGGAAGTATTACATCTATTTTATTTCTAGAGCTTTATTTTATGATGACAGCACAAATTCCAGCAGTACTGTTGCTTATCACAGGTGGAGCTTTAGTATACAAGTCAGAGTAAAAGGCTACGGTGGTATCATAGCCTTAAAAATCCAGCAGCTATATAACCTGCATTATTCATGAGGAGGTCGTTTATCTTAGATCAAGCAATTGATTATCATGTGCTTGTATTTCAAGTCGCACAATATTTTCTTCCCCAAATTTGGGGATCAGTTAGCTCAAGTCTTTCGTAATCAGAGAGTTACTTTTTCCATTAAATAAGTCCCGAATTATTCGGGTTAAACATCAAATTTTATTCCTTGAGCTAAAGGCAAATCTTCACCGTAATTAATGGTGTTGGTCTGTCTTCTCATATAGAATTTCCAAGCATCAGAACCAGATTCTCTTCCACCACCAGTATCTTTTTCTCCTCCAAATGCACCTCCAATCTCAGCGCCAGAAGTACCAATATTTACATTGGCAATTCCACAGTCAGAGCCTACATGGGATAGGAATTTCTCAGCTTCAATTAAGTTCTCTGTGAATATTGCAGAAGATAGTCCCTGCTTAACATCATTTTGCATGTTGATAGCATTTTCTACACTGCCACTATATTTTAGTAGATATAGAATTGGAGCAAATGTTTCTTCTTGTACTATGGAGTAATGGTTTTCTGCTTCCACCAATGCTGGTACTACATAATTTCCAGAGCTATAATTACTTCCTTCTAATACCTCTCCTCCATAAAGTAGTTTTCCTCCTTCTTGCTTTGCTTGTTCTATAGCCTTTTTGAAACTTTCTACGGCAGTTACATCATTCAATGGACCAACAAGAGTAGTTTCTTCTAATGGGTTGCCAATAGAAAGTGTAGGATATATTTTTACTAGCTTTTCTTTTATAGTATCGTAAATATTTTCGTGTATGATCAGTCTTCTGGTAGAAGTACACCTTTGGCCACAGGTTCCAACTGCTCCAAATACAGTAGCTTTGATTGCTTTATTTAAGTCAGCATTTTCCGTAATAATTAAGGCATTATTTCCTCCAAGTTCTAGCAAAGATTTCCCTAAGCGAGCTCCTACCACTTCTGCAACTCTTTTGCCCATTCTGGTAGAACCGGTAGCAGAAATAAGAGGAATTCTTTTACTTTTTGACATTGCTTCTCCGACATCCGCTTTACCAATTATCAATGAAAATATTCCTTCAGGGAGGTTATTCTCAGCTAGTACTTCTGCTGCAATTTTCTGGCAAGCAACTGCCGTAAGAGGAGTTTTTTCTGATGGCTTCCAAATGCAAACATTTCCACAGACTGCAGCGAGCATTGCATTCCACGACCAGACTGCAACTGGAAAGTTAAAAGCAGAAATGATACCCACAGTACCTAATGGGTGATATTGTTCATACATTCTATGATCTGGTCTTTCAGAGTGCATGGTAAAACCATGTAATTGACGAGATAAACCTACAGCAAAATCACAGATATCTATCATTTCCTGTACCTCCCCTAAACCTTCCTGATATATTTTACCCATCTCTAGAGTGACCAATTTACCAAGAGCTTCTTTCTTCTCTCTTAATTTGTTTCCTATTTGCCGTACTATTTCTCCTCGCACTGGAGCAGGTGTTTTTCTCCAGACTTTAAATGCAGCTTTTGCTTCATCTAATATTTTCTCCAGGTCACTAGGATTTGCCATATTAACTTCTCCAAGCTTACTGCCATCGATAGGAGATGTAACTTTTATTTTTTCTCTATTTGTCTCATGCCAGTTGTTTCCAATTGCATAAGCAGCTTCAGAGTCTTTAATGTTTAGTTCTTTTAAGATATCCTTCATTTATATTTAAAATTTATGACCTGCCTAGTTTATTTAGCACACATCTTGATCGTTGCTTCTTGTGTGCTTCAATTTTAAATCAGACATGGTCTGTTTCATATTTTATTGACTTAATTTAAGTCAAAGTTAATGGCTATAAATTATTTTATTGTAGAATCTGGCTATGTCCATAGCATATTGCAAAAGAATCTACTTTGATTTAGTTGCTTCCATTGTTTATTATTCTCAAGTTGCTGGGTTCTTAGCTTTCACGCAGTGAAATTTTTACTAAATACTTAATATTTGAATGAATAAAGCTTATCTTTCTGTACTTTAAAGTACCAAAAATTCAGGAGTGCACTAAGCCACTTATATGCCTTACACAGCTAATGTAAGCACTCGTTACAAACGAGCGCTATCCTAGAATTTTTATTTGAGAGGGTCTTCAGTTAGACAGAACAAATTTTGAGAAGTTACCTTTGCAGGTGAAATGGCAAAATCTAAAAAGAATCTTGGGATACAGTATATGTTCATAGCTGTCTTGCTGTTTTCTGTGATGAGACTGTCTGTAAAACTTTCCTCAGACGTTCCATTCTATCAACTAGTCTTCTTTAGGTCAGTTTTTGCGCTTGTAGCAAATCTTGTTGTAATGAAAAGGCTAAGTATTTCTTTTTTAGGAAACAATAAAAAAGTTCTATGGTTGCGTGGTATGCTGGGTACTTTGGCTTTGATGCTTAACTTTTATGTTATTCAAAATATATCTCTATCTAGTGCATCGAGTTTACATTATTTAGCACCAATTTTTGTGGCGGCATTAGGTGGTTTTTTCTTGAAAGAAAAGCTTAAATGGATTCAATACCTATTTTTTGTTTTGGCTTTTTGTGGAGTTCTAGTTATTAAGAAAGTAGACACTTCTCTTTCTTTGTGGTTTTTAAGTATTGGGATCATTGCTGCCTTATTTGCTGGAGGGGCATATGTATGTGTAAGACAGCTTTCTAAAACAGAACATCCACTTACTATTGTTTCTTATTTCCCAATGGTTGCTTTACCAATATCTTTTGTGCCTACATTATATAATTGGCATGCCCCTTCTATTGAAGAGTGGTTTTGGATTTTAGTTATGGCTGTGAGCGTTTATTTTGCCCAGATTTTCATGACTAAAGCGTATAAAAATGATAAAGCAGCTAACATTGCTATAGTGGGTTATCATAGTATCATCTATGCTGTTGGCTTAGACTTTTTTTTGTTTGGTAAAAGATTTACCTGGACAGAATTTATTGGGATCACTCTAGTAATAGGAGGTATGTTTTTTAATGGCTATTTTGCTAAAAGGAATAAAAAAAGGAGCTGATATCAGCTCCTTTTGCAGAGGGTGAGGGATTCGAACCCCCGGTACCTTTCGGCACAACGGTTTTCAAGACCGCCGCGTTCGACCACTCCGCCAACCCTCTTTTTTAGCGGAATGCAAAAATGATTTATTTTTTCAAAAATACCAAAGTATTCATTAAGTATTTTTAATTAATCATTGTTTGAAAACAACTCTGCCAATACCTTTGTTATTACTTTATCTTACAAATATAGAATTATGGCTATCAAAATAACGGATGAGTGTATTAACTGTGGAGCATGTGAACCAGAATGCCCTAATACGGCTATATATGAAGGAAATGTAGAATGGACATGGGGGGGAGGTACAGCTCTGAAAGAGTTTGAAAAAGATGGTAAGAAAGTAAATGGAGAAGACTTGCAAGAACCCGTTTCAGATGAGTTTTACTATATAGTTACCGATAAATGTACGGAGTGTACAGGTTTCCATGATGAACCTCAATGTGCCGCTGTTTGTCCAGTAGATTGTTGTGTGCCTGATACGGATGCTGTAGAAACAGAAGAAGAGTTAATCGCTAAGAAAAAGTGGCTTCACGGTGAGTAAGCTATTATAATAGTTTTTTCTTTAAAAAAGCTTTGATAAAAGGGTAGGAGGGAACAGAACTCATTATCTTGAGATCCTCTAAGAAAGAAGTTTTGTTATTCAAAAACTTTAAAATTTTATGAATAGAGTTTTTTTGGAAGAGAGTACTAAAGACTTTTGATATGTATTCTCCTTTATTTTCCATAATATCTAGGATCATTGAATCATAGATTCGAAACCTTTCTGGTATTGTATATCTTTCGACTTGGTAGGGGTTTAGTATTTTATTTAGACAAAGGCTTTCTGCAATTTTTGAGGAGTCTTTTTGAATGTTATAAAAGGTATATCCCGAAGAAGCTTTACTCATTCCTCCCTTTATACCAATATTGTGTACGCCATTTTTCTCTATTCTCCTAAACTTGAAATCAGTCATGGGAATTTCCCCTTTTTCAACTTCTTCAACTATGTAGCTGTCAATATTTAATTTTTTTGAAATATATTTCTTAAGAAAATGATCATATTCATTATCGATAAGTGGCTTTTTTGAAAAGATAGTAAACTCTATAAGTGCTTTGGTTGAGGATTCTGGTAATATATAGACAAAGCGAACTTCTTTATTTTGTGGAATATCAAAGTCAAACATTTGAAAGGAATTAGAGTCAAAACAGATGTTTTCTGTTTTTATTTTCCATCCTTTAAAGTGTTGATTAAGAAGAGTCTGATTTTTTTTTAAGCTAGATTTTAAATTTTTTATATCTAAAATACTATTAAAGACAAGCTTAGAAGTATACGTTTTTTGCCCAGTTTTTACCTGATATATACCATTTTCACAGTCAATTGAATGAACTGTATCTTGTAATAGGTGATTGTTTTTATTTTTTGAGATTTCTCCTTTTACAAATGGATAAAAATCTTTTGCTTCAATTTTATGATACTGGAAAGGTTTTATATCAAAAGTTTTGTCAAAGTACCCGCTTGAAAACTGTAATTTTCCCCATGACTTACTTATAACCTCGTTAAAAACTAGGTTTTCTGTAGTCCAAAAACACCAGGTTCTATCATTTTTCTTTTTTTCTTCTTTTTCAATAATTAAAACTTTAAGATTATTTAGTTTTTGTTGCTTAGATATTTTATATGCCAAGCTTAAACCCGCACACCCACCACCAGTTATTATTATATCATAATGATTATTCATTTTTTTAAGATCCATTAAAAAAAAACCTTTTTAAGATCTTTTAAATGGTTTCCATTTCAATATAAATTTATAAATAAGTTAAGTTCAAAATGTATGAAAGTATCTGTATTCTGTTTAAAACACTTTTTCATCCATTTAGTTTAATCTAAAAAATCTTTATGCATTATCTTGAAAATAAAAATATTCTAATTGTTGGTGCAAACTCTGGAATAGGAAATGCAATTGCAAAAAAATTAGTAGCTGAAAATGTAAATACTTTTACTGCTTCAAGGAGAAAGCCTGACTTAGAAAATATTACTCATTTGGAATACGATGTTTTAGGCAATGAAGAGATCCATTCAGAGGATTTGACTGATTCCATTGACGGTTTGGTTTATTGTCCTGGTACTATCAATTTAAAGCCATTTAGTAGAATCTCTATAAATACCTTTGAAGAGGATTTGAAAGTTAACTATCTAGGTGCAGTAAAAACAATTCAACAACTCTTACCTAAATTGAAAAAATCAAGTGGTTCAAGTGTTGTTTTATTTAGTACAGTGGCAGTTCAAACAGGCATGAATTTTCATGCTAGCATAGCAGGAGCAAAGGGAGCTATTGAAGGATTATGCCGCTCATTATCAGCAGAATATGCTTCTGAAAATATTAGATTTAATGCTATAGCTCCTTCACTGACAGATACTCCTCTTGCTAGTCGCTTGTTAAGCAGCGAAGAAAAAAAAGAAGCATCTGCAAAGCGTCATCCTTTGAAAAGGGTAGGAAATCCAGAAGAAGTGGCAGACCTAAGCTGCTTTTTGCTTTCTAATGCATCCTCTTGGATAACAGGTCAGATAATTAAAATAGACGGGGGTATATCTTCTCTACGGTCTATTTAGGTTTAGTTTTTGAGCAGTAAATAATACGATATCTTCAGCTACCTTACTCTTGCTTTTTAGGGGATAATTGGTAATACTCTGATGATCAATAATGGTTATTTTATTAGTATCAAAACCAAAGCCTGCTCCTTTTTCTTGAAGGCTATTTAGAATAATGGCATCCAGGTTTTTCTTTTTAAGTTTTTTCTTAGCGTTATCCAGCTCATTGTCACTTTCTAATGCAAAACCTATGAAAAACTGGTTTTCTTTTTTTTGTGTACCTGCTTTAAATGCAATATCTGTAGTAAATTTTACTGGAATTGCAGCTTCTGAATTATAGTGATCTTTTTTAAGTTTTTTAGAAAATTGATTTTGAGGAGTAATATCAGAAACAGCAGCTGCAAAAATAACGATGTCAAACTGATCAATGATTTCGGTTGTTTTATCATACATCTCCTCAGCAGATATTACAGCATGATTTTTAACTGTTTCGGGAATAGATATTTCTATCGAACCATTTATGATTTCTACTTCTGCTCCAGCGCTTTGAAAAGACTTTGCTATTTCCATTCCCATTTTTCCAGAAGAACCATTGGAGATAAATCTAACTTTATCTATATACTCTCTCGTAGCACCTAATGTGACTAGTACTTTTTTATTCAAAAAAGGCTTATCAATGCAAATGATTTTGTCTATTTCATCTATTATCTCTTCTGGTTCTGCCATTCTACCTTTTCCTACTAATCCGCTAGCAAGCTTTCCATGCTTAGCTTCTATTATGTGATTGCCATATTCCTGAAGCAAGCTAAGATTCTTTTTTGTTGAAGGATGTTTATACATGTCCTCATCCATTGCAGGAGCAATAACCACAGGACACCTTGCAGATAAGTAGGTAGCGATTAGCATGTTATCACAAATGCCACTCGTCATTTTACTTATAGTATTGGCACTTGCAGGCCCCACAATAAAAAGATCAGCCCAAAGTCCAAGGTCTACATGATTTGTCCATGTACCATCTTTTTCATCAAAAAAATCACAAACAACAGGGTTTTCTGAAAGTGTAGCAAGTGTAAGGGGCGGGATGAACTTTTTGGAAAAGGGTGTTTGAATAACTTTAACTTCAGCCTGGGCTTCTTTAAGAAGTCTAATCAAAAGTGCTGTTTTATAAGCAGCAATGCTTCCAGTTACACCTAGAATTATTTTTTTTCCTTGAAGAGTGTTTTTAGACATTTTCAGTGAATTTATGATTCACTGAAAATTACTCAGTTTCACTAATATCTTTATTGTCAGCACTGTATACTTTGCCATCTAAGAATTGTTCTGTAGCTAGTAAACTAGGCTTAGGCATTTTTTCGTAATAGCGTGAAATTTCTATTTGCTCTTTATTTTCAAAAATCTCTTCTAATGAATCAACTTGAGTAGAGAATTCAGCTAGTTTTTCACTGAGTTCTTCTTTTACCTTTGTAGAGATTTGCCTAGCTCTTTTTGAGATAATTGCTACTGACTTATATATGTTGTTTGTGTCTTTAGTCAGTTCATTCAAGTCTCTTGTAGATATTTCTGCCTTTGCCATACTTTACTTTAACTATTGTTATTTTTTTCTTTTAGTTCTTGTAGCCCTTTTTGAGCTGTTTCAAATAATTTGATTGCTCTATCTAAGTACTCTGATTCAGGATATTTCTCTGCAAATTTATAATAATGTTGAATACTTTCCTCTAACCTTTCTTTTTTTAATGCAATAATACTTTTTTGAGCTAAACTTAAACTAGCTTCTACTTTTTTAAATCGAACTTGCTCTAACTCATCAGAATCTGGAAAATCTCTCTCAAAGTTTTTTAAAGCTACTACCGCCGCTTTATGTCTAGATAGCTTAGAGTAAAGAAGTGCTATCTCTAAGTTCTTCTTTTCTAGCCGCTCTCTTAAGATTGTAATTACCTGTTCTGCTTCTTTCTTTAATTCACTGTTAGGATAAACATTGATGAAAGTTTGCATTGCTGTAATTGCATCGGTGGTATTGGATTGATCTAAATAGTACTTGGGTGCACTCTCATATAGCGAATATGCATGCATGTATAGAGCTTCTTCTGCTTTCTTGCTCCCTCTATAAGTATCATAAAAAGATTTAAAATAGTGGGCAGATAAAGGGTATAGTTTTTGTTTATACTGAGAATAAGCATATCGATATTGGATATCTTCTGCTTTGGAAGATCCTACTGTAACTGGTATTAAATCCTCATAGAGCAGCCCTGCTCTGTAATAATCATTTTTCTGATTGTAGAAATAGTCCGCCGCATCTAGTTTTTTATCAATATCAACTGTTTTCATTGCCTGATTAAACTTGCTACAAGATGATACAAGTAAAATAAGGATTATGAAAGAGGAGAGATGTATAAAATTACCTTTATTGTTCAAGTGTAAAAGTGGTTCTAAAATTAGAGATGCAAAATTAATCTTTATTTTAAGACTAGCCTAATTTAAAGAAGTTCTTTTCTTCTGTTTTATTAACGTACACTAGTATTATATTGGGTGTTCAAAAATGAACGGTTTTATTTTAATTTTCTAAGGATTTTTATGTTTAATTATCTGTATATCAGAAACTTGAAGATAATGGTATATAATTAGTTAACAACTGAATGAATTAAACAATTAATGCCATGAGTAAGTTAACAAAAATTAAAAGTTTTTTAATCGCATTTATGATGATAGTATTTGCATCATTTTATGCATATCCTGTAATTGATACAACCAATGTAACAAAACCGGGCAAAGTAAACTCTTTGTCTAGAGCTGAAATAGAGCTAGAAGAAAAACTGGGTTTTGGTAAAAAAGTAACGGTAGATGAAGTACTCGCTAGTCTTGAAGAAGAAGTAACACAAGTAAAAGTTTTTGATCTTAACGGTAATATTGTTTTAGAGCAGAATGATGGAATTGATCTAGATAAATTGCCTTTAAACGCTGTCTTTTTGATGAAAGATAGAAATGCAAGATATTACATATTGGAGGATTAATTGATTTTCTTCTAATACACTTTCATGGCTAATCACCAAAAAAAGGGTTATTTGATCGGTAACCCTTTTTTTGGTTCTATAAATTTACAATTTTACTTGTTTTTTGTATTTCATTGTTGTCTATTATATTCTCGTCTTTTGGGTTAAGAATTCCTTCAAGAATCCTTTCTGTTATAAGATAAGTTGGCTTAACGCCAACGAGCCCAAGGCTACCTGAGGCTAGAGTACTTCCAGTTATTAATGGATTGTCTGATGCATAATAAGCATATCTAAGCGTAACATTCTCATCAATGCTTTTTCTTATTTTTGAGGCAGCTTGAATTGCTTTTTGGTAATGAGCGCCTTCCATTTCTAGTCCTACTGCTTTCCAGGAACTTTTCGAGAAGTAAGATAAAATGTCTTTGTTTTGGAGAGAAGTGCCTAAAACAGTTACCATAGGGCCTTCATAAACATTGATATTTTCATCTTGAAAGTCTTTTTCTGTAAAATCATTTTCAAAAGGATAATTATCTGTAGTGCCTTCAAAAATATGAGCATTTGGTATCATGATGTCTCCTTTTTCACCACATAGAATTCCCGCCTTACCCATTATGGATATTGATTTTATATTTAAGCAAACTTCTTTACCATTATGTGGTTTATAGCTTTTTAAGAGTTCATCCATAGTTTCAAACGCCTGTTCGCCAAAGGCGTAATCCATGACAATAAGCACTGGCTTTTCAGATTTAATATATTCGCTTGAATACTTAATTTCACCTGATATTTTGTTAGGGTCAATCTTCTCAAAATCAAAAATTTGGACAGAAATATTTGTCCCTGATTCTTCTTTTATGAAATGCATTCCATTGTTTCGTGCATATGCTTCAATTTTTTGCATATAGTTTTTATTCTCTTGCAAGCTTAAAGAACTTGCGATTTCAGCCAAAGATTTACCTTCTCGGAAACTTTTAGGTAGTGCTGCTTCAGCATAGATGCAGTTTAAAACGCTATGTAGATTTGCACTTATAATGTGGATAGGCCTATTGAGAATTTTTTTCTTAGAAAGCTCAGCTTTGATTTTAGTAGCCCATCTTTCTCCATATATATGATGTCCTATTCTCTCCCTTAGAATTGGAGAAAAACTAATAACTCTTTCAATTCCATTTAATTCTTCATCAATTGCGTTTTTGCCTAACCAATATATAATTTGAAAAAGACCATTGTTTTTTTCGGTCTTTTCTTTAAACCTATTATAGGTCTTTTTTGTCTCTTCAAATGTTCTGCCAAGTATAGTACTTAGATAAGTGAGAGCTAGCTCCATATCTTTCTTCTTAATCTCTTCCTTCCCTAAAACAATAGCTTCTAATTTATCCCACTCTCTTATAGTTGCTTTTTTATTAGTTAGAGCATGGTTTTTAATTTTTTCTGCTTCTATATTAAGAAATGTAAGGTGAGTTAAAATGTCATATATCTCACTTCTTCCTCTAGTAACTTCTATGATCATTTGATCCTGATCAACCCTGTAGCAATTTCTTCTTCTGCTAGCAGGTATTATTTTTTCAAATCCAGAAGAGCTGTATCCTTCTTCTGATATTAATTTAACATATTTGCATTCTTCAATCCCTTTAGGCAGCCTGTCTATTACATAAGCTAATCCTTCCAATTCAACTTTTGAAGAGTCATTTATTGAGCCATATATCTCTGGTGATATTGTTAATAAAGATTGCATAATAGTATTACCTGATATTCCAAACGGCTTGTAGTAGCCACGGTTAAATAAATGGCGCATAACTACATACAGTTTTTCTATTTCTGTTCTGGATATTTGAGCTCTGGTTAATTTTTGCATTTACTTACGCTTTAAATAAGTTATAACGATAAAATGTAAAGTTACGTTAATTTATAATTTTCAATCTAGAATACTCAAAATGAAAGCGACTTTAGTTAATGGGCTAAGGGATACATTTTATAAGCTGTATATCACGAGTTAGTATTATAAGAGTATTTAATATTTTAGATAGATTAATAAGGAAAAAAGAAGAGATTTTTTTTCTTAGAGCTTTACTATTGGGCATAATTCTTATTTAGTGACTGTTTTTATATTTTTTTGATAAAAAAATTACATGAGTGCGTTATATTAAAACTTTTGCATGCTTTTTGACGTACCTCTAAACAAGTTAGAAAAACTAGCTATGAAAAATTTAAAGTTTAAAATAATGAATATGAGATTTTTACATTTAATTACACTACTTTTTTTCTTGTTCTCGAGCAGTTTATTTGCTCAAAGATTTCCAGTTGGTAATGGAGGAGGGCCTAATCGTTTTGTGATAAATGCTGAGCAGAGACTTAGTTTATCAAATGCTTTCGTATCTGAAAACTCGCCAGTTGGAACAATAGTAGGAGAGTTTCATTCAATTACCAGAGATGATCAGGAAGGAGAAAAAGAATATGCTTACTATTTGATAGATGAAAATGGACAGCCAATTAGAAATAATGATAATGGTTTATTAAGAATAAATGATAATCAATTACTTGTATCAGGTTCAATTAATTATGAAGTTCTTCGAAACATTTCACTCAAAGTTAAGTCAAAGGTGAAAGCTGATGGATCAGGGTTTATTTCTACATTTGATAAGATAAGCTTTTTAGAAGAGGTTTTTGAAATAAGGATTGTAAATGTTAATGAGGCTCCAGAGATTACTGACGTAAATGTTAATGCAGTAAATGAATGTGTTGCTTTTGACTTTGCCGGCATGGTATCTGGTGAAGACCCGGATGGAGATCGGGTAGCGTTCTCTTTAGTAGAATCACCACAAAATGATAGTCACTTATTTAGAATTGATGCTTCTTCAGGTAAATTAAGTATTCAAGATGAAAATGTTGATTTTGAGCAAAAGGATGAATATTTGGTAACTATTAGAGTGACTGATGAAGAGGGACTTTCAAATGAGCAAGATATAGTTGTAAGTGTAGAAGATTCCCCTGAAGAATCGATCGTTATAAGACCTGAATCAGAAAATGGAAGTGTTATTTCGTCAGATGTTAAAATTTTGAGAAATGGTTACTCAATGGTAGTTTGGGAAGAAGAAGTAGAAAGAGTTCATCATATATATGTAAAAAAATATAATAAGTGTGGAGATCAGATAGGGAGAGTTCTTGAAGTCAATCCAAGTGAGCTAGGAAATATGAGTCCAAAACTAGAAGTATTTAACAATGGATCATTTGTAGTAAGTTTTTTTGAGAAGGGTAGATTTGAAAAAACATTAAAACTTATTTCTTATGATGCTAGAAATAGAATGATCAGACAAGAGGCATTTCGGGATGTTTTAATGGGTGATGGTATGGGTGGCAATAATGGCTATAATACTGCAGATCACGAAATATTAATTGATCAAGATAATACTGAAAAAGTCATAGTATTAAATTCAGTTCTTAGTGAGATTACAGCTTACATTTTTAATCCATTCTCTAATGAAGTTTTTGAAGAGATTACATTAGTTGAAAGGAATGCAAATGATGCCGAAAGACAATTTGCGAGCTTAGATGCAAAGTTCATTAACGATTCTGAAATAGCAGTTGCTTATGAGAATATGGTAAGTGCTCATGTGATTATTGATAAATTGAATCTTAACAATAATGAAGTTAGTAATATTTTAACTTTAGAAACAAGGCATAGCTATGAAGCTGGAGGAGCAATAAAGCCTCAAATTGCTATTGATAATAATGGTGATATAATATCAGCTTACAAAAAAAGCTCAAGGTTTAGTTCAAATATTTATGGAATAAAACTTTCATCTGAAGGAAGAAGGTTAGGAATATTTGGAGGAGCAAATGCGAGATTGAATAA
This sequence comes from Bacteroidia bacterium, assembly GCA_030425505.1. Taxonomy (GTDB): domain Bacteria; phylum Bacteroidota; class Bacteroidia; order Cytophagales; family Flammeovirgaceae; genus JAUIAB01. The sequence continues at coordinate 110,864 of JAUIAB010000003.1, read as the reverse complement.
TCCAGAGATAAGAACTGTTGATGATTTTGATTTGGCTTCAGTGCATAATGATAATATGATTTTGATGTATCGTAGTTCTAATGATGAAGGTGAGGTAGAACTAAATATTACTAAAGGATTTCTTGGTTGGAGGGGAAGCTTACAGTATAGTGAAATGGAAATAGATATAGAGGAAGAAAGTGCAGGTGTTAGTATTGATATGAATAGCTATGGTAAGTTAGCTTGTGCATACTCATTAAGTTCTAATATAACAATTGTATCTGGATATTATGAAGAAGTTGGAGTGCAACAAAACGAAAGAGTTGGAAATGATTTGGATAAACTTTCACTGGGAGTTATCCAAAAAGCATCAATGCGTCTTTATCCTAATCCAACTACTAATGGAAAGGTTAAGTTAGCTATATCAGAAAGCGGGGATTACCAAGCATCTATTTTTAATATTACTGGTAAGAAAGTTTATTCTACATTATTTAGTAACTATTCTAAAGAGATTGATTTAAAAAATCAAGAAGCAGGAGTGTATTTAATTAGTGTAGAAGATTTAAATACAGGAAATAAAGAAACAGTTAAGCTTTTATTGAGGTAATAAATTAAATTATAAAAAGCTAGCCGCTTAAGCCTTTTCAAGTTTTTTGGAAAGGCTTTTTTCAATTAAAACTGAAAATAGATAAATGGTTGTATTTCAGATGTTTTAATTTGAAATATAATTAGCACTAAAAAAGCAATAGCAATAGCTTTTGAGAATAAAGATAAATTACTGAATAAGTGAAATGAATCTTTTTTAAGCTGCTTTGGCAGAATGTGAAATATATATCCTAAAATAATAAGGCTGAATATTTTCCAATAACTTCCTATTATTATTGGTATTTTGCTTAAAGAAAAGTTTGTCAAAATTTGATTGATTATATCAAATGCAATTTCAAAGGTATTTGCTCTAAAGAAGATCCAACAAAACGCAACAAAGTGAAAGGTTATAATTTGCGCTAAAAGATTTGGCATCTCAAATCGAATAATTGATGACTTTTTCTCTAGCCAAATTTTGTGAAGCATTAGAGCTAAGCCATGAAGTCCTCCCCAAATAATAAAACGGATGCTGGCGCCATGCCAAAGCCCTCCTAAAAGCATTGTAATCATAAGAAAAAGATAGGTTTTGAATTTCCTTTTTCTGTTCCCACCCATAGATATGTATAAATAATCTCGCAGCCAGGTAGATAATGAAATATGCCACCTTCTCCAGAAATCAGTAATACTTTTGGCTTTATAAGGAGAGTTAAAGTTAATAGGAAGTCGAAAGCCTAATAGAAGAGCGAGCCCGATTGCTATATCTGTATAGCCTGAGAAGTCACAATATATTTGGATAGTATAGCCATAGACAGCCATTAAACTTTCAAACCCCGAGTACTGGAGAGGAGAATTGAATACTCGATCAACAAAATTAACAGAAGTATAATCGGATATAATTAGTTTTTTTATAAGTCCTACGATAATAAGCCATACAGCCCTTTCAAACTCCTCTTTGCTTAAATAAAACTTGATATATAGCTGAGGTATAAACTGTGATGCTCTGACGATTGGACCGGCAATTAGCTGAGGAAAAAAACTAACATAAAGAGCAAAATCAATAAGTTTTTTTATAGGCTTAATTTTACCTCTATAAAGATCGATCGAATAACTTAATGTTTGAAATGTATAAAATGAGATGCCTATTGGCAAAAATATAGATCTTGTATCTAGCTTTGTGCTAAATAATGTGTTAAAAAAGCAAGATAAGTAATCTTGCTTCTCAATTTCAATAGGAAGTATATTGTTTATTGTTTCAATAAAAAAGTAGGTGTACTTAAAATACCCAAGTAAACCTAGGTTAGCAATCAAGCTCAAAATAAGCCAGTTTTTTTTTGAACTAATTGTAATTGAACTATAGATTTTTTTGCCGACAAAAAAATCTATTAATGTAGAAATTATGATAAGAAAAAAGTAAAATCCACCCGCTAGATAGTAGAAATAGATACTAAAAATTAAAAGGAGAATATTCCTTTGACGGATAGTTTTATAGAAAGCTTGATAAATTAGAATTAAAAACCCAAAAAATATCCAAAAAATAGATTGAGTAAATAGGAGAGGGGCTTCTTTGTTATAAATAAATATATTCTCTAAGTAGTCAAAAATTTCTCCCATACGGATATGTTATCCACAAGTCAACCAAAGTTATACAATGTGCCTTAAAAGTAACTTTGCAGAGAGTTTTTTATTTTTATTGCTTCACTCAAAGCAGTTTCATTTAAGCCATGTATGATATTTTTCTCTTTAAGAAAAAATATTAAAGTCTCAGTCGATATATTTCCAGTTAGATCCTCTTTAGCCATTGGACATCCTCCTAATCCACCTAATGCAGTATCAAACCTTCTGCATCCCGCTTTGTAGGCAGCGTCTATCTTTTTTAGAGCTGTAGTCTTATTTGAATGTAGGTGAGCTCCAAACTCAACATTTGGAAACTTAGGGATTAGACTTTCAAAAGCTTTGAAAACTTGTTTTTCAGATGCAGTGCCAACAGTATCTGAAAGTGAGATGATATGAATACCTAGTTTAATTAGTTTTTCACTAAACTCACTGAGTAACTCAGCGTTGTAGGGATCTCCATAAGGATTTCCAAAGCCCATGGAAAGATAGACAACGACTTCTTTATTGTTTTTTACAGCAGCTGATTGAATCTCTCTAAGTAGAGTAAAAGCTTCAGCTATTGTTTTATTTGTATTTCTTTTTTGAAAAGTTTCAGATAGGGAAAGAGGAAATCCCAGATACTTAATTTTTAAGTGTTTGATAGCTTCTTCAGCACCCCTTAAGTTAGCAACTATTGTAAGAATTTTAGAGTTGGTTTCTTCAATTTTATTGATGACCTCATGAGTGTCTTCCATTTGTGGAATAGCTTTAGGGGAAACAAAGCTTCCACAGTCAAGAGTATCAAACCCTACCTTTGCTAGTGCATTGATATAAGAAATTTTAAGATCTGTAGGGATAAATTTTTTTATCCCCTGAATAGCATCTCGAGGGCATTCAATAATTTTCATATCGATTGTTATGTCTTAGTAACTAACTCTTTTTCAAGTAATTCTTCAATTTTATCTAAAGAATTAAAGAGCTGTTCATAAGAATCGATTACAAAATATATTTCTTGGAACTTATCTTTTATATATGGGGTATCAAATATTTTTTTTACATCGTAAGGGACTCTTGAAGGGGTCTTACTCCTTAATGAATACGTAGATTCTCCAGAAGAAGAAAGTATTCCCGCACCATATATTTTCAGCCCTTTTTCATTTTCAATAAGCCCAAACTCAACGGTATACCAGTAAATTCTTGATAGAAGCTCGACTGCCCACTCATCTTCAATATGTTTAAGTGCTATTACGCTTAGACCCTCTAAGAAATCACAAAAATTTTGATTAGTAAGTAGAGGTACATGACCAAATACGTCGTGAAACATATCTGGTTCTTCTAAGTAGTCCAGTTCACTCATTTTTCTTAGCCATGTAGTAGCAGGGAATTTTTTTGCTTTTAAAAGCTCGAAAAAGGACTTATTGTCTATTAGACCAGGTACAACATAAAGTTCCCACCCTGTAATTTGCTTTAATATTTTATTTGTTTCAATAAAGTTTGGTATAGAATCTTTCTTAAACTGTATGTCATCTAGTCCTTTCATAAAAGTCTCACAAGCCAGAGATGGTAGTTGGGTTATTTGCCTTTCAAATAAGACTCTCCATACATCTTGATCCTCTTGGGTATACTTTTCATATTCCTGGCTCATAAAAAAAATTAAGTTGTACTACTAATTATTTATTTAAAATTAAATATACTGCAAAAAAGAAAAAAGCCCAATTCCAATGGAAGAAGGCTTTACATCTAGTGTCAAATTAAGTTTTATCTAATATACGAAAATAGAATCTAAAATGTGTTGATAATTGTAAAATATTGCTTTGAGGAGTATAATATTGGATGGTTTTTTTTGTTTTTTGCTAACTTATTAAAACTAATTCTGTTTAAAGGGATATGAAGAGTTGTTTTAGCCTCATTTTTTTTCTTCTGATTGTTGAAGTTTTACCAGCTCAGGTAAACTCAATTGTTTTTTTTAAAGATAAAGAAGGTAGCAACTATTCCCTAGAGAATCCATCAAACTTTTTAAGTCAAAAGTCTTTAGAAAGAAGAGTAAAGCAAGGTATAGAAATCAATGACTCAGACTTGCCTGTTAGTAAAATTTATTTAAATGTTTTAAAAGAAAATGGGTCGGAAGTTGTTTATACTAGCAAATGGCTTAATGGAGCATTGATCAGAGTTGAAGATCAAATTGTATTAGACTCTATAATGAAATTGGGTTTTGTTTCTGGAAAATGGGAAGGTAGTAGTTATGTTTCCATTAATGATTTTTCTTCTTCGAGTATTAAAAATAAAAATGAAGAAATCTCCTTGAAGACTTCTATCGACTATGGAAATTCTTTCAATCAGTTGTCGATGCTTGGCATAGATCTTATGCATGAGCTAGGCTTTACTGGAGAAGGACTAACCATAGGAGTTATAGATGCGGGTTTTAGAAATCTTGATTCAAATCCTTTTTTTGAGGATATTGAAATTTTAGACACATATGATTTTGTTGAGGGTGAATCTAATGTTTATAATGATCATGATCACGGACTAAAAGTCTTATCTGTCATCAGTTCTTATAAGGAGGGGAGTATTGTTGGTGGTGCTTTTGATGTGGATTTATTGCTTTACAAAACAGAGGATGTTAGTAAAGAGTCAAAATTAGAAGAGTTTTTTTGGCTTGTAGCTGCTGAAAGAGCGGATAGCGTTGGAGTTGATATTATTAACTCTTCACTGGGATATGCGAGATCGTTTACAGACTCTACAGAAAATTATAATTATGAACAGCTAGATGGAGAACAAGCCCTGATAACTAAAGCAGCAAACATGGCTTCTTCTAAAGGAATACTTGTTGTTACAAGCGCTGGCAATGAGGGTGCAAATTCATGGCAAAAAATTACTGCTCCTTCAGATGGGGATAATGTTTTGTCAGTAGGAGCTGTAACTTCAAGAAGAACGAGGGCAAATTTTAGTTCTATTGGCCCAACTTTTGATGGCAGAATAAAGCCTGATGTATCTGCCTTAGGAGAAGGTGTTGTCGCAGCTGGTTCAAATAATCAACTTTCTCTTGTTAATGGTACTTCTGTAGCTGCGCCAATTATGACCTCTTTTGCAGCAGGGATATGGCAAGCATTTCCTAACCTTACTAACTTAGAGTTGATAGAGTTAATCAAAAGTTCTGGTAATAGATTTGATTCTCCAAATAATCAAATAGGTTATGGGGTGCCTTCTTTTTTTAAGGCTTATAGTTTTCTAACCTCTACCGATGAGGAAGGTTATATTTTGTCAAAAAAAGAAGTAACAGTTTTTCCTAATCCTATTAAGAAGAAAGAGTTTACTGTAACTTTTATGGAAGGTTTTCGTGGTAAAGTAATTGTGAAAATATATTCTATAGATGGAAAACAGATTTTATTGAAGAAAAAACAGATTGCTAATGGTAATTCTTTTAAAATAAATCTACCAGGTCTTTTAGAGGGGTTGTATTTGTGTAATATTCAGTTTAATAATAAAAGGCTAATAACTAAACTAGTTATACAAAATTAGGTGACTTTATTTAGGTGTAGCATCTCATAACATATTTACATTGCAAAGTATATTAACCATATAAGCCAGCAAAAAAACAAAAAAACTCTCAAATATTAAACCAACCAGTTTTGTAAAGGTCTCATCTTTTTATTTAATTATGGAAATTTGTAATGCATCCTTTAGAGATTACTTACTTGAACATTGGAAACTTTATTTTATTTTACCATTTCTTTTATAGGACTCGGTTTATATGCAAGCATTATTTGGTACGTAAAATACTATCAGTTTAAAAGTGATGGTCAAATTTTGAAAGGGGTAATAATTAAAAAGATATATAAACCAGCTGAGTTTTCTGAACAGACACCTGCATATCAATTTCTAGTTAGGTTTATGCCCTCTTATCATAAAAATAAAACTTCCAAAGTCACACTTGTTTCTAAAAAGATTTTTTATCAAAAAAATATAGGTCAAGAAATCATAATTTATGATCACTATAAATGGAAGACTGTTAAAAACCAGTTGATGATTAAAGATCTGCATGATTTAACGTCAATAAAAGTATTACTGATAGTTCTTGCTATATTAATAGTATTAGCAGTATATCTATTTATAAAGGCATTCTAATTTTTCTAGCCTAGATATAATTTATTTGGATATAAAAAGTTACTTATGGACATTCAGATGTAACAGGGTTAGTTATTAAAGGTATAATAATCAAAAGAGGACAATGTAAAATGAAAAACACTTTAATGAGGGCGTATTACTGAAAAATGGTTTATAGAGTTTCTTCTAGAAAGTAGAATAACTTATAGATCCCATTTTTTGTCAATATTAGTAAAATTCGATTTTTTTTTCGCCTTAATAGTTGAATATAAATATTTTATACTACCTCAGAATACTCTTACTTAAAACTTTTACTAGTTGGCAGTGTTTAGGTACTTTGTGTGGGTATAATGCTAGTTGCTTTAGCTTTATTTATCTATGTTTTTAAAATACATATTGGACATTTGTTTATATCATGTCCTCTTGCAGGACAGAATTTTCTTCCAAAATAAATGATTTGTAAATGCAGTTTATTCCAAAGGTTTTTCGGGAACAATCTTTTAGCGTCCTTTTCTGTTTGGATAACATTTTTTCCATTAGAGAGACCCCAACGATACATCAACCTGTGGATGTGTGTGTCTACTGGGAAAGCTGGATACCCAAATGCTTGTGACATAACTACAGACGCTGTTTTATGTCCCACTCCTGGTAAGTCTTCTAATGCTTGATAATTGTCTGGTACTTTTCCTTGATATTTATCTATTATAATTTGAGATAATTGGTGAATAGCTTTTGACTTTTTCGGTGATAACCCACACGGTTTTATTATTTCTTTAATTTCTTCTACTGAAAGTTTGACCATGTCAAAAGGATTATCTGCTCTTTTGAATAAAAGGGGAGTTATTTTGTTTACTCTTTCATCTGTACACTGGGCAGAAAGTAAAACGGCAATTAAAAGAGTATATGGGTCAGAGTGGTTAAGAGGAATAGGTACTTCGGGGAAGTGATGCTCTAATATCTTTATTATCTCAACTACTTTTTCCTTTTTGCTCATTTCTACTGAATCTTATAGCTTAAAGATCTCCAAGCTGAGGTCTGATAATAACATCTTCTACTACAGATCTGCTGGATATTTTGTAAGAAGCCCACACTATTTCTGCAATATCTTCTGGTTTGCTAAAGCGATCTTCTGGTAAGTCCACACCTTCCCAGCTAGAGGTAAAAGTTGCACCAGGTAGGATGGAAGTTACACGAATTCCAAACTCTTTCATTTCTTCTCTAAGGCATTTTGAAAAACCATGCATTGCATGCTTAGATACAGCGTATGAGCCACCATTTTTATATGCCACAAAGCTAGCAATAGAAGCAATATTGAAAATATGTCCTTTTTTTCTTTTAATCATATCTCCAATCAGGTGTCGTGTCAGGTAATAAGCACTATAGAGGTTTGTTTCTATTTGCGATTCTAGAACTCCTTCTTTTTCGTTGTGTATAGCACCAGGAATAAAATAGCCAGCATTGTTTATGAGAACGTCTATTGGTTTTTCAATTCTTTTGACAAAATCAGAAAAGATTTTCACTTCTTCTTTAATTGCCAAGTCTGCAGATTGTATAAAGACTTTAACTTTATAGTAGGTTTCTATGGCTACTTTTACTTTTTCTAAGTCTTTTAAGCTTCTTGAACAAATAGCCAAATCAAATCCTTTTTTAGCAAACTTTTCTGCTATTGCCTTTCCTATTCCTTTCGATGCTCCTGTTATTACAACCATAGGTTAAAAAAAAGAAACTTTAAATAATTAGAATCGTTTTTTAAAAGTACTTAAAAAATAGTTGAATAATTTAAGCGTTTTGCATAATTTTGATAAAGTAGATCTTAAAATAGGTTTTAATTATTACAACCAACCAGTTCCAAGATTAGTTGAAGTTAGAAGAAACAAAAAAACACATAAAATATGAAGAGAGGTATACTGGCTTTTTGTTTAATAGCCTTATCCTTTTCCAGTTACTCCCAGTCTATAAAGAGTAGTGCAGCCTCGCAGGAGTACTGCGAACCTCTTAGTCCAGGCGACCGGGGCTATGTGCAGTATACAGGTAGGGAGTTGACAGCAGGTAGTTTAGGGGGAGGCTTTAGCGTAGATGGTCAGGGCAATGGGGTATACAGTGTGCCATTAGTGTTACCCCCAGGTAGAGTAGGGATGGCACCTAGTTTAAGTGTAAACTATAACAGTAGCAAAGGTTATGGAGGTTTGGGTTATGGATTTACCTTGAGTGGGGGTAGTAGTATCACTAGGAGCAGTAGGAGTATGGCACGTGATGGTAGCAGCACGAGTATAAGTTTGGGTTTGGAGGACAGATATGTACTGGATGGGGTTAGACTGGAGGCGTTAAAAACGGGTGTAGATGGGAGAGGTCGAAGGTATTTGGAGTTCAGGAGTGTGCCTTCTAATTATGCTAGCGTAGTGGGTTATTTTTATCCTGGAGATGTAGCAGAAGTGGGGATCCAAGAGTTTCAGGTATGGGGCAAAGATGGAAGGGTATACTACTATGGGTGGAGTGAGGATAGCAGGATATTGTATAGACACTCTGAAGGCAGGCGTAGCGTGATGAGCTGGGAGTTAACGGCAGTATTTGATAGAGATGGCAATGGAATAGAATATAGTTATGATCAGCATTTAGAGGGTGGTAGCGTATTGAGTTATCAATTAGTGGGAATAGACTACACGGTATTGGGGATAGTAGGAGAGGGAAGTTATGAGATATTAGAGCGGGGAGATCAGAAAGTACGGTTACAGTGGGAGGAATATAATACAGGAGCGAGTAGTTATCTATTGGGTAACCGCAAGACCAGAGAGTATAGGTTGCGCCAAATAGATACGCATAGTGAAGGGGAGAAAGTACGAGGCTATAGGATGCACTATAGTGATGATGGCGTATTTGCTGGGGAAGATAATGGGACGATGAGTGATAGGATTAGATTGTTGGGCATAAGTGAAGAAAGTGGAGATGGCTTGATAAACCATCCTACAAGATTTTATTGGAGTGGAGTTGAAGAGGGGTATGAATACGAGGAGGAGGGTTTACGTAGACCAGGTCAGCGTACGTTGCGCCCAGATGCGAACTTTTTACTCCCCCCCATGGTAGGGGACTTCAATGGGGATGGTTATGATGATGTATTGGGTCCCTTTGAGAACGATCAGGTACTAGCAGGAGAAGAGAACCCAGGAGTTATCAAACTATACTTTCGTTTTGGTAGTAAAGAGGGCTTTGGTCCTTTGGTAGACACGGGCAGACCGTATGGAGTTAGGAACAGGAATGATATATTAGGTTTGAATGGCAGTCAGAGCATGAGCTTAGTGCCATTTGACTACAATGGTGATGGGTACACAGATTTTTTGCGTTTGGATACAGTACGTCCTCACTTCATGGTATATGTTACAGAGTATAATGATGATGGAGAGTTTGTAGGGATGGAGTATGTAGATACGGGTATCATCAACGAGATATCGGGAGTAGCGGGCTTGGGACAGAAGAATACGGGTCAGAGTACCCATTTATTGGACATAGATGGGGATGGAGATAAGGATTTAGTATTTGCCAGGAATCTAGATGAGTTTTTATTTGACATACCTGGTTTTGGAGTAGCATTAGGAGGGATTACGATTCACTATGCAAAGAATGAGGGAGCTGGTTTTGGAGAGGTGGTAAGTACCCGCATACGCCATCCCTACAACCGTAGTTTTCGGGAGGATAATATGACCTATGATACAGAGATGGACTATGATCCACTGGTGCTAGACATAGAGGGAGATGGTAGTGAGGAGTTATTGCTTCCTATGTGGGGCTGGACGGGCTATGGATTGGGAGTGGATGCGTTTGATGCCCATCCGGAAGGAGTTGGATATTATGTAGTAGACTTTAATAACTACGAGATAGGAAGGAGTTTATCGTGGGACTATGTAGGGGGGAGTAGTATAACGGTACGTCGAACAAACCTACACATAATGGACTATGGTAGTGGTACCCCAGTGGGTGTACCAAACTCGGAATACAACCTTGGTGATTTTAATGGAGATGGGTTATATGATGTGTTGAGTTATTATCAGCCATCGGGTTTGGTGTTTGGTTTGGGTGAAGTGGTAGGTCGTCTACAGAATAATGAACGCCGTATCTGGCTACAGTTGAACAAGGGGGATGGAAGCTTTGAGGATCGAGAAGAGGTAAGGTATTGGGACGAAGCAGCAGAGGAATGGCGGACAGACATAGCCACGGGCATACTTCATAGGAGCATTAGCAATGTTATAGTTAGAGATATGAATGGAGACGGAAGGAGTGATATAGTATTGGATGGAAATAGGAATCAGAGCCTTAGTTGGCATGTGCTGTACAGCAAAGAAGAAGGGCTACGATATAGGGCAGAAGAGTTAGGTATAGATTTGGAAGAAGTGTGGGATAATAGGAGGAATTTGGACTTACCTAATTTATACCCTAGTGACATTATGTACTTGAGCAGGCTTAGGTTTGGCGATGTGAATGGAGATGGTATGACAGATGTATTATTTGGGGATAGGAAGATCTTCTATCATGAGGGAGGCTATTTAGATGTAGTAGAAAAGATAAGGAATGGTATAGGAGGAGAAACAATTATAGATTGGAGTACCCTTAGAAACGTAGTGGTAGACTGGGAGCCACAGAGTTATCCATTGCGAAGTATGCGTGGCAGCAAAAATTACGTGGTAAAGGGATATAAGAAGAGTAGTGGTAATGGGGGTGAGGGAGAATATGCGAGAGTGGAGTATAGATATCATAACCCTTGGGTAGATATAAGAGGCGGCGGCAGAGGTTATAGTCAGCGAGATGTATACTATCCAGATAGTGGATTATTGACAGAAGAGGAATATGGCAGGAGTAGGGAGCGATATGTGGTAAAAGAGTTAGCGATAGAAGGAGGGTTAGAATTGTATGTACGCCCATATAGTGGAGTAGTAACAGAGGTGCGACAGTACTTGCGACCAGAGTTTTCAGATAGCAAGACCTTGCTGAGCAAAGATATGCTGGAATGGAGCTTGGTAAGAGATTCTCAGGCTCGAGTAGGAGGAGATATTCCCTTGGAGAGTTATCGTCTGGAGTTACAACTCAAAGACAGTAGGGTATACGATGCACGTAAGTCACTGGAAGAGAATATAGAAGAAGGGGATATGATAGGCAGAAGCACTGTGGGCTATAGTTATCGTCGTCCTGGTAGTGGTTATGGGGAGCTAGATGGGAAGATAAGTCTTATATATGATGCAGAGGGTAGACTGGCGGAAGGTACTCAAATGAAGTACAGATATGAGGACAGGGAGGGGGATTGGTTATTGGGTTTACCTAAGGAAGTAATAACCGAAGTATGGAAAACGGGTGAGGAAGCAAGGTTAGGTAGTAGAGTAGTGTATGAGGAATACGATCTAAAGGGCAGATTACGAGAGGTGAGTAGGTATGCAGGTCGTGGTGCAAGCGAAGAGCTAGTTGGAGGGTTAAAGATGAGCTATGATGGCTATGGCAACTCTGTAGAGATAGTAGCAGTGAATTCGGAGGGAGAAGAAGTGGTGAATAGATATTGCTATGGAGAGGATGGATACTTTATGATAGGCAGTGAAAACATGCTGGGACATAAGGTACAGTTGGGCTATGACAAAGGTTTGGGTGTAGTATTGGGTAGCAAAGATGTGAATGGTTTAGTTACCAGATACAGCTATGATGGCTTTGGCAGAGTGAAGCAGATAGATATGCCAGGGCTGAACTGGGTGAGGTATAGCTATGACTGGGTAAGAGATGAAGAGGGCAATAAAGTACCACATAGTTACAGAGAGATCGTAGAAGATAACTTTGGGGGTTATGTAGAGAGTTGGTACAACAGAGCAGGGAAGCGACAGATGAGCAGACGTAAGGATAGAGAGGGAAGGATGCTACACAGCGAAGTGTACTATGATCTACTGGGTAGAGTATTGAAGCAGTACTTGCCATTAGAAGTAGCGGAAGTTGGGGAAATAGAAGCATTAGTGGAAGGTGAAGAAGAGGATAATAGGGTATTGCAACTGGTAGATGGAGATGCACGAGGTATAGGCTACAGTTACGATGCTTTTTCGCAGCTACATATGACAAGAAACCTAGAGGGCTTAGATACGAAATATAGCTATGGTAAGGACTATGTGGAATTGGAAGATGTATTGGGCAGAGTGAGCAGAGTGGAATATGACTATGCTGGTAGAGTAAAAGAGAGCATCGATGCATTGGGTACGGGTATAAAGTACAAATATGGAGTAGGCGGGAGGTTAAAAGAGATAGAAGATGGCTTGGGTAGTAAGAAGCGTTATTACTACGATGTGAGGAATAGGCTTACTGGTCAAGAAGATCCTTATTGGGGAGTTAGCAGCATTAGCTATGACAGTTGGGGTAGGGTAAAGAGCACGACAGACAATTTGGGAGGAGGCACTTCCTTAAGCTATGATGTGTTGGGCAGGTTGACAAGGAAGAAGACAGGTGAGGGAGTGTATAAGTACAGCTATGATGGGGCAGCGGGTAAGGGGCTAGGCAAGCTATGGAAGATATGGAAAGAGGGGGAAGAGATAGATGAGGAGGAGTACAGCTATACAAACACCTTGGGACAGATAGAGAGGCACAGTATACGTAAAGGAGAGAGGAGCTACAGCTATGACTATAGCTATGATGTACATGGGAGAGTACAGGAGGTGCTGTATCCAGAATACGAGGGCGATGGCATGGCGAGGTTTGGGGTTAGGTACAAATACCAGGAAGCAGGAGAAGGCATAGGGGCAATGGTAGGTATACAGAACAGCAGCACAGATGCGTGGTACTACAGGCTTGGCAGTACTAATATTTATGGTCAGTTGGAAGAGGACTACTATGGAGATAGGGACTTGGGAGTTGCGGAACGAGGCTATTTGGGTAGACACAGGTACAGCTACGATGAAGAGAGTCTAAGACTTACGAGCCTTGGTAGAGAAAGGATGCTAGCAGGTGGGATAGTAACAGAGATAGATAGAGAGGGCTACAGCTATGATGGCGTGGGGAACTTGTTGGAGCGATGCAGATATGAGGGAGGAAGAGAGCTGGCAAAAGAAGAATACAAATACGATAAGTTAGACAGATTGGTAGAAGAGACCTTATATGAGGTGCCCACGGCAGGGATGGTGAATGGAGAAGAGGCATTGGAGGAAGTGATGCGTAGGGGTACAGAGTATGATATATTGGGCAATATGATCAGTAAGAGTGATGTGGGTAGGTACAGGTACTTACCAGTGAGAGACAATGGTAGATTGGGTAAACGGTTACATAATGTACCAGGAGGAGATGGATTTCGAAGAGTTAGGAGTTATGATGGTATGGGTAGGATGGTACGAGAGAGTTACTACATGGAGCGGAATGGGGAGCGTATAGCGGAAGATGTGAGAAAGCGGTTAGAGATAGGCTATGACAGAGAGGGCAGGAAAGTAAGGATTAGTAAGGGAGAAGACGAGACGTTATACAGATATGGGGTAGGAAGTTATAGGGAGGTAGAGACAGCAAAAGAGTTACAGAAGAGCATAGGTGGCTTGTATTCAGAGGTAGAGTATAGAGAAGAGGCAGGGGCAGCTACAACAAAGAGGGAGCAGAGATATAGAGTGATGTTTGGAGGCAGAGAAGTGGTAACGGTGAAGCGAGGTCAGAATAGGGCACCAGTATTTGTAGGTATGGGACAGGTAGGGAACATCGTATGGATGCCAGAGGTAGGAGGAGAGAAGGGAGAGTACATGCTAGTGGACAGGCAGGGCTCTGTGAGTGTGGTGTTGGATAAAGAAGGTAATATAATTGGTAGGTACAGCTATGATGCTTGGGGTAAGAGGAGAAGTGGAGACTGGCTGGAAGGTGCAGAGGGTTTAGAAGAGATAGAGAAGAGCCGCCCAGGATATACGGGGTATCATGGCATAGACACCGAAAAGACAGGAGGCTTGGTAGACATGGGAGCGAGGTTGTATGACAGTGATTTGGGAGTGTTTACTAGTGCAGATCCAGTGACACAGAGTCCTGGTAACAGCCAGAACTACAGTCCATACAGTTATGTGTTTAACAACCCATTGAAATACACAGATCCTACGGGCATGCAGGCAGATGCAGGCGTAGGAGCAAGTATAGACTTAGATTCAGGAGATTCTTATGACTGGGGTGATAATAGTGATAGTAATGATTCTGAAGCAGGAGAAGATAGTGATGACAGAAATGATACGGGAGGAGGCTGGTCTGACACTAGGGATGATGTTGATTCGGGAAGAGATGGATCTACCCATAGTGCACCACAGGATAATGAGATGGATCCGTTGTTGGTAGATTTTTATGATAGAGCTACAGATATATATTTTGGGAGCTATACTACTATGTTACCTATAGACCCAGATCAGGCAGTAGATCATCCGAGATTGTTTCACACTGCTCAACTAGCAGATGCATTTTTTATGGCATATGCTGCACATGGTAACGTAAGCTATCCAGACTATTCTGGACAACACTATCCTAAGCGTGCGTTAGATGCTCTTACTAAAATGTATAGCAGACCAAATCAGAGCTATCAATTAAAGCCAGTAGGATCATGGTCAGAGGTTGAAATGGAGTTTAAGCCAGATGGTAGCCCAAATCATGCTGTGATGGGAGCTAATAAAATGACTCCTGATGCGTATGAAATATATATATCTTCTCCTGTTTTTAGAGAAATTAGTTCTGGAAATGCTTTAGAAACAGGTTATCATGGTTTTGCTTCATTGATGCACGAAATGGCAGGTCATATACTTTATGAAAGTGATTGGCATAAACCAGTTTTAAACGACCCTTATTATTTAGCAATGAAAGGTAGATCTTATTTGATGGAAGAAGCTTTTGTTAGAGTAGAACATGATTATGGACTGTATCTTTCAATGAGTGCAAATCACCCAGGTATTTTAGCACAAATTCGGAGTGTAGGTGAAACGCTAGGAGCACAGGAAAGAGCTTTTTTAGCAGAAAAAGCGGCTCAGTTTGGTATGGAAATGCCATATCCAGTCTATTTGGAAGGGGCTGCTAGAGTATATTTTAAGAATGTGATGCTTGATAGAAGTAATCCTTTAGCAGCAAAATATTTGCAATATTTACAATCAATATTAGGAATAGATGTTACAAGACGGTACTAAGAATAGATGTTACAGAATGTTAATGTTTCTAGTTTAGAATCTTAGATAGTGTTTTGATACTTTCAGTAATTTAGCATAATGCAGCGATGGTCATCCCTTCGCCGCCTTGGTCGGGATGACCATCTTGCATTTTTTTGACTTCTTTAATGTTTAATAGGTATTCTCTTACTACTTTTCGGAGTATCCCATTGCCTTTTCCATGGATTATGGTTAGGCTTTTGTGGTTGGTAAGTAGAGCTTCATCTATGAAGTTTTCCAGGTCTTTGATGGCTTCTTCTACTCTTTTACCTCTAATATCCAACTTTGGAGAGAAGTTTATTGCTTTTTCGGTAGTGAGGTTTATGTAGTTGGTTCTGGAATGTGCGGACTTGTTTTTATTACTTTTTTTTACCTTCAAAAGGTCTTCGTAGGCTAAGTTGAGGGTAATATTACCAACTAAAACTTTAGCTTTTTTTCCTTTGAGTTCTATTAACTCGCCAGTCCAGTCCCCTTCTCTTACTTTTACAGTGTCTCCAACTTTTGGAAGTGTTTTTTTATCAATTTCTTGTTTTTGAATGAAGGTAGTTCTCTTTCTTTCTTTTGGGTTCTTTTTTTCTAGGTAGTTGGCTTTTTCTTTTTCCAGGTTTTTGATCTCTACTTTAAGTTCCTCTTTAGAGTTAGGGTTTTTAAGCTTTTTTAGAGATGCTTCTATTTTAAATTGCGCATCTCCAATTAGCACTTTTGCTTTCACTTTTGCATCGTCCAATATTCTCTTTTTGTTTGTCTCTACATAATCCGAAAGGAACTGGTATCTTCTATAGTTTTCTTCCGTTTTTTCTCTTTTTTCTTTTATAGCTTCTTTTTCTTTTTCTACCTCTTCTTTTTGCTGTTCTAGATCTTTTATAAGTTTCTCTAAATCAATTTTTTGTGATCCGATTAGGGTTTTTATATGATCTATAATTTCATTGGAAAATCCTGTGCTTTTCACTATTTCTAAGGCATAGGAGCTACCTGCTGTTCCTATATTGAGTTTGTATAGAGGTTGGAGTTTGTTTTTATCATAACCCATGGAGGCGTTGGTGAGATTTTCATGGGTTTCGGCGTACCTCTTGAGGTTTTCGAAGTGGGTGGTTATTATGCCTTTTCCTCCTTTGTTGATCAATTCTTTGAGGATAGCTTCAGCAATTGCTCCTCCTTGCTCTGGTTCTGTACCAGAGCCTAGTTCGTCTATGAGGAATAATGTTTCTGGGTCTGTGTTTTCTAATACATACCGCAGTGTTTTGAGATGGGAGCTATAGGTACTTAGTCCTTCATCAATGGATTGGTCGTCGCCTAAGGAAACGAATATTTTTTTGAATATGCCAGCAGTAGATTCTTCCTCAATAGGTATCAAATAACCTGTTTGTAGCATATATTGAACTAAGCCGACTGTTTTGAGTGTAACGGACTTACCCCCGGCATTAGGGCCTGATATTATTATTATCCGTTTGAAAGGAGGAAAGAAAATATCTTGTGGGATGGTTTGCCCTCCAATTTCTTTGTTGTGTAGAGATAGCCTAGGGTTGAAGGCTTTTTGCCATTTGATTAAAGGTTTGTCTACTATTTTTGGTTTGATACCTTTTATTTCAAGGGCAAATTGGGCTTTGGCTTTGGTTGCATCTAAAAATGCAATGTAGTTATTTGCTTGTTGTAATTGAGGAATGTTATGTCTAAGCAAATCGGTTAGTGCAGATAGTATTTTTATTTTTTCTTGTTTTTCCTGATAGGAGAGCTCTTTTCTTTGGTTATTAAGGTCTATTAGTATTTGCGGTTCTATAAAAAGGGTTAGCCCAGTAGATGAAGTGTCGTGCAACAACCCTTTTACTTGTTTTTTGTATTCTGAGATTACAGGTATTACCATCCTACCTTCTCTGATGGTTGGCATGCTGTCTTCTTTTACGAAGCCACTCTTTTTGTAAGATTTTAGAAGGCTATCTAGCGTTGATCTCGACTTGTGTTCTATGGCATAGAGTTCTTTTCTTATTTTTTTGAGTGTAGGACTGGCATTGTCTCTTACTTTCCCCTCTTCGTCGATTATTTTGTCTATTTCTTGTAGAAGCTTAGGGTTAAATTCTACTTTTTTACTTTTTGATTTTAGGTATTGGAAGTTATTGGATTCACCAGCTAGGAAGCAAAGGAGGTATTCATTGGTGGTAAGTAGACTATTTTTTACTGTAAGCAGTTCGTTTTCAGAAAGAAATATACCTTCGATAGAAAGTGCTTCGATTAGTTTTGATATGTCTTTGTAGTGTTCGTGTTTGATTACAATTCTTTCTTGAATAAATTTTTTGAAATCAGCAACTTCTCCTAGTTTTTGATTAACATTTTCTAAATTGGTTTGAAGTTTTTCTGTTAAAATTATTTTTTCTCCGCCTTCGCCTTTGCACTTTGATGCTACTAGCTGTCGTATTTTATCAAACCCTATTTTTTCTTCCAGGTTACCAGGGTATATCATTTCATTTAGAATTTTTTCGATAATGATTTTACTAGGTAAATAACTTGTAGTTATTTTATACAAAGATACAAGAGTGATGTATGCTTTCTTCCTGTATTTTTGATTAAATCGAAATATTACGAAAGATCAAAGCTTCTGGCTTGTATGTCTCACTGATATTTATTCCAATTTTGTTGTAGGAGTTTATGATATGGATGTATCGATTACTTTACTTTATATTCCTTAATTGATAGGGTTTATTTCTTCTAGAGTAGTTTTCTTTCTGTGCTTTTGACTTGAATCAAAAGCACTAAAAATTCAAGAATGTCCAAAGCTTCCTCCCTTTAAACCTCTCCACACCCCGCGGGACATTTGCCCAGCCCACTGATACTAAATCAATTATAAATTATCGTATTTAAAGTCCCGTCATTGCGGAGCAAATCCGCAATCTCTTAGATCCTAGTGAAAACCAGGATGACAGGCTTTTTTGGAAAAAGCCTATAAAATCCGCCTTTTAAAAGTTAAATTGGTATGAATCATGTTTTTCGCATGATTACTCATGTGCTCATTAATAACATTATCAAATTCCCATATTAACAATATTACCACATTAGTATATTAATTCATGCTTTAGAGCATGACAGCACCCTGGGGAAAGAGGCTAAGCCAAAGATCGAGTGGGTTTGAGGGCAGCTCTAGCTTTGGCAGCCGGGACGTGCCTTGCGATAGGGTGCCCTCTTTGTTTTTTATGTGTTTACTTATTGAATTTGCCTTTGTAGAAGTCAATAATTTCTTTTTTGAAGGCGAAATCAAATTTTGCACTTGTCAGGTCGGCTAATGCGGATGCGTAGTTATTTTGTGCAGTAATAAGGTCTGTAGAGGTCGCAGCCCCTAGTTCAAACCTTGTTTTTGTATTGTCCAGCTGCAATTTGATGGCTTCTACCTGTTTTTTGGAAGCATAAAAGTTTTTGTTGGCGGCAATTACATCGTAATAGGCAGTTTCTATTTGTTGGCGCAAGTTGGTTTTCAAAAGATCTCTATTGAGTCTAATGTTTTCTGTATTTAGTTTGGAGTTGGCTAATGCTATTTTAGACTCATTTCTATTGAAAATAGGTATCGACAAGCTTAATCCAGCGGAAAATTGAAGTGCTTCTTTTAGTTGATTACCAAAGGTAGCTTCTTTAAATGTAGAGAGTTCACTTATTTGTGTGTAAACTGGAATGGAGCCTATAGCAGATGTAGGGTCTGTAAATCCAATAGGATTAGGAGATTGAATAGGGTCATCGAGTTCTTGCACTCCAGAAATTATAAAGTTTTGAGCACTGGAATAGAAGGTTCCCAGGTTACCATAGATGCTAAGGGTAGGGTAGAAGGATGCTTTGGCAATTTCTTCTCCAAGTTGTGCGCTCTTTAAATTTAATGTAGCACTTTCGATATTTGCTCTTTGACTCAGGGCTTCTTCAAAGATCTCTTTTGGACTTTGAAATGTTTGTGTTTTGTCTGGTTCAGCTATATTTAGGTTATTTACACTAAAATACTCTTCATCAGGTAGTTGTAATATTTGCTTTAATTGCAATAATGATAGAGAAACACTGTTTTCTGCTTGCACTACCTGAGCTTCCTGGGATGCCAGCTGGGCTTGCAGGTCATAAAGGTTATTGATGGGTAATACCCCGCCTTCTACAAGTATTTTGGTATCAATAATCTGTTTTTTTGTATTCTCAGTTTGTGTTTTTGCTATGTTTAGGTTTTCTCTGTTGAACTGTATTTGATAATAGGCATTGATGATATTGAGGATCATATCATCTCTTACAGATCTTTCGTTTGCTTCTGCCTGTTGGATATTTACTTTGCTTTGTTCTATATTGTTTTTTATGGCGAACCCACCGAATAGTGTTGCGTTGGTATTGAGCCGAAAGCTATTGGACTGAACTCTTTCTGTGATAGGAGCATTTGTTATTACGTCAAATGATCGGCCCCAAGTGTAGTTGTGATTAGCAGATCCGTTGAGGTTGGGATATCTTGAAAAGTTGGATCTTTCTAATTCAGACCTATTTAGTTCTGTATTGATTTTTGCCTGTTTGATATTCAGGTTTTCTTTTTCTGCATATTTTATGCAGTCTTGTAAATTCCAACTTTTATTTTGTGAATAGCATAGAAGTGAACTTGCGCAGATTAGTGCAGTTAAGATGCTTTTTTGGTAACTCATTAATCGAAGATTTGAATTTTTAAGTTAGGATTAACTTTTTTTTGAGAAGTTACATGATTTGATTGATATGTGGCTAAATTATTTATGGTTTTTTCGTGATACAGGGTGTTTTTTTGATTTTTTGAAATTAAAAAAAGCCACGTTTTTATATCGTGGCTTTTGAGCCCCCTACCGGGATCGAACCAGTGACCTACTGATTACAAGTCAGTTGCTCTACCAGCTGAGCTAAGGAGGCTGAAATAGGAAGGCAAAAATATAGGTCTAGTTTTAAATGTGCAAGAAAAAAATTCAACTATTATTGTGTTTTTTTAATCTGATCTCGATTTTATGTTAAAGCATCATTTGAATACCGGTAAAAAGGGGGAAGTAACAGCTTGTGATTTTCTCAAAGAGAAAGGATATTCTATAATTGATATTAACTACAGAATAAAAAGATATGAAGTTGATATTATAGCTAAAAAGGGGGCAAACCTTGTTTTTTTTGAGGTGAAAACTCGTACAAATACCAACTATGGTATGCCAGAAGTATTTGTAGACGAAAAAAAGGCAGATAATATTAGAGCGGCTGCAGAGGAATATCTTTTAGATGCTGATGTAGAGTTTGACTTTTTGCGATTCGATATTATTGCTGTAGTAGAAACAAAGGGTAGGGTAGAAGTGGAACACTTTGAAGATGCTTTTTAACCCGAATAATTCAGGACTTAATTGGTTACTCTCTGATTACAAAGTAATTGATTATACAAGGCTTGAACTAACTGATCCCCAAATTTGGAGAATAAAATATTGTATGATATAAATGCATGATAATCAATTACTTGTATTGGAATAAACGACTTCTTCATTAATAATGCAGGTTAATTGCATTTGATGAAATAGACATGTCTGATTAAGCTGTTTGCCAAATAAATTAGACAGGTCACAAATTTTGAAAGATGGAAGGTTATCTAAAAATAAATGATTGTTCTGATAGGAATGAGCTTCAAGAGCTTTTAGCAAATACAAAAGATGCGTATTTCAAAGAAATATTGCGTTTTTGCATTGACTGGCTTGAGGGATTAGAGGAGTTGAAAATTAAAACTTCAGGTTCTACAGGAACTCCAAAAGTTATTTGTTTGAAGAGAGAGCAATTAGAAGCAAGTGCTAAAAAGACAATAGCTTTTTTTTCTTTGGAGTCTCAGCATACTGCATTGCTACCAATTAACTTTAAGTTTATTGGTGGAAAGATGCTTGTGGTGAGAGCAATAATTGCTGGTATGAGCTTAGTTGTGGTTAAGCCAGGTAAGAACCCATTTGAGGAGTTGCCTGATAATGGGGAAGTTGATTTTGTTTCTCTGGTTCCTCTTCAAGTCAATTATATTATTGAAAACGGTCTTTTGGAGAGGTTGAATACTGTGAATAAAGGTGTTTTGATAGGAGGAGCTAGTTTAGAAGAAGAACAGGAAAGAATATTAAGAGAAAAAGTAAGCGTGCCTATTTATTTGTCTTATGGTATGACGGAAACTTCTTCCCATATTGCTTTGAGGAATTTGCACAAAGAGCATCAGAAGTTTGATGTTCTTGAAGGGATAAAGATAGGACAAGATGATAGGGGTTGTTTGTGGATAGAAGGAGATGTAACACTGAGTAATAGGCTAGAGACTAATGATGTAGTAGAGATCTCTAATAGTAGAAGCTTCCAGTGGTTGGGGAGATATGATGATGTTATTAATTCTGGAGGATTAAAATTATTTCCTGAAGTACTGGAGAGAAAGTTGAAGGAGGTTTTAGATGTTTTGGGCTTAGAGTTTAATTTTTTTATTTCTTCGATACAAGATAATTATTTAGGAGAAAAAATTGTGTTGGTTTATGAAGGTGAAAAACTGGGGAAATCTCAAGTAATGAATATAAAACAAACTGCAAGTAAGCAAGGAGTGCATAAATATGAGCTGCCGAAGGTGTTTTTAAACTTGAAAGAGTTTCCTCTAACAGAAAGTGGTAAGGTAGATAAAAGAAAGGCTCTGTTAATGTGCTAATGCGATAATGTGGTTAATGCAAAAATTTGTTAAAACTAATGCATGTCTAAGCTTCAGAGGTATAAGTTGGGATTAAAACTTTTAGTTCTTTCGCTAACAACTCTAGGTATTTGGCATCCACTTTTGAAAAGTCGTTTAATTTATCGCTATCAATATCAAGAATCAGTTGTACCTCATTGTTTTTGATGATGGGAACTACTATTTCTGATTTGGACTCACTGCTGCATGCTATGTGACCAGGAAAAAAGTCTACATTACCAACTACTATTGATTCTTTTTTTTGAAAAGAAGTTCCACACACTCCTTTTCCCAGAGGGATTCTTGTGCAGGCTAATGTGCCTTGAAATGGGCCTAAGACTAGCTCGTTTTTTTTGGCGATATAAAAACCCACCCAAAAGAAGTCAAAGCTGTGTTTTAGAAGAGAGGTAATGTTGGCTAGTGTAGCAATTAGATCTTTTTCAGCTTCAATAAGTGATCTGGCTTGTTGTAATACAGACTCATATATGATTTCTCTTGGAGTATTTTTATTGAATGTAGTAATGGTTTCCATTTTTTAAATTTAATTTTAGATAATTTATTTAGGTTGCGCAGGCTAGCGTAAGAACACTAATTTTCCTGAAGCCAGCAGTGATTAGGGCATTAGCACAACTTTCTATTGTCGCTCCAGTTGTGATTACATCATCTACGATTGCAATATGTTTATCAAGCATATTGATACCTAAATTAGGGTTTGCTTGAAAGGAGTTTTTTGTTTCTATCCATCTATTCCACTTGCTTTTTTTTGTTTGTGATGCCTCAAAGGATTTACGAGTTAACCCATCTAAAATCACCTTTCCTCCGAGTTTTTCTTGCAGAGCTTTTGCTATACTATCGCATTGATTATAGCCTCTTGATGTTAGTTTCTTTGGGTGTAGAGGAACAGGAATGAAATAATCTATTTTATTTTTTAATCCTTTGGTTAACAGCTTTTGACCAAAAAGTAAACTGATTTGATAGCCAACTTCCTGGTTTTTTTTGTATTTGAGATGGTGTAATATGTTTCTTGTAGAATTGTACTTTTCATATTTTAAGAAAGAACTTGCAAGTTGAATTGGTACTAAACACGAGAGTTTCTCTTTGAGGTTACTGTTCTCATTTTGAGGTAGTTTGCTTATGCAAGTTAAGCAGATATTTGACTCGTTTCTTATCAGTGTATTATCACATAGTATGCAGGAGTCAGGAAAGAAAATAGATATAAGATTGTGAAGCATTAATATAGTGTGCTAGTTCTGCAATGTGTTAATGTGCTAATATAATTGATTAAGCACTAGTATTTCATTTCTCGAGATAGCTGAATTATTAAGCTATCTTGATTTTATACCCATTTTGTCTGATAGTTCACTAATGATTTTGCTGTAAATGGCATCATTTTCTGATTTTGTTTTTACTGCTTTGCTAGCATGTATCACCGCACTATGATCTCTACCTCCAAAGCGATCTCCAATTATCTTCAAAGGTAGTTTTGTATGTGATTTAGTGAAGAACATAGCAACCTGTCTGGCTGTTGCTATATCTTTTTTCCTTGTTTTAGATTTAAGGTCTTCTATAGAAATTTTGAAATAGTCACTGACTGTTTGTTGAATAAAGTCAATGGTGATTTCTCTATCTGTGTTTTTTATAATGTTTTTAAGAGCATTTTTTGCCAGATCTAAGTTTATTTCTGTTCTGGTAAATGATGAAGTTGCTATTAGAGATATTAAAACTCCTTCGAGTTCTCTTATATTAGATTCTACATTTTTAGCAATGTACTCAATAACGTCATCCGGAATAAAGACTCCTTCTGTTTGTGTTTTAGTTTGAATAATTGCTATTCTTGTTTCAAAGTCTGGCTTTTGTATATCAGCTGTTAGTCCCCATTTGAATCTTGAAAGTAACCTTTCTTGCAAGCCCTGAAGATCTTTAGGAGGGCAGTCTGAAGTCATTATGATTTGCTTACCACTTTGGTGGAGTCTGTTGAAAAGGTGAAAGAAATTTTCTTGTGTTTTTTCTTTATTGGCAAGAAATTGAATGTCATCTACTATTAGGACATCAACTTGTAGGTAGTAGTTGGTGAAATTTTGTATGCTATTGTTTCTTAGTGCATCAATGAATTGTGCTGTGAATTGCTCCGAGGAAACATAGAGAACAAATTTGCCTGGATATTTAGTAAGTATTTCATTTCCAATAGATTGTGCCAGGTGGGTTTTGCCAAGTCCCACACCACCATAAACTACTAATGGATTGAATGCTGTAATTCCTGGTTTATCTGTTATGGCAAGACCAGCTGATCTTGCTAATCTATTACAGTCTCCTTCAATAAGAGTATCAAATGTATAGCTTTTGTTTAGCTGTGAATCTCTTAAAGAAGGTTCAACTATTGGTACGTTGAAAGGGTTTTCGAATTTAAACTCTATTTTTTTTGCCTGACCGTTAAGAGAGTTTGCTCGATTGATTACTTCTTTAGATCTCGTGCTATTATTTCTTACGTTTAATTTGTAAGGCTTATCTTTTCCTTCCCCCTTATCCACCACAATAGAATACTCTAGTTTTCCATGGCTTCCAAGTTCTTGATAAATAGCTTTTCTTAGGACCTCTACGTAGTATTCCTCCAGCCATTCATAGAAAAAAGGAGAAGGGACTTCAATAGTTAAAACTTTGTTTTCAAGTTGAATTGGTCTAATTGGCTCGAACCAAGTATCAAAGCTTTGCGCAGTTACTTCTTTTCTAATCGTATCAAGACACGATTTCCATACAGCCTGATGGGTTTTCGTTAAAGCTTCAATCACCTATTCAAATAACTTTTTGCTAATGAAAATTACTACTTTAAAAATACAACAAACACAAACTTTAGAATAATAAATTCATACATAGGATACACTGAGTTTCTTAACCTATATTTAAGTTTTGTGTGGATTCAAAAGTGTGAAAAAAATATCATAAAAAAAACTCTGATAAAGCTATTTTATTGAAAGCTAAAAAGGTGAGAAAACAAAATGTATATTATTGATTTTCAGTCAATTATGTATCGATTGTTGAATTTCTATTTTATTGAAAATCAATGCTTTAAAAAAGGTAAAAAAAGTTTATTTTTTTTTTTGGTATAGCCTTTGATAATGAAATTTGTTTATAAGAAAAAGAAGGTTATTTTTTGATAAAATTTTTAAGATAAAATGGTTCAAAGTAAGCTAAGTTTTCAAAGTCCTTTTCATGGAATTTGTTAAAGGCAAGTAAGCCAATGGTTTTGGCATTTGGTACTATGTTATTTATGAGTATTGCATTTTCATTTTTTGCTACTTTTTGCAACTTATTTGCTCCATTTCCAAAAAAATAGATTTCTGATTTTTTAAGATCTTCAGCGAAAGAATTTTCATCGAGTATGAGAGCTTGAGTAGGCTTTATAGCATCTAGTTTATGATTGAATAGTTCAGTGTAAACTTCATTTCTTCTTGCATCAAGCATTGGACAGATAAGTTTAGCTCTTTCATCTAGCATAGTAACCTGTTTTGCTAAGCCTTTTAAGGTATTTATGCTTATGAGAGGTATATCTAGCGAATAGCAGAGACCTTTTGCCGTTGAAGTTCCAATTCTTAAGCCAGTATAAGATCCTGGCCCTTTAGAAATAGCAATTGCTGAGAGGTCACTGGAGGAAATATTAGATAATTTTAAAAGTTGTTTTATCGCAGGCACTAAATGACTTCCATGAATCTTAGGGATAAAAAAATCTAAAGATGAGGTAGTTTCACCTGACACAGTATCCGTTAGCGCAACGGAACATACTTCTGTAGCTGTTTCTATGCTTAATATCACTAGTTAAGGTCTATTTTTAGTCCTATAATTAACATGTCATCAATTTGTTTGGAGTTTCCCATCCAATATAAAATTTCTTTTTCAATTAGCTTTTTTTGAGTTTCCATTGGCTGCATATAGATTTCATATAGAAACTCTTTTAGTCTTTTTATTGAATATTTTTTTTTGTTTCCACTATCAAATTGATCCTGAATCCCATCAGAAAATAAATAGACTATCGTTGGTTCATCGAGCTTTATTTTATGCTGCTGAAAATCCCGTTTAGCCGCAATTAAATTTGACTCTCCAATAGATCGTCTATCTCCTTTAATAAGATGCAACTGGTTGTTCTGAATGTAAATAAGAGGGTTTTTAGCTCCACTGAAAGATAGAACCTTTTCTTTTTTATCAATCATGCATAAGGACATATCCATTCCATCCTTATTATTTGTTTCGGATTGCTTTAGAGCTTTTTTTATGTCTTGATCCAGAGTCTCAAGTATTTCATTTGGCTGAGCTATTCTTTGAACTTGAGCTATTTTATTTAGGTATGTATTTCCCAGCATTGACATAAATGCACCAGGCACTCCGTGTCCTGTGCAGTCAACTGCTGCTATCAACTTTATATTATTGTTTTCAGGTATATCAGATGCCCAATAGAAATCTCCACTAACTATATCTTTTGGTTTAAAGTATACAAATGAATCTGAAAATGACTTTTTTATATACCCATCAGTGGGCAGGGTAGCTTCTTGTATCCTTTGAGCATAGTTAATACTAGCATTAATATTTTTATTGGCTTTTTCTACTTTAACAAAAGCATCTTCTACCTGTTTTTTTTGTTTTTTCAAAGCTTCATTTGAATCCTCAGATTCTTTCTTGAAATAAAATACCAATCCAAATACAGCAGAAGAAACCGCAACTACATTTATAACAAAGAATAAAGAATTAATGGAATCAGAACGGTTAATAGCCCATTCTTTTAGCTCCATATCAATTATGCCACTCAGGATAGTGAAGACTAAGTAAGCAATTAGCCATTTATAGGCAGACTGAATATTCTCAAATGTCATTGACCCAACTAAGGCTAGCATAGCCCATAGCATCATGGCACCACTGTATTTGAATCCTCCAAGTGACCATTGAAACAGAAAGGGTAAAAGAAGGCTAAATAATATTTGGATAAATCGTACTACCTTGAACTTTTTAGTGAAATAAAAAAGAGTAAGATTTAAAAGTGTAACTATAGTGTACCCGTAGGGGATCATTCCCTGGAGGTAATAATCATAAGCAAATGCAATACTTCCCCATAGTATACCTCCTCCACTCATCAACAAAGCCATAGCTACAAGGAAGGTTTTTTGTTTCTTTAATTCTACAGAATCGTTAGCTCTATTACCAATTTGTAATACTGATTTCATATTTTGATGAGTTGAAGAAGTTGGTCTTTGCTTACATAAAATTAATAACTGATATTTAATTTCACTTTACAATATCTTCTTTCAGTTCTTTTGATATTTTATGCGCTTGCATTTTTACTGGGTCAAAGGCGACAAATGTTACCATAGCCTTTGCAATGAGTTTATCAGATTGTTTATTGCTAATGATCTGCTGGACTTTTACACTGCTATTTCCAATACTTATTACTTTAGTTTTAATCAATAAAATATCATTAACAAATGCAGGGCTTATAAAGTCAATATTGATATTGACAACTGCAAGGCTTAGATTTTTGCTTATTATTTTTTCAAAAGTGTTGTTTACACCAAAATGTTCCCACCTAGCAGCTTCTAAAAACTCTAAATATCTGGCGTTATTTACATGCTGAAAGATATCCAAGTGATAGCTTCGCGCCTTTATTTCTGTACTGCTTTCTCTTGCATTTTCTATTTCGGTAGACGACATTTCTAGTTTTCAGGACTAATGTTAGTGGACTCTTTTATGCTTTCTACAATTGGTAAAAGCTCACTTTGACTATAGGAAATTATAAAATTGTCTACCCCATTGGCTAAATCAAACTGGATTGTTTCTTCGGGCTCAAGTTCTACATACCTAAACTTTTTTTGCCATTTCTGAAACGAAAGTATTTTGAGCAATTCTACTTTATCAGCCATTGCATTGTCAGGAAAATCTTTGTTAATGCTATCTAGTTGCTCAAATGCTATTTTGAACTTTCTCTCTTCAAATTGCCTGTAAGCTGCATTGTATCTGCTTGTTACAGCGTCTTCTACTGCTCTTTCGTTAATTAAGATTTGCGGGTCTTTTAGAATTTTTGCGTAGAAAGTTTCAGGGTATTTTTCCTGAAGCCAGCTGTAATACTTTCCTTTTTGTGATTGATCAAGGCTATCGGCAATGCTATGCAATGTATAAATTGCTTCTGGTGTTTCTTCGTGCTTAGGAAAGTCAGTAGAAAACCTTTCTAGAGTCTCTATAGCATGTTTACTTTCCAATAGCTTGTACCAATATATTTTCCCGAGCTTATATAATCCGTCAGCAAGTTCTTTTTTTACCTTTTCTATTCCTTCAGGTGTTTTAGGAACTTCATTTATTCTTTCTTCTTTAGATTTTACAGAAGCAAAAATATTTTCAATTTCACTAGACTCATCTTTATTACTTTCACCATTGTTATTTGACTGAGAGTTATTTAGGTTTTGATTGTTAGCAAAGTTGTTGCGATTAGTTCTTGTGGTATTTGTTCTTGCCGATAGTTGCTTATTAGACCTTCTCCAATTATCTTCTAGAGGTCTATTTCCCCATTTTTTTATGAAGTTTGTTCTTCCAGTTGCAACAGCTTGAGGGTTGTAGAAGTACCACTGAGCTCCTTTGGTTTTTGCAGATTTCGGCAATGTAGTACTTATTGGGGCGATTCTTTGTTTTCTTTTTTCATTTAGCTTTTCATTTTCTTTTTGTTTTAGTATTTCCTGTTTTTCTTTTTCAATTTCTTTATCTAAAATTTCCCCTAACTCTTCTTCACTAAGGCTAGAGTAATCAAGAAGCTTTTCTAGATGCTTTACGTGATAATAAGTATCAGCAAATTCATTTAGGATAGCTCCTCTACTAGCTATTTTATTATATCCTCTTACATCTTTAGGCAATATTTGAATAGCACTATCATATAGAGCCGCAGCATTTTGGAAGTTTTTAATAGAGTCATAATTTAACTTTCCCAGCAAAAGGTAAGAGTATGCCTTTTGAGTAGGGTTGGTAGAGCTGAGCTGTACCGATTCGTTTAAGTGAAATATTGCTTTTTCTAGGTTTTGGTAATGAAGTTTAGCTAAGGCTATCTCGTAATGAATTCTATCCCTTTCATCCCAGTTTGTGTCTTCTTTTAATAAAGAATTAAAATACTTTTCTGTTTTTTCTTTTTCTAATTGATTACTTTGGATACCACTTCTTTTACTTAATAAGCCAGCTTGGAAAGCGGTCTCATAGGTAGTTTGATATTTAATGGCATCAGAAAAGTGGCTGTACGCTTTTTCATACTCTTCTTGCTCTTCAAGCAATTGACCCATTATAAAATGATACCTGCTTTTCAACCTTCTTTTATCAGTTACTAATAATGCTTTTTCAAGGTGTTTAGATGCTGAGTAGTAGTCAGTTATGTATTTAAAGTATTGCGCATTTACGAGGTGGTAATCTTGAATGTTTATTTTGTTAAATGGTTGTTTCTCTCTGTTTATAGCTTCTTTTATCAGTTGAAAATTACTGAATTCTTTTAACTCCATAAAAGTCCTCATTAGCCAGATCAGGGCTGTATGTTTTGCATCTGGGTCTTCGCTATTGCTAAAAACGTATTTAAATGAGAGAATGGCATTTTGAAAATCACCAGTATACATTCTGGCTTTTCCGATTAGTAAATAACAATCATCAACCCATTTGCTTGATTTATGCCATTGAATTGGATGAGAAGCCTTTTCTATGATATAATCAAATGCAGCTTTTTTTGATTTAGCTTGAGTCGTATCTATTGGTGTTATGATATTCAAAATATCATTATAGTTATCATTGGGTTTACTGAATAATTCGTCCTCTGTTACTTCAAGCTTTTGATTTGCTAAAAAGTAAGCATTGTATTTTGCAGTTGTATCATGATATTGCTGGCAACCTAATACCAGAGAAATTAATATTAAAATAACAATAGATGACTTATTCACTGTAGCTCTTATTTAATATCTTGCATTTAGAAATATAAAACTGTTTAACAAGCTAATTGTAATCTTAGTTTGTTAAGCTTCATTTTATAATTGGATCTAAAATTAGTTAGTCTTGGCAAGAAAAAGAAGAAAAGCATTTTTAAGAGGCTTAAAAACCAGGTTTCAACTTATTGTTCGAAATGAAGAAAATTTTGCAGAAAAAGTTACTTTTAAGTTTACAT
Organism: Bacteroidia bacterium; assembly: GCA_030425505.1. Classification (GTDB taxonomy): domain Bacteria; phylum Bacteroidota; class Bacteroidia; order Cytophagales; family Flammeovirgaceae; genus JAUIAB01. Next base: position 80,614 of record JAUIAB010000003.1, on the reverse strand, counting down.
ACTTAAAAATTGTTGGCATTCTTGGCTTGACTTTTTTGTCTTTGGCTGGAATTAGCTTCATTCTCGTTACTACTCTTTTCGCAAAATGGTTCGATCCACGAGTTGAGTTTATGCAGGCAGATAGGCAGTTGATTACGTTAGAGCAAAAAGTAGATTCATTATCAAACCTAGTGTTTGTTAAAGATCAATTTTTGCAAAATTTAGTAAACCGTTTGAATGGTAAAAGTGATTCGCTAGAAAATATTGAAAATGAGCCTATTAATAAGGGGGCATTAACGGATATTGACGTAAATAAAGTAGATCCTATTGATTCTATTTTTAGAGAACAATTTGATGATTTTAATTTGGGGTCAGCACATCTAACTAATATTAATTTGAATAGGAAAGAGGCATTACAAGATTTGTTTCTTTTTCCTCCCATTAATGGTGTGGTATCTAAGAAATTCAATGCTCTGGAAGAACACTTTGGAACAGACATTGTAGCCAACAAAGAGGAGCCTATAAAATCAATAGCTGATGGGACGGTTATTTTTTCTTCATGGACACAGGATGGAGGGTATGTTTTAGGTGTTCAGCATAAAGGAGATTTATTATCTGTATATAAGCATAACTCTATTGTTTTAAAGTCTGTAGGTGAGTTTGTTAGTGCAGGGGATATGATTGCTATCATTGGTAACTCTGGAGAGTTGACAGATGGTCCGCATCTACATTTTGAGCTTTGGTACAATGGTTTACCTGTTAATGCAGAGGATTTTATTGTTTTTAATTAATAACTTTGGTTTTTAGTGTCATAATTTTAATATTTGTAATCAAGTAACTTATTGAATATGAGTCTTTTTGGTAAAGAAAAAATGGCTGAAGCTGAATTAATAAACTCCAACAATCATATAGCTAAAGGAACTAGCATAACTGGTGATATAGAAACACATGGGAGCATCAGAATAGATGGTAGTGTAAAAGGTAACATACAGTCTAAAGCAAAAGTTGTTTTAGGCTCTAGTGGTAAAGTAGAAGGAAATATTTATTCTGTTAGTGCAGAAATAGAAGGAGAAGTAACAGGAAAAATAATGATTAAAGATACTCTTTTACTAAGAGCTACATCTAATATTGGAGGAGATATTAATACAAATAAACTTATTATTGAAGCAGGGGCTAAATTTAATGGTAACTGTAAGATGGGAGAGAAAATAAACTTCGATGTAGAAGGATTGGATGGAAAAAAAGAAGCCGCACCAAAAAAAGCAAAAGCGTCAGTGGAGTAATAAATCTTTTTTGCAGCTGACAACTCTTGCCTGGAAGATTGGAGCCATTTTAGGGATTTCTATTTTTTTAGGTATTAAACTAGATGATTGGCTAAGTACAAACTTTCCAATTTTTACATTAGTCTTAGTAACTATTGGCTTTGTAGGAGCCATCTATTCTGTTATTAAGAGGGCATAGTTAATACCCTAAAATCTTTGTTACACATAAATGCTGATATGAAAACGATTATATTGTTTCTACTGAGCACAGTTTTCTGCTTTTCGCAAGAATCTCAGATTGGTCAGGTACAACGACCTTTTAAAAAAATATCTTATATAAAATGTCATGCAGACAAAGATGGGAGTATTCTGTATTTTTTCATGAATTCAAAAAAGTATGGAGTAAAATATCTAGACAAGAATAGAAAGTTAATAAACGAGCAAGTTTTCGAAAACCTTAACCTTGAAATCCCAGATTTTACTTGGACTCAGCGAAATAATGATATTGTTCATTTTTATGAAGTTTCATCAAAAAATGAAGTTTACACTTTCAAATCCTGGGATATAAATACTAGTGATTTTAGTAAGACTAAAATGGATATAGCTTTTGATAAGATTGAGGGTTTGAAATTTTTTGGTTCTTATCCACATGATGATGCATTTATAGTTTTGGGTTTTAGTGAAGAGAATAAAAGTGTAGAAGTTCTTCAATTGAGTAATGGCAAAATTGTTAAAATGGCATCTTTTCAGATACGAGATATTGACTTTGATGATTTCTTTGTAGAGAAAAAATGGATTCAGGTAGATTTGGAGGAATATATGGACATACGGTCATTGAATGCTTCCAGAAAAATTTTCCATGATAGAGATAAGATTTTTCTTTTGTATGATGAAGAAAAAAATACATCTATTATTGAATTAAACTTAGAAAATGAAAAAGTTCAATACTTAAACTTTCAAAATGAAAAGCTAACTAAAAGCAAAAATGTTCGGTTTACAAAGACGGCTGCTGTAATAAAGGAGGCTCAGCTTTTACAGGTTTATTTTAATAATAAAATTGGGGCACTGAATATTTTTGATTTAAAAGAAGGGTCAATTCTTAAATCATTTCCTATTTCTAAATCAGAAGATATTCATTTTAGAAATTCTGATATAGAGTTTTACAACTCAGTAGCAAGTACTACTAATGCAGTTAAAAAAACCGCAAAGCTATTTAATAAAGTTTATGCAAACAGACCTGCAATTTCGGTTAATGAAGATATCGATGGTAACTATATAGTAGAACTCGGATCTTTATATTCTGCATCATTTAACTATTATCATAATAATTTTTGGATGATGCATCATATGTACATGCCTAATAGTTATTACTACATTACACCTCCTTCATTTAACTTTGGTCCTCAGCCTAGTAATAATTTTGAAACATACGGTTACTATACTCCTCCTACAGTAAAAACAGTGACATTTAAGACTGTATTGTCACCTTCATTTATACACTTGAAGGATCAAGAAGTTAAGGATGCCAAGCGGTATAATTTTAGTAGAAAAATATCTTCATTGAGTAAGAACTACGATTTATCTACTAGCTTTAGATATAAAGATTACTACCATTTTTTGAGGTACTCTGATTTGCATAAAGCCTTTTTGGAATATGAAATTAAAAGAGTGAAGTAGATGAGTTATTAAAAAAACCTGTCTTTGAATTTAGTTTTATTCAGAAAGACAGGTTTTTTTTGTTTAGTACAATTCTTTATATTCCATGTTCCAAAAAACAAATGCCCACTTTTCAGCTTCTTCTTCTATTATTTTAGAAACGGGCTTGCCAGCACCATGTCCAGCTTTTGTCTGAATGCTAATCAAGACTGGGTTGTTTCCTTTGTGCTTTTCTTGCAGAGTAGCTGCAAACTTAAAAGAATGTGCAGGTACTACACGGTCATCATGGTCTGCAGTAGTAATGAGTGTAGCAGGGTAGGAGACACCTTCTTTTAGGTTGTGTACCGGGGAGTAGTTGTATAAATAGCTAAACATTTCTTTGTTTTCCTCACTATGACCATATTCTGGTGTCCATGCGTAGCCTATAGTAAACTTGTGGAACCTTAACATGTCGAGTACTCCAACCTGAGGAATAGCAACTTTGAATAGGTCTGGTCTTTGTGTCATGCAAGCACCAACAAGTAATCCTCCGTTAGATCCTCCATTGATAGCGAGTTTGTCTTTTGAAGTGTACTTTTTAGCTATGAGATACTCAGCAGCAGCAATAAAATCATCAAAAACATTTTGTTTGTTCATCTTCATCCCTGCTTCATGCCATTTCTCACCATACTCTCCACCACCTCGTAGGTTAGGCATAGCAAATACACCATCATTTTCTAATAAGACTATTCTTGAGGTGCTAAACCAAGGACTTAAGCTTATATTAAAACCACCATACCCGTAGAGCAAAGTTGGGTTGTTTCCATCCAGGTTTAAGCCTTTTTTATGTACAATAAACATACTTACATCAGTACCATCTTTACTTTTGTAAAAAACTTGTTTCTCAACATATTTAGATGGGTCAAATGTTAGTTTAGGTGTAAAAAACGGAGTGGTTTTGCCTGTTTCTATATCCAGTTGATAAATAGACTGAGGGTTAGTGAAAGAAGAGAAACCATAATAGGTGACTTTGTCTGTTTTTTCTCCATTGAATCCACCAGCTGAACCAAGACCTGGTAAGTTTATTTCCCTTATTTTGTTGCCTTTGTAGTCAAGGCAGATTATTTCACTTCTGGCACTTTTTAAATATTGAGCAAAAAGTCTTTCTCCAGCAGTTGATACTCCTTGCAGATAATTATCTTTTTCTGGAATTATTGTTTCCCAATTTTCTTTATCTACTTTAGAAGGGTCAAAAGCAACTAGCTTGTAGTTGGGAGCATCCTCATTGGTATGCATGTAAAATTTACCATCGTGGTAGTCTATAACGGAGTGAGAACCTGTAAAACCAGTTATTAAAGGCTGGAAAGGATCTTTCAGCTTTTTTGTCTCCTTAAAGTACACATTTAGATCTTCTGTTCCCTGTTGTTCATATAAAACTACCCAGTTTTTATCTTCCGTAACGGAGCAGAAATAGAGTAAGTCTGGAGATTGTTTGTTTTGATGAATTATAATATCTTCTGGTTGAGGAGTTCCCAATTTGTGATAATAAACAGTATGGTATTCATTTTTACCTGAAAGCTCATTTCCACTTTTATTTTCTGGGTATCTGCTATAGAAAAACCCATCTTTGTACCAGGAAGCTCCAGAGAATTTAACCCAAGTTAATACATCTTCTAATTCTTTATTGGTTTCTACTTCTCTAACTCTGATCTCCCTCCAGTCTGACCCTGCAACAGAGGCAGAGTATGCTAAATATTTATAATCAGATGAGTTGCCGAGTAGAGATATAGCTACTGTTCCTTCATCAGATAGTTTATTAGGATCTATAAAAACTTTTTCCTCTCCAGTGTTTTGGTTTTTATAGTAGATAATGGACTGATCTTGAAGTCCGTCATTTTTGTAGTAAAAAAAGTAATTGCCTATTTTTCTAGGGCTGGAAACTTTTTCGTAATTATATAGCTCAGTATACCTGTTTTTGATTTTTTCTTTATAGGGTATGGAATTTAAGTATTGATCGGTTACTTTGTTTTGTGCCTTAACCCAGGCTTCAGTTTCTGAGGAGGTATCATTTTCTAACCACCTGTATGGATCGGATACATCTGTTCCAAAGTAATTATCAGATATATCCATTTTTTTTGTTTCTGGATAAGTCAACTTCATTTGATCACTTTCTTTATCAGCACACTTCGCTAAAAAAATAAGTGCTGCTATACTTAGTGTAAATTTAATTTTCATGAATGATTGTTATTTAAATTATTATATACGGGGTCTTAATTTACTTTACAAAAAAATGCGGGGCACTACTTATAACCAAATGCCTACTTAAACTACTTTTGAAACTATCTCATGGTTTCCATGTGACTATAATTTTTTCACCTTCTTTGAGAGCATCACTTTTTCTATTATTTAATTCTTTGATTTTTGATACAGAAATACCATACTTCTTTGATAGTGAATATAATGTATCACCTTTTTCAGCTATATGATATTTCGTTTTTGAATCTGTGTTGGTAACAGCATCAGTATTAATTTTTGAGCGTTCTTTGCTTTTTATTAGAAGTTTATCTCCCACATCAAGAGAAGAAGTTTTTAGATTATTCCAGCTTTTTATATCAGAAATTTTAACATCATATTTTTTAGATATAGAATAAAGGCTTTCTCCTCTTTTTACATTATGGTATGTCTCCACTAGTTTTTCAGAGTTACTCGAATTTGGTTTTTCACTAATATTAGATTCAGGTTTTTCGGTGAGATAGATTTTTTGACCAGTCCTAATCAAATCACTTTTCCATAAGTCATTCCACTTTCTCAAATACTCAATCGGTATTTTATACTTTGCGGCTATTACGGATAAACTTTCTCCAGACCTGACTGTGTGAAATTCCTTTTTGGAAGAAGGTTCTTTTTTATCAGAAATAGTTGGGTCAGAAACAATAATCTTATCTCCAATTTTCAATGCAAATGATTCTTTCATACCATTCCATTTTAAAATTTCTCGGGTAGCCACATTGTAGCGTTTAGATAAGGAATACAGCGTTTCTCCTCTTCTTACCTTATGAAAAATGGTAGAAGGACTAACAGCAGTTGTTGTTGGTTTCGTGATCTCGTTATTTTTACTTGATGGAGTGTTTTTTGTCTCAGGAGGTCTAATGATTAGTTTCTGACCGATATCTATTCTAGTTCCTGGCAAGTCATTCCAAGCAACAAGGTTGGTAACACTGATTTTTTGATCTTTGGCTATTTTCCAGAGAGAATCTCCTCGTTTTACGGTATAAATATTTTTTTGAGGAACATCTGCTACTTTATAACTTCTTGGTTTTTTTGATTTAGCTCTTATAGTTGTATTTCTAGTCTTTGGTTTTGATGGTGAGCTCTCTGCTACATACTTAGCAATTTCTATTTTTTTGATAGTAGGTATTTTAATGATTTGCCCTTTTTGGAGAGGTTCAATGGTATCTATATTATTTACTTTAGAAAGCTCGTATATAGTAACATCGTAAATTTGAGAAAGTAAAAATAGATTTTCTCCTTCATTTACTTTGTGATATTTAAATTCAGAAGGATCATGGAGTGCTAACTTTTCAGAAGCAAATACTTTTTCTTCTGAGACATTCATTTCCTTTAAAGAAGTGTTTTCTTTCTCGATTTTAGTGTCGGCAACCGTAATACCGAGTGAAATTGGTGAATTTGTTTTTTTAGGTTTATATTCAGGGATTTGAATGTTTTTAATTTCAACTGGGTTTTTTCTTTTTCTTTTTTGAGAAAGCCAGATGACAGTTCCCCTTTTTAAGTTAGAAAAGCTTAACCCTTTATTCCTTCTCATTAAAGGCTTAAGGCAAATGCCGTATCTTTGAGCTACTTCCCAAAGGTTTTTTTCTCCGATCACTGTATGAAAATTTGCTGAGAGCTTACTTTTTTTCTTTTGGAAGTAGTAAAGCTGGTTTTTTTTTAGCCAGTCAGTTTCTTTTAAGTCATTATACTTTTTGAATTTAGATAATTTAATATCAAATAACTGGCAGAATTTTTCTGCATCCAATGATTCATGGGAAATCACAGCGGGGAGATCGTTGGCTGTAAAGAAGGTAAACGTAAACCCACCTACCTCTTTTTCTACAGGGTTATATTTAATAGGATAAATAGCTTGTTGGGGAAATGTTTCTGCTTCAAACCTTTTCCAGGCAGGTAGGGTTAAATCTATTTCCTCTTTGGAATCTGTATTTTCACTTGCTACTACAAGCTTTTCTTCTTCTGGAAACTCAGGGCTTGTATTTTTCAATACAGGGTAGTGAATGTTTTTTAAAGTAAATACTTTGGTATCTGGTTCATTAAAGTCAGCTGGAACCATAACAGAATAATCTTTATCAGAGGGTATTTTATCACTAGTAATCCAGGTATTATACTCTAAAAGCTCATACAGATCAATGCCAGCTTCGTTGGCTATATCATCCAGTCTTTTTCCTTTTACTTCATCCATTTGAAGTAACACAAATCCACTATGGTTAAGCTCATCAGTATTATTAAAAGCTAGCATATGTGCTAGAAAGTGAATAATATACTGGTGAGTCTCATGGTTTATCTCAGTAGACTCTATTTTTTTTGGTTCAATGTGATTAGATGCACCAGAATATCCTAGATTATAGGAAAGTAGTGCATGAAGCCAGTTTTTAGAGAGAAAATGATTTTTTCTCAAGTATCTAGCTGCTGCTTTTGTAGAAGTGAGAATATGTTTTCTTTCATCAATATCATTATCTATTCTCATACCTGATTCCATCGCTGTAAAATCTTTAAACTGCCAAAAACCTACAGCTTCAGTTTTTGATGTGGCATCGGCAGAAAGAGCACTCTCTTGTAGGGCTAGATATTTAAACTCTTGTGGGACACCTTCTTGTTTAAGCACTTGATCAATGTGAGGGAAAAATAAGTGACACCTTTCAACAAAATTTTGATAGTGAACTTTACTTTTAGTTAGACTTTCTATTTTTTCATTAATCCTTTCTTTTCCTGGTCGGCTTATTATCAGGTTTATGTTTCCAAAAGAAATAACATCTGGAATATCGACTTGTTTGCTTTGACCATAAGTCTTAATAGAACAAATGATTAATAATAAGATGCTTAGAAGTTTATAGTTCATGTTTATGATAGTTTTGAGCTTTTAGATATCAAACTTTCCAGTCCAATATGGTAAATCAATGGTAAATTTAGTTGGTTCTTCATTGAAAATGCCAAAAACTGCAGATCCAGAACCCGTCATAGAGCTATAAAAAGCACCTTCTTCATAAAAAGTTTCTTTAATAGCCTTAATTAAAGGGTATTTAGCTGCTATAGATTTTTCAAAATCATTTTTAACCACCTCTTTCCAGTATTTTACAGGTTGATTTAATGCTTCTTCCAAAGGTTCTTTTTCTTCTTTTGGTGTGATTTTGCTATATGCTTCGGCAGTTGATACAAAAATCTGAGGATAAACTAGAACCCAATATTTACCTTTTAGGCTAATTTTTGTTTTTTGCATAACCTCTCCTTTTCCTGAAATTATAGCTGGTTTGTTTTCAACAAAAAAAGGACAATCACTACCTAAATGCTCTGTAAGTGTTTTCAGTTTCTTAAAAGAAATATCTAGCTCAAAAAGTTGATTTAAAAGTTTTAGTACCCCAACTGCATCTGCAGATCCTCCTCCTAAACCTGCTCCTACAGGTATCACTTTGTGAAGATGAATTTTTACTGAAGGTATATTGAATTCTTTTTTTAAAGTAGAATAGGCTTTAACGCATAGATTATCTTTTTGTGAGACTTTTTCAGTGAAGCCAGTAAGAGTAAAAGAAAATGTATTAGAAGGTACAATTTCTACTATATCATTAAGCTGTATTGGATAAAAAAGAGAGGATAAATCGTGAAACCCATCCTCTCTTTTTCTTACTATATTTAGCCCGATGTTAACTTTTGCATTAGGGAAAAAAATCACAAGATAGAGGTGTAAAATTATTCAATTACTAACTCATAAGGCATTTTTGCTAAGATACCCCTTTGAATATTTTTCACTTCTTTGAGTTTATTATACATGGGATAAAAATCTCCTAAATCTTCTTTCATCCACTCTTTTTTTACAGAAACAGCAAACTCTTTAAGTATTCTCTCAATTAGCTTCTCATGAGTATCATAATACCTTACCTTGTAGTCATCTTTAATATTTGCCAGACTAGCAGCTAGTTCTACAGCATCATTTAATCCGCCTAATTCATCTACTAACCCAATTTCTTTAGCCTTTATACCTGACCATACTCTTCCAGATGCAACTTTAAGCAAATCTTCTACAGGCATATTTCTACCTTCAGCAGCTTTGGTAGTGAATGTCTCATATACTTCTTCAACCATTGTTTGAATAATAGCCTTTTCTTGCTCTGTAAAGTCTCTGGTTGGATTTCCTAAATCAGATAAATCACCTGTGTTTACCTGGTCAAAAGTTAAACCCAGTTTATTATTTGCCATATCTTTATAGTTAAACATTAGACCAAAAACACCAATTGAGCCAGTTATGGTAGTAGGTAAAGCAACAATCTTATCACACGCCATAGATATGTAATACCCTCCTGACGCTGCAACGTCCGACATAGATGCTATGACAGGCTTTTTCTCTTTTAGCCTAACAATTTCTCTCCATATTACATCAGAAGCAAGAGCACTTCCTCCTGGAGAGTTTACTCTTAGCACTACCGCTTTAATATCCTCATCTTCTCTTATTTTTCTTAGTTTTTTAGTTAACTCATTAGAAGATATTTCTTTTCCAGGATCATCACTGCTAGTTACAATGCCTCCTTCTGCGATGAGAACTGCAATTTTGTTTTTTGACTTGTTTTCATCATTAACTTCAGCTTTTCTGTATTTTTTCAAAGAGATAAAATTTATTTTTTTATCTTCCTCAACTCCCAACCTTCGTTTAAGAGCTAACTCAAACTCATCATAGTAAGCACTATTAGTAATTAATTTAGCTCCTAAAGCATCAGGAATGTTTCTAACTGCCATTCTGTTTGATATTTCTTCTAATTCTTGAAATGGTATTGCTCTGGACTTAGATACATCCTCTAAATACTGCCCATAAATGTCGTCTAAGAGTTCTGTTGTTTGCTGCCTACTTTCTTTGCTCATTTTCTTCTTAAAGAAAGGCTCTACAGCACTTTTGTAGTCACCTACTCTAAATACCTGTGGCTTGATTTCCAGCTTTTCTAGCATTCCTGTAAAAAACATTCTTTGTGAGCTAAAACCATTAAAATCAATAAATCCTTCAGGAGTTACCATAAAGGTATCTGCTACTGAGGCCATATACACCCCTTTTTCAGAAAATACTTCTCCGTAAGTATATACAAACTTCCCACTTTCTTTGAAGTCTAGAATTGCAGCCCTTATTTCTTCCATCATAGCAAATCCACAGCTAATGACGCCACACTGGAGGTAAATTCCAGAGATTCTATCATCTTTTTTAGCTTTTTTGATAGTAGCTAAAATTGATTTTAAGCTTGTGGATTTGTCTTGCCTGAAGTTGAAGTTAAGGTTTTCTAAAGGATTGTCGGTACCAATCTCCTTAATTGATTTATTTAGGTTAAGTTTTAATACAGTGTTTTCTTTTACTTCTACTGCATCTCCTGCACTACCCATTGCGATTACAACTATAAAACCAACTAAGATCAGTAACCCTATTCCAAGAAAAAAGCCTAGTAGGCTTGAAAAGATATTTTTAATAAAATTCATTTTATAAAAATTTTGTGAAAGTTATTGAATTTGATAGTAACAAAAAAGGTTTTGTTACACTGCTAAAACCTATTGATACGTTATTTGTTTAACAATTTCCTTTTTAGATAGGGTTAGATTTAAGAGCTTAAACTGTGAGGTCTCATTGTTGATGATAGGGTAGGAGTATAAGAACTCATTACTACTTATTTTTTGAAGATTAATATCTAAACTTAAACTCTTATTAAAAGCTTCAAGATAAGCTTTCCACACTTCATTTATCTTGTTGTTTTTACTTTTAGCTTCGTTGCAGTCAATGATACACTTCAAAAAAGTAGGTTTTAGACCTTCTGGTAGAATAGTTTTTATGTTCGCTCCACAAGCCATTTTATCTACTTTAGCTGCAAGTAAAGAATCACAAGCTATTTGTCCTGCTTTCATTGCTTGTGCTCTTATTTCATAATCAGAAATGTGAATGATTTTTCTGCTTTTGACCTCCTTCTTTATCTTATTATAATCTGCGCCTTCAGGAGGGCTGGGATTACAGCTCCATACTGTTAATAGGACTAGCACCAGACCTAAGCTTTTTTTTAAGGATATTTGATTTTGAAAGTTTTTAGGCATTGATTCAAAACAGTAGTTAAACCTGATGAATTTTCAAAGTTAGTGAGTTTGATAGTTAATGAATAATCTCTCTTCGCAACAACATAGTTATTGCAAAAGTTTATTTAATTTTGCCCAATAATTAAAGCTAGTTGTAATTATTTCTTGATACTCCTTGGGTTATCTTTTATAATTACATTATTTTAGAAGGTATCTTTTTGAATAAAATTACTCATGGTAAATAAAAAGTTTAAAACAGTAATGCTCATTGATGATAATGAGATAGATAATCTGATAAACCAGAAGATAATAGAGGCATCTAATATAAGTGAGAAAATATATATACACTCAGGTGCAAAATGTGCAATTGAGTTTCTTAAAAATGTAGATCAACTAGGGGATAGCGCTTTAGGGATTTTGCCAGAAGTAATCTTTCTGGATATTGATATGCCTTTGATGGACGGGTTTCAGTTTTTAGATCTTTTTGACAAACTAAGTGATAAAATTAAAAATAAGTGTAAAATAGTGATGCTTACATCTTCTATTAATCCTCAGGATGTGAGTAAATCCAAAAATTATAGTTACGTAAAAGATTACGTAAATAAACCCCTTACTCAGGAAAATGTAAAAGCTTTGTCTCTTTAAGAGATAAAGTTCTGTTGATACCAAATTTGAAATTTTAATATAACAATTCAGTCAAATTAAAATATGAAAGTAACAGTTGTAGGTGCTGGTAATGTAGGAGCTACTTGTGCAGATGTATTAGCTTATAGAGAAGTAGCAAATGATGTTGTTTTAGTTGATATTAAAGAAGGAGTTGCCGAAGGTAAATCTTTGGATATATGGCAAAAAGCGCCTATCAATTTGTATGATACTAGAACTACGGGTTCTACTAATGATTATTCTAAAACAGCTGGTTCTGATGTGGTAGTTATTACCTCTGGACTGCCAAGAAAGCCAGGAATGACTAGAGATGATCTGATAGAGACAAATGCAAAAATTGTAAAAGAAGTAACTGGGAAAGTAATTAAAGAATCTCCAAATGCAATAATAATTGTTGTCTCCAATCCACTAGATGTTATGACTTATGCTGCGCATAAAGCTGCAGGTAAATCGAGGAATCAGGTGATTGGCATGGCTGGTATTTTAGATACAGCTAGATATAGAGCTTTTCTGGCTAGTGAACTTAACGTTTCTCCTAAGGATATACAAGCAGTCTTAATGGGAGGGCATGGAGATACAATGGTTCCATTACCAAGGTATACAACTGTTGGAGGAATTCCTGTTACTGAGTTGATAGAAGAAGAAAAGCTGAATTCAATAATTGAGCGAACCAAGTTCGGTGGTGGTGAATTAGTTAAGTTAATGGGAACTTCTGCTTGGTATGCTCCTGGTGCAGCTGCTGCCCAAATGGTAGAAGCAATCTTAAAAGATCAAAGAAGAGTTTTCCCTATATGTATTAAGTTGGAAGGAGAATATGGAATAGATGATACTTACTTGGGAGTTCCAGTAATCTTAGGGAAAAATGGTGTAGAAAAAGTGATAGAGTTGGATCTTAATGATGCAGAAAAGTCACTTTTACAAACTTCTCGAAGGCATGTTAGAGAAGTAATGGAGGTTTATGATAATCTTAACCTTTAGTTGTCTGATTAATAGTTACTCAAAGTTTCAGCAATTTTTCACCAATGTCTTCTTGTGAAGGTATTACTTGTTTAATATAAAACAAAGGTCTAAATGACAGGAGGAGGAAGAATCTATAAAAACTAAAAACTCGTAAAATAGTTTTTTGATTATCAAATATGTATCACCTCTTCTGAAATCCACTTGTGCAGAAAAAAGAGACTATCTTAAATTTTAAGATAGTCTCTTCATTAGAAAAGTTTGAATTTCCTGTTCTTTTAAAAGCTTTACACTTTTTATCATCTCACCATTACTTTCAACCTTGACTAAATAAATGCGTTTTTGAAGGTTGCTTATGTCTAGCTTTAATGAGGTTGAAATGACTCTTTCACTTCTAACTAGAGCACCAAGTTGGTTATAAACTTTTACAGAGATTAGCTCAGAGGTATTTTGAATATTTATCGTAAACTCGCCACTCGTAGGATTAGGGAAAAGATTTACATAACCAGAGGAAGTGTTTCTTTCATTTCTAGACTCAATCCTAGGCATGTCTCTAGAAAAGAAAACCCCAGTGTACATAGGTTCAACTCCAATCGATGCTAAAGTTTTCATAGGTTCAACACCTACAGAAGCTAGAATTCTCATAGGCTCTACTCCTATTTCAGCATTATTGTAGAAAACGCCAGGCATCATAGGTTCAACACCTATAGAAGCTAGAGTTCTCATAGGTTCAACACCAACTTGAGTTAATGTTTTCATAGGTTCTACTCCTATAGTAGCAACTCCATTCATGGGCTTCACTCCAATAGCTGTAAGGATATTAACTCTCATAGGCTCCACTCCTATGGATTGGTTAGGTCTAAAGAATATTCCTGTAAGCATAGGTTCTACTCCTATAGCAGCTAAACTTTTTTTAGAGGTTGTAATAAAATTGGTAGCATCAATACTTACCATCGGCTTTACTAGCTCTACCCCAATAAATTGGTTGGTTTGAGCAAAAAGTTGTTTTTGTTCAAAAACAAATAGACCAAAGGTTGCTAATAAGATTGTAATGATAGAAAATACTAGTTTTTTCATAATATTATATTAAGGTTTTACTTATTCCAAGTAAATACAACTGTAAGCTGAAAATGTAACCTAAAAAAAAAGTGTTACTTAGCTATGTGATTTTTAATAAAAGAGTATAAGTTAAAAAAACGCATTCTTTTTTTAGATAAAAATCTAAAAATCAGATCTTTAAGAACTGCCTTGTCTAGCTTTTCCAATAAAGAAAAATAACTCAGCGCAATCTCAAAATTTTCTATGAAGAAAGATAATTGCATATGGTAGCGCACTTTTACAGCTAAGGCTTTATTTTCATTGGGTGTTTTATTCAGTGTATAAGCATTCTTACATATTTTGAGAGTAGAGCGTAGGTGACCTTTTTTATCTCCTTTAGCTAGAAATCCTTTTCCATGCGAATTAGTAACTTCCCTTTTTCTTACAGTAAACCCATTTAAAAAAAAGTATTGGTATTTTCTGCTAGACCTTATCCAAAAGTCAAAATCTTCATAGCTTAACGTTTCATCATATCCTCCAAGTTCTTTTAAGACAGAGCTTCGTGTCATCATAGTAGCAGGACAGATGAAAGTCTTTTGTAATATAGTTTTATAAACATCCCCAAAGGGAATAGAAGAAACTTCTTTTTCTTTATAATAGGGTCGTAGGTAATTACCCTTTTCATTTATGATTTCAGCATTGGCAAATACAACACCGAAAGTGCTATCCAGCTTTTCAAACGCATCTACTTGCTTTTGAATGCCTCCATTAAGTAAAACATCATCTGCTGCAAGGTCTATGATATACTTGCCTGAAGCCTTTTCAAATCCTCTATTAAAAGCATAGCAATTCCCCTTATTTGTCTCCAGGCATACCTCTTTATAGGGGAAAGGAGAATTTTGTAAGCTTTTCTTGGCTATTTTAACAGAAGAATCTGTGCTACAATCGTCTACAAATAAGATTTCTACATTACTATAACCTTGGTTAAATATGGATTCTATTGCTTCTTTTACAAAACGTTCTTGGTTATAGCATAAGCAAATAACAGAAACGAGTGGGGTAGAGGTAGACATATTTTATTCTACCTTATAGGCTTATAAAACTTTTATTTTATCCTCTTTGTCTATGCCAGAGAGTACTTCAGTATAGATACCATCCGAGAGCCCAGTTTTAATTTCTTTCTTCTCAAACTTCTGTTCAGCCACCTTTATTTCTACAAAAGTGGTATCCCCTGAAAAGATAATATTTTTCTCTTCTATAGCTAAAACGCTGTCTTTTTTCTCTAAAACTATATCTGCATTAGCACTATATCCTGCCCTTAAGAAAAAGTTTTTTTTCAGGTCTACAAAAGCTTTAATCTCAAACTTTATTGCGCCCTCTTCTTCGACTCCTTTGGGGGCAATATAATCTAAATTTGCATCAAAGGAAGTACTATCTACTGCTCCAACATTTAACTTTAAAGCCATGCCCTTTTTGAGTTTTCCTACTTCAGACTCATCCACTTTTCCTTCAAAAATCATTTTGCCCATGTCAGCGATAATTGCTATCGTACTACCTTCATTAAAAGTATTGCTTTCTATTACTGTACTCCCTTCTTTCATGGGTATATCCAATACCATACCGTCAACGGTAGCACGCACAAGAGTAGTAGAAGACCCCGCATTACTAGCAGCTCCTTCTTTTATAATCTTCAAATTTTCTTTTGCAGCTTTTAAATTTTCTTTAGCTAGGTCATAGTCCAAAGAAACCTGTTGGAAAGCTTGTGCAGAGATGACGCTTTTATCGAAGAGAGGCTTTTGCCTATCATACTCTTTCTTTGCATTTTTCAGACTAATAGTAGCTCTTCTCACACTTGACTCAGCATCATTCAGAGCATTCATATTAGGGATCACTTTAATTTTAGCAATTAACTGACCTGTTTTAACGGTTTCTCCTGGATTCACATATATTTTATCTAAAATACCTGATATTTGAGGTTTAACAGAGACTTCTTTTTCAGGAACAATCGACCCTGTAGCTACTGTCTTTTTTATAATATTTCTTTTTTCTGCATTGGCAATTTTCCACTCTTTAGGAGGCTTTTGATTTTGTTTATACAAGTAAAAAAGCAAAAATGCACCTCCACCTACAAGAACAATTACTAATGTGATAGCAAAGATTTTTTTCATTCGTTAATTAATTTTATGACCTGCCTAGTTTATTTAGCACACAGTTTAATCATTGCTTCGTGTGTGCCTCAATTTTAAATCAGACATAGTCTGTTTCATTTTGATATTTCTAAAAACAAATTTTAATTAAGAGACGTAAATAGTGAACTTGATTACAAATTTAAAATATTTTATTCATCCCTAAGAGCTTCAACTGGACTTACCGAAGCAGCTTTTCTTGCAGGAAAGAAACCCGCAAAACCGCCAGCAATAATAAGAAAAATAGTTGCTGAAACTGCTACAGAAAAGTCAACTCTAGGATCGGAGAACATTCCACCTTCCATTTTTGCCATACTAAGCCCTTTTCTTAATAACTCAATAATGCCTACACCGATAATTAGCCCAAAATACCCAGAGGAGGTAGTGATAAATATTGATTCTTGAATGATTTGAAGAATAATAGATATCGGTTTTGCTCCAAGAGCTTTTTTTAGACCAATTTCTCTTGTTCTTTCTTTTACAATAATGAGCATGATATTACTGACACCAACAATCCCTGCAATAATGGTACAAATACCTACAAACCATATCAACCCATTTATACCTGTAAATAGACCCTGAACTTTATTAAATTCTTCTTCAAGGTTAGCAGAGCCAATAGCCGTTTTATCTGTTGGGTCAACTTTGTGTCTATGCATGAGTAATTCTTTTGCTTGATCTTCAATGCTTGAGACACTTACTCCATTTTTTGCAGTAAAAGATAGGTAACCAACTCTATTGCCCATATTATAGGCAGTTTGCATAGTAGTTATAGGGACATATATACTTTTTTCATCCTCTTCGCCATCATCATTTTTTCTAAAAGATTTGGCAATACCTACTACTTGAAAATAGACACCTCTTATTTTTATAAACTCTCCAATAGCATCAATCTTATCATCAAATAAAATGTCTAGAACTCGCTCCCCTATAACTGCTACTTTCCTTTTTTCTTTAATATCTTTTTGATTGATAAATCTACCTTTGGTAATATTCATTGGGTTGATTTCTTGATACTCTGGCACATCTCCTTTTATTTGGAATGCGCCAGAGTTATTCCCATACCTTGTGATTTCATTGTTTCTTCTTAATTGTGGAGCTAGACTTTCAACTCCTTCCACCTGGCTTCGTATGGCATCCATGTCTTCATATGTAAAGCGTATCCACCTTCCTGCTTTAAGCCCATTATAGGGTTTCTGAGTTTTCATTCCCCACATATAGCAACTGTTTTTCGCATGTTGACCAAACCCCTTTCTAACTCCATTCTCTAAGCCTTTTCCAACGCCGAGCATGAAAATCAACATAAAAATGCCCCAAAACACACTCAGAGCAGTAAGAATAGTTCTTAACTTATTTTTTTTAATAGTAGCTAATATTTCTTGCCATTTATCGAGATCAAACATGGATACTTTTATTTACAAAGATTACTACTCATATCGTATTGCTTCAATAGGGTTAATTCTTGCTGCTCTTATAGAGGGAACAAGCCCAGATAAAAGCCCAGATATTATCAAGACTATAGTTGCTCCAATAGCAACAGATATTTCTACTTCGGGATTTCTAAAAAAGCCTAAGTCAATATTATTTTTTTCAATCAGCTGATTAATGCCAAACAAAAGTCCCGTACCAGCAAGGAGACCTAGGTAACCTGAAACACCAGTTATTACGAATGCTTCTTTTAAAATAATTCCAACAATAGAACCTGGTGTTGCTCCTAAAGCTTTTCTTATTCCAATTTCCCTTGTGCGCTCTTTAACTACAATGAGCATTATATTGCTTACTCCTACAATGCCAGCAATGATAGATCCTATACCGACAAACCAAACAAATGCCTTTATCCAAAAAAATAGACTTTTTACATTTTCATACTGCTCAATACCATTTCTAATATATACAGCTTGTTTATCCTCAGGATCAAAATTATGTTTCCTAGCTAAATCTTTAACTAATCTATCCTCAAGAGCTTTTGCGTCTTTAGTACTCATGTCACCTATTGTAAACATGAGTTGATCAATTTCATCTTTCCCATTATAGGCAAGCTGAGCAGTAGAAATAGGAATATATATGTGCATCATCTCTCTGTCATGACCAGTATCTTCAAAAGTGCCAATTACCTTATAATTAATCCCTTTTAGGTTAATTATCTCTCCAATTGGATTTTCATCTTTTTCAAAAAGACCTTCTTTTACCAATTTGCCAATAACTGCCACCTTTCTTTTTTCTTCAATGTCCCTATTGTTTAAGAATCGACCACTAGTCATTATCGTATTTTCCAGATATTTATGATCTGGATGAACAGATCTTACATAAAATGAGGAGGACTTCTTTTTATAGCTAATAGTGTATTCACCCGATAAATAAAACCTGGCAGTAACGTACTCTGCTTCGTCATAATGATCTCTTATTTTACTATAATCACTATTAGTAAGGTTTACTCGTCTTCCTATAGGTAGTCCATCATGAGGTTTAGAAGTAGTTCCAGGCCAAACCCATAAGCTATTGATGGCATCATCTCTAAACTGATGTTCCACACCATTCCTAAGAGCTTTTCCAGCACCCATTAAAATGACCAGCATAAAAATCCCCCATGCAACTCCGAAAGCTGTAAGAATAGTTCTTAGCTTATGTTGCTTGATGGTGAGATAAATTTCCTCCCAGGTATTAAGATCAAACATTTCTAGGAATAATTATTTTGACACTATTTGTTTTGATAATATTTATTAACTACGGTTACAAAACCTATCCATCTTCATTTTCATCATCATCTTCTTCAAAATATTCATACGCCCCTATATCAGGATTTTCATCTCTTTCTCTTCCAGATAAATCTATACGAAAATCTAATTTAACAGCATTTCCTATTGCAGGACTAAGTGAATCAAGAAGAAACATTTGGTCACTAGGAATACCTTTGAACCTAGGGTCTTCGTTTATAATATTTTGATTTAAATTAAAGCTTTCTATATTGGTTTTCAAAATATTATTTTGAAATAATAAGTTGATAGAAGTTCCTGGCTCATTTACTATTTCAAACTCTTCTTCTAAACTGCCCCATAGTATGGTATTTTTAATATCTAAGTTCAGGTCTTCAGTTAAATCACCAAAAGCATTAGACAATACAATCGAGGGAGTCTCTCTTTTAAAATCAAACTGAAAGTTAGCAATAGTACAAAACTCTATAGTATAATTTCCTCCTCCTACCAAAGCAATAGTATGATCAAGGCAGTTATTGATTAAAGTATTTTTTAAAGAAAGGTCTGAGCCAAAAGCTTGTAAGCCATCTACTGCCATATTTTCAATAATGGTATGTTGTATTTCCAGATCTGGAGAAATATCATCATCATTAATTTCTACTCTGATTCCTACAAAAGCATTTTTGATTTCAGCCCATTGGATAGAATTATTATTACTGCTTGGTTTAAAAAATATACCAAGCCATTGGCCTGCTAACTTATTGTAGCCCTCATCATTGCGAAGACTAGTAAGCACAGCTTTTTTACTACTACTGCCTTCTATTATCAGGTTACCCTCAACAATAATGGAAGAATTAATGCCCATAAAAACATTAGTTCCTTCCAGTAATCGTAAAGTGCAACCCTCTTCTACTATAAGAGAGTCATAAACTCTATAAGGCTTAGAGCTGTCCCAGGTAGTTGAGCAATCCAGCACCGTTTCAGATCCATTGATAACTTCGGAGTCTTGTCCCCAAGCAATAAGTTTAACATCCTGCTGAAAATTATTATAGTCAAATAAGATGGAGTCTCTAATTTCGAACGGTAAATTTTGGTTTTTAGAATTAATTAAAACCTTAGCAAATACAACAATACTATCTTTGCCAAGAACCTCAAGGTTTTGGATGCTTTGTTGCTCTTTTCCGTTAATAATTAAGCTGAAAGGTGAGTTTTCTATTCCAGCAACTTTAATCTCATCAACCTTAATAGCATTTTTTGAATTATTGTATATAGTTAACCATTTAGAGGTGCTTTCTAAATCTGTAAAAATAGTATCAAAGCTTAGAGTGTCGCTAGAAAAGCTAAGCTTTACAGTATTATTTAAATCAATGCGTTCATGTTCATTAAGGCATGATTGAAGGTAAAATGCAAATACAATGACCAAAAAAAAAGGAATAGCAAAAAGTTGCTTGATAAAGTTAGCCGCTTTCAAATTCACTGAAATTTACTTCAAATTAAGGATTTATTTATACCCAAAACAAAGTCTTTAGTATAATTATTCAGAAAACTTGAATCAAATAAATTAGATCCTTGAATAGGGTGTTGTCGAAATAGCTCTACCAAATCAATTTTCAAATACGTTTTCAATATATCTTTTGCTAAAGGTTGATAGCTAAAGTGCCAAGGTTCAAACTCAAAGCCACTTCGTTGTTTATCATTCGTATAAACTTCAAAAAAACCATATTTATTAGCATTATTATCAAGCCATCTCTTCATTTTTTCATACTTTCCTCCACTTAAATAGTTTTTTTCGATTAGCTCATCACCAGTTATTGGATAGTTTTTGTCAATAATATCTAGATCTGTTCCCCAGTGATGCCTAGAAGTTCCTGGTATAGCAGAAAACTCTGTTATTTTCTCTATAATTTCAGAATTGCTCAAGCTTTTTGATTGATACTTTACAAATTTTCTATTCCAAATTTTTTTTTGATGCTCAAAGCTTCTATAGCTTGAAAGAGAATATATATCAATATTTTTCTTCTTAGCTTCTTCTCTCATTTTTATGAAAGCAAAGGCAGCCTCAGGTAAAAGTTTGAAATTATCTCCTTTTAACTCAGGTCTTTCTATACCCGTTATTTTTTTATTTAAATTTTGAGAAAAAAAATGAGGCAAGGCATATGCTGCACTTGGTAAAACAATCAAAGATTTTATAAAAAGTCTTCTTTTCATAAATAACTTTCAATAATAACTTATATTTTTCTTAAAATTGTAGTATAAAGTTAAGTTCCATGAAATACAGTATTGAGAAAAAAGAAAGATACGCCATATTAACCATAAATGAAGAGAAGCTAATGGGTGCGAGAGTGCCGCAGCTTAAATCAGAGTTTGTTCTTCATTTTGAAGCAGGTGCAGTTACTAATCTTATTATTGATTTGAACGAAGTGAAGTTAATTGATACTACAGGTATCAAAGCATTACTTCTTGCGGATAAGTTAGCTAGGCAGGTTAAAGGAGCTGTTGTTTTGATTAATGTTAATAAGCATCCTATGAGTATGATAGAAACATCAAAGCTAGATACACATTTCAAGATTCTCAGTAATGTGGGAGATGCAGAAGACTACTTTCTTGTAAACGAACTGAGTAACTAATATTAAATATTATGAGAAAGCTTTGTTTGAAGATAAGTTAGTACAAGCAAATAAAGCTTCTTAATATCATTAATTCTTATTCTGGTGGACATTACCTTTTCAGGTTTTGTCCTTTTTATTTTCTTGAAAAGCTTTACATAATACCTGTAAGCAATATAAACTCCAAGTTGAGCACTAGATGGTAATCTTTTAATTCCTTCTTTAGCTTCTTTAAAATCTTTTTCAATGTCTTTTTCAATGGATAGTTTCGTGTCGTAATCAAAAAAATTAAAATTAACCTCAGGAAAATAAGTTCTGCCTCTTTCCAAGTAGTCACTTTTCATATCTCTTAAGAAATTAACCTTTTGAAAAGCAGCTCCTAGAGATTTAGCTTCAGGGAGTAGACTGTCGTATTTATCTTTGTCTCCATTACAAAAAACTTTTAAGCACATAAGACCTACTACTTCTGCAGAACCATATATATATTCTTTGTAAAGATTAGTATCGTAGTTTGTGAGATTCAAATCCATTTTCATACTATGCAGGAAAGCTTTAATTAGCTCCAAATCAATATTGTATTTATTTACAACAATTTGAAAAGAATGTAATACTGGGTTCAAGCTTATCTTTTGAGATATAGCCTGATACGTGTCTTCTTCAAATTTTTCTAAAAGCTTTTCTTTGTCAAATTCATGGAAAGTATCCACAATTTCATCAGCATATCTAACGAATCCATAAATGGAGTAAATAGGGGGCTGAATGCTTTTATCCAGCATTTTTATTCCTAAGGTAAATGAAGTGCTATAGGTTTGCGTAATTATTTTACTGCACTTTAAAGTAGTTTTTTCAAAAAGGTGAATCATGGGTTAGATCTTTTTATATCTTTAATTACTTGTTTGGCTACTACTTTTCCAGATATTAATGAAGGTGGTACTCCAGGACCTGGGACAGTTAGTTGACCAGTATAGTATAAATTCTTAATCTTTTTGCTTTTAAGCCTTGGTTTTAAAATAGCCGTTTGCCTAAGGGTATTTGCCAATCCATAGGCATTGCCTTTAAATGAGTTGTAATCTTCAATAAAGTTAGAATGAGCATAGCTTTTTTTGTATATAATATGTGATTTAATATCCTGATTTAATATCTTTTCTATTCTGGAAACAACAATTTCAAAATACTTTTCTCTTATTGCTTCTTTATCTTCTAAGCCAGGAGCCACAGGAATCAAAATGAAAATATTCTCACATCCTTCTGGAGCTACAGTCGTATCTGTTTTGGAAGGGTTCGATACATAAAATAGCGGTTTCGAAGGCCATTTTGGTGTATCATAAATCTCCTTAGAGTGCTCTTTTAGTGACTCATCAAAAAATAAATTATGATGCTCTAATCCCTCTATTTTTTTATTTATTCCAAGATAAAATAGGAGAGAGGAAGGAGCTAGTGTGCGAGAGTTCCAATAACTTTTTGTGTATGATTGGTATTCTTTCGGTAAGACTTCAGTTTCAAAATGATGATAATCTGCTCCGCATATTATATAGTCCACTTCAAAGTTATTCTTTGTAGTATTAACTATAGAAATAGTTCTTTTATTTATTTCTACAGAAGTAACAGCACCACTATATTCAAACTTTACATCATGCTCAAGGGCAAGTTGCGTCATCGCTTCCACAATCTTATACATTCCACCATTAGGATACCATGTTCCGAGAGAGATGTCTGCATAATTCATTAAACTATATAATGCAGGAGTCTTTTCCGCATTAGCGCCAAGAAATAGTATTGGAAATTCAATCAATTGAAGAAGTTCAGAATTGGTAAAATACTTCTTGATATGAGAGCTAAATGACTTAAAAACATCTAACCTCAAAAGGTCTCTTAGTAAAGAAAAATTTAGAAATTCAAATAATGATAAGCTGGGTTTGTAAACAAGGTTTTTTATTCCTACTTCATATTTATAAGAGGCTTCTTTAAGAAATTGTTTTAGTTTTTTAGAACTTCCAGGTTCAAAAGATTCAAATAATAGTTCTACCTGATTAAGGTCTGCTGGAACTTTGGTGGCTTGTTGTTTTCCAAAGAAGACTTGATATGATGGATCTAATCTTTCAAGTTGATAATAGTCCTCTGTTTTCTTGCCAAAATCATTAAAGTAAGACTCAAAAACATCAGGCATCCAGTACCAACTTGGCCCCATATCATAAGTGAACCCATTCTCTTGGAATTGCCTTGCCCTACCACCAGGTGTTGCATTTTTTTCTAAGATAGTTACATCAATATTTTTTTTTGCCAAATATGTAGCAGCCGATATACCTGCAAATCCAGCACCTACGACTACAGCTTTTTTTCTATTCAAGGTAAGATTAACTAAGACCTAAAATACTTAAAAACTTAATTTAATTAGTACTGGGTGAGTATACCTTTAATTTATTTTTCAATATTTTTCTTGCAATATGGATTCTATTCTTAACTGTTCCCAATGGGATTTTTAGTCTTTCAGCAATCTCAAAATACTTAAAGCCTCTGAAGTGCATTATAAATGGTTTTTTGTAGGCATCTTCTAACTTATCTAATTCACGATCGATGTCTTCACCCATTAGGTTTTCAAAAGCTTGGTTTTGTGTAGTACTTTCCGCTGAATTTATATAATGTAAATTATCGGTAGTATCTACAAAAGTTTTTCTTCTTACTAATTTGTGATAATTAGTATTAAAGGTATTTCTCATTATAGTAAAAAGCCAAGCTTTCAAGTTTGTCTCGGCAACAAACTTATCTCTATTCGTGTAGGCCTTAAAAACAGTTTCTTGCAAAAGATCATCGGCATCTTCTCCATCTTTTGTAAGCTTGATTGCATAGGGTTTAAGTGTTAGACATGTTTGAAATAGAATCGTTCCAAATTCTTGAGCAGACATAACTTTGCTATTTTGTTTAACTTATAAGTCTAATATATTAAACAAAATTTAATAAAAAACTTTTTTCATATAATTTAACATTATTCTTGTTTAACAAAAAAACTCTTTAGTGTAAACTAATCTATTGAAAAATGTTCGTTTGCAATATATGCTTAACTTTGTCTTTGATTTAGATAATAAGAAAGAGTAAAAGCTTATAATATTAGGTGCGAATGATCAAGGGACTAACTAAAAAAGACATATTAAGCGACTATAGATTAGCTATTGAAAGTAGACAAGCTAGCTTACAGGGACGAAAGGAAGTATTCATGGGAAAAGCTAAGTTTGGAATTTTTGGAGACGGTAAAGAAGTTCCTCAATTAGCAATGGCCAGAGTATTTAAGAATGGTGATTTCAGGTCAGGATACTATCGTGATCAAACATTTATGTCAGCAATAGGTCAGCTTACTTTAGAAGCATTCTTTGCTCAGCTTTTTGCTCATGCAGATATATGTGCAGACCCATCTTCAGCTGGAAGGTGTATGAACTCACATTTTGCAACTAGAAGTTTAGATGAAAAAGGAGAGTGGAAAGATCTAATGAGTATGAAAAACTCTAGTGCTGATGTTTCTTGTACAGCTTCTCAAATGCCCAGATTAGTTGGTCTTGCCTATGCTTCGAAGCTTTACAGAGAGAATAATCTTCTCAAGGATTTTAAACAATTCTCTAATAAAGGAAATGAAATCGCATTTGGTACTATTGGAAATGCATCATGTGCTGAGGGATTATTTTGGGAATCAATTAACGCAGCAGGGGTATTAAAAGTGCCAATGCTGATGTCAATATGGGATGATAATTATGGGATATCCGTTCCAAATCATTATCAAATAACGAAAGGTAATATTTCAGAGGTTCTGTCTGGTTTTCAAAAAGATGCTGGAGATGTAGGGTTTGAGATTTTTAAAGTAAAAGGCTGGGATTATCCATCACTTTACAAGACATATAATGATGCTGAGAAATTATGTCGAAAAAAGCATATCCCGGTTATTGTTCATGTTATAGAACTCACCCAACCTCAAGGGCATTCCACCTCAGGTTCTCATGAAAGATATAAATCTAAAGAAAGGTTAGAATGGGAGAAGGAACATGATTGCATTGCAAAAATGAAAAGCTGGATTCTTTCTGAAGGTATTGCTAAAGAGAATGAGCTTGACAAATTAGAGAAAGAGGCAATAGATAAAGTAAAAGAAGCTAGAAAGAAGGCTTGGAGCGAATTCTCTAAATCTTTTGAAGATGAAAGAAAGACAGTAGTTAATATCATAGGGTCTCTTTTAGAGAAAAAGGATAACGAAGAGCTTCGTACATTAAAGACAACTCTGTCAAAGCAACTAGCTTCTACCAGATTAGATATTATGAAAACTGCAAGGAAAGCTCTCGTTGCTTCTAGAAATTATTGTGAAGATAGTTTCGAGCTTAGAGAGTGGGTAAAAAAAGCAAATGAAAGAAACTTTGAAATATATAGCTCACATCTTTACAGCCAAAGCCAGTTTTCGGCACTTAGTATAGAAGAGACTTTACCTGAATATAATAAAGATGAGGTAGTTGATGGTAGGGAAATTATGCAGGCTTGTTTTTCTAAAATATTAGATAGAGATCCTAGAGTTTTTGCGATAGGAGAAGATGTAGGCAAAATTGGTGATGTAAATCAAGGTTTTGCGGGTCTTCAGAAGCAGTTTGGGGAATTACGAGTAACAGATACTGGAATAAGAGAAGCAACAATCCTCGGGCAGGGGATAGGGGCTGCTATGAGAGGTCTAAGACCTATTGTCGAAATACAATATTTAGACTACATATTCTACGCATTACAAATAATGAGTGACGATCTGGCTACTCTGCAGTATAGAACGAAAGGAGGACAAAAAGCTCCAGTAATTATTAGAACTCGTGGACACAGGCTGGAAGGGATTTGGCACTCTGGATCTCCAATTGGTACGATACTTAATTGTATAAGGGGAATTTATTTTATTGTTCCTCGAAATATGACCCAAGCTGCAGGTTTTTACAATACCATGCTCAAAAGCGATGATTCGGCTTTGATAATTGAATGCTTGAATGGATATAGGCTTAAAGAAAAGATGCCTTCCAATTTAGAAGAGTTTACAGTACCTCTAGGTCAACCTGAAGTTTTAAAAAATGGAAATGATATTACAGTGGTTACTTATGGTTCCATGTGCAGGGTAGTTATGGAAGCTGCTGAAAGGCTTACAGATATTGGAATAGACATAGAAGTAATAGATGTTCAAACTCTTTTACCTTTTGATTTATCTAATACTATTATTGAATCTTTAAAAAAGACTAACAGAATAATATTTGCAGACGAAGATGTTTCAGGAGGTGCAACAGCTTATATGTTAGCTAAAGTTTTAGATGAAAAGAATGGATATAAATACTTAGATTCAAAGCCTTTATGTGTGACGGCTAAAGACCACAGACCAGCTTATGCTGATGATGGGGACTATTTTTCTAAACCAAATGCGGAAGATATATTTGATGCGTGCTATCAAACCATGAGTGAAGTTGAGCCTTCACAATTTCCTAGCTATTTGTGAAGGTTTTAATTAGTCAGATTATAGAGTTAGTATCTAACCAACTTTTGAATAGAGAGAAGTTAACTTTACCATATGTAGCTTGTACATAATCATATAACTCTTGCGTAATGCTAGGATGAGATATTTTTTTTACATTTTTGAAATACTCTACTAGTACTTTCAGTTCTGTAGAAATCTTTTCTTGATTCAGAAAAATAGGTTTAAATGAGACCAAACTTGTAGTTGCTCTAGAAAGCTTGTTTACGTAGTACAGTTCTACAGTATCTGAGACTAAACTCATGTTAATTTTTTTTCCAAATCTTTCGTATAGCTTCTCTTTATCAAAAATTATCATTGAATTGACAGCTGGTAAAATTTTTTGAACTGGGGCTTTATTGTAATAGTATCGGTAAACAATTACCCTATTTTTATCTATTGGAAATTTATCTATATCTATTGGTATTTTCAATTGATTGCCAATAAAAGCATAAAATGACCCTCCAAAGTAATCTTCAAAATCTTCTATTACAAAACTATCATTACCTCTGGTACTGAGTCTAGTTGAAGTTTTTTGTGGGAATAAGACATTTTTCAAAAAATGTACAAACTCTGAATCAGTACTTCCAATACTTTGCTTCTTAGAAATCACCATTCTGCCTTTGTTGCTTCCTATTACAACTGCTTTGGCATTTTCTGTTAGAAATTTTACCTGTTGTGTATCTTTTAATTTATGTCCTGTTTTCAATAATTTATCAGTGCCAACTAATTCAATTTCACCTATAACATTGATAACATAATATATATTTTGAGCATTGTTGTCATTAATTAATAGGAGCTTTAATATAAATATTATGATGATAAGTCTCATGACGTAGAAAACTAGTAAAAACGTATTAAATATTACGTATAATTTAATGAAAAGATACATTATATACTGAAAAATAAAATTCTATTTTTCAGTTAGAGTCAGCTTAAGCAGTAGAAGCAAAAATCACTCTTTAATATTTATTAAATCATTTACATTAATAGGCACTACACCTAGTTGTTGGCAGACAATGCCAGCTGCATAGTTAGAAAGCTTTATTGAATCTAGAAGCGGGATGTTATTAGCTGCACATAGTGCTAAAATACTGACAACAGTATCTCCAGCTCCAGATACATCCGCCACTTCTCTAAGCATGGCATTGACATGGTATTTTTCTTTGAAATTAGTTCCCCAAATACCCTTCTCAGAAAGAGTAACAATTAAACTTTCAACATCTAGTTTTTCCTTTACTAGGTGTGATGCTTTTTCTATACTTTCAAGGTTTGAAGTGTCAATTTTAATATTTAAGCCTTCAGAAATTTCCTTTAAATTAGGTTTAAAAAGAGTTACTCCTTTGTATGCCCAGAAATTTCTTTTTTTAGGATCTACAATAGTGGGTATTTTAGATTTTTTGGCTTTTGATGCAATGTTTTGAATCAACTCTTGACTTAATACTCCTTTATCATAGTCTTCAAAAATTATAGCATCTATACCAGCCTCAATTTTCGAAGATATTTTTTTGACTAAGGCTTGTTCTTCCTTTTTGGTTAGATTGACATCATCTTCTGAGTCAACTCTGAGAAGCTGCTGCGAGCCTGATATGATTCTATGTTTAACAGTTGTTTTTCTGTTGTCACTTAAAACTAAATGCTCGGAAGCTATATTTTTTTCTTTTAACAGATTGATCAAATCAGTGCCTTCGTTGTCATTTCCTATTATGGAACAAATTATTGGAGTGGCACCTAGCTCTTTTAAGTTCAAAGCAACGTTTGCTGCTCCTCCTAGTCTTTTTTCTCTTGTTTTGACATTTACAATAGGAACTGGTGCCTCCGGAGAGATTCTATTTACACTTCCTATCAAATATGAGTCAATCATTACATCACCTATAACTAGTATTTTTAACCCTTTAAAGCCTGATACGTATTTCTTAATATTCACAGTTTATAGACTCAAAAATGAATTTAAAGTTATGATATTTAAATTTCTTTTGTGTTTGTTATAAATACTTCAAATATTTGTTGATATAACTAACTAAGTTTTAATCACTGTGTCAAAGTAACTAGATTAAAAGAATAGTAAATAAATAAATAGTCAGATTTTAATAAGCAATAGCTTAATTATAATTTAAAACTTCACTTAAAAGTCATGAAATCAATAACTCAAGAAAAAGTAGAAATGGAAAGCATAACTCCTTATGGCTATGTTAAAGATGGAAAAGTAGTTCTTAAAAAATTCGACTCCTTTGATGAAAGAGAAGTAGGGGAGGTAAGAGAAAATCCAGAAGAAAGCCTTCAATATTTTGTTGATAGATATAATCATATCAAAGAAAAAATTGAGCAAATAGAAAAAGATGTAGAAAGCTCAGAAAATAAGGGTTCTTATTTAATGAAAATTCTGCACATGCGATCTAAGTTAGTGACGTATAATGGCTTAGGGGATTTTGTATACCTTTTTTCTTTACTCAATGAGTTGGAAGATAAAGTAAGAGAATACATTAATGAAAACAGAGTAAGGAATGAAGTAACTAAAACGAATATAGTTCAGGAAGCTGAGTTGTTAAAAGACAGTACGCAGTGGAAAGAAGCTTCTGAGAAGTACAGTGAGATGAAGTCTATCTGGATTCGTACCGGAAATGCTTCAGATGAAGTTGAAGAAGTGCTTAGACATAGATTTGAGGAAGCTGTCAATCATTTTTTCAATAGAAGAAACTCATTTTTCAAAAAGCAAACCAAAGTTGCTAAAGATAGAATAGATGAGTATAAGCAGCTGATTGATGAAGTAAAAGAAATAAATAATGCAGGGCGAGGAATAGAAAAGTACTATGACATTAGAGATATTAAAGGTTCATGGAAAAAAATTGGCGCTATTCCTAAAAAGAAATT
Organism: Bacteroidia bacterium; assembly: GCA_030425505.1. Classification (GTDB taxonomy): domain Bacteria; phylum Bacteroidota; class Bacteroidia; order Cytophagales; family Flammeovirgaceae; genus JAUIAB01. The sequence goes on along the minus strand of JAUIAB010000003.1, from coordinate 50,896 downwards.
AGTCAGGCTTAATCAGGAGTTTGAAACAGAGTTAAGTGCGTTCTTTAAAACTATAAAGCAAAGAATAGATGAATTGCATGATATTGATGAAGCTTTAGCTCAAGATTTGAAAGGAGAGTACTTAAAAGATGTGCAAAGAATCTTAAACTCTGGTAGCCCGTATAGAATAAATAAGGTAAAAGAGATTCAAGGTACTTGGAGAAAATTGGGAAGATTTCCTACAGAAGAAGATAAGACAGTTAACTTAAAGTTTAGGATTGTTTGTAATGAAATATTTGAGAGTTACTTCTTAGATATGGCAGCAAAAAACAGCTCGCCTAATTTCTTTAAAAAGTCAAAACAAGAACAGCTTAATGTTAAACTTGACCTAGTGGCAGAAGATATAAATAAGGATGAGATGGAGTTGAGTGTATTTGATAACCAAATGAGTGATGATGGATACGACAGTCAGGAGTTAATCAAAAAGAAAAGTAATTTGATTAATAAGATTAGAACGAAAAAGAGAATAGAGAAAAAACTTAGAGATGAATTAGATACTGTAAACCCTAATAACGGGTTTCAAATGTAACTCTATTCAAGTAACTAATAACTAAACAAATATGCATTCAGCCAGAGGCTCTTCTTTTACTGACTTTCAATTAGTTGTTGGGCTAGAGGTTCATATACAGTTGAATTGTAAAGGAAAGCTTTTTTCTTCGGATAAGAATATTTTTGGGTGTGAGCCAAATACCAATGTGTCGGCACTTAATATTGCTCACCCGGGAACGTTGCCTATTGTTAACCAAAAAGCAATAGATTCTATTGTTCTCTTAGGCATAGCTTGTAAATCAGAAATTAATAAGCTATGTTTTTTTGATAGGAAAAGTTATTTCTATCCTGATTCACCCAAAGGGTTTCAAATTACACAAGATAATGAACCTTTTTGCAAGGGGGGAATATTAAATATTAAAGTATCGAAAAATAAGCGAGATGTAAAATTAACTAAAATGCACCTTGAAGAGGATGCAGGCAAGTCTATACATGATAAAAGCTCTAAGGATACTTATGTTGATTTAAACCGTGCTGGAACTCCATTGATTGAGTTGGTGACAGAGCCTGAGATACACAGCTCTGAAGAAGCTAAAGCCTTTGTGCAAGAGCTTAGGCGATTAGTTCAGTTTATTAATATCAGTGATGGTAATATGGAGGAAGGGTCTATGCGTTGTGATGCTAATGTTTCAGTAAGAAGAAAAGGAAGCACAGAACTTGGAATAAAAGTTGAAATTAAAAACCTAAACTCTACGAGAAATCTTCAGAGGGCAATAGATGGTGAGTTTAAAAGGCAAGTAGAAGAGGTTTTGAAGGGGAATGAGATCATTTCCGAAACTAGAGATTATAGAGCGGATAGTAATACTTCTGTTAGTCTTCGTACGAAAGAGACATTAGATGAGTATAGGTACTTTCCAGATCCAGATTTACCATTTATCCAACTTACGGAGGCTGATATAAAAGTCTTAAAAGAAAAGCTAATTTTACTTCCTTGGGAGTTAGAGACCAAACTTTTGAACAAATTTTCTCTTTCCAAAGAATCTGTGCAATTTCTTTCTCAGGATATTGAGATAGCTCAGTTCTTTCTCAAAGCCTGTGAGATGTCATGTAATTACCAAAAGATGGCTAATTGGCTCATGGGAGCAATTCAAAAGTGGTTGAATAAAGAAGGTACTAGCCTCTTATCTTCTAACTTAACCCCTAAAAAACTTGCATTTGTAGTGGATGCTATTGAAGATAAAAAGGTGTCTTATACCACTGCTGCAAATGAGTTGCTTCCAAAATTAATGACCGATAACCAGTTTGATATTACACAAGCTTTTGCATCAGACAATGAGGAGGATAAGTTTGACTTTAATAGGATTAAAAAGGATATTCATATTATTTTTGAGCAGTACTCTGATAAGGTTTTGCAGTATAAGAAGGGTAAAAAAGGGTTGCTCGGTTTTTTTATGGGACAGATTATGAAGATGAGTGGTAAGGGAAAAGACCCAAAAGAAATTAATATTTTGTTAGAAGAAGAATTGAAGAATTTATAGATATGCGTTCAAGCCATTACATAGCCAATAGTATTTTAATGATTTTGCTGGCAGTACTTTTTGCTTGCAATAGCAAGAATGAGGAAAGTGCTTCTTTCAATTACCCCAAGACCCTAAGTATTTCAGGGCAAGTATTAAATCCTCAAAAAGCAGACATTAAGCTTTTTAAAATAACAAACGAGGGTAGGGTAGGTTTTGCTGATATTTCAACGGATCAGGGAGGAAGTTTTTTAAAAAAAATTAAGCTTGAATCTCCTGGTTTATATCTTCTGAGTGTATATAACCTTCAAGAAAAGCTTTTAATCTTGGATGGAAGTGATGTGAGAATCAAAGTGGATGGTAAAGACCCTAGCGGTATTTTTGAAATTACTTCCTCTAAAGAACAAGAGTACCTGGAAAGCTTTGATAGCTTAAAAAAGGCTTTTCAACAAGAAGCAAGTCAACTTACTGCGGCCTTGTCAAATCCCGATAATAAAGGTAAGACAAATGAATTAGTTAATGATTTTAGAAAAAGGCAGGAGGAAAAAGTAAAGGCTTTCTCATTAGAAAAGAAAGGATCTTTGGCTAGCTTGATTATTTCTTCTTCCATGCTTAGAGTTTCTGATCACCTTTCTTTGTTTGAAGATCTCGTGGAGCAGGCTAAATTAAGATATGGTGATTCGCCACTAATACAACAGATAGAAGATAATATAGAGTTAGAAAAAGCTACTGCAATTGGTTCAAAAGCTCCAGAAATAATGCTGCCTAATGCAGGTGAAAAACCTATTGCTTTATCTTCTCTTAAAGGAGATTTTGTTTTGATTGACTTTTGGGCATCATGGTGCACTCCGTGTCGTCAGGAAAACCCATATTTGAAGAAAGCGTATCAAAAGTTTAAAGACAAGGGTTTTGAAATTTATGGGGTTTCCTTGGATAGAGATAGAGACAGTTGGCTAAATGCAATTAAAGACGATGGTTTGCCATGGGTTCATGTTTCGGATTTGAAATTTTGGAAATCTCAGGCGGCAAAAGATTATAATGTGTCTGCTATACCTATGTCGTTTTTGCTTGACCCTGAAGGTGTAATTATTGAAAAAAACCTCAGAGGAGAAGCATTGATGAAAAAGTTGGAAGAGTTACTTGATTAAATAATAAATAAGTAAAAGCATAAAAATAGAAAATTACTCATTCGTTTAAGTGTACTTATATGTATTCAATAATATAGTAGTCATAGTTGGGTTTCTTTAGGTTAATACGGTTTAAAAACCTCGTTATTTTAAGTCTTACGCAGCTTCTTTCTGTTTTTTATCTTACCAGTACTAAGCACAAAGAAGCTTTTATCTTATCTTCTCTATTATTATTTTCTTGCTTCCTTGTTGCTGCTGCGGGATACATAATAAATGATTATTTTGATGTTAAGATTGATCTTATTAATAAACCTGGAAAAGTCGTGGTTGGGAAGCAAATGAGTAGAAGAAAGGTTTTGTTGAGCCATCTGACTTTTAGCGTACTAGGTGTAGCAATTGGTTTTTACCTTTCAGTTTGGCTAGGAGTTTTGTTATTTTTTACAACTAATATTCTATGGATATACTCAAAATATTTGAAATGCACACCTTTGCTAGGTAATATAACTGTTGCTTTAGTTGCAACTTTAAGTTTTGTTACTGTTATAATTATTTTTCCTAATTACAGTAAAGAAGTTTACTTTTTTATTTCGTTTGCTTTTTTATCTACACTTATACGAGAATTAGTTAAAGACATAGAAGATCTCAAAGGAGATCTTCAGTTTGGCTGTAAAACCTATCCTGGAAGGTTTGGAATAAGGAAAACAAAAGTATTAATATTTATAGTTACACATTTTTTCCTCATTAGTATAGTTGTATTTGGCGCTTTTCTTTATGACTGGAAGATAGCAGTTTCTTTATTCTTAATTTCAACACTGACTATTTACTTTCTTTACTGTTTATATTGGGCAGATACTAAAAAAGAGTATAAGAAGCTAAGTGGTTTTTTGAAAATAATTATGCTTTTTGGAATAGGATTAATTCCATTTGTTTGAGTTGTTTTTTATTAGTTTTGGTTGTCAAATATTTACAAAAAAATGATAGAGTTTTTATCTTCAATAAATTGGAACGTTAGCCCAGAAATATTTAGCATTGGTCCAATAACAGTCCGCTGGTATGGATTACTGTTTGCATCAGCATTTTTGGTAGGTCAGCAGCTAATGTATAAGATGTATTCTATGGAAGGAAAGCCAAAGTCTGATGTAGATACATTAACCATTTATATGATAATTGCCACGGTGGTAGGGGCGAGGTTGGGACACTGCTTATTCTATCAGCCAGAGTATTATTTAGAAAAGCCAATACGCATACTATGGATACATCAAGGGGGCTTAGCAAGCCATGGAGCTGCAATAGGGATTCTTTTAGGGGCATGGATATATTCTAGAAAAAAAGCGGACCAATCCTTTCTTTGGGTTATTGATAAAGTAGTTGTTGTAGTAGCATTGGCAGGTTTTTTTATTCGACTTGGTAACTTTATGAATTCGGAAATTTTAGGAATACCGACAGATTTACCTTGGGGTGTTATTTTTGAAAGAGTTGATTTTCAACCAAGGCATCCAGCCCAGCTTTATGAGTCGATTTCATCTTTGATTTTATTTTTTATCCTTTGGTTTGTTGTCAAAACAAAAAAAGAAAAAACACCGCAAGGAAGTTTATTGGGAATATTCTTGATATGGATTTTTGGGCTTCGGTTTTTCTATGAGTTTTTAAAAGAAAATCAGGTTGATTTTGAATCTACTTTACCACTAAATATGGGTCAGATTTTAAGTATACCATTATTTATTGGGGGATGTATTCTTTTGGCGTATTCAATGAGAAAAAAAGTTAGTTGATTACTTTGAAAGTCACTCTTCTATTTACTGCTTTTCCAGCTTCGCTTGAGTTAGAGGCTATTGGTTGGCTTTCTCCATAGCCAGCAGAGCTAAGCCTCGATTTTGAGATGCCAAGTTTAACTAAATAGTTCATTACACTTTCGGCTCTATCTTTTGATAAGTCTAAATTGGAGGAAGGTTTTCCATCGCTGTCTGTATGCCCTTCTACTAAGATTTTGAAGCTTTTATTTCGTAACAAAATATCAACCATCATTTCAACTACAGGGAGGCTATTGCTTTCAAGTAGTGCAGAGTTAGATTTGAAGTGTATATCGTGAACATCTACTTTTTTATTTTTAAGAAGAGCTTCTTCTAATAATTCAACTTTAGTGTCATTATAGCCATAAAACCTACCTATTTCAGTAAAGTTATTACACCCCCAATTATCAAGAATACTAACTTTTATCCATCTTGCAGAGTCAGCTTCAAGAGAAAAAACCTGATTGTCTTTATACTTTTTTAGTCTCTGAAATGATACTTGTTTAAACCCAGAAGATGGACTTGTGTTGGAAATTTCAATAGAAATAGACTTTGCAGTGATTCCACTTTGTTTCTTTTCAGATACTTTTCCTGTGTTGATTGCCATGGTTGTAAGAAAAGCTGGCTTTGGTAGTTCTATGACAAACCAGTGGGGGAAAGCATTACTACCCATAAAGTTCTGGTTTTTAACCTTCCATACTCCATTTACGTTTTGCGTATTGTCGATCAGGTTGGTACAAGCTTTATTATCAATGCCTGTTTGACTTTGTTTAATTATTTTAGCACCGGCACTAGAAGATAAAAAATTGCCTAAATCAAATCTATTATTTCGAACCTTGTAATATTCTATTTGTCCACTAGCATATATGGGTATAGTCAATAAAATAAATATGATTTTTCTGATCTTCATAAAGATATTTCTATTACTCTTCATTAACAACGTAAAAATCGCATTAAGGTATAAAAAATTATTTATTTCTTGTAGCAATAAAGTCTACAAGGCTCATTAGAGAAGGTTGAATTTCATTTTGCTTTATTCCATTCAACAAATTTTTTGCTTCACTAAGTAGTTCCTGAATTTTTTGAATAGCATAATTATCTCCTCCAGATTCTTTTACAAAGTCAATTACCCATTGAACGTTACTTTTTTTATGACTCTCGTTTTTTATGGTATGTATGACTTTTTTTCTTTCTGATTTTTGAGCTTTATTTAAAGAATAAATTAACGGGAGGGTTAATTTTTTTTCTTTAATATCAATTCCAACTGGCTTGCCAATTTTAGAGTTGTCTGTATAATCAAATAAATCATCTTTGATTTGAAAAGCTAGACCTATTTTTTCTCCAAATTGAGCCATTTTAGTCTGAAGTTCTTTAGGAGCATTAACAGAGCAGGCACCTACTTCGCAGCAAGCAGATATAAGAGTAGCTGTTTTTTGTCGGATTATTTTAAAATAATCTTCTTCTGTTATGTTTAATAGCCTAGACTTTTCCATTTGTAGCAGCTCCCCTTCACTCATTTCTCTTACAGCATTCGAAACTATCTTTAGTAGGCTAAAGTCTTCATTATCTGTAGCTAAGAGTAAGCCTTGGGATAGTAGGTAATCTCCAACTAATACGGCGGCTTTATTTTTCCACAGTGCATTAATGGAAAAAAAACTTCTCCTATAGTAGGCATCATCAACAACGTCATCATGAACAAGAGTAGCAGTATGTAAGAGCTCTATTAAGGAAGCACCCCTATACGTTGAATCATTTACAGTTTCAGAGCATAGCCTAGCAGATAAAAAGACTAATATAGGTCGCATTTGCTTCCCCTTTCTTTTTATAATGTAGCGAGTAATATTATCAAGTAAAGGCACATCGCTTTTCATAGAGTCCCTAAACTTTTTTTCAAAAATTTTTAACTCTGCTTCTATGGGCCTTTTTATAAACGATAAGGTGCTGCTCATGCTACACTTTTTCTATAATCTACACGAATTTAGATCTTAAGTTGCGATAAGTAAAATAAATCAGGTTTTTATGTGGCGAAATCGAATAGAATTTGGGTTATCGTAGTTTTACAGGGATCAAAAAGGAGCTAAATAGAGATGTTTATTCTTTTTTCAGAATTTGAATGAAATTAGAAAAACCACTTGCATACTCTTATATTTATGAACTAAAATTAGAGTATCAATATGAAGTTAGGAACATTTTCTATTAGCCTCAATGTAAAAGACATACATGCTTCCAAAGCATTTTATGAAAAGTTAGGTTTTTCTGAACTTGGGGGAGATATAAAGCAGAATTGGCTTATCATGAAAAATGATACCACTATAATAGGCTTGTTTCAAGGGATGTTTGAGAAAAATATTCTTACTTTCAATCCTGGATGGGATGAAAATGCAAGTCCACTAGATTCATTTGAAGATGTAAGAGAAATTCAAAAGCAATTAAAAAAAGAGGGCGTTGCTATAGAAAAAAAAATAGATGAAAACACAAAAGGTCCTGCAAGTTTTGTTATTGTTGATCCTGATGGAAATCCTATTCTTTTGGATCAGCACGTTTGACTTTAAAACTTCTTGAAAAAGAAGTGCCTGCAATAAGTTTAGAGTAAATATTTATTGTTACCTTGGTGTTTGTTAAGTCGATTTTTAAGAACCAGTCTTAATATTTAAGAGCTTGAAATTACATAATAGAATTTAATTTTTTATTTAGAGCAGCAAAAGAAACCTCCATTATTAATGCAAAAAAGAACACTAGCCTTAGAAGATATTACAAACCTTGATTTTACTACTGTAATATGGTTTGCAGCCCCAATTATGTTTTCTTTTGTCCTTTTAGAATTTTTATTAGGGAGAAAAAGGTATAAAAATTTATATAGCGGAAAAGATTTTTTTGCCTCACTTTCTATTGGCTTAGGGAATTTAGTCCTTAATGGACTGATGAAGGTGGGAATGTTTATGGTATTTCTTTTTTTCTATAATTTAACACCATTGCATATTCCACATACCTGGTGGTCATATGTATTGTGCTTAGTCGTATTAGATTTTTGTAGGTACTGGGCGCATAGAATAGCTCATGAGCAAAGATTTTGGTGGTCTACTCATGTGGTACATCATTCTTCTGAGCATTATAACTTATCCGTTTCTTTTCGACTTTCATGGACTCAAAACCTAAAAATAATATTTTTCCTCCCTGTTATACTGATGGGTTTTCATCCACTAGTGTTTTTCATAGTTCATCAAATTGAAGTTTTATATCAATTCTGGATTCATACAGAGTTAATTAGGAAGTTGCCAAAGCCTATTGAGTTTATTTTTACTACGCCATCGCATCATAGGGTGCACCACTCTGTTAATGAGCGATTTATAGATAAAAATTATGGCTCTACTTTTATCTTTTGGGATAGAATATTTGGTACTTTTCAACCTGAAGATGAGAAAACAAGGTACGGGATTACAAAGCCAGTAAATTCATATAATCCGATCTACTTAGTTTTTCACGAGTGGCTGGAAGTTTTTAAAGATCTTGGAAAAGCTAGATCTCCTAAAGAAGTATGGAATATATTGTTTGGAAGCCCTGTAGATAAGCACAAAGAAGATATTGCTAAAATGAAGAATAAAACCAAAAAGGATTTGAAAACCAGTATTTTAGAGCCAGAGTATAACCAAAGGATGGAAAAAGCTTCATGAAAATTTTAACTATTTTTAGTTTACAAGTTAGGAGCAGTTAAATTATATTTATCTATCAAATCACCGAATAAGTATTTTTTTAAATATGAAGAAGTCTATTAACATACTATTTATATTACTGCGCTTATTTTTAGGAGGAATGATGGTTTATGCAGGTGTAAATAAGTTTGCCATGTCTCTCCCTTCATCTCAAGAAGTTGTGGAAAAAATAGAAAAAGTAAGCCCAACAGAAAGTACAAAAAAGTTACAAAAAACTCTGTATATAAATGGGCTAATGCAAACTGGCTACTTTTGGCAAGTATTAGGCATTTGCGAATTACTATTTGGCTTAATGATTCTTATCCAGGGTACTAGTTTTTTTGGAGCTATTTTTCTTCTTCCAATAACGTTGCACATATTTTTAATTCATGCATTTTTAGAGCCTGATGAGATAGGAGAGCTGTTTCTAACTGGGGCATTGCTGGTGATTAATATTGCTCTTGTATTGAAAGAGAAAGAAAAGTGGAAGCACTTGCTTTGGGTTAAACCAATTTAGCCCGAATAATTCGGGACTTATTGAATGGGAACGAGTAATTAGCTGATTATTTGATCTAAAGTGAACGACTTCCTCATGAACTAACTACAGGTTAGAGGATAAAAGCTAAGTATAAACCATTCTAAGAAGTATATATCAATTCAATAAAAGCTATATTAGATACTAGTGATTACGACAACTATCATGACTATTTGAATTTTCAGGTAGATGGTAAATGGCTAGATGAGATAGTTGATGAGCTTTACCCAAATCAGTTTTATGGAGGTCTTGTCCCAACCTTATTGAATTGGCTTGAAGATGAAAAAGAGAGGTTAATAGTGTGGAGTAGAATTTTTCCTAAGAAGGGAGACTCTCTAAAGTGCCCCATACTGATGTGCCCGGACGATTGCGACTTTTCTTGTACTTTGCTGATTGCAGAAATAGAAAATAAAGGAAATTCAATACTATGGAATAGGGTAGGAGTAGACAATACAGCAGAAACAGAGACTAATAAAGTTGGATCTAGCGTAAAATGGTTAGATAAAATACCAGTATTTGAATTTGAAATAGTTGAGTACAAGGAAATGCTGGAAAAGTTTAAAAAAACTTTATAGATTAGAGTTTATAAAAAAGTAGTATGAAAAAATATTTAATAACCTATCATGCGCCAGTAGAGGCAATGTCTCAAATGGAAAATATATCTTCTGATGATGCACAAAAAGGAATGGAGATGTGGATGCAGTGGGCGCAAAAATGTGGAGATCACTTGGTAGACCTTGGCTCACCTCTTGGAGAAGGCCAAAGCCTTAATGTAAAAGGAGAAGTTAGTAATAGTGGTCGACAAGTTTGTGGATATTCTATCCTTCAAGCTGATGATATGGATCATGCAAAAAAACTATTAGAAGGGCATCCTCATCTTTCTGGATGGAATGATGCATGTGAAATAGAGCTACATGAAGTAATGCCTTTGATGTAATTTCTAAATTTAACCCGTAATCTTAAATTTGACTTAATTGTAATCTACAATACCTCCGGTTAATCTGAGAATAGATACATCAGCTTCTATAAGATCATAGGTAGCTTGAAGGCGAGCTAACGCGGATTGTAGGTATCTCATTTGGACATCTCTGAAATCAAAAGAATTAACAACTCCCGTTTTAAAACGCTCATTAAAAATAGTCAAGTTAACTTTGGAAGCATCTTCTCTTTCTTTAGCTATTCCATTCAGCTTAACTCTTGTGGTGTATAGATCATAGGCAAACTTTAAGTCTCTAGTAAGTTGTAGTTTCATCTGATCTACTTTTACAGAACCAATCTGATGTTGGGCTATAGTATTTTTAATAGCTCTTTTTATTCTTCCACCATTAAATAATGTAAAGGAAAGAGTAAAGTTTATACCAGCGTTAGATGTTTGAGCACTAATTATTGGATTTTCTACAGAAATATTAGCTCTTTCGAGATTTAACCTATCACTTGTATATGAATAGAAAGCATCTATAGATAAACGAGGGTATATATCTGCTTTGGCAAGTCTTACGTCATTGTCTAAAATCTTCTGAGTGATGTATTCTTTTTTCAGGTTAGCATTTGAAGAGTACATTTTATCAGCCAAATCACTAAATTGATATACCTTGAAATTTTGATTTAAAGAGTCTGAAAAAATGTACTCTTTATCTATTTCTTCATTCGTTAATAAAAAATTGAGATTCCTAATAGCGTTTTTCAAATTAACCTCTTGAGTCAGAAAGCTTGCTGAATCAGCCAGATAGCTCTCTTTTTCGATCAAAACATCAGCTGTAACAGCACTACCGATCTCTCTTTTAAGTTTGAGGTAGTTATACCTATCTCTGGAAAGATCTAGAACTTGTTTGAACACCCCAAGCCTATCTTTTTCTAAAAGAACCTGATAATATCCTAGAATGACAGCCTGAAGTGTGTTTTGAACCACTATTTCAGCATTTCCTTCTGTTTCTATCTGAATGTTTTCTAATCTTTCTTTAGAGATATTTACTCTAAAACCATCAAAAAGTATCCAGTTAAGGCTCACTGAAGGAGAAATATTTCTAGATGTAGTGACTCCCTGCAAAAAAGCTGCAGGGTTATTAACATCTCTCAAGCTATTATTTTGCGCGAGTGAAAAATTAATGGAAGGGAATCTGCCAGCTTGCCCCCAGGAATTATTTCTTTGTGCAACTTCCTTTGATAACTCTTGAATTTTTATATCAAAATTATTTTTCAGAGAAGTAGATATTGCTTCAGAAAGAGAAATCGTTTCTTGAGCTCTACTAAGGTTAAAAGAAAGCAGAGCAATTAGTAAAAAAGAAATCGAGATATTTGAAAACTTAATGGACATACTTTATTTAATCTTTTTCTAAAACAATCTCTTCATTAGGGTGGAGTAATCTGTCTTTGCCTTTATCAATTATCACTCTTTCTACATTTTCATTTTTTGGTTTAGAGCCAGTCCATGCCCACTTCATCCATACTCTTACTTGATTGAAGTATAAGATGAGAACAGGGAAAAATAGTAGGATGATCATAGTTCCTATTAAAACTCCCCAAGCAACAGAAATAGCCATTGGCACGAGGAACTGAGCCTGGAAGCTTGTTTCTAGTATTAAAGGATAAAGACCTAAAACGGTGGTAATAGAAGTTAGAAGTATAGGTCTAAACCTAGCCAGTCCAGCATCATAGGCAGCATCATAAACGCTCATTCCTTCTTTCATATTTCTGTTAAATTTATCTAAAAAGACTACAGCATCGTTGATAATAACTCCTGAAAGTGCCACCATCCCCCAGGCACTAAGGATGGAAACAGGATGACCGTGTAGACCATGCCCCCAAGTAGCACCTAGCCAGCCTAATGGAATCATCGAGACTATTAAAACTGCCTGATAAAAAGATTTGAAGTTTATCATTATTATTAAAAACATGATAAAAAATGCTCCTGCAAAATATAAAAGCATTTCCTGCCTCGATTTATTGCTCTCTCTAACCTGACCACCAGTATCTATTATTACTCCAGGAAACTTAGCTTTTAGTTGAGGTACAATTTCTCCAAAAACTTTATTTGTAATAGGAGGAACCTCAGCAAAAGGATCAACTAACTCAGCATCTACTGTAACTGTTCTAGCCGTTTGAAAATGCTTCACATCGGATATTCCTCTTTTAATGTTATAATCTACTAGCTCATTAAGAGGATACTCAGCACCAGCATATTTGATTTTCATTTTTTCTAACTGTCCTAAATTAAGCCTTCCTGAGTTGGGGAATCGAACCCAGACTTTTACTTCATCCTTTCCTTTTTGCAATCGTTGAACTTCATCACCGAAAAAACCTTGTCTGACCTGCCTTGATATTTCATTGTGAGTGAGGCCTAAAAAATGTGCTTTCGATTTTAAAGCTAACCTGAGCTCTCTATTACCAACGGATTGATCATCTTTGATTTCTTTCAGAGCATCAATCTTGGCTAACTCAGCTTTCAAAAACTCAGAAGCACTATTTAATTCTTTGAAGTTTTTGCCTATCAGCTTAACTGCTACTGGCTTACCAAACCTTGATACATTTCCTACAGAAAACTTCTCTGCTTCTGATACATTACCAATCTTTTTGGAAATAGCTTGTCCTAAGTCTCTACCGCTAATTGGCATATCATCCATATCTCTATAAAATATTTGAATGGTGCCCGCATGAGATCCAGACTCTCCATCAGAGTTATTTCCCAGGGAGATTATTGAATATTCAACGAAATCTTTTTCTTCAGCATATTTTTTCTTTAGTTCTTTATTCACTTCCCAAATTTTAGACTCAAAATCAACTAGCATTTTCTCTACTACTTGTTCTCTTGTACCTGCCTTTAATGTCAAATTCAAGTTGATCTGAGAAAAAGGAATATTTGGGAAAAAAGTGGCTTTAATGAAACCCCCACCAAACAATCCGATAGTAATAGGAAATAATGCTATTAAGAAAGCCATACTTACCCACTTGTACTTCATTGTAATACGAAGAACAGAACCGTAAATCTTATATCGTAAGAAATTAATTGCCTGATTTATCTTGCCTCTAATTTTTGTTGCAAAATTGGTTTTCTTTTTGGATCGTAAAATATGAGGGCTTGCTAAGTGAGCTGGTAGTACAAAGAAAGCCTCTAAAAGTGAAAACCCAAGGCTTGCTATGACTACGATAGCCATATCTCTTAAGAAGCTAAAACCACTTTGTAGTAACAGAATTGGTGTAAAGGCTACCATTGTAGTAAGTACAGAAGTTGTTACAGCTGGTAATACTTCTAGTGTGCCATCTACTGCAGCTCTGTAGGGGTTTTTCCCTTTTTCAAAATGGGAGTATATATTTTCTGCTATTACAATACCATCATCTACTAGAATTCCAATAACCAGAATCATTCCAAACAAAGAGATCATATTGATCGTGAAACCCACAAAGCTTCCAATTATGAAAAGACCCAGGAAAGAGGAAGGAATACCCCAAGCAACCCAAAGAGATAGACGAGTATTTAAAAAAAGGCTTAAAGAAATTAGAACTAAAATTAAACCCATCAACCCATTTTCAAGCAACATGCTGATTCGCTGCTTCAGCATATCAATAAAGCTGAAAGTAATTTCTAATTTTAAACCTTCCGTTTCACTATTAAATTTTTCTACATATTCTTCTACATAGCCTGCAACTTCATCTATATCTTCCGTGATAAGCTTGTCTACTCTAATAGAAACTATTTGTTTCCCATTAAGAATATCTTTTACGGGTCTATCTTCAAACTGGAGTTTTACATCAGCTACATTCCTAAGTAAAATAAGGCTACCATCATTATTAGCTCTTAAGACTATATCTTTGATTTTATCAACTTCTGTTCTTTTCCCTCTGGATCTAATTAAGATTTCTTCATTTTTTGTTTTGATAGAGCCTCCAGAAATATCTCTATTAGCCATACTTACTGCCTGAGAAACCTGATCAAATGTTAATCCGTACTCTAGCAATCTTTCTTCTGCTACTTCAATAGCTATTTCGAGTGGAGGAAAGCCACTTAGTATTACCTGCGAAACTTTTCCACTTCTAAGAAAATCATCTCTAATTCTATCTGCAACACTTTTCAATCGTAGTAAATCTGTAGAATTATCTTCACTATAAAGTGCAACCCAAGAAACTGTAGATCTGGATCTGTTTTTAAAGATAATCGGTCGTTCTACTCCTACTGGGAAAGAACTAATTCTATCAACAGCATTCTTAATTTCTGTATAGGCATCATCTAGATCTTCACTTTCCAAAATCTTAATATTGATGCTGGCAAAGTTTTCAGACGAGGTAGAGTTAATTTCTTCGACTCCAGGAATATTTCGAATTTCTTCTTCAATTTTCTGGGTTATTCCTTCTTCTACTTCTTCAGGAGAAGCTCCTGGATAGGTAATTTGGATAGTTATTGCTTTTAGCTCTCTTTCAGGGAAGAATGTCTTTTTTGTATTTAAGAGAGCCACTACCCCAGCAATAATGGTAACTGCAATAACTGTATTAGATAGAATTCCGTATTTGACAAATTGCTCTATAATTTTCCTCATAAAAGCTATGGGTTAACCTTAAACAGACATTAGAATTATTTACTTGCTGATACTTACGTTTTGGTTTTGCTCTTCTTCTAATTTGAATACTCTCATATTATCATATGCATTTATCAATGGTTCTATGACCAGGTTAAGCCCTTCATCTACCCCTTCAAAAACCAACGATTCGTCATCTACTTTTAGGATATTAATTTCTTTACTTTTTAGGGAGCTATCTTCTACTATGTAGACATATTTATTATTAAATACAGAACTTCTAGGTATTCTCATCCCTTTTGCAATAGTATTACCTGGAATTTCAGCTTTGAGATACATGCCTTCAAAAATAGGATTAGTATTAGGTTTTATGTCGATAAAAACATCAATAGATTGTGTGTTTGGATTGACAGTACTTGCGATTCTAGAAATTTTTCCTTCCCATTTTAAAGTTTGAGTTTCATTAGATACAGTTACACCTGAACCTTTTTTAAGCCAAGCTACATCATCTACACTCATAGGAGCTTTAAGCTCAAGAGCATTAGACTTAATTATGTCTAAAACTTTGGCTCCAGGGTTTGCAAAAGCACCTAGTTGCATATTAACAGAGATTATTGAACCATTAAATGGCGCATATACTTTGTATTTTGACAGATTTTCTTCTCTACTCAATATATTGTAGTAAGAAGCAAAAATATTTTTAGTTGCTAGGTAGACTTTCTCTTTTTCTGACAGTACATCAGGCATTTTTGGCAGAGGAGAATCAATATCTATAGAGTTAAAGTAATTCTGCCAGGTAGAAAAGCTTTCAGGAAAGTCAATTTTAAAGTCTGCTAATACTCCTGCTATGTCTCTTAAAAAAGAGCTTTTTTGTGACTTGAGATTAAGCTCTGCTTCTCTACTATCAATTTTAAAAAGAAGATCTCCTTTTTTAAATCGAGCTCCTTCTTTTAAAGAAGCACTTCCTTGCCTGATTTTCCCAGAGCTTTCTGATATAATCGAAAGTGGTAAAGCAGATGCAACTCTACCAAATACTTCAATTTGGGTAGAGATTTCACTGTAGGCAATTGGACTAGTTTTAACATACTTTTTAGACTCAACAGCTTTCCTTTTTTGAGGGGGCTTTTTACTGCCCGATAAAACTTTCATTAAGAAAAAAGATCCAAAGATTACAAACAGGGCTAGAAATACAACAACTACTTTTCGTATCATACAGCTAATAAAATTATTGGCTTAAAACTGTTTTAAGCTATTAGTTGAACTAATATATAGTGACTATGTTTTTACACTTTAATCCTAGATTAATCCAATATCGTCAACTCCAAACGTAGACAATCTTTGTACCAAAGAGAAATAACAAAAAACATAAAACCTTTTCTTTTATTTAAAGCCAAATGCACTGTGTTTTTTGTTTTGGGTTTATTCAAGGCATCCCCTAAACTATTATTACATAATAAAGAATTGTACATTTTTGAACATAGTGTTGCAAATTCGATCACGCCAATATTAAATGTTTGTATTTAAATAACTTCTTAGTTTTCATTAGATTGGCAATAGACTTAAGATATTCAGCATGCAATCTATACGAAGAGTTTTATTTATTATTGATAAGGTAAGCTCTTTATCAGGAAAAATAAGTGCAATAGCATGTTTGTTGCTTGTTGTAGTTATTTTTATAGATGTTGTTGCAAGATATTTTTTCAACTTTTCTAGTGCATCTTTATTTGAAATGGAGTGGCACTTTTTTTCCATTATTTTTTTATTTGGAGCATCTTATACTTTAAAAAACGATAAACATGTTCGAGTAGATATTTTTTACGATAAGATGAGTTCTAAGGGTAAGAATTGGGTAAACCTAATTGGAAGCATACTCTTTTTAATTCCATTTTGTTGGATAATATTAAAAGGAGCTATTCCATATATAGAAGTATCTTGGAAGATGAAAGAAACCTCTACAGATCCGGGAGGGTTGCCATTTAGATATATTACCAAAGGGTTTATATTAATAGGCTTTGTTCTACTTTTTATTCAAGCTTTAGGAGTTACGACAAAGTCATTTTTGAGAATAGTTTCTCCTACTTCTTTTAAAGTGATAGATAATAACAATATGGAATGATAATCGTTCTTTCAGAAACATGTTTGAATATTCTTAATGCTTCAAAAAACTAAAAAGCTTATTTTCTTAGTATTTTCTCTATTGCTTGCAAAGTATTGCTTTGCTCAAACATATAGTTCTTCAGAATTTTTAGGTCCTTTAGAAAGGTCAGGTGGGTATTGGGGCATGGGTAGAGTTACGGATATTGCGTTTCATCCTACTAATGCTAATATTTTTTATGTAGGAGCTCCACATGGGGGTATTTGGAAAACCACGAACGGTGGGGAGTCATATGAATCTATTGGAGATAACCTTCCTTATAACTCTGTGGGCAACATAGTAGTCAGTAAAGATAACCCACAGATAATCCGAGTTACTTTAGGCGATAGAATGGGTTGGTGGAATTATGGAATGGGCATCTATAAAACGGAAAATGGAGGGGTTTCATGGCAATCTACAAGCTTAGTTTCTGATTTAGAAGAAAAAGTGACTTATTTAGACATGAAAGAAAGTCCTCATATATCTGATTTAATTTTAGTTGCAACGAATAAAGGTGTTTTTCGAAGTGAAAATAGAGAAGACTTTCGGTTAGTTGAAGAAGACTTACCTAGACCTTCTCAAGGAGGAAGAGGAAATCCTCAGGAAATCGTTTTCCACCTTAAAAATAGTAATATAGTTTATTTGACCTGGTGGGATAAGAGAAATAAAAAAGTAATTTTGTTTAAGTCTCAGGATAGGGGGCACTCATGGAAGGAGTTATTTTATCAGCCATTCAAAAGCAGAGGAGCAATATCAGCAGCGGTTACTATTGCTAATGTTAATAAGCTTGTAGTTCAAACGGTAGTTGATGAAAAAGCACAAATACATTCTTCTTTAGATAATGGGAAAAACTGGGTTACCTATGATTTAGAAGATTACACGAATAAAAAAAGCAGATTATTTATTTCTCAGAAAAATGAAGGTGTCCTTTATACAGGATTTACTAAAATTAAAAAGTCTGTAGATGGGGGAAAGAGCTTTGAAAACTTGACCTCAACCAGAGGAAAAGTTAGAGTACATGGTGATCAATGGGTTACTGTGTATAATCCGCTGAATGACAAGATATACTGGGGTAATGATGGAGGTATTTACGAGTATCAGGAAGGAGCAGACTTATGGAAAGAGTTAAGTAATACTTTAGCTATAACTCAAATTCATAGAGCATCGATATCACAAAGTACTGTAGATGAGTATATAATTGGAACTCAGGACAATGGCGGAGCATACTTCACTCCAAAAACAGGCTGGGTAAATACGAATGGAGGTGATGCTGTAAGCAATGCAATCGATGTATCAAATAACAAAGTAATATTCTCAACATATCCATCTGGTAGGGCAATTCACAGAACATTTGATGGTTGGGAAATTTCAGAAAAAATCGAAAAAAAAGTCCCTAATTATTATGGTACTGCAACATGGAAAACCCCTCTAGCACTAAGTTCTGTTGTTTTGGGTTGTGTTGCGGTAGCCTCAGAAAACATTTTCCTTAGCTATGATTATGGGGAAACCTGGGAGAAGTGTATTACTGGTCTTGAAAAAGGAGATAAAATAATAGATATACAGTTTTCTCCAAAAGATAACAATTCGATTTATTCTATTACTGAAAACGCTGTATGTGAGTCTTCTAATAATGGAAAAAATTGGAATATACATTCTTTAGATGTAAAAAATCTAAGAAGAATAATTCCTCATCCAGAAGATGGAAATAAGCTATGGGTCGTTAACTGTAAGTATGAGGATGGGAAGAAAGTGTTTTTTTCGAGCAATAGGGGGAAATCGTTTGAAAATATCTCTGCAAACCTTCCTAATATACCAGTCTATTGTTTAGTATATGATGATGTAACAAAGAGTTTATTTGTTGGTACTGAATTGGGAATATTCTTTATTGGTACTCAGACAGTAAACTGGAAAAAGATAGATGGTATAATTCCAAATACTCTGGTAATGGATCTAGAGATTCATCATAAAACTCGAAAGCTATATGTAAGCACTTTTGGGAGAGGCTTATGGAGAATAGATATTAAAAGTATTAATCAATAATAAATATTATGGCAAAGACTGTTTTTTTTGAAAAAAATCGTACAAAAACCTTAGTGAAAGCAACTTTACTGCTCATTGTAACAAACTTGTACTCGTATTCTCAAGAGAATAAAAGCTCTGTATGGGAGTTTCTGGGACCTAAAAAGCGTTCTGGACAGTATTGGGGAATGGGAAGAGTTAGTGATATCGCTTTTCATCCTACCGATGAAAATATTTTTTACGTAGGAGCACCAAAAGGAGGAATTTGGGAAACGGAAGATGGAGGAAGGTCTTATAGGTCAATAGGTGATAATTTGCCTTACAATTCTGCGGGTAATGTAGTAGTTGATCAAGCTAACCCCAATACTATTCATATTACTGTAGGAGATAGGGTAGGATGGTGGGATTATGGGATGGGTGTTTACAGAAGTACGGATGGAGGAAATACCTGGAGTGCCACTTCTTTGAATACTAAACTAGAAGATAGAGTTGCTTATCTTGATATGAAAGGTAGTCCCCACATACCAAATTTGTTGATAGTTGCTACTACAGCGGGAGTATATCGATCGACTGATGGGATTAGTTTTCATCTGGCAAATGAAGGTCTTCCAAAATCTTCTAAGGGAGGGTGGGGAAACGCTCTGGAAATAGCTTTTCATACTAAAAACCCGAATATAGCTTATTTGGCTTGGTGGGATTATAAGGGGGTAAATACAGATCTTTTTAAATCTGAAGATAGAGGCTTAAGCTGGAAAAATGTTACCAATTTTGATTTTGAAGAAAATGGAAAGCTAAATGTAGCGGTGACACCAGCTAATCCAAACAAAGTTGTTGTTCAGACAGTAATAGGTGATGAAAAGAAAATCCATTACTCTTTAGATAATGGTGAAACCTGGGTTTCTAATGATAGGATTGATCATTTAAAAAAGAGTAGAATATTTGTGTCTCCAAAAAATGAAGATATAATCTACTCTGGGTATGGAAGAATTAAAAGATCATTGGATAACGGAAAAACGTTTGAAAACCTCACGACGCAAAAGGGTGAGGACTATGTTCATTTAGACCAGTGGGTTACTGTATATAATCCTCTAAATGATAAGATATACTGGGGTAATGATGGAGGTGTTTATGAGTACTCGGAGTCGACAGGTAAATGGAAGGAGCTAAATGATGGTCTGTGCATTACTCAGGTTTACAGAACATTTGTTGCTCAAAGTGCTGAAAATACATATTTCTTTGGTTCCCAAGATAATGGCGGAGGATTCTACTCTCCAGAAACTGGTTTGATTAACGGTAATGGAGGAGATGCAGTAAGCAATGCGATCGACCCTCAAAATGCTAAGGTTGGTTTTTCTACTTTTCCTTCAGGTAAGGAGTTGTATAGAACAATGGATGGATGGAAAACAAAGAAAAGAATTGAAAAGAATATTCCTGGATATAAGGGTAAGGCGGATTGGGTATCTCCTTTTGATCTTAGCTGGCAGCTATCGGGGAAGATAATTGTTGCATCTAAGGAAATATTTTTGAGTTATAATTATGGAGATACATGGGAAAAAATTGCTGATAAAAATATTTCAGCTGATGAGAAAATCAGAGATATTCGATTTACTAAAAATGATGATCGTTCTATTTATGCTATTACAAAATCTTCCATCCTAGAGTCATCAAATGGGGGAAGAAGCTGGTCTAGATATGATTTTGATTCTAAAAAGTTAAAGAGGTTAGAACCCCACCCGAGTAAAAGAGATCAGCTATGGATAATAGATGAAGGTTATAATGAAGGTAGAAAGGTTTTCTTTTCAAAGAACCGGGGTAAATCTTTTGAAAATATATCTGAGAATCTACCAAATATTCCTGTTTTGAGTATAGTATATGATGAGGTTTCTAATAAACTGTTTCTTGGTACTGAGCTTGGGCTTTACAGCTCTGATTCAGATAAGATATATTGGGAAAAAGTTGGTGGAGGCTTACCAAATACGCGAGTTATGGACATTGATATTCATTATAAAACTCGAAAACTTTATGTTAGTACTTATGGAAGAGGAGTATGGAGGTTTGATATGGGTAGGTTATAAATATTTATGACAGTTAATAAAAAGAAAAAAGTTTATCTGACAACTAGCTTATGCATTCTTACTATAGGTATGTTACTAAATACTTTTTATAGACCTTATATCTATAAGTATAGTATAAATGACTTTGGTTTTGCAGATACAATTGGAAGTTTAGCTTCTGTTATTTGCTTTTGCTTTTTTGTTTGGGGAATTAGAAAAGGTATTTCAAATAAAGAAAAAAATAAGCAGATTGTATTGGCTGTAATAGTCTAAGGCATTATATGGGAGCTTATGGGTTTTTTGGGAATATATGGAACTTTTGATTGGAAAGATAGTATGGCTGTTTTTATTAGTGAGGCAATAACTTTTTTCGCAAAGAGCTTTATTGAGAAGTTACACCAAATTAATTCTTAAAAAGGGTATTGATAAAACTGAAATAATATAAGAATGTGCTAAGTATATGACAAAAATGCCATTTCCACCTGATATTTGGTAAAATATTAGAGTGGCGCGTTTTCAGAAATTATTGGTTTTCAGTGTATTAGAATAATAAAATCACCTATTGTTCTAATGAAGAAAACCAATACTTCTTATAAAAGTAATGAATTATCTCTAGCCCTTTCTTCTCATTTTAAAGATAAAATGAATTTGGCTCGTATAAAGTTTTTCTCCCACTTTATTCTTTCCCTTTGTAAAAAAGAAAAAATAGTCAAAGTTTGTATTAAAAGTATATTAAAACACTTTCTTTAAACTGAATTTCGTTTTAGCGCAATAGTTTATACCAGTACAAGTCTGTGAGTTCATAATAGCGAGTGCTTTACATGCTATAATTGATAGTTAATATAAAAATAGTAATTAGTAAGGTATCAAAGTCAGACCATAAGATTGCAGCCTCTCATTTCAGAATTATCCATTCTCCCTAGTACTTCAAAAGTGCCTGTTGTAGGGTTAACTATTCTTCCAAGATCTTGCGTTTCTATAAAGCAGCAACTGTCAATATTAGCCAAGTCAATAACCTTGATCACTCCAGCATTACCATATTCTGCTAGAGAAAAAGGGTCATTAGTTTGCCGTATCAAAACTTTTTTCCAGGCAGGAGGGATAAAAATACCATAATTGGGGGCATAGCTCTGAGATAAAAGTTCTGTCATTCCATATTCAGAATGTATCTGCTTAGCATTAAAGCTACTCTTTAGCTTCTGATGCACCTCTTGACGTATCATCTCCTCCTTTCTGCCCTTCATTCCGCCAGTTTCCATAATGGTAAGCAGTGAGTTGCTAACACTTTTTTTCTCTGAAAAATCTAAAAGAGCAAAGGTTACACCCAGCAAAAGCATCTTTTGATTGCTGTAGTTTATTACTTCCTCCAATTTATCCCATTCATCCAAATAAAAATCAGAGTCTTTATGTGCTTTTTTTATGAATTGCTTTACCATAAATACAAGAGAAGCATTTTTTCGCTCAAGATAGGAGGGGAGCAGGGCTAGTATTTTGAAGTCAGAAAGGTTTCCATAACTTTTTTCAAATATTTTAATGGAGACCTCTCTATAGAAGTCTAAATCATTAATAAAATGTCTGCTTTTTTCAGATCCTGTTGTTCCGCTGCTTTCAAAGTAAAAATCTGCTTTCTGGTTTCCACAAATGACCTTATGTTTTTTGAAAAAAGAAATAGGTAAAAAAGGGATTTGGCTAACCTTTTTAATTTGAGATTTATTGATTCCCAGATTACTGAGATAATTCTTATAAGCTTCATTTTCAACGGATTGGTATTGAAAAATTTCTAAGCAATACTCTTCAAAGTCATCAGCAGAAAATTTAAATATCTTATATTTCACCTCATTAGAAAAAGAACTCATCAGTATTTATATATCCTCACTATGACTTCAATATTAAACAAAGAGTGTTTTTAGAGTATACTTAATGGCACTCTAAGTCCTCCATCTTCTCCCACAGTTCATTATCAAAAGAAGATAGTGCAAATCTAGGCTGTTCTGCAGAATCCCCTATTCGTATTACCACTATTTTTTTAGAAGGAACTACATAAATCTTTTGATCATTTTTGCCAAGAGCTGCAATAAGGTCATCTGGAGCAGATGGAATTAAGTCTGTTTGGAAAGCTACTTGAGTTTGTGGTAACATATGTTTCTTTTTTCCATTTAACCACCATAAGTAGCCGTAAGAGGGGTTTAGGTCTTGCGAGCTATTAGTCATTTTATTAAAATAACCTTCATTAATAACCCTATTATCATTCCAAATCCCTCTATTCAAAATGAGTAACCCAAACCTTGCCATGCTTCTGGCATTGCTGAAGAAAACTTCATTAAAGTCCAATTTGATCCAAATTCCCCTTAATCCTATAGCACCTAACTTTTGAGTAGTGTAAGATTGCCTACTAACGCCAGTTGCAGCTTCTAGTACATTTCCTAATAAAGTATAGGGTGCATTATGGTAAGCCCATCTTGTTCCTGCATCACTAGCATATTGTAAACAGCTTTTATCTGTACAATCAGGGCTTGGAAGTACTCTGTCATCCAAACCTGTAGTCATCGTCAATTGGTCTTTAATGGTTATCAGTTCTTCTTTTTCTAACGAAAGAGAAGTCCATCCATTTCCCAAATAGTTAGAGGTTTTGTCTTCAATACTCAGGCTGCCATCTTGCTGAGCCAACCCAACTAACAGTGCAGTAATAGTCTTGCCAGCGGATGCCCAGTACCAGGCGCTATCTTGCTCAAATGATCCAAAATACCACTCTATAGCTATTCTTCCATTTACAAGTGCTATGAAAGCCTTCGTGTTTTTCTCTTCAAGATATGTATTTAGAGAGGATAATTCGTCTTCACACCAGTTCAGCTTAGAGGTACTAACTTCTTCCCAAGTTTCACTATTGTTTCCTGGGAAATACATGTCTGAGCTTACTGGATCATCTATTTCAACCTCATCTTCTGTACTTTCCTTGTCACAGGAAGAAAGAAGTAAAAATCCGAATAAAACGAAAAGAAAAAACCTTTTGACCATTTACTTCTTTTGAACGAATATTTCTTTAAGTTGATCGACTATTTGTCCTCCACCAGATACAGAAATGCTATTTATTTTCTCTGCAATCTTTTCTACATACTCCATTTCTTTTAATTTAAAGAGCATCTCATTATCTTCCATGAGTTTGGCAGTATTAAGCAAGCTTCTTGTAGAGGCAGTTTCTTCCCTTCTGGTAATAACATTTGCTTCAGCCTTTTTTTGAGCAATTAATACTTGGTTCATTATTTCTTTCACGTCTCCAGGAAGAATAATATCTCTAATCCCGCAGCGCTTTACTTCAACTCCCAGATCCTCAATTTTACTTTTGAGTCCATCTATTACGTAACTAGAAGCAGCTTCTTTATTATTCAGCATCTCATCTAAAGTCTGCGTTCCAATAAACTCTCTTAAGGCTAATTGGAAAAGAGTATAGAGCTGCTTTTCATAATCTTTATTTTCTCTTAAGGCTTTATTAATGTCATTAACCTGATATATGGCATAAAAATTTATTCGAATGGTAGCTTTATCTTTTGTGAGAATTTCCTGCCCAGATACTTCCATTTGCTGTTGTCTCATATCCGCTTTTAAAACTTCTATTGGGATATGGTTACTCCAAAAATTATAGCTTCCTTCTTCTAATATCTTTTCATATTTCCCATTAATGAAAAGTATTCCTTTTTCATACGATTGAATAGTATAAGCTCTAATGTAGGGCAATAAAGAAGGGTGCTTTAGTAGTTTGGGCTTTATGTTTTCTGTTATTTCAATTTTATTCAAATCTATTTTGACAAACTCTCGCTTTACTACTCTCTTCCAAAAAACGTACTTACCTGGTATTAAAACATATTGAAATATTCCAGAGTCAAATCGTAAAGCTATTTCATGATCTTCTATGATTACAATCTCAATTAAGTCTGCTAATTTTTTATCTTTTTCTATCAATAACTCAATGCCAAAATCTGTGGCAAGACTAGTTCTTAAGTTGTATTCTTTAACTTCATCCCCAAAACCTATCCAGTGGCTTCCTTCTTCTATTACTTTCTTATATACACCTTTATTAAAAACTAACCCTACCTTTCCTGTTGCAATTTTTATCTTTTTCATGTGTTTATGCGTTAATACATTTTTTTTCTCCTTAGAAAAAACAGATAGAAGTAAAACCATCTTATCAAAAACGGAACTAAAGTTGAGCAAAGTTTCGTGGAGTAGTTTTTTAAATATCTGTTTTTAATGTAGTTAGGCAAAAGCTTAACTATACTTCCAACAGTACTAAAAAAAGTAAACCGTTCCACCTTACGGTATCCCTTTAACTTCGAAGCTTTTTCAAGACTGCTTAATGCTACATGTGTAGTAAAAAGCAGGCTTTACCTCTTCTGTTTTTATGGTGGCTATTTTTAGAAGTTAGCCTTCTTCTGATCACCTAATCGGGGTGAGTTCATAGATTTTGAATCTATCGCGTTTGACCACTCCGCCATTTCCCCATAGTGGAGAAAGTGGGATTCGAACCCACGAGAACAAGCCCATCGCTCTAACCAATTGAGCTATTATATACATAGTATACAAGAGGGATTCGAACCCTCAACCTATGGATTAAGAAAAACAGCTTCTAAGCAAAGTAGCATATTGAGTCTAACCAGATCAATACTATGGAGCTTTTTCGAAACTCTCATCAGGACTTTACCCTCCACTTTTTTCGCGCTTCCAGCTGATTTATCAGTCAGCCAGGGAAGATCTTTATACCAATACTATGGTATTTACATGCAAAATAGTGTATACATCAATATACTCAAAAAATAGGTGGAAATTTTAGGTTTGTTTAAGTAAAAATATGTTCACTATAGTTCTGTGAAAAGCTCAGCTACAATATCATCCTTTGTTTTATTAAAATGGGTCGCTATTTCTTTTAAAATATTAGATAGAGTTCCCACTTTTAATGGCTTGCGAGCTGGTATTTAATATGGTGTTTTCCTTCATCTTCAGTTGTTAATCGAATATGACTACCTATTTGACGAGTGGTTTTATAGCCGTATTTTTCAACTTTTTTAATTAGCTCTTTTCCAGATAAATTTCTAGGTAATTTCATGCTGCTAGCACTTCTTCTTTTACGTAGTGTAGCCTAATTATTTTAGGGGTTTCTCTATCAAAATGGCAGCGAACGGCTTCTCTAACATTATTTTAACTTCTTCAATAGTGTCTCCTTTCGTAAAAATTGAGTGTCCTAAAGCCTTTGCTTCAAACCCTCCTTCAGGAGATTCTTCAACTATAAAAATAATTTCGCTCATTCTTGTAATTCTTTATGCAAAAGAACGTTTTAGATCATTTTAAAAACTAAAACTTTAAAAAGCTTCCTTTAATAAAGCCCAGATCTTTTTCTAAGAGTCCATTCAATACCTGCTAGCACAATAATCAAAAAAAGTAAAATCTTAAAATCAATGATAGTACTTAGTTCTTTTTCTTCATATACATTTTCTGTTGGCTTATTTTTCGATAAGTACTTTTCAAGTGAGTTAATATCAGTAATAGAATAAAATTGTCCTCCACTATTATTAGACACGATTCTCAAAAGATTATGATCTGCTTGTAGATTGATAGACTCAAAATCAATATTTTGCACAGAAAAACCTCCTGTAGATTTTTCCCGCTTATTATTAATGACACTTGTGGCTATGAAACGATATGTATCTTCTGGTAAGCTTGTGATTTTAAATTGGTTAGTGTAATTAATAAAGTCATAAGAGTAAACTTTTCCAGTTGAATTTTGAACCTTCAAACTAATTTTCTGGTCAAAGATTTCCTTGTAAAGGTCATCATAAGTCGAAACATCAAAAACAATAGAGTTATTATTCAAAAAAACATCCTTAACAGGCTCAACTCGTAGCTTACTTTTATTTTCTTTTGAGGTCAAATAGAGTACTGTTTTATTCACCAGTTCATCAAAGAAGTCACTATTCTTGTTTTTTAAGAACTCTTGCATTTTCCACTGCCACATACCTTCTCCCAGCCAAATAGCTTCTTTACTATTAGAGAAGCTGCTAAGAGCCATGAGAGGTAGTTTTTTTTCAGCATTGCCAAACTTTTGGTAAAATAAGATATCGGCATTAAGTGCTAATGAAAACGTACCTGTTGGAATTTGAAGTGGAGGAAAAAGTTCTAAAATCTCATTTGGGTTAGTGTCAAAAGAGAATCGTTTAAAGCTAGGCTC
Organism: Bacteroidia bacterium; assembly: GCA_030425505.1. GTDB lineage: Bacteria > Bacteroidota > Bacteroidia > Cytophagales > Flammeovirgaceae > JAUIAB01. Next base: position 23,779 of record JAUIAB010000003.1, on the reverse strand, counting down.
AAAAATAGGATAAGACTCCAACGGGTAGTTATAGTATGCATTGCTTACATTCAAAAGAGAATTAAAAGTAGAAAAATCTTTTAGATTAGTGCCTCTTCCTAAAATAAACCACTTAGCGCCTTTGTAATTTTCTAAAGATTTAGAAATACGTGCTTGGGAATTAGTTGTTTCAAAACCTGGTAGATCATGCAATATGATCAGATCAAATTTTGCTATCTCCTTCTTATTTAATATCTCACCAATGTATAATGTTTTTATGTCAACATCTAATGATTTCTTTTTTTCGAGAGATTGCTTTATAGCTTTAATATCAGGGTGGGGGTGGTTTGCCAAAATTAAAACTTTTTTTTTATCATCAATTACATTTACAAAAAAGGAAGTATTATTATTATTAAGTGTAAACTCACCGGGCACTTCTTCTAAAATAACCTGATATTTATTTACTCCTGATTTTGCTGATGTAGTGTTAAAAAGTACAGAATTAAAGCCTGAAGAAGAAAAGTCTACTTTTTTTTCAGAAACTTTCTTGCCATTCGAAAACAATGCAATATTACCTATCTTGTTAGAGAATCCATTACTTTTTATTTCTACCTCTATAGGAAACATGCTTTCGGAATAAACATATTTGTTATAATTAACCTCTAAGATAGAGGCGTCTATAATTGAGGAAGTATCTCCGATGCCTACGCTATAAATTGGGGTGCTATATTTTTGATAAATGGGTGAAATGCCTGCATTGTGGACACCATCAGAAACTAAGACAATGCCACTTAAATCATCTGATTCGTACAACTGAGTTAAATATTGTATAGCATTATTTAAATCTGTCTGAGTGTGATCAAATAATAAGCTTTGAGTATCCTTGGAAGAACTATCAAGAGTACTTAGAGAATGTACTACAACATTATAGCCTTTTTCAGCCAGAGATTTGGTAGATGCATCTAAGATCTTAACAATTTTAGCTATAGAATCTAGTGAAATCCGTTGTGGTATAGACTTAGAGTTATCTATCGCAAAAGCTATAGTAGGTTTTATTTTTTTAGCCTTAAGTTGTAAAAGTAGAGGGTTACATAATATAAGAATAAGGATAAATAAGATTATGCTTTTTATCCCTAAAAGGAGTTTAAACTTCCAGGATTTATTAGTTTGCTTACGGTATTGTACTAAAGCTAAAGAAATAGAAATAAGTAAGCTTATGAGCAAAGACCAAATGGAAAAACTATCAAAAAAACTTAGCAACATCTGTAGCAAAAGTAATTACATTTTTTATTCCTTTTTAATGTAATAGTAATAAGTTAAAATAGAAGGTAAAATAAGAATTAGGGGAGAAAAAAAGTAGTTTCAGATATTGATTTTTAAATGCTTATGAAATTGAGTTTCAATGATCATTAATAGTTATAATAGTTATTATCTTGCAGGGTTTCATTGATACGATATGCTTAAATGGATAAAACGAGTATTTATAATTGCAGTCATCCTATTTTTAGGTTGGCTAGCAAATACGATATGGTTTAAGCCATTTACTCTTACTATTTTTTTTGAAAAATGGTTTATAGAACATTTAGAAGAAAATCATAATCTTTTGATAACTACAGGGTGGTTAGATGATTTACACGTTCACGTAGATCTGGATATTGAACAGCATTACCAGAGCAAAAAAAACAGTGTATCTCAATTTGAAAAGGCTAACCAACAGTATAAGACGTTAACTTCATACCCATTAAAAAGTGCAAACTTTGAAAAGCAACTGTCCTTTAAAACATTACAGTATTTTCTGGAAGATAAAGTTTATGAAAGTCAAATAAAGGAGTTTGAATACCCTTTGAACCCAATAGATGGTGTTCATATTAGCTTACCACTTTTCTTTGAAAATGCACTGGGAATAAAAAACATAAAAGATGCCTATAGGTATGTTCATCAATTAAATCATTTTTCCTTTTTAATAGAAAAAGCAATAGCAGAAATAGACTCTTCAACATCTCATGGCATAATAATGCCTGTTGAGGCATTACAAATGATGCAAAAAGAAATCGAGTTTTTTACCTCTGTAGAGCCAAAGCAAAACTTTATATATAAAGATTTTATTCAAAAGCTGGGTAGACTAGATGAAATTTCGAATGAAGTGTTTAGTGAGTTAAAATATCTTTCTGATTTAATAATTAGTGAGAAGTTATACCCAAACTATATCACTTTAGATAAAAAGCTTAAATTTTTAATACCTCAGGCGACTAAAGAAGGAGGCTTATGGAAAAAATGTAATGAACAGAGGCTGTTTCTTTATTTGTTAAAAAAAGAGCTTGGAATTGAGTATGCTGAAATAGTAACAGAAACAAACCCTGATGGACTTTTTGAAAAAGCGATGAAGGAAATTGATTTTCACAAAAAGCAATTGCGGGATAGTCCAAACCAGTTAGAAAGTAACGCTAATTTTGATTCAGTAAAAATAGAAGAGTCCTTCTTAGCTTTTAAGAAGCTAATGACAGATAAGTTTTTACGGTTTTCAATAGGCTTACCGTCGTATAGTCTTTCTAATATTCAGATAAAACCTTTCCCCATACAAGAAACAGTTTCTGCATTTTACTATTTTCCATTAAACATTAATAGAACCAGAAAAGCAGTTCTATATTATAATCGAGCCTATTTTGAAGCTTTTCCACCTGAGTACTGGAAAATTTGGTGGCTGATTAATGTATCTCCAGGAAAGCATTTGCAAAAAACATATCAGTTAAATAATCATAAAGTGCCCTCATTTAGGCGTTTTATAGACTTTTCAGAATTGAATCAAGGTTGGGCTTTTTATGCGTTAGAAGTTATAGAAGAAAAGGGTGCTTTAGTCAAGAAAGAAGAAGTAGATGCGCTAAATCATTGGAAGCTGATACAGCTTGGTAAAATGATAGTAGATATTGGGATGAATTACAAGTCTTGGAAGTATGATAGAGCTATGACTTTTTTACAGGAGAATGTATATTTGAACCAAGAAATTGCTGGGTTTTTTATTCAAGAGTGCCTCAACTACCCAGGTAGAGCAGTAGCAGCAATAGTGATTAAAGATGAAATTCTTTCATTAAGAGAAAAAATACAAAAGGAAATGGGGAAGGATTTTAGATTGCACAAATTTCACAAAGCGATTTTAGATCAGGGGGCAATACCAATGCAATACTTAGAGAGCTCTGTGAAAAATTATCTTACAAAAGATGGAAACTAAAAGTGATTTTCGAGTAGAAAAGGGTATAGGTAAGAAGTGGATTTATAAAAATAGTAGTTTAGAAGTAGACCAAAATTCACATTTCAATGATAAGGTCTTTAGTGAAACGATATTTAAGTTATTGAAGAATATAGGGCTAAAAACTAGCGCAGAGATAGAAAAATTTCTTCATCCTGATGCATCTAATTTATATGATCCATATCTACTAAAAGGACTAAGTAATGCAGTTTTAAGATTGCAAGAAGCAATTCAGAAGAAGCAAAAAATACTTTTCTATGGAGATTATGATGTGGATGGAACTACGGCTGTAGCTATGAATCTTCTATTCTTTCAAAAAATATATCCGTATATAGATTACTATGTTCCAGATAGATATAGTGAAGGCTATGGCTTGTCTTTAAGAGGCTTGAGTTATGCAGAAAAAGTTAATGCTGAATTGGTTATAACATTAGATTGTGGGATAAAAGGGCATTTATTCGTAGAAGAAGCAAATAAAAAGGGAATTGATGTTATAATTTGCGATCACCATCAAACGGATAAAAAGCTTCCTAAAGCCTTTTCTATTTTAAACCCTGTTCAAAAAGAGTGTAGCTATCCATTCAAAGGATTGAGTGGCTGTGGAGTTGCATTTAAATTGATTCAGGCTTATGCAGCTTCAGAAAATATAAGCAGCGAGAAAGTATTTGATGTATTAGACTTACTTGCAGTCAGTATTGCTGCAGATATAGTTCCTGTAATAGATGAGAACCGAATCTTATTAACTCTTGGGCTAGAAAAAATAAATAAAAACCCTTCTTTAGGTTTAAAAACCTTATTGAAAAAAGTTAAACCCGATGCTCAAAGTGAAGTAGAAATATCTGACCTTGTTTTTAAGGTTGCTCCAGCAATAAATGCTGCGGGGAGAATAGCACATGCTAATATGGCTATCCAGATGCTAATTGCTAAAGATGAAGAGGAGGCAGAGTATTATGTGGATCAGGTTGTGAAAAAAAATAATTTGCGTAGAGAGTACGACTTAAAAGCTACAGAGGAGGCAGTAGCTTTAGCCCAGGGCAAAGACCTGACAAGTAAAAAGAGTACAGTTTTATACAATGAAAAATGGCATAAAGGAGTAGTAGGGATTGTAGCTTCTAGGTGTATTGAAAAAGTATATAAACCAACGATAGTATTTACAAAAAATCATAACTCTATAACTGGGTCGGCTAGGTCAGTTGATGGTTTCAATATATTTTCAGCTATAGATCAATGTTCTGAGTTTTTGGATAGTTATGGGGGGCATCATGCTGCGGCGGGTCTTAATTTGAAAGCAGAAAAGCTAGAAGGTTTTTCTGTTGAATTTGAAAAAGTTGTTGCCAGTAGCTATGTAGAAAAAGAATTTATCCCACATTTAAACATAGATTTAGAGATTAAGCTAGATGAAATTACTTTTGAACTACTGAATGAGATAAATATGCTATCTCCCTTTGGACCGGGAAACCCAAGACCAGTATTTGTAACTAGAAATTTGAAATTAGCTGAACCGCTACGAGTTTTAAAAGAAGAACACTTAAAGCTCAAAGTTTATCAGGAAGATAACAAAGTAGTTTCTTTTGACGCTATTGGTTTTGGTAATGCCTTTATGAAAGATCTTATATCAGCATCAGATAGCTTCGATATGTGTTATGTGTTGAAAAAGAATGTTTACAAAGGTACTACAAGTATTCAGCTGGAAATAAAAGATATAAAAACAGCACACTAAAAAGTTAAGCAGATGAAAATTAAAACTTCAGAATTTATTCTTTCTAGTGTGGAGGTGAATAAGTGCCCTCCTGAGGATAAGCCCGAGTACGCATTTATTGGAAGGTCTAATGTAGGGAAGTCGTCCTTGCTGAATACATTGCTTAATAGAAAAAACTTAGCTAGAGTATCGTCAACTCCAGGAAAAACACAGACTATAAATCATTTTTTGATAAATAACTCCTGGTATTTAGTAGATCTTCCAGGATACGGCTGGGCTAAAGTAAGTAAAGGTGAAAAAAAACTATTCAGTAAATTCTCAAGAGAGTATTTATTGAAGCGAAAAAATCTGGTAACCACTTTTATACTAATAGACATTAGACATGAACCTCAAAAAGTAGACTTAGAGTTTTTAGAATGGATTGGCACAAATCAGCTCCCATTTGTCATAGTATTTACAAAGGCAGACAAGGTAACAGGTGTTTCCAAAAAAAAAGCGTTAATAGCTGGCTATGAAAAAGAATTGTTGAAATATTGGGAGGAATTACCTCCAATCTATACCACCTCAGCATTCAAGAAAACTGGAGTTGAAGATGTTTTAGCGTATATTAAAGAAGGAAATGTTATTTTTAATGAATCAAAATAAAATTAATTACTAAACTTTATATGTAATTTATAAGATAATTTCCTAATATAGGATAGTAAGCATCTGACTGTAATCAATGAAACATTTTTTTTGGAAGTTGAACTAACAGAATCTGTATAATTACGTAAGAACATCATTATAATCAAATTACTACAAGATGATAAGAAAAATTACTGCACTTTTATTTACTTCAATCATGGCTATTACATGTATTCAGGCACAAAAAAAAGATACCAGAATTGTTGGAGGGAAAAATGCTGAAATAACAAGCTATCCCTGGCAGATAGGTATTGTACAAGCTGGTAGACCTACTTTTGGTGGGCAGTTTTGTGGTGGGTCAATTATTGATGAGTTTTGGATATTAACTGCGGCTCATTGTTTGGAAGATATTGAATCTCCATCGGATATAGAAATAGTGGCAGGTATCTCTTCATTAAATGATGATGAAAATGTAATTCGCATAAAGGTTACAGATATAATTTCTCATGAAGACTTTAGTGGATCTTCTTATCAGAATGATATTGCTCTACTTCGGTTAGCTAAACCGTTGCCACTCAATGGAGCAAATATTGATAAAATTGAACTTTTAAGTGAAGAAGAGGCAGAAGAACTGTTGATAGCTGGAGCTTTATTAACAGTTACGGGATGGGGTAATACGGTTAGTAATGGGAATAAGTATCCTAGTATTCTGCAAGAAGTAACCATACCATTAGTGCCTAATGAAAATGTAGTGTCTTCTTATGGAAGTTTTTTTGTTCCTGAGCTTATGATAGCAGCAGGTTTTTTTGAGGAAGGTGGTAAAGATGCTTGCCAGGGAGATAGTGGAGGACCTTTAGTGATAAGAAATGCAAATGATGATCGATGGTTACTTGCAGGAATAGTTAGTTTTGGGCAGGGATGTGCAGAGCCAGAATTTCCAGGAGTCTACACTCGGGTGTCTTCGTTTTTAGATTGGATAGAAGGAAAAACCACAAACTATCTTTTGGATGATGGTCTTGAAAATAGTGTTATAGTAAAAAGAGCCTACCTTCAAAATACCCAAATTCAAATAGCCAGTAACCTTGAACAATATTATTGCGGAATATGTGGAGATAATTTAATAGAAGTGCCGACAGAGTTAGTGATAATAAATAATGGAGAAAACCCAATAACGGCAATAACCTTAAATCAGCAAGTTTCAGTTAATAATGATATTCTTAGTCAAGAAGAAATAGAAACAGTATTGCCTGATGTTTTGCAAGCAGGGGAGTCTTTTGTAGTTAACTCTACATTTACCGTTGATCAAATTGCGCAATACGAAGTACAATGGCGTCCATCTTTCACCAATTTAAATAATGAAGATTTTATTGGAAATGCTACTGCAATAGCTATAGACTCTGAAGAAGGGTTTTTATCTAAAATTGAGCAAAGCTTAAATAACACGGGTGTTTATTCAGCTGAAACGTTTATAGTGGCAAATTCTGATACACAAAAAGAAGTTACCCGGATTGAAACACGTGAATTCCCTGCACCAGGTGAAGACCAAAAGAAAAAAGGTGGGCTATGTTTAGCTAGAGGAAAATATACTTTATCAGCAATATCTAATGAGAGCTCAGATAATACTATTTCTCCATTTATTTTTCAAGTACCTAATGGAAGAAACGATGTTCCAATTTATTACTCTACAGAAGATGCTAACCTTCCTGCTGTAGAAGTGAATTTTGAGTTGCCTTATCAAAATAAAAAAGATCTGGTAATAGAAGGAGTTTTTCCAATTGACGGAGAAGAGTTAACATTATGTGATGATAGTATTATGCCAGGAGTTTTAGTGAAAAACTCGGGATCTTCTCCTGTAAACTCATTCACAATTGAGTATTCAAGCTCTGTTGAAAACAAGGTGGAAACAATAGAAAAAACTTTGTTTTCTTCTTCAAGTACAATGTATATTGAGCTTCCAGAGTTAGAATTAGCAAATGGAAGTAATGAGATTGCTTTTACTATACAACATGCTGATGATGAGCAAGATGTAACTCCTAATGATAATGTATCTTCTTTGAATACTACAGTAAATGAATATTTAGGAGAAACTTACAATGTTACCTTACAACTCCCTTTAGATGAATATCCTGAAGAAACCTATTGGGATCTAATTGATTCAGAAAATAACTCACTAGCTTTTGGTGGATACTTCCCTTTAAGTCAAAGCCTTCAGTTAATTGAAAAAGATATATGCCTTCCTGAAGGTTGTCATACCCTTATAATTTATGATACGGAGAGTGATGGGATTTTTGTTGATGAGCAAGAGATTAAAATCATTAATAGTGAAGGCTCTAATTTGGTAAGTTTAGATCTAAATTTTGGGTTTGAAACAAGTGGCACATTTTGTTTGATAAATACACCATCAAATATTGAAGCAAGGCTAAATGATTCTAATTTGGTGGAGGTATCATGGGAAGATAATTCTGAGTTTGAAGCTAGCTTTACTTTAGAAAGAAGTAATGATGGAGAGAATTTTGAAGAAATAGCTTCTTTAGAGGCTAATGTAGTTAATTATATAGATGAAGATGTATTACCTGATACAGTATATTACTATAGAGTAAAGGCTACTAATCAGGGTTTTCAATCTAGGTTTAGCAATATTTCAAATGCTGTAACTGTAGAAGAAGAGGAAGAAGTTACAAGTATAGGAGAAAGTATATATGATAAATTCATTTCTATTTATCCCAATCCGGTAGAAGACATTTTGATTATATCCAAGTCAGATGCTATTAGTGAAAGCATTCATTTCAATATTATCAATATGCTCGGTCAGAAAATTTATACAGACCAACTTTTTTCAGGAAGGCAAGAAGCTTTAATAGATGCAAAAGGATTTAAGCAAGGATTATACTTTGTGAGTTTGCATAACGATAAAGGAGAAGAAATGCTATCGAAGAAAATATTGATAGTGAGGTAAAATTAATGCTCATAACAAAATATGAAGTATTATATTTATCTCTTTGAGCAATTTCTTTATGTTAAGAGAAGGTATAGTACTAATAGTATGTCTTGCAAATAGTTTTTTTTTAAGTTTAGATTCTCATTCACAAGATGGCATTAATAATTTGGCAGCACTTGATAGTTATGCTGAATTTATACATGAGAGTAATAAATGGCTTCTTCAAAAACTGCGATGTACTAAAGACTTTTATAAACAAACGCAGTTTCAAAAAAGAATGCAATCAAGCGATAAAAACACAAACGCTTCAAGGAGGTTGTATGCCAGGTTTGATTGTGCTGGCTTAGTAAATGAATATAAATTTAAAAAAGCACAAGAAACAGGAGGTAACCTGTTTGCCAGGTCTGCAAAAAAGATTTGGGGTTTACTTCAAAAAGTAAACTCTAAACTACAGGCAATTGATACATATTGTAAGCTAGAAACGTATAAAGAAGATTTATTCAAAGAGTCAGATCATCTGTTAGAAGAAGTAGGAAACGTATACTTAGAAATTCAGCAAGAAATAGATTCTGTTAATGTTTTGGTTTTTAAAAGCAATCATCCTAACGGAAATCAATACCATTCAGCTGCTAAACTTATGGCTAGCTTCATAGAGAGAGAAAAAAAGTTTTTGAAAACCTTCACTCTCAAATTCAATGACAAACTATATACAGGATGGGATACAACATTAATAAGAAAAAATGTAGAGTTTAATTTGGAATATAAAAATAAACTAAAGCAAGTAAATCTACAGGGTGGTACACATTACGATGCAAAGCAACAATTTTATCATTTTCAAAGAGGGGTAGACTACCTAATAGATAGTAAGATGCTTGCAATGAACCAGTTTTATATGAATGGTTACTCTTCTGATGAATTCAAAAATCGATTCTATCTGGAGTGGTTCAAAGCATATGGTGTGGAACTAGAAAGGAACTATGCCTTATTCTTAAAAAGAAGCAGAGTTGATAATAATAAATACAGATACATAGCTTCATTTACGCCACAGTTAAGCTTTGATACTGAAAGTGTTAAGTATATTTTCTTAAATAATAAGTATGAAAAAAAAGAGCTGGAAATAATAGATGCTAATACAGCAACGAAAGGACAAATTACTCCCAATTTAAATGATCATTTGAATCAAGTAGTGGACTGCATAAATTGGATGGTGTTAGAAAATAAGTCATTGCAATCTATGCTTTGGAAAATGCATCGGAGTATAAAAAATATTTTGAAATCTGATTCAGATAGGATGCTTATTGCAGCAAATAAATATATTCACTTTAAAGCTAGAGGTTATACCATACCAAGATCGCAATTAATCAAAATTGGGTTTTACAGCAATAATTTCCCTGAAGCATATAGAATAAATTTACTGCGGAGCATAAATGCACTCTATGACATAACGTATGAAATAGAATACCAAACCTTAGAAATCCTTGACTACTTAGAGAAAGAAAAGTTTTTAAGCGACAAATTCGAGGATGTGAGTCGTAGAACCAAAAGACTTATTATCCTTTTCGATGAATTTGATCTTCAAAAAGAAAAAGTATATTCCTCTATTAAAAATATATACGATTCCTACGAACAAGATGATGAAAACTCGTGGGTAAAATCAGCAAATGCACTGCGCAAAGCTCTGCCGACTGCTAAAGAGATTTTAGATTTAGAAAAAGAAGAATTTAAAAGCTCAACAAAAAGCAATTCAAATGAAAAAATAGACAGTCTAAAAAATAATCTTAAGATATACTACACAAAACTAGTAGAAGACCAATACTCAAACCTAAAAGGACTAAAAAAAATAGGTAGTACTCATGGAGATTGCCCTTATTCTGCTTATGAATGGTTTAATCACGATTTGAAAGCATATTTTGATCGCATTGAAGATTATGAAAAAAGTGTTGATTTTAAGACTAAATGGAGTAAACTATCGAGTTTGGCATATGGTTATAATAGTCTTGTTAGTCGCTATGATAAAATTGTTTCTCTAGCTGATAAGCCATTGCTTGAAGGGTTAAAACAGCAAGATCTATTGCGGTTTCCAGAAGGAAAACCTGAAGATAACTCTAACTCAGGAAGCAATCAAAATATAGATAATAGCTCAAAAAGCATGGAAGGTTATGCATTCACAAACATAACATTGCTATTAGATGTATCAGCATCTATGCGTAGCCCAGAAAAGCTCCCTCTCTTTAAAAAATCTTTGGAAAATCTTCTTCAAATTATGCGAAAAGAGGATGAGCTTAGTATAGTGCAATACTCAGGGAGTGCAAAAGTTGCATTAAAGCCTATTTCTGCAAGAAAAAAGAAGAAAATTGTCAAAACAATTGAAAGCTTAAAGCCCAAAGGGAGAACCAATATTTATGAAGGTTTGAAATTAGCTTATCAAACAGTTGAGTCTAACAAAAAGCCTAGCACAAATGATAAAGTAATACTAATAACAGATGGGATTTTTAGAATAGATGGTTCACTAAATCAGTTAATTGATAGAAACTCAGAGCAGGGTATTCAGTTAACTATCTTTAGCTATGGTAAATCTACAGACAGTGATGATAGCTTAAAAAAACTAGTAGAGAAGGGTAGGGGTAAATACCTGCATGTAACTGCTGATAACTCTGAGGAAATGGTTATCAGAGAAGCCCAAAAACGATTAAAATAAAAATGAGGCTGACCTTTTGGGTAGCCTCATTAATGACTCTTCAAAAAATCTTGCGACTTATTGGTTAACTACAACGTCACCTACATTCTCAAACTGGATTTGCCCATCATCATCCAAAGTAATGCCTACTACGGAATCTTTAGATACCTTACCACTCAAAATGGCTTTAGAGAGATCATTTAGAACATGTGTCTGCAGAACCCTTTTCAATGGTCTAGCTCCAAACTGCGGATCATAGCCGATATCAGCTAATTTAGAGAGAGCCTCATCTGATGCTTCAATAGTAATTCCAGATTCCTCAAGCCTACGTTGAATCTCTTTGAATTGTATCTCTGTAATTTTCTTCATTTCCTTTCTGGAAAGAGGCTTAAACATAATTACCTCATCAATTCTATTGAGAAATTCAGGTCGCAAAGTCTTTCTCAGAAGCTCAAAAAGCTCTGTTTTGGTTCTATCGAAAACCACTTCATCTTCATTTGTCCCTTTAAGCTCTCCTAACTTATCCATGATCAAATGAGAGCCAATGTTGGAGGTCATAATAATGATAGTATTCTTAAAATTGGCTATACGTCCCTTATTATCCGTTAACCTACCATCATCTAGTACCTGTAGTAAAATATTAAATACATCTGGATGCGCTTTTTCAATTTCATCTAGTAAAATAACAGAGTAGGGTTTCTTTCTTACAGCCTCAGTAAGCTGTCCACCTTCATCATACCCAACGTACCCTGGAGGTGCTCCAATCAGGCGACTAACTGCATGCCTTTCTTGATATTCCGACATATCAATTCTCACCATGGCATTTTCATCATTAAACAAAAATGTAGCTAAGGTTTTGGCGAGCTCTGTTTTACCTACACCCGTAGTACCCAAGAAAATAAAGGAACCAATAGGTCTTTTGGGATCTTGTAAACCAGCACGACTACGCCTTACTGCATCAGATAGAGCATGGATAGCTTCTTCCTGACCTGCAACTCGATTGCCCAATACCTCTTCAAGTTTTAATAACTTCTCCCTGTCACTTTGCAGCATTTTAGTGACTGGGATACCCGTCCATTTTGATACTACTTCAGCAATTTCTTCTGAAGTTACTTCCTCTTTTAAAAGAGTGCTTTGATCTTGCTGCTTCTCTTTTAACTTCTCTTGTAGCGACTGCAATAAATCTTCAGCTTCTTTGATTTTGCCGTACCGCAACTCAGCAACCCTACCATAATCCCCAGATCGTTCTGCCTGCTCTGCTTCTAGCTTATACTTATCAATATCTTCCTTAACCTTTTGAATACCCTCAATAGACTCCTTTTCGCTTTGCCATTTTGCTTTCAAAGAATTTAACTCTTCCGTCAAATCAGCAATCTCTTTTGATAAAATCTTCTCCTTTTCTTTATCTTTTTCTCTTCGGATAGCTTCTCGTTCAATTTCCAACTGCATCACCTTTCTTTGAACCTCATCTACCTCTTCTGGCAAAGAGTCAATCTGAATTCGCATTCGTGCTGCAGCTTCATCCATCAAATCAATGGCCTTATCAGGCAGCTGCCTATCTGAAATATAGCGATGAGAAAGCTCTACCGCAGCTATAATAGCATCGTCCTTAATCCTCACCCCATGGTGTACTTCGTATTTTTCTTTGATACCTCTTAAAATAGAAATCGCATCCTGCACACTTGGCTCTTCTACCATTACCGTTTGAAAACGCCTTTCCAGAGCTTTGTCCTTTTCAATATGCTTCTGGTACTCCTTCAAAGTAGTTGCACCAATAGATCGTAGTTCGCCTCTTGCCAAAGCAGGTTTAAGCAAATTAGCAGCATCCATCGCACTTTCTCCTCCAGAACCGGCACCAACAAGTGTATGAATTTCATCAATAAATAAAACAATCTTACCATCTGCATCAACTACCTCCTTGATTACTGCTTTCAGCCTTTCTTCAAACTCTCCCTTGTACTTAGCTCCAGCAACCAGTAAACCCATATCCAAAGAAGCAATTGTAACATCTTTAAGATTATCAGGCACATCGCCAGAAACAATTCTTTGAGCCAGACCTTCTACGATAGCAGTCTTACCAACACCTGGTGTACCAATAAGCATAGGGTTATTTTTCGTTCTTCTGGAAAGAATCTGTAAGACACGTCTGATTTCCTCATCTCTTCCGATAATAGGATCAATCTTACCTTTCTTGGCAAGCTCATTTAGGTTTTGTGAATACCTTTCCAAAGAGCGATACTTCGATTCCGCATTTTGGTCTGTAACCTTATTACCTCCTCTCAGTTCTTTAATTGCTGATTTAAGATGTTTATCTGAAAACCCAACAGATTTAAGTAAGGTCGATACCTTATCGTTTACATTCAGAATACCTAGTAAAAGATGTTCTACAGCGACAAACTCGTCTTTCATATCTGATGCTTGCTTTTCTGCATTCTGAATTGCTTTGGCCGCATCATTAGACAAATAAGGATTACTTGCGCTTGTCTTGGGATATGCTTGCAAAATGCTTTCCAGCTCTGAGTTTAATCTAATGCTGTCTATATTTAGCTTTTTACTCAAAAAAGAAAAAAAACTATCTTCTTGTTGGCTAATAGCTTTTAGCAAATGCCCTGTTTGTATAATTTGTTGTTGGAAGCTCTTTGCTAAGTCAGTTGCTTTTTGCAAAACTTCCTGTGATTTAATAGTGAATTTATCAAAGTTCATAGTTTGTTATCTTGTTTTTTGAAATTTACTCTTCAAAAACTGTTTCAATTGAGAAAATAAGCCAAAATGACATTTTTAAGGTATTTTTTTTGAGAATCAATGCTAAAATGGCCGTTTTAGATAAATATAAATTTGGGGAAAGTGCTAAAATGACATTCCTTTTCAAACAGGCAAAAGAATATATTTGTATTAGAGAATAAGTTTAAATCCATAATGAATAAAATATATACTTCTCTTCTTATTATTTTTCTAGGTTTGCTATTTATAAAAAGCACATTGGAAAGTGAAAGTGCATCAAAGGAAAGTAATAATCAAAATACTATTTCTCTCTCCAAGGATAGCATTAATTCAATAGTCAAAAAAATAGATTTTTTCCGCTTTAATTGTGGAAAAAGTGAGATTCAAAATATATTGAACGTAAATACCAATGATGTTTCTTTTCCTGGAGTGGGAAACTATAATGAGCAAATAACATTCTTTGTAGATTATCACGATAATAAAATAAAAGTCAAGAAAAAAACTGAAAATGCTGCAAGGAGAAGTCTTTTTGAATGGGTAATGTATAATTATAATAGTGAAGGCGAAGAATATAAAAAATGTAATTGTATACCTGGAGAAGAAAAAGGTAATTTAATCTTTTACTACAAAGATGAAAACTTAGGTTATTCAGCTAGAGTATACTATCATAGAAATAAAATTATAAAGGTGATAGAAGGAGAAGGTGATGGTGAGTTAGAATATTATCCTCCTTTTAAAGATTCATTTATTAAACGATACTTAAAACCTAAAGTTCCTTCCTATTCTTTGGGAGAGGGGAATTGATTTGTTTAAACTCAAAGTTGCTTTAAATATTGACAGAATTTAGCTAAAATTTGTCAATTGAAAGACTAAATTCAGCTTAAAATAGTCAGTATCTAATTAAACAGTATGAGTGATGTGCTAAGTATACATACTGGAAAGGGAAAAATGTTTAGATCCAAAGTAATTAAGAAATAAGGGCTTTAGAAAATAAACTAAATGAAATGCAAGGAAGAGCCAATAAGTTCTCTTCCTTTTTCGTTTATATCCTTGTATAAAAAAAGAAAAAAATGAAAAGCTCTTTGTTAAATTTGAGCAATTAACATTCTGTTTCAGAAATGAACAAACTAAACCCTACTATAAAATCTCAGATTGATGAGATAGACCTGAAAGTTCTTGCAGAACTGATGGAAGATGCCAAAAAACCCTATGCTGAGATTGCTGATAAAGTATGCATTTCCAATGGAACAGTGCATGTTAGAATTAAGAAACTAGAAAAACTAGGAGTAATCAAAGGCTCTTCTCTTAGTATAAATCTAGATAGCCTAGGATATGATATAACAGCTTTTCTGGGGATTTATCTGGAAAAGAGCTCTATGAATGATGTAGTGGAAGCAGAATTGAAAAAAATACCAGAAATATTGACACTACATTATACAACAGGTCAGTATAGTCTTTTTGCCAAAATTATTTGCAGGGATACTAACCATCTTAGAGAAGTCTTGCACGACAAAATCCAAAAAATAGAAGGGATTACAAGTACAGAAACATTAATTTCATTAAAAGAACAATTTACCCGTCCTTTGCAGCTAATATAAAAGCTATGGCAGAACTAAAAAAACTTCAATTACATTCAAAACATGTAGAGCTTGGAGCAAAAATGGCTTCCTTTGCAGGCTTTGAAATGCCACTTCGATATAGTTCAGAAATAGAAGAGCATAAAGCGGTTCGTTCAGGAGTAGGTATCTTCGATGTTTCTCATATGGGAGAATTTCTTGTGGTAGGAGAAAATGCACTAGATCTTGTTCAGACCCTTACAACTAATGATGCATCGAAGCTGAAACCTGGGAAAGCTCAGTATTCCTGCCTTACTAATGAGCGAGGAGGTATAATTGATGATTTGATCGTATATCAATTGGCGGAAAATAAGTACATGCTTGTTGTCAATGCTGGGAATATAGAAAAAGACTGGAAGTGGATAAATGAAAGAAAATCAGAAAGGGTAAATATCACCAATTTGTCTTCCGGAATATCCTTGCTGGCAGTACAAGGTTCTAAAAGTATTGAGGTATTACAGAACCTTACAGAAATTGATTTAAAGAGCATTCCATTCTATCATTTTGTGGAAGGGACATTTGCTGGTAAAGAAGATGTAATTATTTCTGCTACGGGCTACACAGGCTCTGGTGGCTTCGAACTATATATAAAAAATGGAGATGCAGAAGACCTTTGGGATGCAATAATGGATGCAGGAAGAAGGTATGAAATAAAACCTTGTGGTTTGGCTTCAAGAAATACACTTCGATTAGAAATGGGGTATTGTCTTCATGGAAGTGACATAGGGGAAGATGTAACACCGTTGGAAGCAGGTCTTGGTTGGGTTACCAAATTCACCAAAGAATTTATTGGAAAAGAAGCATTGATAAAGCAAAAAGAAGAGGGAGTTAGTAAAAAATTATATGGATTAATTTTAAACGAAAGAGGAATCCCCAGAGATGGTTATAAAGTACTAAACGCTAATAGAGAAGAAATAGGAATAGTTACCTCCGGATCACTTTCGCCAATGCTAAATCAGGGAATTGCTTTGGCTTATATCAAAAAAGAGGAGATAGAAGAGGGAAAAAAAATAATTGTAAATGCAGGTAGAAGAGAGTGGGAGGGAAGATTAGTTAAGCCTCCTTTTATTTATAAAATAAGATTCAAGTACTCGAAATAACTAACGAACCTTTTGTCTTTGGAGGTGTTTTTTCAGGAAGCATAACTTTAAATTCTTCCCATGAAACGATCAAAAAACCAGTTGCCAATAAAAGGTGAAATACTAGTAAACCGTAATCTTGGATAGAAATTCCATAGAATACTCCAAAACAGAAGTAAACAAAAGCCAGAGTTTCTAAGATAAGACTCCAGGAAAACCTTTTATTCAAATAAACATTCTTTTTCCATAGCTTATTTTCTGTGCCTATATTAAACTTTGGGGTTCGAATAAAATTGGTTTTTATACCCAGCCAACCTTCCAAAACAGCTAAACTATTATGGATAGAAAGCCCCATACTAACGGCAAGAAATAGGGGGAAAATAGAAAAGAAGTGTTTATTGTACTTCTCAGGATATATTTTTTTGGTTGAAACCCAATAAAAAAAGCAAATAGAAAAGAAGCCGAGGAGAAATATAGATGCCAAATGAAAGAATAAATTGAACTCTTCATACTTATTCTTCAGCCACAGCATTGGCACGCTGGCCAAAGAGACAACTAGTAAAAAGAAAAAAGTAGAGCTATTCATCAAATGAAAAAAAGCATGCACCTTTTGAGTGAAGCTAACTTTAGAAGAAGTCAATACATTCCTCAGATGCTTCTTTGCTGACTCTGCTGCCCCTTTATTCCACCGAAACTGTTGAGACTTGATGGCAGACATCGCTATAGGTAACTCTGCAGGGCTGACCACCTCTTCTAAATATTCAAATTGCCAACCTTTTAACTGAGCTCTATAACTCAAGTCTAGGTCTTCTGTAAGTGTATCTGATTGCCACCCTCCTGCATCTTCTATACACTCTTTTCTCCATACTCCAGCTGTCCCATTAAAATTGATAAAAGAGCCATTACATTTCCTCCCTACCTGTTCGATAGTAAAGTGAGCATCTAAGCCAAATGCTTGCAACTTGGTCAGCAAAGAATAATCTCGATTTATGTGCCCCCATCTGGTTTGTACCATTCCAATACTGGATTGCTTAAAATAAGGAAGAGTTTCTAACAAAAAATCAGGAATGGGAAGAAAATCAGCATCAAAAATGGTTATAAATTCTCCCTTAGCTTTTTTTAAGCCATATTGTAATGCTCCAGCTTTAAAGCCAACTCTTTTTGGTCTTCGTATGTGCTGAATACTAATAGCTTTGTCGATATTATTGAGTTTGTTTTCTATAATTTGAACCGTCTCATCAGTGGAGTCGTCCAAAACCTGAATTTCTAATTTTTCTTTTGGGTAATTTATTTTGGAGACAGCATCTATCAACCTTTCTACCACATACAACTCATTATAAACTGGAAGTTGAATAGTAACATAAGGAAACTCTTCCAACTTTTTATGAGCAACACCATTATTACACTTTTTTCGTTTAGCTTTTAAATAGGATAAAGTCAGGTGTAATTGCGATAAGCTGAACAGGAAAATAAAAAGCAATCCTACAAAATAGACAATTGAAATAACTATTTCCATAAGGCATATTTGAACAAAAGCCAGAGAATTTTTCTGCCAGCTAAGATAGTTCCTTTTACCGTTCCTGAGATCTTAGACTTTCCAATTCTTTTCCTATAGCTTACAGGAACTTCAGTAAACGTAAGTTTATCTCCTGCTGCTTTAATTTGCATCTCTACTGTCCACCCAAAATTGGTGTCTTGCATATTCAGTAACTTGAGCTTTTCGTACTTAATTGCTCGGAAAGGACCTAGATCAGTGAACTGAGCTTCAAAAAATAGGTATAAAAGCTTGGTGGCTAGCCAGTTGCCAAATCGTTGCTGAGGAGTAAGCGAACCTCTTTCACTATTTCCAAGAACCCTGGATCCAATTACCAAGTCAAAGTTTTGTTTAATAATTGGCTCAATTACTTTAGGTAACTCTTCGGGAAAGTCGGAAAAGTCCCCATCTATAAATACGACAATATCCGTTTCTAGCTTATTTTCATTGACATATTGAATCCCTTTTAAACAAGCAGCACCATAGCCTTTCTGAGGCTGATATAAGACAGTAGCACCAGCATTTTGAGCGATCGTTGAAGTTTGATCAGTAGATCCATTATCTACTACAATTATTTCTTTTATCAAGCTTGAAGGTAATGCTTTAATTACCTTTCCAATCGATTTTTCTTCGTTAAAAACTGGTATTATGGTACGAATAATCACACTCCAAAAGATTGCTAAAACTAATATTTTCCTCTACAATAGTCTTTATAGAGATCCATATATTCAAAAATCAGCACTTTTGCTTCATTTTTCATATCTTGTTTTAGCGATTCGTCTTCACGTACTTGGTTGGCTGCTTTGTAAGTATCGCAAAAGCTTTTTTGCATAATTTTTTGAGCTTTTATGATAGCATTAATAATATTATAGGTATAACTTTTTTTATTCTTCTCTAAAGCTAAGTCAGCGCACTCTATTGCATCATCTACCCTAAAATAATTATCCATAGCTTTAAGGTAAGCCATACAAAGAAGCTCATCTCCACTGGCATATATTCTGAAATCATCTTCACTTTCATACTTTTTCTTTTTTTTGAGATAATCAAAAAAGATGACTGCATTATCTTTTCCATAAAAATCCCACCCAAGCCTATTGATGACTGCCATTTTCAGATCGATAGGGTTATTTTCATCTAAAAGATATTTTATTAGCTTCTTATTAAGAACACTATCTGCTTTAGCAGCGTCTTTCATTATAGGCTCATCCGTGTAAGCAAAAGAAAGGGTAATAGAGGTGAGAGGAGAGTCAGCAATTCCTTTTTTGGGGAAAACCAAAACTCCCACTAAAAATAGGAGAGGTAAGTATTTGCGCATGTGGTATTTTTTATTGCTCCTTTACTAAATTAACTTTGATAAGAGTAAAGATATTGTCTTACATGGAATCTATGAAATAATTGTATTAGATATAAGAGTAATAAAGCACATTGTTTGTAAGGTTAATGCACTCTATCAAAAAAACTAAGAGATGAAGAATTATTGGGAAATAGCCTTAATGGGAGTAGTATTAATAATTGGGATAATCTTCTTTTACAACAAAAAAAAAGACTTTCTATCTGAAAAGCAGGGGAATACTACACTTGATAAAAATAAGGAGAAAGAAAATACTCCTGTTCTGATCAGCTGTGATACCTACCCGATAGATATTTCTATCCCTGATTCCTTAAACTTCTGTGGAGAGTCAGTAGATCTGACTAATCCTGATGTAATAGAGAGGCTAGATGAAGAACTTTTAAAAAATGCTTTTTGGCACTCTAGTACAATCCTAATTATCAAAAAAATGCACCGTTGGTTTCCTGTTATTGAAAAAATACTCAAAGAAGAAAAAATACCCGATGATTTTAAATACTTAATGGTAATTGAAAGTAATATTTCTAATGCAGTTTCTCCCAGAGGGGCTACTGGTTTTTGGCAGCTAATGAAAGGAACAGCAAAAGAGTATGGTTTAATAGTCAATAGTGAAGTAGATGAGCGATATAACCCAATAAAATCTACCAGAGCAGCTTGCAAGTACCTAAAAAAAGCCTATTCAAAGTTTAATAACTGGACGTTAGTTGCAGCGTCATATAATATGGGCATGAGAGGGTTATCCAGAGTACTTGAAAGACAAAATGGAAAAACATACTATGACCTGTCCTTAAATAGAGAAACTTCCAGATATGTTTTTAGAATTCTGGCATTTAAAGAAATACTAAAAAACCCTTCCGAGTTTAACTTTAGCATTTCTAAAGAAAACGTATACCAACCTTTACAGACAAAAAAGATAAAAGTAACAGAATCTATTAAAGACCTTGCTGAATTTGCCAAAGAGAATGATGTTTCTTACCGCACCCTAAAATACTATAACCCTTGGCTTAGAGAGAACTCCCTAACGGTTAAGTCAAATAATAGCTATGAAATTTTGTTTCCTGCTAATACTATTTTAGACTTGTAAATTTTCGAGTCTCTTAACTAAACAGGGTAGTACTTCTCTTGTTGCCATTTATTGATAGAGTACATTTTTAACGCGTTACTTGTAAGGTACAGTCATTAGAAATCAACTAAACTGATTACTGAAGTCTGTTTAGTTCATGAATAAAGATCAAATCTCCTTTAGTTTTGGAAAGGGTATCCATTGACTCAGGTATTAAGTTACTTTTTTCTACTGAAAAAAAACTATACCCTAAGTTTTCTAGAAAAGAACATAGATCAGGTTTATTTTTTGAGTCTATTTCAATTTGAAGAATGGGTTTAAACTTAAGTAGCAATTCTTCGAGCTCAGGAATAATATTCATTTCAAATCCTTCCACATCACATTTTATGTAGTCAAGTCTTTCAAGATCTGAAAATAAGGTAGAAGCTTTTTTGATTTCCACTTCAGTCGAAGAAGTGATTTTTTTGTTTTCTGTCAACACCTGATTTCGACCATGTTGATAGACATCATTACCTGGAACACCCATTTGTACCTTCCCATTTTCTTTTCCTAAGGCATAAGGAATAAGTTGAATGTTACTTTTCTTAGCGGTGTTTCTTTTTAAAACTTTTTGATAAATAGGAAGAGGTTCTACTGCATAAACTTTCCCTTTCCTTCCAACTAAATCAGAGAAAATTTTAGAGTAATAACCCAGATTTGCACCAATATCAATGATGTAATCTCCTTTTTTTATGAGTTTTTTAACAAAATAGTGGATATAGTAAATAGGATTCCTTTTTAGAAGTCCTAGTGAGTAGAATAGAAAAAAAAAGCTACTAACCAGTCTCAAATACCTTTGAGAGCCTAAAAGTCGATATAAAATAAATTTTATTTTTTTCAAAATAAAATATTGATAATTAAATAGTTATGGTTCTTTCTTTATGCTTCTTTTATTAGTAGATCTCTTTTCTTCTCATTGTAGTTTAAGAACTTAAGATTGAATCATTCATATTATTGCAAAGACACCAATTACTTTTGTGTTTTCAAAATAGCAATTAAAAATCAGTATGGAGAAGAATAATAAAGAAGTAAATTATAAACTAGAGCTTTCTTCAGAGCAGATGCGAGAAATCGGCTATAAAGCGATAGATCTTTTGGTATCGCACTATGAAGAACTTCCCAAAGAGACTCCAGTTGCAAAGGCAGATAGGGCTTCTATGGACTGGCTTCTTAATGAGCCTATGCCTGAAATAGGAGAAGATCCCTTAAGTGTCATGGAGCATGTGGAGAAAAATGTATTAAAAAACTGTGCTTCGCTTAATCACCCTAGATTTTTCTCTTTTGTTCCTAGCCCTAGCAACTTTATAAGTGTTATTGCAGATACGCTAGCTACAGGGTTTAATGTTTTTTCTGGAGCATGGGTATCTTCCCCTGGTGCTGCAGAAATTGAGATATTGACAATTAACTGGTTACTAAAGCTTTTTGGGTTACCTGTACGAGAGGGAGGTGGACTTTTTTTAAGCGGAGGATCTATGGCAAATCTTACTGCATTGGCTGTTGCAAGAAAAGCAATCTTAAATAATGAAATTGAAAATGCTGTAGTGTACTATTCAGACCAGACACACTCTTCCGTAGATAGAGCTTTGATTGTTCTTGGGTTTAAAAAGAAAAATATTAAAAGACTTTCCTCTAATACTAACCTTCAAATTCCTCTTTCTTTATTACAGGAAGAAATAAAAAAAGATAAGGAAAATGGGAAAAAGCCCTTTTGTGTAATTGCCAATGCGGGTACAACAAATGCAGGTGTTGTAGATCCTTTATCTAAAATAGCAATACTTTGCCGTCAGGAAAAAATGTGGATGCATGTAGATGCAGCATATGGAGGAGCTGCAATTCTTTCAGAAAAAGGGCAAAGTATACTTTCTGGAATAGAATTGGCAGATTCAATTACTGTTGATCCGCACAAATGGTTTTACCAGCCTTATGAGATCGGGTGTGTTTTAGTAAGGAATTATGAATGGCTCTACGGAGCATTTAAGATGAACCCAGAGTACTTAAAAGATATTCAAGGAAGTTCGGAAGAAGTTAACTTTTATGATCATGGAGTTCAGCTTACCAGAAGGTTTAGAGCATTAAAGTTTTACATGTCAGTAAAAACATTTGGCTTGAAGTCTTTCAGAGAAGCAGTAAGATATAACATGCAACTTGCAGAAAAAACACAGAGCTACCTCCAAGAAAACGCTAATTGGGAAATTATTTCTCCTGCGACACTAGCAATCATAAACTTTAGATACAAGCCCAACGGCTTAAGCCTATCAGAAGAAGAATTAAATAAATTAAACCAGCAAATATCTACTATGATAAACGAAAATGGTAATGCCATGCTTGTAACAACTATACTGTTTCAGAAAAAAGTACTGAGAATGTGTTTGATAAACCCTAGAACTTTATGGGAAGATGTAAAGACCACTATCGAAGTACTTGAAAGTTATGCAAATAAAGTTATTTTAGGATTGAAGTAAGAATTACTTTAATAAAACAGTATTTTTTCTCAACTTTTAACGCTTGTTTACGAATAACAGAGGGAAGAATAATTTTTTTTACACATGGATGCCTCTGCAAAAAGGATGCTAACAGACTTTACTTACCTTAAAGATTTCAGTGGAAATGATCAAGATTTTATTAAGGAGATGATTTGTCTTTTTATTGATAATACACCAAGGGAACTAAATTCTTTGAAAAAAAACGTTCATGATGAAAATTGGGATGAAGTCTATAAAATTGCACATACCTTAAAAACTTCCATAAGTTTTATGGGAATTAAATCCATCCAGAAAGAAGTTTTAGAGGTAGAGCAAAATGCTAAAGACTTAGTTAATCTTAATGAGATAGGAAAAAAAGTGAATATTATTTCTTCAACCTGTTTTGCAGCAATAGAAGAATTAAAGGGCATTTTGAAAGCGTTTTAATCTCACTTAGAAAGAGTTATTTAGTTTTAGCTTAAAAATAAAATCGCCCCTTTTCCCTTCTATAGATTCCAATTACAAGTTTATGTAATAGTAGAGACCTTTGCACGGCAAAAAGGGTTGATTTAGGGGCTTATTTATTTGATTGTCAATTGTTTATATGGTAAATCAGAGGTGATTATGTTTATTAAAACCCCTACACCGATGAGCTTTGCTGGTAACTATGTTCTTTCACGCATAAAGAAAAATGACTTCTTGCAACAAATAGAACTAATCATAGACTGGAAACCTATAGAGAAAGAACTGTGTAAA
>JAUIAB010000040.1 GCA_030425505.1 Bacteroidia bacterium | reverse complement strand
TACTACAGGTTTCCAGAACCTTGCTCTTCGGTCTTTGAGAGTAAATCGGAGTTAATGATAATACTGTTATATAGAAAATTAACGCTAGCTGGATTAGTATGCCTCTCTTCATATTTTTATGTGTTTTGTTTCTCTTTCTTAAGCTGTTATTTAAAAAATTTAGTCTTGGAAACTGGTTGGGTCATTTTTCTAAATAGCTTTAACTATTTAATTAATATTTAAAGTTTAAAAAAAAATTAGCTTTTTGCTTTTTTTTGTTAATTAATGTAAACAAGAATGTCAGAAATTTATAGTTGAATATTGTCATATTAAGCTAATATTTTTGCGCTTTCTTTAAAGACAAAGTATTTTCAGAGTAGGACAAAAATTATTTGAAATTCATTTCGTTATTTTTGTAGCAAATATTCTTATTTTGCTAGTATGGCAATTTCAAAAAACTCATTAAAAAAGCTTGCTTTAATCGCCTTATGCATTCTAGTGATGCAATGCTCTCCTTTTAATTCTGCACAAAAGAAGGTAAAACAGGGAAAATACGTTGAAGCAATAGATCAACTCAAAAAATTAGCTCAGGAATCAAAGCAAGAG
Organism: Bacteroidia bacterium; assembly: GCA_030425505.1. GTDB lineage: Bacteria > Bacteroidota > Bacteroidia > Cytophagales > Flammeovirgaceae > JAUIAB01. The sequence continues at coordinate 4,030 of JAUIAB010000040.1, read as the reverse complement.
CATACCAAAGGAAAAGCTAATTTTCTGATAGCAGAATCCTACAGGTTGTCTAATCAACTCTCGAAAGCAGAAGAATACTATCAAAAGTCAATGCAAAACTCTCACTTTCAAGATAATAACGCACTATTTTTTTTAGCACTAGCTCAAAAGTCAAATGGAAAATATGAAGAAGCGAAAGCCTCTTTTGAAAGGTTTTTAAAAACAAAAGGAGATATTAAACTTTTAAGAAGAGCTAAACAAGAAATCGAAAACCTTCAAAGCATCAGCCCTGCTACAAAAGAAAATTCTTATGTTACGATAAGCAATTGTTCTACTGTAAACTCTGAAGGAAATGACTATTCGCCAATGGTGAATAAAACAGAAGTGGTATTTGCTAGTACTAAAGGTAGTAAATTAGATCCTGCAGATAAAATAGGATTTTCTGATCTTTTCTCTGCTACTATAGATCCAGGAACAAATTGCCTGCAAGATATTCAGCCGCTTAATAATCAAATTAACCTCGAAGGTTTTCATGAAGCTTCGCCCACTTTTAGCAAAGATGGCAGGGTTATGATTTTTGCCAGAAGCAATAGTGGAAAAAAAAGAGATCCTAATAAAGATGTTGACTTGTATGTGTCTATCAAAAAGAATGGAGAATGGGCAGAACCCAAGCCTTTGAAAATTAGTACCCCCAACTACTGGGATGCTTCGCCCATGCTTTCTCCTGATGGCAAATCTCTATATTTTGCCTCAAATAGACCTGGGGGATATGGAGGGATTGACTTATTTCGTGCTACAAAAAACAGAAGAGGCGAGTGGGCGAATGTAACCAATCTAGGAAAATCAATTAATACAGCTGGAGATGAGATGTTTCCTTATGTGTCTAAGGATAGAAAACTGTATTTTGCTTCTAGTGGGCATCCAGGATTGGGGGGCTTAGATCTTTTTGTAGCTGTCAGAAAAGATGGAGAAACAACAATTGAAAATTTAGGGAAGCCGTATAACTCTTCGTCTGATGACTTCGGTCTTATTTTCATAGAAGACAAAAAAGGTTTTTTTTGTTCGAATAGAGTGACAAATGAAAGTAAAGGAGGAGACGATATTTATCATTTTGAAGATACTACTCCTGAACTCAAGCATTTTGAGTATTACTTATCTGGAACAACTTATTTGGAGGAAGGCGAGAATAATGAAGTTGTTTTACCTAATGTATCTTTGAAACTTTTAGATGAAAGTGATGCATTTATTGAAAGAGCTGAGTCTGATGAAAATGGAAAGTTTCAATTTAATGCCAAATTAGAAATAGGGCCTACTTATAAAGTAGTAGGTGAAAAAAGTACTTTTCTAGCTCACTTCTCTGATTTTTCTACAGCAGGAAAAGAAGCAGATCAAAATCAATATTTATCATACGCAAAAGATACTATTGATGTTGTGCTCAAAACAAAGGTGGTTTTACAGAAAAATATTTTTGAAGGTCTTAATTCTAAAGAAGTCAGCGAAATTGAGTTAAATCATATTACTTATGAATTTGATAAGTGGGATCTGACCACTGAAGCAATGCGTGAGTTAGATAAACTTATCGATTATATGAAAACGAATCCTGATCTCAAGGTTGAGCTAGGCTCCCATACGGATAGCAGAGGTAGTAATAAATATAATATGACACTCTCCGAGAAAAGATCTAATTCAGCTGTAGACTACATTGTCTCCAGAGGAATAGATACAGAACGAATTCAGGCAAAAGGTTATGGGGAAACAGATCTCAAATTTCCTAATGCTAAAATGGAAGAAGAGCATGAGCAAAATAGGAGAACTACTGTAAGGATAATCGAATAACTGGTAACATTATTCTAAAAACCAATATGAAAAAAGATATTCGATCTTGTTCTTTATCTGAAATAGAGGCTTTTATTATAGATATTGGTGAGCCAAAGTTCAAGGCTAAGCAAGTTAATGAATGGTTATGGGCTAAAAGCATTGGTTCTTTTGAGGAAATGTCAAACCTTTCTAAGAGTTTGAGAGAAGCATTAGGTTCTGCTTTTAAAATTAACAAACTCAAAGTTCATAAAAAGCTCAAAAGCAATGATGGCACCATTAAAATGGCGTTTAAGCTCTTTGATGGTGGTATAATAGAAGGTGTTTTAATTCCATCTGAAGATAGATATACTGCGTGTATTTCTTCTCAAGTTGGCTGTTCATTGGATTGTAGGTTTTGCGCTACAGGCTTTTTAAAGAGAGAACGTAACTTACTGGCTAGTGAGATCTACGATCAGGTAGTAGAATTAAATACAGTTTCTAAGCAGAATTATGATCATCCCCTGACTAATATAGTTTATATGGGTATGGGTGAGCCTCTTTTAAATTACAATGAAGTTTTGAAGTCTGTAGAGTATATTACTAGTAGTAAGGGTTTGCATTTTTCGCCTAAGAGAATAACGGTTTCTACTGCTGGTATAGACAAGATGATTAGGAAATTAGGAGATGATAATGTAAAGTTTAATTTGGCACTTTCTCTTCATTCTGCAATAGATGCTACTCGAGCTCAAATGATGTCTATCAATCAGAAAAATGACCTCAAAAAACTCAGAGAAGCATTGAAGTATTATTTTAGTAAGACTAAGAACTTAGTAACATATGAGTATATCCTTTTTAAGGGTGTAAATGATTCTTTAGATGATGCAGAAGCTCTTTATCAATTTACGAAGCATTTACCTTCCAAAGTAAATATTATTGAATATAATCAGGTGGAAAAAGTCCCTTATAGAGGAAGCTCTCCTAAGCAGTTTAATACTTTTATTAAATACCTTAAAGAAAAAGGAGTTAATATTCATGTTAGAAGGAGTAGAGGAAAGGATGTAGATGCTGCTTGCGGGCAGCTAGCCAATAAGCATTAAAACTGTGCTAAGTATGGCCTTTAATCCTCTATTTTTTAATATTTAGTGACTTGGGCTTATGGCTATGGCTTATTGTTTATTTTATTCGAGTGCTTCTTATTTACTTACTATTCTTTAACAGTAGCCAGTAGCACTACGAATAATAAATTTAAGCGAATTCACTGTCTTCCTTATTCAAAACCATGCAACGTGGAAATAGAGGTATAAAAAAAGCTGGAGTTGTTGCTCCAGCTTTTGGAAGAGTGGTAAACTTTCTTTTTATCTAGAGCCAGGAGTTATAAACCTTCTTATTGCAGCTCCTCCAGCATATTCCATATCTTCAAAGGCATTAATGATATGAATTCCTCCTATCACTCGTAGAAAGGCTTCTGCTGTTCCAAATAAATATGTACCATATCCAGTATTCTGTGCATTTGAAATTCTTCCTCTAACAAAGTCTGTATCATAATTAGAAAATATTCCAACATTTATGCTGCCCAAACCTCTTGTATGGAGATTGTCCATCATATTATAAATAAATCGAACCCAATGATCTGGGTTTTCGCTTACTAGCCCTACGGCATCATAACGAAATGATCTAGCAAGTTCAGCAGTATGATTTATAAGTATACTTAAACCTACTATAGTCAAGAGTAAAAAGTCTGGATTTGGAGGCAACAAATGTCCTCCATCTATAAGAAAGGCAGGTCTTATATTCACTTGCACAGTAGGGTTTACCCTTAGTATATCAGCTCTTACCATTTGTGCATCAAATAAACCATCTTCATCACCCATTTGGTAAAGTAATAATACTCTTATTCCAGGTCTTTGCTGAGGTTGTTCTAGTGTTTCTGGACTCACTCTCAGTATTTCCTCCAGCATTCTCTCTATCATGGTCTTCGTTCTTCCATCATCATCTAAAGCTCTTTCAGGTTGTCTTTGACGCATAAACTCTGGGTAATCTGCCAAAGGTTCCGAGTCTCCCCTGAAAGTCAGCGGGGTGAGCATCAAACCTACACCTCTGCCTGCTAAGCCTTTCACTACATTCCACCAGTTGATCTTCACCTCTGGCAGCGTCTGCGGGCTATTCCCCTTTACTCCCGGGCTTCTCGTATCTCCCATATCCCAGGAATACACCGTTCCCTCACCTCCATAGTGTTTCTTCGGATCATAACCTC
>JAUIAB010000039.1 GCA_030425505.1 Bacteroidia bacterium | reverse complement strand
CATGGCGTAATCTGTTGATTGCTAAAGGATAAGTTAAATTTTATATCTATTATTTTCTAACGCTCAACGTTAGAAGTTTAAATACCAAAGCTATACCTTTTTTTCTATTGCGTATTTTGGGTTAAATCCTTTTAAAGAAGGATCATTTTGGGTACAAGGAACTTATGAAGCTAGCGGAGATTAATAATAGTTTTAAAAAAAAATGCATACAAAGACCTCCTAATAACCATATATAACATGCTAATGCTAAAAACCTAAGTGTTTTTTCTAAAATTGGGCTTTTAGAAGCCCTCTTCTTTTGATGCTCAACTTTATTATTTTGGAAAAATCTACAATAAATTAAAAGTCCACTTTTGTAAAAAAACTTTAAAAATCATACACTTTTAACGCTACCTAAATATTCTTTATGAATAAAAACATATCATTTCTCTTTTCTTGACAGGTTTAGGTTTTTTACTAAACCATGGTATTGGTGTTGTTAAGACTAGTATTATACAGGGAAAACAAAAAGAACGATCTGACAAAAGTCAGATCGTTCTTTTGTGTCGGGGTGGCAGGATTCGAACCTGCGACCCCCTGGTCCCAAACCAGGTGCGCTAACCGGACTGCGCTACACCCCGAAAATTTCCTAGCGGAGAGTGTGGGATTCGAACCCACGCATCCCTTTCAGGATGACGGTTTAGCAAACCGCTCCTTTAACCACTCAGGCAACTCTCCAAAACAGGATGGCAAATTTAATTAAAGGAACTAGACTATCCAATAATAAAATTCTAAAAATGTTAAATTATTACGATGAATATTTTACATCGCTCATATTCGTTTAAAGATTTTATTAATGGAATGGGCAAATCAAATAGGGACTTTAGAAATTATACTTGTATTAGTATTTGGCTTCTTGTATTTCCTCTATATTTTAAAGGTAAAAAGAGCCTCAAAATCTGTTCGTTCATCTTACTCAAAGGTTTTTATTAAAACTCCTTTACGCTGTTTCTATTTCACATTGCTCCTAATAGCCTTTTTAGGACCTCTATTTGGTAATCAGAAGAAGGAAGTTAAGGCTATTGGAAAAGATATTTATATATGTGTCGACCTGTCTCAATCTATGGATGCGATAGATATTCAGCCTTCGAGAATTGAAAAAACTAAGTTTGAGCTTAAAAAGATTATTAACGCATTTTCTTCAGACCGTATAGGTTTGATTGTTTACTCATCAGATGCATTTATTCAGTGTCCTCTCACGTTTGATCAAAATGCTTTATCAATGTTTATCGAAACTTTGAATACAGGTCTTGTATCAAATAGTGGAACGGATTTTTTCCCTCCACTCAATATGGCCTTACAAAAGCATTTTAGTGAAACTACTACGAAGCAAACAGATCAAAATGCAAAGATTATTGTTTTAACTAGTGATGGAGAAGATTTTGGTGATGAAACAGAAAGCATTGCTGAGAAAATCAAGGAGAAAGGAATTAAACTATTTACGCTTGGTATAGGTACAGAGAAAGGAGGAAAAATACCTCAGGGCTATCGCTTTAAAAGGGATAAGAAAGGGAATGATGTGGTCACTAAACTCAATAGTAGTTCTTTAAAAAAGTTAGCTAGCCTAACAGGTGGTAAGTACTATGAAGTTACAGATAATAAGAACGAGGTAAGTAGGATGATTTATGATATTAATGAAATAAAGGGTCAGCTTAAAGCAACAAAGAAGGCTAGTTCGCAAGCAAATAAGTATTACTTTTTTCTAAGTATTGCTTTGGTATTGATTGTTTTTGATTTTATTGTTCCAATTAAAATGCTCAGAATCTGAAATGAATTCTTTAGTAATTATATCTTTTCTTTTACTCTTCAGCCCTACGGACATTAATAGAATGGCTGCTATTAATAAGTATAAAAAGCTTGCTCAAGCGGCTGAAAAAAGAGGAAACCATCTGGAAGCAATCAAGTATTATAAGGTATTAGAAGACTCATTGGGGTTTTCAAATCAGAAAATGATGCTAAACCTAGGGCATAATTATTTCAACAGTGAACAATTTGAAGAAGCGGAAAGGTCATATCAAGCTGCATCTGGAGGAGAAAGCAAAAAAATCAACTCTATTGCTAAGCAACAACTTGGTTTGATCAAGGCAAAAAACCAGGAGCTGGAAGATGCATTGGCTTTTTTAAAAAATGCTATCATTGATGACCCTACAAACGATGACGCCAGGTATAATTACGAGCTTTTAAAACAACAAAAGGAACAGCAAGATCAGCAAAACAAAGATCAGGACTCTGAAGATAAAGAAAAAAAAGACTCTGATAACTCAGAAGAAAAGAAGAAGGATAACAAATCGGGAGAAGATAAAGAAAAGGAGAAGGATCAGAAAGGTCAGCAGAAAAATGACCAAAGCTCTGAAAGCAAGGAAAATAAGAAAGAAGAAAATTCTGATAAAGGGGAAAAGAAGAAGGAGAAAGGTGATAAGAGCAAGGAAGAATCTTCTGAAGGAAAAGAAAAGAAAGACCAAGAGTTAAGTGAAAAGGGCAATGAAGCTGATAACAAAAAAGACGAAGAAAAAAAGGATGCTCAAAAACCACTTCCCAGTGCTACCAATCAAAGACTCCAACAAATAAATATTTCTCCAGAAAAGGCTAAAATCATTTTAGAAGCCCTGAAAAATAATGAAGTTCAGTTTTATCAGCAGATGCAGAAAAAGTCAGATAAAACACAAGATAGTGATAAACCAGATTGGTAATTTTTAAGATAAGTAGATAGTGTTTTTGTTATACTAAAATTGCTTTAACCCTCAGTGAGCTTCACTCAGTAGTTTTATTAATTCATAAACTTTTTTATTATTACTTTTTAGCTTTAAAGCATAAGATTCATGGATATCAAAAGTATAATGTCGTTTCTATCTGATTTGTCTCTTAATAATAACAGAGAGTGGATGGAGAAGAACAAGAAAAGCTATCAAAAAGCAAAAAAAGAGTTTACCGGCTTAGTTTCTTCTCTCATAGTTGGCATTAGAACTTTTGATGATACAGTTGGAGAGTTAGAGGCTAAAAATTGTATTTTCAGACTGCATAGGGATTTAAGGTTTTCTAAAGACAAACGCCCATATAAAGAAAACTTTGGCGCTAGCATGACCAAGGGTGGTAGAAAGTCAAAGTTTGCTGGGTATTATATTCACTTGCAACCTGGCAATAAATCTGCTATTGCAGGAGGGTTGTACATGCCAGAAGGCGATGTGCTCAAAAAAGTAAGGCAGGAAATTGATTATAATCTGGGTGAATTTAACCAAATACTCTCTGAAAAGTCTTTTAAGAAGACTTTTCAGGAGCTAAAAGGCGAAAAGCTAAAAACTGCTCCTAAAGGATACCCTAAAGATCACCCTGGTTTGGAGTATTTAAAGCACAAGAGCTTTTTTGTTTATAATGAGCTAAAAGATGACGAGGTTTTAAACTCTAATTTTGAGAATGCTATTGTTGAACAGTTTAGCAAAATAAAAAGTCTCAATGACTTTCTAAATAGGGCTGTTAAAGACTCCATCTAGTTATTTTCTTGCTGTGGACTATCAACTTCTTGAATTTCTTCTGTCTTTTGTATCCAAAAATAAGACAGAGAAGTTTTCGGAAATTATAGCGGATAGAACTAATCATATTACCTTGATTTTAGAAGATATCTACAACCCTCAAAATGCGAGTGCTGTTGTTAGAACTGCCGATTGCTTTGGAATTCAAAATGTGCATGTAATTGAAAAAAAATACGAGTTTTATGTTAGCAAACAGGTTATGAGTGGCTCAGAAAAGTGGGTTAATATTTCAAAGCACAATAATATTTTAACTGCTATTTCTGATCTTAAAAGTAATGGCTACAAGATCTTAGCTACTACTCCATCACCTACCGGAATTCCTATTTCTAAAGTTAACATAACTCAAAAAACTGCATTACTATTTGGCAATGAAAGAGAAGGTGTATCAGAAGAAGCTTTTGAGCAAGCAGATGAGCGTGTTTACATCCCCATGTTTGGGTTTACAGAAAGTTTTAACCTTTCTGTAAGTGCTGCTATTATCTTAAACCATCTTGTAACTAAGCTTAGGGAAAACTCAAACATCAACTGGCAATTATCTGAGACTGAAAGGTTTGATACATATATGTTTTGGCTAAAAAGTACCCTGTCTGGATATGATCAATTAGTTGATCGATTTTATTCTAAAACTTCTTGACTTTACTTGTATAACTTCTATTTTCTGAAGTTATTTTAACTATATATAAGCCATTTTCTAAAGATTGAATACTTAATCTACTTTCTTTTTCTAGAGTTTCTTTTTGAACAAGTTGACCTGTTTGGCTATAAATTGATACTTCAACAGTATTTGCATTTTCAAAACCATTAATATTTATAAAGTCTGCTGCTGGGTTAGGGTATATGGATACTTTTGGGCTTGGTGCATTCGTGCCATACATACTTACTTCAAGGATTTGAGAGTACTCAAAAGCTCCGTCAAAGTCTACTTGCTTTAGTCTGTAGTAACTCTTGCCATTAATTGGGTTTTGATCTTCATAAGAATACGTTTGAAGAATATTCGTTGTTCCTTTCCCTTCAACAAAAGATAATGTCTCCCAAGTACTTGCATCTCTGCTTCTGTGTATCTCAAAACCCTTATTGTTTATCTCTTGTGCTGTCTTCCAATGTAATCTTATTTCTTGTTCTACTTTATGATACCAAA
>JAUIAB010000026.1 GCA_030425505.1 Bacteroidia bacterium | reverse complement strand
CCTAACCCTGCCACTCTTCGTAGCTCTTACCCTCTCTCTATTTATCGCATCATCACTGTAGCCTAAAACATATCGCTTTACTATAGCTCCCCCACTATACGTCTCTACGCTACGTAACCTCCTATCCAGCTCTTGCTTACCGCCCAAAAAGTAACCTCCCACTCCCCAGTCTACTTCCTCCCATTCCAGTACTACTCGCTGCAAGATATCTCCCTCTCTATCCAATAGCTTGCCACTCTCTATTTCAAAGCTACACGTGTACAAGATCTCACTCATCCCATAGCTCTTTACCCCTCGAGCTCCTATCTTCTGACTGTACTTGTACATGATCCCCTGTCCATAACTATCGTATACTCTGTCCAACTCCCACTTCAATACCGCAGTGCCTCCTTCTTCCCCTGCCTGACGATGCATTATCCTACTACTATTTGCAGTATACCCATACCATGCAACACTGCCATCTGGATACTTAACCCTAAACTGATAGATCCCCTCTATCTCGCCACCAGATACATAGCCCCGGATTCGTACCTCGCTATAGGGACTCGTCCTATAGTCTATGTATCTATTCCCATTTCCTAACCTGCCCTCTGACACTGACTCCAGCTCCATGCCCTCCCATACATATCTATCCCACTCATCTAAGTCTATGCCCGTTACCATGCCATCTCTTGCCATGCTCCTTGAGCTACGCTCTATCCTACTGCCGCCCTCCAATACAAAGCCATAGCCACAGTTGCCATAACCCAGATCACTGCTGTAACTCAAAGTTAAACTCGGCGACATACCTACTCTACCCATAGGCAACTCCAAGGGTATACTGTACATCCCCTCACCGCTACTACCTACTCCAAAGCCTCCCCCCAAACTACCTACCTCCGCAGATGTACCATGTACATAGCCTAAATCTCCAGCAGATAAGGTGCTGCAAGTTTCCAGAACCTTGCTCTTCGGTCTTTGAGAGTAAATCGGAGTTAATGATATTGCTGTTATATAGAAAATTAACGCTAGCTGGTATACCTTGCCCATTGTTTTATGTATTTTGTTTCTTTGAAATATTATATATGTTCTTTATCTAGGAACTGGTTGTTATTCTTTTCTTATTTATATAAATGCGAAAATAAAGACTTTTGAATAAAAAAAGGGTTTTTTCTTCTGAAAAAACCCTTTTCAAGTAACTGAGAAATATTAAATTAACTTATCTCTATCACTTTCTTTGTTTTAGCAGCTTCCTTAACCTTAGGGATTTCTAAGTGTAAGACTCCCTCTTGGTATTTTGCTTCTATTTTCTTTTCATCTACATTTTCTGGTAATGTAAAAGAACGTTTAAATTGACTATAATTAAACTCCTTACGAGTATAGTTTTCTTTTACTTCTTCTTCTTTTTTTGTTTCTTTTGAATGAGATATGGTTAATATTCCATCCTCAACATCAATATTAAAGTCTCTTTTATTTAAGCCAGGCGCTGCTACTTCAAGTAAAAAAGATTTTTCATTCTCTAGAACATTTACTGCCGGAGCATTTAGATTTTTAGAGTTAAACTTTAAAGATTGATCAAAGTCATCAAAAAAACGATCTAACCAGCTTGAAAACCGAGGTGTAGTAGTGTCCGAATTAAATTTTACAAGTGTCATAATTGTATTTATTTTTAGTTAAACATCTTTTTAAAATTTTTATATATCAGTCAAAGTGCATACCATTAACAGTTTCTTGTGATTTTGATATAGAATGGTGTCATTTTGGCTTATTTTATTAATTAAAGCAATAAATAATGTCATTTTGTCTTATTTTATTTAAAATGATATTTTCTCAAAATATTTCAATTTTATCTATATGAATGAATTTACCAATTCACTAATTAATGAAACAAGTCCTTATTTGTTGCAACATGCTCACAATCCTGTAAACTGGTTTCCATGGAATGACGAAGCCCTATTAAAGGCTAAAAGAGAAAAAAAACTTTTACTCATTAGCGTAGGGTATTCAGCTTGTCATTGGTGCCATGTAATGGAAAAAGAAAGTTTTGAGGATCTGCAAGTAGCTGAACTTATGAATTCTTTTTTTATCAATATTAAAATAGACCGTGAAGAACGACCAGATATTGATAGTATTTATATGGATGCTGTTCAATTGATGACTGGCCATGGGGGCTGGCCTCTAAATTGCGTTACTTTGCCAGATGGTAGACCTATTTGGGGTGGAACTTATTTTCCAAAGAATGATTGGATACAAGCCTTACAGCAACTTGTATATTTTTATAAGGAAAATCTTAAGAAAACAGAAGAGTATGCTCACAGGCTTACGCAAGGAGTACAAAAGCTAAGCCTTATTGACGCAAAGGATTCATCTGGAAAACTTATTCAAAAGAGTGATTTAAATCAAATAGTTTTATCGTGGAAAGATAAACTGGATTATGAAAACGGAGGATTAAATAAATATCCAAAGTTTCCCATGCCCAACAATTACCAGTTTTTGCTACGCTATGCCCACCTGATCAAAGATAAACCTTTGTTAAATTTTATTGATTTAACTCTAAAAAAAATGGTATGGGGAGGGCTGTATGATCGAATTGGCGGAGGGTTTGCAAGGTATTCTACAGATATCTATTGGAAAGTTCCTCATTTTGAGAAAATGCTCTATGACAATGCCCAATTGGTTAGTTTGTATAGTGAAGCTTATTTGGCTTTTAAGGTCCCTGCCTTTAAAAAAGTGGTTGGGGAAACATTAGGTTTTATCAGGGAAGAGATGACTTCTCCAGAAGGTGCTTTTTATTCTTCTTTAGATGCAGACACAGAGGGAATAGAAGGCAAGTATTATGTATGGAGTAAACAAGAACTTAAACTTTTACTTAGTAAAGAAGAGTTCACAATTGCTGAAGTGTACTTTAATATAAATGAAAAAGGATATTGGGAAAACGAACAATATATTCTTTTTCAAAGTGATGAGAATACTCAAGCTGCTGAAAAACTCAATATTCCTGTTCTTTACTTAGAGGAAAAAGTAAAGAACATTAAAGAGAAGCTGAAAAAAGCCAGGTCAAGAAGAGTCAAGCCGAGTTTAGATGATAAGGTTATTACTTCTTGGAATGCTCTAATGATTAAAGGCTATGTAGATGCGTATCTTGTTTTTAATCAAGACTTTTATCTTAAAAGTGCTGTAAAGTGCGCTAAATTTATTCAAAAAAACCTATCAGCAAAGAACCACCGGCTTTATCGCTCTTACTGTAATGGTAAAACTACTATTAATGGTTACTTAGAAGATTATGCTTTTGCCATTGAAGCTTTTCTCAGACTTTATGAAGCTACTTTTGAGGAAAAGTGGATAATCCAAGCTACTGAATGGGTAAAGTATGTTTATGATCATTTTAATGACAATAAATCAGGGTTATTTTACTTTACTTCTGATGAAGATCCTGCTTTGATTACTAGAAAGACTGAAGTTGTTGATAATGTAATTCCTTCTTCCAATTCATCTTTAGCTAAATCTCTTTATAAACTTTCCATTCTTACGGGAAATCAAGAGTGGAAAAAAGATGCTTTACAAATGTTTACCAATGTAAAGGAGGATTTTTCCACTTATGGATCTGCTTATTCTAATTGGGGAATGATTGGTTTGTATGAAGCTTTTCCATTTCATGAAATTGCTTTTGTTGGTATGGAAGCCCTAGAAAAAAAGAGAGAGCTTTTGAAAAAATATATCCCTAATAAGTTGATTGCAGGATCTTTAAAGAAGAGTAGTAACTTGAGCTTTTTAAGTGGTAAGTTTTTTGAAGATAAAACTTTATTGTATGTCTGTCAAAATCAAAGTTGCAAAAGACCAGTTGAAAATGTGGAAAAGGCTTTGGGCGAGATTTTATGATTTGTGTTAAAAAAAAAGAAAGGCAACTGATTTAAGTCAGCTGCCTAAATAGAATGTTTATAGCACTTTTACTTCTACTGCATTTAGTCCTTTTCTGCCTTCCTGCTCAGAAAACTCTACCTTATCATTTTCCGTAACATAGTCTATTAATCCACTTTTGTGTACAAAAATTTCTTTTTCTGAATCGTCGTACTTAATAAATCCAAATCCTTTCTCTTCATTGAAGAATTTAACTGTTCCTTTTTTCATTGTTTATTTGTATTATTTAATTTGTCTTCTTTTGAATCTTTTTTATCTAACTCTTCTGGCTCTTCTGATGTAATGTTTCCAAACTCATCTACGTATGCTATCATCTCTTCCATACTATCAGAAGAAGTATTTTTCTTTTCTAATTTCTTTTGGAATTTTTCTGCTTTTTTCTTTTTCTTTTTATCTGCTTTAAGCTTTTTTATAAAACTGTTTTGTGATCTTCCCATATTATACTTTTAGTTCAAAAAAATCTTTAAGCTCTCCTTTTTCTGCCAGCTAAAGCCCTTGAAAGGCATTCATTAGAACAACAGATAACATTCAAGAATGTCTATAGAACCTCAAGAATAGCATTAAAGGTACTGGTAAATTAGCTTTAAACCTAATTTAGTTTGAGTTAAACTATCTTTTATTATGATTCACCTTAATCATTTTAATAAAAAGATTGCTACAAGGCATAAAATAAAATAAGGTACTAAAGAAGCTGCTCCAGGATAATCTTTTGCCACTCTTTGACCAAAAAACAACATCAAAATACTTAGAGCAGATAGCTGAGCTCCGAGAAGAGCAATATCTTTTTCTCCACTTAAAAGGATAAATACTGTTCCTAAACCAGAAGTTATTCCTGCTGTAATTTCAAATAACGTTATTATACCAAGCAATAAAGGTACTTGTTTTTTAAGAGGACTTTTCTCAAAGTGCGACTTTAACCAACTGAGGTTTCCCTTCCAATCTATCACTTTATCCACTCCTGATTGTATAAACAAAATAGCCAGAAATAAGGATACCAATATTTGAGAAGATGTAATTGGATTGAGTAAAGCAACTGTTTTTATAGTAAATATTGAGAATAAAGAATCAAGCATTTTTTAATTAATATATAATTTGATTTATGCTCGAAGGTAAAAAAATTAGTGGTTTTTTCTTTCTAAATAAGAAGCTAGTATTAATGACGCACTTATCATATCTACATTTTCTTTTTTTCTTCTATCTTTCTTTTTCATACCTCCTTCTACCATGGCTTTTACAGCTATTTTTGATGTAAATCTTTCATCTTCACGTTCAATGACTATCTCAGGGAACTTTTTTTTAAGCTTTTCCTCAAACTTCTCTACTAGTAATGTTGTTTCCGTAGGCTTCCCATCTAGACCAAGGGGATATCCTAAAACGATTATTTCTACTTGCTCTTTTAATAAATAACTATGAATAAATGAGAAAATTTCTTTAGAAGAGGTTGTTGTTAACGGATTTGCAATTAGCTGAAGTGGATCAGTTACTGCAATTCCTATTCTTTTTATTCCGTAATCTAATGCTAGTATTCGCATCAATTTTTTTAACAAAAATAAAAAAAGGTCACCACTTCTGATGACCTTTTATAGAATGATCTATTGATCTTAGTTTTAATTATCACAAGTATAATATACCTGAGTGTTACTTCCGTCTCCGTCTCTGGTTACTGAGCAGTTAAGTTGAACAACTTCTCCCTCATTTACATCCAATCTCCTATCAGCCATATCAACAATTGCTGCCATATCTGAAAGTGGGTTAACTAAAGTTCCATCAGTTAGCATACTATATTCAGTAACTGATGTAGGATATTTAGAGCAAAAACTCAAAGGCAAACACTTTAGGTCTATCACACTTTTTTGTAGAAAAGGTTGAGCAATACTTGTATTATAAAATGGATTAGCCATATCAGCATACTCAACTTCTATTGCAAAAAGAGGCATATTTTGATTTTTTTCAGGTACCATCTGCAAAAAAGTTGGGTTTCCAAACTCATCTGTTCTTACATCCCACAATCTTGAAACTCTTCCTGTTTCATCCATTATATACTCAATAATAGTAGCTAAAGCTCCCTCTTCATGGTATAAGAAGGTACAGCTTTTTTCTTTAACTAATCTACCTGCACTATTTTTAGTCAATTTTCTATGACGGGTTAATTTCCCATTATTATCATACTTAAAAATAACTTCATCATCTAAAGAAGCTCCATTATCAGTATAATCATAATGATATGACACCTTACTTCCTCCTCGAGCTACTAATGTGTTATTGACTGGGTAGCTGTGATTATGACCTTCTCCCTCAAAAGTATAAGATTGTTCTAAACTCGTAAGCTCATCGTTTCTATTGTAAATGAAGTCATAAAAATACTCACCAATCAAGTCACCTCTCTTTGTAACTTTCATACCACAAATTTTACCTTGATTAGCTTCAATATCTAATGGACTAACATTTAAATCATCTAGCTGGTTACAGCTACTAAACCCAATAATAAGTACAAGTAGCGCTACGTAACTGGTTTTTAATCGTTTCATAATTTTATACTGGTTTATTAAATTAAAATACTATAATAATACAAACGTAATTTTAAATATTAAGTTTATACAAAAAACTTAAAAAAACTTAATAACATTAATCACTTCCAATTTCATGCCAAATTATAAATTGAAAAGAATTTTAAAAAATTCAATAACATTAATTACACTCAATTAAATTACTTATATTTTTCTATCACAAGAGAATCATGAAAAAAAATTATGCTTGGCTTTTTCTCAAGCCTTTTATTTAGTTTTACAAGAAATATCAGACTTATACCAGAGCCCGTGAGTGAAGAAGTAAAATCAGAAAAAAGAAAACTTGACAAAAATTCTTTTAAGAATCTTCTGGGAGTTTTTAAATTCATTTTGCCACATAAGTGGAATTTTATAATAGGGTTAATTTGCCTATTTCTCTCTAGTATTCTGCTACTAGCATTTCCTGCATTAACTGGAAGCCTGGTAGATATAGCACAAAATCAAATTCCTGAAGGTTTTTTAGATAGCTTAAATAAAATTGGCATCGCTCTTGGTATTATTTTGGCAATACAAAGCATCTTTTCATTTTTTAGAATTTTTCTTTTCGCCAAGGTCGTACAAAAAAGTATGGCAGATATGAGAAAAGCTGTTTTTAGCCGTTTTCTACATTTACCCATTTCGTTTTATGATAAAAGTAGAATTGGTGAGCTCATGAGTAGAATCACCAATGATGTATCTACTCTTCAAGATGCTTTTTCCACTACACTGGCAGAATTTATACGACAGTGCCTCATTTTAATAGTTGGTATTATTATCTTATTCGTCACCAACCTGCAACTCACTGTATTTATGCTAGCTGTCATTCCTATACTCGTTTTAACAGGGTTTGTTTTTGGGAAGTTTATACGAAAACTATCTAGGAAAACACAAGATTCATTAGCTGATACCAATATTGTTGTCGAAGAAGGGTTGCAAAATATACAAACTGTTAAAGCATACACTAGTGAGAAGTATGAACTTATCAGATATGCCTCAAAACTAAAAGAAACGGTGACCTTAGCTTTGAAAACAGCTCGCTTTAGGGGTGCTTTTGTATCTTTTATCATTTTTGCACTTTTTGGAGGCATGGTAGCCGTTCTTTGGTATGGAGGGACTTTAGTTGCTGAAGGAGCAATCACTGCTGGCGATTTGCTATCATTTGTTATTTACACTGTCTTCATTGGAGGTTCTATTGGCAGCCTTGGTGATATTATTGGAAACCTTCAAAAAGCAGCTGGAGCTTCGGAAAGAATTTTAGAGCTTTTAGAAGAGAATGAAGAAGAGTGTAACAGTAAAACAAAAGAAGTTATTAATGGGGATATTTCTTTTGACGAAGTAAGCTTTGCCTACCCTACAAGGACAGAAGTTACTGTTTTAAATAATATCTCCTTTCAGGTTAAAGAAGGGGAAAAAATCGCATTTATTGGACCAAGTGGTGCTGGTAAATCTACTATTGTTCAATTGCTATTACGATTTTACCAGCCTAAGTCTGGACTGATTAATATTGGAAATAACTCTATTGAGGATTTTGATTTAGAAAGCTGGAGAAAGAATATTGCTATTGTTCCTCAAGAAATCATTCTTTTTGGAGGATCTATAAAGGAAAATATAGCTTATGGAAACCCTGAAGCTTCGGAAGAAGATATTATAGATGCCGCAAAAAAAGCTAATGCTTATGATTTTATTCAATCTTTTCCTGATAGGTTTGATACACTTGTTGGAGAGCGGGGAATTAAGCTTTCTGGTGGGCAGAAACAAAGAGTTGCTATAGCAAGAGCTATTCTTAGAAATCCGCGCATTTTGATTTTAGATGAGGCTACTAGTTCTTTAGACAGCGAATCTGAAAGTTTAGTGCAAGAAGCTCTAGAGGAGCTTATGAAAGACAAGACTACCATTATTATTGCTCACAGATTAGCTACTGTAAGAATGGTAGATAACATTTATGTAGTTGATCAGGGAAAAATTGCAGAATCTGGAAACCATGATCAATTAAGTTCAATGGAATCAAGTAAATACAAGGAATTACTAAAGCTTCAGTTCGCTAATTCTTATTAAAAAGTTATCTGAGCTTTGAATACTTACAATATTCTTGGTTAAGAATATTTTTTTAAAATCAATATTTACTTATTTTTCGTTTATTAAGACAATACTTGGAGGGTTTAGTAATTATTCTCTAATAGCTACAATTAACCTATTACTGTTTCACCCTTTTTAGTTTGCTGTAAATACTAATTCTCACTATGACGAAAACACTACTCATTCTTCTTTTACATTTAATAGTACTTTCAAAAGTTTTTTGCCAAACTTCTCAAGAAACCACTTTTGAATCCAATAAGTTGGTTATAAAGTTTAAGAGCTCTTTTATCAATAATAAAAACTTTAGGAATGGAAGTTTAACCTCTAAAGAGTTGCAAAAATCACTAAATGAGGCTGGTGTTATTAATGTAAAAAGCTTTGTATCTAGCAAAAAAAAACAAAAGCTAAAGTCTAGATCTCTTCGAAAGAATAAGCCTACTAAAAAAGTTGCTTTTTTAGATCAGCTTTATATTGTAGAAACAACTCCTGAAAAAGACTTAAATGGAATTATATCTATATTAAATAAGAATGAAGCAGTTGAATATGCAGAGCCTATATACAAAAACGAACTCTTAGGTGATTTAGAACCTATGTTTTTACCCAATGATACTCACATAAATCAAATTTGGGGCTTACAAGTCACTCAAACACTAGATGCATGGGATGTTACTCAAGGGAATGAAGAAGTTGTTATTGCCATAGTGGATGAAGGCTTTAATGTTAACCACCCAGATTTGGTAAACCAGTGGGCATATAATGAAGCAGAACTTAATGGCGTCGAAGGTATTGATGATGATAATAACGGGTATATTGATGATTTTCTAGGATATGACTTCTTAGACTATGATAATATTGTAAATAGAGCTAATGGGGATGAAGATCATGCAACTGGAGTTGCAGGAACTACTGGCGCAGAAGTAAATAATGCTTTTGGAGGAGCAGGTGTTGGGTATAGATGTAAACTATTACCTGTTAGAAGTCTAGGCTTTCAGGGTATTATTTATGCAGTGGAACAGGGAGCAAAGATCATTAACTGTTCATGGGGAAGAAGAGACTCGTTCTCTAGGTGGGAAGAAGAAATAGTAGAATATTTAACGAATGAATATGGGGTTTTAATTATTGCTGCAGCAGGTAACTTTCATAATGCTTTGCGGTATTTATACCCTGCTTCTTATCAAAAGGTTCTCTCTGTAGGAATGACGGATATTAACGATATGAAGTGGGGCGTAAATAACTCTTTAATAGATATTCTTGGCCCTGGAGTAAATACAGTTTTTATAAAGCCAAGTGGCGAGGATCTTCTAGTAGGTGGTGCTTTTGGCACTTCCTATTCAGCTCCCTTTATTGCTGGGGCTGCAGGTCTTGTAGCAGCTGCTCATCCTGATCTTACGGGCTGGCAGATAGGTCAAGTTCTAAAAGCTACCTGCGACGACGTATCTGGTGCAGCAGGTAATGAAGCTATTCCCAATTTTTTGGGCGCAGGCAGAGTAAATGTATTAAATGCTGTCAATTATGAGAATAACTTATCTCGAATTGATTTAGAACGATTTGACTTCACTTCCGAAACAGGAAAGAACTTAACTCCTAATAATCCTGTGCAAATAGTCTGTGAGTTCAAAAATTATCTTCAGTCAAGCTCAGAAAATTGTCAAATTATATTGTCTAGTTCCTCTCAGCACGTTGAAATTCAGCAAAATATATTTGATATAGGTCAGGTAAATACTTTGGAATTAGCTACCAATGAAAATCAACCTTTTATTTTCACTTTAAATGAAGGTACTCCTCTAGAAGAAGAAGTTGAGTTTCAACTGACTTTTAATGATGGAGATTTATCTTATAAAGAGTTTTTCTTCTTAAGACCGCAAGATATATTTTCCTTTGAGCTAAGAAACAATTTTACTGTTGGTTTAACTTCTGATGGGAGAATTGGTCAAAAAGATCTATTTCTTTTTGATGCTAATGGAGATGGTTTTGTTGATTTTAATTTACAAGGAGTAAATAGAGTTCATAATTTAGAAGCAGAAACTAATTATATTGGGCTAGTAATTGCACAAAATGAGTCTAAAGTATCGGATGCCATTGTAGCATCTATTGATGGTGGAGATCATGTCTTGAATAATGATTTTACACCTTTGCAGCAAAACAAGTACTACAATGACTCTTATCATAATAAGCTTGAAGATTATTCTAATAATGATAATGCTATAGGTTTAGAAATAGATCAAAAAATTATTTTTTATAATGATGTCAATAAGTTTTTTGATCAGTTTGTACTCCATTATGAGGTAAAAAATATCACTCCTCAAACTATAGAAAACCTACATCTAGGCCTATTTTCTGACTGGAATTTATCTAATCAAGATTTTACAGGCTGGAATGACGAACACCAGTTTGGATATGTGTATAACTCACTGATGAATGAGTATGTAGGGATAAGAGTGATAAACAGCAATCCAATTTATACACCTATGGATATGGATGTAACATATGACATTCCAGGAGATGGGTTTAGTGATGCCGAAAAGTTTGATGCATTGAGCAATGGAATCAGTGATCAAGCTTTTGAAAATAAAGATGTTGCCCATATTGTAGGCACAACAGTTGAAAACTTACAACCTGGGGAAACAAGAAGCATCTGTTTTGTAGTTGGCTATGGAAACAGCTTAGAACTACTTGCAGATCGGCTCACTGTATCTCTTTTTACTACGGAAGAAAATAACTCCGTACGACCTACCTTCAATGAAACTATAATTCCTTCACTTTTAAGTTATGATATCAAAGTAGCTTTAGAAGGCTTACCTACACAATTAGAAGATGGGTATTTATCTACCTTACAGAATACTATCCCTTTGCAACAGCCATTTAATCAAGCTCCTTGGTTCTATTCGGGGAATGAAGCTGTAGATGAGCTCCCAAATGAAAATATTGTAGACTGGGTGTTATTAGAAACTCGTCAACCCAATACTTTATTACCTCAACATGCTACTAAGTTTACTTCAATCGCTAGAAAAGCTGGTTTCTTATTAAAAAGTGGTAAAGTCGTTGATATTGATGGACAGTCTTTTATTCAAATGCCCTCTAAAAATACCTATGGCTCATTTATAGTTACCCATCACCGAAACCATTTACCAATTTTATCTTCTACACTTGTAAATCCCTCCAACGGTATTATCAATTATGACTTTACTACTAATGCGAATCAAGCATTTGGACAGAATTCTTTAAAGCAGTTAAGTGATGGAAGGTGGGCAATGATTGCCGGAGATGCAAATCAAGATGGTCTAATCAATGAGCTTGATCGTGAAATCTGGAATGATGAAAATGGAAGAAAAGCAAGCTACCCTTCTTTAAAAACAGACTTTAATTTTGACGGTAGAGTAAATGCTTTGGATAGGAACAAGTTTTGGAAAACCAATAAAGAATTAAACTTCCAATCTCAGCTACCTGACTAGCAATTTCCAAAACAATTTTTCTTTCTTTTGTATTTAATTTAAAATAAATAATACAAAAAGTATGAAACTCAATTATCTATTAATCATTCCTTTTATTGTACTTTCTTTTTTTTCTTGTAATTCTAAGAAAGAAGAATCTAAAGAGTCAAAAAAAGAAATCTCAAAAATGCCTATGATGAAACTTGATAATGGCACTTACTCCATAGTGAAAGTATCCAGTATGATCAATTGGCAAGGTTCTCATCTAGGTAAAAGTTATGCACATAAGGGCGCAATTTCTATCTCTGATGGATCACTGAAAGTGGAAGAAGGGTCTCTTTCTTCTGGTACATTTGAAATAGACATGACGTCTATCACTTGCTCAGATATCGAGGATGCAAGCAAAAATGCTGATTTGGTGGAACACTTAAAGTCAGACGACTTTTTTGCTGTAGAAAAATTTCCTAAAGCTACTTTTGTTATCAAAGAAGTAAAGTCTTCCAAAAAAAGCACTGCCACTCACCAAATAACAGGTGATCTGACAATCAAAGACAAAACCAACTCTATTACGTTTGATGCCTCTATTGCCGCCACTGATGGAAGTTTAGCCGCTAATGCAAAAACTACTATTGATAGAACAAAGTGGGATGTAAACTACGGTTCTAAAACAGTATTTTCAGATTTGGTTATCGACAAAACCTTGAGCGACGACATTGAACTTAGTATCAATATCATAGCAAAAAAGTAGTTATACCAATAACATCATTTTATAAAGCGAGAGTATAATTTTATTCTCGCTTTTTTATTTTATCAACTGCTTCTGATCTCTGAATCAATGTCGGATGAGAATAGTTAAAAAACACGTAGGCAGGATGTGGAGTAAGGTTACTCAAATGATCTACCGATAGTTTTTTAAGTGCCTCTATTAGATGCTTACCAGAAAAAGTAGTAGTAGCATAAGCATCTGCTTCATACTCATTTTTTCTAGAAAGTTTGTTCATAAATAGTCCTGTAATGGTAGACAGAGGACTGTAAAGAATAGAGAACGCTATTAATGACAGATGTAGCTTTGGAGTACCTACTCCTAAAGCATAAGAAAACTCTGGCGTATCAATGAATAGGTGCAATACATATAGAGTTGCAAGCATTATAACAGACGATAGAACAATATTTTGAAGAGTATGCTTTTTCTTATAATGACCCACTTCATGAGCTAAAACAGCTACCAATTCTTCATTGGTGTGTTTTTCTATCAAAGTATCATATAGTACAATATTTTTTGCAGAGCCAAGACCACTAAAGTAAGCATTCGCCTTTGTAGATCGTTTTGAGCCGTCTACTACCATAATATTTTTCAGCGGAAACTTTACAGAGTCCGCATACGCTTCAATAGCTTCTCTTAGTGCTCCTTTTTCTAAAGGAACCAACTTATTGAAAAGAGGAACGATAAGATTAGTATAAAACATGGTAATCAGAAGAGTGAAGATCATAAACATGCCCCAGGCATACAACCAAAATAGCTCTCTGAACGATTCATAAAACCAAATGAATGCACATAACAATAACCCGCCAACTATGGCACCTAATATCCAACCTTTCACCTTATCTATGAAGAATGTCTTTATGGACATCTTATTAAACCCGTACTTTTCTTCAATCACAAAAGTGCCATACAGAGACAGAGGCGTTCCTAATAAGTCAGAAGCCAATAAGATAACACCAAAAAATCCAAGAGCCTGCCAGTAAGGATTGGATGTAAAACCAGAAACCAACCCGTCTACCCAGGCAAATCCACCAAGCAGAAACATCGAAATAGTTACCACAAAACTGATGGAGCTGGAAATCCAACTTAGCTTTCCTGTTTCCTGAGCATACTGTCTTGCTTTCTGATACTTCTCTTCCGTATATAAGTCCTGGAGTGATTCAGGAACTTTTTCACTCCAGCTCTTATCATTTAAGTATTCTAAAATACGCTCAACAAGAAATTCTACCGTTAAAACTCCAATTATTATATAAAGTATTGTACTCGCCATGAATAAAAATTAAATGTGCAAAGTTAGGACTAGCTATTAACTTATACTAGACTTAATGTAGGATATGATTGTATCAAACTGATTTGGCTCAAACCAGGTTATTTCACTATCCTTTTTAAACCAGGTCATCTGGCGTTTTGCGTATCTTCTACTATTTTGCTTAATAAGTTCAATAGCTCTTTCCTTATCTATTTTTCCTTCAAAAAAATCAAACAATTCCTTATACCCTACAGTCTGAAGAGCTTGTTGATTTTTATATGGATATACACTTTCTGCCTCTTCCAAAAGTCCTGACTCCATCATCTTATCTACACGCTGATTTATTTTTTCATACAACTCCCTCCTATCCAAATTGAGACCTATTTTAATTACCCGAAACGGCCTTTCTTTCCTATTTCTCTTTCTTAAAACACTATATTTTTCATCACTTAGCCTACACACTTCCAATGCTCTAATAACCCTTCTAGGATTGCTTTTATCTACTTCGTTATAATACTCGACATCTTTCAGCTTTAGTTCTTCCAATAAAGACGTAATTCCAGAGTTCTCTATTTCTGTCTCTAAATCTTTTCTGACATTTTCATCTGATGGCAGCTCATCCAAGCCATCACAAAGTGCTTTTATATACAACCCTGATCCTCCAACCAATACTATCGTATCACTCTCTCTATGAAGCTGTTCTATCTTTGCTAAAGCATCTCTTTCATAGATACCTGCACTGTATGGCTCTGAAATGGAAACGTAGCTTAATAAATGATGTGGTATACCTACCGTTTCTTCTGATGTGGGCTTTGCAGTTCCAATAGAAAGCTCTTCAAATACCTGCCTTGAGTCAGCATTTATTATATCGCAACCAAACTCTTTAGCCACCTGAACGGCTAGTGCAGATTTGCCAACTGCGGTAGGACCAACGATAACAATAAGGTATTTGTGCATAAAAGCCTGATGCTTTTTCTATATATTATTTCCTAAAAAGGATTGTTCTCTCTGTACTTTTGATCGGTTATATAGAACCCTACAAAAAAGCACCAAAAAATTAACCCAAAGAATCTTTTGAAAACTTAAGGGGGAGCAAATCTCCAGCAGAAGAAAAGACATAAAATTGACCTCCTTCTCCCTGAATAATTACTTTCATCAATTCTTCCTGATTGACTTCATACTCTAGCATTACCTGCCTGCAAGAACCGCATGGTCCTACGGGGGTTAAATTCACCTCTCCCTCTTTATTTGCCACAATAGCTATCGCCAGCATTTTTTCTTTTGGGAATTGGGAATTCGCCCAAAACATCGCCGTTCTTTCCGCACATATGCCCGATGGATAGGCTGCATTCTCCTGGTTTGTACCCCTCACTATTTCTCCATTATCTAGCATAATGGCTGCCCCTACATTAAACTTCGAATAAGGAGCATAAGCTGTTTTTAATGCTTCTTTAGCTGACTCTACTAATTTCTTATGCTCTGGTAGCAAATCGTTAATACTATCGTAAACCTCTGCCTCTATCTTCCAGGTTAGTTTCTCTTTACTCATTCAAATCATTTAGACCCAAAACTAAACTTTTTTTAAAATAGATGAAAATGACACCCTTTGAGAGATCCATGAATGAATTTCTTCTATAGAAAGCCTTTGCTGATTGGTAGTGTCCCTTTCTCGCACCGTCACCGTATTATCTTCTAAAGTCTGATGATCTACCGTAAAGCAGTACGGCGTGCCAATAAGGTCTTGTCGTGTATACCTTTTCCCGATGCTCTCCTTTTCTTCGTAGGCAACTTCAAAGTCAAACTTCAATGCATCCATCACCTCTTGTGCTTTTTCGGGAAGCCCCTCTTTACGCACCAATGGGAACACTGCCGCTTTAAATGGAGCAAAAACTGGCGGTATTTTCAAATAAACCCTTTCCTTTTCTTTGCCTCCATCTTGCACTTTTTCGCAAGTGTACGACTCACAAAGAGTCGCCAAAAACATTCTATCCAATCCGATAGACGTTTCTATCACATAAGGCGTATAATTTCTATTTTCTTCCGGATCAAAATACTGAAGCTTCTTACCCGATAACTCTTCGTGGCTTTTCAAGTCGAAATCTGTTCTGGAATGGATCCCTTCCAGCTCTTTAAAGCCAAAAGGAAACTGATACTCAATATCAACAGCGGCATTGGCATAATGCGCTGTCTTCAAATGATCATGAAATTTGTATGCTTCTTCCCTAAAGCCTAAAGCCTTGTGCCAGTTCAGTCGTTGCTCCTTCCAGTGCTCGTACCACTTCATCTCTTCACCTGGTCGCACAAAAAACTGCATCTCCATCTGCTCAAATTCCCTCATCCTAAAGATAAACTGACGAGCGACGATCTCGTTTCTAAAAGCTTTACCGATCTGAGCTATCCCAAAAGGCACTTTCTTTCTCGAAGAGTGGAGCACATTCAGGAAATTGATAAAAATTCCCTGAGCAGTCTCAGGCCTCAAATAGATCTTGTTCGCACTTTCGGCAACCGAGCCCACCTCAGTAGAAAACATCAAATTAAACTGCCTCACCTCCGTCCAGTTCCGAGACCCACTTATTGGGCAGACAATCTCACAGTCCTCTATCAACTTCTTCAAAGCCTCCATGTCCTCATCTTCCAACGCCTTTTTCATTCTACTCTCTACCTCCTCAATCTTCTCCTTATACTTCAATACCCTGGGATTCGTAGAAACAAACTGCGCCTCATCAAAGCTTTCCCCAAACCTCTTCTTCGCTTTGGTAACCTCCTTATCTATTTTCGACTGAAGCTTTGCTACATGATCTTCCAACAACACATCCGCTCTGTACCTCTTCTTAGAATCCTTGTTGTCCACCAAAGGGTCATTAAAAGCATCCACATGGCCTGAAGCCTTCCACACTTTCGGATGCATAAATATCGCCGAATCAATCCCGACAATGTTCTCATTTAGCTGAGTCATCGCCTTCCACCAATACGTCTTAATATTATTTTTTAAGGCAATCCCATTGGGTCCGTAGTCATAAACGGCCTGTAAGCCATCATAAATATCACTCGATGGAAATATAAAACCATACTCCTTTGCATGCGAGATGATCTTCGGAAAGATATTTTCTTCTCTATTATCTGCCATAGCGCAAATATAATTCTAATAGCGATCCAATTAAATACTGTAGAATAAAATCTCTTTTCTAAAAATAGGGCACCCCCGCGCAAAGCCCTTCCGGCGGGTTGAGCCTGCCAGCCCTGCAAAATCCACTTCGGTCTCACCCTGCGCCTCCTAGCCAAGGGTGCTTGGTCAGTGGTAGTGTGCTTTGATCTTTTGATCATTGAAGAGTAATATTATTTAAGCTTTTGGATCTATCATAAAATTGGGAATAGGGATAATTAACCTTTTCCCGTAAAAAAATCTTATTTTAACACTAATATCAAGGTATATCCTAAAAAATCGTTTTATCTAGCAGCTGATATTCATAGCAAAAAACTCTGCATCAACAACTAATCTAGAGCATGAAGAATATACTAATTGATACTTGTAGTTGGATAAATTTATTAAGCGAGGATAGTAATAAACTATTGCCACACTTAGAGTTTTGGAAAAGCAATAATTATATCAGAATCATTAGCCATGAGAAAATAATTGAAGAATGGAATCTTCACAAAAAGGAACAAGAAAGAAGATTATCAAACTCTTTGAACACAAAATATCGACACACTAAGGATATTGCAAAAAAAGAGGGCCTTCTTGTTCCAGAAGCATTAAGTCCAAATTTTGACGAAATTGTGAATCAAATAAAATTAATTGATGATTTATTACTTAGCTCACATGTATTAGAAACTCCTAATGATATTAAAGTCTTTTGTGCGGATTGGCAGATAATGAAAAAAGCACCATTTCATAATAAGATTGACAGTATGAAAGATGCCTATATAATCTTTACTACATTAAAGCATTTTACTGAAGTTGGTAAAGAGTTTATCTTTATATCTGACAATAAAAAAGATTTTGGCTCAATAGATAATCCAGATACTAAAATCCACCCTCAAATTATTGAAAATTATCCAAAAGTTAGCTTGCACTATTTTAAAGACATTGGTAGAGCAATTAATACTTTAAAACAAGAACTTCCCATTTCTTTACTACCTAAAAGTATAAACACTACAAATATCAATAATATTGAAGATGAAATAATAATTGATAAAACAAGACCTATACTAAATCAAGTTTACGATTA
Source organism: Bacteroidia bacterium (assembly GCA_030425505.1). GTDB lineage: Bacteria > Bacteroidota > Bacteroidia > Cytophagales > Flammeovirgaceae > JAUIAB01. The sequence continues at coordinate 16,195 of JAUIAB010000026.1, read as the reverse complement.
TGTCTCGATAAGGCATAAAGAAATTAAGTTTTATCCAATTTCACTTTTTATAAATCATTACCCTCTCAAAGAAAACTCGTATAACTATTATTCAACATTTAACTTAGATACTGATAATGAAGCATTATTTGAATTATTTAAATCTGTAGAAGTCTCGGAAAATAATGAAATTAGTATTAATAACGCGAAGTTTTACAATAAAGTAGAAAATTATAAAGCTAAAATAAAAGCTGTTTTATTAGGTTTTTCAGGTAATTTAATATTTAATATCTCTAGCAATAAATCAAGAGAATATTTGCCAATTAAATATTCAGAAAAAAAAATATGTAGATGTCCTAAGTGCTGTTTTCAGAAATTTAAATTTACGGAATGTTTTGAAAATCTAAACACCTATACAAACAGTAAAGAAGACTTACAAGAAAGTAGTTATTTGAATTATCAAATTGGGAATTATCTATTTGCCATTGAAAAACAAAAGAGTGCATTAGCTAAATATAAAAAGGAACATCTAAATATTTCATATTTTATAGGTTTATTCAATTTATCTAAGCTTTCTATTTTTGTTAATAATAATTTCTATGCAAAAAACTCGAAAGATAAGTTAATTAAAGAATTAAAAGCAATTGATTTAGAATATGAAGAAATAAATCTGTCATCTAAAGAAAATAAAAAATTAATTAAATATCTAAGAGAAAATACTTTTTACAACGAGGCAAGTGCTAAAATACAAGAAATATCAAGTAAATTAATTGATCAATATTATAGCTCATTAAGTGGCGGGTGGAGTTTAAATAGCAATGTATGGGTTCTAATAAATGAATTTGCAAAACTAGAAGCATTTCTAGTTAGAAACCTTATCGTGTATGATCAATTTAAGCAGTTTCAAGATGTTTTTTCAATCTTTATTGAAGGCATTTTTGCATCACATGCAACTAAACCCTCTCATCGAAGTAGGCTTAAGAGTTTTGATGACTGGTTAATCTCAAAGATAATACAATACGGAAACTCTGATACAATAAACAAATATTATATTAGATATAAACTAAAAAAGATTCATTATGAGAAAACATCTTCAAATGAGTCCTCATTTGAAGATTTAGTAAATAATTTTTTTAGTAATAAAAATCTCAAAGAATCTCTTTCTGAAAACTGCGAGAATAAAAATGACAGGTTCTGGGATTATTATGACAATATTTTTAAAAACCTAATAATATTAGTCTCCATTTGTGATTTTGACAAGACGCTTATTTATTCATTTTCTAAGCAACTAGTTAGTCACTTGGAAAGTGAGACATATATTCATCGTCACAGTTTTGAGTATATTAATACGTATCTATATCGCTGCGGAGAATATCTAGATCAAAAGCTAATTTATAGACTTTTTGATTTAGGAATAAATAAACAAGTATTTCATAACTCGCGTTTCTATAATTCATTATTACAAACCATAAAAAAGAAGGCAACTCAAATAATCATAACAACACAACAATTTAAAACAATCAAGAATATAGCTTTTGAGGAATGTTCACTTTGTAAAGAGATACACCTTAACACAATCATTATACCACTATATTTTATGATTGAAAATTCAGATTTCAAAAAAGAATTAGTAAATATGATAAAAAGAAAACTTCAAGAAAATTTCTCATTTGATCTGTTTTACCAAGCGACATTATTTGAATTAATACCTCTTGACAATGATATGTTAAGTAAAGCAATAGAAACATCTTTACCTAAAAGTAATCAACTATCATTTAGGAGTTTTTTTTCGGGTATAAATGATACCCGGTTTGATCAGGTAAACGCTATTCTAAACTTATGCTTTAAATTTAATATTGACACGACAATAGAAAAATTTCTACCTTTCAAAGCCTTGGGTTCTTATTATTCTTGGTTAATTGATATGGATAATTTCAATTATGACCTTTTTGAAACTGAATGGATTGGAGAGTATACTACAAGATATTTCTATAGAAAAATTCACAGTAATAGATTTGTAAAGGAAAAACTAGACGGTATTATTAAAGATAATTTTGACTCTAACTTAGGACAAGAGTATTTAAATATATATGTAAGAAAAACTTGGGATGTACAAGAATAAAAATAAATGACGTGTTGATGCCTTATGTATGTAATGTCAGGCGATGTAGTAAACGTCAAAGCTTATAGTCTGCTCAAACTAAACACCGGCTTGACAGGAAGCTACTACATAATCTATCACAACTCATACAAGTTGACTTACTATAAGAAGCTCTCGAATTCCTCAGAAAGCTTGATTTAAAACATCGGGCTAAGATTTTACAAAATATGGATCGTGCGAAATACCACATTGATCCAAAACTGTTCAAGAAACTTGATGGTGAAATATGGGAATTCAGAACATTTTATGCTGGTAAGCAGTATAGGCTACTTGCTTTCTGGGATAAAATAGACAATACAAACACACTTGTTATTGCAACTCACGGAATGGTTAAGAAAACAAGTAAGGTTAATAAGAAAGAAATCCATAAAGCGGAACAAATAAGACAAGAATACTTCAATAACAAATAGTCATGAAAAGATATAGTTTAGATCGAGCAAAAGATGAATTGATTGGAGTAAAAGGAACTCCTGAAAGAGATCAATATGAGTTTGAGTTGAAGCTTGAAATTATCGGAGACCTAATTCAACAAGCACGCAAAGAGAGAAATTTAACTCAAGAACAACTCGGCAAACTAATAGGTGTAAAGAAGGCTCAAATTTCAAGATTGGAAAACAACACAGGAAACATAACCCTTGAAACTATGTTGAAGGTATTTACTGCATTAGAAGCTAAAGTAAACTTCAACATTCAAATGCTGAACAATCAAATCAATGTAGCTTAATAAAGTATGAGTACCACACCTAAACACGATGAACGAATAGCAAAAATGACATTTGCATCTGTATACCCTCATTATATTACAAAAATTGAGAAGAAGGGTCGGACGAAAGAAGAATTGCACCAAGTAATAGAATGGCTAACAGGCTTTGATAATAAAAAACTGCAAGTGCTGATTGATGAAAAAGTGACTTTTACAACATTCTTTAGGCAAGCAAAACTGAACTCCAATGTTCATTTAATTACTGGGGTGATTTGTGGCTATAGGATAGAAGAAATAGAAACTCCCTTAACAAAGCAAGTAAGATATTTAGATAAGTTAGTAGACGAATTAGCAAAAGGCAAGAAGATGGAAAAGATAATGCGGCAAGCATAAGTGCAAAAGACAAAAGGATGCTATGAAAAAACATACAAGCAACTTGAAATTTAAGCATTTTACCAATTATTGGTATATTAATAAAACTATGTGACAATGAGTGAAAATACCTCTATATCGCTAGGAAGTTATTTTGAGCAATTCATACACACACAAATTTCTGCTGGCAGATATAAGAATGTCAGCGAAGTAATCAGAGCAGGGCTTCGCCTTCTAGAAAATGAAGAAAGTAAAAAAATGCTATTCAAGAAGGACTGAATAGCCCACTAGTTGAGGATTTCGACTTTGACAAAAACTTAGAAAAGCTAAAAGCAGAAAAAAGAAAAAATGGCTGAATACAAACTGATTAACAAAGTAGTTGAAAGTTTAGCTGGAATTTGGGGTCAGGCAAGGGCAGCTGCAAATGACAGAATTGCAATTCCTCCAGACAACCCTTTCAAAGGCAACAATAGAGACGAAATAGAGAGCCTGATTTAATCCATGACTTGATAAAGGAGAGCACAAAGCATTTTATGAGAGATATACTGAAGCAATGGCAAACGAAATTTTAGATAAAGACTTTCATTTGAAGATTGTTGAGCTTCTTAAAAAGGCTCGTCAAAAAGTAGTTCAGGCTGTAAATCATACCATGGTTATCACCTATTATGAAATTGGGAGAATGATAGTCGAAGAACAGCAAAATGGAAAAGACCGAGCTGAGTACGGCAAGGAATTGATAAATGAACTATCCAAGACCTTAACAAAGGAGTTTGGAAAGGGTTTTTCTTCTACAAATCTCAAGCAAATGCGTCAATTCTTTCTTTCCTACTCAAAAGGTCAGACGCTGTCTGACGATTCGAAGCAAAAACGACAGACACAGCCTGACCAATCTCAGGTATTGCTTGCAGATTTCAAATTGAGTTGGTCGCACTACTTAACTCTAATGCGGATTGATGACGAAAATGAGCGTTCGTTTTATGAAATTGAGTCTGATAAAAACAATTGGAGCGTCAGGGAGTTACAAAGACAATATGATTCCGCTCTTTATACAAGACTTACCCTAAGCAGAAACAAGGAAAAACTAAAAGAACTATCAGAAAAAGGTATTGTACGAGCATGGTAAAATTTGTACTGCGAAAAATAAACAACGATAAACTACTCTAAGATAAAGCCCTTTTAAAAGCTTTTTAATGCATGGAGATAAATTATGAAAAACCAAGTATTCTAAAAAGATACAGTTTAAGTTTTTTGCATAGAAAATATGCTATTCCTAAACTAACTTGAGCATAAATTGAATAGATAGAGAGCAAAATGAAAAACGTAACAATTGACAACTATTTGGATGTTCATTACATCCATCGGAGTAATTGGCTGAGAGCTGCTGTTTTAGGGGCAAATGATGGAATAATTTCTATTTCCAGTCTTGCCATAGGAGTTGCTGCAGCAAGCTCAACAAGAGAACCAATTATTTTAGCAACTGTTGCGGGGCTGGTGGCTGGAGCTTTATCTATGGCTGCAGGTGAATACGTATCGGTTAGCACTCAAACGGATACAGAGAAAGCAGATATTGAAAGAGAAAGAAAAGAGCTAAAAGAAATGCCAAATGAAGAACTAACTATTTTAGCTCAAATTTATGAGAAACGCGGGTTGAAAAAAGAAACTGCAATGCAGGTAGCTCTTGAGTTGACTAAAAAAGATGCATTAGGAGCTCATATCCGTGACGAATTGGGAATTAATGAAATCAGTAAAGCAAACCCAATGCAAGCAGCATTGGCTTCAGGCGCAGCATTTTCAGCTGGAAGTATTTTACCACTTTCAGTTACCCTTTTTGCACCAACCAAAGAATTGGAATACTGGCTTTATGGGTTTACTATTTTTTTTCTGATTATTTTGGGTACTACCTCTGCAAAAACAGGTGGTTCTAGTATCTCAAAAGCTGTAATCCGAATTACAGTTTGGGGTACCATAGCAATGGTACTTTCCGCCTTAGTTGGGTATCTTTTTGGAGTAAATGTTTAATTTTTAAATATATTGATATGAACGAAGCACATTGGCATTTAGTGGTAAACCATTTACCTATCATTTTTCCCATTGTGGGTGTAATTGTCCTAATTACAGGACTGATTTCAAAGTCTGAAGCTATAAAGAGAACAGCTTACATGATTTTTCTATTAGCTGGAGTGGCTTCCATTGTAGCTATGGCAACAGGTGAAGGAGCAGAAGAAGTAGTAGAAAAAATTAGTACCACAAATGAAAAGTATATTGAAACGCATGAAGAATCGGCTGAAACATTTGCTATACTCTCCTATATTCTAGGTGGGTTTTCATTATTATGTTTATGGGCAAGCTTCAAAAAAAAATTCTTTTCAACTATTTTAAGTATCATAAGTTTAGTATTTGCATTGATTGTCTTATTTTACGGAAAACAAACTGGAACAACAGGTGGTGAAATACGTCATACAGAAATACGAAGTGGAAATATTGTTCCTTTGCATAGCAATAAAAAAATTGATGATGATGATGATGATTAATAATAATAAACCTTTTGATAAAATGTTTTAGCAAATAAGGTTTTTGTAGGAGTTGCAATTATTTTAAAAACTGTATCAAGCAAAAGAAAAATGAGCGTTGATTCCCCTAGCTCTTTTTTAAAGCAAACATAAACTCCACCAAAACCAGAAGCTATAAAAGCATTATTTTTTACAAATACACAATACCTTAGCTAGGTAAAAAACTACTAATTGAAAGATAGGGTATTCATAAATAGAGCCATTGAACTAGCTCAACTAGGTTTAGGCAAAGTCAGTCCTAACCCAATGGTTGGGTGCATTATTGCCAATAATGATCATATTATTGGAGAAGGGTATCATCAGAAATATGGAGACGCTCATGCCGAGGTTAATGCAATCCAATCTGTAAAAGATAAATCATTACTAAAAGGTGCAACCGTATACGTATCGCTAGAACCTTGCTCTCACTTTGGCAAAACCCCTCCTTGTGCCAATTTATTAATTGGTAGTAAAGTAAAGCGAGTAGTAATTGCTTCTAAAGACCCAAATCCGCTTGTTGCAGGCAAGGGAATTCAGAAACTGAAAGAGGCAGGAATAAAGGTCGTTTTTGGTGTTGAAGAAGAGAAATCTATTTCTCTAAATAAGCGTTTTTTTACTTTTTTCAATAATTCAAGACCTTATATCATCTTGAAATGGGCTGAAACTGCCGATGGGTTTATTGCACCTAACGATTTAAAAAGAACATGGATCAGTGATGTATTCTCAAGGAAGTTAGTGCATAAATGGAGAGCTGAAGAAGATGCAATTATGGTGGGAACCAATACGGCATTGAACGATGACCCCTCCCTTAATATTAGAAACTGGAGCTTCTCAAGGCAACCTACAAGGATAGTCTTGGATCAGAACTTACGCCTGCCTGGCTCTCTAAAAGTTTTTGATCAATCTCAAAAAACTATTGTTATAAACCGAGTTAAAGAAGACTTAGCAGCAGAGCCCAATATGCTTTATGTCAAAATCAAAGAAGAAAAAATATATTTCCTAAAAAAAGCTTTTGAAAGGCTTAGGCAGCTCAACATCCAGTCTATTATTGTAGAAGGAGGAGCAGTGCTGTTACAGTCTTTAATTGATGCTGGTCTTTGGGATGAGGCACGCATTTTTAAGAGCAAAAATGTGTTTTTCAAAAATGGTTTAACTGCCCCAAAAATAGGAGATGGAGCTTTGCTAATAGAAGCTCAAGACTTAAAAGGAGATCAGCTGTTTTGCTTCAGCAAATCACCTTTTTTAATGCCTCGTAGTTTAGCAAGACATTGATTGTAAATTTTGATCTATATTTGGCTGTTCAAAAGCAAGAAGTTGTTTACGTATGATTCTGACCGACCAACAAATCCTACAGGAAATCGAAAAAGGCACTATTCTAATTCAACCATATGATGTAAAAAATCTTGGCACGAATTCGTATGATGTGCATCTGGGAAAGTTTTTAGCCACATATGTTGATGAAATATTAGATGCGAAAAAACATAACCCAATTGATGTTTTTGAAATCCCTTCTGATGGTTATGTTTTGGAACCTAATCAGCTCTACCTTGGTGTTACAGAGGAGTATACAGAAACATTAGATCATGTTCCATTTTTGGAAGGAAAGTCAAGTGTTGGTAGATTAGGTATTGACATACATGCAACTGCTGGCAAAGGTGATGTAGGCTTTTGCAATACGTGGACTTTGGAAATTTCGGTAAGCCAAAAAGTACGAGTTTACCCAGGCATGCCTATTGGGCAATTAATCTATTTTAAAACAGAGGGTAGCATTAAAAACTATTACAACAAAAAGAAAAATGCCAAGTACAATGAGCGAACTATAAAACCTGTGGAATCTATGATGTGGAAAAATAGCTTTTAACAGGTATGTTGTTCCTAAGAAGGAATTACAATTATCTCGTTATTTTAATTAGCACTATTGCTTACTTCTACATAGCTTATTTTTTTGATAGATCTAATTTTAGCGAGTTACTTTTTATTGTCTTAATTACCTTTTTAGGATATTTTTCTCTCTTATCACAAAAAACTAAAGAAACTTCACTTCCTCAGCTTGTACTCTTAGGAGTTCTTTTTAGATGTATTTTTTTATTCTCTCTTCCATCTCTCTCTGACGATTATTTTCGCTATTTATGGGATGGTCATTTATTAAATGAAGGGCTAAGCCCATTTCTTTATACTCCCAAAAGCTTTTTGGGTAACTCCATTGAAATTTCTTCCTTTTTTTCTGAAGTTTTTCCTAAGCTCAACTCTCCTGATTATTTTTCTGTATATCCTCCTATATCTCAGCTAATTTTTTGGCTATCCGCATCTGCATCTGATTCTGTTTTTATTAACATTTTATGTCTTAGAAGTTTTGTTTTTACCGCTGAGCTAATCACTCTTTTCTTTCTTCAAAAGACTTTAAGATTACTGAGAATCAATCAAAAAAGAACCTTATTATACTGGCTTAATCCATTGATAATAATTGAGTTAAGCGGGAATTTACATACTGAGGTTTTTATGATATGTTTTTTATCTATTGCCTTTTATTTTTTGATAAAAGAAAGAGTTTCTATTTCTGCAATTTTCTGGTCTTTAGCTATTTGCATTAAGTTTTTACCTCTTTTTTTTCTCCCCTTAGTACTTCGTAAAATTGGTTTAAAAAAGTTTACTCATTTTTCAGCAGTGACTCTATTTTGTACTCTAGCTATTTGTCTGCCATTTTTCTTACCTATCGTCAAACTGAAGAACTTACTTTCTAGTCTTCAGCTTTATTTTCAAACTTTTGAGTTTAACGCCAGCCTCTACTATCTGTTTAGATGGTTTGGTGAATTGTCTTTAGGATACAATACAATAAAGACTTTAGGACCTGTTTTATCTTCAAGTGCTGCCTTGTTAATTCTTATTTTTTCTATTAAAAAGTTAAGAGGTTGGTCTTCCTTTTTTGAAAGGCTCTCAATAATTATTTTCATCTATTTTCTTTTCTCTACAACTGTTCACCCATGGTATATTTCTACATTAGTAATGGTTGCATGCCTATCAAAGAATATGTATTCTATTATCTGGAGTGTATTGGTTTTTCTTTCTTATAACGCTTACAAAAGTGATTTTTATAACGAGAACTTAACCCTGGTATTTATAGAATATATTATAGTAGGAGCTTTTTGGGTCAGCCACTACACAATAAAAAAGCCACTCAAAATTAAGTGGCTTCTACAAGAATAATTATGTTATAAGTTAGTTGCTCTATTTATGAAGTAGGAGCATCTCTTTTCTCCTCCTCTTCTAATTTATTCAAGCTTTTGGTAGTACCAAAAAGCTCTTTGGATTTTTCATTATATGCTTCAGCAGCTTCTTTTGCACTATCGTAAACCCCTAAATCAAATCTTCGATCGCTTGTATATAACACTGCTCTATACGAGGTTTTACCTACCTGAACAACTCCCCTATAGCCTGTTTTGTTATTGTGGTTTTTCTGATTTCTTCTAAGCTCAGACATTGTAGCCCATTCTAAATTCTTCGTACGACAATCTAATGGATTGGAGTTTTTAATTCTTACGAATAATCTTTTTTCTGACTCATGCTGTGGAACAAATTTTTCCGCTATCAATTTATGTAAATAGATTGTGACGTTTTTGTATCCATTTTTTTGCGGAAAGTTTTTTTGAAAAAACACATATCCACTTGAATGCATTCTTAGATTGTTAAGAAAATCCAAAGATTTTAGATACGCATTTTTTTCAATGTAATTATATGCATCATCCGACACTAAAACATGTTGGTCAGAATTTTTGAGTTTTAACTTATATAACATAATGCTGCAGTTTGTTTATACTATCTAAACCTAGCTAGTAAGTATTTAGTTTCAAAAATAACAATGAATAGCTGTAAAAATGTTGCTAAAGGTAATAAAAAATAATGTTATACACATGATTTTTTATTACTCCTCTTTTCTAATTTACCTTTACTTTGCCTTTAAAGGCAATAGTTGAAACTGGTAATTTTATGTGAAAATGATTCCATTAGCAGAAAGAGTTCGTCCAAAAAACATTGGTGATTTTATAGGCCAAAAGCACTTGGTAGGTGATAATGCTGTTATCAAAAAGAGTATAGATGCCGGCAGTATTCCGTCTGTTATTTTTTGGGGACCTCCTGGTGTAGGAAAAACAACTCTTGCTAGCTTAATAGCAAGTCACCTTCAAAAACCTTTTTTTTCGCTCAGCGCCATTAGTGCTGGTGTTAAAGAAGTGAGAGAGGTTATTCAAAAAGCTCTTTATAGTAAAGGTACTATCCTTTTCATTGATGAGATTCACCGATTTAATAAGTCGCAGCAAGATGCCCTTCTAGGAGCAATTGAAAAAGGGATCATTACTCTTATAGGAGCTACGACTGAAAACCCTTCTTTTGAGGTTAACTCTGCTATTTTATCTCGATGCCAGGTATATACTTTGTATTCTTTGTCAAAAGAAGAGTTAATTGCTTTGGTTGATAGCGCTATTGAAAAAGATGAGTTTTTGCAGAAAAAGGAAATTAAAATTGAGTCTTACGAAGCATTGTTGAAGTTTTCGGATGGCGATGCAAGAAAGATACTTAACCTCTTAGAGCTTGTTGTAGCTCAAGGAAATGAAAAGGAAGTAGTGATTGCAGATGACCTGGTGCAAAAGGTTGCTCAAAAAAAAGCAGCTTTGTATGATAAAAGTGGAGAGCAACATTATGATATTATTTCTGCATTTATTAAGTCTCTAAGAGGAAGTGACCCAAATGCAGCTATTTATTGGCTTGCCAGGATGCTTGAAGGAGGCGAAGAGCCTAAGTTTATTGCCAGAAGGATGCTGATCCTTGCCTCTGAGGATATTGGCAATGCTAACCCTACTGCTTTGGTAATTGCTACAAATTGTTTTCATGCTGTAAATTTTATTGGTTACCCTGAAGCAGAAATTATTTTATCGCATACTGCTGCTTATTTGGCTTCTTCTCCAAAGAGCAATGCTACCTATATGGCTCTTTTAAAAGCTAAAGAGTTAGTAAAAAAGACAGGTAATCTAAAAGTGCCTATGCATTTGAGAAATAGCCCAACAAAACTGATGAAGCAATTGGGCTATGGCAAAGGTTATATTTATCCTCATGATGCTGTAGGTAGCTTTTCTGATCAGGAGTATTTACCAGATGAAATTAAAGGCTCAAAGTTGTATGAGCCCTCTGAAAACCAAAGGGAGAATGAGATTAAGAGTAGATTAAAGAGGCTGTGGCCTAAGTATGATTATTAATTTTGTAAACCTGTTAGATAAGGTTTGTTTTCTACTATTATATCATGCTTTTGCATGATCAGCACCCTTGGCTGATAGGCGCAGGGCGAGACCGAAGCGGATTTTGTAGGGTTGGCAGGCTCGACCCGCCGGAAGAGCTTTGCGTAAGGGTGTACTATTATATTTTATTTGGTTTTACCTGTTGTTCCTTCTTCTCCCTTTTTTCTTTTTGAACACTTGTAAGGGTTGTAGCCATTCATTTTTTTGGGATAATACCCTTCCATATTATAAGGGCGTTTTTCTGGTGATTTTGTGCAATCTTCTGAGCAACAACCTTCCATTTTTACCATACATTTTTCACAAATTGGGACGTGTCTGTTGCAAAGTGAATTAGCACAGTTTACCATATGGTCAGATGCAGTTCCACAAACGTAGCACTGGCTTTTTACGGAGGGGTTTACTTTGTTTATGTCTGCCGCAATTCTATTATCAAATACGTAGCATTTTCCTTCAAAGTCTTCTCCCCCTTCTTCTATTCCATATTTGATAATGCCCCCATGTAGTTGGTAAACATCTTTGAATCCTTTTTTGAGAAGATATGCACTTGCTTTCTCGCATTTTATACCTCCAGTACAATAGGTAACTACTTTTTTGTCTTTCAGCTTTTCTAGTTCTTCTACTTTTTCTGGGAATTCTCTAAAGTTTTCTATGTCTAGCGTTAACGCGTTCTTGAATTTTCCTAGCTCGTGCTCATAGTTGGATCTAACATCTAAAAGTACTACATCTTCCTGATCTTTAATTTTTTTAAACTCTTTAGGCGAAAGGTGCTTCCCAGTTTCTTCATTTGGGTTAATATCCTTCAAACTGGAATGTACTATTTCATCTTTTAGTCTGACGTTTAGCTTTTGGAAAGCATGGCTGTGGTAAGGCTCAACTTTAAAGTCTATTTTTTTGAAACGAGAGTCTCCTTCAACTGTTTGCATATACTTCTCACAATTCTCTGTTAAACCTGAGATCGTACCATTCAACCCTTCTTTTGCTATTATTATTCTACCTCGTAGGTCTAAGGAAAGGCATAGCTTATGATGCTCTTCTCTAAACTCTTCTGGGTTTTCTATTTTAGTGTAACAATAATATAATAGTATTGAGTGTTTACTATTCTTCTCCATCTTTTCAAGATTAATATCTTTGTTTTACAAAAATAATTGGTTGGAGCGACAATATTTGTATTTGAACTTAGCAGTTTCAGATGGTATTTTGAAAAACCACTGTAGTGTTCTACAATATTGATATGCTGAATTTTATATATTTATTCCATGGTATATAAACAGTGCATTGGAAAAAAGGCTAATACAAATAATGAAAAAGGTATTGCTATCAATCTCAATTTTAATGGATATGCTATAGCATTAATTGATTATGAAGAAGATATTGATGCCTCTGGCTCTTTTATAGCAAATGGGTTTATTGATTATTGTAAAAATTTCTCATTTAAGGATAGTTATAAAGAAGAACTCAAAAATGCTCTTCTCCAGGCTAATAGAAATGCTTTTAATGAAGGAAAGCTTAAGCGTATTGAAGCTTCTCAGTTTGTAGGGATTCTCAAAAAAAAATCACTTTTTTATTTGAGTTTTGGTGACTTTGTTCTCTTTCTAAAAAGAGGGGAGCAGCTAAATATAGTTACAAAGCCATCTGAAAGAATATCTCCAGAAGCTATTTGCTCCCAACTTGAAGAAGAAGCTGAAGTAGCATTAATCGAGCTTGAAGCAGGAGATGAATTAGTTATCTGTAAAAAAGATGTTGATAATGTTCTTTCGAAAGAAGAATTCTACCAAATTCTTTGTGAAGATAGTTTGCCAGCACAAAGTAAAGCTGAGGCTCTTTTTAACTTATATAATTTTAGAAATAAGTCTTCTGAGTCTCCTTTTGTAGTAATTCAGCAAAAAGTTTTAGCTAAAAAAAACTTAAGCACTTTTAATCTTAAATCTACTATCTCTAAAAATAGTTTTTGGGTTAAATACAGCCCATTAATAAGTGGAATTGCAGCTTTGCTTTTTTGCCTATTTATTGCGGCTTTGTTTTTAAAGTCTAAATCTGAGTTTGCAAATGCCAACTCTTCTTTAAAAGAGAAAATAGAAGAGCTTGAAGCAGAAATAAATGACTATGAAGGCAGCAAAAACTTGGCTATACAAAGTGTTTCTGAAAATTTTTTCGATTCGTTTGATAGTGAGCACTTTAGGGTCTATGGACTTTTTAGAGATCCAAATCAACTGTATTCTCTAGAAGATGTAACTGAAATGTTTCATATTTATAATAAGTACGCCATAAAAAGTAGCATTGTTCTTGGAGAGAAATGGTTTGTTGTTCCTGTAAAAGGTGTTCATTTTGTTGAGAAATCAGATACTCCTGCTTCTATTGCAGATCTATACTATAGTAGTGAAAGTGATAGCACTTTGATTACTCTCTTTAATCCTATTATAGAAACAGGCAGGTTTATTTTCATACCTTTTAATAAATAAAGGGAGCATTTGTTTACTCCCTTCACAATAGATTTCTAATATAGATGCTTATTATTTTACAATAATTTTTTTAGAATACGTTTGATGACCCTCTTTTATGGTTATCCAGTAAACTCCTAGTTTTAGCTTTTTATTAAGTTTTACTGCTGTTGTTCCTGTATCAAAGAGCTGTTCTTTATAAACCTCTTGCCCAAGTAAGTCTTTTATTCGTATTTCTGCTTTAAGCCCATCACTTTTATCAAAATCTATATAAAACTCGTTCCCGTTAAAAGGATTGGGATAAACCTTTAGCTTCTCACTTATGTCTACATTTGATGTTCTAAAACCAAAAGGTATTATATCTAAGTTCCAGTCTGGTAAACTAATTAGCGGTATTGCCAATACTCTTTCGCTAAAAAAGGATTCATCGCTTGTTGGAAAAACTTCTATTCTAAAATAGACTATTGCGTCGTTGCTTATTATATCTCCTAAAGAAATAAAGTTCATTATCCTATCATCTTCAACCAAAAAACTGCTTTCAAATCCTATTTCCTCTAGGTTTTCCACATCCCATGGTTGTATTTCAGCAACTACAACAGGCTCTTCCCCCTCTTCTTCTCTCCATACCTTGAATAAGTTTACACCATGAGAAGGCATTTCCCAACTTACTGTAATGCTATTTTCGATTGCAACTGCTGATAAGTTCTGAAACTCTTCATTAAACTCAGCATATGCTGGATCACTAATATCACTTTCTGCTTCTCCAAACCGGTTTCTCGCTATTAATTTATACTGGTATTCCACACCACTGTAAGGAAGCTGATCCGCATAAACCCATGCGTTACTATTTATTGAAGCTACTTCTTCGAATGGAGATGTATAACTAAACCCTGATATATATCTCCTCATTAGTATGAGCTCATCTGCTCTGCTATATCTGGGGTTATTAATATCATCTCCTTCCCAAGTTAAAAGTGCCGTTTCACTGCTTATGGCTAAAACCCTTAAGTCCCTTGGCTCTTTAACTCCCCTTCCTATTAGTATTTCATTAGATTCTGCATAGCTGGATGCTCGACGACCTGCTTGTAGTATCTTCAACCTGTATTGATATAACCCATCATCAATATTATGGTCATCATAATAACTTGTCGATCCATATGGAAGTGTTATTACTGGGGTATAATCGTTGCCATTTCTACTTTGCTCTATTAAGATTTCCTTTGGTGAATTAACATCATTAGCTCTAACTAAATCCCATGATAACCAGACTCCTTCTTCTTCCTGGTCTTTTTCTGCCACTATATTTCTAGGTGCACCATACCTCCACTCGTTCTCTATCTCTCCTAATACCCTAAACCATAATTTCCTATTCGTATTAGTAATCCTATCCTGACCATTTCGACTGTCCATCCTATGTTCTACTGCATTACCTCCAGCCAACTCATTTCTCCATAGCCAAGGCAAAGCATCCTGATCTTCTTCTCTAAATACTGCTGTAACACTCAACCAGTATCTTCCTTCTCCTAATCTAGTTTGTTCTCCCAAGTGCATCTTGAAGCTATATCTGTGACTAGACTCATACGGCAAAACCTCTATTCTTGTATCTCTCTCTAAATCATAGTATCGCATCAATACTCTGTGCTTCTCTCCACCTTCTTCTCTATATAATTTAAGTCGAACACCTACTGGCTCTCCTCCTCTAAATGGCTGTCGTATCTTACCTTCTACATGGAACTTCTCTACTAACCATGAGCTGCCTTCTTCTATTTCAAAATCATCCAACATTTCTATACCATACCTATCAATATTTCTATTAAAGTCTCTCTTAATAAAGCTAGATGATCCTGAACCTTCTGCTATTTCAAAGCTTTGATCATATAATAAATTCTCCCCTTCTTCTATAATATCTAATTTTAACTTTCCTCTAGATCTTAATTCTCCATTATTAGCTTCGATTGTTAAGTACGTAACTCCTTCCAAACCTGCTTCTATATTTAATGTATTACCCTCTAATTCATAAGAAACCACACTTTCATCTGAGCTTTCTACTATTGAATAACTCAATTCTTCTCCCTCTATATCAAAGTTAAATCCAGAAAGATCTATTTCTCTTTCTCCTTCTTCTAAGGTTATGCTCATATTACCTAGGTCTTTTACATATGATTCACTTGAAAAAGAAAACAAACCCTTGCCATACGTAGATACTGCAACCATACCATCCGTTGTTCTACACTGCACCATGGTTATATTTGCGATGCCTATGCTCTCCAATGCTTCTCGCTCCCACTGAATATTGGATGGTTTTAGCTTTTCCCCAGTTGTTAACCTAATGTCTTTTGTAGAAAATAAACCCATCCCAGTACCAAGGAAGATTTTTGAGTAATCTCTCCTATTATCTAAGCGCTGAATAGAAACATGATTTATTAATAAGTCTATACCCTCTAAATTACCTTCCACATTTAACCACCGATCTCCTCCATCATTTGAATAGTATAGCTTTGGAACGTTATGATTCCCTTCAAATAGGACAAAAATTCTTCTTGAGTCATAAGGGTCTACTGCTATAGAATTGATTTCTTTTCTACTGTCTAGAAATAACTCTTCTTGATACTCTAAAAGGTTTGTTTCTTCAATAAACTCTTCCTTTTCAATAACTACTATTCTTGGAGTATCGCTATCTACATTTTCTACAATAAATAAACGCCCCT